>CAVWQJ010000004.1:0-420553 GCA_963756945.1 uncultured Chitinophagaceae bacterium | reverse complement strand
CTTAAATCCAAATCAAAAATGAACGTGTATGTTTCTATGACTAAAATAAACTCGTTAAAACTTAGTGGCAGCGGAAATATCAGTGGCGATGGCGCATTTACAAATGATTCAAAAACAGATATGGCTGTATCGGGTTCAGGAAACCTTAAATTAACATTCGATAAATTTAAAGACCTTGATTTGGCAATAGCAGGAAGCGGGAATATAGATTTAAAAGGTAACGGAACAAATTCGATTAGCGCTCAAATAAGCGGAAGCGGCAACATAGATTGCAGCAACATTAACAGCAATGATGTAGATGCAAAAATCAGCGGAATGGTAATGTAAGAGTTTATGCAAGTAATAGTATTGAGGCAAAAATTAGCGGAAGCGGAAATGTATTTTATAAAGGGAATACGCAAAAATCAAAGCAAGATTGGCGGAGCTGGCAAAGTCTTGAAAATGTAAATACCTGTTGCTGCATTGGCGACTCAAATAAAAGAACCGTGATTCTTGTGATGGGAATTGCGGTTTTGTTTTTATGGAAATTTATATTCAGAATGTATGAAAATATTACCATTAATTATTATGGCATAGACGCAATTAAGTTTTGTTAGTGAAAATTTTTAATCATTCATTATTTAAAAAATGTATGCATTATGTTTGTAGGAACATAAGTTATCAATTCTTGCAATTATACTACCAACAACAAAACCAGCATAGATGAAGCAACTACTTTTAATAATTACCTGCTGTGCTTTAATGTATGGCGATGTTTCCGCACAAACGTACAAGCCAAACCCCGAAAATTTAAAAGCAAGAGAAGTCTTTAGCAATGATCGTTTCGGACTTTTTATTCATTGGGGAATTTTTAGTATCCCAGGTTCAGGTGAATGGGTAATGAATGACAGAAGTATTCCTGTAAAAAATTACAAACGCTTAGTAGATTTTTTTAATCCAATTGATTTTAATGCGGCCGCATGGGTAAGCATGGCAAAGAATGCCGGCATGAAATACATAACATTAATTACGAGACACCATGATGGATTTAGTATGTGGAATACAAAGTTTACTGACTACAACATTATGCACACTCCTTATAAAAAAGATGTTGTAAAACTAATAGCAGACGAATGTCATAAACAGGGAATTCAACTCTTCTTGTATTATTCACTTTTAGATTGGGGCAGGGAAGATTATCCTCATGAAACAGGCAGAACAGGCCAGCACTCCGGCAGAAAAGGCAAAGGTGATTACGCACACTACCTTCAATTTATGAAAAACCAATTGACAGAATTATTAACTAACTATGGAAAAATTGCAGGCATTTGGTTTGATGGCCATTGGGATCAAACAGCACCCGAAGGAAATGCAGATCGTTCTTCAAGAATCAACTGGCACTACGATGAAATTTATGGTTTAATACATAAGCTTCAACCACAATGCCTCATTGGAAATAATCATCACCTTACGCCATTCGAGGGAGAGGATTTCCAAATGTTTGAAAGAGATCTTCCTGGTCAGAATAATTCAGGCTTAAGTTTTCAAAAGCCTTCGGAACAATTGCCGTTAGAAACCTGCGAAACGATGAATAATTCATGGGGATTTAATATTACTGATACGAGCTACAAATCGGTAAAACAATTGATTCATTATCTCGTAAACGCGGCCGGCCGCAACGCAAATTTTTTATTGAATGTAGGTCCCATGCCTAACGGAAAAATCCAACCGGAATTTATTGATACGCTAAAGGAAATCGGGAAATGGATGCGGGTTAACGGACAAACAATTTATGGCACAAAAGGCAATATTATTCCACCGCAAGAATGGGGAGTTATTACCGCAAAAAATAAAACCTTGTTTGTACATATTCTGAAACTTGCCGGAAAACGAATCTTACATTCTTATTCCTGATATGAAAGAAAAAATTATCGGTGCATCACAATTTGGCGGAGGAAATAAAATTAAATATAAACAATCACCTGAGGGAACTTATATCTATTTGGATGGAATAAAGACAGATGATGCAGATACAATTATTCAACTAAATATTCAATAACAATTCTAAGAATGCTGGACACAGGTTATTATCAAAAAGAAATTATTTTTTGATAATAAAGCACTACGAGGATGATACCTGCTATAATAATCAATCGAAATTAAGATTGGTACGAAATATCCTTTTCGTTTAGTTTCAGGATAAAGTGGAGTAGTCTCGGAAAACGAATTCAATATTTCCTCACGTAATGGCGTATTTTTTTGAATTGGCCGGGGTAATGGAGGAGGAGGCGTTGGTTTAGGTGCAAAATATTCTTTAAGCTCATCGATGTTTCCGGCCATCATCCAGGCTGTAAGTCCTTCATACCAAACAGGAGTTTCCTTACTTAAAATTTTCGATCTTAGTTGTTCCAAATCGAATGGCCCTCTTTTCGCCTGCCCATCAAAGATGTAGTACTCACGCATAGAATATTAGAATAGGTTAAAGACTTTCCATTATGACGAATAACATCATAGTTTATTTTATCACGATGGAATGAAAAAGCAATTTACCTCAATATTAAATATAAAAACTAAACCAATTAAAGACTTTTTCGAGGCGTAAAAATATAAGAATTTTTTCTTTGCATAATTAAAATATGTTTCTTTGCCCTTAATGTCTTTATTTATTTCTTCATTAAATTCCGGCAGCAATGGTAACTGCTACTATATGGCTAACGAAAGTGAAGCCATACTCATCGATGCCGGCATTGCGTGCAGGGAAATTGAAAAAAGAATGAAGCGTCTTAACCTTGCCATCAGGAAAATAAAAGCAGTTTTTATTACGCATGAACATTCTGATCATATTAAAGGAATAGAAGTATTAAGCAAAAAGTACCAGCTTCCCATTTATATTACAGCCAATACTTTGTCTAATAGTGGCATCAGGATCGAAAATCATTTGGCAATGTCTTTCAAAGCTCATGAAAGTGTAAAGATCGGTTCACTCACTATAATACCATTTCCAAAACTTCACGACGCAAGCGATCCTAATAGTTTTGTTGTAGGCTGCAATAATATAAAAGTGGGAATTTTTACAGATATAGGTTTACCGTGCAATCATGTGATTAAACATTTTAAACAATGCCACGCAGCATTTCTCGAAGCCAATTATGATGAAAAGATGTTAAGCGAAAGTAGTTATCCTTATCATTTGAAGAAGCGCATCAGCGGTGGCCAGGGACATTTATCTAATATGCAGGCATTGGCTCTTTTCAAAAAATACAGGCCTTCGTTTATGAGCCATTTATTTTTATCTCATCTTTCTAAAAATAATAATACCCCGGAATTGGTTAAAGATCTATTTGATGCTAACGCCGATGGTGTAGAAATAATAATAGCATCGAGGTACGAAGAAACTGCTTTATATCATATACAAAATTCAGGCAATATTTATAAGAATGTAAAGGCAGTGAAAATTATTTCAAAGCAGTTAACGCTTTCTTTTGGATAACGCCAGATTAGAAAAATACTCAATACTGGAACACTCTTATTACTTTCACCAATCTCGTTTCAAAATATTTACTCATACCAGATATAATAACCCCAATTGATTTTCCGGATGCCGAGTGAATGAATTGTAATCTTCCACTTTCATTTTGAGTGATGATGCCCATGTGCCCTACAATCCAGCCGGTCGTATCTGTTCCCGTAAAAAGAATGAGGTCTCCAGGTTTACTTGCCGCAGGATCAACGGACATTCCCGCATTAGTAAAATCTTTTGAAATACGCGGCACGTGTATTTTGAAATGATTAAATACATAGGTTATAAATCCGGAACAATCAAAGCCCTGTTCTTTGATTGCAGAACCATATTTATATCTTGTTCCGATAAGTGTTTTGGCAAATTCAACAACCGAATCTGCTGTTACATTTTTTGTGTCGATAACTACTCCCGGAACAGAGTTGTTTATGCGATTTGATGTCCCGGTGTTTGCCGGCGCTTCAGTTGTGGTAATTTTAGCTGAAGATTTAGGTGTTCGCGTGGTGCTGCAGGCTGGCAAAAAAACGATCACCGAAATAATGACGGCGATCGTTGTAAAATATTTCATATTCAAAAGTAAAAAAATCCTCAACCGGAAACGTTGGCAAGCCAACTAAAAAATTGTTGTTTCTTTTGAAGGCGAGATTTTCTTTTTTGAAGGTATTTTTTTTGAAGCGGGTTTTTTATTCTTTAAATCATTAGCATTATCTTTTGAGTCGTTCTTTGAAAGCTGAGCACCGTTATCGCCAGAAGCATTTGATACAATTTCATGATTGGCGTAAGCATTTCTCGCATCGCACCAATATTTAGTACCATTGGGCATTTCAAGAACAAGGATAGTATAATCAAATCCTTTTTTGTTATGACCAAGTGCTTTCTCAAATTTAATAATCCTGGATTTAGATCCCTTATACACTGACGACAATGATTTTCTTTTGTGATCGGCAACTATTTTTTGAAAACCACTGGGCGCTTCATAGATATAAGTATACGACTTGTCGGCTTTGGTTCCGGATCCAAAAACCAATTCCTCATTTAGCCAAAACTTAGCTCCGTCATCGACAACCAGTGTATCCCCATGTAAAATGGTATGCTGCGCATCAACGTTGGTTGAAAAAAGAATGAAAATTAAACTGCTGAAAATTATTCCGATATAATATTGTATTCTTATCATACTCTTACAGTGTTATATTTTTGTCCGATTTGAGATTTAATCAATAGATAAACTGCGGCTAAAATAAGTAATAGGCCAACTATATTATTCCATTTTAAATAAGATGCAAATCCTCTGCCAGCGTTATAAGTAAATATAGCTTTCCCAAATTCATCGGTTGTTTGCTTAACGTCGCTTGCACCACCGGGAAAATAAATTTTAAAAATTTGTTGCACCAGGTTATTGCCCATAACAGCATTTCCTGTAATCATGTAAGCCTTATCCGTTAGCTTAGTCACCTGCGGGTCTTTTGAATCAATTTTTAACGACCATTGACCATTTCCTTTGTATTGTGCATAGCTGATCACCTTTAAAGAAAGTGTTACCTTCCTGTTCATTTCGTCCATGTCTCTTTTAAAGTCATCAATAACATAGGTAGACATGCTACGCTCCATATCACGCTTAGCCATTGCCGGATCGTTATAAACCTGGCTCGTTTTAAATGTTGCCCATTGACTGGCATTCATTTTTTGAGTAAGCACCATTGTCGCGTTTCCGAGTTTATCCAGGTTAACTGTAAAGTCTTGCACCATGCTTGTAGGATCTTCGGGAGTAACCTGGCTGTAGGAATTTGTTGAAAAAGCCGCTAAAGAAAGTAAGACTATTAAACTTTCTGCAATTTTTCTATATACTTTTTTCATTGTAATTTTTTTAGTTGATGGTATTCATTATTTGTTGATGTATGGTAGTAAAGTTTGCATTGGGGCCGGCTCCTACAACAACTCCTTCTACGCCGCCATTCACGCTACGCATAAAACCTTCCCAACGATAAACAATACCTTGAGCGCCCACAGACGTTCCGGAGAAACGGGTTAGTCCGTTCTGATCTCCATCAGGTGCATATCTCACCTGCACTCCCAATCTTAATAAAGATTGCTGGATATAATTCATCGCCTGGGCAGGATTGGCGGCACCGGGTACCTGGTAAATTTCTATAGCTCCATGTTTGCCACCGCCAGGTGAAGTAAACGTACTTGCCAAAATTGGCAATTGCTGATAGGGATGATTTTTCTGCGCCCAACTTGCCGGATACGAGAAACTAATGTTACCGCTATGAGTTGCCATCGATGGAGCATTGTTGTTGCTATTGTTATTATTGTCAGCAACATTTTGTTCATTATCCTGTGGCTGTTGTTGCTGTTGTTGTTGTGGAGCAGTATAACCCGCTTGAAAAGCCTGGGTTAATTGATCAACTTTTTGGCGCAAAAATGGATCATCTTTCAATTCCATTTCTTTATACCCTTCATCGTTTAACTCATCAAGGTCCAATAAATTATAGCCCGGCAGGCCTTTTTGGATGGCGGTAAAGAATTCTCCCGCTTCTTTCATTCCGGCTTGCAGGGCCTGGTCAGCTGTCATAGTACCCCCAAGGCCCTCACCGCCAATACCCGTTGCTTCCAGGGCATAATAAGAGTTTCCTAATTTGATGCCTGGATAAGCGTGCCCTGGAATAAGAAAAATTACTGCATGATTACCGGCCGCTTTTAAAACACTGGCATGTAATAATGCGAGCTCAATGCATAAACCGGTATTGCCAGTAACTACTTCTCTCGCTAAACGAATGTGTTCTGTGCTGGATGTATTATCACCAAATTTGGTAAGCCCAGCAGATGTTTCACTGTAAACCATTTTAGTACGACGTGTTGCTTCATACACACCTTCCATAACGCGTAAAGCTTCACGAACCGTTTTCTCATCAACCGTTCCGGCTGTTCCAACTCCGGCAGCTTGTTCGCCCTGCAACACTTTTTGCTGAACCTGTTGTGCATAATATTTTATAATTGGATCCTGGGAAGCCACCATACAAGCATATAAAGCTAAGTTAGTTGCATAGTCCGAATTATATACTTTGTCTTTATCACTCATATCAGTAAAAACAATATCATTTACTGAAGTCATATCAAATACAAATGATTCGTCCTTCTCGGTAGGGTTAGATTTGCCTCCATAAAAAAACCGTATCTCTGTTTTTTCTCTCGATGAAGTATTTTTTTCAGTTATGCTTTGATTAAAAACGGGAAAACAAGTTACCACCGCCTCCTGCCCCGGCAACAAATCTGATTGTGCGGGAACGTCAGTCCATTCATCAATATATTTCGGTATACGGTATTGAACTTTAAGATTATGGATCTCAGACGAGCCCGTATTTGTTATAATGGCCTTAAACAAATTGTAACGGCCACCAGCCACATCGGGATTAGCGTACACTTTATAAGCCGCCGGCATTATTACCGAAGCAGGCTGTATTTTTAGGTCGATAGAACCTGATGAAAATAAATACGGAAATAAAAGAAATGCAATACCGGCAATTAATAAAATGCCGGGTAACAAATACTTTTTCATTAGAGTTGTGTTTTAGTGATAAATTAATTTTATGTCGAAAAAATTTAATGACTTGCTGTGGTATCCCTGTAAAATTGACTAATTGCAAAACCCTGCCCAATACCTAATATGTAGTATCGACTTTACAGTAATGGGGGTTAAAAACTAATGTGGTACGGTTATTCAGGCTATTGGCCGCAATAAATCTATGTCAAATTCCAATTGCGAATCATCTTCTATAAACGCTTCCAGTTTGTCACGGGGAAACAGTTCTCCAATATTCACCTGGGTACCTCTAAAGATCAAATCGCCTGTGCTAAGAGAGCAAGAATTGGAAATAATGCAATTAATTTGTTACAATTATAAATCATTAAATTGGAATTACAAAGTTGAGCCATCTCCCTATTTTTATAGAGGCAGAAATTAATATTTTGAATATCGTTTAAATTGTCGGAAGGTGTCCATTTTCCAATAACGGAAGAATTATTCCATCCTTTTGTTTTTTGCCAAAAGAATTCTTCCCCAGATAAATCGACGTTATTATCAAAGGCAATAAAATTGATGCCGACCATTAATGATTTAAGTTAAAGCGAAACCACAAAATTTAATTTACTAACACTACTTCCCCTTAAAAATCAAACATCCATCGCCATAACTTAAAAACCTAAAATTGTTTTTAAGAGCATACTCATAAATTGATTTCCATCCTACCTGTCCGGTAGGCAGGTTTTCCCCAGCCATAGCAGCTATCAATAATAATAAAGTTGATTTGGGTTGATGAAAATTCGTGATCATTCCTTTTGCAATTTTGAATTGATAACCTGGAGCAATAATTATTTGCGTTCTTATAAATAACCTTTCTGCTTTTTTGTCGTGAAGAAAATTTAATAGAGAATTCAAAGCTTCTGCAGCACTATAAGAATTATTTACCAAACCGTTTTCATAGACTTCCCATTGCTTTATTTCAAGCTCATCAATTGTTATTTCAGGATGAAGTATTGCCTTAACACCCATCCAGTAAAGGCTTTCAACAGTTCTTACAGAAGTAGTTCCCACACAAAAAATTCCGTTTGAAATATTTTTTATCAGTTGCTCAATAAAACCTGTTGAAACGTCTATCCATTCTGCATGCATTTCATGGCCCTGCATGGTTTCACTTTTTACTGGCTTAAAAGTTCCTGCACCAACATGAAGTGTAACGAAACCTGTGTCAATATTTTTTTCTTTTAAAGATGAAAATATTCTCTCTGTGAAATGCAGTCCTGCAGTTGGCGCCGCAACAGATCCTTCATATTTTGAATAAATGGTTTGGTATCTCTCAGCATCACTTTCGCCGGCTTCACGTTTTATGTAAGGAGGCAAAGGAGTTTTGCCGGCATGTTCAATTATTTCTGCAAATGAGTATTCGCCCGGGTTCCAGCTAAATTCCGCAACATAAGCATCACTTAATTTTTCAACCAACTCAGCTTTTAATATTACTTCATCATTATCTATAGAAAATTTTTTTTCAAGATATTTTTGTTTCCATTTTCCGGCACCGCCAATCATGCACTTCCATCGCACTGAATTTTTTTTCTGAAGAACAACCGCATAATCATTAATTGCTTCATAAGGTTCCAAGCAAAAAATTTCGATAACTGCGTCCCGTTAGTCTTTCGTAAATAAAATTCTCGCTTTTATAACTTTGGTATCATTAAAAACAAGAAAACTTTTTGCAGGTAAATAGTTGGCGAGATTCAAATAAATATCTTCATTGATCTCACCATTTTTATAAATCAGCAATTTCGACTGATCTCTTTCTTCTAACGGGAAAAACGCTATTTTCTCTTCAGGTAAGAAATAATCATAATCATTTATGGAAATATCTTTTGGATGCATGCATTAACTATTAAGAAATGCAGACACACTTGCCAGCCACTTTAGATGCTCTTTTTTGCAAAGAGATTCATGGCCGCTGTTATTATAAATTACCAGTTGTTTTGGTTGATTTAAATTTTCGTAAACTTCTTTTCTTTCTAGTGGTGTAACTCTCAAATCATTTAAGCCAACCTGCATCAATACCGGGCAATGAATTTTTTTTACATATTCATCTGGGATTAACTTTAAAAGCCCAAAACCCATGTTCAATTCCACCCCAAAAAGTAAGCAGAACACCGAGAGGTTCGGCTGGTAAATTCATTGTTTTAAGCTGGCCTTCCACTGCGTTTTCCATTGTGGCGAACGGCATTTCCAAAATTACTTTGGAAGGTTGAAGATGATCTTCGTTTATGGCCCGTGCTACCGTGGCCGCACCCATAGAAATTCCCCATAGAACAATATTTTTTTCTCCTTTACTTTTTAAAAAATTATAGGCAAGCGTTACGTCTTCGGTTTCACGGTAGCCAATAGTACAGGTGTGACCTTCACTGTTTCCATGTCCTCTGAAATCGAGCAACAATACATTATAACCCATATTTAAAAAGCCTTTCGCTTCTTCCAGCACATTTGTTTTGTTATCGCCATATCCATGAAACAAGGCAACAGAACCAACTGAATTATTTGCGGCACCGTACCATCCTGCTAATTTTATATTGTCTTTTGTAGTAATAATAACATCTGAAAAAGACTCTGGAAGAGGAACATTTTTTTTCTTGATATAATCTTTACCAAATAGTATATCACTCACATGATCCCACTTTGTTTTCTTGCTTTCAGGTTTAATGACTACTTCACCGGTATTATAAAAATGGGTAAACTTGTAGGCGTTAGTTGCACTGATGAAATTGATAAGTATAAATACTATTAAAAATGTCCAGAGAAATATTTTCAGAAATCTTTTCATATAATAATATCGTGAAATTTACACTTTATTCTGTTTTATCTCATCCACGATAGCGGGATCAAGCAAAGTGGTTGTATCGCCAAGATTCTCTGTTTCGCCTTCGGCAATTTTTCTAAGAATACGTCGCATTATTTTTCCGCTTCGTGTTTTGGGAAGACCATTCACAAATTGTATTTTATCAGGTTTGGCAATCGGGCCGATAATTCTTGCAACCGTCTCAAGAATATCATTTTTGGCACGTTCATCTTCATGTGTATTTTTTTCAGTAATTACAAATGCATAAATGCCCTGGCCTTTTATGTTGTGAGGGAAACCAACAACAGCGCTTTCAACAACATTAGTGTGCATATTGATTGCATTTTCAACTTCGGCTGTTCCAATGCGATGGCCACTCACATTTAAAACATCGTCTACCCTTCCCGTTATACGATAGTTTCCATCCTTATCTTTAAGCGCTCCGTCGCCGGTAAAGTATAAATTTTCATAAGCATCAAAATAGTTTTTCCGGCAACGCTCATGATCACCGTAAGTAGTTCTTATGATTCCGGGCCAGGGAGCCTTAATACAAAGATTACCCTTCAATAAGCCATGTTCATCAGGTTCAGTAACTTCGTTTCCCCGGTCATCTACCAGTAACGGTTGTACGCCGGGCATAGGCAAAGTAGCCCAGCTTGGCTTCGCCGGAGTAACACCTGCTAAGTTTGAAATTAAAATCCCACCTGTTTCTGTTTGCCACCATGTATCTACAATCGGGCATTTATCTTTCCCAATATTATCATCATACCAATGCCATGCTTCTTCATTAATGGGTTCACCAACAGTACCCAGTACTTTTAAAGTTGACATGTCTTTCCCTTTCACGGGCTCTAAACCATAACTCATCAAACTTCGTATAGCCGTAGGTGCAGTGTACAAAATATTTATTTTGTATTTATCAACTATATCCCAGAATCTTCCTGCATCCGGCCAGGTAGGAACGCCTTCAAACATTACGCTTGTTGCCCCAGCGGCTAACGGGCCATAAACGATGTAGCTATGTCCCGTTATCCACCCAATATCTGCAGTGCAAAAATGTACATCGCCGGGTTTATATTGAAATACATTTACAAAAGTGTAAGTAGTCCAAACCATGTAACCACCACAAGTATGCACCACGCCTTTTGGTTTACCAGTTGAACCGGAAGTATATAAAATAAACAACGGATCTTCCGCATCCATTTCAGTTGCGGGCATGGTTACCACATTATTCTTTTCGATTTGAGACAACGCATGTTCCATTTCATCTTCCCACCAAACATCCCTGCCCTTAAGCATTGAAACCGGTGTTCTTGTTCTTGTATAAACTATTACTTTTTTTACAGTACGATTCCCGATCAATGCATCATCAATGATGCTTTTTAAAGGAATGGCTTTGCCACCACGATAAGCTCCATCGCAGGTTACAATAAATTCTGCATTCGCATCATATAAACGGTCTGCGATACTTTGCGCAGAAAATCCGCCAAATATAACACTGTGAATCGCTCCTATTCTTGCGCAACCCAAAACTGCATAAGCCAGTTCAGGAACCATTCCCATATAAATACAAACACGATCACCTTTCTTAACACCATTGTTTAACAATACCTGCGCAAACTGGCAAACTCTTTTATGCAATCTTGTATAAGTAACAACTCTTGTCCTTTCTTCAGGGTTATTGGGCTCCCAGATGATGGCAGGTTTTTCACCCATGGTTTCAAGATGCCGGTCAATACAATTTTCAGTAATATTCAACTTAGCACCTTTGAACCATTCAACCTTTGGTTCTTTAAAATTCCAATCAAGAACCTTGTCCCATTTTTTGCGCCAGTAAAAATTTTCCGCGACATCACCCCAGAATTTTTCGGGATCTTCAACACTTTTCTTATAGGCTTCCTGGTATTCTTCTAATGTTTTTATCTGATAAGGATATTCCATGATTTAAATCTTTTATGATTAATACAATAATTCATTTATAAAGTTAACACGTTAATTAAAAGTTGACGGAGCAAAATAAAACTCTGCATTATTTGTTTTTTGAATTATAAAATCTTAATACTACTTCTCCAATTCCTGCTTTTCCAATTCTTCTCTTTTCAAAACTTCTGGTATAGCCGGAACCATCGCTTTGTAAACCGCATCTTCAATAGATCCCCTTATATTTAATCTGTATAAATCGGTACTTCTTGTTGGATTCACACGATTGCTTAAAAATACGTAAACCAGATCATATTTCGGATCAACCCAAATACAGGTACCCGTATATCCTGTATGCCCAAAAGTAAGCGGTGATGCAAATCTTGAAGGATAAGGATGAGGATCTGTAGTGGTATAATTGTCTTTTTGAGGTTTATCAAAAGCAATACCACGCCTGCTGATGCTTGAATTATAAGCAGTGAATAATTTCAATGTTGAAGGCTTGATGTACTGTTTTCCTTTAAATGAGCCGCCATCCAAAAACATTTGAAGGATGCCCCAATATCTTCTGCATTGCTGAATAAGCCTGCATGTCCTGCATCCCCGCCAAACATGGCGCTTCCCTCATCATGAACATCTGCATGCAAATGTTGATACCGGAAATATTGATCCAATTCTGTTGGAGCAACCAAATTGGTATCAAACCTGTTCCTGGGATTAAAACCAATTGAATGAAGTCCCATCGGTTTGTAAAAATATTTATCGACATATTTATCTATTCTCAATCCTGAAATAGCCCGGACAACATCTGCCATCAAAATGAAATCATTGTCGCTATAAACATATTTTTCACCGGGAAGAAGCTTGCTGTCAACAATACTTTGGTTCATCGAGTCCGCATAATCTCTTCGTAAATACAAATTCTGTGCAACTCTCACATTAAATTTAGCAGATGAATCCGGGCGAAAATATTGAGGCAAAGGCTTTCCTGTAACCGGGTCCACGGTTTTCTTATAGAAAACAACATCGGCGACAAGCCCTGCCTGGTGAAGTAATATCTTTTTTATATTTAGATTTTTTTTGTCACTTTTTCTTACCCATGGCAGATAGGTTCCCAATGTTTTATCCAGCCTTAATTTGCCCTCGTCATACAATTTCATAACGCCCAGGGTAGTACCGCAAATTTTTGTTACCGATGCCATATCATAAATGGAATTCAGGCTGACAGGCTCCGGCGTATCGTAATTGTATTTACCATATGCTTTTTCAAAAACAATTTTTCCATGCCGTGCAATTAAAACAACGCAACCGGGATATGCCTTTCCGGCAATTCCTTCCAAGGCAATAGAATCAATATCGTGCGTCATTTGCAAACCATTAAGCCCTTCTGCAGCCGGCGTTGCAAGCGGCATGATTCTTTTGGCAGATAATTCCGCTTCCGATATTTATATTTGTCGCAAACGGTAACGGGCAATGTTCCTTTGGCAAGTATTTTTCCTTCGAGAATATCTGCGGCAGCATTTTGAGTGATAGAATCGTCTTCATAACAAGCAACCAAATTATCAGCGTCGCAAAAGTTTTTAAGTGCATAAGGATTTCCAAAATCAAATATAATGGTCTTATTATTTTGTTGAATCTGGTTTGATCAAACTCAACGCATAACCACTGATTCCAAATTGATTAGCGGGATATCGTTTGTAATTATGAACACCGATCACTACAGCACTTATAACGATTCTTAATCAATTCTACTGTTGATAGTATCCTGGCGCTATCTTCTTGATAATTAAAATAAAATGCATCTGCTTTCATAATCGTCTTTCAGCTCGTTGAGCGAATGTATTTGCGCTATCAATTCCAATTCCTACATAAACAATTCTTTTTCAGTATGCAATGCAGTTAACGGAAAAAATTCTTTATCCTTATTGTTTAATATGGTGATGGCATTTTCTGCAACTAATTTTTTCATTATGTCATTGGCGCCTGCATTAAGATCGTTGAACAAGGTTGGTTGTATCTACAGGTTTTACGTTCGCCACGCCATACAATATATTTATACTCCAATACTTTTTTACATTTTGCATACACATCATCCCAGCTTAATTTATTGCTATCAATCGCTTCTTTAATTTTTGCAATAGATGTGGCAACATCTTCAGGGAGGCAAAGCATATCATTGCCTGCAATTAGCGACTGTGCTGCAATTTGCCCACCAGGAAAAAATTTTGCAACACCTTTCATCCCAAGCGCATCAGTAAAAGTCAGACCCTGATAATGCAGTTTATTGCGCAATAATCCCGTAACATTTTTCTTCGATAAGGACGTTGCCGTATTGGCGGTAGTGTCAATTGCAGGAATATATAAATGCGCAATCATCACGCTTCCCACACCCGCATTGAACATTTGTTCAAAAGGATATAATTCCAGCGAATCCAATTGCTTCATGCTTTTATTAATAACAGGGAGATCGAGATGTGAATCAACTGAAACATCGCCATGGCCCGGAAAATGTTTGGCGCAGGCCAACACCCCTTCGCTTTGCAAAGCTTTCATATAAGTAACACCGTAACGGGCAACCTTATATTTATCCTCTCCAAAAGAGCGATCATTAATCACAGGATTATCAGGATTATTATTAATGTCAACAACCGGCGCAAAATTTACGTGTATGCCTTCCCGTTTGCATTGTTCACCAACCAGTTTTCCATAAGCCGTAATAATGGAAGTATCATTTACAGCACCAAGCATCATCTGGTGATTGAGCGGAATAACACTATCCTGTCGCATTCCCAAACCCCATTCCGCATCAATACAAACCATCAAAGGTGTTTTAGCAATGCTTTGAAAATAGTTAATGAAATTTGCCTGTTTAACAGTGCCTCCCTGGAAGAGACAAATGCCGCCAATGTTATACTTGTTAATGGCATCTGCAATTAAAGAATCATAATATACCGGGCCATCTTTAGTATAACTGCTTTCACGCAAAACCATGAGTTGTGCAATTCTCTGATCATCATTTAAAGTATTAAAAACACTATCTGCCCAATACTGTGCATTTTTGTTTTTTTGTATTTGTGAAAATGTTGATGAAGAAATGGTAATAAGAAAAAAAACGGTAAGCCAAAATCTATTCATCAGGAGGAGATATATTTTTTAAGTAGGGCACAAGTTAAACAATTATGAATTTTGACCGAAAATGAAAATTATAAATCATTTCTTAAAATATGATACTTTAAAAAATTCAAAATTACAGGCAACAAAATAAGTAATAAATTTATTACCTTTAAAAATGAAATCTGCCGAACTTGTAAGACTGCTGAAGAAAGATGGCTGGGTTATGGTTCGGTAATCAGGAAGTCATATTATCATGAAGCATCCTTCTAAAAAAGGGCAAATTGTTTGCCCGTATCACGGCAGCCACGAAATCGGCAAAGGACTTGAACGGAAAATAAAAAAGGATGCGGGGTTATAATAAAAACTGAATTATGAAAAAGATTGAAATAATTGTTGAGCGCACCAAAACAGGTTATTCTGCGTATGTGGATAAATATCCTGTTTACACCGTGGGGAATTCTCTTGAAGAATTGAAGAAAAATATTCTTGAGGCTTTAAATATTTATTTTGAAGAAAAGGACAAAACGATCGGGGAAAATGATTTGAAAATAACACTTGATCTCCCCCAATTTTTTGAATTTTATAAAGTTATTAATGCGAAAGCTCTTTCGGAACGAATTGGAATTAATCAAAGTCTTTTAGCCCAATATATAAAAGGAAATAAAAAGCCTTCAGCAATGCAAACTCAAAGAATATTAAAGGGGGTTCAACAAGTGGGTAAAGAACTGGCAGCGATACAATTTTTGTTGTAATAAATTTATCCTAAACATTTCATAGAATACGTCCCTTAAACTCACCCACTAATAATCAGTAATTTTACTGATTAAATAAAGGAAAAATTTTGGCCGATATTATTAATTTATTACCCGAAAATATTGCTAACCAAATAGCAGCCGGAGAAGTAATTCAGCGGCCTGCCAGCGCTGTGAAAGAATTGATGGAAAATGCCGTGGATGCCGACGCTACAGAAATAAAGCTATTCGTAAACGACGCCGGTAAAGCGTTGATCCAGGTAATTGACAATGGCAAAGGGATGAGCGAAACCGACGCCAGGATGAGCTTTGAGCGACATGCTACATCCAAAATAAAAAATATTGACGACCTGTTTCATATTAAAACGATGGGGTTTCGTGGTGAGGCGTTGGCCAGCATTGCCGGTGTAGCACAAGTTGAATTAAAGACGAAAAAAGAAGGCGAATCCATCGGGACCTTTATAGAAATTGAAAATAGCGTGGTGATTTCGCAGGAACCTGTTGCTACTCCTGAAGGAACTAATATTGCCATGAAGAATCTTTTTTTTAATGTTCCGGCAAGAAGGAATTTTTTAAAAAGTAATGCTTCTGAATTAAGGCACATTGTTGATGAATTTATTCGTGTGGCCATGGCCTTTCCAAACATTTTCTTTTCGCTTACCTCTAACGGTCAGGAAGTTTTTCATTTAGAGAAAGGATCGCTGAAACAAAGGATCATCCAGATATTGGGAAACAGTTATAACGCTAATCTCGTTAGTGTAAAAGAAGAAACAGATTATTTAAATATTTATGGTTTTGTTGGCAAACCCGAAACGGCAAAGAAAACCCGGGGTGATCAATATTTTTTCGTGAACAACCGGTTTATTAAAAGCGCTTATCTCAACCATGCCGTAATGAATGCATTCACCGATATGATTGCAAAAGACAGTTTTCCTATGTATGCTTTGTTTATTGATCTCGATCCCTCAAGGCTTGACATTAATGTACATCCCACTAAACAGGAAATAAAATTTGAAGATGAAAAAATTATTTATGCATTTGTTCAATCTGCCGTAAAGCATGCGCTGGCGCAATACAGCGTAACTCCAACTTTAGATTTTGAATTAGATTCGTCTATCCAACACAGTGAGGCCGTTAGTCAGCCTTTCACTCCTAATAAACAAAATTCAGCAGCAGGCTCTTCTTTATATAAAACCTTTACTCAAAAAAACCAGGCGCATTTTATAAATAGTAAAAGCGATTTGGAACAATGGGAGACACCGAAAAATGTTGAACAAATATTAACGAAACAACACGGTTTTCCACCAATCCCGTCTTTCGAAACGAATAAACCTGCCGAGACCTTTTCTACTTTCAACAGGCCGGCAGATAATTATAAACTTAATAAAAAACCTTCCTCCGAAGAATATGTGCAGGTTCATAAGACTTTTATTATTGCCGAAAATGAAAACGGATTTATAGTAATTCACCAACAAAATGCACACGAAAGAATTTTGTATGAGCGATTTGTAAATGCAATGAAAGGTAAGCCCATAGCTATACAGCGAAGCCTGTTCCCGGTAACGCTGGAACTTACTCCGGCAGATTCCGTATTACTAAATGAATTACTGCCCGACCTGAATTTATTAGGTTACCAGGTAGAGCCCTTTGGTAAAAATACATTTGTAATACAAGGCTCTCCTGCTGATGTCCCTGATGGAAATGAAAAAGCCTCGCTTGAAAAAATGCTGGAACAATATAAGCACTTTAGCATGGACGTTAGTTTCAGTAAAAGAGAAAAATTATTGCGTTCTATGGCATGGCAGCAATCAGTAAAAGCAGGAACTTTTCTTGATAAAAAAGAAATTACATCTTTAGTTGAAGATCTCTTTGCATGCGAAATTTGCAATACAACTCCTAACGGTAAGCCGGTGTTTTTGGAGTTTAAGAAAGATGAACTGGATAAGATGTTTGGGAGGTAGAGGCCTCACTCCAACCATCTCCGAAGGAGAGGGAACTAACTTATTAAAACAATCTATCTATTATATGAAAATTGATGATCTAAACGAATTACCTGAGTGGGATGAAGATGAGTTCCGGGACGATGATGACGAGGAAGGTGAAGGTTGGAAGCCCAATCCCACTAAGGATTTGTGCAAAGCAATGTATGAACAATGGAACCAGGTAATGATTGTTCTCAAAGCGGCATTCGATAGTTTGAAAGAGCCAGGTGAAGATAGTTTATACCCTAAAGACTATATTGAAGATCATAAAGCGATGATGCTTGCCGATGCTTATGAAGTAGGTGTAAAAATAAGAAGCTCCGAAGCAGGCCTCTATATCATCCGGATGGAGAATGCCGCCATCATTAGAAAGAATGCACAGTTTATAAAAATATCGACAAATGGCTTTATTGAAGATGATTTGATGGAAGAGCAGCACCGGCAGATTATTCGAAATGAAATAGACACGTTTCGTGAAATATTTAAACGATGGGTGGCTTCATTTGAAAAAGATGATTGCGAAGATGAGTGGGGATTGTTCGTGCAATAATATTTTAGCTGCTGAGTAGGAAAAGTAATATAGTTGGTTATAGCAGTTTAAGAAAAGACAAGCATCAACAAAAATTGCCGGAACTTGTCCAGCATTTTGATAATAAACTTATCCATTAATATATAGAATAGCTGCCGATATTATAACTTGCTGAAGCAGAGAAATTAGAAAAACTGCTGTATATTTCTCCCGCATTTTTTGCAAACCATCGCTCATCTGTTTCGATCGCTATGGGGTTCCCTACGACAAAGAATTCGTATTTCACTTTTATCACATCCGGAAAATTAAAACTAGCAATACTTACAGGAACCGCCTTTGCCAATATGGTCATTTTTATATATGCTGTAATGTTCACACTCCCTCCACCAGCGGTTCCGCTAATATTAGGGGATGTCCAGGTAGTACCAGAAGCCACATTGTCTTTTAAAAAGATAAATTCCCCGGCAGTTGGCTGATCAAATGGTATAATGTCAGAATAGTCAATATATTCATAATAATCTCCACCTGGCTTGCGGTAATAAGATGAATCAAAAGCGCCAGTAGAAGGAACATCATAAGAAGCTATAGTATTATAAGTATTACCGCCAAAAGCTGGTGAGTAACCAATCACAGCTTTATGAACCGAATCGGTTGTTGTACCTCCGACAAGATTGTAAGTCCAGTTTGAATTTAGTGTAAGAGGGAAATAATCGCCCGACGCAGTACCCGGCAAAAACGTAATTGTAAAGGTGCAACTACTGGTTCCAAAAGTTACGGTGAAACTATGCAAACCGGCAATTATAGGAGTTCCGCTACCAGTCAAAAATATTGTTTGCACACCTGTCGCAGTAAAATTTCCGCTACTGGAAAACGTAACCCCGTCAATAGTATTTGTAGTGATATTATAACTCCCCAGGGTAGCAACATTTACCTGAATTTGCACTGTGTTTGTAGCGTCAAGTGCTATACCTTGTGTATAAACTCCTGCAATGGCAAAGGGAGTACAGTTACCCCCTCCACCGCCGAGCGTTCCGGAAGCTGGCGGATCAAAAGAAATTTTAAAACTACAGAGGCTATTTCCATAGCTCAAGGTAAAATTTTGACTGCCTGAATTTGTTGGAGTTCCACTACCAGTTAAGGTTACTGTTTGCGCACCGGTCGAAGTAAAAGTGCCGGTTTTTGAAAATGTAACGCCATTAACCGTATTGGTTTTTATAGAATAGGAACCTGCGGCCGCAACGGTTACCTGCACCTGGACGGTATTGGTAGAATTCAAAACTATTCCCTGGGCATATTGTCCGGCCAGGATTACTGGTTTGCAATTACCCGAACTATCACCTAACACACCAGAAGATACACCTCCGCCAGCTACATGACCGCCAAAACTGGACGTAAATTTTCCATTTGTTAGTTGTTTTATTTTATTCGATGCGTCGGACGCCGAGCCCGAAAAAGTACCTGAAACCTGGGTACTGTTTAGTGTAGTGATGTTCACAATAAACTCTCCAACTAATTGACCGGCCTGGTATATTCCGGTTGCTCCTGAAGTGTATTGAAAGGTGGTTTGAAAAAGAGAGGCCTTATAGGTTCCCGTGGTAAACGAACTTGCATATAATTGGAGGTTGAAAGATTGCGATCCATCAAGTGACGTTCCTATTAAATGAAGAATCTGGGTATTCGAAGATGAAGTTGAATCAATATATGCACTATCCATGTTCCCTGCAAACAAGTGGCTGCTATCGCTGAATTGCCAGGTTCCGGTAGGAACTTTTAAGCTACCCTGTTCATTGCTATATTCTTTTTGGCACGCATTTAATATAACAAAAGTTGCGAAAATACAAAGTGCAATTTGAAGCTGTTTCATGATACGAATTTAAAAATTTATATTTCCCGGAACCTTACGAAACCTGCATTTCATCATTAACTAAGGTGCCGGTTTCAACGCTTTTGGATGCAATATTTTTAGAATTGCTTTTGAAAAAACGCTTTTGGAACACAAGTATTGTGATGATTCCCGTAGATATTGCAGCATCGGAAAGGTTAAATATTGGGCGGAAAAATTCAAAGTCCTGGCCTCCCCAAAAGGGCACCCAGGTTGGAAAATGTGTATTTCTGATAATGGGGAAATACAACATATCGACTACTTTGCCGTGCAAAAAACCGGCGTAGCCATGGGCCGGAAAAATTCTTGCTACGTTGTAAGTGAAAGGGCTGCTATCTTCAAAAATTAAACCATAGAACATACTGTCAATAAGGTTACCAAGGGCACCTGAGAAAATGAGCGCAGCACAAATAATAAATCCGGGATGATACTTATGTTGTACAATTTTCTTAATATAAAATACTCCAAAAATTACCGCTGCGAGGCGAAATAGCGTCAAAATTATTTTACCCCACTCACCGCCAAATTTCCAGCCATAGGCCATGCCCTCATTCTCAATAAAATATAATCTAAACCAACTGCCGATTACAGCATGTGATTCTCCTGAATGATAGTGCGTCTTTACATAAATCTTTAAAGCCTGATCAGCGATAACAATAAGGCAAATAATCAAAAAAACATTTCTTCCTTTCACGTAATAAATTTAAAAGGGTAAAGATAATAAAATTGAGGACGGCTTAAAATCAAATACGTTAATTATTAGCAAAGAGATGACAAGCCGGATCGGGAAATAAATGAATGATATTCCAAACATCATTCTTCGAAATAAACTCTTTTCACTCTTTGTGAAATTCCTGTCATTATTTCGTACGGTATTGTTTGAGACCATGATGCCAGCAAATTTAACGGCACGTTTTCTCCAAAAACAATTACTTCATCACCTTCTTTTACAGCATTATGATCCGTAACATCCAACATCGTCATATCCATACAAACATTTCCAACCACGGGAACAAATTTTCCGTTGAGCAACATTTTACCAACTCCATTTCCCAGGTTTCGCGGATAACCGTCGGCATAACCGATACGCACCGTTGCAATAATACTATCTCTTTGTAGCCTGGTATTTCTTCCATATCCAACGGTGTCGCCGGCTTTTACTTTTTTAATTTGTGATACCGTTGTTGTTAACGTAGTAACATTTTTCAATCGGCCTTGCATCTTATTACTGCCAATTCCGTAAAGGCCAATACCTAACCGCACCATGTCCATCTGCAGGCCGGAGTGACGAGTAATACCGGCAGTATTGGCGATGTGTTTAATAAATTTATATCCCAGCGCATTTTCAATTTTGACACAACAACTTTCGAAAATTTTTGATTGTAGCAAAGTAAACGCATCTTCTTCTGCATTTTCTGCTGCTACGAGATGTGTAAAGACGGTTACGACTTTTACTAACGAACTTACTTTAAGCTGTTCGCACAAAGCGTCAATATCATCGCTTGTAAATCCAAGCCTGTGCATGCCTGTATCAATCTTAATATGAACCGGGTAATAATTAATTCCCGAAGATTTAAGAAAATTTGCAAACTCATTTAAAATATTGAAAGAAAAAATTTCTGGCTCAAGGCTATTATTTACTATTGATTCAAATGTTGATGGTTCTGCATTCATAACCATAACGGGCAAGGTTATCCCGGCTTTGCGTAACTCAATACCTTCATCTGTATATGCCACTGCCAGGTAATCAACTTTATTATATTCTAAAACAGATGCAATTTCAAAACTCCCGCTACCATAACTGAATGCTTTAACCATTGCCATAATTTTTACTCCAGGCTTAAGCAGCAACTGGTATTGCTTTAAATTATGAACAATGGCTGTAAGATTTATTGAAAGTATTGTCTGGTGGGCTTTTTGCTCCAACTTACGGCTGATTTCTTCAAAACCAAAACTCCGTGCCCCTTTAACAAGTATTGTTTCATCATGAAAATTGAGGCCATCAAAATTTGCCGGGAATTCTTCAACATTTTTAAAAAAATATTTTTCTTTTAAAAAAGAGAATTCTGATTGCATTGAAAAAATATCGATGCCGATGCCAATCAATTTATGAATCTTTCTTTGCTTAAAAAGTTTTGCAACATTTTATATAATTCATTTGGCCTGTTTACCCGATTGCAAAATATCAGATATAATAACAGTGTGTTTTTTGTTTTGCTTTTGTTGTTCCAAAAAATTAAGCGCTATTTCCAATGAATGCATATCGTTGCTGTAACTATCGTTTATGATTGTGCAATGATTAATTCCCTGTTTGAGTTCAAGCCGCATGGCAATAGGATAAAGAAACTCAAACTTCCTTCTCGTGGGGCCGTCGTTTCTATTTAACAACAATAAAATACACCAGCAATTAATAGCGTTTTCAACAGATGCTTCGTCAGTAAATGGAATCGTTATAGAGATATTTGTATTTTTATAAATGGCCTTTATTCTGGTGTGATCTTTTGTTTTATTGGCTGATAAAATTTGCAGTTTATTATCAGCATTTTTACCCCAGGTAAACAATTCAAGATTCTTACTTCGAACATTTATCTTATTCCGAAAAGTAAATATTGCTTTTTTAATTTCTTCATCATCGGTACAGCAAACCAATTGTTTTGCATGAACAAACAACTGTAGCTTCTCATTAATTTTTTGTGATCTGCTATTAAATCCTTCATCATGCGCCTGCCCGATATTTGTAAGGCAACCAATAGAAGGTTTAATTATTTTTTCAAGACGATTCATTTCGCCGGGCTGAGATATACCCGCCTCAAATATTGCCAGGTTGTGCGATTGATTAATGTTCAATACACTTAACGGAACTCCAATTTGAGAGTTATAACTTTTGGGACTTCTAACAATGGAAAAACTTTCTTCAAGCAATTGATTCAACCATTCCTTTACAATTGTTTTTCCATTGCTCCCTGTAATACCAATTACTGTGAGGTTTTCAAACACTTTGCGATGATGGGCAGCGAGCGATTGCAATGCGTTTATTGTGTTGCGAACGACAATAATATTTGCGAGCGGAACATTATTGACATTTATATTTTTATCACTTACAACAAAATTTCTTACGCCTTTCGCATACAATCCTTCAATAAATTTATTGCCATCATGATGAGAAGATTTTATAGCGAAAAAAATTGTATTAGGCGCATCGATAATTTTTCTGCTATCGAGCGACAGTACTAACGGCGAAGGCAAATCGATATTTTTATTTATCAATTTTCCGCCGGTAAATTTTGCAATTTCTTCAATTGTATAGTGAATTGTTTCATTCACGTTTTTCAATTTTTTTTTATAGAATTCTAATTAGAAACTTTCTTTTTTTTAGTTGTATACACAGATATTAAAATAGCACCAGATATACAACTCACAATAGCAACCAGTGATAACCATGTTGGCAAATGAATATTAAAAATTTCAATCAGCATTTTTAATCCAATAAAAATTAATACTATCGCAATTCCTTCTTTAAGATACCGGAACTTGTCGACTGCGCCTTTCAATAAAAAAAATAAAGAACGCAAACCCAACACGGCAAAAATATTGGAAGTATAGATGATCATTTTAGTTTGTGTAATAGCGAATACCGCAGGTATAGAATCCAATGCAAAGGCCACATCGGTTGTTGCAAGCAAAATCAGCACAACAAAAAGCATGGTGAAATGTCTCTTTCCATCAATCATTTTTGTGAATTTACCTTCACCGTCTTCATGTGTTAGCGGAACTATCTTTCTAAGGAATTTGTATACCGCATTTTTTTGCGGATCAAATTCATTCTCCTCATTTACCAAAAACATTTTTATTCCGGTGTATATTAAAAAAGCGCCAAAAATGTATAATATCCATTCAAATTCCTGCACAAGCGCTATTCCTACGGTTATAAAAATAACCCTCAATATAATTGCCAGTAAAATGCCCAGTAATAACACCCTGTTCGAATATTTTTCTGCTATACGGAAATAAGAGAAAATAAGAATGAAAACGAAAATATTATCAATGCTTAATGACCATTCCATTAAATAAGCGCTAATATATTCCAGGCCTTTTGTATGGCCGTCTTCTAATAAAACAAATACAAAAAAACCAAGGGCAAGGCTTATCCAAAAAACAGTTTGAAACAGGGCTTGCTTTATCGAAACCTTTTTTGATTTCTTACTCAGCAGGCCCAGATCAAAACCTAAAGCAATGATAATTACAATTCCAAAAACCACATAAGTCCATTCTGTTGCATTCATGTACGTTACAATTGCGGCAAAGATATGTTATGGCAGAAAGTATAGCCAGGTGGGGATTTATGTTAGAAGAGAAGGATTACTATATTTCTTCCTGCGCCACCATTGGTATATAATTCCAAATATGATAATCAGCGCCACAGGTAATGCAAGATTTATTATTTGCCACTTTGTTTTTTGTTCAGCAATTAATTTAGGATCAAGCAGGCGCAGCGTATAATCCTTAGCCCTTGCTTCACTTAAGTTGGCCGTATTAATGAGATATTCGAGGCAATTTTCTACAAAAGCCTTATTGGCAAACTGGTATTCATACTGTGTTCCAACAGTATAAGAATTTACGCCCATGGGCAATGGCTGCTGCCTGAAACGATCCATTTAAAACGACATCTCCATCAGCAACAATAATCATTTTATTGTCCCTAATGCATTCAGTTAAAAACGGTGTGCCCATCAGCTGCAAAGTATCCATCTCTTGCCTGCTCACCCGGTTTTTATACAAAGAAGTAAACTTTCCTTCGAGCAATACGCCGGCAGGAATATCTTTCTTTTTAAAAGCGTCATCTTCGGGCGCATTGCGGTTCTCTTCCCCGCTAATTAATGCAGGAGTTTCAATTGTTCTTGAATTAGCAGATGAACTTAACAGGATTGTTTTCTTAATTCCTGGGGCATTTACGGTATCAATAGAATTTACAAATCTTCCTGCCACCAACCCAATATTCTTATTGATCAGACTATTTTGTTTTGACTCGAATAATGGAAAATAATTCCATGTGTAGTAAATTCAGCCTGTTTTTGACCATTTACAGTAAAAGGCAAATAATCACGATTGTAAGATCCATCAATGAGATCAGGATTAATTCTAACTCCATATTTAAAAAGAAGATCTTCAAGGTTGAGATTACGATCATACGCTATAACCTGGTTTTTTATTTGCAGGCTATCCATTTCGGCTTGCAGCCGGTCAATAAACCAAATTACTTTTCCGCCACGCATTACAAATTGATCAATCTTAAATTTTTCATCCTCAGTAAATGAAGCTGTTGGCTTCACAATCATCAGCAATTTGAAAGTATCAGGAATTACCGGCTCCTTAGCAATATTTAAAGTGAATAAACTATAATTCTTTCTTAACACATTTTCTACAAGGTCAACAACGTTATCGCCTGTTGGTTCGCCATTGCCCACCGAATAAGCAATCATTGGCTTTCTATTTTCTGTTAGCTTATAGATTGCATCTGCAAACTTATACTCCAATAAAGCTTCGGAGCTGTTCAATTCTTTGTCACTGATAACATTAGGTCCGGAATATAAATTAACCGGCAATATTTTATTTTTATATTGAACTAACGCAGCCGGGTAAACGTATTGCGATTGTTCACCTGCTTTTAACTGAACTTTTAGGTTAATGGGAACAACGCCGAGAGAAGTGAGTGTATCCGCATAAGTTGTTGTTGTTCCTGGCATTTGTTCATCAGGCGAAATAAGTTTGTAACTGATTTTACCATTTGAATATTCTTTAAATTCCTGCAACAACTCTTCTGCAGAAGTGGATAGATTTTTGAAACCTGCCGGCAGGTCGCCTTTTAAAAAAATAGTCACTTCAGCAACATCATCCATATTGCCTAATATTTTCTTAACCGGGGAGGAAATTGTGAATCTTTTTTCATTGGTAAGGTCAATACGTTTATGAACAATTGAAGCAAAAAAATTAACTGCAATAATCACAGCAATCACAACTATCCACCACCATCTTCCATTCTTATTTTTATCTGATAAAGACTTCATTATTGCCAAAAGCTATTTTTTTGAAAGATTTTTTTGTGTTGCAAACAGGAAAAGAAAAATTATACTCAAAAAATAAATAACATCACGTGTATCCACAACACCGCGGCTAATACTTCTGTAATGAAAATCTATTCCAAGCATTTCAATATAATAATCTGCGTTGCCTGTGAAAACTGGTAATTTACTAACCGAATTAAAACCAAAGTATAAAATAAGGCATGCAAAAGCGCCTATTAAAAAGGCAATAACAGCGTTGGAAGTAAGCCCGGAACACCACATGCTGATTGCAGCAAAAACAGCAGCAAGAAAAACTAAGCCAATATACGAACCGGTAATTCCGCCGGAGTCAATACCGCCGGCAGCAGATAACGAATGAATGGTAAAAACATACAGCAATGTGGGAAGCAGAGAGATTAGGATGACGGAAAGCACAGCAAAATATTTACCCAAAACAATTTGCCATTTGGTAAGAGGTCTTGTTTGTAAAATTTCGAATGTACCGGTTTTATATTCGTCAGAAAAACTACGCATTGCTAATGCAGGTATCAGGAAAATAAATATCCACGGAGCCAGGTCGAAAAATTTGTCAAGCGTTGCATAGCCAAAATCAAAAATATTACTGTCCTTTAATACAAACAGGTAAAGGCCATTCACAAGGAGGAACAATATGATAGTTATGTAGCCGGTAAGCCCGTTAAAAAACTGGTGCAATTCCTTTTTGGCTATTGATATCATAAGATTTAAAATAGTGCAATTTAGGTCTTGAAAAATAATTCTGTGATTTTGATTTTTTTGAAGCAGCGTTTTAATGTTAGTCAGTGTCTCTTTTATATACATTGCTGGCCGATGCAGGCTAACACCTGATTTACTATTTTATTTTAGAGTCTCTGACAGGAATTTACCAAACGTTCCTAGGATTGAAGAGTAACCTTTCAGGGAATCCGTTATGAAAAGTTTACCTAAACCGACTGGACAAACCCTGTTACCAACAGGGTTTTTTTATGGAATAAAAAAACTATTGAATCATAATAAAAAAAATTATTATGAAACAATTCAAAGTAAATCTGGTTATCGCTGGCGTTCTGTTGTCATTTGCGGCTTTTTCACAATCAAAAAATAAACCCGCACCTCCGCCGCCGCCAGCAATAAAAAGTATTCCCTTACCACCGATACCTCCACCTCCACCGCCTGTTCCTCCGGTACCTTCTAAAGCTAAATCTAACGATGTTGCACCTCCACCGCCGCCACCTATTCCCCCGGTTCCGCCAATACCGGCAAAAACCGGTTTACCGGCTATCGAATTATAGAATGAGTTACCGTTTTATGTTTAACAGGCTTCTCAATTATTTTTAATTGAACAGGAGAAAATTTATAAAGCCCTTTTTAAACAAACACAGGCCTTCAAATGAAAGCCTGTGTTTGTAATAAATATATTAAAATGTTTCCGGAGAGAAATTAAACTCCGAAACTTTCGCCGCAACCGCAACTTCTGCTTGCATTGGGGTTATTAAAATAAAATCCTTTTCCATTTAACCCTTCGCTGAATTCCAAAGTAGTATTTACGAGATATAAAAAACTTCTAAGGTCGGTTACTAATTTTATTCCCTTATCTTCAAATTCCTGGTCGTTAGGCTTTTTTTCGTTGTCGAAATCCATTTTATAGCTTAGTCCTGAACAACCGCCGCTAACAACGCTTACTCTTAAAAAATATTCTTTGTCGGAAAGATGGGCATCTTTCAACAAGCTGCTTACTTTATCCTTTGCCGTATCACTTATATAAATCATAAAAAGTTTTTATATTTTCTATTATCGTCGTTGCCACACCCAAATAACCTTGTACAAATTTAAACCACATTTATAACACTTCACAGTGCTTCATAAAATCCTCAGGGTAATGTTTTCATTTCAATTTTTTCCAAATCATTATCAATTTCCTGCGATTTATAAACCGGATTCATATCTCTCAATCTCAATACTGTTGCAGTTACCTGCTGAATAGTATATTCAATTTCTTCCCCCGTTGTAAAGCGGCTTAAACCAAAACGGATCGCTGCTTTCGCCAAATTATCTTCCACTCCAAGTGCTTTTAAAACATAAGACGGCTCAAGAGTTGCAGATGTACATGCCGAACCCGAACTTACCGCAATATTTTTATTAAACCCAAGCATCAACGCTTCACTTTCAACATACTTAAAACTAAGATTGGAAATATTATGTAGCCGGCTATCTCTGCTTCCATTTACATAAACATCCCCAAGTTTCAACAATTCAGATTCAAGCCTATCCCTTAGTTTTTTAATTTGTTCTATTTCTTTCTTCATTTCAATCCTGCATAGTTCGCATGCCTTTCCAAAACCCACAATCCCCGGTACATTTAGAGTTCCGCTACGCATTCCTCTTTCGTGGCCGCCGCCGTCGATTTGAGCTATCAATTTAACTCTTGGGTTCTTGCGTCGAACGTATAAAGCCCCCACTCCTTTGGGACCATACATTTTGTGTGCCGAAAGAGCCAAAAGATCTATTCCATCTTTGTTTACGTCAATGGGAACCTTTCCAGCGGCCTGGGTAGCATCTGTAAAAAGTAATATGCCGCTTCGTTTGGCAATTGCGTTTATTTCTTTAATGGGTTGTACTACGCCTATTTCATTGTTAGCATACATCACAGCAATTAAAATAGTGCCCGGCCGTATTGCGTTTCGCAATTCATCCAAATCAATCAGCCCTTTCTTGTCAACATTAAGATAAGTAATTTCGCCGCCCAGTTTTTCAATATGCCTGCAACTATCCAGCACAGCTTTATGCTCCGTAGCCACCGTAATTATGTGGTTGCCTTTTGATAAATATGTTTCAAAAACTCCCTTGAGCGCCAGGTTATCCGATTCTGTAGCGCCTGATGTAAAAATAATTTCTTTCAGTTCTGCGCCTATTAATTGAGCTACTTGCTCGCGGGCATAATCTACAGCTTCTTCCGCTTCCCAACCAAAAGAATGACTTCTGCTTGCCGCATTTCCATAATGCTCAGTAAAAAAAGGCATCATGGTTTCTAACACCCTCGGGTCAACCTGGGTGGTAGCATTATTATCAAGATATACCGGCAATTTTAACATGAATAAAACCTATTTTATCACCTGCAAATTTATGCCAAACGAATCTAAAATAAAGTTATACTTTAAGTAATTGAAGCTATCAAACGCTATAGTTTTATTTTTAGAGACAATATCAAATCGAACTAAAACACTGTTAATAGTCGAAAAAACAAGTTAAAAATATTTTCAAAATTGTTCACTAATTGGTTACCTTCAATTTATGAAAAAAAGAAGTATCTCTACCTATGGAAAATACTTTCTTGAATTCTACAATGGCTTAAACAAAAAAGTACAAGATAAAATTGATTGGGTATTTGAATTAATAAAAACCGTTGATTTTATTCCGGAACGATTTCTTAAGCACATAGAAAATGCAGAAGGCATTTATGAAATCCGTGTTGAATATGAAAGTAATATTTACAGGATATTTTGTTTTTTCGATGAAGGAAATTTAATTATACTGGTCAATTCATTTCAGAAAAAATCTCAGAAAACGCCGGCGAAAGAAATAGAATTAGCAAAAAAACTTAAAAAACAATATTTCATAGATAAAAAAATTGAAACAGAAAATGAAAACAGAAAAAAAATCAAAAAATAAAATTGTTTCCTGGGACAATCATTTAGATAAGAAATACGGGAAAAGGGGAACGGTTGCCAGAACCGAATTTGAAATGAAATCTCAAACATTTATACTTGGTGAATTACTTAAAGATGAACGGCAAAAAGCAAACTTGACCCAGGCCGAAATGGCCGAAAGAACAGGAACAAAAAAAAGCTATATTTCGAGAATTGAAAATGGCAGAGCAGATATTCAGCTTTCTACTCTTTATAAATTAATTGAACAAGGGCTAAATAGAAAGCTTGAACTCTCTATTCATTAAAAAAGAAATATACAATATGTTCTATATGAAAAAAATTGAGCATGTAGGCATTGCCGTTAGAAGCCTTTCAGTTTCTATTCCACTGTTCGAAAAGCTACTGGATACACCTTGTTACAAAACCGAGGCCGTAGAAAGCGAACAGGTGAAAACAGCCTTTTTTAAAAAGGGAGAAACAAAAATAGAATTGTTAGAAGCCCAGACGCAAGGAAGTGTTATTAATAAATTCATTGAAAAAAAAGGCGAAGGCATGCATCACATTGCTTTTGAAGTTGATAATATAGAAAAAGAAATGATACGATTAGTGAAGGAAGGATTTAAGCTAATAAATAAAAAACCTAAAGAAGGAGCCGATAATAAGATTGTTTGCTTTCTGTACCCAAAAGATACGAACGGCGTTTTGATTGAATTGGTTATGGAAAAAAAATGATACTACCCTTAGCTAAGATGTTCGATATCATCCCAATCCTTATGCCTTCCTGCTGCCTTTTTTGACTCTAACAAGTGATTGATGTGAATTAATCTGACTTTCAAATTTTCAACTTCAATAAATCCTGAGATTTCAAAAGTTTGATCAAAATTTAATCCTTTTACGTCTGTCATAATATCAATACACCGGGGAGGCTTACCAAAAGTAAAAACATTGAATTCAGGATTCTTTAAAAAATTATCTTCGGTCATTTCAAACACAGGCATTTTAAATTCTTCAAAGGCTTTTACTAATTTGTGATAATTGCCTTTTTCCTTATTCACCAAAATATCCAAATCGCCGGTAGTTCTTGCGTAACCATGAAGAATTACTGAATAGCCACCAACCAAAATATATTCAACTTCATTATTATTTAAAGCTGTAATGAAATCCTCAAAATCTTCATTGAAAATATTTCCCATTATTTTCTTGTTCTTATTTTGAAATATGTTTTATCCATTGCCGGAGGGTTAGCAATATTGAAATTAAATGCTACACTATTTAAATAATTGGCAGCCCTTAATCTTTCTGCATAAGATTGATTTTTCCAGTATTCAAGATTTCGGTCGCCGCCCTCAATGGTTTGATGCTTGAATGCTGTTCTATCCAGCCGGTCAGTTTCCACTAATTAAAATATTTAGCATTAACGATATTTGGCGTCTTCTGTTCATCATCATACCAAATAGGGATTGTACATTATTTCATCTCCAATTGTAGTTACCCGGCCATGCCCCGGATACACTTTTACATCATGCGGCAATGCAAATAATTTTTCCTTAATATTTTTTATAAGACTTTCATGACTACCACCAGGCAGATCAGTACGTCCAATGCTTTGATAAAATAAAACATCACCTCCTATGATAAACTTTTGCTTCTCGCAATAAAAACAAATGCTTCCGGGAGAATGCCCCGGTGCTTCAATAACCTGCAATGAATCTTCGCCCAACGATATAATATCGCCTTCTTTCAAAAAAATCAGTTCTCCCGGGTAATTATCAAAAGGAAAATTGAACATTAATCCCGATGCAGGAGCCATCTGTAAAACTGCTTCTTCGTTTTTATGAATCTGAAGCGTCAACCGGTAGGCTTCAGCAACAAATTTATTGCCAAACACATGATCGAGGTGACAATGGGTATTCAGTAACATTACCGGACGCAACCCATTGCTCGCAATAAACGATTGTAATATGTGCTTTTCTTCTTCAGAGTAGCAACCCGGGTCAATGATTATGCATTCGTTAGACTCATTATAAAGAACGTAAGTATTTTCCTGAACGGCATTAAAAGTTAAAACTTTGATAAGGAACATGGCGTATATAAAATTGAGGTAATTTCATTTTCCTGATTAACCTGAAACGTTTAATTTTAGGCAATTATAACCTACAGTACATGCAAGATCACAAGAATCAATTTGACAAAAAAATTTTTCTGCTTCTATCATTTTTCTTCTTTTCGGCATTAATGGCAAGTGCGCAGGTAAGTAGCGTTCAATTTGGCAAAAACCGGGTTCAATATAAAAAATTCAAATGGCAATATTATCAAACCAAAAATTTCAATTCATATTTTAATCAAGACGGACAGGAACTCGCAAAATATGTTGCCCAGGTAGCCGAAGAAGAATTGCCCGCAATGGAAAAATTTGTTGAGTATAGTTTGCAACGCAGGGCAAACATTATTATTTACAACAGCTTTGGAGATTTGCAACAAAGTAATATCGGGATTGGTATTGACTGGCAAAATACAGGCGGAACTACCAAATTGGTAAATAACAAAATGGTTATTTATTATAACAGCAATCATGCAGACCTTCGCCGGCAAATTCGTGAGGGCATTGCAAAGGTGCTTACTGAAAATCTCTTATTTGGTGATGATCTTGGTGAAGTTGCCGGCAATGCAGCGCTTCTGGATTTGCCTCAATGGCTTATTGACGGCTATGTGGCCTATGCAGGCCAAAACTGGAGTACGCAACTTGATGATGAATTAAAGAGTGAAATATTAAGCGGAAATTATAAAAACTTTTATCAGTTCGCTTTTGATAAACCATTGCTCGCCGGACATGCTTTTTGGTATTATATTGAAGAAAAATATAAAAGAGAAAACACAACATATTTATTGTACCTCGCCCGTGTTTATAAAAGTTTAAACAGGGCTTCCCAAACAGTTACTAAAAAAAGAAGGTTCAAAGAAGTATTGTCCGATTTTATGACCTATGAGGAAGATAAATATGATAATGATATTTCGCGACGTAAAAACTATCCAAAGGGAAGTGAGATCACAGATTATACTATAGGCAAGCGAATAGATTATTTTCATTTTAATGTTAATCCCAATAAACGCAATGGATCTTTTGCAGTTGTTCAATATAAAAAAGGTAAGTACAGGTTGTTGCTTAATGAAGATGATGTGGATAAAACATTATTGAAATTTGGGTCCGTTAGTAAGGTTGATGAAATAAACCCCAATTACCCAATGATGGCCTGGGATCCAAAGGGCACAAGGCTTTCGGTACTTTATGAAGAAGAAGGGCACATCAAACTTTTTGTTTATGATGTTATCACAAAAGTAAAGCCATATAAGCGGGACCTTACAGATCGTTTTGACCAGGTACAGGATATGAAGTATATGATCAACAGCATGACATTACTTTTCAGCGCTGTTAAAAACGGACATTCGGATATATATTCATACGATATCGAGAATGACAAGATGAGACAAATAACCAATGATGTTTATGATGATCTTGATCCTTCGTTTGTATCTTTTCCAAATAAAACAGGAATTATATTTTCAAGCAACCGACCAGCCGCCGGCACAAGAGGTTCCGATACTTCGTTACTAAACAATCGTTTTAATATCTTTTTAATTACCGATTTTACAACCAACCGGCCTGAGCTTAACCAGATAACCCAGCTCACTAATTTAAAATTTGGCGACGCAAGATATCCTACTCAATACAGCAACGTTCATTTTACATTTGTTAGCGATCAAAACGGTGTAGGCAATAGGTATGCAGGGCTTTTTTCTACTGAAAAAGAAGGATTAGACACACTTGTTCTTATCGGCGATGAAATACTTCGGAACCCTTCCGAAAATGAAGTAGACTCGTTGTTAAAGGTGTATAAGAAGAAAGATATTGATTCGGTAGCGATCGTTTCCGTTTCAAAAGACTCCGCCTATGTTTTTCCTTTAACAAATTACGAAAGCAGTCTTCTCGAAACAAGAGAAGCCGGAGAGAATCACCAGGTAAGCGAAGTAACAAGGCAAAGCGATGACAAGATATTATATAAACTCAAGATTGACGAGAATGCCCTACGAAGAAGAAATGTGAGCGCCACTCCTACCGCTTATATGAAACACCTGATGGAAATGGATAAGATTTCAAGAGGTGCGGAAGTTATAAAACCCAGTATTGATACTTCACAAAAACAAGATGTCTTTCAAAATGAATTCAAAGATGAAAAGAAAGATACTTCCAAAAGTTATAGTGGCGAAGTTCCCAACGAACCTACAGTCTTATCGGAGGCGAAACTATATCCTTATAAGCCGTTGAAGTTTGCTACTGACTATGTAGTTGCAGGCTTTAATAATGACGTTTTAGGAACAAGATATCAAATATTCCAGGGCGGCGCAGGACCTGTAACACTCACTTCCAATAGCGGACTTGACGGAACATTGCGTATGGGCACGGCTGATATAATGGAAGACATAAAAATATCGGGCGGATTCAGGCTCTCAACAAATTTAAAGGATAATGACTGGCTGCTTCAGTTCAATAACCTGAGAAGAAGATTCGATTGGGGACTTACCTATTACAGGAGCGTTCAGGCGCTTAATTTTGGCGTTGATTCTTCAAGCTATAGCTATCCGGGAAAAATATTTTCCAATCTCTACCAGGGAAATGTAAGCTACCCGCTTGACGCAACAAAGAGTATTCGTTTAAGCGCTGGCGTTAGGAAAGACCGTGGCATAGTAAGTTCCTTCGATAATCTTTCTTTAACTGCATCTGATATCTCTAAAACTTATGGCTTATTGCACCTGGAATATGTATATGATAACACGTTAAATCCTGCACAAAACATTTGGAATGGCATACGCTATAAAGCATATATAGACTGGAATTCCGAAATAAGTAAACCGGCTGCGTTTGAAGGCCGTAACACTTTCAATTTTGGATTTGATGCGAGAGGTTACTATCCTATCTATCGCAATTTCATTTGGGCAGGCAGAGTTGCCGGTGATTTTAGCTGGGGCAATCAAAAACTTATTTATTATCTCGGTGGTATTGATAATTGGTTTATGTTTAGCGACAACCAAAAAAGTAATGGTACTTATCGTTATTTCAATCCTGCTAATAAACCAGCTGCCGATGCTAATTACGCATTTCAATCTCTTGCCGTAAACCTTAGAGGCTTTATCCAAAATGCTGCCAACGGAAACAATAACGTTGTTATTAACAGTGAATTCAGGCTGCCTGTTTTTACTACGCTATTCAGTAAACCTATAAACAATGCATTCATAAGAAATTTTCAATTAACGCAATTTATTGACCTTGGCTCAGCATGGAACGGCGCTTATAATAAACTTGCCAGGCCGGATATAACTTACGCAGATGCAAGCGACCCAACAGTTACCGTTAGTATTAAAGCGCCGGGTATCGGGCCTTTCCTTGGCGGCTATGGCTTTGGCGCCAGAAGTACTTTGCTTGGATATTTCTTAAAGTTTGATGCGGGCTGGCCAATGAATGGTTTCTTTAGAGGCAAGCCAATTTATTATTTTAGTATGGGACTTGATTTTTAATTAGCGTAATTATTTTAATAATTGATTGCCCGGTTTAATAATTAAACCGGGCAATTTTTTTATAATGAAATAAAATATTCCAAAAAAGAAAACCCACTGACATTTTTATCTTTTATTCATTTACAAAAACAATCGAACTGGTTTTAGATAGCTCTTGCTTTTTAAGTTTTCCAATCGTTTTTTGAAACTTCAGATTCATCTTTTTCTAATAACAGCCGAAATTATTGCCTCCGGCTTTGAAACATTTTTTATAAGCAAACCAAATAAGAGTTATTGTTGAAAAGTAAAAACACTTATATAAGTAATAACGTAAAATTTTAGAGAACTCATTTTTATATTCACTAATAATTATAAATCGCTGCAACTGGAAATCTATATGAAAAGCTTCATCAATTAAGATATCAGTACATATTTGCTTTAAAAGTTTACATCCTGTAGCGTCTTTCAATGACTGATAAAATACCTGGGCTGCACTTTCCACGGTAATAACTGCAAGCGTCCATAATTCCATGCTCGAGTTGAAATATCGAAACTTTCTAAACAGTGTATCTGCCCAATTTTTTTTAGTTTTTCTTCTCCAATTCTATCCAGGTATATCCCAAGATTGTTTCAATGTTTTTGTTCTTCTTTAATAAATAGTTCAACTGCTTTTAAATAGAATCCGTCATTAATTTTTTCTGAATATTTTTTTGATGCTTTTAATAAATGCGATCCGTCTGATGTCTCTCCTAACTGCCATGCCTTTAATGCCGATAGAATATTGTCCTTTTCAATACTTTTTAAATAGGGCTGTATTTGCCAGTCTATTCTTTGAATTTTGATGTTACTGCTAAAATGTTCAATCCATGATTGTGAAGTTTTCATATTTCTTTATAGTTTTTTGTTTTATAAAACTGTAATACGGCGTGGAACAGAATCACGGCCATACAAATAATCCACCCAATTAAAATCATTGTTACCAGGTTGTGTTCCCTTAATTCAACTTCCTGTAGCGATCTGCCTGCGGCAATAAAACTAACCGGGGATGAATTTGAATAAAGAATCACCATGGCCATTCTTACACCTGCTTGTGGTTGCCAGGTTACGTTGTGTTCACCATTCGCTTTTGCGAAATCAAAAACACCGGCAGGCATTTCGGGCATCTTACCATTAAGATATCCCGACGAACGCAATGGCTTTCCATTCGGGTTATACAAAACAACAAATGGAGAAAGGCTTTGAGCAATGTTGATCGAATCATCAAAGTAACGCTCAATAGGTTTGCCTTCATGAAGCCTCAAATTTATATCGCGTACTAATTGAATTTGAGGGTCATCAGCTCCGGTTCGATAGCTTTGTTGAACTGTTGCATAGATAACTCCGAAAATTAATGTGATAATTGTCATCACAAAAAGAAAATCTAACCATGAAAATTTTTTCATAACTATTATTTTAATGATGATAGATGATGTGTTACCCGTTAATTCCTTTTTTACAAAATCATCGGCAAGGTTCCATGACAGCCACGTGTACTTGTTTTGTTCAAGAAGAAAATTTTCTTTTCTGTATTCAAAAAAATCAATGGCATTATGAAAACTTCCGTTGTAATAAAACTGTTCATCTACAGAAGAATATTTTTCAAGAACGTCTTCATTCTTTTGTAGCAGCGGCAGCGTTTTATCTGAAAGGGACAATAAGAAAGGAACATCTAACGGTATTGTTGATTTTCTGGCAAGATTGTACTTTGCAATCGTTTCATCCCAATTTATTATTGAAGCCAAAATCAATAATACGATGCCGACCCATGCATTTATTCTCAAAAGAAAATAGATTGTTTTTGTGAAATAAATCTTGATGAAAACTGTAAGTAATCCCGCTAAAACCATGGCAAGAAAAAATAAAAGGCCGATGCGTTTATAAGCTAATCCAAAATGAAAAATGTAATAATAATCACGATTAAATACCGAAAGCACGAGAAACGAATTCTGTAATATCCAACAATAAGCGCCATACCGCAGCCATTTATTTTTCTTGTAAAAATTAAGGTTGCCACGAAAAAAGAATAATAAAAGCAACATGGCCAAAACGATAGAAAATATCAGTAACCATGCACCTTCGTGAACATATGCAGCCAAGTTTGCATCTTTATTAAAAGTGAAACCCAGCCACACATATTTTATGTCAATAATATTTATCAATAGCAATAATGCATTCAACAACAAGAGGCTTATGGAGCCCATTGTTAATTCACTTTTTAATGCTAACAGTCCCGATGAAGATTTACCCATTATTACCATAACCAAATCGGCCCACGCGCTATCTTTCCATTTTTTGAAATAAGATTTTTTACGGGAGTAATCATTTTTCTTTTTCATATCTATATCAGAAAAAAAAGTATTGCTATTTCTAAGAACGAGTCCGCTAACAACGACGATACCCAATAAAAAGAATCCAATCCTTTCAATAGAAAACCAATCGAAGAAATGACGAAACCAAATATTGATTGCATTAGCCATATCTGTTATGATGTTTGAAAAAACACTATTGGCTGAAGAATATATTATGGCAAAAACAACAAGAATACTTATTGGAATCAACAATATCCTGATTGACTTTGATGATCGCACAAGGTTGCCGGATTTAGTATTTCGAATTTTTAACTCACTAAAAAAATTCGGAACGGCCCATAGGTAGTTTTGTATAGATGAGCCTGCGGCATACAAAACTGAGCGATGCAGGTATTGCGAGAACGAAACAAATAATAATAAGGTTACGGTAAAACTTATTTTGCTCAACAAAGTATTCTGAATTAATACCATTGCGGCAGTAATAATATGCCCTGCTAAAAGCCATTTACTAATATTATTTTTCAATGAATAGGGGAAGAGTATAACTGCTGAAATGCAAACAAAGCTGTCGAAGAGAATTGCATTTAATCCAAGCTTTTCTTTCCAGAAAACAATATTAAAAATAAATGCGCCTGAAATAATTAAAAATAGTTTTGATGTTTTTTTTTGCATAAAAGCAGTTTATTTTATTTTTTTAAAATGTTTAAAATGCAGCATGATACTGCTCACTGCGGAGAATATTACGCATGCTACTATTACAATTGAATGATAATCGAATACTGAAGAATAAATATTTGAGCAGAATAAACCTGTTATGGAAGCGAGTATGAATCCGGTTATTAAAGCTGAACGAAATAATGCTCTTTCAGTGGTGTAAGTTGAAATTTTAAAAAGTAAGATCAGCCAAAAAACAAAAAACCCTGGTGCGGAAAAAAATAAGGAACAAATAAAAACTAGTATGATGTTTCCAAAAAGTTCAAAGTATACAACATTGCTTAGTGTAATAAAAATCCCACAAAACAAACCATTAATAAAGGATGCCAATATCCAAATAGTAAAGGTTCGTCCTGTTAATTTTAAATAAGGGCTCATAAGCTATTCTTCAATTCAAGGTTTTTTATTTTACGATAGCAGATCCGTAGGGGAACAAATCCAAATACTCCAAACGAACAATCAATCAACTGCCAGCCTATTGGAATCCCCCTAAGGTGACCTGCTATAAATGCTAAAGGAAAAATCATAAAACATGCTATCATTCCAAATTGTATTACCCAAATATTCTTTACCGGATCTTTGTATGGACCAAAAAAAAGAACGGCCAGTACAAAATGTGCAAAGGCTAGCCAATCGTAGCCGTAAAGCAAAAATGGATATTGCCCATTGACATGGGTGTAGGCCGCTAAAACCTTTTGCAGCCAATAATGCATAAAACCGTCCGAAGGAAAAACTGGTAATAGAGATGATAACTCAACATCTATTGGAATTGCCGTTAACCCGCTTAAAAACAAAGCCAATATAAAAAATGCAATCAGCCTTTTTATAATTTTTACTTCTTTATTTTTCATTTTAAAAGTGCTTTGCATTTCAAAGTATATATACAAAAAAAATTATTGAATATTCTTAATCATTTTTCCAAGAGCATCGATATGGATTTTAAATGCTTTTTCCCCCGACTTTGTAATGGCATAATTGGTATTTGTTTTTCTCCCGATAAATCCTTTTTTTACTTTTATATATTGCATTTCCTCGAGGGCTTTTAAATGAGAAGCCAGGTTTCCATCCGTTACGTTTATAAGTTCTTTCAATGTATTAAAATTTACTTCCTCATTTACTATAAGGGCACTCATTATGCCCAGTCTCACGCGGCTATCGAAAGTTTTATTAAGATTTTCAATTGGGTTACTCATTCGTCATTCTCCTTTTTTATTATATTCGTTCATATTTCCACCACATTATAATACCATAAATAATGTGCAGCACGCCAAAGCCGGCAGCCCAAAAAACCAATCCGTAGCCAGGCACCCAAAGATTGATAATTCCCAACGCTAACTCGCAGTATCCCAAATATCTTATTTCGCCAAGCGTATATTTCGATGCATTAATTAATGCAAGCCCGTAAAATATAAGGCACGTTGGCGCAATCAAAAAAATATGCTCCACTTGCAGTATCCTCAATACAAAGAAAGCTCCCGCAACGAGTGGTATCGCAAGATTGATCAAAAGGCGATAGGTGGTAGCTCCCCAAATGGATACCCCGTCTTTCTTACTACGCAGGGACGTAAATATAAATGCTGCGACAAATGCTGCAATTAACACTCCGGCAGCTATAAAAATTAATTGAGTAACCAGGTTATCATAGTCAATACCGGTTCCGTGAGCATAGCGTGCAATTTTCTGCACGGCGAGCCATGCTCCCAGCAAAGCCAGTATTCCTGCGGAAATACCGCTAAGCCCGCTGAGGCTTATAAAACGGCTGCTTCGTTCCATCATTTGTTTAATCTGATGCAATTCCTTAAGGGAGGCCTGCTGTTCGTTCATAAAAAGTGCTTTGAATTACAAAGTAAATATATCTTTTTTGCATTTCCTATTGATTGGTCGAAATAATTAGTAAAAAAAATGGCGAAAAGAAAACGATTAAATTTTGTTTAAGACAGAATTGATGATTTCACATGCCTGCACGATTTCATCTTTTGAAATGGTGAGTGGTGGCACAATTCTAAGGCATTCAGGTGCAAATAGAAACCAATCAGTAAATACTCCATTATCTATTAAAGCGTTAATTACTTTTTTATTCTCTTCGAAATTTTCAAATTCAAGCGCAATCATTAAACCGGCGCTTCTTATTGCCTTTATCTTTTTTGATTTTAGTAGTGCAAGAAACAATTGCTCTTTTTCAAAAACCGCATCAATAAGTTTTTCCTGCAATAAATACTGCATGGCGGCCAGGCCGGCAGCGCAACAAACCGGATGGCCGCCAAATGTATTGATATGACCAAGAACAGGATTGTTCGTGAGGCAATCCATTATTTTTTTGTCGGCAATAAAGGCACCCAATGGCATGCCTCCCCCCAAAGCTTTTCCAAGTAACAATACATCGGGCACAATATCAAATTGCTCAAATGCCCACAGGCTTCCATTGCGGCCAAAGCCACATTGTATTTCATCAAGTATTAATAATGTTCCTGTCTCATCACATTTTTTTCTAAGCGCTTGCATCCATTGTTTATCCGGAACAATTACGCCTGCTTCCGCCTGTATGGTTTCTGCAACTACGCATGCCGTTAGTTCCGTTATTTGTTCAAGACTTTCATAAGAATTAAATGTCAGATGCAACACATCGGGCAACAGGGGGCGAAATGCATTTCGCCAATATTCACTGCCCATAATACTTAATGAGCCCTGTGTACTTCCATGATAACTGTTATTAAATGCAGCGATTTGAGTACGACCCGAATATCTTTTAGCAAGCTTCATTGCGCCTTCTGTTGCCTCCGTTCCTGAGGCAGTAAAGAAAACCGAATTGAGGGAAGCAGGTAGATTATCGGTAAGCAATTTAGCATAACTCGTTTGAGGTGTTAAAACCAGTTCGCCATTAACCATCACATGCAGATAGTCGTTGATTTGTTTATTGATGGCCCCAATAACTTTTTTATTGCCGTGCCCAACATTGCAAACACTTATGCCGCCAATGAGATCAATATATTCCTTACCATCTGCATCGTGCAATTTGCAGCCTTCCGCTTTTATAATTTCAAGGGCCAATGGTGTTGGAGATGTTTGCCCGATATGATTTAAAAATATTTGTCGGTTAGTCATAACTAATGTGCGATTTAAGATGTTTGATATACGATGTTAAAACATTTTTTCATTCGCAATTTTTTACGAATTTAGGAAGTAATTAATTGAAGTAATTTTTGAGTTAAGGAATTTGTATTTCAAATATGCAGAGTTTTTCTTTACATTTCTTTGCAATACGGTTTATTTATAAATAATGGTCTTTAAAGATGCTCAATGAACCAAAAGCACAAGGGAGTGACACAACTGGGATGCTCAAAGAACTATTGCTGGCAACCAAAAAAACAAATTATGTCGTTTATTATTGAGGTAAAAGGAATTAAGCCAACATTTGGTAATAATTGTTACATAGCGCCGAATGCCACAATTGCGGGCGATGTGGTTATGGGCGATAATTGCAGTATTTGGTTCAACGCAGTTTTACGCGGTGATGTAAATAGTATCCGGATGGGAAATAAAGTAAATGTGCAGGATGGAGCTATAATACACTGTACTTATTTGAAGGCGGCTACTACAATTGGAAATAATGTGAGCATCGGACACAATGCAATCGTACACGGATGCGTTATACATGACAATGTGCTTGTGGGCATGGGAGCCATTGTGATGGACCATGCCAAAATAGGCAGTAACAGCATTATTGCAGCCGGGGCCGTGGTACTTGAAAATACAGAGGTAGAGCCAGGGTCGATTTATGCAGGGGTTCCCGCTAAAAAAGTGAAAGATATTCCTGAAGACCTGGTAAGAGGAGAAATTAACCGGATTGCTGATAATTATGTGATGTATTCAGAATGGTTTAAACAGTGACAGACGTTGAGGTAGATAGAATTAGAAATAATATTTTTTATTTTAATTTATTGAAATCTTAACAGGGGTTTTTTAACGTAGGTAACAAATTTGCATCTAATAACATGAAAAAAATTTTGGCTGTGGCGTTTTGCGCCTGGATGCTTACGGGATGTTCCATTTTTAGAAAGAATGAAAAATATGGATGCCCAACCAACGGAAAAAATATTGGGGCGGAAAGAATTTTATCAGGAGACAAAGACGCAATAAAAGCGGCAAAAAAAGCAAAAAAGTTTAAATCATAAAAATGAGTACATTAATCTATTAAAGCACCAAAACCTATTGTATGTGTTATCATTTAAAAACAAATTTCGGCGGAACAGAAGCAGTCATAGACGATAATTGCGGCGTTTCAAAATTTTATTCAATTGCAGATATTTTGGCTGACGGATTGAAAGTAAAATTTATTAACCAGATCGATGATGCAGATACGCTGGATTGGGATTTCAGGTATAAGAAGCATTTTCTCACATTACACTACAGTATATTTAATGGTGTTTCCATATTGCCCCACAATACAAAAGGTATTGCCAAAGAAAATAAAGCGGTAATTGAAGTTGCGAGATTTTTAGAAAAGAATGCATATTAGTACTGCAGCGATTAAGAGTAACCTGTTTGACTGATCAAACTTTTTATCATCACCATTTCTTTGTATCAATTGTACCCAAGATATTTAAATAGCTAACATAACGGTCGGCAGAAATTTTCCCCTCTTCTATTGCCCGTTTTACAGCACATCCCGGCTCATCAATGTGCATGCAATTATTAAACCGGCACTCATTTACCAAAGCTTTCATTTCAGGAAAATAATGAGAGAGTTCATTTTTCTCAATGTCCATCAGGGCAAATTCACGAAGGCCGGGCGTATCAATAATCTTTCCGCCGCCCGGCAAATCAAACATTTCGGCAAATGTTGTGGTATGAAGTCCTTTGCCACTCCAGTCACTTACATTTTGTGTTTTTAAAAGGAGTTCCGGAAAAACAATATTAATAAAAGAAGATTTGCCCACCCCTGAGTGCCCGCTTAATAATGTTACTCTTATTTTTTAAAAGATGTTTTACTTCGTCTATACCTCTCCGTTGTTCGAGGCTCATCAATAAAACCTTGTAGCCGTTTCTTTCATAAATAAATTTCAGTTCGATCAAATTTTTCCTGTTCCTTCTTTTTATATAAATCACTTTTATTAAAAACAATAATGGCCGGAACATGGTAAGCTTCTGAAGCCACCAAGAAACCTGTCAATAAAACCCTGCGATGTTTTTGGATCCTTAAGTGTGGCAAATAAAAGGCTTTGATCAAGATTGGAAGCAATAATATGGTGTTGATGTTTATTGTGTGGCGATTGCCGTGTGATGTAATTTTTCCTTTCCGTTATTGAATTAATTACCGCTGCACCTTCTTCTGTATCTTCCTGTTCAACATCAACAATATCTCCAACTGCCACAGGATTTGTGGAAGTTATATTATCAATCTTAAATTTTCCTTTTATACGGGCATTAAAAAATTCTCCCCGTTCATTTTTAACCACATACCAACTCCCTGTTGATTTATATACAAGTGCCTTCATGGAGAAGGTTAATTGGTAGTTATTAGTTGAATTGGTAAAATTCGTGTAATTCGCTGAAAAGAATTGCGTGCTATTAAGTTAAGGAAATTTTTTAAAGATAGTAAAGCGTAAAATAAATTCAATTAAGAGAAACACCATTGCGGCAAAAATAAACGGATAAAACTTTTCGGTGAAACGATGAAATGTAGTTATTTCTACTTTTGATTTTTCGAGATGATCGATTTCAGCATAAATACTTTTCAGGCTTTGGTTGTCAGTTGCTCTAAAATATCGACCCCCTGTTTGATCCGCAATATTTCTTAATAATTTTTCATCAATAGCCACTTTCTCATTTTGCATTACGATACCCATCGGTGTACTTACGGGCGTAGGAGCGTAACCATCTGTTCCCACTCCAATTGTATAAACTTTTACTTTAAAAGTTTTAGCAATTTCCAAAGCTGTTGCAGGATCTATCAAGCCGCCATTATTAACGCCATCAGTTAAAAGAATTACCACTTTACTTTTTGCCTTGCTGTTTCTCAGCCTGTCAACACTTGTTGCCAATCCCGAGCCAATGGCAGTTCCATCTTCCAGTAACCCATTTCTTATTTGTTCGATCTGGTTAATTAAGACAGCGTGATCTGTAGTCAGCGGGCATTGCGTAAAACTTTCTCCGGAAAAAATTACAATGCCAATCCTATCACTCGGGCGGTTGTTTACAAAATCTTCTGCAACTTTTTTTGCCGCCTCCATCCTGTTAGGCTGAAAATCCTGGGCAGTCATGCTACCGCTAACGTCGATACATAAAATAATATCAACACCTTCCCCCTCCGATTGTTGCTCTTCATATTTTACCTGCGGACGTGCCAATGCAATTATTATACAACTTATCGCGAGCAACCGTAGTATGAATGGAACATTTTGAAATGTATTTCTCCATGAGCGGGTATTCGATAACCCTTTTGTAGTGGAAATTCCAACAGCAGCAGTCTGCTTTTTTCCCTTTATCACTTTCCAATAAATGAGTATCGGAATAACAGCAAACAACCAAAAAAACAGCGGTTGCCCAAATGTTATATTGTTGAAATAATCAACTATCACTTTCGGTTTTTTGATTGAGGCTTTTGTTTACTTCCGTTATCATCTCCCTTACCTGTTGCAGGCATGTTTCACTTTCCTGTTGCGAAGGAATAAATTTTGCAAATTTTACCGCATTACCCATGCGAATACAATTTGCAAATGCAGACACTTGTTCCTTACTCAAATTATAATCACCGAGTTCCATCAGCATTTCATCAGAAGTAAGATGCATCTTATACATCTTTGCTTTTCTCGAAATATATCGTTTATAATATATCCGTTAGTCTCGTATGATAAGTCTTCACCTCATTGTTCTGAAGCAACTGTTCTTTATCTAAGTTCTGCAAAGATTGCATCGCTTCGTCATAAGGAGAAACCTTTGATTTAAAAATATCCGGTTCTTTTTTCTTCTTGAAAAATTTAATCAAAAATCTTATCCAAAAGAAAAGTAAAACAAGCGCAACGCCCAGGATAGCCCACCACCACCAGGCCCACTCTTTCTTTACTTCTATAATTGATTTTATATCGTGAAAGGTGGCTACGCTATCTATTGGTGAATAGGAAACCTGGATAGGAATTGAATCCGTCATAAGGTTAAAGGAGGAATCTCCCTGCAACGTCTCCATGTTTATAACCAAGGGAGGAATAACCTGCCGCCCCGAATCAAAACAGGTTAGCGTTAGTTCCTGGCTGAAAGCGATATTCCCATTCGGGCTGGTTGAATCAATTTTATTTTCCTTTACAACATGAAAACGACCTATTGTATCGGATATATTAAACCATGACAACCGGTAAGTATTGTCAGGCATGGAGGTTGAAACGCTGTAATGAATTTGCTCACCAATTAAAATATTGTTTTTATCAACAGCGGCTTTTATTGATGGTGGCTGAGCAAAAATACTTTGCATATACCAACCAGAACCCAACAGGAAAAATAATGTAACTAACGACTTATGATAAACGCTTTTCTTCAATTGCTTTCTTTTCACTTTATTTTCTTCTTAAAAAAAACTGTTGAAGGATTTTTACATAATCCTCGTCTGTACGCAAATGCAATAAGTCAGCACCCGATTTTTTGAAAATGTTTTTGCAACGTTCACTGTGTTTCATAAAGTTCTGCTGGTAATTATAACGGACCATTGAATCTGATGTATCGAGCCATTGTGTTTTACCTGTTTCAAGATCTTCCACTTCCATTAAACCTACGTTGGGAAGCTGGAGATCCATTTTGTCATATATCTTAAGCCCTATCACGTCGTGCCTGCTTGCCATCACCCGAAGGGAATCTTCATATTGCTCGTCAATAAAATCACTCATGATAAATGCAATACTTCTGTGGCGGTTCGATCTTGAAAACAGTTTCAATGCTTCATTAATGTTCGTGCCTGTTCGTTTAGGCTGAGCAGTTAGTAATTCCCTTACGATATACAAAGCATGCTGTTTGCCCTTCTTTGGAGGAATATATTTTTCAATTTTATCACTAAAAAAAATAACCCCAACCTTATCGTCATTATTAATTGCACTGAAAGTAAGTACGGCTCCAATTTCTGTAATAAGGTTTCTCTTCGTGCTGTGCACTGTGCCAAACAATGCACTGGCGCTTACATCTACCAGTAAAACAACAGTAAGCTCTCTTTCTTCTTCAAACACCTTAGTAAAAGGATGAGCATAACGGGCGCTCACATTCCAATCGATAAACCTTACGTCATCGCCATGGTAATATTCACGAACCTCCCGGAAGCTCATTCCCTTTCCCTTAAACGCAGAATGATACTCACCCGTAAAAAGATGCGTTGTGATCTTTTTACTGATGATCTCCAGTTCCTTAACTTTCTTTACTATTTCTGCTGTTGTTAACATAGCTTCACCTCAACCACTCTCTATCCTTCGACATGATCAGGAGAGGGACATGGATTATTATAATACTGTTTTATGTAAGGAATAATTCATCTAATTCAAATCTATTTAACCAGACATCTAACACTTATCACGGTACATTCAAAAGCCTCACCCCAACCCCTCTCCAAAAGGAGAGGGGCATGGAGTATTAATTTAAGTATTTGATAAAAATAATTTGGTCATGCTTAAAACTTATAACTGATTTCTGATACCTTGTCACGGTACATTAACTACTTTCAATATCTCCGTTATTATCATTTCAACATTAATATTTTCTGCTTCTGCTTCGTACGTGAGGCCTATTCGATGCCGTAAAACATCTTTGCAAATATTTCTTATATCTTCCGGAATTACATAGCCACGTTTATTTAAGTAAGCATACGCTTTCGCAGCCAAAGCCAGGTTGATACTTGCCCTTGGTGATCCACCAAAAGAAATTAATGGCTTCAGTTTGGCAAGATTATATGTTTCAGGATAACGGGTCGCAAACACGATATCAAGAATATAGTGTTCCACTTTTTCATCCATATAAACCTGCCGAACGAGTTCTCTCGCATTTAATATTTCATTTGTTGAAACAACTGCGTTTATGGTTGGCTGTTTTAGTCCCTGAACATTTTGCCGTATAATTAATTGTTCTTCACTTTTTGAAGGATAATCAATAACCACTTTCAACATAAACCGATCTACCTGTGCTTCCGGCAAAGGATAGGTTCCTTCCTGTTCAATAGGATTTTGAGTTGCCAATACTAAAAATGGCTCTTCCAATAAATAAGAATTGTTACCTATTGTTACCTGCCTTTCCTGCATCGCTTCGAGTAAAGCGCTTTGCACTTTTGCGGGCGCCCTGTTGATTTCATCCGCAAGAATAAAGTTGGCAAAAATGGGGCCTTTGCGAACCATGAATTCATTCTTTTGCTGGTTGTAAATCATGGTGCCTACAACATCTGCAGGCAGCAAATCGGGAGTAAACTGTATACGGCTGAATTGTGCATGAATGGCATAAGCCAGCGACCTTATAGAAAGTGTTTTTGCCAGACCGGGAACTCCTTCCAATAAAATATGTCCATTACTTAAAAGGCCAATTAACAGTCGTTCAACCATGTGGTTCTGACCAACTATTACTTTACCAATTTCTGCATGAATTTTATCAATAAAGGAAGCTGAATGATTTATTTTTTCATTCAGTAAGCGAATGTCTTCTGCGGTTTGTAACATTTTATTCAATAAAATTTAAATTAAAAACTCAAAGGGCGCAAATTACGAACAACCTATAAAACAAAAACGGTGCTAATAAATCGCTTCGGGAAAAAGTATGTTAAATTTGAAACATAAAACTATACAATTATGGTAGATGAACAATTAATTACATCAAGTAACCAGCTTGAAGGATACAAGATAACAAAGCATTTAGGTATTGTTCGTGGCATTACAGTAAGATCAAGAAGCTTCTTTGGTAATATTGCCGGAGGATTGCAAACATTGGTGGGAGGAAGGATTTCAATTTATGTTGATCTATGCGAAAAAACAAGAGTGAAGCTTACCAGCACATGATTCAACATGCCAATGAAAGAGGTGCCAATGCAATTATCAATATAAGATATGATGCCAATGAAGTGATGAATGGTGTTACTGAAGTATTGTGCTATGGAACCGCGGTGCAGGTTGTGAATCTTTAATTGAATAATTACTGCCTTTAAAAAAGAGAATACATATTCTCATTACATAATTTTCTTAAGAAGATTGAAGGGATCAATAATCAAAAGTCTTACCTTCTTCTTTATCATAATTCTCATTGTACTTTACAAAGAAATTTAAATATACAACCCTGCTAAATCGCATAAACCATGGTTGCAAGATGATTATGATAATTCCATTGGTAAGCAGCCAGTATAAAACCCGGTTATCTTCAGTAGATATGCCAATAATAATCCACCAGGCAATGAAAGTTATTGCAGAAAATAAACACCAATACATAACTAACATAACCGGTGCCGTACCAAAAGCCTGGCTCCAGGTCAAACTTTTGATTACATACCGGACACGTTTCATGCATATCTAAAATATAAGAAAGCTTTATTTTTTTATAGGGATTGTTATTCTTAAACATATCTCCCCTTCGGCAACGTGGACATCGCATAGTAAACATGCTCCATAAATAATTCGGTTTAGGCTTTTGCTCTTCGGTCATAGCGCAAAGGTATTTAATTCAAAGCCGTTTGAAGAGGCGAAAGTTTTTTCCTTTCCCCAATTTGCTGGCGCCACATGGCATAATATAATCCCATTTGGGAAATCAATTCCTCATGGGTGCCGGTTTCAATAACATCCCCTTTTTCCAAAACATAAATTTTATCAGCATGCATGATCGTACTCAGCCTGTGCGCAATTAAAATTGTGATCTGTTCTTTTTTGGAAGAAACATTTTTTATAGTATTGGTAATTTCTTCTTCTGTTAATGAATCGAGCGACGATGTTGCTTCATCAAAAATTAATAAATGCGGATGACGAAGTAATGCTCTTGCGATGGATAAACGCTGTTTTTCTCCGCCGGAAACTTTTACGCCGCCTTCACCAATTAAAGTATCAAGACCTTTATCGGCACGTGCCAGCAACGTATTACACGATGCTTTTTTCAGTACATCCAGGATTTCTTCATCCGTTGCAGAAGGATTTACAAAAAGCAAGTTCTCTTTAATCGTTCCCGCAAACAGTTGTGTATCCTGCGTTACAAAGCCTATCTGCGTTCGCAACGCATCAAAGTCAATATCTTCTCCATCAATCTTATTATACAATATATTTCCTTGCTGCGGAATGTATAAACCAACCAAAAGCTTTACCAATGTTGTTTTTCCTGAGCCCGAAGGGCCAACGAATGCGATGGTTTCTCCTTTCTTTACATCAAAGCTTATATCGCTTAAAGCTGGCTGTTGTGCAGACTGGTGTTTGAATTTTACGTTGATAAATTCAAGTTCTTCTATATTTTTAATAGCGCTCCGGTTTAGCCGGTTTGACCTCAGGCGCCTTCAACATCAGGTTATGAAAATTATTTAAGGATGCTTCTGCTTCGCGATAAGAAATAATGATGTTACCAATTTCCTGCATCGGTGCAAAAAGAAAAAAACTATAAAATACCAATGAGAGATATTGACCGGGGGTAATAGCATTTTTAAATATCAGCCATAACAAAGTAAACGTAATTAACTGTTGCAAAAAATTGACCATGGTACCCTGGATAAAACTTATAGTGCGGATGCTTTTTACTTTACGCAATTCGAGCTTAAGGATTTTAAATGTATTATTATTGAGCCTGTTCACTTCCTGGTTAGTTAATCCAAGACTTTTTACCAATTCAATATTTCTTAAGGACTCCGTAGTTGAGCCTGCTAACGCATTTGTTTCATTAACAATTTTTTTTTGAATTGACTTTTATTTTTCTGCTAAGTAAACTGGTAACAACTGCTATTGCAACAATTCCAATAGTGTATACCGGCATTATTACCCAATGCAACCGGAATGCATAAATAGAAATAAAAACAATGCTTACAATAATTACAAAAAAAACATTTATAAAGTTGGTGATAAATTTTTCTGTATCTGCTCTTACTTTGGTAAGAATAGATAATGTTTCACCACTACTCTGATCTTCAAAATCCTGGTAAGGCAACCTCATGCTATGTTTCAACCCATCTGTAAAAATTGTGGCACCAAATTTCTGAATTAGTACATTGGAAAAATAATCCTGGAATGCTTTAGCAATACGGCTCACCATTGCAGTACCTATCAACAGCAAAAGAAAGAATAACAAACCATGATATTGACCTCTGCCAAAGAAAAATTCGTGTTCAGTTCTTGCAGTTTTGTCGGGAAATACATGTGGATGATTAACAAATAAATCAAGAATGCTACCGGTAATCGCGGGAGCAAATAGTGAAAACACCTGGTTTACTGCAGCCAGAAACAGCGCCAAAACTACCAGCCATTTATAGGGTTTTATGTATGATAATAATATCTTCATTTAATAAAATTGAATCTGCAAATTTCGGGAAAAGTGTTTAGAGTTTGGAATTATGAAAAAGTGAATGATTTATTTATCCTTATCTGAATTAAAATCACCCCGCCCATCCTTCTCTATCTAAACTTCTGTATTGAATGGCCTCTGCAAGATGTTCCGGTTTTATATCATCGCTGTCCTGCAAGGTCTGCAATGGTTCTGCTCACTTTTAAAATTCTGTCATAGGCACGTGCAGAAAGATTTAATTTTTCCATAGCAACTTTCAATAAATTAGCGCCAGCCTGGGTTATAACACAAATTTCTTTCAGCATCTTGCTGCTCATTTGTGCATTGGAATAAACGCCGGGATTGTCTTTATATCTGTCCGCTTGTCTTTCCCTTGCTTTAATAACTCTTATGCGTATGGATTCACTTTTTTCAAATTCCTGTTTTGATGAAAGTTCATTAAAGGCAACAGGAGTTACTTCCACATGAAGATCTATTCTGTCTAATAAAGGCCCTGAGATTTTATTCAAATATTTTTGAACAGCACCCGGAGGACAAGTACATTCTTTTTCAGGATGATTGTAATAACCGCACGGGCATGGATTCATGGAGGCAATCAACATAAAGCTTGATGGGAAATCCAAAGCAACTTTCGCTCTTGAAATAATAACTCTTCTTTCTTCCATCGGCTGACGCATTACTTCCAACACAGTTCTTTTAAATTCAGGAAGTTCATCTAAAAATAAAACGCCGTTATGCGCCAAAGAAATTTCTCCGGGCTGCGGAATGCCGCCACCGCCAACAAGGCCACATCTGAAATAGTGTGATGCGGCGAACGAAAAGGACGCCTTGAAATGAGTGTCGCATTCTCCGGAAGTTTGCCCGCAACACTGTGAATTTTTGTTGTTTCCAATGCCTCCAGCAAAGTAAGTGGCGGAAGTATCGTTGGCAAACGCTTTGCCAGCATGGTTTTCCCGGCGCCCGGCGGACCTATTAGTATTGCATTGTGTCCGCCTGCCGCCGCAATCTCCAAAGCTCTTTTTATATTTTCCTGTCCTTTTACATCACAAAAATCTATTTCAAAATCGCTTTGCGCATTCGCAAATTCTTCGCGTGTATTTACAACCGTTGGCGTTATAGAATTTTCATCAATAAAAAAATCAATCACTTCGTTAATGTGGCCAACACCGTACACATTTAATTTATTAACCATGGCAGCTTCACGGGCATTCTCTTTAGGAAGAATCAGTCCTTTAAATCCTTCTTTACGTGCCTGTATCGCAATTGGCAGTGCCCCTTTTATTGGTCTAACGGTGCCGTCTAGACTAAGTTCGCCCATGATAACATAATCAGTAAGTTTTTCTGCATTTTCCAACTGCTCACTTGCCCCTAATGTTCCCATCGCTATTGGTAAATCGAAGGCGGTTCCGCTTTTCCTGATATCGGCAGGGGCAAGATTAACAACCACTTTTGTTCTTGGGAAATGATATCCGTTGGCCTTGATAGCGCTCTCCATGCGCTCGAGGCTTTCTTTTACAGCATTGTCTGCAAGACCCACAATTGATGTAAATTTTCCGCTACTTACGTTTACCTCTACCGTTATAGTGATGGCTTCCACTCCATAAACAGCGCTGCCGAAAGTTTTGACTAACATGTAATGAAATTAGCAAAATTTTTTTTCTAAGTAAGAGTACAAAAAACTTTAATTACATGAACTCATGAAATCATTTACAGAAAATATCTTCCATTGCTTGTTTTATTTGCCTGATGGTGATTATACCAAGGTGAGCCATTTTATTTTGTAACCTGCCTTTATCAATTGTTTTGATTTGGTCTAGAGCAATAGTGCAAGGCTTTCCATCTAATTTATAATTTATGCGTGATGGGTATAATCTTATAGTTGAAGTTAGTGGAGCGATTATTACAGTACCTATATTGTCATTCATTTCATCGGGAGAAATAATTACGCATGGCCTCGTCTTTTTCATTTCTTTACCAATAGTAGGATCGAGATTTACCCAAAATATATCATATTGTTTTATTTCCACTTTTCGAAAATTTCATCTCCAAATACATCAGGCATAAGCAAAGTGTCATCCCCATTTTTTGCCATCCTTTTAAAAGCCTTTGCCCATCCCTTACGCGGAGATTGGACATTGCTTTTCAATAAAATTCCCTTTTCATCTACCTCAATCACAATTTCTTCTTTGTCGGTTCGTAATGTTTTAAGAAATTTCTGCGGAATTACAATTCCTTTTGAATTCCCTATCCTTCTTATTTTCACTTTCATTATTTCCATAAAAAAATTTCCTAAAGGAAAAAAAGTTATAAATATTATAACATACCGCTCAGAGCTTTTCAAGCAAATCAATAACTTTTTCTCTTTTGAGAATTAAATAACCAAGCCGCTCATTACTGATTCCATCTTTAAGGTTGTAGTTAAACGATAGTTGTTCATCTTCAACATTGGTTTCAAAATATTTAAACTTAATATTTGGATATTCTTTCAATGATTCAGCTATTTCGTACAAATGCGTAGATAGAATAAACAAAGAACTTTTTATTTTGATAAGGCCTTCAATCACAACGGTACTGCATTTCATAGCATCCTGAACATTGGTTCCTTTAAATAATTCATCAATAAGGATCAACCATTTTCTTCCATCATTAATTTTAAGAATTGTATTTTTTATTCTTTGCACTTCGTTATAAAAATAACTCTCCCCTTTGGCAACATTATCAACCACATTTATATTGCTAAGCAAACCATCGAATAAAGAAAGTTCCATGGATTTTGCCGGAACGCCCATGCCGATATGCGCAAGAAAAGCGGCGCCACCAACGGCTTTTATAAAAGTGCTTTTGCCAGCCATGTTTGCACCGGTTAAGAAAATAAAATTATTATTTACGTCCAGTTCAAGATCGTACGCAACCGGATTATTCAATAATAAATGATATAAGCCTTTTACCTTAAGATCAGGCACCTGCGACGCAACAAACTCCGGGAAAACCAACTTGTATTCAGCAACTGCCATAGCCATACCATACCATGCATCCAACTGGTAATAAATTTCAATAAGCTCCAATAAATTTTGTTTAAAATGATATCGTATATAATGCGCCAATGCAAGCATCTCATGGATAGAAAGATCATCTCATCTTTTCTTTGGAAGCAACAATATCCAATTGGTGCTTTTCAATTAAAATACCTGCCTTTTGCAAAATCTCTTTTCAAATTTTCAGGTGCATCATCAGTCATGAAAATTTTAATGATCTGCTGCATTCCTTTAATAAAATCAAAAGCATGGCCGATTGAATATTTTACCAACGAAAAATCGGGTGCATGAAATACTTTATAAAAATAGGCTGAGGAAGAAGTAGGCCTGGCAGGAATCTCGTCGATATTGCTTTCGTAAAATTTATGAATCATCAAAACGGAACCATTGCTTATAATTAATGGCCATTCATCTTTTTTTTCAAGAATGAGCTGTAATGTTTTTTGCACATTTTGAATGGAAGCAATATCTCTTAAAGATGAGCTAAAAATATGTCTTAAATTTTCACGGCCACCAACAGTTCGGGTAAAATTCAATTTATGAAAAATGGAAAACTCTTCATCATGATGAAAAATTGCCAGATCATTTAAGTGTAGTTTTGTCTGTTTCCATCTAAACTTGGAAAGTTGTTGAGTTAATTGAGTTTATTAGTTTTATTTATCGACTTACCTGTTAAAGAAAAGCCTTTCCCCTTTTATAGATTCGTCTAAACACGTGCTTTCCATAATTATCATCGTTTTGTATAAACACAATTTCCATTTACAAAAGTTTGAACAATTGCGGCGGGAAAAGTATGTTGCTTCTAACGGGCTCCATCCACATTTATATAAAATATTTTCTTTTGTTACTGTTGTTGCAGCATTTAAATCGACCATAACTACATCGGCAAAATATCCTTCGCGTATATAGCCCCGGTTTTCAATTTTAAAACAATCGGCCACAGCATGGCTCATTTTTTCAACAATTTTTTCCAGGGAAATCTTATCTTGTTTGTAATATTCAAGCATTAACAATAATGGATGTTGCACCAGCGGTAATCCGGCATGCGCATGTTCGTAGGGGCCTTCCTTTTCTTCCAATGTATGTGGCGCATGGTCGGTAGCAATTATATCCAACCGGTCATCCAGCAAGGCTTTCCAAAGAGCCGCTTTATTTTTTGCATCTTTAATCGCAGGATTACATTTTATTAAATAACCCAGTTGTTCATAATCATCCGCAGTAAAATGAAGATGATGCACGCAAACTTCTGCAGTAATCTTTTTTTCTTTTAAAGGAATTTCATTTGTAAAAAGTGCTAATTCTTTTTCTGTGGTAATATGCAAAATATGAAGCCTGCTGTTCATATTTTTTGGCAAGCGATACAGCAAAAGATGAAGATTGAAAACAGGCATTTTCATCTCTTATCAATGGGTGATCAGAAGGTGCTAATATTTGTTTTCCACTTTTTATTCGTTGATAATTTTCTTTAATTATTTTTTCATCTTCACAATGTGTTGCAATCAAGAGCTCACTTTCTGAAAAGATTCGGTTGAGTTGTGATTCATCTGTCAACCAACATATTTCCTGTACTCGAACCCATAAATATTTTTACACCGCATACTTCTCTTTTTTCTCTTATTCATTTTCAAAACTTCATCGGCATTGGTGTTGCTAACTCCCATAAAGAAAGAATAGTTGGCCAACGAAGTGTGTTTTGCAATCTCATATTTATCTTCCAGTAATTTTTCAGTTAGTGCATTGGGTATGGTGTTGGGCATTTCCATAAACGAAGTAACACCACCGGCAATAGCTGCTTTACTTTCAGTATAGATAGTTGCTTTATGAGTTAAACCTGGCTCCCGAAAATGCACCTGGTCGTCTATTACACCCGGCAACAGATGTTTTCCTTCACCATTTATTTCAACGCACATTTTCTTTTACATTAAAAGAATTATCGATCCTTTCAATGCGGCCTTTTTTAAGGTAAATAGTTTTCAATTCTATTTTACCCTCATTAACTATTGATATATTTTTTAAAAGATAATTTTGCATATCTTGAAATTTAATAATAAAGAACCAAACCCAATGCAAATTATAAAAAGCCTGATTACCTCACTGGTATTTATTTGCCCGTTTATCGTAAAGGCTCAAACAACCTATTTACCTGAAGGCTCGAAAGAATACCAGTTTATCGACAGGCTGGAGATTAAACAAGGCCACAATACCGATTATAATTATTCTACATTAAAGCCTTTTAGCAGGCGCTACCTTGTTCAGGAAGCAGAATTTTTAGATAGTGGCCGCGTTGCGTACACCGAATTCACTAACGGGAGAGGATAACCGATGGGCCGGCCTTGATCTTACTAAGATTGATGAATATAATATCCACAGCATTCTTATGGATAATTCAGAATGGGTAACGGGTGAAAAAGAAAGTTTTCTTAGCAAGAAGCCGGTTCTTAAAAGTTTTTATACTACCAAACCCAATCTTCTTGAAGTGAATGTGAAAGATTTTTTTCTTGCATTAAATCCTGTTATATCTTATTCGATGAGTAAAGAATCATCTAACAGCGAAAATATTTTTTATAATAAAAGAGGGATAACTGCAAGAGGGAGAATTGCCAACCGCATTGGATTTTCTACCACTATAACAGATAACCAGGAGAGGATGCCTTTGTTTGCTCAAGACCGCGTTAGTTACTTTCATGCAGTACCGGGAGTTGGATTTTATAAAGCCTTTAAAAAAACCGGCTTTGATTATTTTGATGCAAGGGGTTATATAACTTTTAATGCAACAAAATATATTGACATACAATTTGGCTATGATAAAAATTTTATTGGTGATGGTTACAGAAGCCTTTTCCTGAGCGACTTTGGCGACAGTTACCTGTTTCTGAAATTGAATACAAAAATCTGGAAATTCAATTACCAAAATTTGTTTATGGAGCTGATGCCACAGTTTGTAAAAAACGGCGATGTTCTCCTCAGCAGAAAATATGCAGCCATGCATCACCTGGAAATGAATATTACCAAATGGCTGAATGTTGGTTTATTTGAAAGTATTGTTTTTGGAAGAAAAGACATATTCGATTTGGAATACCTGAATCCGATAATATTTCTAAGGCATATTGAGGGAACAGTGGGAAGCCCTGATAATGCATTTGCCGGTGCTGACTTTAAAGCTAACGTGGCGCATCATTTCCAGTTTTATGGACAACTTCTTTTAGATGAATTTATTTTGAAAGAAATAACAAAAAACAATGGCTATTGGGCTAACAAATTTGGCTATCAACTTGGTGCAAAATATGTAGATGCATTTTCAATTAAGAATCTTGACCTGCAACTTGAAACCAACAGGGTAAGGCCTTTCACTTATTCTCATTTTGATTCTGTCGCAGATTACACCCATTATAATCAACCGCTGGCACACCCGCTGGGTGCAGGTTTCCAGGAATTTATCGGCATCGCAAAATATCAACCGGCACCAAAATGGTACATTAATGCAAGAATGATTTATTATTACCAGGGACTTGATTCAGCGGGAGAAAATTTCGGAAGCAATCCTTTTGAATTGTATACTACCCGACCAATGGATTATGGATTTTTTATTGGTACCGGCGATAAAATAAAAGTACTTAATGCATCATTGGCATTATCGTATGAACTCCGGGAAAACCTTTTTATGGAAGCCTCTTACTTATATCGAAAGTCTTCTGCTGCCAGTGGCTTGGTTCTGGCAATACCAACGTTTTTGGAATTGGCGTAAGATGGAATGCTGCAAGGAGAGAATATGATTATTAACCCCTGTCACCTGAAGGGGAACTTAGATTAATTGTTTCTGTTATCGTTAGTAAATTTTAAAAAGAAAATTCCACGATTTCAACCTGAATGAGGTTTTTGGCAAATCAGCGTTTATTCTACCGTTAGTGAAAATGTTATCATCTTGGAATTGATCTTGTCAATTACATTTGAATAACGAAGCGATGGGTCGCGGTCATGCAGGTTTACCATGCCGCTGCTTAACTTTATTTCCGGAGATAAAACAAAGTAAGGAAAGTAAATATTGCAGCCAATACCGATTTCAACACTAAAATCGTAAGGATGTAATTTTATCAAATCTTCCGCCTTGCGTGCTCCGGCATTACTCGCCAGATCATAATCAAATTTACCACCCGCAATAGTATATACTCTGAAGTTATCTATTCTATCGCTGCTGAATTTAATTTGAAAAGGAAAACTTAATGTTATGGATTGCACTTTCTTTTCAATAAGGGAGTCTGCTGCATATCGTTCAACATACAAGAATGATTTTTCAGAAAACGTGAGATCCAGCGGATGCACTCTTAAATCAAAATGATTGCTCATTCGCAGATTAACCAACCATGCCAAATTGATGCCGGAACTGTTAATGCTTTCAACATCCATGATAGTATCAGATTCTAAAAACGTGGGATGATGGGTAAAATTAAAATGAGATTTGTTGTAACCAAGATTGATTCCAAAATGATAAGGTTTATCATCATGCCCTTCCTGGTTAATGGCATCACGTAACTGTGCCATGGACGCAGTTGAACAAAACACGAATGAAAGTACCAGTACAATTATTTTTCGCCGCAATAAATGGTGCATATTCCTAAACTCAATGTTTTGTAGAAACTGTGTCTATATTTTAGCTGGTTTAAAATTTGAATGAATTTTTCCTTTTCCGGAAATTTCTGAACAGAGTCATTTAAATATTGATAGGCTTCATTGTTTTTCGAAATTAGTTTGCCAATTTTTGGTGTAACAAATCTCATATAAAAATTATACAAATTTTTTATTACCGGCGTAGTTCGGTTTTGAAAATTCCAACACAACTAATTTCCCTCCCGGCTTTAATACCCTGTGTATTTCGGAAAGCCCTTTTTCAAGATTTTCAAAATTTCTTACACCAAATGCCACCGTCACTGCATCAAACGAACTGTCATCAAAGAAAATTGCCTCACTATCTCCATTTAACAACTGAATTTGGCCTTCGAGCGCCAATTTTTTTATCTTTTTTCTGCCCAATCTCCAGCATACCATCACTTATATCAATTCCGGTTACTTGTTCGGGTTTTAAGATTTTATAACTGGTAACTGCAAAATCTCCTGTGCCGGTGGCCACATCCAATATATTTTTAGGATGAATCGATACAAGTTCTTTTATCGCTTTCCTGCGCCAACTTACATCGATACCGGCACTCAAAAACCGATTCAAAAAATCGTACCGGAAAGCAATTTTATCAAACATTTTTTCTACCTGCTTCTTCTTGCTTTCCCGGGAGTCTTTGAAAGGAACAATAGCGTCGTGACTGTATGTGTTCATCGCCCCAAAGATAGTTTTTTGATTTTATTAGCCGCCCTAATATCCATTCTTTCACTTTTAATTTTGATTTTATTTTTTTGACTTCGAAAAATTTAAAGCCCATAATACAAAACGTATATTGCAGACCTAATGCACATTAAAAAAGCAACATATCTCATCAGCAGCCCATCTTTGAAAAGTGCCCGGTACCGGATAGGCCGGAATACGCATTCATCGGCAGAAGTAATGTTGGCAAATCATCGCTTATAAATATGCTTTGCAATAACGATAAGCTTGCAAAAACTTCTAATTCTCCCGGGAAAACACAAATGATCAATCACTTTGAAATCACAAGTACAAGAAAAGCAGGAGAATTCAATGAAACGAAATGGTATCTTGTCGATTTGCCAGGTTATGGTTTTGCTAAAATATCGCAAAGCAGCAGACGAAGATGGGAACAGATGATTGAAAATTATCTTCGCAAAAGAGAACAATCTTACCAATGTTTTTGTATTGATAGATTCAAGACATAGCTCCTCAAAAGCTGGATCTTGATTTCATAAAAAAACTTTTGTTATGGCAAATTCCTTACAGTATTGTTTTTACAAAATCTGATAAAGAAAAACAAGCAATAGTAAGTAAGAATGTAAAATTATTTTTGGAAAGCCTCAGAAGTACACAACAATTTTTACCACAACAATTTATTACAAGCTCTGTAAAAAAAACAGGCAGGACAAAAATTTTAGAGCTGATCAATGAAATGAATAAAACTAGTGAAGTAGGAAAATCGTAAAAATTTCAATTTAAAAAAGTATAAGGGGATAGAATTTCTTTTCCAATAAAATTGGAAACCATCAATACATTAAAAAAGATCAGTTAACCATTTTATTTGCGCAGCTACTGCTCGCAAATGCTTCTGGTTTGGCCTTGAAAGCGAAGCCCATTCCGAGAATGTAACCCATTGCTTCACGCAAGGCTTCATTACTTTTAAAATGGGGATTAGTATTTATGTCGGCATGAACTTCCATGTCAACATCATACTTTGTAAATAAGTCGCAGAGCTCATAAGCAATCTCAATACTTTTGGCAACTTCCACCAGCATACGTTCTTTAATGCTGTACACAACTTTTGTTTTATCGTTGTGAATAAACATAAATCCTCCATGTCCTTCACGAAGAAAAACAATTACGGTTGCAAATTCTGTATCCGCGCCTTTTACCTGGCTGTCGGTGCCGATACAAACTTTTAATTTGTACCCGGCATTTGTTTCTCTCTGGATGGCCAGTTCTACTGCTCCTTTTATGGGAAGATCGATAACATCTCCATTAAATTTTCTCCAGTACATAAATTAAGGTTTTTTAAAATTACCGAAATTCCTGCAACAAAGGATTCAAATATGTTTATTAATAATTATTTAACCGCATGCATCAGCGTTTAACATTTACTGTTAGATGCGTTTTTTTTCGGGTTGTGTATGGGCAAAAAAAAGGGCCAGCCCCTAACGCTGACCCTTAACTTACACATGAATCTACCTTACAGTTTTACAATTCTTTCTGTCAGTCTTTGATTAGTACTTATTATTTGCATCAGGTAGATCCCGTTAGGGCTGTTACTTATATTAATATTGTTTGTGCCGGCTTTTCCTTTTCCGGTTTGCATAATTCTTCCGCTCATGTCAGCCAGTTTGTATTCATAGTCTTCTGCGGCTTCTACAGTAACCTGGCTGTACACCATTGTGGATACTTTAAATAATTTGTTGCGCAGCCATTTGACTTTAACGCAATCACATTTGAATAAATTGCCTGGTCTGTTGCCGATACTGCCTTAACACGATAGTAAACATTAGCCGTTGTTAAAGGAGTATAGCTATAGCTTGTTGAGCCCAATGGCAATTTGGTAAGAGTTGTAAAGTTTGAGCCGTTAACAGAACTCTCCAGCGTTAAACTGCTTACGGGTTCATCCGAAATAATATTCCAATTTAAAATATGCTTGTTGTTGTCTGCTTTTCCTGCAAGTTCTACAGCCTTGATTGGTGTTGTAAATAAAGGAGAAAAACTTCCGGAAACATTATAAGATCCCAGGCTTCCATAATCAGATGTGTTTGCATTACCTGAACCTTCAACCACTAAAAAATACACACCTGAATTTAAGACTGTGTCAACCGTTACATTTAGAATATCCAAGGGGTCGTACACTTGCATTACCTGTAATGATGAATTTAGCAACTCCAGCTTTACGTCAAGATCTGCCCCAGCATTATTTGGGCCAACAGAAAATGGCGTAGCATTAATATGCAATTGGCCAGCTTCCGTTAGATTGAATTTAAAAACATCTTTATCAGTAGAAGTTGTGATAATACCACTATCGGCAAATAATTGGTGATCTATAGAAACAGATGTTGGATTTACATTTGGATCATCGCTATGGTCATCAACACGATAAGTAAAACCATTTTGCGATGTTATAATTGAAAGAGCATCCTGGTCGGCTGCACACCCGTATGGTGTTGGTCCGTTATACCAGCCGGAAAAATTTTCGTAATAACTGTTACCCATCACTGGAGCCCAACCCGTTTCGCCACTACCCGCTCCTAAGTTATAGGTAGCAAGTAAATTACAATTGCTATCATATTTTGCCTGGTGAGACAGCCCAACAGTATGGCCGCTTTCATGAGTGCAACACTCTGCAACCATCTTTGTATTATTTGGGCCAAGCCTGTCCGGAAAAACAAATCCCGGAGTATCATCTCCCCAGGTAAATGAACCTGTATAAGAAACACCTCCGACGCCGGTGTACCATCCGCTTGTAGGTGTAATGATTATCCTGATTCTTTGTGTGAGAGGAGCGGCTAAAAACACGGTTGAATCGGTAGTAATATCTATATTAAAAGGCCGGTAATCTTCTGATACACGGTTAAATATTTCAACGATCTGGGCATCGCTTAAACCAGATGGTGCACAGGCTAAAGGCATACCGCCATTCCATGAAGTCGATTGCACATATTGACCATCAAAATCTAAAAAAATAGTAGCTTTTGCTGAAGGTAAACTGCTCATTATAGGAAGACAAGTTGCTTTCATTGAAAGTAATATCAGTAACGGTATTAATAGTGCAAAAAGTTTTTTCATAGTACGGATTTTAGGGTTCCTTTTTAGAAAAATTGTAAGTAGACTTCTCAATTAGTAATCCTGTATAAGATCCTGCGTCTTAATTTTATTAAAAGAATAATTGCCTGCCTTATCTTTTATTAATTCATATCCATCGGCATATTTTTCATTAATAATGCGGCCAACATAAGTGATCGAATTATCATCATTTATTCTTCTTGAAATAGAAAGCAAAGCATTCTGCAGCAACGATGATTTAATTATAACGCTTGACAAATTACTGTATCGCTGAACCGATGAAAGCACCACTCCATAAATGGAAGTTTATTTGCAAAATTGAATTGGATTGAAGAACCTGGTGTTGCAATGAAAGCCTTATCAAGTTCATTAACCGAAGCCGGAACGTTTGCTGAAAAACTAGTAAACAAATTGGGTTTTGCAGATGATGCTATCTGTGCCTGGGTAAGTAAAGGTTAAGCTTAGCAAAATGCATAGAGCAAGCAGCCTGGATGTGGTTTTCATGGTTTGGAATTTTCGGTTTCAGTTCTATCGGACAATTATTAAAACGATGCTTATGTATAAAAAATTATACTAAAACTGAAAAAAATTCCAATGAACGTAAATGAGGGAAAAAGTACTCGAAATGCGTTAGTATTAATACTGTCCGGTGCTAAGTAAAACCAACGTGCATGCCTCCTGGGGAAGAATTCCATTTTCTTTGGCTAAAGAGAAAAGTTCGTCGTTTTCTGCTCCCGGATTGAAAATAATTCGTTTTGGATGCTGCGATAGTATATAATTGTAGTATTGTTTTTGATTTAAAGGATTGAGATAAAGTGTAACAGTATCAAGTCCTTCTATATCTTTCTCTTTAGTTTCAATTTCAACTTTGCCAACTTTGCCGGAGCGTTTGCCTATCGCCGTTACATCATGTCCTCTAGATTGCAGTGCGTTAAGAGCCAGGTAACTATAACGGGAAGGATTAGTCGAAGCTCCAAGCACCAATGTTTTTTTATTAGGCATACAATTATTGATTCAAAAATTTTGCTTTGAGTTCAGGGGTTGGAATCATACATTCATCTTTTCGTCCAAACCATTGATAACGGTGTTTTGCAATCCAATTATAAACACCGTCTCTTATAAATTTTGGAACTATAATAAAGATGTAAAATATACGCCAAAGCCCTTTCAATTTTTTTAAAACCCTCAATGCAGCAGTTGACTTGTCATAAACCGTTCCATTGTCAACAAGAAAAAAAGAGTTCATTTTATTTGATGGTAAATTGTATTCCCTAAGTATTTCTATCCCTTCTTGTGATTGTAAGGAAGCAAAAAGAAACTGGTTCTTATTATCCCGTTTTATAACAAACTGAACGGCACCATTACACAGGTTGCAAACACCATCAAACAATATGATTGAATGTTGATACATCGCGATCACAAAATTACTAAAACTCCTTACCATGAGTTGCTTTTACAATCTTATTAACCAGGAAGGGAAAAGGCTTTAGCAAACTTATAAATATATTGGTCGTAAATTCTTTCCCAAACATTTTTTGGATGATGCGTCCTGCTTTTATGCGCCTGCCAAATTTATTCTTTCCATTGTTGCCGATACTGATTTTCCATTTCCAGCCTGGTAATTTTTTTATTTAAATAATCCTCAATACATGCCGAAGCGATCTTGGAAGAATGAAGCGCCATACTCATTCCGTTACCACAAAGTGGCGTTATCATTCCGGCTGCATCTCCTAACATTAAAACATGGTTTTGCACAAGGGTTTTTCTTTCAAAACTAATTTGAGAAATTGTTACCGGCTCTTTAAAAAGAAATTCCGATTCAGTAAAAATCTTTTTGAGAAAAGGATTTTGAAACAAAATATTTTGTTCCATTTCTTTTATGGAATTGTTGTTTTTAAGATTTTGTGCTGTAGTTAAATAACAAAGGCAATAAGCATCACCTTCCACTTTCGAAATTCCACAGTAACCATTTTTAAAATTGTGTAAAGCAATTGTATCAGCTGGGACTGATGTTTTAACGTGGTACTTTACGCCAATATAGTTATTAAGTTTTCCCGGCTTTTTCCTAACAAATTCCCTCGCCCACTTTACATCGAGATTGCTTCGTTTGCCAAAGCATGCGGCAACAATGGTACAAGTAGCAGATTCACTTTTATATTTTACTTGCAAACTTTTCATCATTAAAAACAACTTCATTCACTTTAGTTTCTTCCAAAACAGTTACTCCATTTTTTATTGCAATTTTTTTTAATTCATTGTCAATAAAAAAACGACTTATACCGAAACCTCCCAGGTCAAGATTTGCGTTTATGCATTTCCCGTTAGGAGAAGAAACAATTAAGTTTTTTATGATTGGTAAATTAAGTTCGAATAGATTTAAGCCCCAGGCTTTCGATAAACTTCCAGCTTTCGAGACTAATGTATTCACCGCATACGCGATGAAAAGGATATTTTTCCTTTTCAAATAAAATTACTTTATAATTTTTTTTAGCCAACAAAATTGAAAGTGAAAGCCCCGCAAGTCCGCCACCAACAACACCTACATCAAATATATTTGAGCCGATATCTAATCCTCTATTTGTAATTGCACTGCTCAATTTCTTTAACAGATTTGATTTTAGTTTAAGTGTTCGGAGCAATTATTAAATACCTAAACGCCCATTTCCATTGGATGGAATAATTGATAATTCCTGCCTTCTCAAAGATGCCTTTCCATTCATCTTTCTTAAATCCTCTCAAAACAGAAAGCGGCGCATCATTTTTTACAAGGTAAGATTTGGAAAAAAACTTGGTGATATATTTTATAGAATAATATGCTAACGGATGACGCTGCAAATCATTTATAAAAAATCCCAGCTTTGCATTTTCTTTCATCCATTGCAGCATTTTTATAAGTTCATCGTCTGTGAAGTGATGACAAAAAAGTGAAGAAAAAATTATGTCAGGTTTTTGTTTTCAAAATTTACAAGCTTGTAATCTGAAACAATGAATTGGACATTTTTAAACACTGCCTTTTTTTTTGCAAATTCAATGCAATCCGGCTTTATATCAATTCCTATAAATTCTGTGTCTATTTTATTCTTGATACAAAATGCTGCAAGTGTTTTATATTATCGCCACCGCCGCAACCTATTTCGCACACAGCAATTTTGTTTTTGTTAACTGCAAGTTTTTTAAACCCTTTTAATGTTATTGAGTGGCCACCAAGATGTGTGTTGATAAAATCAAGCTCCTTCATGTTTTCAGCTATATCCTTAAAAGGAATACCGCTGTTGTCGAGCAATTCTTTTTTATATGAACGACGGGTGTAATCAATCATCAGATAAAATAAATGTCTCTAATGTAAGGCCAGGGCCAAATGCAGCACCAAAAATGTTGGCTTTCCTCTCTTCATTCTTTTTAATTGAATCCATAATTTCTTTCAGCACAAATAAAATAGTAGGCGAAGACATGTTGCCATAATTTTTTAATACGCTGTAAGAATGTTTCAAATCTTCTGAAGTTATATTGATGCTTTTTTCGATAGCATTAAGAATTCTTTTTCCGCCGGGATGCATGCACCAGTGAGAAATATCGGCCATATTATAACCGGCATTTTTCAAAGCATTGGTAAGGAGTTTATTAAAATCTTCTTCAATGAGATCTGGTACGTAACCGGATAATGTCATTAAAAACCCTGAAGAAGAAATCTGCCAACTCATGTCTTCTTTTCCTTTAAATGCAATTTCGCTGTAAAAATTATTTATTCTTAATCCGTCTTCCTTGACGTCGTCGTGCATAACCAATACTGCAGCACTGCCATCTCCAAACAGCAAGCTGGATGCAATATTATCTATTGTATTTTCCTTTTGAAAATGCAGCGTACAAAGCTCAGTGCACACGATTAATACTTTTGCACTTTTATCTTGTCGGCAAAAAGCATCTGCTAATTTAAGTCCATGAATTGCAGCGTAACATCCCATAAAATTTACCGATGTTCTGAAAATATCCGGCGACAAATTCATTGCTTCCACCACTTGCAAATCCAGCCCGGGTGCACTTAATCCTGTACAGCTTATCAGTAATTAAATGTGTTATTTCCTTCCTGTCAATTTTATTTTCTATGCAATTTTCTATGGCATTTATCGTAAGAGCGGGAGCAGTTTTATTAAACCATTTCATCCTGAGTTCAAGATCGGGAAATGGTTCCAGGTTTTCCGTAGCGGGATAAAATTCCCAATCGCACGCATTAAGACTATAATCGGGTAAAACAGAATACCTCGTATCAATAGCGCTTTGATTATATAAAAATTTCAGTTTCCTTTTGTCAACTTCATTCATTGCATACACGTTCTGCATAAAAGACAAAATATCTTTTTGATTGTGCCTGAAAGACGGAACTGCTGTACCTATGGAAACTATTTTACTCAATAAGGTGCAATATTAAAAGTGTTATAAAACCAAGATTGGTACATACAGAAGCTAACAAATTCATCCGCATTGTGTTCTTAAAATTAGCCTCATTTTTATTTTTTAAAACTTTTCTGAACCACACAAAAAAATATACGAGCACCGGCAGCATAAAGATTTGCAAAATGAAAAATCCAGTCCCTTCCAGGTTTAAAAAAAATTGCAGACCTAATGCGCAAAAAGCCAGTACATATATAATGCCAGTAAAAATAAACGTACCGGCATAGCCTAATTTATAGCTAATTGTTTTTACCCCATCTTTTAAATCTTCTTCATGCTGGTATATTTGGGTTAGCGGGTAAAAGCCACCAATTAACAAGCTTGAGGCTACCATAGAAATAACGGGCACGTGAATCGTGTGGTTGCTATCTGCACCATGATAAACCAAAAAAAAAGCTACTGCTCCCTGGAAAATCACCACAGTTAAATACCCGATTACTGGATATTTTTTTAACCTTATCTTTCTGTAACTATACGCCCTCGATGCCACGATGTACAAAAAAATTCCAGCAGCAAATAACCACGATACGAAAAAACTTAAAAGCACTGCAGTTACATCCATGCAAACAGTAACAAAAAATAATTGTTTGGTTGGCTGCAGCGGATTTTTCAAACCACCAATTGGTGATGTATCCCGGTCCATATAACTATTGTATCCATTACTCGCAGGATACACTAACAAATGAAGTATAACAAACACCAACGCTGCATCAAACCAATTAATTTTATTTACCTGGCTTAATGCAAAAAAATAAACGGGCATTAAAAAAAAAGAAAAATGAAAACGCAGAAGCTGAAGTGTAGAATGGAGACTTTTATTCACTCCTAAATTTAAATGAATTTTCTATCTAAGTGAAAATAGTACAGATCTTAATTCGATCTTCTTTTCAACCACATAAACAAGAACCATACGAAGGCTGATAAGCCAATAGCTCCAAAAATAAGTCCAACGGTTATTGTCTCATCTGCCCACGATTGATGCGTTATTTTTGCCCAAACACCGAGGGCATAAATAATTATTCCAGCAACAGCAATAGTTCCAAAAAAATTATATTTATTCATACTGAACACTTACACCAACATCGTAACAGGGTTCTCCATAAATTTTTTGAAAGTTTGAAGGAAAGCTGCACCCACGGCTCCATCCACACTCCGGTGGTCGCAACTTAAAGTTACTTTCATAACATTAGTTACACCAAATCCATCGCCTTTTTTCACAACAATTTCTTTAATGCGGCCAACGGCAAGTATGGCACTGTCCGGTGGATTTATTATAGCTGTAAAATCTTCGATATCCATCATCCCGAGGTTAGAAACTGTAAAAGTATTTCCGCTAAATTCATCGGGCTGCAATTTTTTATTCCGGGCTTTATCATACAAACCCTTTGCATCAGATCCAATTTGAGATAATGATTTTTGATCAGCAAATCGTATTACAGGAACTATTAAACCATCGGGCATAGCAACTGCTGAACCAATATGTACATGTTTATTTTGACGGATAAATTCGCCCATCCAGCTGCTATTAACTGCAGGATGCTGTCTCAAAGCCATAGCACAGGCTTTTATTACCATATCATTAAAAGAAATTTTTACGGGACTAATTTCGTTTATGGCTACCCGTGAGCTCATTGCATTATCCATGTTAATTTCCATGGTAAGGTAAAAATGCGGCGCATTAAACATACTTTCTCCCAACCTTCTTGCAATGGTTTTACGCATTTGTGTATTGGGAATATCTACAAAGCTTTCTTTGCCCGTTTGCTCAAATGGCTGAACTGGTTTAGCCTCAGGTGCAGCTTTTTTGGTTTCTTCTTTAGCCTGAACCGGCGCTGGCTTATAGGAATCTACATCTTTCTTAACTACTCTTCCACCATCACCTGTACCCTGTATTTTCGAAATATCTATGCCTTTATCGGCTGCTAATTTTTTGGCAAGTGGTGATGCTTTTACCCTTCCTCCTTCAGAAGATGAATCGGCCCCTACCGCTTCCCCTTCATTTTTTTCAAAAGCGCTTCCTGAAATTGCTTCAGGTTTAACTTCCTCTTTTGATGCTGTCGCTGAAGCATCGGCACCTTTATTTTTTTCAGCGTTTACAAAAGCACTTACATCGGTGCCTTCTTTTCCAACAATAGCGATGATCTCATTTACTTTTGCTGCCTGCCCTGCCTCTACACCAATATATAAAAGAGTTCCTTCTTCATATCCCACCACATCCATCGTTGCCTTATCGGTTTCAACTTCGGCGATGGAATCATCACTCTTTACTTTATCGCCCACTTTTTTATTCCATTGAACTATTTTTCCTTCCGTCATCGTGTCGCTTAAAAGAGGCATGCGTATTACTTTTGCGTCCTTTGGTAATTCCGCGGCAGCTTTATTTTCGCCGCCTTTTCCTTTTGGCTCCCCTTTAAGTTTTTGTTCGGGCTCTTTTTTTGCTGTTTCTTTTTTCTGTTTTATCTGAATTATCTCCATCCCCTTCCAAAAGGGATTTATAGTCTTCTCCTTCTTTACCGACGATAGCAATAATATCATTTACCTTAGCCGCCTCACCTTCTTTTATGCCGATATACAAAAGCGTTCCTTCTTCATAACCCACAACTTCCATAGTTGCTTTATCAGTTTCCACTTCAGCAATTGTATCATCACTCTTTACTTTATCGCCTACTTTTTTATTCCATTGAATAATTTTTCCTTCAGTCATAGTATCACTCAAAAGAGGCATTCTTATCGCTTTCGCCATAAAATATTTTCAGTTTTTTTTTATAAAATTGAGTGGTGAAATTACTGCAAAATCAGCAAAAGATTTTTCACATACTTTGTAACGTCAATAACGGAATTTTTTCGGCGGTTTTTAAAATCCATTTTTTGTGAATATTAAAACACCAAATTCTGAAATAAAAGTTGCCGTTAGTCTTTCAAATTCCTAACCATTCAACTTCATTAAATTCAAATCTCCTCTCAATCGCATCTTTGGTTATTAGCTCACCAAAAGAGTTAACTTTTTTTATTTTTGTTTCAAAGACAATATTTCCTTTTTTTAGTTTGGCAGTTTTATCACGGCAAAATAAATTCTCATTATATTCATAAAGCAGGTTGTCAAATTCGCCGGCTTTTAATTGATTAATTCTTTTTATAACGGTTTCAAGAAGCTCAACAGCAAGTTCGATAACATCATAATTTAACCCGGTTATTTGCTTTAAAGAAACCGCTTTTATTTTTTCATCAAAATCTTCCTGGTTAATATTAAGCCCCAAACCGATAATTGCCCACTGCCATAAACTGCCTTTTATTGCGTTCTCTATAAGAATCCCACCTGCCTTCCTGTCATTAATAAAAATATCGTTGGGCCATTTTATTTTAATATTTTCTTTGATATATCTGGAAAAGAAGTCAAGGCATCCAAGCGCTACCGCTACGCTTAGCTGAAACTGATGCTGCACAGGCAGCCACTGCATTTGCACTGTAACTGTAAGTATTATGTTTTCACTACTTTTACTGTTCCATGTCTTTCCTCTCCTGCCTTTTCCAGCGGTTTGCTCCTTTGCAAATACGCCGGTACCGCTTTTTGCTTCCCCGTTTTGAACCATTGCCATGGCATAGTTGTTGGTACTATCCACTTTTTCAAGAATTATCAATTTATTTGGGATGCCGGGCATTAAAAAACGATTGATAAAGAATTAGTATTTTTGATAAGGAAGATTGATAAAAAGTTTGTACAAAACTGCAATCTACCGTAATAAAATTATTTTCTAAGTACCGGAAGTATTTAGGATTTACTTAAAATGAATAACATTTGAATAATTTAACCGTATTGGATTCAAGAAAAAAATCGTCTCTTACAAGATTAACAAGAAATAGCAAAATCTTCAAAACCATAATACATGCTATACAGGAAAAAAAAGGCGAAAAAATTGTTAGCCTTGATTTAAAGAAAATTCCTGAAGCCGTTTCTGATTTTTTTATTATTTGTGAAGCTTCTAATAACATACAACTTAAAGCCATTGCGGATTCTGTTGAAATGGAGGTTAAAAAAAAATGCGGGGAACTGCCGTATAAGCACGAGGGAAGGCAGGGAGAACAATGGATTTTGATAGATTACGTTAATGCTGTTGTTCATGTAATGCTTCCGGAACCAAGAAAATTTTACAGGCTCGAAGAAATGTGGAGTGATGCTTCAGCAATGGAACATTAACAAATCAAAAAACAAAAATTATAAATTATAAAATAATAAATCAAGACATTCGTCATTTAAACTATAAAAAAACGGGTAGATACCGGCAATACAATTAAAATATTGCGAGGCAATTATATATGGCAACCGAAGATCAGAAAAAGAAAACAATACAAAAAAGATTGAATCCTATAAACAACAATAAAAATCCCGAAGAGGATCCCAAAAAGCGGCCAAGGCTTAGCATTTACTGGATCTACGGAATTATTTTTGCGAGCATTATTGGCTATAACTGGTATAGGGGTACATCAAGCAGCGGTGTTGAAATTGAAATACTCAATTTTTCACTATGCTTAAGCAGGGTGATGTTGACCAGATAAAAACGGTTGGCAATAAGAAAATAGTCAGAGTATCTATCAAACCTCAGGCAATTGAAAGTAAATCCGATTTTTACAAGGAAGGTTTTTGGATCTGATTATGATGCGGTAAAAAAAATGCCTGAGCCACAGGCATATTTTCCAATAATAAAAGATGAAGCTTTTGCCGCCGACATGCTGCAGTTTTATAAAGAAAATCCGGATGTTAAACAAGTTCCCGATAAACCCGGCGACGAAGGCGAGTTGTTTGGCCAGATAGTTAGCACCCTTCTGCCAATTCTATTAATAGGTTTATTGTTTATTATGATGATGCGGAAAGTGGGTGCCGGTGGTGGCGGTGGCGGACCCGGAGGCATTTTCAACATTGGTAAATCCAAAGCCACCCTTTTTGATAAGGGCGCCAGAGTGAACATTAATTTCGGGGATGTTGCCGGCCTTGATGAAGCTAAGGTGGAAGTAATGGAAATTGTCGATTTTCTTAAGACGCCTAAAAAATATACTGCACTTGGTGGAAAAATTCCCAAAGGTGCATTGCTGATAGGGCCGCCCGGAACCGGTAAAACTCTTTTAGCCAAAGCAATGGCTGGTGAAGCACAAGTACCGTTCTTCAGCCTAAGTGGCAGTGATTTTGTGGAAATGTTTGTAGGTGTTGGTGCAAGCCGCGTACGTGATCTTTTTAAACAGGCAAGAGAAAAAGCGCCTTGTATTATTTTTATTGATGAGATAGATGCCATTGGCCGTGCCAGGGGTAAAAATATGATGATGAGTAATGATGAAAGAGAGAATACACTTAATCAGTTGCTTGTTGAAATGGATGGATTTGGAACCGACCTTGGTATTATAATATTAGCTGCTACCAACCGTCCTGATGTATTGGATAATGCATTGCTCAGGCCTGGAAGGTTTGACAGGCAGATTACAATCGATCGTCCGGACCTGGTCGGACGTGAAGCGATATTTAAAGTTCACTTGTTACCGATAAAAATTTCCCAAACACTCGACGTACATAAGCTGGCTGAACAAACTCCTGGCTTTGCGGGAGCAGACATTGCGAACGTATGTAATGAAGCGGCGTTGATTGCCGCACGCAAGAACAAAGAGGCGGTAGATATGAGCGATTTTCAGGATGCTATTGACAGGGTAATCGGCGGATTGGAGAAGAAAAATAAAATAATACTACCAGAAGAAAAGGAAATAATTGCCTATCACGAAGCCGGCCACGCAATTTGTGGTTGGTTTCTTGAACACGCTTACCCCCTGTTAAAAGTTACCATCGTGCCACGAGGAACGGCAGCGTTGGGCTATGCGCAATACACTCCCAAGGAACAATATCTTTATAACACAGATCAGTTGCTCGACCAAATTTGCATGACGCTGGGTGGGAGAGCGGCTGAAACCATTTTCTTTGGTAAAATATCAACAGGCGCAAGCAACGACCTGCAGCAGATTACAAAGATGGCGTATGCAATGGTAACTGTTTATGGAATGAATGAGAAAGTGGGTAACGTTAGCTTTTACGATCCGCAACAGGACAATATGTTTACGAAACCATTTAGTGAAGAAACCGGTAAAATGATAGACGAAGAGGTTAGAAAATTAATTGAAATGGCTTTTGTGAGAACAAAAGAATTACTCATACAAAGGAAAAAAGAAGTAGAAATTATAGCGAAAGAATTGTTGAAAAGAGAAGTATTGTTTCAAAGTGATGTCGAAGAACTAATCGGCAAACGCCCTTATGAAGACAAGAAAGCTCTTGATTTTGTTGACAATCCTAAGGAAGCAATTATAGATCCGCCAATTCCTGGCGTAATCTCTTAACAATACTTTCCTAAAAATGATAAGACGATGAAGGTTTCTTCTTCAAAAGAAAAAATTTTAAAAAAAATAAGAGAGGCACTGAGCAATCCGGTGCCTTTGCCTTTTCCCGGAAGTGAAGGAACAAACTCAATATTCCCGCAGCCAAAAGAAGAACTTGAAATAATATTTGCAGAAGAGTTTACAAAGCTTTTGGGCAAGTTTGCATTTTGCGTAAGCGAAGCAGATATGAAATTGCAGGTACAACAATTAATTTCGGCAAAAAAATGGGCGAACATTTTCTGCAAAGAAGATCAATTATTAAAAATATTTAATGACGGCAACTTTCCTAAGCTCAACCAATCTACTTTATCTGAATGCGACGCTGCTGTTACAACATGTAAATATCTTATTGCACGCACAGGCGCCATCGTTATGACGTCGGCACAAGAAAGTGGGCGAACCGTTAGCGCATATGCCCCGGTTCATATTTGTATTGCATATATTAACCAGCTTGTTTATGAAACAAGAGATGCACTTAAATCATTAAAAACCGCATATGGCAATTCTCTTCCTTCTTTTATAACTTTTGCGGCAGGGCCGAGCCGTACTGCTGATATTGAGAAAACTCTTGTGGTTGGTGTTCACGGGCCTAAAGAAGTTTATTTATTTTTGATTGATGAGTCTTTTAATTAAAAATCTCTTTTAAGATTTACATTAACTTTATAGAAATAAATAAAAGGAAATGAATGAAATAATATTTTTGGTTGAAGAAGCATTGGAGGGAGGATATACTGCCAGGGCAATTGGAGAAGCCATTTTTACCGAAGGCGATACACTGGAAGAAACAAAAAAAAATATTAAAGAAGCAGTTGAATGCCATTTTGAAGAAAATAAAAGGCCAAAGTTAATTCGCCTGCACATGATTAAAGAAGAAGTAATCGCGGTATGAGACTTCCAAGAGATATATCTTCAAAAGAATTAATCAAACTCTTAAAAAAATTCGATTACGAAATTACACGTCAAAAAGGAAGTCATATTAGATTAACTACTTTTCTTGACGGTGAGCATCATATTACTATTCCTAATCATGACCCAATTAGATTAGGAACATTATCATCGATACTTCTTGAAGTTGCAGTGCACTTTAAAAAAACTAAAGAAGAAATAGCAGATGAAATCTTTTAATTTCTTTTTGTAAATCATGCAAGCTAACACCGGCAAAAAAATATATTTCCTTTCCGATTTCCATCTCGGCGCTCCTGACCATGCAAGCAGCCTAATCAGGGAAAAACGAATCGTGGGATTTTTGGATGAAATAAAAAATAACGCTTCGCATATATTTATTTTGGGTGACCTTTTCGACTTTTGGTATGAATATAAAAAGGTAGTTCCAAAAGGATTTGTAAGAATTTTAGGAAAGCTGGCTGAATTGACAGATAGTGGAATCGTCATAAAATTTTTCGTCGGCAATCATGATATGTGGATGAATGGATACTTTGAGGAGGAGCTGAACATTGAAGTGTTTCACGAACCTCATGAATTTGAATTTTATGGAAAAAATTTTTTAGTCGGTCACGGCGATGGCCTCGGGCCCGGCGATCACCGTTATAAATTCATGAAGAAAATTTTCAGGAATAAATTGTCGCAAATGCTTTTTGGTGCATTGCATCCATCTGCCGGCATTGGCATGGCTGATTACATGAGCCGGAAAAGCAGGGCTGCTACAGGCAAAACCGATGAAGATTTTTTAGGAGAAGATAAAGAATGGCTGATTATATATTGTAAAGAAATGCTTGCAAAAAAGCATTACGATTTTTTCATTTTTGGCCACAGGCATTTTGCCCTCGATTATAAATTAAGCGAGACCAGCCGCTATATAAATCTTGGGGATTGGATTAAATACAACAGCTTTGCGGTATTTGATGGAATAAATACAGAGCTGAAATATTATGAATCATGAACAATTCCTTAAAAAAATATCTTCGCATTTTTATTGTGCTTTCCATTTCATTTACCTCCTTTGCTGCCCTTGCGCAGGATGATTCTCTCTATCGTTTTTTAAAACAAATGGAATATCCTATTTCTTCGTTTACGGTAGATAATCTTGGCGAACTCTACGTAATTAACTCGGATAATCAATTGAAAAAATATGATGAAAAAGGCGATTCTATTGGTGTTTTTAACCAGGTTACCAAATATGGAAAGCTTAGCTATGTAGAAGCTCAAAACCCGTGGAAAGCTATTCTCTTTTATAAAAGTTTTTCGACAATTGTATTGCTTGATAAATACCTGAATGTAATTTCCAGCATCAATCTCCGTAAGCAGGATATCTACCAGGTAAATGCAGTAACTACTTCGTATGATAACAACATCTGGTTGTACGATGAACAGGACAATAAATTAAAAAAAATAGATGACGGCGGTAATAACATTTTTGAAACACAGGATTTCCGTTTGTTGTTCGATTCAGTTCCAAGTCCTCAAAAAATAATTGACAGTGACGGTTTTGTTTATTTATATGATCCGGAGAAAGGATTATATATTTTTGATTACTATGGCAGCTTCAAAAATAAATTACCTTTTTTGCATTGGACAGATATTACAGTAATTGATAAACAGATTTATGGCTTTGATAAAGACAACTTGTATCGCTACAGTCCGCCATATCCTGATGCGAAAAAATACACCCTCTCACCGGCGTTACAGGATAATAATTCAATAAAAGTAAGCAACCACAAAATTTACGTCCTTAAAAATCAGCAACTCAAAATTTATTCTCTTCAGTAGCTGAAAAGCATTTTTTAAATTGCATTATGAAATTTCTTGACCAGGTCTATTTTGATAATTCGCTCCGCAACTACCTGATTGTTTTTATTACAATACTGATTGCTTTTATATTAAAGCGAATAATCTCGAAATACGCTGCTGCCCTGCTTTTTAAGCTGATTAAGAAGAACGCGGGAAAACTGGATAGGTTAAGATTTAATAGTCTTATTATTAAACCTATTGAAAGGCTTTTGTTTGTGCTCATAAGTTTATTCGCAATTGACCGTCTCAATTTCCCTCAGCAGCTTATGTTTACTATTCATAAGGTTACCAGCCAGGATATTGTTGAAGGAATTGCCTCTGCGATCATTATCATCGCCTTCATTTCCCTCATTATTCGCTTCATGGATTTTTTGGTTTTATTGGTAAAAAGCAAAGCGTTAACAGGCAATACTCCGGGAGAACATCAACTTCTTTTTTTCTTTAAAGATTTAATAAGAGTTGTAATAATAATTATTGGCTTTGCATTTATTCTTAAAATTTCTTTCGGGTTAAACATCGGAAACCTGCTCACGGGTTTAAGTATTGTAGGCGCTGCTCTTGCACTTGCAGCAAGAGAAAGTCTTGAAAATCTCATCGCTTCTTTCATCATTTTTTTTGATAAGCCATTTGAAACAGGTGATTTGGTAAAAGTGAATAACTTTTCAGGAACTGTTGAACGCATAGGTTTAAGAAGCACCCGCCTTCGTACCGTTGAAAAGTCGATGGTGACTGTACCGAATAAACAAATGGTAGACAGTATTCTCGATAACTGGAGTTTGCGGGATGTTGTAAGAAACGAAATTAAAACCTACGTGTCACCTAACACTTCGTCGGACGATCTTGAAAAGGTAATTGCAGGCATCAAAGAAATTTTGTTATCTAAAAAGGAAAAAATTCAAACTTACTCAGTTTATCTCCAGGAAATAAATAATGATAACGCAATAATTATGATAATTTATTTTACCAAATTTGGTATGTCGTTAGATGATCTCAACCAACTAAGGCAGGATATAAATGTAGATATAAAAAAACTTCACGAAAAGCACGAAATAAAACCTGCTGCACCAACGTCAGTAAAAATAGTAGGGTAATTTTATTGTTGATACTTATTGATTAATTATCGCAGCGAGTTCGGTATCCCAATGGCCTGTCTTTCCATATTCAACTAATCGGCCAAGCTCTTTACCATTCTTCATAACAACGATAGTGGGAGTATGTGTTATGTTCATTGCGTATGCCAGGTTGCCTGTTCCGTTCTTATTTCTGTCAATAGCAAAAACTGTAATACGATTTTCAGGAAACCCCGATGCCTCCTGTGTTTTATAGAATTTTGGTAAAATAAACTGCGTGTCCTCACACCAGGTGCCTCCAAAAACCAGGAAATATATTTTGTCTTTATTATTTTTAAATGCATTTACAAGGGCCGTATCGGGATTGGGATATATTCTTTGGCTCTCTGCATACCAGTTGAAAGAAGTATCACCAAGCAAATCATTTTTATCAATAATGCCTATAAGCATTTTGGCGTTATTGTCCGCAGAGTCTGTAATTGCAACATATTGTTGTTTCGTTTGAGACTTGACTACTGTAATAAAAGTTGCACAAAGTACAGTTAGAAGGACCGGTAAAAAAATTTTCATTTTCGCTATAAATTGTTTTTTAACTCCAGCAAGAAAGATTTTATTTTTTGCAACGATTCGATCATTTCGTGTCGCTCACCCGCTGCTTTATTATTTTTTAAAAATTCTTTCGCACCATCTATTGTATATTTTCTTTCGCGAAGCAAATGATAAATCATCTTGAGATTTTTCACATCTTCCGGTCTGAAAAAGCGATCGCCTTTTTTATTTTTCTTTGGTTTTAAAATAGAAAATTCATTTTCCCAATATCTTATCAAAGATGTATTTTCTTTAAACATAGCGGCTACATCACCAATAGAATAATATTGCTTTTTAAAAAGAATCTCATCTTCAGGAATTTCAATAAGATCCGCATCAATACCCATTTCCTTTAAGCTTTTTCTGCCCCTCTTTGATTTTGGCGGAAGTAAACTGTCAGGAACCACGTTCTTCCCCTCATTTTTTTTCTGAGAATCATCTTCAAACTGAAATGTTATTTGTGGCTGCGGCATTAATCAAGACTTTTTGCGCTTCCGGTGGAAGCAATTTTTAAAATTCTGTCAAACTGTTCCGGTGTAAGATCGCTATAAAAAAAATAAACCGGGATCAACTTCCTGGCCATTTATATGAACTTCGTAATGGCAATGCGGCCCGGTACTTTTTCCCGAACTTCCTACCCATCCTATTACTTCACCGCGTTTAACTTTTTCTCCAACTTTTACTTTTACTTTATACATGTGCCCATATAAAGTTTCATATCCATAACCATGATTGATTACAACATGATTTCCGAAACCATCTCCTGTTTGGCCTGCAATTTTAATGGTTCCATTTCCGGTTGCATAAACAGGCGTGCCTTGCGGCGCAGTAAAATCAAGCCCCTTATGCATTTTTGCAGTTCCATAAACAGGATCAATCCTCATGCCAAAACCCGATGCAATCCTGTCAAGATCGCGATTGCTTACTGGCTGTATTGCAGGAATACACGCTAACTTTTCGCCCTGGTTCTTTATTAAATTTTCAATTTCATTGTAGCTGGCAAACTGGTAATTAATTCGTGCGCTTATATTATTAAGCGTTTTTGCCAACTCGTTTCCCAGTTGCTCATCATTAATTGCCGTTATTTTTTGAAACTCATCTTTCTTTTCTGTGAGTTTTACCCGGGCGCTGTCTGGTAAAGGATTAGCTTCAAAAATAGAACGGTACACCTGGTTATCCCGCTTTTCGAGCGAAGCCATTTCCTGTTGCAACATTGCCGCCTGCGATACGAGCTCATCATAATTTTGTTTCACTTTTTCATATCTCATTTCAGCAATTCTTGCCTGCGGCGAAGGAATAAAACGAAAGGCAAGTGCAACAATAATAAATGCCGTTACCAATGCTGTTGCGATAAAACCAAAAAATCGTAAAAGCTTTACACGCAAGGGTGTTACCAGTTTTTCATAGCGTAAAGTATGCGTATTATAGTAATATTTAATTTTTTTCATCTCTTTTGAACCGCGGGAGAATGTGTAATTACTGCAATCAATGTTTTATCTAATGGCACAAACGAAATACCTTTGCCATCTTAAATTTTTATAACAGGCAAAGATAACTTCATAATACCTGTAAATTAATCTTAAAATTCAACCGGGCATGATGCAGAGTGCAGAAATACGACAACATTTTTTTGATTTTTTTAAATCGAAAGGGCACGCTATTGTTCCTTCTGCACCCATTGTAATTAAAGACGATCCTACCTTAATGTTTACCAATGCCGGAATGAATCAATTCAAAGATTTTTTCCTGGGTAACAAAAAGCCTTTGCATTCACGGGTTGCCGATACACAAAAATGTTTACGTGTTAGTGGCAAACATAACGACCTGGAAGAAGTAGGTGTTGATACCTATCATCATACCATGTTTGAAATGCTGGGCAACTGGAGCTTTGGAAATTCTACCGAAGATCCCAAACCATATTTTAAAGAAGAAGCCATTGCATGGGCATGGGAACTGCTTACAGAAATTTATAAAATTGATAAACAGCGTTTATACGTTACCGTATTTGAAGGCGATGAAAAGGAAGGCTTGCCAAAAGATGAAGAAGCTATTGGCTTTTGGAAAAAGTGTATTCCTGAAGATCGGATTTTAATGGGTAAGAAGAAAGATAATTTCTGGGAGATGGGCGACACCGGTCCTTGCGGGCCATGTACAGAAATTCATATTGATTCAAGAAGCGATGAAGAAAGAAAACAAATTGATGGAAAAACTTTAGTGAATAATGATCATCCGCAAGTGATTGAAATTTGGAATGTCGTTTTCATTCAATACAATCGCAAAAAAGATGGAAGCCTGGACCAATTGCCGGCAAAGCATGTAGATACAGGAATGGGATTTGAAAGATTGGTAAGAGTTTTACAAAACAAGCAAAGCAATTATGATACCGATATATTTACCGGGACGATTGCAGAGGTTGAAAAAATATCCGGTAAAAAATATACAAACACCGACAGCAAACAAGATGTTGCTTTTCGCGTAATTGCGGATCACATAAGAGCTATCGCATTTCCTATTGCAGACGGACAATTGCCTTCGAATACCGGTGCAGGTTATGTTATAAGAAGAATTTTAAGAAGAGCAGTGAGATATTATTTTTCTTATCTCGATGTAAAAGAACCCTTATTGCATAAATTGATTCCATTGCTTGCAAAGCAATTTGAAAATGTGTTTCCTGAGTTGTATAAACAAAAGGATTTTGTTGAGAAAGTTGTGAAAGAAGAAGAGCAAAATTTTTTGAGAACATTGGAGAAGGGTATATTAAGATTTGAAATGTATTACTCTCTTGATATTGATCAAAAAATGAAAAGAGGCAGAAAAAAATTTAGATATATTACCAGGCAGACGTCGCATTTGAAATGCTTTGATACGTTTGGATTTCCTTTAGATTTAACAAAACTAATTGCCAATGAAAAAGGGTTAAAAGTTGACGATAGCCGGTTTCGAAAAAGAAATGCTCCAACAAAAAAATCGTTCCCGCGCCGCATCTGTTGTCGACACAGAAGACTGGATTACCGTAAACGAAAATGGTTCGTCAAAATTTGTTGGTTATGATACTTACGAAACTCAAAGCAAAGTTTTAAAATATCGCAAAACAAAATCACAGGGAAAAGAATCTTTTCAAATTGTATTAGATACAACACCCTTCTATGCTGAAAGTGGCGGCCAGGTTGGCGACACAGGTGTTTTAGATTTTTGATGGTGAAAAAATTCCGGTTGTAAATACAAAGAAAGAAAATGACCTTATTATTCATTTTACGAATAAACTTCCTGCAAATATTCAAGGCAACAGTTATAGCAAAAATTGATATTGACAAGAGAAAGAAAACAGCCGTACATCACAGCGCTACACATTTAATGCATGCTGCGTTGCGCAAAGTATTGGGCAATCATGTTGCACAAAAAGGAAGTTTGGTTAATGATGAATATTTGCGTTTTGATTTTTCTCATTTTGCAAAAGTTACTGACGAGGAAATAAGAAAAACTGAGTCGATCGTAAATGAAAAGATTCGCGAAAACATTCCTGTAGTAATTAAACAAATGCCCAAAGAAGAAGCATTGAAAACAGGCGCTATGGCATTGTTTGGAGAAAAGTACGGCGATACGGTTCGCGTGGTAACTATCGATCCATCTTATTCAATTGAGCTTTGCGGCGGAACGCATGTTGGCAATACCGGCGAATTGGGATTCTTTAAAATTATAAGCGAAACGGCTGTAGGCGCAGGCATCCGAAGAATAGAAGCATTAAGTGGCAAAGCGGCGGAAGATTACGTTCAAAAGGAATTTGATATAATCCATCATATTCGGGAGAGTCTTAAAAATCCAAAAGATCTCAACAAAGGAATTGACAATCTTATTGGCGAGAACAATGACTTAAAAAAACAATTGGAAAAACTCGAAGCAAAACAATTGCTATCATTAAAGAATGAGCTATTACAAAAAGCTGAAAAGATCAACGAATATAAATTTTATCGGCCAAAAAGTTGATGTTCCAAATGCTGATGCGCTGAAAAAGATTTGCTTCTCTTTAAAAAGTGAACTCGATAATTATGTAATTGTTTTAGTTGCCAACATGGATGGCAAATCTAACGTCGCTCTAATGCTTGATGATAAGGTAGCGGCTTCCAAAAATCTTGAAGCGCCAAAAATTATTAAAGAAACTATTGCTCCATTAATTAAAGGCGGCGGCGGCGGACAAAAAACATTAGCGACTGCCGGCGGCCAGGATACTTCGAAACTTAACTGAGGTAATTGAGAAAGTAAAATCATTGCTTCGATAAGCAGTTCATAACTATTGCAAAATTTTTTATATATATCCCTCATTAGAAATTTTTCTAATTTTTAGTCTTGTTTGTTGAATTTATTATTTATTCCCTATCTTTCTTAGGTCAAAAAATTTTTCTCCCCCTAAAGATAGACTATGAAAAAAATTTTTTACCTTTCTCTTCATTGATTCCTTTTACACCACCTTACTTAAATCGCAAACTGTTGATGTTTCGGGAGCATGTATAACGGGAACCATTACCCTAAATTCGATTGGTGATATTGATGGAAAACCTGCTTACGAAAATACAGGAACTGTATTATCAATTGCCGGGATAACCGTAGATGTATATTGGTTAACGCCCGACAATCTTTGGGTAGTTGCCTTTGATGGTCAGCCTTATTTTCAAAATTCATGCACTGGTGCATTACCTCCTTCAACTCCAGACGCTTCATGTCCGTGGACGGCCGTTATGGGTCAGACTTGCACCGGCGGAACTTCATTAGATGTTACAGGCAGTGGCACACTCGCCGTAAAAATTACCGGCTTTACCGCCCGTAAAAGTGATAAGGAAGTTGTCTTAAACTGGCAAACGGCTACGGAAATTAATAACAAAGGATTTCAAATTCAAAGAAGCTCCGATGGTATTCATTGGAATGTGATCGGGTTTGTCAATGGATATATAAATTCATCGATTCGGCAGAATTATCAATTTGGCGATGTAACTCCACTTGCGGGCCAAAGCTTTTACAGGCTTGCCCAGGTTGATGTTGACAACAATACGACTTTCTCTCCCATTGTTTCCATCAAATTTTTACTTGCAGGATTTTATTTTATTACGAATAACCCCAGCCGTGGATTGTTCAAAATCAATTTTGATGCAGCCGGCAACGAAAAAGTTAGCTTTAATGTTGTTGATGTTAATGGAAGAAAACTGTATGAGTAAAATTGTAAACGGATCAGGAGCTCAAACAATCGATATAACCAACTATTCGTCCGGAATATATTTACTGCAAATACAAAAGGGCAAATCGTTATTTACTGAAAAGTTAATCAAACTATAATCCATGCAAATTCCCGAAAATAGCCGGAGAAATTTCATAAGCAATATTGCTTTCTTATCCGCAGGTATAATGATTAAGCCGACTATAAATGTTTTGCCATCAATAACCGGTCGGGACGATGTCCGGAGAAATTGGGAATCGTTTTGGAAAAAATCAGGCGGGCAAAAAACGAATAATGTTTTCGATCTGGAAAAAACTAATACGCTTGTAATACCAAAGGGACATGCCCATAAAAATGGAGACATTATTTATTTTTCAAAAGAGAATATTTTAGCACAACCCACCTGGATTTATTGGAGGAATAATGAATCCAAACCGGCTGACGTTGTAATTACATTGTTTGAAAAAAGTTCATTAAAAAAAATTGGGCGTTTAAACCGCTTCGAAGCAGATGCATTATATATGATATCAAAAGATTGTGATGGCGATAATTTATTAGGTGCATTTTGTAACAATCCGAAACTAACAACAGGTGGTAAAGGTGATCTTCTAAAAAACAAAATATCAGTTAAAAAAACCTCACATTTACACGAGGTGAGTTACTTTAAAAATCATTCCATCGTTTTAAACAAAAAATTTATTTATCACTCTTAATTTTTAATTATATGGATCAACCATTTCTTGCCGCTATCTTTCTTTTTGCAGCAACTTTCGCCCCAAGAGGTTATGCTTTTTGTGATGGCCAAATTCTTTCAATATCTCAGAACACAGCTTTATTTGCGCTGATAGGTACCACATACGGAGGTAATGGCACAACTACTTTTGCCCTACCTGATTTTCGTGGAAGAGTTCCTATTCACGCGGGCCAGGGACCGGGGTTATCCAGCTATGTTCAGGGACAAATGTCAGGTACAGAAAATACGAGTTTGCTAGTAAGTAACCTGCCGCAACATAATCATCCATTTATCGCTACCTCAGAAGCGGGAAGCACTTCAGACCCAACTGGCGCCTACTTAGGCAACACCGGTGCGCTTGACAGGGAATACAATACTTCAGGAACGCACGTAAATATGAACGCGGGAGTAGTGGGCAATACGGGCCAGTCACTGCCATTTAATAATTTACAACCCTACCTGGTTGTTAATTTTATAATTGCTTTACAAGGTATTTTCCCAAGCCGTAATTAATACAAAGAATTTCTTGTTTAATTTGACAGATTTTATAATTCCGCAAAATTGGTGGCAACAATTGGAGCCACAATGGAAAGAAGTATTTGGACTAATCGCAACTGGGCATCAAAATGAACCGACTAATGTTGAGTTAGAGACAATATTTTCAATTCCAACAATTCGCCTTGCCGGGCCAACCGCTCCATACCCAAACATGCAATTTGAGTTGACCAATTTAAGCGGGCTGCGGTATCTTTCTAATTTGTCGATCTTAATTATTACCCATCATAAAATTGAAGAAATTGAAGTACTGAGCCATCTTACTAATTTAAAATCGTTGTTCTTATTTAATAATAATATTAAAAGCTTACACGGTATCGAAGAATTAACTCAATTGGAACAGTTGTATGTGCAATGCAACCAAATAACTTCTATTAAGCCTATTGAACAACTTATCAACCTGAAGGAACTTTATATAAGTGATAATCGCATTGAAACACTGGATGGCTTAACGGAAAAACATTCTGATAAACTAACTATGTTTATGTGCAGGCCAAATGAACTGCTCAGGCAAAAAGAAATTATAAGGGCGGAAAACGAATTAGGAATAATTTGCAGGCGATAATTCTTATCATGATTCTTTGATTACTTATTGTTGTTTATGAATCGTTCCCCGTCTGATGAAATAGCAAACTGGCTTCCCTGGAAATTATCGGGAACATTGTGCGAGTGGATTTATACGGCTGGTAAAAAATTTACCGAACCATTTTTTAGCGATACTATTTCGGTATGTAAAAACTTTCCTGAAAATCGAAGTTCGTATAAAGTTATTGCTGACCTAGAGATAATGTCGAAATGGTCAGGTACGATCAATGCTATAAACCCGACGGCGTTTATCTTTCATATTTCCCGCTGTGGTTCCACGCTTCTGTCGCAAATGCTTTCTTTAGATGAAACCAATATTGTACTTTCCGAAGTTCCTTTCTTTGATGAATTGCTAACGACTTCCTTATAAAAATTCAGTGAATACAACTATAATCAATTGATTATTTCGATGCTGCAATTAAATTATATGGCAGAAAAAGAAGCAAGGATGAAATCCGGCTTTTTATAAAGACTGACAGCTGGCACTTGCATTTTTATGAGCAATTACGGGATTTATTTCCCGGCGTACCATTTATTCTTTTATTTAGAAATCCGCTTGAAGTAATTCGTTCACATCAAAAGCAAAGAGGTATGCAGTCGGTTCCCGGAATTATTGAACCGGAAGTTTTCGGTTTTTCAAAAGATAAAATAACGGAAACTAACCTCGACGCATACATGACAAATGTACTTGAAGGTTATTTTAAAAAGATGATTGAAATATCAAAAGCCAACGATAATATATTACTATGTAATTATAATGAAGGAATGATATAATGTTTTAAAAAAGATTAACAGCTTTCTTAATTTAAATATTACACCGGCGAACGAAAACTTAATGCAGGAACGGGCCCGTTTTCATGCCAAACATCCGCAACAATTATTTACAGAAGATCAAAAAGAATTTAATGAACCCGGTTGTAATGTTACCGTTGTTACAATTGTACCAGGAATTGGAAAATATAAGATTAGTCAAAAGTTGCAAAATGGAGACCATTCCGGTAACGGCGTCTTAATCTCTCATCCATTTTTTCATTGCGGGATAAATTATTTCATCTTCATTTCCTGTTGAAGTTGTCGTCATGCCAAGCCATTGCAAAACAGGTACGCCAATATAATTTCCATTCTCAAAATTTTTCACAATTGCAGTGCCGCCACCTTTATAACCATGTTCATGAAAAACAAATGTCGGATCTATTTCCAGATGAACACATGCCGCGTAGGTCCATGCAATCGCCATCATTTCTTCTGCATCTGCATCCTTCCTTCTTCCAATATTTTTACCGTCTAAATCTCCTCTTTCTGCGGATGGAACAACGGCAATATGTGCAGCCTCGTGCAGGATGTCTCCGGGAAATTTCATTTTATTTTTATCAATAATAATTTTTCCTTTGGCTATTAAAAGACCCGGCAAAAAACCTTCGCCATCATCTATTACTGCGTAAGTTGTTTCAATTCCTATTTCGCGAATAAAAGAAATCGCCCGTTCAAAAAATATTATTTCATCAGTTTCAATCATTCTCTTCTTCCATTTTATCGGCCAGTTCTTTCGATACAGGCGTTCCCATCAATCTAAGTTGCTGAATAATTTTAATCTTATCCGAGAGGCTATAAGAGGCATCTTCACTTTCTTCGTCTATAGTGGACGTTAGCTTCGCTTCTTCATTTATTAATTTTCTTAGCCAATCATTTACTTTACAATCAATAACAAGGTGAATCCTGTCGGTACTGCCAAAATTATTCACGCTATGTTTTAGTGATAAATTCAAATACCAGCATTCCCCTTCATTCATAGGAATTTTTTCATCCTCAATAAAAAAGGAAACATCCTGGTTAGTTTGTATCGGAATATGAAACCTTGCTTCACCTTTTTCAAAATTCATTTCATAATCCCTGTGTTCTTTAATAATGGCGCCGGCATGTAGGTTCATTAATCTTACCGACATTTTTTCGCATTCAAAAAAATTGATTACCGATTGCAGGTAAATACATTTTTCCAAAAGGATTGTATTCTCATAAGTCATATCCTTTGGTAAGGCTGAACCTTGAATTGAAATACTGTTTTCTATTATTACCGTTGATGGAACGAAGTTGCAAGCGTTGTCCAATTTCCTTCGTATTGATTGGCGTTGTAATGAGGTTTCCATAATGCCGATTCAAGGGCACGAACTTCTTCCTGCATTTTTGTTACATCAAACCGTTGTTTTAATTGAACGAATTTTATCATTATAATGGAAAGGACGCTGGTAAATCAAAAACAATTAACAGGGCTGCGTGCTTTAAAAATATTATCTGCTAATTATAATAGATTTGCAATCCCCGTAAATTGATTTAAAGATAAAGCTTGATTCACGAAAAATTGATTGATATTATGCACGTAATTTTTGAGACACCACGGTTATTTTTGAGGCGTTTTACTGAAGAAGATGCAAATCTCATCTATAAATTAAACAGCGATCCTGAAATTGTAAAATATGTTCATGAGCCGGTTCTTGAAAATGAAACGCAGGCAAAAAAAATTATCACTGATATTATATTACCTCAATACAAATTAAATCTTGGCAGATGGGCAATTCATACCAAATCGGATTACGAATTTATTGGATGGTGCGGCTTGAAATATATTAAAGAAACGGGCATAACCGATCTTGGATATCGGCTTATGAAAACCGCATGGGGAAAGGGTTACGCAACCGAAGCTGCACAGTACACACTTATTTATGGCCTAAGAGATTTGAAGATTGAAACAATAACCGGTATGGCTCATATAGAAAACATCGCTTCTCTAAAAGTGCTTGAAAAAATCGGCATGAAATTTAGCAGGTATGCAACAGTTGACGGACAACCTGTAAAAGTTTATACACTTTCTCTTCCCGCCCTAAATGATTTTTGTTAAACAAAAGCAATTATTTGCGAAAGGTTTCGTAGTTCCATAAAAGTGCCTAAATTTGTTCTACTAAACATTTCGTATTTAAAATTTTTTACAATGAAAAAGAATATTTTTTTGACTGACTATTTTAATAGTTGGATGTGTCCTTACCAATGAATCGTGGGCACAAGGCCCTTCGCCCAAGGAGAAAAAAAGTGAAGAAATTATAATCCGCAGTAATGGGGATAAGGATAATAAAATGACGATACAAGTGGATGGCGACAGCATTACAGTAAATGGAAAACCATTATCAGAATTTCATGATGGCGATGTAACTGATCATGAAGAGAGATTTAAGAGACCGGAGATCAAATAATTTTTTATATGCTCCCGATAATAAATCAATGGATCTTGAATTATTCCAGGATGACGCTGAGAATGCTGCTCCGCATGCATTTTTAGGAGTTTTAACAATAAAGCAGATGAAGGTGTAAAAATAAACGAAGTAGTAAAGGGAACCGCTGCAGAAAAAGCTGGTCTGTTGAAGGGCGACATTATAACTAAACTGGATGACAAATGTATTTCTTCTCCTGAAGATTTAATGGATGCCGTAAAATCTCATAAATCAGGTGACGAAGTGAAAGTTTATTATTTAAGAGATAATAAAAAGAAAGATGTTAAAGTAAAGCTGGGAGAAACAAAGGGTGATAAAAGGACTTTCATTTATAAGAACTTTAATCCGGGATACGGAAACAACGACTTTAATTTCAAAACGCCTGAAATGCCCCCCATGCCACACATGCGAAACAACTTTTATAACTTCCGTTTCAATAATGACAACAACCCAAAGCTGGGTTTAAAAATTGAAGACACAGAAAATGACAATGGCGTGAAAATTTTAAATGTAGAAGAAGGTTCTCCGGCAGATAAGGCCGGATTAAAGAAAGACGATATTATTACAAATTTCAATGGCGAAAAAGTAAACAGTGTTGATGAATTGATGGACCAGGTAAATGATTCAGAAGATAAAGCAAACATTAACATTAAGGCTATGCGCAATAATTCAGAAATGAATTTCGAAGTTAAGATTCCAAAAAAACTTAACAGCGCCAATTTATAAAGCTGCTGGTATGATCCAATAACTTAGAATTTTTTCACGGGTTTTAGTTTTGATAAAAAAGGCTGCCTCCAGGCAGCTTTTTGTTTTGTTTAAGTTTTATGCTGCCAATTTGGAGATGTCTTTTCATACCTTCGCGTCCATGTCGTCTTTAGAAAAATATGAAGCGGTAATCGGGCTGGAGGTGCACACACAATTGCTTACGAAGAGCAAATTGTTTTGTGGAGACAGCACAACTTTTGGCAGTGCGCCTAACACAAACATAAGCCCGATATCGCTGGCACACCCCGGTACATTGCCAGTAATGAATAAGAAAGCGATTGACTATGCCATAAAGCTGGGGACTTGTTTTTAACTGCGACATCGTTCGTAATAATTATTTTGCCAGAAAGAATTATTTCTATCCTGATCTTCCAAAAGGTTACCAGGTTTCTCAACATACTACGCCTATTTGTAAAAACGGATACGTTACGATTAACATAGCCGGAGTTGAAAGAAATATTCAGTTAAACAGAATTCATTTGGAAGAAGATGCCGGAAAGAGCATACATGATGCAGATGACAATTATACCTGTATTGATCTGAATCGTGCCGGTGTGCCTTTGCTGGAAATAGTGTCAGAACCGGACATGCATACTGCCGAAGAAGCATTTGCTTATGTAACGGAAATAAGAAAAATTGTACGATACCTTCAAATATGCGATGGCAATATGGAAGAAGGAAGTATGCGCTGCGATGCCAATGTTTCGGTGAGATTAAGAGGCGAAAAGAAATTGGGTACCAAAGTAGAAGTTAAAAATCTTAACTCTATCAGGAACGTTAAAAGAGCTATTGATTTCGAGATAAACAGGCTTATTGATTTAGTAGAAAAAGGCGAACCGGTTATACAGCAAACAAGAAGCTTTGATGCAAACAATGGAACTACTTTTGCCTTAAGTTCTAAAGAAGAAGCCAATGATTATCGATACTTTCCCGAACCCGATTTAACTCCGTTCTTTATTACCGAAGAAAAAATTGAATCGATAAAAAAGTCCTTACCTGATTTGCCTGCAGCGCTGGAAAAGAAGTTTATTAGCGAGTATTCCTTATCGTTAGCGGATGCAAGAGTGTTAAGCGACGACCGGGAAACTGCAACCTTTTTTCAAAACATCATTAGCTATACTACAAATTATAAAGCCGCAGCCAATTGGGTTTTAGGTCCTGTTAAATCTTATTTAAACGAAAGCAATACATCAATTGAAGATCTTCCCGTTGAGCCAACAACATTTGCAAAACTTATAGAAATAGTTGAGAAAGAAAGTGTGAGCTTTGGCGTTGCTGCATCAAGAATTTTCCCGGTCTTATTAAAGTTTCCCGGTAAAGAACCTATTAAAATTGCCGAAGAATTAAATGTATTGCAGGAAAAAAATGACGATTCTCTAAACAACGTGGATCGACGAAGTATTATCCAAAATGCCCGATAAAGTTTCAGAATATAAAAAAGGTAAAAAAAATTTAATAGGTCTTTTTTCCGGCGAAGTAAAAAAAATAAGCAATGGAAAAGCAGATATGAAAGCCGTGAATCAAATTCTTAATCAAAAACTCAATCAATAATTCAATCAATAATTCATTTTCAATGAAAAGCATATTAATTTTTGTAAGTGCCATTCTTTTAGTGTCGTGCAGCAGCAGCCAGAAGAAAGGAATGTTTTCTGTAAATGGCGAATTAAAAGGCGCCGCCGATCAGAAAGTTTTCCTGGAACAAATTTCTTTTAACCAACAGGCTCCTCAAATACTTGATACCGCAGAAGTTGTTAAAGGAAATTTTAAAGTAAAGGCGGTTGCCCCGGAAGAAGGACTTTACAGGTTAAGGTTCGAAAAAAATGCCGGATACATTTTTATTAATGATAAACCGGATATTGATTTTAGTGGCGATGTAAAAGATTCAACGCTTCAATCGGCAAGATTTAATACACCGGCCAACATATCCCTGACAAATTTTATTATTTTGTTGGATTCAATACATACAACTCTTATTGGCGAAGATCGTAACCTGAAAGAAATTGAACAACAAAATAATGATACCTGCAAGCACAGGCGCAAAATCAATTTAATACAACCGATAGCTGGTATAAAAATTTCCTTTATCAGTATATTGATACGACGAAAAGCCCCACTGTGGCTCTGTTTGCATTAGGTTATTCACAGGAAATTGGAATCGATAGTGTAAAAAAGCTTATCGATGCCCTGCAAAAGAAATTCCCAAAGCAAGCTGCGATAGCCGATGTCGCAAAACAATTCCAGAACTATATGGCTTCCCAAAGTCAACCTCAAAATCAGGCTAAATCTAACCAAATCACAGAAGGACAAACCGCTCCGGATTTTACATTGCCTGATGTCAATGGCAAGCCATTTTCTTTAAGTTCACTACGGGGTAAATATGTTTTGGTAGATTTCTGGGCAAGTTGGTGTGGCCCATGCAGGGAAGAAAATCCGAATGTAGTTGCCACTTACAACCAATTTAAAGACAAAAATTTTACCGTACTCGGGGTATCATTGGATAAAGATAAAAAAGACTGGATTAAAGCAATCAAGGATGACGGACTGGTTTGGAAACAAATAAGTGATTTAAAGTTCTGGAATAATGAAGCTGCCGCATTATATGGTGTGGAGGCTATTCCCTACAATGTATTGATTGATCCGCAGGGAAAAGTTATAGCTACATCATTGAGGGGACCTGATCTAAGCAATAAACTTAACGAAATTTTGAAATAAAATAAGCCGGGAAAAAATTACAAACGAATTTCTAAATAATTCTTAGCGCTTTCGAAAAAGTAGTAACAACAAAAGGAAGCACCATCCAAAAATATTCTCTTATAAAAACAAGCATCAGGATAATACCTATTGCTGAGATAAAAAAGTAAAGCCAATAGATGCTGGTAGATCGGGATTCGTTCATCAGAAAAAATTTATGCAAATATATAGGTTAATGTCTTTTTAATAAAATTCGTTCAGAAATAATTGAATTGGTACTTCCGCGGTATCAAAAATACTATGCATTAATTTTTATAAACAAATTTTTCATAGATAATCAATGAGTTAGAAAGGTGCTATTAAAAAAGTTGCAAAACGAGCTTTTTATTATACATTTTCATCCTACCTTCGCCCTCCTTAAAAAAATGCCGGGATAGCGGCATATAAATAGACGGCTTTTGTTTATTTATCTAAGTAAATAAATTAAAATTTAAAATGAGCAAATTACATTTCACCACTAAACATGCGAACGAGGCTACCGTACAACGCAACTGGTACGTTGTTGACGGCACTAATCAAACCGTTGGTCGCATGTGCGCTAAAATAGCGTCCGTTCTCCGTGGTAAGAACAAAGCGTATTATACACCTCATGTTGATTGTGGGGATTTTGTTATTGTTACCAATTGCGATAAAGTAAAATTTACCGGTAACAAACTGGAAGACAAAATGTACATTAATTATAGTGGTTATCCTGGGGGCAAAAAAGAGGAAAGCGCTGGCGAACTTATAAAAAGGCGGCCAGATGCCATAATTGAAAGAGCAGTAAAAGGTATGTTGCCGAAAAATCGCCTTGGCCGTAAAATGTATAAAAAATTATTTGTGTACGTTGGTTCTGACCATCCGCATGCTGCACAGAAACCTCAAACTTTAACTTTCTAATTTAATATAATGGAAAAACAAAAAAATGCAGTAGGTCGCAGAAAAGAAGCCGTAACAAGGGTTTTTCTTTCAAAAGGCGATGGCAATATCACCATTAATGGTAAAGACTATAAAAGTTACTTTCCGTTGGTTTATTTACAAAACCAGGTTGAAGCACCATTTAAAAGTATTGAGGCTTCTGATAAATTTGATGTAGTAGTTAATGCTACCGGTGGTGGTGTAAAAGGTCAAGCTGAAGCAGTGAAGCTGGGCATTGCACGTGCATTATTGCAGGTAAACCCGGAATACAGGCCAGCTCTAAAGAAGCAGGATTACTAACGAGGGATCCACGTTCTGTTGAGCGTAAAAAACCTGGTAAGAAAAAAGCAAGAAAGAGCTTCCAGTTTAGTAAGAGATAATACTGGTTATTGGATACAGGTTAGCGGGTAAGAAGCTCTGCAATCTATAATCCGAATCTGGCATCCAGCATCAACTTTTTAAAAACAATTTTAATAATACAAAATGGAAAACAATACTTCTTTACAACAGCAGCTTTTAGAAGCAGGCGTTCACTTTGGTCATTTAAAAAAGAAGTGGAACCCTAAAATGTTACCTTACATTTTTGCTGAGAAAAAAGGTATTCATATTATTGATCTCAACAAAACTGTTGAAGGCATGCAGGAAGCGGCAGCTGCGTTAAAGTCTATCGCAAAAAGCGGTAAAAAAATAATGTTTGTTGCTACTAAAAAACAAGCGAAAGAGATTGTTACCGAAGCTGCAAGGAGAGTTAACATGCCTTATGTAACTGAACGCTGGCTTGGAGGTATGCTTACTAACTTTAATACGGTCGCAAAAGTGTAAAGAAAATGCAAAGCATTGAGAAAATGCTAAACGACGGAACCCTGGACAGCATTACAAAAAAAGAACGACTTACACTTACCCGCGACAAAGAAAAAATGGAGAAAGTATTGGGTGGTATTGCGCAAATTAGCCGTGTTCCTGCAGCACTGTTTCTGGTGGATATAGGACATGAACATATTGCACTTTCAGAAGCAAAAAGACTTAACATCACCACCTTTGGAATGGTAGATACCAATTGCGATCCTAATAAAGTAGAATTTGCGATTCCTGCAAATGATGATGCTACAAAATCAATTGCTATAGTTACCAATTATATTATTGCTGCAATTACAGAAGGCCTTGCAGAAAGACAAGCCGAAAAAGCTGAAGAAACAGACGATAATGCGAAGAAACGGGCAGAGACGCAATAAAATTTGATTTGGGTACCGAAGAAGAAAAAGAACGTCGCAGGGGAAGTGGCGGACCAGCAGGTGGTAAAGGCCGCGGCCCGGCAGGGCCTCAAAAGCGTCGTGTAGCAAGCGCAGGACCAGGTGGAAACAGGCCTGGTGGACCAGGCGGACGCAGATAATTGAATGCTTCGAACGGTAATTGTTATTCCAATATAGCTTGATCAACCTTACATTAATTTTCATTATTATTTTACTATATCTAAATATATAGTTCATACAAATATTTAATTATATGAGTACAACAACAATAACAGCAGCAGATATTAATAAATTAAGCCAACAAACCGGCGCCGGTATGATGGATTGCCGTAAAGCCTTAACAGAATCTAACGGAGATTTCGAAGCAGCGATAGATTATTTGAGAAAAAAAGGACAAAAAGTGGCAGCGCTTCGTGGCGATCGTGAAGCTAAGGAAGGCGTTGTAATAGCACAAACATCAAAAGATAATAAAACAGGTTTTATAATAAATGTAAGCTGCGAAACAGATTTCGTAAGCAAAAATGCTGAATATATTCAGTTTGCCCAATCCATTATGGATGCAGCAATTGCTAACAATGTAAAAAGTGCTGAAGAACTTAATAAAGTTAAAATTGGCAACGAATTAATTGCAGATAAGATCAACGAGCAGGTTGCAAAAATCGGCGAAAAAATAAGTGTTTCAAGATTTGAAAGAGTGGATGCACCTTATGTAGCTGCCTATATTCATGGCTCTTACAGAATGGGTGTATTGGTTGGTTTAAGTTTAGAAGCTGAAGAAGCTGGCAAAGATGTTGCTATGCAAATTGCAGCTATGAACCCGATTGCCATTGATCAGGCTTCAGTACCGGCAGAAACTATTGCTCGTGAAAAAGATATTGCCATTGAACAAGTAAAAGCTGAAGGTAAACCGGCAGAAATGGCTGAGAAAATAGCCATGGGTAAAATCAATAAATTTTTTAAAGAAAGTACATTGCTGGCCCAGGCTTTTGTAAAAGATAATAATAAATCTGTGGCAGACTACCTGAAAAGCGTAGACGCAAATTTGAAAGTTATCAGAATTTAAGAGAGTTGCTTTAGGAGCCTAAGCATATTTTAAATAAAAAATTAGAATAATTTCAAAAAAGGAGTTGCAATTCTGCAGCTCTTTTTTTATGGATTCTATTAAACAAAGCGAAAATGAATTCTTTCATCTTATAAATCCATTATCTTCGCCCCGCTAAACAAAATTTCAATTCCGCACATGCTACCCAGGTTTAAACGAATTCTTCTCAAACTTTCCGGTGAATCTTTAATGGGTGATAAAAATTTCGGGCTTGATTCGCAGGTAATTTCACAATATGCCCAGGACATTAAGCTTATAACAGAATTAGGAGTTCAGGTTGCCATAGTAATTGGTGGTGGAAATATTTATCGCGGAATGAATGAAGCTGAAACCGGCATTGAGAGGGCACAGGGAGATTATATGGGCATGCTGGCAACTGTTATTAATGGAATGGCATTGCAAAGCGGCCTTGAAAGAGCAGGCGTTTATACAAGGCTGCAAAGCGCTATTAAAATGGAACAAATTGCAGAACCTTATATTCGTCGCCGGGCAATAAGGCACCTGGAAAAAGGAAGGGTTGTTATTTTTGGCGCAGGAACCGGTAATCCTTACTTTACGACTGATACAGCCGGTTCATTAAGAGCTATTGAAATAAAAGCTGATGTTATTTTAAAAGGAACAAGAGTGGATGGCATTTATTCCGCCGATCCGGAAAAAGATAAGCAGGCCAAAAAATTTGAAAGCATAACATTTGCCGAATGTATATCCAAGAATCTAAAAGTGATGGATATGACCGCTTTTACTCTTTGTATGGAAAACCAGCTTCCTATTATTGTTTTTGATATGAACACACCGGGCACGTTACTCCGTGTAGTTACCGGCGAAAAGGTTGGGACTTTGGTATCTGGATAATATTTGTTTAATTTACACTTCGCTTTTAAACGCTGACTTTGCAACCCTGAAAATTCAGTGATCAATACCTATGAAATCCTTCAGGATGTAATCCCCGGAATAAATTATTTTTCATCGTATCATTTTTTAAAAAGAAATTGCTTATGTGGATATGGTGGATGATATCCCTTATTATTCTTATTGCGTGTATCATATTTGCCTACCGAATGATCGTGAGTTCTTATGAATTTTTGCCGGTTGATAAAAGATATTTTTTGGGGGTTTTTAGAAATTCACCAAGCACTGAGACCAACCCCTCTACGAAAGGATCCGCTAAAGGCATTAAATAACAAATTACAATCTGTAGAGGATGGCAATACATTTTATCAAATACAACTTACAAAATTTCAGCAGCGATTAAAGATGCTGGAAGATTTGAATGCTTCTAAACCCACCGGAGAAAATATTTCCAGACCACAGGAAGCAGAGGAGGATTGGAAAGAAATGTATTATGAAGAAAATGACAGAAAAGAAAAACTTGAAAATGAACTTGATCACACAAAGCAATTGCTGGAAGAAGCAGAAAGTAAACTGAAAGAATCTTTGGAAAATAGTTTTCGTGAGGTTCAACTTCAAAGTGATTATGAAGCAAGGTTACATGATCTTCAATCTCAGCAAAATGAAATCGAAGTGTTGCAAAATCAACTGATGGCATCCACAGAGCGGGAAAGAGAACTGGAGCAATTATTACTTTCCGAAGTAACTGTCCGCGAGAAATATTCAATGCTGCAAAAAGAATATGTGCAATTGCAAAGTGAAGCAGACAATCTGCGAAGCAGGATGATAGAGCTCAATAAAAAAGATATAAATCTTGAAATGCGTGTTGTTCGTCTTAATGAACTGGAAAGCAAACTTGCCATTTGCGAAGAAGAAAAATTGAAATTAAAATCTTATCTTGAAAGAGGATTGCTCGGATAGATTATCTTTTGTCTGATGAATTAAAAAATTGGTTACAGGGAAGTTCTTCACTTGTTTTGTAATAAACATTTTTTTAATTTCAGGAACCAACCTATGTTTCTTGCCTTTGATATTCAGTTTGTAATTTAATCATCTCATAACTCTAAAACTTACACGTATGAATTTTCAAACAATGAATAAACAAAGAAAATTTGTTTTAATTGCTGCGGCTGTTGGTATTATTTCTATGTTTTTGCCCTGGATTTCCGTTTCGGTGTTAGGATTTAGCCAAACCATAAATGGAATGCATGACAAGGGGATTTTGGTTTTCTTATGTTTCGCAGCAAGTGGCATTATCGCATACCTGGGAGATCAAACAAAAAACCTTGACAAAACGATGTGGGGAATTACATTAATTGCAGGCGCTGTTGCATTACTCATGGTTATTTGGTTCTATTTTCAAGCCAGTGATTCTTACATGGGGTCATCGTTTATTGGGTTTGGGCTTTACATTTCTGCATTAGCATCTTTGGGTATCCTTATAGCAGCATATATGTTCAGATCGCCAACAGACAACATAAAAGATAGTTTCAATACTTTAAAGAAAGATATTGAAAGCAAAATAAACACCACGGCAAATACTACGACACAGGAGGATAAAACGAGTAATCCAGGTAACACAAATCCACCTGCTTAATATTTATTAAATATTTGTTTAGCGCCTCTTCATAGAGGCGCTTTTATTTTATAGAAACCTATACATTTTCTTCAATGCAGATTTATTTTTTTAAGTCTCCCTGTTTATAAATTGACGTTCTATTCTTTTGTTTGTTGAAAAGGATTACAAGCAATTCCTTCACTAAATTTGCAGACTTGTGTCATCATAAAAAATTAAGTGCATTATGCAAATATCAACAGACTTAGCTGCCATTAGAAAAGAATATCGGTTACAATCATTATCAGAAGATGATGTTGATGCCAACCCAATAAAACAATTTGAAAAATGGTTTCAACAGGCATTGGCAAGTGGCATTGAAGAACCCAATGCTATGACGCTTGCAACAAGTACAACCGATGGAAAACCTTCTGCACGAATTGTTTTATTAAAAGGAATCAAAGAAAACGGATTTGTTTTTTTTACAAATTATGAAAGTAAAAAAGGAAAACAAATACATGATAACCCATTTGCAGGCATTGTTTTTTTCTGGAAAGAACTGGAACGGCAAGTAACAATACAAGGAGAAATAAAAAAAGTGAGTGAACAGGAAAGCGACGAATATTTTGCATCGCGTCCGCTGGAAAGCCGCATTGGTGCATGGAGTTCACCGCAAAGCGAGGTTATTGAAAACCGGGAAGTACTTGAAAAGAATGTTATCTATTTTACAAACAAATATCAATCGCAAAATATTCCACGACCTCCTCATTGGGGCGGTTATATTTTAATACCAACTTTAATTGAATTTTGGCAGGGAGGCGCAGGCAGGCTTCACGACAGGTTACAATACACTATTGATACGACCAACTCATGGATAATTAAACGACTTGCCCCTTAAAGAAAGCTTACTTCTTCTCAGCAGTTTTTGCAACCGCTTTTTTTGAGTCTGCCGCCGATTTGGAAGGCCTTGATTTCCCAAAAGAACCTTTAAATATTTTTCCCTTTTTTGTTTTTTTATCTCCGCGTCCCATAAATTCAAATTTATTTTTAATTAAATTTTATTTTTAAAAGAGTTTAAACAACTGCATAAAAAAAGCAAGATACACTAATGCATCTTGCTTTGAAAAATTTTACCAACAATCAGATTTTCGCTGATAATTCTTTCCCTGCCTTAAATTTAGCTACTTTCTTAGCTTTAATTTTAATAACGGCTCCTGTTTGAGGATTGCGACCATTACGGGCAGCTCTTTTACTTACAGAAAAAGTACCGAAACCAACGAGGGTAACTTTGCCTCCGCCTTTTAAGGTTTTAGTAACTGCTTCTACAAAAGAATCTAAAGAAGCATTTGCCTGTGTCTTGGTAACTCCTGCATCATCGGCCATCTTGGCGATTAGTTCAGCTTTGTTCATAATAATTTTATTTGATTTTTTAACTGCAACAAATATATAAGGTTTTTCATTGCAACAAAATTTTTTACAATTATTTTTTTACACTTCTTTTGCTGAAATCCGCAATTGGCAAAGGTTTTAAATTAATTCATAAAACACAGAGCATCTAAATATTCTTATTTTACGAGGATAAAATTGTTAGAATTTAATTGGGAACATTGCCCAAAACCCTTTACAGCAAAGGCTTTTACGGTATAAGTGATAAGTGATTCATAATTCCAAAAAGTTTTCTTCTAATTATTATACTGTCTCAAGGAGCGTGCGGAATGAAATAAAATGATTCCCCCACTTTTGAAATGCCTTCTCTTTCAGAACCGGCGCATGGTGACGAATGTACTCTTCATAGTCCTTTTTTTCCAAAGCAAAATATTGTACAACATAGGTCTTTCCTTCATCTTCATCCTGTTCAAGTAATTTAAAAAAACGATGATCATAAAAAAAACCAGTGCTAAGTATTTCAGGAATATGAATTTCTTTTTGCCAGAGAATCCATTCTTCTTCAATAGTATTATCCACCTTCATCGTTATATTATAAACAAACATACTCATGGTTTAAGTTCAAGATAAACGGGACAATGATCGCTGTGCTTTACTTCCGGAAAAATTTTTACATCTTTAATCATGTCACGAAGATTTGTTGAAACATTGATGTAATCTATCCTCCAGCCTTTATTCTCGAGCCTTACACTTGGTCGCATAACACTCCACCATGAATATTGGTCGGGCTCTTTATTAAGATGACGAAAGCCATCGACAAAATCATTATTTAAAAATTTATCGAACCATTGTCTTTCTTCCGGCAAAAATCCCGAAGTTTTTTTATTGGCAACAGGATTATGAATATCAACTTCTTTATGGGCAATATTATAATCGCCGCATACAATTATTTTTGATCTTGTTTTTCGAAGATTATTCAGGTAATCAAGAAATTCATCGAGCCAAACATATTTATATGATTGCCTCACCTCACCAGTTGTGCCCGAAGGAAAGTATGCATTAATCAATGTGATATCACCAAAATCGGCACGCAACACTCTTCCCTCAAAATCACTTTGCTCTTTTCCATGTCCATACTCCACATTAGTTGGTTCTATCCTGGTTAAAATTCCAACACCGCTATATCCTTTTTTTTGAGCAAGGAAAAAGAATGGACGATAGCCGGCAGATTCAATTGCAACACGATCAATATCCGCTTCATGTGCTTTTACTTCCTGGATACATATAATATCTGCGGGATCAGTTTTAAGCCAATCAATAAAACCTTTCTTTATTGCAGCCCTGATTCCGTTTACGTTGTAAGTAATTATTCTCAAAAATTATCGTTTATAATATTTATACTTGTAAAATTAATCATCAACGATGGAAAATACTGAAGAGATTCAACCAGATCTGCTCACGAGTGAAATTGATCCTTATTTTCAATATGTACACGCTACGCAGGGTCAACGTTTTCTGAACTTTATTATTGACAATATATTGATGCGGTTAACCTTAACATATGCGTCAGGCTATGTTGTGGGGCAGATATTGCAGGTTATAGCTCCTGATCTTTTGTATAAGTTGGTTGATGATACCAGCAAAGTTGGTTTATATGCATTGTCCTATATGATTGTTATAATCAACTACCTGGTGTACTACACACTTTGTGAAAAATTATTCAGGGGACAAACTCTCGGAAAACTCATTACCGTAACGAAAGCATTAAGAACAGATGGAGAAGAATTAACATTCAAGGATGCATTGCTAAGAAGCCTTTGCAGGCTGGTGCCACTTGAGGTGTTTAGTGGATTTGGAGTACCGTGGCACGATTCGTGGACCCATACGATGGTCGTAAAAAAATAATTTTGATAGAGAATATTTTCCACGGCCTGCATCGCTATCAAGCATCATAATCCAACTGCGGCCTTAACCATTTTTCTATTTCCTCCACGGGCATGTTTTTTCTTGTTGCGTAATCTATCACCTGGTCTTTACCTATTTTTCCAACGCCAAAATATTTGCTTTCAGGATTTGCAAAATACCAGCCACAGACAGATGATGCCGGATACATTGCTAAAGATTCCGTTAATGTGATACCTGCATTTTCTGTTGCATCGAGCAACTCAAATAGTTTATATTTTTCTGTATGATCAGGGCAGGCCGGATAGCCAGGGGCAGGGCGAATTCCCTGGTATCTTTCTTCGATCAATTCTTTGGCAGTAAGATGTTCATCTGTTGCGTAGCCCCAAAATTCTTTTCTTGTTCTTTCATGAAGCAATTCCGCAAATGCTTCTGCAAGACGATCTGCAAGAGCCTGTAGCATTATCTTACTATAGTCATCAAACTCTCTGTTAAATCTTTCAATATGCGTTTCTATACCATGTATCGAAACGGCAAAGGCACCGATATAGTCAGGGCCGCTTTCTCCCGGTCTTATAAAATCTGCTAAAGAAATGTTTGCCTGTCCAGGCGCCTTGGCAACTTGTTGACGTAAAAATTCAAGATTGAAACTTTGCCCATCTGTCCCTTTTACTTTAACTGTATCATCTGCGACAGCATTTGCCTCCCAAAATCCAACAACCCCTTTTGCGGTTAACCATTGTTCTCTAATTATTCTTTTCAAAAAACTTTCAGCTTCATCATATAATTTCGTAGCTGCCTCTCCTATTTTTTCATCAGATAAAATCTGTGGAAATTTTCCATGCATCTCCCATGCTATAAAAAAAGGCTGCCAGTCTATGTAATTACTATACTTCATTAAGATCATAATCCTCAAAAGATTTCGTTCCGGTGAAAGTTGGCTTCACTGGCTGAAAATTCTTCCAATCAATTACCGATTTATTTTGTTGCGCCTTTTCGAAAGTTAATAATGCTTTAGCCGATCTTTTATTCCCAAAATCCGCCTTTAACTTTTCATACTCTGTTTTTAATTCAGCAAGAAAGGTTGGCTTGGTGTCTTTATTTAACAGGTTGCCCGCAACAGTAACGCTCCGGGAAGCATCGAGCACATGAACAACTCCGTTGTCAAATTCAGGAGCTATCCTAACGGCCGTGTGTAAACGCGAAGTAGTAGCGCCACCGATCATTAAGGGAATATTAAAATTTTGCCTTTTCATTTCTTTTGCTACATGCACCATCTCGTCAAGAGAGGGAGTTATTAATCCGCTAAGGCCAATCATCGCAACGTTATTATCCCGGGCTGCCTGTAAAATTTTGTCCGTTGGCACCATCACGCCCATATCAATAATTTCATATCCATTACAGCCCAATACCACACCAACAATATTTTTACCAATGTCATGAACATCGCCTTTCACGGTTGCCATCAATATTTTGGCAGGCCCGGCACCTTCTATATTCAATATTCCGGCTTTAATATTTGCCTGTTTGGTTTTTTCCTTTTCAGCTTCAATAAAAGGGAATAAATAATTCACGCTCTTTTTCATGACACGGGCACTCTTTACCACTTGCGGCAAGAACATTTTACCACTCCCAAATAAATCGCCAACTATATTCATTCCGTCCATTAAAGGGCCTTCAATTACATCAAGAGGCTTGGGATATTTAAGGCGTGCTTCTTCTGTATCAGCGTCAATATAATCTGTAATACCATTTACTAACGCATGGCTTAAACGCTTTTCCACCGGTTCATTTCTCCATGCTTCATCTTTTACAATTGCTTTACCTTTTGCTTTTACGGTATCCGCAAATGCCAGTAATTTATCCGTGGCATCTTCGTTCCTGTTCAGTATTACATCTTCGCAGAGCTCCTTTAACTCAGGATCAATTTGCTCATAAACCTGCAACTGGCCGGCATTTACGATTCCCATATCCATACCGGCCTTAATAGCATGATACAAAAAAACCGAATGCATCGCTTCTCTAACGGTCTCGTTACCACGAAAAGAAAAAGAAACATTACTTACACCACCACTCACTTTGGTAAGCGGCATAAGTCTTTTTATTTCACGGGTAGCTTCAATAAAATCAACGCCATAATTATTATGTTCTTCGATGCCGGTTGCAATTGCAAAAATGTTTGGATCGAAAATAATATCCTGTGGATGGTAACCGGCAACAGTGGTAAGAATATCATGGGCACGTTTACAAATTTCAACCTTACGCTGCCTTGTATCTGCCTGGCCTTTTTCATCAAAGGCCATAACAATTACCGATGCACCAAAGCTTTTACAAATAAACGCCTGGTTCAAAAATTTTTCTTCTCCTTCCTTCAATGATATTGAATTGACAATACATTTTCCCTGCACACATTTTAAGCCTGCTTCTATAATGTTGAATTTAGAAGAATCAATCATTATTGGAATCTTAGCAATGTCAGGTTCTGCCTGTAAAAGATTTAAAAAAGTTGTCATTGCTTTTTCCCCGTCAAGCAATGCATCATCCATATTTACATCAAGAATTTGTGCACCATTTTCTACCTGCTGGCGTGCAACAGACAATGCTTCTTCATAATTGCCTTCTCTTACAAGACGTGCAAACTTCTTTGACCCGGTAACGTTAGTACGTTCGCCAATATTTACAAAGTTGGTCTCAGGCCTTACCACTAGCGGCTCAAGGCCTGATAGACGTAGGAAAGGTTTAATAGTTTTAGTTGTTGACATTTTATTTTGATTTACCGGAAATTTTAAATCCGATTGGATTTCGCGGTTTATTTTCCTGTATCAATAATTTTTTTAAATAAGCGAATATTGTTTTTATTTCTTCGTCATGTTTAATTAAGTGTTGCTCTATTTTTTCAATCTTCATCCATAAATCTTTATTGTCTAAAATAAGTTGCTTCATCTTTGTAAATAATCTAATGATTTGAATATTCACTTGTATTGCCGTTTCTGAATTTAATACGCTTGACAGCATGGCAACTCCTTGTTCGGTAAAGGCGTAAGGCAGCTTCCTGGATCCTCCCCAACTTGAAGTCACAATTTGTGATTTCAAGTTTTGAAATTCATTACTATTAATCTGAAACATAAAATCACCAGGAAATCGTAATGCATTTCTCTTTACAGCCTGATTCAAAACTCTTACTTCTACGCCATACATTTCCGCCAAATCTTTATCCAGCATTACTTTCTGTCCACGGATTACGTAAATTTTTTCCAGAATGTTTTCTTCTGAAACCGCTGCAATTGGCAAATTTGATTTTGGCATTTAATTCTTTTTGAATTTTTTTTTAAATTATAACTCGCTAATCAAAAACGTCATCATTCACATTTTCTCAGGTCATTCTATTCACTTTTAAATTTTTTGACGCATTGATATTCCATTTTGGAATATCAAACTTGAAGTCACAATTTGTGGCTTCAAGATTAAAAGCAAGTATTACAATGCTTCTTCCAAAACCGGCAATTTTCTTGCCTCAAATTTTTTAACTGCCTCTGCAATATGTTTTATATGATCTGGTGTTGTTCCGCAACATCCGCCTACTATATTTACAAATCCTTCTTTTGCCCACTCTTCTATGATGTGGGCAGTTTCTTCGGGTTGTTCATCATACTCCCCAAAAGCATTGGGCAAGCCCGCGTTGGGATAAGCTGATGTATAACAACTGGCAATTTCGCTCAGCTCCTCAATATGCGGACGCATTTCTTTTGCTCCCAAAGCACAGTTCAATCCAACACTTAAAGGGTTTGCATGCGATACCGAAATATAAAAAGCTTCCAGGGTCTGTCCACTTAAAGTGCGTCCACTCGCATCCGTTATAGTGCCACTTATCATGATAGGTAATTCTTCTTTCTTATAGTGAAGATGTCTCTGAAATACTTTTTAATTGCATAGATAGCAGCTTTTGCATTTAGCGTATCAAAAATTGTTTCAACTAAAAGTACATCTACACCTCCGTCGACAAGACCTCTTATTTGTTCATAATATGCATCTGCTACTTCATCAAATGTTACGGTGCGAAACCCAGGATTATTTACATCGGGAGAAAGACTTAGTGTTTTATTTAGCGGACCAATAGCACCGGCGATAAATTTTTCGCCTTCATCATTTGTTTCTGAAATAAAACTATCAATTGCGCTTCTTGCACATTTTGCCGCGGCAACATTTAGTTCATAAGCCAAAGATTGCATATCATAATCTGCCTGGGCTATAGAAGTACTGCTAAAGGTGTTGGTTTCAATAATATCAGCACCAGCCTTTAAATATTCTTTATGAATTGCTTCAATTATCTGCGGTTGGGTAATACTGAGTAAATCGTTGTTCCCTTTTACATCTTTGTGCCAGTCTTTAAAGCGATCTCCCCGAAAATCTTTTTCTTCCAGTTTGTAGCGCTGTATCATAGTGCCCATAGCTCCATCAATTATTAATATTCTTTCGCTAAGACATTCCTGAATAGTTTTTTTCATAAAAACAATTTATTAATTAAGGACTTTATTACCTTTTAGTTATCCCATGCTTATGAAATACATCAGTAAGCAACACTGCAAGGCGGCGCAAAGTCACTATTGCTGGTAACCAAAAATCGAACTGTAAACGAAAGTTGAAAATCCTGGAGAATGGCAGAATATTTTTTCGTTTATTAGTTCAGTTATGAAGCCAATAATAATCAGCTAAAGCTTGTTTACCAGGCCGAACAATAAACAAATCCGCCTGAATGCATTGCAAAATTAGAGTAACCGCAGAACATTACAAAATATCCGGAAATAGTGGGATGTATATGTGTTAACTTTCTATCCGTAATGGAGGCTGAATGTTAGAATAAGTGGCTGGAGCTAGCTTAAATATAGCTGCAGCAGGAATACACCAACACCGGCTGCAAATCCTGCTAATGCCAGCAAGCTTATTTTTTTCAAATACCATAGAAAGTCGATTTTTTCGATGCCCATTACAGCAACTCCCGCAGAAGATCCAATGATGATAGCACTACCTCCGGTTCCTGTTGTTAAAGCAAGAAATTCCCAAAAAGGATGATCGATTGGATATACTGACAAATTGTACATTCCCTGAGATGCAGCCACTAAAGGTACATTATCAACCAGTGCAGAAAGTAACCCTAAAGCAGTGCCTATTAAATAATTGTTTTTAAGTGTGCTATTAAGAAATGTGGCCAAAGTTCTAAGTATTCCAAAAGACTGCAAAGCTGTTACAGCCAACAATATTCCAAGGAAAAATAAAATGCTTTGCGTGTCAATCTTCTGCAGCGCCTTAGCAACACTGAAGCGATTGGCGAGTTCGGCATCTTTATTTTTATGAATGATAGTAATAACCACCCAAATTAAACCCAGTGCCAATAACATGCCCATAAAAGGCGGAAGATTTGTAAGTGTTTTAAAAACGGGAACGAAAAGCAAAAGACCTATTCCCACGAAAAGGATAATCCTTCCATCCTGCTTTTCTTTGTCAGTACGTTCAGTTTTTGGCATTGGCAGAAATTTTTTGCCTTTAAACCGCCGTGCCACAAATAAGAGCCGGAATGATGCATACTGCTATGCTGGGTAATATCAGCTGCTTCATGATATCAATTGCAGAAACCTGGCCTCCAATCCACAACATGGTTGTAGTTACGTCTCCCAACGGCGACCATGCGCCACCCGCATTTGCAGCAATAACAATCATTCCCGCAAACCAAAATTTATCTCCTTTTTTGCTTAATATCTTTGAGCACAATGAAGTCATTACAATTGCTGTAGTTAAATTATCAAGCAGGGCAGAAAGAAAGAATGTAAGTACCGTAATTGTCAGCAGAAGTTTTCGTGTGTCCGTTGTTGTTATTCTCCGGGTAATAATATCAAATCCGCCGTGCGAATCTATTAGCTCAACAATCGTCATTGCCCCGAGCAGGAAAAACAGGATTGATGAAATTTCCCCAAGATGATCTACCAGTTCTTCACTGGCAAGGTGAGGTGATTGAGCTTGCAAAACATAGATGGTCCAGCATAATACACCCGTTATTAATGCAGATGCCGCTTTGTTCAATTTGAGGGAATGCTCAAATGCAATAGCCAGATAGCCAAAAACAAAAACGATTATGATTATTGCAGTCATATTTAAAAAATGAATTTGTCCTGAAAATTATCGCTGCAGCTTACATATTTCCTATGTAATCAAACTGGCTTTCTAATTCGATGGCTTGCGATTTGCGGGTTTCCAATCGCTTAGTTTATTTGCAAATCTCCCTATTGTGAGGCCCTGCACAACAATAGAAAATAACACTACAATATACGTAATTGAAACAAACATTTCCCCATACATATAATTCGGTACCGATAAAGCTAATGCCACGGAAATGCCCCCACGTAAAGCTCCCCATGTAAGAATGGGAATTGCATTATTTTCAAAAGAACTTCTTCTTCTTAAAACTATTATAGGCAGCCAGACAGATAGAAGTCTTGCGAAAAGTACAATTACAATTGAAATACAACCTAACCACAACAATGTTAAGTTAAAAGGTACTATCAACATCTCGAAGCCTATAAGAAGAAATAGTATAGCATTCATGACTTCATCAATCATTTCCCAAAATTTATTTAAATAATCTTTTGTAAGATCACTTACGCCATGGTCCAGACTTTTATTTCCGGTAATCAATCCTGCCATAACCATGGCGAGCGGACCACTTACATGCAACTGTTCGGCAAGGGCGTAGCCACCCATAACAGTAGCGAGTGTAATCATTACTTCTACTACATAATTATTAATTGATCTCAACATGTAAAAACACAGGTACCCTAAAAGCCAGCCAAGCAGTAAGCCGCCCCCGGCCTCTCTTATAAAAAGCCAGGCAATGTCAAGAGTTGACACATTTTCCAATCCTTTTTTTGCAACTTCATAAAGTGTTATAAATATTACAACTCCTACACCATCATTAAAGAGGCTTTCACCACTTATTTTTGTTTCAAGAGAAGCCGGAATTTTAGCTTTTTTTAAGATGCCAACTACGGCAATTGGATCGGTTGGAGAAATTAATGCGCCAAATAAAAGACAGTATAAAAAATTAACACGCAAACCAAAAGCAGTAGTGGCTGCATATAACAAAGCACCCACAACTACGGTAGAAATTAATACTCCAATAGTTGAAAAAGTTATTATTGACATTCTTTCGCTCCTCAATTTTTTAACATCGATATGAACAGCAGCTGCAAAAAGCAAAAAACTCAGCATTATTTTTAATACAACTGTATTAAAATCTATTGCTCTTATTGATTCTATCGCTTTTGCAAATAATTCAGGAGCTGCATTTCCAATGCCTATTACAATTAATGAAGCGATGAGGGAAATGAGCATAATCCCAATAGTTCCGGGGAGTTTGATGAACCTATGATTGATATAACCAAAAACTGCCGCCAGTAAAATAATAACTGTAATGATATTATATATTTCCATCTGCTTTTCTTTGAATAACTAATAATGTTACTGCTTGCGGTACCGGTAAATTTAATTAATAATTCTTCAGGAGTTTAACCCTTAAAAATAAGTGGGATCATTTAATGTTATAAGGGACATTGTCGCCGGCTCTTAAGGAAGCCTGCGCTTAAAAGACCATCTAAAATTATTTACAACAGTCTTTTTTTCGAACAAAAAGCGCTTTAAATATCTTCCAGAAAAAATTTCCAATATTGTGTATAACAGTCATGCTCATACGATAATTTTAATTCAAATTCAATAAACCATTTTCCTAACAATCTTTTTCTTCACAATCCGACAATTCCCTCTCGATTTCAATGGTACTATGATGAATTTTATGATGCATTAATTTATGTTTTAATTTTTGAACGAGGTCCATTTTTTCACTAAAGCTCAGGCAATCGTTTAAAGAAATATGCGCCGTTAAAGCGTTCTCTGTGGTACTTAACGCCCAAATGTGAATGTGATGTACATCTGTAATATTCTTCTGATTACTTATGAGATCTTTTATTTCGTTAATGTCGATAGAAGGTGGAACTGCATCAACCGACAAGCGAAAACTATCTGTAAGCAATGACCATGTTCCAATCAATATTACCATCATTATGATGAGACCGATTACCGGGTCAACCCAATACCAACCTGTATATACAATTAAAACACCGCCGGCAACCACTCCTGCAGAAACGAGCGCATCACTCATCATATGCAGGTAAGCGCTTTTAATATTAAGATCGCCATGCCTGTTCTTAAAAAACATTAATGCAGTAACAATATTTATAACAATACCAACACCAGCCACCCATGCAATTACATCACCTTTTACCGCTTCAGGATTTAATAATCGATGTACTGATTCAAAACCTAAAATACCAATGGCTATCAACAAAAAGACAGCATTAAACAATGCCGCAAGGACCGTAGTTTTTTTGTAGCCGTATGTAAATTTTTCTGTTGATTTCTTTTTAGCTAAACGAAAAGCAATTAATGATAACACAAGGCTTGCCACATCGCTGAGATTATGTCCCGCATCAGTGAGCAGAGAGATGGAATTATTTATGATGCCGGTTATTACTTCTACAATTACAAACAACACATTAAGGCTTATTCCAATAATAAACGCCATACTCGTGCCAGCGTGATTTATTCCATGATCGTGGCTGTGGTTATGACTATGATTATGCGCCATTTATTTTCGCTTTAACAGCTTTCGGCAAAGGTATCAAAGATGAAGTTGTAAAGATTATGGATTTGGAAAAGATTAATCGATTAGATGCCAATAAAGATTACACCGTTAGTTGATACCTCATATTATAAAACAGATTTACAACGAGCCCTGTCCAGCCGGTTTGATGACTTGCTCCCAGCCCACGTGCATTGTCTCCATGAAAATATTCGTGAAATAACACGAGGTCGCGGTTCTCTTCCCTTTTATAAAACCAATTATAAGAACCAAATACTAATCTTTCGTTTTGATCATTTTTTTCAAAAATGCCGAGTAGCCGATTGGTTATGTTATTGGCGACTTCAGTAAGTGTAAGATAAATGCCGGAGCCTTTTGGACATTCAACTTTACACTCATCTTCATAAAAATATCCAAATATTTTAATGGCATGAACGATGAGAAAATTCAATGGCATCCAAACAGGTCCGCGCCAGTTAGAATTTCCTCCAAACATTCCGGAAGTTGAATCGCCTGGATCATATTGAATGGCATAATTTTTTCCCCCGAATTCCAATGAATATGGATATTGTCCGTAATGTTTCGACAGCGCCCGAATGCCGCCCGCAGAAAGAAATTCAGATTCATCCAATATTCTTTCCAACATATACGTTAGCCGTTCTTCACTAACCATAGACAATAAAATACATTCATCAGCAGCTTTATCCTGGCTGGGAAGGTATTTATGATTGACCTTTCTGTAGTTTTGAAACCATTGCATTCTTTTGCTAAAATCAGCAAGTTTTTGGAGTTGATCCGTTTCAATAACTGATACCGCAAATAATGGAATAATGCCAACGGCAGACCGGATCTTTACAGGTAAGGCATCAGATTTATTAAGAGATAAAATATCATAAAAGAATCTATCTTGTTCATTCCATAATCCCATTTCATTCAAGGCTTCTCCGATGATAACAAAATGCTCATAAAATTTTGTTGCTGCATCTTCAAACGAAGGATCGTGCATAGCAATTTCAATGGCAATGTCCATCATGCCCAACGCATAAATGCCCATCCAGCTTGTGCCGTCAGCCTGTTCCAAAAGGATATTGTCGGACAACATCATGCTTCGGTTAAAAAGACCAATATTATCAAGTCCTAAGAAACCGCCCTCGAAAATACTGTTGCCGTTAGTATCTTTTCGATTGATCCACCAGGTAAAATTGATGATCAGCTTTTGAAAAATCTTTTTTAAAAATTCGATATCATTTGTTCCGGTAATGTTTTTTTCAGTCTTATAAACCTGTAAGGCAGCAAATGCATGAACAGGCGGATTTACATCGCTAAAGTTCCATTCGTACGCAGGCAACTGACCCTGCGGATTCATATACCATTCCCGCATTAGCAATAACAACTGATGCTTTGCAAAGCCCGGGTCAATTAATGCAAAGGAGATGCAATGGAAAGCCATATCCCAGGCCGCATACCACGGATATTCCCATTTGTCAGGCATCGCGATGATATCCTGGTTTTTCAAATATCTCCAATCACTGTTTCTCCCGTTTTTCCGCTGTTCTGTAACTGGGGTTATCCCATCAGATGAGTTTAACCATCTTTCCAAATCGTAATGATAATATTGTTTGTTCCACAACAGTCCTGCAAAAGCCAGTCGCTGAATATTTTTTTGATCAGGTGTTATATCAGAACTTATCACTGTATCATAAAACTCGTCGGCTTCTTTTTTTCTTTCATCAAATATTTTTTCAAAATTTTCAGGAAATGGTTCGTTTGAATTATTACTGGTGAGACGCAGATAGATTTTTGCTGACTGCTTTGCATCAATTTCAAAATTATAAACCGGCGAACATTTAGTTCCTTCTTTCTTATCCTGGAGTTTATCGATATTTTTTCCACTAATGATTGCATCGTGAAAAGCATCTTTTACAAATTCGACTTTTATTGGGTGTATTAAATAATCTTTCAAAATTGGTTTCGTTTTCTGTAAACAGAACATCATTGGCTTCGTTGAAGTAGAGATAATAATCTCCTAAAAGTTTATGTTGCGCCTTTACTGCGTTGTTATTTACAAATGAAATAGAAGGTTTATCCTCATCACCGGCGTATTGCCATTTATTGTAAAATAATAACGTTGGCAAAATGGTTAAAGCGAGCTTTTTCGTTTCCCCTGTTTATCACTTCAATTTTTATGAAAATATCTTCGCTGGTGTTTTTTGCATATTCGATAAATACATCAAAATATTTATTATCGTTAAAAACTCCTGTATCAAGGATTTCGTATTCGGGATCGTATTTGTTAAGCTGAACATTTTTATTAATCAAATCATTGTACGGATAAGCTGCCTGCGGATATTTGTACAGGTATTTCATGTAGTAATGCGTTGGTATATTATCGAGATAATAATACAACTCCTTCACATCTTCTCCATGAACTCCTTCATAATTGTTAAGGCCAAAAAGCCTCTCTTTTAAAATGGGATCGTTTCCATTCCACAACGCTACTGAAAAACATAAATTTTGAAAAAGGTCTGAAATGCCAGCCAGTCCATCTTCTCCCCATCTGTATGCACGGCTGCGGGCATGGTCGTGAGGAAAATAATTCCATGCATCTCCGTTTTCACTGTAGTCTTCGCGAACGGTTCCCCACTGCCGCTCGCTGAGGTAAGGTCCCCATTTTTCCAAAGGAACCTGTTTGGCAGCGTTTTCTTTTAATCTCTTATGTTCGGCAGTATCCATATTATTTTAAGCTGTGAATTATCGTTATTTAATAGTCAATGGTCAATGATTTATTAGAAATTAATTTTTACGTGTAATATTAACCGTTAGTTGAAAAACCGGGGTATAATAACATGCCACCATCAACAAATAAAGTAGTACCGTTAACATAATCAGATTCGTCGCTGGCAAGCCAAACTGCTGCTTTACCTATATCTTCCGGTTGTCCAATGCGCCCATAGGGAATAAGTGTGAGCAAACTATTTAAAGCTTCCGGGGTATCCCACGCCGGCTTATTTATTGGAGTTTGAATGGCGCCGGGACCAATAGCGTTAACCCTTATTTTCTTAGGCGCCAGTTCCTGCGCCATACTTTTCATCATCATGTTAATACCTCCTTTACTTGCTGCGTAATTTACATGGCCCGCCCATGGAATTACTTCATGAACACTGCTCATACAAATCACTTTCCCTGCTGCGCAACTTCTTTCTTTCACAATACCTCTCCTTAAAAATTCTTTTACGGCTTCACGGGTACACAAAAATTGGCCCGTTAAGTTCACATTAATTACTAACTGCCAGTCGGCAACGCTCATGCTTTCAATTGGTGAATCTTTTTGAATACCGGCATTGTTTACCAATATATCAATAGTGCCATATTTATTGTACATCTGCTGAAACATCGATTGTACCTCATCTTCTTTACTTACATCTGCTTTTATGGCAATGGCATTGCCACCGTTAGTTTCAATTTGTTTAACCACATCATCGGCTGCCTCCGGATGAGTAACATAATTCACTACTACATTCGCTCCTTCATTAGCAAGCGCTATTGCTACTGCCAGGCCTATTCCACTGTTAGCACCTGTTACCAATGCACTTTGTCCCGTAAGTTTAGGATTGCTATTCATATTTCTTTTTGCTTTTAAATAATTAACACATTCAGCTAAATTACCATACCAAATTAAATAGCTGCCGGAGAAAAAGAATTATTACTTTCAAATTACAAATGTTTATAAGTAATTATTTCTTACTCAATTTTTTTGGGATTTATTCGTTCTATCGATATCCACCCCTGATTCAAAAACAATAATTTTATTTATAAGAAAATGATTGCTTATGAAAAACTTATTATTTTTTGCACTCTGCATCGTGTTGTATTCAAAAAGTATTCTTGGCCAGGTTTCAAAAGTAATGCCAGCTGAAGCCGACAACTTTTATAATAAATCAATGCCGCTGCTCCGTCCCCAAGTAAAAAATATTGTTCTGCATACTGCCAAAGCTATTAAGAATCGCAAAATTAATTCAGATAGCCTTGCTGCCGAATTAAAAGCAACTGCCGCATTAAAGCGTATGAGTAGTAACGACATTGAAGGTATAATTGTTCTGGTAATGGTTCAGGCGTCCAAAGACGCTGATGCAGATTTAAAGAAAATGGTTCTTGAAATAAGCCGAAACAATGGGCAAAAAAAGCGATTAAACCAAGAAACAACGAATAATGATGAAAAAGAATCCCGGGATGATACTAATGAAATTCAAAATTTAAAATTGCAAATGATTATGGACCACAAAAGCGATATGGCCCAGGAAGTAAATTATGCAATGAAAAAAATTTCGTCTACCCAGCAAATCATTATTAATAATCTGAAATAAATACGCTGCTCCGATAATTTTTATTTCTCAGTGGCAAAAATATTTGTTTTAATCCTGTTGCCCATTCGAAATAACGTGCCATCCGTTAGACATTCGCCCGAGATATAAATACCGGATTAATTCACTTTCATTATTAGTATTTGTTAATGAAGTAACAGCTATTACAATTTTATTTTGTTGTGGAGAAATATTTTGAAGATTGTATTTATAATAGTTGTCGCCAGATTCAATAATTTCAACAATGTTTTTTGGATCGGAGTTATCCATTTCGGTTGTATCAGCATAACTGTAAATTACATAGCGATTGATTCTATTATCAGTAGTATCCTGCTTTAGATAAAGGTCTATTGAATAATCAAATATTGCAGGCTTAGTGCTGTCTAAAACAATTTCAGGTTGTGCAGGTCTTACAGAATCAACCCAACTCATAGGAGGAATAATAGCCGGATATTTATAGTAATTATTTTTCAGGCTATCGCTCCATCCATTCGGGTTACTGCTAAAGGAAGCGCTGCTAAAAAAAACACTTCCCTGCACTTGTGGGTATTCACGCAATAGTTTTATTTGATTGGGCAATTCATTTTTATTTTTCCACGCATAAGATCTTGCTTCCATTGCCCGGTAAATTCCCTGACCGATATATAATTGTCTTCCATAAGCATGCCTTGCCCACCAATCGATAAGTACCTCGTAGCCCACAACTTTTTGTCCAATTTCCCAGTACAATTGCGGCGCTACATAGTCAATCCATTCCATTTTCAGCCATAATAAAATATCAGCATACAAATCATCATAATTTGTTTGTCCCGCCTTTGTATTACTTCCTTCCGGATCCTTATCAATATTGCGCCAAACGCCAAAAGGGCTTATGCCAAATTTGCAAAGCGGCTTTTCTTGTTTTATGGTTTTACTGAGCATCAGAATAATAGAATCTACATTACTTCTGCGCCAGGTTTCCCTGTCCATTCCATTTCCATATTTTCTAAACGATGCAGTATCCTCAAATTCTTTCCCTTTGATACGGTATGGATAAAAGTAATCATCAAAATGAACGGCATCAATATTATAACGGCTTACCACATCCTTAACAATGTTGCATACATATTTTTGCACTTCCTTATTACCGGGATCAAAAATTTTGTTGATCCCATAATTTATAAACCATTCCGGATGAATTTTAGTAATGTGTGTGGGAGCAATAGATGATTTATTTATATTGAAAACTGCCCTGTATGGATTCATCCATGCATGAAATTCCATTCCGCGTTTGTGCGTCTCCGTTATCATAAATTCCAAAGGATCATAATAGGGCGATGGCGGTTTTCCCTGCGTGCCGGTAAGCCATTCACTCCACGGTTCATATTGGGAAGGATAAAATGCATCTGCAGCCGGGCGTATCTGAACAACAACAGCATTCATTCCGTTTCTTTTGTGCATATCAAGCAGGCTAATGAACTCTGCTTTCTGGCTTTCAGTACTTAGAAATTTTGTAGAAGGAAAATCTATATTATCAACCGTGGCAACCCACACTCCACGAAACTCGTATTTGGGTTGGGCAACTAATTTTTGAGTTAATATAAAAACAAAAGCTGTCAAAAGGCAGCAGCGGTATCTCTTCATAAATCGCTAATTGAAAGCGGCTAATTTACGGAAACCATTTTTCATAATTGAGTTGCACCGGCTTTATTTAACGCATTTAATAAGAATTATGAAAATAGTAAGATCATCTTGCGAAGTCAAAAAAAAAATTATTCATTTTCATGATGCAGTGGCGTTATAGGTTCAGCATTGAATTCATTGCGATATATTCTTATCAAAACAATAAAATAAGTTATAAGCAACGGGCCAAATACCAATCCTAAAAATCCGAACATGCTTAATCCAATTATAACTCCAAAAATAGTTATGATGGGATGCACATTCCCTATTTTTCGAAGCACCGTTATACGGGCAACATAATCAATATTGGTAAGAACAACAAGGGAATATATGGCGAGACCAACGCCCTGCCATATGTGATCAATTGCAAAAAGATACACTGTTAAGGGAACCCAGATAAGACCGGTACCGACAATAGGTATTAATGAAGCCACGCCGGTAAGAAATCCCCATAGTCCGAATTCAGCGATTCCAAAAATTGCATAACCAAGCGCTCCCGCCAGGCCTTGTATTATAGCAAGCAAAGGAATGCCGATAGCATTTGCTTTTATCATTACATTAGTTTCCGTACTTAACATCGCACGATTTTTTTCCTTTAATGGAATAAAATCATTCATATATTTTTCCATTTCAACACCATGCACCAGCATATAATACAGCACAAAAAACATGAGTATTAAATTGGTAAGAAAATTGGCTGTACCTGTAAGCAATAATGGAAGGTTCGATGCCAGCTTTTGGGTGGCAGCTTTTAAAGTATTGCTATTGAAAACTTCCATGCCGGTAGCATCCTGTATCTTTTGCGAAAAGCTTTTCACCGCTATAAGTAACTGGACAGGATTATTAAACAGGGCAATAAGTTTGGGCGTTATAAGAACAACGGCAAGGTATACAGGTAAACAAATGATAATAGTGTAAGCAAGAATGTAAAGCAATGCAGTCCAGCCCGGCCGCCATCTCTTTTTCTCTGTAAGATTGAAATAGGATTTCCTGCTTAAAATATATAATGTTATTGCGCCTAAAACCCCCGGGAGAAAAATATAAAAATGCTTCAACATCAATACTCCAATAAGTATAATGAGAGCCAATAAAATAACTTGCCGTAAACGGTTATTGAAGCCTTTTTCCATGAGATAAAACTAACAATAAATATTTGTCGAAGGAACTGGTTAATCCTTCCACACAGACACACCCTCACTGCAGTTAGCGCAGATGTCAATATTTTTTCTGCTGGTCATTAGTTCTTTACGAAACTGTTTATAATTATCGTCATGCCAGATTTCTTTAAAAGATTTATTTTTTAAATTGCCTAACTGGTGCGAAGCATCTTTATCAAAGCAACATGGAACAACAAGTCCATCCCATGTAATAACGTTAGCCTGCCACAGTTTCCAGCAATGATTGGCTAATTTATTTTTGGCAATATATTTACCATCTTTACCCTTTTTTGTACCGGCTATATTTTTCGTTTACAGGTATCAGTTGGTTGGGATCATTTTCGTAATCATAAACCTGCGCTGTTTTAAATCGTCACTTCATCAACCCCAACTTCTGCAGCGAGTTTTTTTATTTCATCAACCTGGTGTTCGTTCGGTTTTACTACCAAAAACTGGAAGAAAACAAATGGAGTTTTACTCTTGAGTTCCTTCTTCCATTTCACAATATTTTTTGCACCTTCTATAACCTTGTCAAGATTACCGCCGATACGATATTGCTTATATACTTCCTGGGTAGTTCCGTCAATAGATATGATAAGCCTGTCTAATCCGCTTTCCACCGTTTTTCGTGCAACCTCGTCCGTTAGGTAATGTGCGTTGGTGGATGTAGCCGTGTATATTTTTTTAGCAGATGCATATTTCACCATTTCTAAAAAATCCCGGTTTAAGTATGGTTCTCCCTGGAAATAAAAAATGAGGTAAAGAATATCTTTATGAATATCATCAATTGTTTGCCTGAAAAAACTATTTTCCAACATACCTGTTGGCCTCGTAAAAGCCCGAAGTCCACTGGGACATTCAGGGCAACGAAGATTACAGGACGTGGTTGGCTCGAATGAAACAGATATGGGCAATCCCCATTGTACCGGCTTGCCAATTATCCGGCTAACATAAAAACTTGAAAGCACTTTGGTTGCATTCCACAATCGGCGAAAAGTAATTTTTCGAAAAAAATTGATGCTATCATTATAATTTATCTGGGGCATGAAGCACAAAGATATACCAACAAAATGACGAGAGGATTAAAGTGCCTTCACCGTAAGCGAATCACTATCAACAGCTGAATCGTCTGCCGCAATTTGTATTAGAGGCGGCTCATTAAAATCCAGCTTATTATTTAGAAATTTATCGTAGTTAGCTGCTATCACATTAAATGCAATAAAATCCATAACAAATTTCCTGGTTTCAAACGGAAGATAGCTTTTAATATCCCAGAAAGTTGCATCCGCCATTCCCGGACTTTTTAATTGCAAGCCTTACCCTGCCCGGTCCACAGTTATAAGACGCAACCGACAACAGCAGATCATTCATTGAAATAATCAAGTTGATCTTTAAAAAACTTAGCTGCGGCAACGCTTGATTTAGTAAAATTTTTGCGATCATCATATTTACCTCCAACATGCAATCCGTATTCTCCGGCGAGCTCACTCATAAATTGATAATAACCAACTGCGCCTACGGGAGAAACTGCATTAGCATTAAATTGTGATTCCAACGCAGGAATCATTTGCAACTCCAAAGGAAGGTCACGTTTATCCAATATCCTGATTGCTTTGGGGAAAAATTTTTCACCTTTTTTAAAAACATAGATGATGTATTCGCGTTTCTTCTTACTGAAAGACTTTATGTATTCCTTAGTTTGCATTCTATATTCCTGCAAGCTAACGGGATAAATAACAGAAAGCGGATTTGTTTCGGTAGTTGGTTCAGTCGCAGTTTCAATATTGACATCGCCGATATCGGGTGAATCAATAATTGATTTCGCAGAGGTAGTAAAGCCAACTATAAAAAAGATTATAATTAACGTTAATAAACTTTTTGATTGAATCGATTTCATCCTAATTTTTTTAATTGTACTGATGACCCTGATGCTAGCAGGATTTTGTTTCCAACAACAGTTTTCCATATTAAATTTTCAATTTCGGATTGGAAATTAAAAACTCGATTTCGGATTAGTCACCAGATTTTTCAAGGTTAATTACTACGCAAGTGAACGTAGATAAAAAAAGAGGATAGCAAATTATGTCTTAATGGAAATTAGTATAATCAGTATCTTTTTGGGGCAGGTTATGCAAAAGTAATACCGAAAAATTAATGATGCAAGGTTTTGGGGTAAAAAATCGTTAAAGAAATTAAAATGAAAGCATTTTTTTTAGTTATAATCACTTTTATATCATCCGCTTATGGGCAATCATCTAAAGATTATCTAAATTCACAAAATAAAATTATAGCAGAAGAAAAAGAAGCATTTGTAAGTGTTGAAAACACTAAAAATACCTCCCAGGCATCTCTAAACTTTAAAGTAAACTACTATAGATGCGAATGGAATGTTAACCCTGCGGTTCGTTTTATAGGAGGAAAAGTAACATCATATTTTAAAATAACTGCTGCCACAGATAATATTTCTTTCGACTTAACAGATAGCCTCACTGTTGATAGCGTAAAACAAATTAATACCCCGCTTTCATTTGTTCATTCGAACAATACTTTAACGATAAATTTCGGCTTACAAAAAATACCGGTGATTTAGATTCGGTAAGCATTTATTACGAAGGCATACCTCCCAATGATGGTTTTGGCTCATTTGTTACATCGCAGCATGCGGGAACTCCCATTTTATGGACTTTGAGTGAACCTTATGGCAGTCGCGACTGGTGGCCCTGCAGGAATGGACTCGATGATAAAGCTGATTCAATTGATGTAATCATTACAAATCCGTCTCAATATTCTGCGGCATCTAATGGACTACAGGCAAAGTGAAACCATAACGGTCTTTACTAAAATTACTCATTGGAAACATCGCTATCCAATAGCTACTTACTTAGTATGCATGGCCGTAACTAACTACACAGAGTTTAACGACAGTGTGCAATTAGGAGACATTAATTTACCTATGCAAACTTTTTGTTACCCTGAAAGCCTTTCATTATTCAAGGCGAATACTCCCACAGTATTGGGAACACTTAAATACTATAGTGATGTTTTTGGTAATTATCCCTTTATAAAAGAAAAATACGGACATGTACAGTTTGGGTGGGGCGGCGGCCAGGAGCATCAAACTTCAACATTTATTGTAACACCCAATGAGAACCTGATGGCTCATGAACTTGCACATCAATGGTTTGGAGACAAAATAACCTGCGCCAGTTGGAGGGATATCTGGTTAAATGAAGGTTTTGCAACTCACCTTGCTATCATGGACTTTGAAGTAAGATTCCCGCAAGCGGTTTTAGACACGCGGAAAAAAGAGATTGAAAATATTACTTCCCTTCCCGGCGGTTCCGTTTGGGTTGATGATACTACTAATGTAAATCGCATTTTTGATGGAAGACTGAGTTATACCAAGGGCTCTCATCTTTTGTATATGTTGCGCTGGAAATTAGGTGACAGCATTTTTATTAAAGGAATGCGCAGGTATTTTAATGATTCCACTATAGCATTTGGTTTTGCGATAACCGATGATTTTATAAGAAATATGGAAGCCGCAAGCGGAGCTGATCTAAAAGAATTTTTTGATGACTGGTTTTATGGACAAGGCTATCCTTCTTACAATGTGCAATGGACGCAGATTGGCAATGACTATGTAAAAATAAATATGAGCCAAACAACATCACATCCTTCGGTTACTTTTTTTCCACTGCCTGTTGCCTTGGAATTTAAGAACGCTACTCAACAAAAAACTATTGTTGTTAATAACACCTTTAATGGCCAGGTATTTTTTAATAACATTGGGTTTATTGCCGATACAGTTATTATAGATCCTGAGTACTGGCTTATAACAAATAATAATATAACCCGAAAAAGTAAATGACAATATAACCGGAGCAAACATTGTGCAGGTATTTCCAAATCCATTTCTAAATAATTTTAATTTGTATCTCCATAATTTTACTGCTCATAAAGGTGATATAAAAATTTATGATGCGAAAGGAAGCCTTGTATTCAATGAAAATATTTTATTGAATAGTTCGCTGTACACAACAATAAACACCCAATCATTCTCTAAAGGTATCTACATAATTAAAATAGAAACAGATGACGGGTTTAAGTATGTAAAAAAGATTTTGAAACAATAATTTCAGAAGCATATTATTGCACTGAATTATTAAGATAAACCCTGTGGCAAGAAAAAAGAAACAAACCTCATCTAAGTATTTTTTAAAAATAATTTTTTGGCTGGCATTTGCATTTGTTGGTGCATATTATATTGTCAATTATTTTATGCAATCAGCAGATGTCTTTTATCCCGACTTTCAAATTTCTATTCCCGGCGGATATAAAATTCATGGCATTGATGTAAGTAAATATCAAAGCGTAATAAACTGGAAAGAAGTTAGAGAAATGGATGCTGATGGCATCAAGATTGGATTTGCTTTTATAAAAGCGACAGAAGGAGTAGGCAACGTCGACAATCAATTCAGGCGTAACTGGCTTAAAGCGGAAGAACAAAATATTTGTAAAGGGGCCTATCATTTTTTTATTGCGGGCAAAAACGGGAGAAGACAAGCCGCCAATTTTATTGAAATGGTAAACTTAAAAAAAGGAGATCTCCCACCGGTGATAGATATTGAAAAATCATTTGGTGTTTCAGCAAATGAAATAAAAAAAGAAGTAGCTGATTGGATTGCTGTAGTGCAAAAGTATTATGGTGTTCAACCCATAATCTATACAAATATTGATTTTTATTGCAGGTACCTTCAAAACGATTTTGATAATTACCCTGTTTGGATTGCTCACTATTTACAACCTGTAAAACCCCGTATCGATCACAAATGGGCATTTTGGCAACATAGTGAGAGTGGCAGGGTTAATGGCATTAAAGCGCCTGTTGATTTCAATGTTTTTTCAGGCGATAGTACAGATTTTAAAAATTTTATTATTCAATAAATTTTTCCCATACTACGATAAACAAAAAGTTAACTGCTATGATCCACACCAAAAAATCAGTTCAACAATTGATCAGGTGCATCAACATCTCACACAATTTCTCTGCACACTTAACTTCCATTTTTATCAATTACAAACTATGTAAATAGTCTAACATTTTCTTTTTAAGATCCGGAGAAGGCAGTTTTCCTGTAGCAGCGCTTACGTTGTCATGGGCGTGTTGCGGATTGGCAGTGGCTGGTATTACACAGGTAACGGCAGGATGAGCGATTATATATTTTAAAAAAAAGGAGCTCCAGCTTTCAATATCATTTTCGTGTGCCCATGGGGGTAAGTCTTTGCCTTTTACTTTCGTAAACAGTTTCCCTTCACCAAATGGCCGGTTAATTATCGTTGCTACTCCAAGGCTGGCTGCGGCATCCAGTAATCGACGCTCTGCATTTCGCGATTCAATCGAATAATTAAGCTGGATGAAGTTCGGCTTCTCTGCTTTCATAATACGCTCCAGTTCGCTATGACTATAATCAGTATAGTGCGTGATGCCAATATAACGGATTTTACCCTCGTCTTTCCAGCGGCGCAATTGAGGTAAATGAGTTTTCCAATCAGTAAGGTTATGAATCTGTATGAGGTCCATTGTGTTTCTTCTCATCTTAGCCATTGAAGCTTTCATTTGTGCAATACCTTCGTCCAAACCAGTAGTCCAAACTTTGGTAGCGTAAAAAAAATCGTCGGCAGTATCCATTGTTGATGTTATATCGCCAATTACCTGTTCCGATTTCCTGTACATGGGCGAACTATCAATTAACTTGCCACCGCCAGCGTACAATTCATTAAGCACATTTTTAAGAACGGGATATTGATCAGCAGTAACATCAAATGATTGCCAGGTGCCAATTCCGATGACCGGAAGCTCTTCACCCGATGATGGGATCATACGTTGTAACATAGATACAAAATTACGCTAACGCGTTAAAATCAAAAGCGACATAACATCGACAAGAAACAAATATTATTTCAAGCAACTCATTTCTTATATTTATAAGCGTCAACATTAATGGCATGATGAAAAGACTTTCCATTTCCTTCGCTTTATTATTTGTGTACATGGCGTGCATTAGCCAGGTACAACTAAATCAGTTTAAAATAACTTCTTCCCATACAGCATTCCCTGATACAGGGCGATTGAACGGCCATCTTTATAATGACAGTTTATATAGTACAGCCGATCATTATTCTGATAGTTCTGTGATTATTATTACGCCAAAGAATTTTATTGCGAAGAAAAAAGTGGATATGATCTTCTGGTTTCATGGATGGAACAATAACATTGATAGCGCTTTGGTGAGGTATGGCTTATCAAGACAATTTGCTGAAGCAGGCATTAACGCGGTATTGGTTTTAGCTGAAACTGCTAAAGATGCTCCCGATAGTTACGGGGGTAAACTGGAACAGCAAAATACGTTCAAAAAACTTACAAATGATGTACTTCAAAAACTGGTAAGCATGCACGTTATATCTTCCAGGGACCGTATTGGAAATGTCATTCTGGCTGGCCATAGTGGTGCCTACCGGCTTATTGCTAATATTTTGCAAAATGGTAACGTATCCATAGACGAAGTTATCTTATTCGATGCGCTCTATGCCAATACGGATAAATTTTTGAAATGGTTAACTGCTGATAACGATCATCGCTTTATAGATCTATATACCAATAATGGCGGCACGTACGATGAAACCAAAGCTATGATGGAACGAGTAAAAAATTTAAACCTTCCTGCAGATTCATTGGAAGAAACGGATGTAACACCAACCATTCTTCAAAACAACAAAATTATTTTCATCCATACATTGCATGAGCACAATGATATTATTCAACATCCGGATAATTTTAAATTGTTTATAGACGCCAGTCCATTTTTGAAAAAAACATTACGGAGCAAATAATAAATTACTAACAGTACACTTAAACGAAGATTATAATTTTCATGGGATGCTATCTGACAATGCTTGCGGGTCAAAGGTTTTTAACAATTTTGTCAACAATTGAAAGATTTGTGCTTCGGTTCCGTCAATCGAACGCCTGACCCAAAATCCTCCGGCAGTGTTCGCCAGGTACCAATCGTCATTCTCGTCGGTTGCAAGGTAGTCCGATAACCATCTGAATTTTTCCTGGAGATCCTCTTCAGTTCCGCTGCCTAAAGGTTTCGCCTGCTCCAAAGCTGTTTGGTAGCCCGACTTTATTTGTTCAAACGGTACGGGTTCTCCTTCAAATCTTAGCTCTCTGTTAGCGGGATTATTTGTATAGTCAATCTTAACAGTATTATAGCGCTGCTCGAATGTTTGATAGCCTGCGGTATCCGCGAATAGAATTTTATGAGAATGGTATAAAGCCCGGGCTACCGGCCCGATATAATTTTTGTATACCATACGGCTCACCACATTGAAGCGGGCATTATCCATACCTTGAGGAATAATGTAGTCATTAAGCCATGCCAGGAATTCGGGATTGTAGTGGCCAAACTGATGTGCGTCATCGAGGTTGAGTCCTTTATCGTGCGGACCGCCCGGTCGGAAAATGCTGATCCCTGCAATCGATTGAACCTTCTCAATACTAACGATACTTCTGACCCTGCAGTAGAGGTAACGGAATCCTTCGTCCAGGTAGGTTCTGCAATCATAGCCATCAGATTGGTTTATAAGCGCACCGTCCGTGTTGTGCCCGAGATCGGTGCCTTCCGTGTGGCCGAGATCGGCCCATGCAAAATGTACGAGTTCAGATGCTCTTGCTTTTGACGATCGGGCGAGGTCGCCAATTGCCTTTTCTGCGGTTGCCGTTTTCTCCTGTGCTATCTTTTTTTGAGCATTGGCATTAAAGTAAAAATATCCAGCAGCAATCAAAGCCAATAATGCTCCTCCTAAAAGGCCGTATACCGTACGAAGCCTTTTTCTTGTTTTAGCAAGTTCTTGCTGCTGCTGCCTTTGCGCCGCTTCCTTTTGCGTTTCCACATTGGCCCTGCTTCTATTAATCCAATCCTGCTCTTCATCATTCACTTTAAATTTTTCCAGGTATGGTTCAATAAACAACAATTGTTTTTCGGTAAAAAATTCCCGTGCTTCAGGTTTCACGGAAACAATGCTTTTTATTAACCGCTGCACTTCAAGGACGGCGATCTCTTCATCACTTCTTTTTTCTGCAATGCGCAATGCCAGTGAATCATGTGCCAGCTCATACAGTTTTTCATTTTCTGAATAATTTAGGATGCGGCTGTTCACGAATTCTTCTACAGCGCCATCTATCAATTTGGGGTCTGCGCCCGGCAGCCTGTCTGCCAGTTCTTTTTTTGAAATAGGTTCCTTGGTTCCTTCCAACGTGCAAAAAGGAGATAGAATTTTCCAGATCGTTTCGGGTGTAACATTGTTGTTATTACCGCTTAGTCTTCCACTTATTTTTTGCACCTGTTCTTCCAGGAAATTTCGCAACACATCTCCAATATCACCGATACGTTTTAATACATCCATTGTAATCAATGCATCAGCTTGGCGGCTCTCGTCATGGGTGGTTTCAAAATATATTTTGTCCAAAAAAACCTGCAGGTAAGGCAATTGAATCGTCAATATATTTTTCTTGCCTCTTATTCTTTCAAATATTTCTTGCGTGATTTCATCCACCTCATCTTCTTTAATTTTTACCTTAGAAAAGCGGTAATTATTGATTCCCTTTATCACATCCGTTACCTTATCTAACGTCATGGGCTCTATACGCAGTTTCTTGCGCAACAACTGGGGAACTTCCTTTTCAAAATCATATAAATAACCGAGGTACTCTTCGCGAATGGAAAAGATCATTTTTACCGGTTGCTCGGCTTTCAATATTTCCTTTACGGCTTCTATAAATTGGAGTTGTTCAATCTTATTACCCAATACATACAATTCTTCGAACTGGTCGAATATGAGATAAATCGGCCTGAAATTGCGCAGGTAAACGCCCTTGATTAAACGCAGTAACCCGCTTAATTTTTTTGACGAACCTTTTCCAACAACATCGTCGTCATCCACTTCATTTCCACCTGCATCATTTAGTTGTTTTACAAGGGATGTATTGATATCATTTCCTCTCCTTATGGTAAGCGGCAGCCAATCATAAGATTTGAATTTGCCTGAAAGTCCGCATTGAATCAAGCTTGTTTTTCCCGTGCCTGAAGCGCCATAAATAAGAAGGATCGGAGTTTGAAATACCATTTCATACAGGGCCTCTATCTCTTCATCTCTTCCAAAGAAAATGTCTTTGTCTTTTTGATTATAGGAATCTAAAAATTTAAATGGATATTTCTTCATGTGCTAAATAACATTTTAAACCAGTGAGATATATCGGTTAAGGTATTTGATTAAGATTCGTTTTCTATTCTAAAGCTACGCCAGTATTTCTTTTTGTGCGGTTTGGAATATTTTATACACAACATTCAACTGCAGGTTTTTGAATTTTTCCTGGTCTTTCATCAATCCTGTAATATCATGTTCCGTGTTTGATTCCAAATCTTTTTCTACATCATCGTTAAATTGAATGACTACCTGTGACGGGTCGCCAATATCTTTTGCATCCTCGTTTTTATCGCTGGCAATTTTGTTGATGTCGGAGTAAGTCAACTTTTTCTTTCTCTCTTCAAAGTAAGTGTAAAAGCAAATCTTCACTTCCATTTCATTGGTCAGTGCATTCACATCAATAATGAAGGGATACAAATTGAGGCCTTGCTGGTAATGGTCTTTATAGATCAATACAGCATCTTTGCTTATGGGCAAAGTATCATATTTATATTTTGATGAAAATAATTTATCATCCGTATCTACGCCGAGGAACGTATAGGAATGCAGGTATTGCACGGCTTCATTCCTGCTATCATTATAAGTAATTTCTTTAACCGATACCATCTTATAATTAGCCAGGAAGCTTAACGCAGAAAGAAATGTGGTCAATTCATTTTCAGCTTCAAAGGCAGTAGAATAAACAATCTGGCCGGAATCGAGTTTGCTCTTTATAGCCTCTAAATTTTTGCAGGCATTGGAGAAACTACTGCCATCAGCGATGCTATCTTTATTGAATTCGCTGAAAGGATAGGCAATCTTCTGTGCATCAAAAATGCTCACCAGTGTTTGCAGCAGTTCTACATAATCCTTAATATTTAATTCAATTTCGGAGCTGAAAAAATTATCGAGGATATTAGCCTGGTCACGGCTGCATTCAAAATTATTCGCCTTTTTATAATCCCACAGTTTTGCAATAAACGAAAAGCATAAAAGCTGGAGGCTGCGGGTGGAAGTGGCAATACATACTTCAATATAGTCTCTCGAACTGTTGGAAGTAAAAGCATCGATACCGCTTGAAATAACTTTTTGCAATAGCATACCCAGCACACCAACAAATCCAGATATGATATAACCGTTAGCTTTACGTGTATATCGGACTTGTGTTTCCCAATCTGCTTTATCTGCGTCTCTTATATTAGCCAGGAAATCTTTCGCATCGCCGCCATAGCCACTAAGCGCTTCCGTTAGTTTGCGACATAGATACATATTGAAAGTCTTCTTTCCAATCTCGGCGCTGAAAACTGCATTGGTAACGGTGCCAATATTATAAATCTTATCGCCCGATTTAAAATTTTCGGCACTCACATTTTGTAACAGCGATTTCAACTCGTCGAGATTGTTTTTAATTTCCTTTATCTCGCCATTCACATTCACCTGCATGCTGTCGGGCGATACATTTTGAATACTCACTTCGGCAGTTCCCGGTGTTCCTGGTAAATCACTCATATTTTGTTTTTATGAAAAAGTTGCAGTATCTATTTTGTCAATATTATAAATTTTATCAGCAGTTTGATTGATCGTTTTAGTCCCGTCATTATTATCTGGCCTTTTATTTTCGGTAAACCCATCTGCTTGCAGCCTTTCCAGTTCTTTGTTGAACTGATTCCACAGATCATTAAAGTCGGTGAAGTTGGCATAAAAATGTTTCAGTTCACTCAGCTTCTTTTTGAATTCCTCAAGGCTGGGGTCTGCATTATCCGGAGGCGGCACTTTGAAATACGTGTAGATAAATGGTTTTTTAGTTGAGACGAATTGCCCGATTGCATTTTCAAATTCTTCTGCGGTATACATGCCAACTTTAGAATAAGCCAGGAAGACGAAAAGATCAGCATCTTTTACGAATTTATCATATTCGCTTTGAGAGCCGGTTATCGACATGCGGGCCGTCATATCTTCCCAGATATCGAGATGGAGAAAAATGCCTTTATCAAACCAGGCCTTGGTTTTGCGATAAATTTCAATTTCAAATTGATCACGTTCCGGTTTCAACTCATTAGAAGAGGCTAAGAAGATTTTTATTTTTTGCATTGTTTGCCATTGAGGGTTAAAAAATAGATTCTTTATATAAATCGCCTGGCAGTCTTATTGCCATTTCTATATGTTCTTCTTTATTTTTTACAGGTTAGCTATTCAGTAAATAATAGTGCTAATATCACCAGCTCATATTCGTTATGATTTTAAGTAACGAAATACCCAGTAACCCGTTCATTAGTTTTTTAATTAGCTATATTATCAAGGGATGGATATAATTATCTAATTTAAGTTAATTAATTATAATCTAAAAAATCAATAGCAAGGTACTTCAACTTAACAGCACTTCAAATCGTTTAACCCTCACTGTTATCCTCTGCAGATTACAACATGAAAAAAATTTTATTAGCGTTTGTTAAAGCCCGCAAGTCTTAAATTTCGTATAATGGACCGGGACAGAAATTGTATCATTTTCGTAAAATATTTTTCAAAAAAATTTTAGGGAACGAACTTTGCTGCCCATAAAATTGTATTGCAAACGCCAGAGGTTCGGTAATGTTATAAAATTATTTAGTTTACTTACCTCTTGTTTACACGCATCTGGATTTAAGTAATTTTAGAACTCCAAAAAATAAAATGTATGAAAAAGGTTTCATTATTAGTTCCAATCATTATCTGCCTATTGACTGGCAGTTATTCCTTTGCGAGAACAGCAAATGATAGTACTCAAAATAAAAAACCAAAACCAGGTGTGATAAGTGCCGGATTAAAGTTACCCGCGGGCTTTGCTGCAACGGTGTTTGCCAGCGGGTTAGGAGAAGCACGACATATGGCTGTTACACCCGAAGGTGATGTATATGTAAAACTTTCCTCACTTAAAGAAGGTAAGGGAATCTATTATTTGCACGATGCTAACAAAGATGGTAAGGCCGATGTAAAAACAGGGTTCGGTGATTTTACCGGAACCGGTATGGGCGTAAAGGATGGTTATTTGTATGCATCAAACGATACCCAAATTTTCCGCTATAAGTTAGACGCAAATGGAAAAGTTATTGATCCCAATAAGCCGGAACTGATTGTTACCGGCTTACTCGACCGTCATGAACATGAATCGAAACCTTTTACGTTCGATAATAATGGAAACATTTATGTAACCATAGGTGCGTACTCCAATGCATGCCAGGTAAGGGACAGGGCAAAAGGTTCTCCCGGAATTAATCCATGCCCCATATTGGATTCTGCCGGTGGCATCTGGAAATTTAGTGCAAGCAAGCCCGATCAAACTTACGGAGATGGCGAGCGCTATGCTACCGGCCTCCGCAATGAAATGGGTATATGCTGGAACAACGATGTAAATGAATTGTATGTTACCCAACATGGCCGTGACCAACTGGCTGATCTTTTTCCTGATTTATATACAACTAAACAAAGCGCTGAATTGCCGGCAGAATGTTTATACCTATTACACAAAGGGGATAATGCCGGTTGGCCCTATATTTATTACGACCAGATTCAACATAAAAAAATTATGGCGCCGGAATATGGCGGTGATGGAAAAAAAGAAGGTGGTGAAAACGCTATTGATCCGTTAGTTGCATTCCCCGGACACATGGCCCCTGATGGGCTGTTATTTTATGAAGGCAATATGTTTCCGGAAAAATACAAACATGGCGCCTTCATTGCATTTCATGGTTCCTGGAACAGGGCGCCCGAACCGCAAAAAGGTTTTTTTGTAGCCTTTGTACCATTTAAAGATGGAAAGCCAAGTGGCGATTGGGAAGTGTTTGCAGATGATTTTGCAGGAGGTCAGCAATATATGTCTCCTAATGAAGCGAAACATCGTCCGTGTGGTTTGGCGCAGGGGCCTGACGGCTCTTTATATGTATCAGACGACAAGGGTGGATTTATTTATAAAATTGTTTACAAAGGAAAATAAATGAAGAAGAGTTTATTGACTGTGTTGCTGATGGTTGGGGCAACTGGTGCGTTACGTGCGCAATCCTCATTAAAATCACAAATCATAAATGGCAAAAAAGTATATCAAAAAAATTGTCTAACCTGTCACCAGGTTAATGGCGGTGGCGTGCCAAAGATGAATCCGCCGCTTATTGATGCTGCATTCGTAAAAGGCGATAAGAAAAAACTGATACAATGGGTGCTATTGGGTTCTGTTGAAAAAGTTCCTATTGATGGAAAATATTACTCTAACAATATGCCACCGCAGGCGACCCTGGCAGACCAGGATATTGCCGATGTGCTTACTTACATCCGAAATAATTTTAAGAATAAGGCATCCGCAATAACCGTAGCTGACGTGAAGAATACGAGGACTGTTACAAAATAAATTCTATTGCGTAAAATCGTCTGGCCGTAGCCGTTTTTATTGAAAATAAAAGAAAACCCTTTAATCCTTGATTGTTGTTACGACTTATTAATTAAAGCTCGCTGGCGAAAGTTTTTTTTACATTTTCAAAAGCTTCAATAGTTCGAATTGCCTGAAATTATTTGCTTTTATTTAATCCGCATATTTATAACTTGTTCATAAAATAAATGTAATAATTACTTGAACGGTCAAGCATAATACTCATTTTATATATTCGCATTTTATTTGTACCTATGTATTAGAACCTATTTTTTGGGGAAGCAAAAATAATAAAAATTTATAAAAGTTTAGTTGCAACTAAACAACTTTATGCCTAAATTTGACGTTAAAAAGATTAGTGCTATCAAAGGGAAGCAAGCATTTTATCAACTCACAATTGATGATAATCCAAATTATAAGGGAGCAAAATCCGAGGAAGAAAAGAATGAAAAAAAGACCGGTGTTCTTGATATATACGAAAAAGGGTTAGAAGAATTTTATTTAAAAGATTTAAGGATGATATATACGTATATGGATAGAGTAGCAAATAACTTACCCGTAAGTGGGAAAAAATATCATGAATTGACCGATAGGCCCAAAAACGACTCCATAAAAGACTTTGAATTTAAACATGGCGACCTAAGGGTATATGCTTTTAAAAATGAAATTGGAAAAATATTTGCTGTTGCAGGTTATAAAAAAAATCAAATCCGAGATATAAATAAATTGCGTTCCTTGAAAAAACAATATATTGATAGTTTAAAATAATAAGAATGAAAAGAGATGAATTATTAAAAAGTAAAGAATATTGGCTTGCGCAAATTCAAAACGATTTATACGGAGTTGTTGAAAGCTATATGAAAGAAAAAAAATTAAATAGAACAAAACTTGCGCAAAAATTACAAGTTTCGAAAGGATATGTAACTCAACTATTCAATGGAGATTTTGACCATAAACTAAGTAAATTAGTAGAATTAACTTTAGCCTCAGGGAAAGTTCCTTTACTATGTTTTGTAGATACAGAAAGTTTCATCAGGGAGGATAAGAATGGAAAAATATTTGAAATGATTCCAATGGTTAGGGGTAAGGAAATTACTTATCAGGCCATGTCATTCAAACTTAATGCCCCTTTTAAAGCAGATGATAAAACAAATGATACATCTCCTTCAAAGGTTAATGATAATCGTAATAGTTATTCAATGAACTTTTAATTTCATTTTGAAATGAGTGAAGACCATATAGCGGCATTTAGAATAAAAAGAATAAAGGAATTTTCATTTTTAATAGACGAGAGTTTATTTGAGGCAAATAAACTTGTTAGAATACAGTTTCAGCATCATACAAGGTTTTATGGAGGTGATAACGTTGTAGATTTAACTTTAAGAGTATTTTATTCCTATGACACAAATATCCCGCCCAGTCATGTATTAGTCGACTTCCATGTACAAAATATATTTGAAGTTAAAGGCCTTAACCAATATAAGCTAAAAGATTCTGAAGAATATATATTACCACAAAATTTAATAGCTGCTATGTTAGGAGTTGCCATATCTCACACTCGTGCTTTAATGGCAAGCAATATAGCGGGAACTTTGTATCAAGAAAATATTGTTCCCATTGCAAATCCACTAGAAGTAGCTAAAGCGTTTTATCCTAATATGTTTACAGGGTTTGATACTGCCGCATTTGAAGAAAAGGTGAAAAAGTCACCTAAGAAAAATATTAAAAGTAAGAAATAGGAATATTTATTTACTTCTTTGTCTTCCATCTTGCAGCAGCTCAGCCTTTGTAGCTATTTCGGAACGCCTTTTTGAAGATAGAGCCCTTGCTTTGCCGCCTTCCAATCCACCTTTGCGCCCTAATGCGTAAAAATATCTTCAAAAGTTTTCTCTTACATTAGTTGCGAATCTTCGTTCTAACGGCCTTTTATCTAAACGTCTTGCTTAGGGTTAAAGTGGAGAGGTGCCTCACTTGCTAAATAATCATACAAACGGCATATGTCAATCCTGAAAATCGTAACTGTTAACAGACCATTATTTTTTCCTGCGGGATTGCCAAAGCTCGTACCTGATAAATATTTGTAAGGAACTATTCTTCTCTTTACGTTGTATTCCGCCTGGTAACGTAAATTCCAAATACGGTTGCAATCCAAATGAATACCGGGCGCCGGCGGAAAATCGCTTCCATTGATATTGCAATTCAAAAAGAGCTTGCACATAAGTTTTTGCAAAATTACTGTCCGCTTTTTTTTGCGTTACCAAATCAGAACTTACCAGCGAATCTATCTGCGTTATATTATTTGATTTGTTTATATCCTGTTGAACGATGGCGCTGCTGAATTTATTAAACGTAATTCCTGTCCCCACAGATAGACCCGGTAAAACAAAATAATTAAAACTTACAGGCAACTGGTGATAAAACGTTTTTTTTACGGTTTTACTTTCGGATGTAACGACTGCAAAAGAGGTATCGATTATTTTTTTAGGAACGAATATAATATCTTTCGTATACTGCGGCGCTCCATACCTGAATTCAGATTGGATAAACCATTTTTTATCGTTGTATAATCGCAGGTATGCAGAAGGTATATAATCACGTAAAGAACTTTTTCTGCTCAACGAATTATACGGATTGCTCTTTTGTCCGGCAACTGGTATTAATTGTTGAAGTGCCAATCCTGCACCGAAGTAGTAATGCTTTTGCTTTGTTGAATCAAGTTTGGTAATATTCTTTTTAATGACGGTGTCTTTGTTATTTTTTTTCGTTGTATCAACAGTATTTATTTTTTTAATACCAGTAACAACCGAATCGGACTTTGTTGTGCCAGGTTGGGGCACGACGTCTTCATACTTATTTTCATCTACCACACTATCGGCATCTGCATTGCCATTTGAGGTGGAATTTATTGCTCCTGGTATTTTCTTAACAGGGCGATTGATTTGATGAGGTTTCCTTGAAGGAGTATAAAATGGTTGCTTAGATGCCGTATTTTCTTTTCGAGTGAAATTTTTATTTTGCTTGCTATGATCGTTGGTGTCAGATGATTTTCCATTTAGTGGTTTCCTTTTATCAATCGACGTATTTGTTAAAAGGGTAGAATAGGTTGTACCTTTTTTTGATAAAGCACTGCTATCTTTCGGAGAACTTTTAGGAGCCGTGTTATCCGTGGATGACGGAATAATATTAATCGTATCTTTTTTGTCCAGCGGAATCTTATTTAGGATGCTATCAACTTTATTATGCTGCTTCTTGTCTGTGTTATGAAACCATTTTGCAGGGTCGATAATAACCAGTGAAACGATAACAAGCAATAAAAGCAATAACCCATAACCTGCACAGCCTTTAAGTACAGGAGGAATTATGGGACGATCTTTATCATCCTTATCCAGTCTTTGCTTCATGTCATCCCAGGCCATATCCTCCGAAGGAAGCGGTAAGTCATCCAACTGTTTTTTTAATTCGTCCTCGTATGGTAAGTATTCATTCATTAATGATTCTCCGCATTTATTATCGTTTGCAATTTTTTTCTTGCATCGCTTACATGCCATTTACTGGTTCCCTCGCTTATGTTCAAAAGGCTTGCAATTTCTGTGTGGCTGTATCCTTCCATTATGAACAAGTTGAAAACTGTCTGCGTAGCTGCAGGTAATTGTCTCACAATTTCCAACAGGCGGGCCGTGCTCAATTTTGAAATTACTTCGGGCTCTACAGATGCGTCTATGGCATCCGTTAGTTCCTGTGATGGTATGTGTTTTTCTTTTGTTCCGTTAAGGTCCAGGCAGCTATTTATAACAATGGTACGAATCCAGGTGTACAGGGATGCCTGTGCCGGATCGTACCGTTGTATGTTTTTAAAAACTTTATAAAACCCGGTGTTCAGTGCTTCCATGGCATCCATATCATTTTTAGTATAGCGAAGGCAAATGTTCATCATTGCCCTGTAAAAACTCCTGTACAGCTTTTCCTGGGCCTGCCTGTTGCCCGCTTTGCAACCGGTTAACAAATAGGTTTGTTGTTCTTCGCTAATCAAAAAATGTAATTTCTTTACATGCCCTGAATTTAAAGTGTATTAGGATAATACTTCATCCGCGTATCAATTATTTTTTCGAATACGAAATGAGCAATTTATTTTGTGCGTAACTGTTATAGCAGAGGAATCAACAAAGCTGCCGGAAAAATTCCCTTCATAATAATCACCGATGTTTTGCGGAAAAGAAGTCAAAGTAACGTCGAATGTCTTTGCAAGCCCTATTCGGTAATAATTTAGAACACTCATAAAATTAACCGGGTAAACACCGGCTGCCTTGTCGCCGCTAAAATATAAACTGATATTATCAGGATGCGTGATATCCCGTAATATAAGAATCGTAGGTATTAAATTGGTTTACTGCTGTGGAAGTATAACAATAAAATGAATCGTTGGTATTGTTTGATATAACATGATCAACACCATCAACATTATAATTTATATACTGCGCTGATGAAGTTCCGCAAGCCAATATATTGCCGGCGTCGATCACCTGTGAGTTTACACTAAATGTTGTTAAAGCTCCTTGTTGTTGCGCAGTTTCGTCAATACCCAAAACTTGAGCTTCACCGGGAGATCCGTAACAACTTATAATATTTGTTAGAAACTCACCCTGTTCGTTTGCACTTACATTATAGACAACATTGTTAAAATATATTGTAGCATATCCGCGAGTAACAGGCGTATTATTACACGATAATAATTTTCCTTTTATGGTAGTTATAAAATTTGCTGTATTAGGAATTATAATGGTTCCCAAATCCTTATTCGTCGCAAATGGCCCGATATTTTTGGAATAAACAATATGGCCACATTGATCATATACATCAAGAGTCAGATTTGTATTGGCGGGAATCAATCCGCTTACCTGCCCTAAAGAATCAGTATAGCCGTGAGCAAATCCATTGGCCGAGTCGTTGGTATTAGGCTTAATAACAACATAAGTATTTGCTAATGGCAAGTTGTCTGAAGTTTTAAACGTTGCTGAAAAACTTATTGCCGGTATGGGAGAATCACAATTCCAGTAGGAAAAATGTTTTACAGTTCCTACGTAATTGCTGCCATTTTTTTGAGCCATTCCCTGTTCTTTCCAGATTCCGGTTTGTTCATCTACATACCAAAGACTTATAGACGCTGGTGCAGACGATGAAATTGAAGTTGGTATTGGTATAGTAAGCGCAGCCGTAGTGTTAGCCGCTACTTGTAATTTTTCGCCTGCAGAAGATTCAAGGTTAACTGCAAGCATTCCGTAAGACGAAAGGACTACTCTATTGTTGTTTTTATCATCACCCATAAAAGAGCCGGGAACTTTTTTACCGATATCATTTGATGCAGGATTGATATAAGAAACATATACATTTACATTTCCAGTGTAAGCGACGCCGTTAGCTTCGGTTACTCCATTAGCAGCGAGCGATACTTTGCTGCCATTGGTTAGAGTAACACTTCCTCCGCTTGCTGCATCTATAGTTCCCGCCAAAGTTTTTTTAATGAGCTTTATTACCACCTGGTTTACTCCAGAGGTTGCCCTGAATGTTCTGCACGCTTTAAAATACCCTGGCTGGTCAGCAGTAACCAGGGATGCGTTTTTATCAAGAGATGCATCAATAATTCGGAAATACCCGTGCGAATTAGTTGTGGCAGTTTTTGTTCCTACGGTAACTACTACACCTTCAGCGGGTTGGTCATTCTCATCTACTATGTTTCCCTGGAGTGCGGCGCTTATGGGCGAAGATTGATTATTTCCCTGTACCAGAAATGCGTTTTCCCCACTTAACTCTTTCCGGCATTCAATTGATATCAATATTATAATAACTACAAATAGCACATAATATATTCGTTTCATAAAATGTTGTTTTAATCATGTACCGGTATTTATTTGAAAAGGTTGGGTAGATAAATAAATAATTGCAAAAGTTGGCAGGGGCATTGGTTTAGCTAATGCCAGCAAAAAACTGTTTCCACCCGATACTTTCCGTAAAACGTCGGCTGGCACAATAAGAAATTTGGTTTCTAAACTTTGCGTCCCTGAAGGATGTGTTTCAGGTCGCGATAACAATCACTATTTATTTTTTCGAAGCAATTTCTTCTATTGCCTTTACTAATTTATCCAAATCCTGGAGGCGGGTGTACACATGCGGCGTTACACGCACGCAACTAACATTTTCCCAGACAATGCCCACCGTATGAATTTTATAATTATTAAAAAAGGCGCTGTCCAATTCACCGGGTGTTATTCCATCGATACTAACACCGCAAATAGCACAGGAATATTTTGATTGTAATGAAGTATGAAGTTTTACTTTGGGAATATCTTTTACTTTTTCAGCCCAGTAATTTTTTAAATACCTGATACGTTCTTCCTTTCTTTTATTACCAATAGCAGTTTGAAAATTGATTGCTTCACCAATTGCTTGCTCAATAGGAAAACTTCGTGTGCCAAGGGTTTCAAACTTTCGTATATCGGCACTTTTTGGATGATCATTACAAACTAAGGGGTATATTTTTTCAATCTTTTCTTTTTTAATAAACATCATGCCACTGCCAATAGGTGCGCTCAAAAATTTATGCAGCGATGTGCCAAAGTAATCGCAATCAAGATCCGGAATAGTATAATCCAGCAAAGCAAAAGAATGTGCTCCATCACAGACAACTTCTATACCATGGCGATGTGCCATATCACAGATTTTTCGCACTGGCATAATTTGTCCCACCCAATTAATAATATGTGTTACATGAATAATTTTTGTTTTTGGAGTAATCGCATTTTCATAAGCGCTTACAATCGTGTCATCATTCTCGATCGGGAAATCAAAACTTAATTGTTTGTAAACAATTCCTTCCCTTAATGCACGCTGTTTCCACGCATTGATCATATTGGGATAATCCTGTTTCGTACCAATCACTTCATCTCCTGGCTTTAGTTCCAATCCATAAATTACCGTATTCAACGCTTCTGTTGCATTCCTGTTTATTGCAATTTCCTCTTTATCACAACCCGCAAGGTTGGCGAGGTTTTCACGCAAGGGTTCCCGTCCCTGGTCGAGAATACGCCACATATAATAAGAAGGCGCCTCGTTGGAAAATTTATTATATCGATCCAGCGCTTGCTGTACAATCAGCGGAGACGGGCTTACACCGCCATTATTTAAGTTGATGATATTAGGACTTACGGTAAAGGCCTGCTGAATGGTGCTCCAGTAATCTTCATCCGAAGCTACATCGGTTGGGGAGAGGTTGATTACTTTTTTATTAGCCGATTGAATTTCTTCAGCATGTAACTGGTTGAATAAACTATTGGCAGAAAAAGCGCCCGCCAATAACGTCATTTGCCGGATAAATTTTTTACGGTTTGTCATGGAAAATAATTGAGAAAGAAAGGTAAATAAATAGAAGGAAACTAAAAGCGACTTATTCATGATCAACGAAAACTGATTCATCGCAATTATCTTCATTCCAAAATGAACACGCTGTTTAACTTTATCGTAGGTTCGCATCTTCTTTTTTCACCATGATTAAGAATTTCACTTCCTTCGTAAAAAACAGATCCGCATTTTCCGTAGGTTTCCTGTTTGCGACTTCCAGCCTTTTATTTGGTATTTGGGTAGCCTCCATTCCGGGAATAAAGGCGAGGCTTGGTTTTACAGATGGAAGCCTTGGACTTTCATTATTACTATCCCCGTTGGGCGCCATTACGGGCATGATATTATCTTCAAGAGTATTCAGTAAGGTATCAGTGGGGAGATGGATGTTCATTGGCTATATCATTATTTGTTGCATTATGATAATTCAAATTAATTCGGTAAACCGCGTGATGTTCTGGGGATGCCTTTATTGTTTTGGAGGCATGAGTTTTTTAAATGGAGTTTCCGCCAATGCCACTGTTAACCTGATGGAAAAAAAATATAACAGGCTTTTTATGGCCACCTGTCATGGAATGTATAGTATGGGAGGAGCGTTAAGTTCGGGTATTGCGGCTTTATTATTTACTGTTCATATTCCATCGGCATGGCAGATTGTAATGGTTGCTATAATTATTGTCATCGTTATTCTTTCTAATAAAAAATATTTGCTGGCGAATATTGATATAATACATAGCAGGTCTGCTTTTAAATTACCATCACTAACCATATTAGGCATTTCTTTTATTTGCATGGTTAGCTTTATGGCCGAAGGTTGTGTGGCCGACTGGAGTGCAATTTATTTTAAAGAAGTAATGCTGGCGCCCAAAGCAATGATAAGCCTTGGTTATGCCGGGTTTTCTATAGCTATGACAGTTGGCCGGCTCAATGGAGATATGTTGATTACAAAACTCGGCAGTAAAAACGTAGTAGTTTCGGGAGCATTGCTGGCAGCGGCGGGCTTTTTAGTTGTAGTTACAGCACCATACGTAATCATTGCAATTTTAGGGTATATAATGATTGGTTTTGGAAGTTGTTGCATCGTACCTGTTTTGTTCAGAGCATCCGCAAATATTCCGGGGGTAAGCACCGTGGAAGGTTACGCCATGGTCACAACGGGTGGATTAATAGGTTTTTTAACGGGCCCCTCTGTTATTGGTTTCATTGCCGAAAAATCGAATCTTTCGAAAGGCTTGTCCTTGTTAATTCTCATGGGTTTGCTATCTGCATACACTGCCTGGCGCAATCCATTTATACTTAACAAGCAAACTGCGTCTAACCCACCGTTACCTTACGATGAACAAATTTATTGAGGTAAAATCTTTTGAAATATAAAATGATTAAGAGTATTGAAGCTTTGACCTACCTGTGCTTGCTCTTTAGATATTTATTTCTTATAATTTCACTCATCGGCCTTTCATAAACTTTACTTTCAACCCATGAGATAATATCGAGATAGGCAAATGATCGTGTTTCAAAACGATTTTTTTCGAGGTGTTTTATTTTTTCGAGGAATTGTTTTAGTTCGTTAATTAATTCCTTTGGCCTCACCTTGGTTGAATGTCTTAAAAAAGTGAATATAGCTTCTTCAACAACCGTAAGATTTTTCATCCTTGCCATAAAACGATAAACTGATTTAATTAACGAGTCCAATATTTCATCATTGCCTAATTCGTAATGACAAAGAAGATGCATCAATCTTGAATAACATTGTAAGTCATTTCGCAACCCGTTGTGGCTGTCATTTATTATTTTATAGAGATAATCGATAGCAGTAGCATAATCCCCGGATCCAAAATATAATGTCGCAATTTTATAATTAAATACAAGAATCCTGTGACTGTCAACGAACAAAGCATATTCATGTAACTTGTCAACAATTTCCGGAACAATCGTTAACCCCTCACTAAAATTACCCTGCATCAAATACTTATTAAGCCTCGCACTATTAATGTAGATAAATGTATGTGTACGGAAATTATCGTGTTGGTTTGCAATTGGTGTGTTTGCAAAAAGCTCAAATTGCTTTAATGTGATTTCAAATTTTGCAAAGTTCCTGAGATCAAAATGTGCGTTAAGAAGATTGTGCATGCCTTTAATATAGTGGCCGGTTTCCACAGCAATCATCAATTCATTTTCACCAAAAAGATCGATCCATTTCTGGCTGTACCTGTAATACATCAAAAAATCCTGCCGTATAAAAGCATACCAGGTATAGCTTTGATATAAATATAGTTTTTCGTAAAAGCCGTTGATTGCGTTAGGATCTTCCGGCAACGAGTTTCGAAAAAATTCCCGTATTCCGGTTTCATCCTGTTCATTCCGGGCGTGCCCGTTTTTTACATACCACCTGTAAAGCAACAATGCAAGGTTGGACAGCTTGGTAACCCTGTCTATATGCCCACTAATATCCAGCGCCTCTTCCGCCAGTAGTTGCGTTTTTTCAAGCGAGCTTCTTGTAATATGCAGCGTTTCAATTTTTTTCTCCAAAGAAATAACCTGGACAAGAAAATTCATTTTCTGATTGGTCCTGGCAAGTTCCTTGGCTTTTTCAAGAATGTGAAGAGCTTGAATCTTAAGGCCTTTGTTGTATAACAGCCTTGCGTTATCGAGATGCTCACTCAATTTCAAATCAATATTATCATTAGTTTTTAACAGGCGTAAACTGGCCAGCAACTGTTTATATAAATGAGTTTTTAAATTAGATAATTGTGGCTTGGTAATATCGCTTAGTGTTTTAAGAAGCTGTTTCTCATCATATTCCGACAGCTTATCGAGAGCATCGAAGAGGCGTATTATTTTGAGATCTTCTTTTGCAGAACTCCTTTTGATATATAATTTAAAATGCCTTTTCTCAGACTTTTCGAGAGAATGAACCAATTGGAATAATGTATCAGAAAAAAGGTTGGGCATCATTAAGAATTTATGCTGGAATGCAAGATAGCAAAGGGATTTTAAAATAGACAATCTCTTCGGCGATGATAGAATCACCAATAAATTGATTGGCTTTATTTATGATCACAATGTAAGTTTGTTTAACAAAGGGCTTAAAAAAATAAATGGATCTCTATTGTGGCAGGTTTTCAATCCGTTTTTTCCCATTGTAAGCTGTGACATCAGCACAACATAGACAATTAAAGAATCTCATATCAAGCAATCGTAAAGGCCGTCTTGTTTCTACAGGAGGGCCTGTTTTTTTGAGAGTGTGAAAATAGCTATTATTCATTATTAATAAAATTTTTTTTTAAATATATTTTTATTACGGGTACTTCTAAATAATAAAAGACCTGCTCCTTTAAAGGGCAAGTCTTTATTCGTTTTAATAGGGATTTAATATCTTGTGGCGTGCATTATAATTTTGCCACTTCTATGTTTTCAGTAACGCTTGTTTGTGAGCTAATTTTATAAACCTGTGTCTTGTGAGTTTTTGCTGAAGTAACTTCAACTCGTACACCAAATGAAGGGTCCCTTAATTCTGAAGCATCAACATCCAATTGATATTTCCTGGAGAGGTTTTCGCCTTTTATTTTTTCTGAGTACAAAACATTATAGTTCGCATCTTTAATGTTGATGTAGTACTCGTCTGAAGCGTCATTATTCAGGTTAAGTTCAAATACCGGCTGGTTTTTTATTTTGCCGATGAATTTTAATTCTGCAGGAGTATCAGTTTTTGCACCTGCAAATGTAGCGTTAGTAAATCCTAAAGTACAAAGGGTAAATAAACCCAATGTAATCATTTTTGTTGCTTTGATTGTCTGTTTCATAAAGTGAAATTTTAGATTAAAAGATTAAATTAATTTCTCTTCATACAAACAATCGAAAGTGTAAAACTAACACGATGTAAACCTGCCCGCAAATCAACTTACGCAGTCAATTTTCATCTTAAAAGAATAGATGATTCCTGCAAACCCTTTACAGCAAAGGGTTTTAAAAAAATTTTCCCTGATGTCCAAAAGGGAATATTACCTTATTGTTAAGCAGGAGTTATACTTAAATGGAGTAAATAAATGTAAGTAACCATTATTAAAAAAGGGGATCTTCCTTGCTTTTAGCTAACTCTCTTATTATGTAAAAGTTTGTCCACCGCATCATTGAAAGAACCTGCACGGATAACTTCTCCGGCATTTACAAAAAATATTTCATCAGCATTTTCAATAGTATTTAAACGATGTGCAATGATAATGCGTGTGGTAGTTGCAGGTAGTTTGTTTAATATCTCTTCGAGTAATTGTTCTGTCATTGTATCAATATTGGCAGTTGCTTCGTCTAAAATCAGCACTTCAGGATTGCGTATAACGGCCCGCATAAACGCAATCAACTGTTTCTGTCCCAGACTGATATTATCTCCCCCCGACGATACCTTTGTTTGCAATCCATTTTCAAAAATATTTAATAGGCTTTGCAGGTTAGATTCTTTTATAACTTGCTCCATTTCTTCATCAGTATAATTTTTATATTTGTCATTCCCATATAAAATATTATCCTTTACAGTTCCTGTAAATAAAAAAGGCTCCTGCAAAATGAATCCGATTTTTTGAGAACGCTCTTCAGATTTGTAAGAACGGATGTCTTTCCCATCAAGTAAAACGGTTCCCGTTGTAGCATCGTACAATCGGGCAATCAGGGAAGCGGTTGTTGTTTTTCCACCACCCGTTGGACCTACAAATGCATATGTTTTTCCTCTTTCTAATTTCAATGAAACATTATGCAAAATCTCTTTGCTTTCTTCATACCTAAAATGTACGTTTCTAAATTCTATTAAAACATTTGAAGGCTGCCCGGGTATAATATTATCAATCATTACTAAATCTGTGTTGAGCGATAGTATCTTTGCAATCCTGTCCCAGCCTGCCATTGCTACCTGGAAGCTTGTCCATAGCGATGCAAGTTGCCGCAAGGGGTTATAAAAATAAGTTGCGTAAGCAAGGTAGCTTACCAATAAACCAATGGAAAAACTTCCCGTAGAAATAAGATATATTCCATACCCCAATACTGTTAATTGCGCAAAGCCGGAGAACATGCTGTATACCGGTAAAAAAATATTATTTACCAGTCCTGCACCAATAGCCGTAGTGTAATTTTTCTGGTTGGCTGCATCAAATCTTTTTCTGAAATAATCACGGCGGTTGAAAGCAATGATCACTTTAAAATTATTGAGGCTTTCCTGGATTTCAGCGCTCATTCCTCCAACGCTTTTAAGATTCACAGCATTTTTTTTCTTCACCCAGGGTGAAACTATTTTAGTAAACAATAAAATAAGTATTGCAGGAACAAGTGTTGCTGCACCGAGTTTAAAATGAATGAGCAGCAGAAAAATTCCTGCCCCGGTCATTGTTGCAATACTTCCGACAAATTGCATCAGAGATTGCGAAAAGAAAGAGTTGATTTTATCCGTATCGTTATTAATTCTTGAGATGAGGTCGCCCGCTTTGTTTACATTAAAAAAAGCAACGGGAAAAGATTGCAGTTTGCTGAAAATAGTATTACGCAAAGTGAACAGCATTCGCTGGCTGATGCTTCCCATAAGCTTTGTTTGAAAATAACTTGTAAACAACCCCATTAAATACATGGTAAGCAAAATGCCTGAAACTACGAGCACACCATGGTAGTCTTTATGCACTACATACTTGTCAATCGTATATCCAACAAGTAAAGGGCCTAATAAATTGAGTGTGGAATTCAGCAGGATAATACATGTGGCAACAAACAAATTTTTCTTTTCATGCGATATCAATTGCAACAGGCTTTTAAGAGCAGCATAAGTAGATATTTTTTCCTTCTTACCCGTTAGTGCATTAAGATTGTAATTCATAGTTGCTCGTGCTTTTTTGTGAATTAATCATTTGCACATATTCAGGGCTCGTATGAATCAATTCTTCATGCTTACCTGTAGCAATTAATTCTCCCTGCATTAATAAAATTATCTGGTCATAATGTTCAATCGAACTTATTTTTTGTGTAACAGAAATTAAGGTTAAATCCGGGTAGTTATTCTGGATGTTTTCTAATATTTTTTTCTCTGTATTGTTATCAACACGTGCAGTAAAATCGTCGAGCAATAATATTTTAGGATCCAGTGCTAATGCACGGGCCAGCATGATGCGTTGCTTCTGCCCGCCCGAAAGACTTGACCCACGTTCTGAAACAACCGTGTTTAATTTATCAGAAAGCCCGTCAATAAAATGCTTTAGCTCCGCAGTTTCAATCGCTTTCGCTAACGATTCATCCGTTACGGTATCGCTGAATGCGATGTTCTCACGAATGCTCATATTAAACATAATGCTATCCTGGAAAACAAAACCCACCTGTTTATGAAATGCTTCACGGCTATATTTTTCTATTGATTCGCCATCAAATGTTATTGAGCCGGATGAAGGTTTTATTAAAGCCGTCAGCAGATATAAGAGCTGCGTTTTTCCTGCAGCAGTCGGACCAATAACCGCAATCTTTGAACCCGCCCCCACGCTAAATGAAATATCTTTCAAAACAGGAACCTGTCCGTACAAAACATTTATATTTTGCAATTCAATATTACCTTTCAATTCTTTGGTAATCGTTCCTGTTTCCGGTTGTTCAGGTGTGTCAATAACATTGCTGATGCGTTGATAAGAAGCTGTTGCCTGTGCAATTACATTACTCATAAAACCAATGACCAATATCGGGAAAATCAACATAGATAAATAACTATTAAAGGCTGCAAAATTTCCCAGAGTCATAGTTCCATTGATAACAAAATGGCCGCCCAGCGCAAGTATGGTTAGTGCTGCCATGTTGGATGCAAAAGTTATCACGGGAATAAGGCCTGCAAAAAGATACAGGATCTTCAGACCGAAATCTTTTGCCTTGGTATTTGCTTCCAAAAATTTATTGTATTCCGGTATTTGAGAATTAACTACACGGATAATAGCGGCGCCTAAAATACTTTCATTGATCACTTTATTCAGCCAGTCAATTACTGCCCTGCTTTGTATGAACAAGGCACGCACTTTTTTCAACACAACAAAAAATGTGATACCGATAATCGGGATGATGGCAATAACACATAAGGCAAGTTTCCAGTCGATAGTTATTAATAAAACACTTGCGCCAATAATGATGAATAAAGAAGAGACAATTGATACAATGGCCTGCGATATAAACATCTTTATTGAGTCAACATCAGCAGTAAGATTGGTTAATAGTTTAGATGGATTTGCCTTCTCAATAAAAGCTGCACTTTGTTGGGATATTTTATCTGAAAGTTTTGTTCGTAAATCTCTCGCAACTTTTTCGGAAGCATATACCTGGAGAATACTTTGCAAGTAGGTAAAAATAAATATGCTGATAATTGCAAGAGAAAATTTTATCAGAACAGGATTCACTGAAAAAATTCCGTTAGTAAAATCATCTATGGTTTTTGATATAATTTTTGGAATTAGTAAATTAATTCCATTACTCAATAGGGTAAATACAATTAGCAAAATAACGATACTTACATAGGGTTTGAGCAAGCTAAGTATGCCGGGCTTTTTTTTATTCATCTTACGATTTAAAACATTCCTCCTTTTATATAGTCGTATTACTCCTTAAAATATTTTAATTAAAATTATGAATCGGCAAAATTATAAGTTCCCGGTAAGTTTTTGGCAGATTATTTTGTATCGCCCCATTCTAATACTCTTGTGAGTTATTTAACCTGCAGATGATATTTTATTAACGAATTAACTGGCAGCGTCAACAGGAGCTAAAAGCAAAGTCCGATAATTATTCCCATAAACTTGCAGCTCCTATAAGTGCACCCTCTTCTCCCAACCGGGCTTTTTTTATTAAAATGTTTTTGTTTGCCCGATTTAAGATGCGTAAGGTCTCGTTGGAAAAAAGATCCCATGCGTTGCTAATATTACCACCAATAATGATCGTTTCGCAACTGTATTTTTTTGCATAAACTGATAAGACTTCCCCAAGATTTTTTCCAAACTCCAAAAATAAAGATGTAACAAGAGGATCAACGGGAACTCTTGTTACAACTTCTTGTACATTTTTTGCCACGTTATCGGTTACTTCCTTATATTTTTTTAAAAACCACCGACTGGATAGATAATTCTCGGCCATTCCGTCTTTAAACGATGAGCAATACAAATGTCCTTCGAAAATTTTGCCATTTTGGAACCTTGCAGAACCAAGACCTGTACCCAATGTAATGCCTATTACATTATTACAATCGATAGCAGCGCCACCAAATACTTCGCCTTTTAGAAAACAGCTTGCATCGTTCATCATCAAAATATTGTCGTCTTTTATTCTTAATTTTTCTGATAATAATTTTTTGATATTAAGACCAAACAGGCTTTCGAATTTATCAACACCTTTTATGAGACAGATTCCTGTTTCATAATCAAACGGGCCTGGCATTGCAATCCCTATTTTCTTTTGAATTAAAGGATGCACAGAAAATAATTGATCGATCACCTGCGCCCAGACGTCTAAAATTTCTTCTGCTTTTCCTTTGGAATTAACATGCCTTCTTATAAGCGTATCCTTCACCAGCTTACGGCTTATAAGATCTGCTATTCCTGCCGTTATATGCGATCCGCCAATATCAACTCCTATTACTTTATGTTCGTCCATTTATTTCTGTGTTGTATTTTTTTAAGGAAGATTGTCAACTCCCCATGATGTATTTGGCTTCGGGCCCAGCCATATTTCCAATAAGCCCCCTTTTGAAAATTCACTATGTTTAAACCAAAAATTATTCAATGGCTTTCCATTCAATTGAGCCTTTTGTATGTAATAATTTTCTTTTAAATTATTATGCGCTTTAATTATAAATTCTTTGCCAGTATAATAAGTTGAATCGAGTTTAATAGTAACCTCATCAAAGACAGGGCTCGTAATTTCATACACAGGATCCTGTGATACATTGCCTTTCAGACTAAACAATCCTATTGACATTAATGCACTCAGCGATCCCATTTGTCCCTGGTCTTCATCGTGGCCTCCATAGCCAAGATCGGGTGTTGTGCCGCCATAAGCTTTTTCCTGAACCTTGCGTACCCAATATTGAGTAAGCCATGGTTTACCTGCATAGTTAAATACATGTGCATTGGAAAGACCGGGCTGATTTGCATAACTAACATATCCATCATTGTATGCAAAAACAAAATCATCAGGTTCTGCTTTTTCAAAAGCATAATTTAATTTATTGCAAAGACTGTCATTGCCACCCATAAGTTTTGCCAGGCCCGGAATATCCTGTGAAACTCCCCACGTCGCCTGCCATGCATTGGCCTCAATCCATCCTTGCCCGCTCAATGGATCATTATGTAGAAATTTTCCATCCTTATCTTTTGGAAATAATAATCCCTGTGCAGGATTAAAACATTTTTTCCATCCTTCAGATCTTTTTGCAAAGAAACTATAATCTTTTTTTCTGCCCAGGCTTTGGGCCATTTGTGCAATTGCATAATCCTGGAATGCGGCTTCAATAGTGATACCTGCATTATTTTTCCACCAGCCATTTTTTGTATAAAAATTCTATATCCTCTTTGCTTCCCAGCATTCCGCCGGGTAAATGATTTTGTTTGATAATATTGAAGGCATGCGTCTTATCCGCTTTTGTAAGTAATCCTTTTTGAAAAGTACTTGTAATAAGATTAGTCGCCGGACAACTCGTCATAATATAAGAATAACCGCCGCCGCTTGGTCCGCGGGGAAGCAGGTAGCCGTTATCAGCATATTGAATAAGTGATGCGGAGATTTCATCTTCAACTTCAGGCCAGGCAAGTCCCCACAAAATATTCAGGTTCCATTGGGTAAGCCAGAAAGCATCTGAATTATACATGTTGTATTTCAGCTTTCCGTTCTTGTCTTTAGGAACGGTTTTTATTTTGAAAATAGCATCTGTAAAATTTCCTTCTCTTTTACCTGTTGTCCTGTCGGGATAATCTCCGGATACATCATTAATCTTATGACGGCCCAAAAGCGAATGCCACAGGTCAGTATAAAATTTTGTTTTTTGATTCTGTTGTTCCGCCTTTTACTTCAATTTTACCCAGCCATTCATTCCATATTTTTTGCGTTGCATTTCTTACTTCATCAAAATTCCATGTAGTGCATTCAGCTTGTAAATTCTTCTCTTGCATTTTCTATGCTTGTATATGATATTGCGATCTTCATTTGAATTTTGTCTCCCGCTTTTATATCATAATCCATAGCAATTCCTGCACTGTCGCCCTGTATGTTATCAATATTAGAAAATTGTTTTTTGCCCTTCCATCCATTGAATGATTTGCATGGCTTATCCACCTGTATTACAAAATAAACCTTTACATCTTTCGGTCCACCCCAGTATCTTTTAATAGAACTGAATGATCCTTCAAATTCCTGTATTGCTTATTTTTTTTACATCAGCATTGGCCATGGTGCTGTTACTGATATAACCACCAAGATTAATTATTAAGCGTGTAGTCGTATCCGTTGTATAGGTAAACCTGTAAAAACTTACCCGTTCTGTTGCGGTAAATTCCACCCATGTTTTCGGATCTCTTAAATAAACACGCTGGTAACCGGGCTGAACAATTTCGTCATCATGGCTGAATTTTGATTTCCAGTCCATCTGTTCCCAATGTTGGATCAGTTGAGGCAAGCGCCGGCATTATTCCAATGCCCGACATCATCCAGTTATGTATCTGGCTGAACTCCAATATTTCATTTTCATTGTAATTATAACCGCCGCCATTTTGATTTTTGTTTCTTGTAAGTGGCGCTGCACCTACCATTCCGAAAGGAGTTTGGCCGGTAATAAAAAAAATATACCTGCCCGCGGTTGGTTTCAATATAAGGATCAACCCAGGAAACATAATCTGTCTTATCTGAGTTGGCAGGGTACACTTCTATTTCAGAAAAGCCCAAGATCTTTTCCCTTGCCATCAGTAGTAATAAAACGAACCCATTGACATTTTTTGTTTCAAATTTTACCAGTTTTGCTGTCCATCATTGGGAATTTCATCAACCCAAATCTACGCTGCCATCACTGAATAATAATTTTCCACTCGCAATATGATCATTCATATTTGGCCGGTCAAAAAGTAAAATTTTATTTACCATTTGAGGCTCGTTCCAATCTAATTGTATCCAGGGAAATCTTACATATCCCCAATCCGTGGTTACACCTTCACAGGCCCATTCTCCTTTTCCATCAATACCTATTATACCATCGGTAACATTGGAGGCTTTAAATTTTTCACTTAATGTTGTTGAAGCGGTAACCTTTGCAGAAGCTGCAATATTATCCGGCCCGGCTGTTGCATTTAACCTTGTAATAAAAAAGAATAGGAGAGCAGCCAATCGTTTATAACCATTGAATATATAATTTTACAAGAATGATTTTTGTACTAAATCATATCAACTCTTTTGCAACAGCGGCGCTGTTTTTTCAGTATTCTGCGGCAACCAATACAACTCTATTTCTTCCAATGATTTTCCTTTTGTTTCGGGGATCAATTTTAATACAAATACAAATGCGCATAATGGCCATTACCATGTAAATCCAAAATGTATAAGCACTGCCGATCGATGCCAAGTAACATGGGAAATGTTTGTGAAACGAGATACACAGATATCCACAGAAAAAAGATGCATACCGACATCGCCATACCGCTGATTTCGATTAGAAAATATTTCTGAAATAACCACGAATGCAAGCGGTCCCGAGAGAAATTGCGAAGAAGGCAATGTAAGCAAGAATGGCAATCAGCACAAGATAGCCTTGTGCAAAACCAAAATAAAAAGCGCTGCCAACAATAGCAAGACAAACAGCCATTCCGCCGGCACCCAGCAACAGCAATGTTCTTCTTCCCCATTTATCAACATATTTAATTGCAACCAAAGTAAACAAAAGATTTATGACGCCAACCAATACTGTTTGCATCAAAGCCGAGCCTGAAGCGTCGCCCGTAGATTTAAAAATTTCAGGTGCATAATACATGATCGCATTAATGCCGGTAACCTGCGAAAAAATGCATAGGATGATTCCAATAAATAATGCCTTTCTTATGCCCGGCTTTAATATATCAGAGAAAGAACTCTTTTCTATATTTAATGCAGCTTTAATTTCTTCGAGCTCGCTTTTTGCTTTTTGTGAACCATTCACTTTTGAAAGTATTACTTCAGCTTCATCCCATCTTTCTTTTTGAGCAAGCCAGCTCGGACTTTCAGGAACGAAAAAAAGAAGTATTAAAAAAATGATTGAAGGAAATACACCGGAGCCAAACATCCATCGCCAGCCTGTTGTAACATTCCAGGCTTCATCGTACCAGCCTGCGATGGTGGCATTCACAAAATATATAAGTAAGATGCCGGATACAATTCCTAACTGGTTTATAGAAACCAATTGTCCCCTGATTTTTGCAGGAGCAATTTCAGAAATATACATCGGGGCCAGCATAGAGGCAATGCCGATACCCAGGCCGCCTATTAAACGAAAAAATACAAACCAAGTTAAGGCTCATCGGAATTGCGATTCCAAGAGATGAAACTGCAAAGAGTATTGCCGATAAAATCAATACTTTTTTGCGGCCGATGCCATCACTTAATTTACCAGCAAACATGGCACCCACAATACAACCTATAAGCGCACACGAAGCAACCCAGCCGACCATAGCTGAGGAAAGATCATATCTTTTTTGTATAAAGCCGATTGCTCCTGCAACAACTGCGGTATCATAACCAAACAATAATCCTCCGACTGCGGCAACGATCGTTGCTTTGTATACATACCATTTACTTCCGGTGTTATTCATATTTTTAATTAATGCGGTAATCAATCAGGTTTTGTGTTCTAACATAAGCCTTGATGGTTGCACATTGGCAGCCTTCGCTTTCTCCATGAGGACGGATAGAATATTCAGTAACGGCGGCAGGAACTATAAAGGTTTCTGCGTAGTGAATGATGAAAGGTTCAAATAGATTAGCAGGGCTTTCTACAATAGCTTCTCTTCCTTCTATCAGGTTTAGCACATTAAAATTTCCGTTTGTTTGATGTATTACTTTTTTAGTAAACCAATGCCTTCGGGTTTCTATAAAAGATGTTTTGTCCAGGCCGGTTCTTTCTTCGCGCCAGCCGTCTCCTTCATCTACTTTTTCAAATCGGTTGATAATATTTTCTTCTGTCCATCTCGCAGTTCTGTTCCATTGTATTACCTGCTTTACCATGATCAATTGAAATGGGACGAGGCTTTCCATTGAGACCCATGCGTCCCCAGTCCCAAAGTTTAAATGTGAAGATGTATGGTGTAGCGCTTATTTCAAGTACCACGGTATCAGCGCCGGAACAATGAATTGTGCCCGGCCGGTATCAAGATGTGATCATGTTTTTTTACCGGCCATTTTTCTACGTATTTTTCAGCATCAAAATCGCCGCCATTATCCTGTACTTTTTCCAATTCATGCACCATTTTTTCAGGAACAATTTCTTCTTTAAGCCCGAGATACACCGAATGCACCGTCTTTCGCATCTAAAATATAATAACTTTCATCCTGCGTATAGGGCATCCCAAATTTTTCCCGGATATATTCCTTTAAGCGGATGAACCTGAAGGCTTAAATTGCCTCCATCCATTGTATCGAGAAAATCAAAACGAATAGGAAACTCCGTACCAAAAGCTTTATAAACTTTCTTGCCCAATAGTTTTTCCGGTTGCGCAAACACGAGATTGATTGCCGGTGTTTCAAACAAAAGCATCATTAAACGAAAATAACAAGCTATTTTCTTCCGGGACACAATCGAAGCCCCACGCAAAATTTTGCTGCTCTCTGTCGAGGTCACATACTTCTTTTAACCATTGTCCTCCCCAGGGTCCGGGATCAAAAAAAGGAACCACTCGGAATGGGCGTGTAACGGTTTCGACTTAACGCATCACGTAAAGCTATCACCGGAAATCAGTTTAGGTTCGCCCGGTATGGTGGTATCTATCACAAAATCCCAACGATCCATCGTTGCTTTTTTGTGGCGGTCACAAACTCTCCAGTCCACAAAAAAACTTCTTTTATATTGATATGAAAATTCGTCATCCTCGATTTTCAGCTCCAATGATTACTAATACTATTGTTTCTAAACCTAAGTTGTATTTCCCAACGGGGCATATCCGCATACACAAGTATATCGCGGCAGGTGCTATAAGTGCTGCGCCAATTCCATATACAATATAAATTCCCTCTGCAGCAGAATTGAATTGATTTTGTAAGCCACTATTTTTTTGGGGCTAAAAAAATCAGAGAGGTTTAATGGTGCCATGTAGCCAAAAACGGGATCATCGGTCACAAACGGATAAACCATTTTTTCAATTTCTTAACCGTCAGCATAGCTGCTGCAGCATCGAATAATGTTGCAGATGGAATATAATTCCTAAGTTGATTCAGCTATCTCATCTGTATAAACGCCATGATAACATTCAATGGCAATAATTATTTTTTTTACCTGATTCTCTTTTAATCATGTCCCTGAGTTTGTCAGCAATATTCTTCCATCCCTCGATGCAGGTGTGGCCTTTAATATTTATGCTGGGAAACTTATCAAAATTTGATTTTTTCAATTGGTTCATTTATTGTCAGGTGCTATGCTTAAATATTTTTAATTTTAATTTTTCGGTAACGCTATGAAATTGATTAAACCTGGTTTTGCGGTAAATGCAAACATAGTGAGCTTTATCATTTACTGAAAACGTTCGATATTGACGCGGTTAGAATGTTTAAATGTTCATACATAGTATAAATGTAGGAGATTATTTTAAATATCCAATTTTATCTTCCAAAAAAATTCCTGAATTAAAAATTTGATGTTTTAAAAGCGTGCTTTTAAATTAAAAATTGCATAATTGAAATTTCCACGTGAAAATGTTTTTAAACTAAAATAACGCACGTTTATAAATAAATTACTATGTTCGCACATTCAAACATAGTAAAACTATCATTTTAAGATTTTATTTTAATTCAAATACATGATCGTACCAATGTGATTGCCTGATATTTTCTAAAGAAATACATTTAAAGATTTATTAAAACTTAACATACCGGGATGAAAAAAAGAATAGCAATACTTTATATACTTGCTAATTTAATAGCGTCATGCGGCGTTTCGCAACAGGAAGAAAAATCGTTGGAATGTTGGAAAAGCTGATAATCGCTACAGGTGAATTTGCTCTTGCTCCCAATGGATTTAAAAAATTTGTGGGAAATGATTTTGGTTATGAAGACAAATATTTTTTGGTTGGGTATTCCAAAGAGAAAAAAGATTTCCCTTATGTTATTCCCGGCCCCGCTGATACCTGGGGAGGCACCTGGCCTACGGCAGGATGGAGAACAAACCAAGTAAATATTTTATTTGGACTTGGTCATGTTGCCTGCAAATGGGGAATATAAACTGGTACTTAAAGTACTGGACTATGCGAAAAAATTTCTTCCTCTTATTAAAGTAAGCATTAACGGCCAGGAGGAAAAAATTCTAGTTGGCATCGGCGACATTATGATGATAGATAAACAAGTGTACCCGCGATTAAATGAACCAATCTGATTGATACTGCCTCTCTTACCGGGGATCTTTCAGTCAGCTACGCCAGAAACAATTGAGATTCCTATCAGATAGAGATGTTATTGGAGCATGGAGGAAATCATGTAACCATAACCGTTGTAGAAGGTAGTCTTGGATCATGTTTGACCAGGTAAACCTGGCCGGGCCTGCAGGTGTGATATTGTAACAAGCCTGGCAAATGTTTGTTGTAAGAATGTGAGGCCTGCCGATTATGAATTGGAAATGGACGGGGAAAATATCAGCCTTTATTAATCAACGCGGAATACCTGGAAGGCACTCCCAAGCTTAGTGTTGAGTTGATGGTAAGATTATTTTTAATGAAATTTTGGAAAAAGGACATTATGAATTTGAGGCTCCGATGCCCGCTGTTACAAGTCCGGTGCAAAGCAAGTATAAAATTTTAGAAAATGGAAAGGTGATCGAAGAAGGCATAGTACAAAGGTCTAAACAAAAGTTACAAACGCTGGCTGATTATGTTGACACAAGTTTCGGCACCGCCCATTCCCGCTGGATGATTGCACCGGGACCCTGGATGCCTTTCAGCATGGTAAAAATGAGCCCGGATAATCAAAATGCCGGATGGCAGGCAGGATATCAGCCAACGTTTGAAAGTGTTGGAACATTCAGCCATATACATGAATGGACGATGGGCAGGTTTGGGAATTTTTGCATCAAACGGAAAATTGCAAACACAAATAGGCGATGAACATCTTGCCGCTATCCGGCTATCGCTCACCGATAGATAAGCAAACTGAAGAGGCACCTATTGGATATTATAAAGTACAACTCGCTCGACTATGATATTAAGGCAGAAGTAACTGCGACTACCCGTTGTGGATTTGAGCGGTTTACTTTTCCTGCAGATCGGGATAGCTCCCGTATTTTAATTGACCTGCATATACCGGCAGAATATGATTATCAATTGAAGGATGTAAAAGTGAAAAAAGTAAGTGATTATAGAATTGAAGGGTTTTCACACCAACTTTCTCCCGGCGTATGGAGCCATGATGCGTCGCAGGATTACACGCTTCATTTTGTTATAGAATTTGACCAGCCAATTAAAAATATTGGAAGCTGGATTGATGATAAAATTCAATATGGTGATAGTCTGGCAGCAACGGATATTAAAAATGCCGGCTTGTTTGTAGAGTTTGATGCAAAGAAAAGACCCGGTTGTGCAGGTTCGTTCAGGCATATCCCTGGTAAGTATTGAGAATGCAGTGCTGAATTTAAAAACAGAAATCACAGATCCTTTCGGTTGGGATTTTAATGCAGTACGGCAGAACCAGTTAATGCCTGGAACGATATTTTTAACCGGGTTAAAATTACCTCAACGAATCAGGCTGGAAAAAGTTCGTTTTTATAATTCGTATGTATCGCTCAATATGCAGCCGTAATACCTGGAGCGATAAAATGGTCAATGGCGAGGCACAGATGGAACCGTACACCAGTTAAAGAATAAAGATGATGTGGCGCTTGGGGTGTGATGCTTTTTGGAATACCTTCTGGAACCTGAACCAGGTCTGGAATCTTGTAACACCTGAATGGAGTAACCGCTGGGTGAATTCGCAACTTGCGATGTATGATGCGTATGGCTGGCTGGCCAAAGGCCCTGCAGGAATGAATTATATTCCAGTTATGGTTGCGTGAACATGAAATTCCGCTGATGGTTTCCGCTTATCAAATGGGCATTCGCGGTTTTGATGCAAATAAAGTATTGGATGCCGCAGTAAAAATGCAAACTACGCCGGCGCAAAAAGTGTTTACCGGCTTTGCAGGAAACAGGGATCTTGTTGAATATGAAAAACATCAATATGTCCCTTCTGATAAAGGCCGTTTTTCAAATACAATGGAATATTCTTTTGATGACTGGACGGTGGGCCAATTGGCAAAGTCTCTGGGTAAAATGAATATTTACGAAAAATTTAATGACAGAGGTAACTGGTGGAAAAATACAATCGATACTAACGGTTATTGCCACACGAAATTGAGTAATGGAGAATGGACAAAAGATTTTGATCCTTTCAGAAGTGGTGCTAATGAAGAATATGTTGAAGGCAATGCGTGGCAATTAACTTTTTTTGTTCCACAGGATGTGCCGGCCTTGATTAATAAAATTGGAAAAAAGAAATTTATCGACAGGCTGGAATGGGGCTTTAAAGAAAGTGAACCCTGGCGTTACAATGGAATGAATGATCAATATTGGGATTACCCGGTAGTACAGGGCAACCAGCAATCAATGCATTTCGCATTTCTTTTTAACTGGGCAGGAAAACCATGGTCTACGCAAAAATGGAGTCGTTCAATACTTGATCGGTTTTACGGTTACGATGTTGCCAATGCATATCTGGGAGATGAAGACCAGGGGCAAATGAGTGCCTGGCTAATTATGGCATCCATAGGGTTGTTTCAAACAGATGGTGGTACCAGCGCCAATCCTGTTTATGAAATAGGCAAGCCCTCTTTTTGAAAAGATTGAAATTGATTTGGGAGAACGATTTGGACGCGGTAAAAAATTTACAATCAGAGCGGAAGGTGCATCACGGAAAAATATGTATGTGCAACATGCAACCCTTAATGGCCGCACTTTAAACTCTTTTAAATTTCCTGCTTCAGAGTTATTAAAGGGCGGATCTCTTATTCTTAAAATGGGCCCGGAACCTAATACAAAATGGGGAATATCCGGCAAATAAATAAAAGATTACTAAAAACGAGCAAGGGCTTCAAATCAGGCTGAGAAATGTTTCTCAAAAAGGCGAAAAAATAAACCTTGTGTGGCCGGTAAGGAAATCAGTAACCGTGACCGTTAGTTATCAAGACTTAGATCAACGTCAAAATTTATTTGGATAGGAAATAATTGTATCCGCTAATGGAGCTAGTAACACCAGATATGTTCTGATAGCCTTGAAATTTTATTTTTTAAAAGGCGATTGTTTGCTATTATGTTCATACATTTGGACAAGTAATTGGGATTGGCAGCCTTGATATGTGTGACTTGCTGATTTGCGCTAATTCAATCAACGCCGGTTTCTTCAGTTTTTTTTTATAACTTTAAATAGAATTTATGATCCAGGAAATTAAAAAAGCCTTATGTTTATTTGTTATCTCAGGTATTTTATTTTTTTCAGTAAGTGCGCAAAAAAAGCAACCGGTAGATTATGCCGATCCGCTTGATGGGTACTTCGGAATCGCGATGGATGCTTAACCCCGGAGTTAACATGCCATTTGGTATGGTGCAACTTAGCCCTGATAACCAGGATAATCGGATGGAAATAGCGGTTATGAATATAACATTGCAAGCATATCCGGTTTCAGTCATATTCATTCCTGGACAATGGCAGGACTGTCGGTGATGCCAACAGTTGGCCTTATTAATCCACGTATTTATCCTGCGAAGAGCCTACAACCACAGGATCAACTGCGTTTCACCGTTCGCGTATAGATAAGAGCACCGAAAAGGCAAGCCCTGGTTACTATTCCGTAGAGTTGATGAATTATAAAATAAGAACTGAACTTACCAGTACTACGCGTTGTGGTTTTTTTCGCCTAACATTTCCGGAAACAAGGGAAGGCAAATGTTTTATTTAACCTGCTCTTTCCTTCTGAATATCCTTTTACGGTACTTGGATGCTAAAATCACCAAAGTGAGTGATACGGAAATTGAAGGATATTCAAAACAAACAAGCGCCGGATTCAATGACTACACTGTTTTTTTTGTTGCCCGCTTCAATAAACCATTCAAAAAATTTGGCGGATGGGAAGGAAAAGACATGAAGAAAGATGCTATCGGAAATAAAGGGTAAAGGATGATGTAGGCGCTTATGTAACTTTTGATACAAAGAGAGGAGAACAGGTTTTGCTGCAGACAGCCATTTCATTGGTGAGTATCAAAAATGCAAGGCTTAATATGGAGACAGAAATGAAACCGTTTGGATGGAATTTTGATGCAGTAAGAAAAAATGCACGTGATACCTGGAACACACTTTTAAGTAAGTTGGAGGTGCAAGGCGGCACAGAAATAAATCAAGAAAAAATTCTATACAAATCTCTATCGCTCTTACTGTGCCCGTACTACCTGGAGCGATGTAAATGGAGAATATCGTGATCCATGTGAAAATGTACAAAAATTAGATGATCCATCATCGCCTATGTTTGGAAGTGATGCTTTCTGGAACACGTTCTGGAATCTTAACCAACTATGGACATTAGTGAATCCGTCGTATTGCAAATGAATGGGTAAAATCAGAACTTGAAATGTATAAGCATGGAGGATGGTTATCGAGAGGAGCAGCAGGAATAGAATATTCAGGTATTATGGTTGCCTCGCATGAGATTCCTCTTATGGTCAGTGCCTATCAAAAAGGGATTCGGAATTATGATGTAGACCTATGTGTATGAAGCCATTATTGCATCAACAAACAATGCAGGGTATACAATATCCTTGCGGTGGTTTTGCGGGAAACGAACAATTAGATACCTACATTAAAACTGGGTATATGCCTGAAGATTCTGGCGCTACTTCAAATACACTGGAATATGCTTATGATGATTGGTGTGTATCGCAATTTGCAAAAGCATTAGGTAAAACAAATGATTATGAAACCTTCATCAAGAGGGCAAAAAATTATGAAAATATTTTTGACCCTGCAAACAAAATTCATGCGGCCCAAATATGCGAATGGGAAATGGGATGGAAAATTTTAATGCGATGAGTATCACACGGGTATGTAGAAGGAAATGCATGGCAATACACTTTTTTTGTTCCTCACAATGTAAAGGGCCTTGTTGATTGATGGGTAAAGATGAATTCAATCAAACGACTGAATAATGGATTTGAAAAATCAGTGAATGCAAATTTTAATGCAACCGGCGACAGGATGGAAGACTATTACATCAATCACGGCAACCAACCGAATATGCAGGCCGCTTATTTATTTAATTATTCGGGAAAGCCATGGCTTACACAAAAATGGGTTCGGGAAATACAAGACAGGTATTATGGATCTGATCCGTATAACGCCTGGCTGGGTGATGAAGATGAAGGCCAGATGGGCGCCTGGTTTGTGATGAGTGCAATGGGATTATTTGAAACAGATGGCGGTGCATCAGTAAAACCATTTTATGAAATTGGCAGCCCCATATTTAATAATGTTACAATTCACCTGGATCCTAAATATTATCCGGGTAAAACATTTAGTATAGAAGCAAAAAATGTTTCTGATAAAAATCGATATATCCAATCTGCAAGTTTAAATGGAAAGCAATTGAACAAGCCATGGTTTTACCATGATGAATTGGTTAAAGGTGGCAAACTAACATTGGTAATGGGAGATAAGCCAAATGAAAATTGGGGAAGCCAGCCAGGCGATGCGGCTCCGTCTTCAATGCAAGAAAATTGATAGGAAAGAAAATAATTATTACAACAGTTGATCATTATCATTTATAATTCACCAACTTCAAATCCCAGGTTCAGAATTTTTGCAACTTGTGTTATAAACACATACGATGTTTTGATAAATGTTGCCATGCTATTATTTTTTTTACTTGGCTACGTATCTTTTGGCATTGCCGCATACATGCACAATCATCCAAAAGGTTAGCTAAAGAAATTACTTAGGGACAGTTCATTAAACGAAGTAAAATCAATGGCAATTGATCTGCTCAAAACGGGCTTTAACGCAGGTAACAGTTATGGAGAAGTATGGATAAGGGATTTTAACACATTCATTCAACTCTCCTGCCTGGTGATGCCAAGGATTCGGTAAAGCAACAGGCTTCGGATATTTTTTTCTGATGCAGGGCGATGATGGAAATATTATTGATGGGTATATTCCTAAAAAAAAGCCAATGTAGGATATGATTATATATAAAGTGCCAATGCGCCTGAATTTGATGGCCATAAAAATACGGTAGAAACCGACCAGGAAACTTCTCTTATACAGGCGGTATATAAATATGTGAAAGAAACAAAAGACAATGCTTTTCTTTCCGAAATTATTGCCGGAAAATCTGTACAATCCCGGATGTCGGATGCGTTGAATTTTTTAATGACTAAGAGATATTCCAACAAAATATGGACTTATCTATGGTGCAACTACAGTTGACTGGGGCGATGTGCAACCAGAAACGCCCTGGGGTGTTGTGATGGATAGCAGCAGCCACCTCGCGATTGATATTTATGATAATGCCATGCTTGTGATTGCATTGAATAATTACATTGAACTGATTTCCCGAAGATCAACATTGGCCACAGGTTCGCACAGAGTATCCGCGATAATACCAGGAAGTATTTATGGGATAACTAAAAACCAAAAATTCATACCACATCTTTATTTAAATGGATCTCCTTTTCCCCCTGCTTTCGATGAGAATACAATTAATTATCATGGAGGTACTGCCGTAGCAATTGAAGCCGGCCTGCTTAACAAAAAAGAAATACAAGATGTAAATAAAACGATGCTGGAAGATGTAAAAGCCTCCGGAGCTATGTCAATTGGGTTAACAATTTATCCCACCTACCCACAAGGATATTTTTTAAGAATAAAGGCATGTATCCTTATGGATATCAGAATGGCGGAGACTGGACCTGGTTTGGCGCACGGATGATCAACGAGCTTGCCAGTAATGGTTTTGAGCCAGAAGCATACGCCGAAATCTAAACCGATTTATTGAAAGAGTATTAACGAACAAAGGTTTTTTTGAATGGTATGCAGTTGATGGCAAACCGGCAGGTTCAGGAAATTTTCGCGGTTCGGCCGGTGTGCTCTATACAGCTATTACAAACTTGCAGGCATGAGCTAAATGAGTAATCAGAAATGATTTTTTTATTGTTGACAGTTAACAAAATCCGAATTTGTAGACAATTGGGTATCCTTGGTGAAGCGCTTTCTCTTACCTTGGATTGTTTATACATTTTGACAAATTAAACAGTAAGTATATTGGAAGATATCTCCGTAGCAAGATTATGAAAAGTTTATCTGTTATACATTTGATGGAAATATAATAGGTTTCTGATATTCTTGATTTTGCACAAACCATTGCCAATCAAAATATTATGATTTTATTTTATTCTTAAATTTTTTTAAAAAAGAGCCTTATTCTCAAAATATGTTAGTATGTTTGAACATGTAAACGATTTGCATTTGATTATTTGTCCCTGATGATTGCTAATAACTTTAAAACTGCATAGCATTAGCTGATAATTTTGATAAAACAATTCAATTGAGATTCGTGCTTGGGTATTGTTTTTTGATAATTGATTATTTGGTTGCGGATTTAATTCCTGCAATGCTTTTTACTGCCGGCTCTCCTACATGCCTGGCAAATGATGTACGATATAGCTGTGGTTGTGCTTATACTGAAATTATATATTAAGCAATTTTTAATAACGAATAAATACTTTTTATGAAATGTAAATTACTAAGCGAAAGTTTGGAATAAAGGGATACTTTTTGCCTGTTTGCGCTATCATTTTTTGCTTTCTGCGTTTTGGCATGTTCTAGGGCTTTACAGGCTAAGGATGAGAAGACTTTTCAGGAGAGTGGATTTACGTCTGACATAACCGGTTACCGGGAAAATATCAGACAGCAATGGGAATGGCATTGCGTGGAGCTAACATTATGGAGAAAGGCACCACCAATGGCACTCGTCTCAAACGCAGGACGGAAACTTTTACATTAAAGGTAAATGGAGACAAATAGCGTGTTGGTATTTTCTTCCGTTGGTTATGTGACCCAGGAAATACCAGTAGGTTCCTCCACAGAGATCAATGTTACTATGGAACTGACTCTCAAAAGAACTTGACGAAGTTGTGGTGGTTGGCTATGGTACGCAAAAAAAATCAGAGCTTACTAATGCCGTTGTACAAACAACAGGCGAAGAAGCTGAAACAATCAAATGCTGCATCGCTTTCCAATTCTCTTGTCAGGAAGGCTTGCTGGCCTATATGTAAATCAAAGAAGCGCTGTTCCCGGCTTTGATGATGCACAAATTTTAGTAAGAGGCGCAAATACTTATCGCAACAGTTCTGCATTAATAGTTATTGATGGAGTTGCCAACGCGGACCCTGATGGCTTAAACCGGTTGGATCCAAATGATATAGAGACTATTTCCGTACTGAAAGATGCTTCTGCCGCTATATACGGGGCGCAATCTGCAGGAGGTGTAATATTGGTAACTACAAAACGCGGTAAAACGGGAAAGCCGATTTTTGATTTCAATGCCAACCAGGCATGGCAATCCCCAACGCTCAAAGTAAGATCTGCTAATGCACTTGAGTATATGAAAGTTCTTAATGATCGCAGGTTATTGGAAGGAACGCCGCCAGATTTTCCGGATGACTTTGTGAAGGCTTTTCAAGACGGCGACAGGAGAGCTGAGGATTGGTGGAAAGCGTTAATTGGGAAACCGATAAGCCAATCCAGGCAATCGCTTACCATGCGGGGCGGCACCGAAAGTTTAAATATTTTAATTCCATTGGTACCGCTTCGCAGGGAGGTATTCTTCGGGGTGATAAAACAACAAAACTCAGGCAATACAACGTGAGAAGTAATATGGATGTTCAGGTTACCAACAGTTTTTCAGTAGGGTTCGATCTTTCTCTGAGAGAAAAATATACGCAAACACCGCAGGCCGGGCCCGGGGGGTCGCTTGAATATCTCGCAGATACAAGCCCGTTACAGGAAGCTTATATCGGTGGCGACTATCGGTATCCGGGCGAAGGTTGGTCTCAATCGAATCCGGCAGCAAGATTACTAAGCCCGGGCTATCGGAGATATACAGCAGATGTTGCTTCAGGTACTATCAATTTCAAGTATGATATGCCTTTTGTAAAAGGATTGTCACTCGAGGGTTTTGCGTCTATCGATAAAACTTTGAACTATAATAAAACCTTTAACTATACATGGTTTTATTATGAAAAAGATGCTTCCAGGCGAATATCGTCAAGAAAACATCAAGGACAATAGAAGATATTGGACTAAGAGAAGATTTTACAAAAGCCAACGAATTACCGAAAATATAAAACTGTCGTATAATACGACGGATACATGAAGACCACGATATAAATGTTTTCGTTGCTTATGAACAGAGTGAATATAAAGACAACTATTTCTGGGCACAGCGGCTCGGTTATCAATCTCCTTTGATTGATCAGCTTTTTGCCGGAAGTACCGACCGCCTGAAATTGGAACAACGATGGTAGCGCAACAGAATCTGCCAGGCAAAATGTATTTTGGGCGTGCAGCTTATGCTTATAAAGGTAAATACCTGCTTGGCTTGAGCGCCAGGTACGATGGATCCACTATTTTCCCGAAGGACAGCAGGTTTGGATTTTTTCCGCAGGCCTCTGTAGGATGGGTATTAAGCAAAGAATCTTTTATTCCTCAAAACATATTCAGTAACCTGAAACTAAGAGCCTCCTGGGGTAAGCTGGGTAATGACAGGGTAGATCCTTTTCAATATATCGGAGCGTATGGATATTCAACCGGCTGGGTTGTTAACGGCACCGATGTAAGAGGCATTGCGCCCACAACCACCCCTAACCCTAATATCACCTGGGAGGTAAGTGAAAAAACAGATTTCGGATTGGAAGCAGGTTTTTTGAATAATAAGTTAACTTTTGAGGTAGATGTTTATAAAAGTAAAACATCTCATATACTAGGTAAAAGGCAAGCATCTATTCCAGGTTACACCGGCTTGTCACTCCCTGATGAAAATATTGGAAAAATGGATAGCAAGGGAATCGAATTCCAGGCGAGGCTACAGGGACAGGTTTGGAAATCTGTATTTCACTTTTAATGGTAATATATCCTATAATAAAAACAAGATTGTATTTTTTGATGAAGCGCCTCTTGCCGAAGATTACCAGAAAGTCAGAAGGCCGGCCGCTTGATGCGATTCTGGTGTATAAAGCCATAGGAATTTATCGTGATCAAAAAGATCTTGACAACAACATAAAATATCCCGGAGCATCGCTTGGAGGACTAATTTTTGCAGATCTGAATGGCGATGGCGTTATTAATAGCAACGACACTTACCGGTACGATGCCAGCGCATTTCCAAAAATGCAATTCGGCTTCAATTTTGAATTTGATTATAAAAATTTCGATTTAAATATTTTATTGCAAGGTCAAAGCGGCGCAAAATGGCAATTAAATAATGGATTTAACTCTGGCGCAAATGGTAACGGGTTGGAATATGTAGCGCAGAACAGCTACTCGCTGGAAAATGTTAACAGTGTCCTCCCAATGATTGAACCCAATGGAGTTGCCGCGTCAAACAGCGATTTTTATTATCATAAGCTAACGTTTCTGCGTTTCAAATCGGCAGAACTGGGATACACCCTTCCAACGAGTTTGATCTCAAAGGTTAAGCTTTCTTCGTTAAGATTTTATGTATCCGCCGACAATTTATTTATGATTTACAATAATCTTCAGAAATATGGCTTTGGAGACCCTGAATTTTTAAGCTCAAACGGCGGAGTTTATCCAAATATGAAAACCCTGAATATTGGCCTTAATCTTACTTTTTAAATAAAACATTATGAAATATTCAATGAGAAATAATAAAATGGCTAAGGCAGTTCTTGTAATTATACTGGGCGGCTTAATAGCATGGTTTAGTTCGTGCAAAAAAAATCTCCTGGATAAAAAGCCATTAAACTCTTTATCCGAAGATGTTGTTTTTGCAGATGCATCCTTTCTTCAAAACTATGTGTATAATATTTACAATGGCATAAAACCACCATGGAGCCCGGGAACCGGCGGATACGAGGCACTGACCGATGTTGCAGTTGACCAACCCGAAACACATGACAGGGCAGCAGGCATGCGGGAATACCTGCAAGGCAATATTTCCCCGGATAATATAACAGACCTTACTAATATCTGGAATGAAGAATATAGCTACATCCGGAAAGCAAATCTATTTTTTGAGAAAACAAAAACTTCCACAATAGACCCTGCCGTGCTGGGCCCGATGCAAGGAGAAGTTCATTTTTTACGGGCATGGATGTATTTTGAGTTGATTCGTACTTACGGTGGCGTTCCTCTGATCACCAGCAGTTTTACACTTACGGATTCAAGCTTTAATGTTCCAAGAAATACCTATGATGAGTGTGCCGCCTTTGTTTTAAGCGAATGTGAAACGGCAATAACACAGTTAGATGGCATTACGCCTCAATCGGGAAAAATAAGCCAGGCGGCGGCAATGGCCCTAAAGGCGAGGATGTTGTTGTATATGGCAAGCCCGCTGAACAATCCCACAAACGATATGGCAAAATGGCAAGCCGCAGAAGTGGCAACCAAAGCAGTACTCGATTTGGGTTTTACATTGCATCCAACGTATGATGATCTGTTTTTTAACCCTGTAAAAAATGACGAAATAATTCTTGGTAAAGCTTCTACTGTTAACAGCAGGATACCGGATTGGGGATACAATTACGATTATTGGCCGGCTGGCTTTGATGCGAGGCAGAGGCTTGTGCCAACTCAGACTTTTGTGAATATGTTTGAAATGACTAATGGAGAATATCCCTACCTGGCTGATGGTGTAACGGTAAATCCTGCTTCAGGGTATGATCCGCAGCTCTTTTGGAAAAACCGCGATCCACGTTTTAAAAGCCTCATCGTTTATCCCGGTGCGGGCCCGTTTACGATAAGCGACGGCGCAAAGAGTACAACAAGAGTTTATGAATATTGGGAAGATGCAAATCCCAATCCAAATAATGATCCTCCGTACCAAAATCCTAACAAGGTAGATGCGTACAACGGGCAGGACTTATTTGATTTTGGCAGAGATTCAAAAACATACTGGGTTAAAGGGCTGACACCGTTTCATTGGAGGGTGCAAACGGGCTATACTTTTAAAAAGCTAGATGACTTTTCAGGCCCACGGGCCAGTTATGATTACGCTTATAACCAGGCAGTTGTTTTTATGCGGCTGGCTGAATTTTACCTGAACTATGCTGAGATCGAGATTGCTTTGGGCAATGAAGACTATGGCCCGTCATTATATAAATTTAGTGAGGGAAAGGCCATCAACCAACATGCCTGATATAACGAGTACCGGAGCTGACCTCGTTAGAGATTACAGAAATGAAAGAGCTATAGAATTGAACCTTGAAGATTCCCGTTTCTGGGACCTCATGCGCTGGAAGATAGCTCCGGGGCATGTCGATATTCCTATAAGAGGATTGAGCAGTGTGACTATGGATTGGACAGGCGCTCAGCCGGGAGACCTCCTGGGTAAATTATCTTTTACCTATGGCGTGATTCCTGAAGCAGAGGTGAGAGCTCCATGGAAGGGCGATTATTATTACCTGTTCCCAATTCCGAACGATGAAATTAAAAAGAGTAATAACGCAATAACACAAAACCCCGGGTACTAAAGCGGGTAGATCAACAACATGTCTCTTAGGTAAATTTTCATACTCGGTTAATTTTATGGCGGGCTTGGCCCGCCATTTTTTTGGATCATCATTGCCGCTTAGCAACGGCTTGTTACTTTGTTATAATCTGAAAATTTAACGCAGAATTTGAAGAAGCCTGACTTGTTCTTTTGTTTAGGTACGGGTTTTATAATTTGCGTTTAAGCAAAGCCGTTAGATGCCGGATATAGCAACTTCTTTTCCGGTAATATGAGTTTCATTCATGCTTGTTTGGTTTGCATAATTCATATAGAATTCCGGCTGTTCCTAACTTGCCAATTGTTTAAAAACTCAGCTTCCTTGTTATGCCCTGGCTATCTGAAATAACTATGGAAGAAACATTCTTGCTAATGCTTATAAATCTTGCTGATTGTGAGATAAAGGAAGATCCGTAATAAAATTCCTGCCGCTGTTTTTTTCCATTTTTAAATAGCACTTCGGCGCTTACATCATTAGGTTGCAAAGGAATATTGGTAATATCTTTTTTAAGTTCAAATACTTTTAACGGCCCCCGGTTTTGTGATGCAGCCAGCAAGTATTTGCCATTTTTACCTCTCAGTTTTATCAATGCTTTTCCATCGCCCGGAATAAAGATGCCGCTTTCAAGAATTGATTGTGGAGTAAAACCGCCTTTGCCATCGCCTTTTAACAACAAACCATTTAATGCATCATAACGCCCTGATGTCAGGTCGGTGCCAAAATCATTGGTATTGATTGCTACATCCAGATTGCCGTCTCCGTCAAAATCATCCGCAATCATTCCATTTAATGCAGAGAGTTGCGCCATAAGAGGCAAAGGAATTAAAGTGAATTTGCCGCCGCCATCATTCCTGCAAAAGCACGAGTTAAAATTGTTTGCTCTTAATATTAAAGCACCTGCTAATTGTTCCTTCGTAAATAACGAGTCCATCGTAACGTTTGCATACGACTTATAATTCGGATACCTTGCCCGCATTCTTATCATTTGGCTTATAATATCATCCCTGTTATTGGCAGGAAATTCTTTTTCAGTCGTGTCTTCCTGGCTTGCGGGTATATATGATGAAAGGAAGGCGCTGTAGTTTCCAGTATTGTCAAAATCTTTCGCATATACTGATACCGGATATTTTTGAGATGCTTTGTAAAAAGAATTTTCACCAAGGTTGCCTAACACATAATCAATGTCGCCATCATTATCAAAATCGCCGGAAACAATGCTGGTCCACCATCCAATCTTGTTAGCGATACCGGAATTGGTTGTTATATTTTTAAAAACACCTTTATCATTTTTCAAAAATGTTACCGGCATCCATTCACCGGCCAGCACGAGATCGGGCCAGCCATCATTGTCAAAATCGGTGAAGACTGCATCGCAAACGAGGCCAATATTTTTTAATTCTTTGGCTGCCTGGTCAGTTACATCGGTAAACTTTATATGGCCATCTTTTGAATCATTCCTGTAAATAAAACTGGAAACAGGCTTGGGGTAAGTCCATGGCTCAACCCTGCCTGCAATAAAAAGATCAAGGTCACCATCCTTATCATAATCTATTGCCCGTACACATGATTTGCTCGTGAAGTTTGAAGGAAGCGCTAATGAGTCTAAAGTAAAATTTCCCTTCCCGTCATTTACATAAAACTGATCCTGGTAGCCAATTGAATTAGGCTTGCTTTGATAGCCCCCTCTTCCCACGTATAGATCAAGGTCGCCATCACCATCGGCATCAAACAAAATAGTTCCCATGTCCTGGAATTGCGCATCAATTTTATCATTTGGAAGTATAAGTGTTTTTTGCAAAAATGAACCATTGGCTTGTTGCAATAATAGTGTTGATCCAAACGACGAATTTCCGCCAACGATTATATCATCTAATCCATCTCCGTCCACATCTCCTGCTGTCAGTGGCGGACCATAAGCTGAAAATGAATGTGGGAGTAGCTTTTGAATATTAAAATCAATGTAATTTATTTGGGAATGTGAATAGTGGATACCCAATGAATCTGTAACATCTTTAAAGAGCGCATGCTGTGCAAGCCCGCCTTTAGCCCAACTATATTTTTCATGCGCATTCTTTTTATCAATTTTTATAGTTTGATCTGCTGATACATTTTTTAATGTTTGTTTATTTCCATCCGGCCATTTGATAATTACCGAATCAATTGCAGAAGAATCTAAACCAAAATGAGGGTTTAATTGTATTGTGGACAAATAACCGCGGTAAGGCGTTTGCTCATATACCTGTTGATTTTTTCCGTAATATAATTCGATCCAGGTGCCTAAGCCATTTATGTTTAACGCGTCACCTTTTAATTGAACTGATAAATAATGTTTGTCCTTAGGCTTTGAATCCATGAGTGTATTCTCATACAGGGAAGCCTCATCGTTAATATTATTTACAATCATGTCAAGGTCGCCGTCATTATCTAAATCCGCGTATGCGGCACCGTTAGAGAAGGAAGGCTTGTCCAGTCCCCAGGAATCAGTAACATTATTAAAATTGCAATTGCCCTTATTCCGGAAAGCGTAATTGTGTAATTTAACCTCCGGTATCTCTGCCAGCATAGTGGAAATAGGAGTAACAGGCGAGGACTCCTGGCGAAAAGAAATAAAATCATGGTCAGTTACATCTCTTGGGAAACCATTGGTTATAATTACATCCCGAAGCCCGTCATTATCGAAGTCAGCAACCAATGGAGTCCAACTCCAGTCCGTTTGCGCAATACCTGAAAAATAACCAACATCACTAAAGATGGGATCGCCAATGGAATCATTGACGTTAGCCCTTGGCCCCTGGTTTAGTTGCAGTGAGTTTCTTACGTATTGAGTTTGTAAGCCAAAATTTGCATAGAATAAGAACGTTTGATAATTATTAGAACCCATCATCATTTTTTTGCGATAATTATCTTCGGGGTTCATGTCAAGTTCCACAACATCACTAAGGCCGTCATTATTAATATCTATCACATCTTGCCCCATACCATTGGCAGACGTGTGCTTAAAATAAGAAGGTGCCTTATCTGTAAAAGTTCCATCATGATTGTTTATATAGAGCAAGTCGCTCGAAAGAAAGTCATTGGTTACAAAAATATCTTTCCAGCCATCTTTATTAATAGTCTGCAATAGTTGCAGCATGGCCATAGCCTTCAATAGTAAGCCCCGCTTCTTTGGTAACATTTGTAAATACAGGATGTTTCAATGAAGCATTCATATCATTTCTATACAGCCTTCCGGTGCTGGGAAAAGAACCATCTGTAATTTTAGGTTTAAACATGGCAGGATTTACATTTGGCAGAATTTGGTTTACTACCAGGTACATATCAAGGTCGCCATCGTTATCATAATCAAAGAAGGTTGCCATTGTGGAATGCGTAGTATCATCGAGCCCATAAGCTGCCGCCTCGTCTTTAAAAACAGGGATGCCGTTTTTATCAAGCCCCTGGTTTATGTATAGAATATTTTTTCTCCTTTCCGGATTTTTATCCATAGACACACAAACATACATATCCATCCATCCATCGTTATTGATATCTACAACAGCTACGCCCCTGCACCACTTACCTTCGCCGTTACTCCTGCTGCCTGCGTAATATCTTCAAACTTCATATCACCTTTGTTCAGGTATAATTTATTGGGTACAAGGCTTCCCGTAAAATATACATCCTGTAAACCGTCATTATTAAAATCACCTATACCTACGCCGCCACCGTTATAGATATTTGTCAGATTGATTGGGTTAATAGAGTCCGTTTCAATAATCTTATTATTAAAGGTGATTGCTGAATGGTCTGAAGATATTAACCGGAATAAACCAGTATTGTTTTGACAGGAAAATAGAGCAATCGAAGCAATTAAAAAAATACTACCATAAAGAATATATTTCATATAAATCTCTTTAAAAATCACATCTTGATATAGAACGCAGCCTTTAAAAAAACTTACTCAGCATTCACCATAACGTTATTGCGTAGACGGAGGAGGAACTTTGGTACCCCAAGCCATGTTTGGTTTTTCTACCCATCGTAAATACTAATTTTCCGCCTTTCATTAATTCGTCCCTATACATCCAACAATTGTTAAACGGTTTGCCATTCCACCGGGCAGATTGAATATACACATTTTTAGCTGCGTTATTTTTTGTTTCAATTACCAGTTTTTTCCCGTTGCCCAATTGAATATCGGCCTTATCGAAAAGCGGGCTTCCAATTTCAATTATAGGACGGCTATCCGTAAAACCTTTTACATCAAACAAACCAAGTGCAGCCATTACATACCATGAACCTAGCTGACCCTGGTCCTCGTCCTGCCCATAGCCGTAACCGTGAATAGGTTCTGTGCCATAAAATTCATTGCATATTGCCCTGGTCCATTTTTGCGTTAAGCCATGGTTTTCCTGAAAAATTAAATAACCAGCTGATATGCAAGTCAGGCTGGTTGCCGTGATTGTAAACGGATTTGATTCCGGCAAAAGCATCTATTTTTTTGCCACCACCAAATGCATTTTTTTGTGAAGTTTCAAAAATTGTATTTAAGCGTTTATTGAAATCAGCTTTACCAATTTTGTTGATTAATCCTGCAGGGTTTTGCGGAACATAAAAAGTATATTGAATGGCGTTGCCTTCCTGGAATCCCCGCCACGGCTGGTAAGGATCAAATTTGTCAATGAAGGTTCCTTCGGCATTTCTTGGGTGAATTAATTTTTCTGTTGGGTCAAAAATTAAGGACCATCCATTTGAATATTTAATGAGTTTGTTATAATCATCTTTATGTCCTAATGATTTTGCCATTTGCGCCGCGGCAAAAGTGCTGAAACTGTATTCGAGCGTATGGGAAGCAGAAAATTGCGAGCCGGTGCTATCCGTTTTATCGGCTTCAAGATTTGGTGAATATCCTTTGTTGAGAAAAACTTTCAAATCTAATTTGCCTGATCCTACTGGCCTGTCATCATATCCTAATTCGTTTTTCTTTACCGCTTCATATGCAAGAGGGATATCATAATTACGCAGCCCAATATTATATGCAGCGGCAATAGCTAATCCGACAAAATTGGTTCCTACGCCTGATACGAAATTGCTATTGGCAATTCCATCTCCAAACCATCCTCTCTGTTTATATATCTCCAATTGAGTTTGCACATAAGCTTGTGTAATGTTCCGGGTACGAGAGTGCCCAAAGTTGCGTCAAATTCCAAAAGGCCCCCCAAATGGCATCGGTATTATAAAACTCGTAATTAAAATCACCATTTTTGCCTTTCGGCAAATGGCCGATGCTGCCATCCTGTTTGGGATAATCGCCATTTACATCACTGGCAATTCCCCTGCCAAGTAATGCATGAAAAAGACCTGTATAAAATTTCACTTTATCGGCTCCTCGTCTTCCCTTCCACAGTAATTTTACTTAATTCCTTTTGCCATGTTTTTGCTGCAGTTCCTGCCGTGCCTCGTCAAACGTAAGATTGGCCGCTTCGGCTTTAAGATTTTGCTTTGCATTGTCCATGGACGTATAAGAAAGCCCGACTTTCAATTCTATTACTTCCTTTCTGTTGTTTTGTATTCAAGAAATAAACCCTGCTCCTTTGCCTTTGGCAGAGCTTTGTATTTTGTTGAATACCCGAAGCGTCGAAAGCGCCTGATTGATAAAGGCTTTCGGCTAACTTCGCCCCAGAAATACATAGACACCCTTCCACCTTTATCATATTTTTGAACATACTTTGGATTGGTAATTACAAAGCCTTCGAAGTGGGTATCATCTATCATTTTAATAGAAGCATCTGTAACCGGCCCGCTTTCTCCCTGCACATTTCCAATATCAAAAATGATTCTTGACTGATTGCTTTCGGGAAAAGTATATTTATGAAATCCCACTCTTTTTGTTGCTGTTAATTCTGCCGTAATGTTATAATCATCCAGCAATACTTTATAATAACCCGGTTCAGCTACTTCATTTTTACGATCAAACCTGGATCGATATCCCTCGTCTGGATTTTCCAAGTTCCCTGGATTAACTTTCAACTGGCCGGTAGCCGGCATAACAGATATACCACCCACCTGCCATTCATGAAAATGCACGAAGCCTTCAATAGAGTTTTGCCTGGCATCATAGCCAACAGCTTCCCAGCCTGAAGCATTTCCATAATGACCGTTTGTTGAAGGAGCCAGTTTTGCCATACCATGAGGCATCGCCGCAGGGGTATAAAAAAACCACCTGCTGTGTGCAGTACCGATATTTGGATCAACGTAATTTAAAATATTTTGTGCAGTGGCGTTGAAAGCCAAAGGGAGCGTCAAAAGCAGGGAAGTAAATATTTTGAATAAAGTTTTCATTGCAGAAATAATTTAAAATTGCCCATTGCAGTCATCCGCAAATAGTTTACGCCAATGTAACATTGGCTGAGCAGGTTTGTGATGTATTTTTCAATCGTAATCACTTTATTACAGATAATTTTAAGGGACGCGGTCGTAAACTTAAATTTAGCGGGTAGGCGACACTGTGAGTAATGCTGTAATCTTATTGTTATAGTGGTAAAGTCTTTAATTTATGTTTTATGCGTGCAGCTCATCCGGCAGCCTTATCGATCCGAAATTTATAATACTTCAAATTGCTGAAAAAACAACATGGAAAGCACATTTCCAAAAAAGCGCTAAGCTTTTTTAATGTCTATTGAATAGATAAACTTGTCTGACCTGTAGTAACCCAGGTTGTATTCGATTGGCCTTTCACCGACATCGTATACAAATCTTTCTCTAAAGAGAACAGGTTCTGAGGGTGCGATTTTCAGCTTCTTTCCAATATTGCCTGCAAGCCTCGCACTTATATTCTCAGCGGAACGAATTACTATAACGCCATACTTACGCTCCAGCATTGTATACAAGGGAATATCAAAATCATCCTTTTCATTCACGCCAATCCGGGGATGAAAATAGCTTTCAAAATACACTATTGAATCGCCTTCAGTGCCTTTAAGCTTGGATAATTTCAGAACTTTTTTGCCCTTGGCAATATTGAAAAAATCCGCTATTTTTTTATCTGCAATTACCCATTCCACTTTTAATTCCAAATTAATTACATGAATCCCTTTCTCTTTCATCTCCTCGGTAAAACTGTACCAGTGATCTAATCCTGTCGCTAATGGCTTTTTGTTAGCTGTCTTGGTTCCTACGCCTTTTTTACGAGTAATCAGTCCCTCATGCTGTAACTTATTTGTTGCCTGGCGAATCGTGTTCCTGGAAACACCTAACCTATTGGCCAATTCAACCTCTTTTGGAAAAAAGGCACCGTTCTTAAACTCCGGCGCCACCACCATTTTTCTCAATAATTCTTCCACCTGGAAATGCAGGGGCACTTTGCTTTTGTGGTTTATTTGAAACTTCATAATTAGTTCTAATGTTCAAACATACTAATTTTTTGCTAACCCTATTAAAATAAAGCTTTATAACGTAATTTTTGAAAAAAAAATACTGCACAACAGGTTTTAGAAGCAACCCCTGGGTAAAGAATGTTTCTATTGCAGTATGTATGTGTTGCCGTTCACAAATTATTTAACGCTGCAATCCAGTCAAATTACTTATCTTAACTATCAATTATAATCTATTGAAACAAGTCATCATTCTCATGCTTATTGCGATGGTGACTTGTATGTGCAATGCTCAAAGCACTCTTCCTAACGAACTTCATTTTAACCAGCTTTCAATAAAAAATGGCTTGCCTGAAGATGTAATCAATGCGACGCTGCAGGATAAAGAAGGTTATATATGGGTAGGCTACACAAGCCGGCCTGGTGCGTTTCGATGGCTATGCAACTAAAGTATATCAATTCGGGATAGAAGACCCCCTCCATTGTTCAATTCCTGTCTTTATGAAGATCGTTCCGGCGAATTATGGGTAGGGACCTGGTTGGAAGGACTGTATCACTACAATCGTGCAACAGATACGTTTGTGCAATATAAACACAATGCAAAAGATACTAATAGCTTGAGTAGGGATAATTTGTATCAATTTTTGATGACGGGAATGGAAATCTTTGGATGCTGTTGGCCGATAATTTTGATTTGGTAAAACAACATTTAGACTTTTTTGAAGCAAAAAAAAATCAGTTTAAACGATATGGTATTTTAGAAAAAAATGGTCTTTATACAAACGCATCTGGACTTATAAATTTTCTTGAAGATAGCAAGAGTCATATGTGGCTCGGCACGAACAATGGGCTTTTCGAACATATACCTGGAACTGATAAATTTATTCTGCACTTTGCAACAAACGATTTATCCAACAAAAAAGATTTAGTTGCCAACTAACGATGCAGCGTACCCGGGAATTATCTGGATGAATGTACGGGATACCAAAAGAAATAAACCGGAGGGACTATTGAGATATAATACTGATAATAACTCAAATAAAATTTATCGTCACATTCCATAATGATCCGACCAGCCTGCAAACTGATTCTGTTTATACAATTTATAAAGATTCAAGGGGTAGCCTGCTGTTTGGTACAGACAATGGCCTATCAGTTTTGGACACCTCATCAAAAGGGTTTATTAACTATATAATAAAAGATAAAAAGATAAGGTCTTACGATAATGAAATTTGGCTTTTACAGGAAGACAAATCAGGCAACTTTTGGTGCGGGAATCAATTTAATCTTTTTTTGTTTGATACAAAAACAAAAAAATTTAGGCATAATCTACCCAATGAAAAAGACCCGGATGCTTTGCCAATCAATGGCTATACATATTTGTTAACTGATCGTTCAGGAACGCTTTGGGTTGGCACCGTTTCCAGGGTTTATACTGGGTAAATCAAAAACGTTCCAATTTTACAGTGTATAAAAATAAGCCGGGCAACCGCATTATTTTCCGGGAGGCGGTAGTAGTTCGTTTGCAGAAGATAAAGATGGAACTTTTTGGGTTTGGTCTTCAAATGGCTTGTATCACTGGTATCCATCTTCGACTCTTTTACATTTATTAAAACAATGAAACGAAGGGAAGAAAATAATCCATGGCGAATTGGCTCGTCACCTTAATAGACAAAGAAGGGCTTGTATGGTGCACGCACCTTTGGCACTGGTCTTTATCTGCTATAATCCTAAAAGCGGCGCGTTCTTAAAAATTTTAAAAGCAATGATAAAGATTCCACTTCTTTAAGTCTTGATCAAATCAACACGCTTTTCGAAGATGATAAATCTACCCTCTGGATAGGAACTCATGGTGGTGGACTATGCAGTTTTAATAGCCAAACGGGAAAGTTCAAAAGATATCCGTTCACTCAATATAGCAACAAATTCTCCCAATAATCATACATTGAACGATGCCGTTATTTATCACCATTTGCGAGGATAAGCGAGGCATGCTTTGGTTAGGAACAAATCTGGACGGTGTTAACAAATTTGACCGGGATTCTGCTACTTTTACTTCTTACCTAAACCAGGGCCTGGCACTACTATTACAAAAATTTTTGAAGATAGTAAGGAACATCTTTGGGTGGGAACCCATGCAAGCGGGTTATTCCTGCTGGACCAGAAAAACCAATACATTTAAAAAATTTTCTGAAAAAGATGGGCTTATATACAATGGAGTCCTTTCTATAAATGAAGACAATGTCAAATAATTTATGGATCACTTCCGACAGGGGAATTTCCATATTAAATATGCAGACAAATAAAATCTCTCGTCTTGGTACGAACAACGGATTACCGGAAGAGCCTGAGAAATCTTAATTTCTTTAAAACAAGCGATGGTAGATTTCTTATGCCTTGCAACAATGGCTTTATTTCTTTTGATCCTGAACAATTAAAACCCGATACCATTCCTCCCATTGTTCATATTGAGTCTGTTGATTTTGCCAGGGAATCAGCGCCGGGGAATAAGTTGGTTGATTCTTTGATCTATATGCTATGGTAAAAAAGATGATTAACCTGCACTACAATGAAAACAGGATTACGTTTAACTATGTTGGGCTGCAATATCAAAATTCGCAACTCAATCAATATGCTTACAAACTTGACGGGAATGACAAAGACTGGATTCAGGCAGGCACACAACGAAACGCTACCTACACAAATCTCTCTCCCGGTAAGTATACATTTCATGTAAAAGCAGCCAATAGCGATGGAGTTTGGAGTAAAGATAAATGACTCAATTATTATTATCATTGCTCCGCCATGGTGGCTAACGCTGGTGGGCTTACTGCTTGTATATTCTATTGGCGTTGGAAGTGTTATCTATATTTTATACCGTAATCGGATTAGTCAATTAAATAAAAAGCAACAAACGCAAATTAATGTAATGGTTGCCGCCCAGGAAGGTGAGCGCAAGCGCATCTCAAGAGACTTGCACGATGATGTTGGTACCAAACTTTCAGCTATAAAAATGTTTTTATCGCCCTTCACGAAAAGGCAACTAGACACCGGCGATAAAGAAATGAAATCACTTGCAGAAAGCTCTGAACAATTTATTACAGAAGTTACGCAGGATGTACGGCGGTTATTATTAAATTTAAGCCCGGCGGTACTGGAAGAATTTGGATATGCAACCGCTGTAGAAGGATTGATCAATAAGATAAATGAAACGAAGCAAATTCATTTCAACCTTGTGATGTTTGGAATGAAACAACGTTTGCAAAAAGATTATGAACTGGCTTTATACCGCATCACACAGGAACTTATCAATAATGTATTGAAGCATGCTGAAGCAAAAAATGTTTCACTGCAAATAGGCCAGCGGGATAAAAAAATAATACTAATGATTGAAGATGATGGCAAAGGGTTTGATGTGAATGAGCACAAAGATGGATATGGATTGCAGAATTTAGAATCACGTACCAAACTGATGCAGGGAACGATGACGATAGATGCTCACCCCGGTAAAGGAACAAGTGTTTGGATCGAAATACCCGATAATTTTAATGTAGCATGAATTACAACCAACTACCAATAAATTTATTAATTACTGACGATCATCAGTTGATCACAGATGGACTTTCACAAATATTGAAGGCTGAAAAAATGATTGGTGAAATTTATACCGCAAGAAACGGAAAAGAGGCCGTAGACAAAGTATTGACGCATGATATTGATTGTGTAATTATGGATATTAACATGCCGGAGCTAAATGGCATGGAAGCCACCAGGCTTATAAAAAAAGAAAAGCCAGCAATAAAAATAATTGTCGTTAGCATGCTTTGTGATCCGTCTATTGTAAGTAAAATGCTGAAGGCAGGAGCAGATGCTTTTATTAATAAAGACACCGGTAAAAGTGAACTTATTAAAAGCGATAGAAAAAGTATTGAATGATGAAAAATATATTAGCCCTGAAATTTCAAACGAATTATTTACAGCATCTTAACGACCGCAATGTGAATACTTCCGCAATGAAAAACATCTTACCAAAAGAGAAATTGAAATTATCCGCTACATAGCAGACGGACTAACCAATAATGAAATAGCAACTAAACTTTTTCTTAGTAACGTTACCGTGGATACACACCGGAAAAATATGCTTGCCAAACTGCATTTAAAGAATACTGCCTCCCTTGTGAAATATGCAGCAGAACATAAGTTGCTGTAATTCCTTCGTTTCATTTTTTCATTCTTCACTTACTGTACTACACCAAAAGGTGTATATAAAAAATACACCGAATCGTGTATTGTATCCTGTCGTCACATGTTTCAATTTTGTAGAAGAAATTTTTGAAGTATGGACTCCCTGGTTGCCATATATACTGCTGATATGATGGAATTTAAAAATGAAGAACTAATTGAACGTGAGATGGAAATTGCGGAGCACCTCGTGCAGGATTTTTCATTAAATCAAATTGCAGAAATAACAGGGATTAATAAAAAACTTTTGATTGTACACATGCGAAACATGATGAAAAAATTAAACGCAGAAAATATGCCAACGCTTATAAAAACCCTGAAGGAAAAATTAAACCAATTGTAAAGAGAATTTCAATCTATGATTTCAGGAGGAAATAAAATAACCCGGTAAAGAATTCATTTGTAAAAATTATTGTATGATCATTCAAAAAACATTCGCAATAATCGCTTTGATTATTGTATGCATATTATCTGTTCGCTAAAGTATGGTCGCAAAATACTGAAGATACTACCGGCAATCATTTCCGCGATGATTTGCTCGATCATCTTGTTGGCGACTGGAGTGATAGCTCAACTGCACATGGAAGCGCATTCACCTCAAACGTTGATGTGCGATGGGTCTTAAATCACCAATATCTTTTGATTCATTTAAAGAGTAAAGAATTAGTGCCCTGGTGGCACACAGAGATGGAATATTATCAATACATCGGCTACAATCATTATCAAAATAGGTATACGGTTCATGGAATGAGTATCGAAGGAGATGAAGATCTTTCAGAAGGTTTCTGTTATGGCTACCGGACTGGTAATGATTTTAAAACCGTAGCAAAATTTGGTGCAGATACGAATATCGTTCAGCATTTTATCTGGCATCCTGAAACGAATACATGGAATATACAATCGCGGCCGGAGATTAATGGAAAAGAAGGAGAAATATTTCTTGATATGAAATTGACAGCAGCTAAAACGAATTCATCAAACTAAAAAATTACTATTAAAATTATAAAATGAAACAGGTTTATATTTTAATTATAACAGCACTTATTGTAACATCATTATTTTCTCAAACAAAAAATGCTTTGACATTTCAACCTGGTCAAACATTTAGTGATTGCAAAGATTGCCCCAAGATGGTGGTAATACCCGCAGGAAGCTTTATAATGGGCTCGCCTGATAAAGAAGAAGGTCGTATATCTAATCCTGAAGATGGAGCAATTGAGGGTCCGCAACGACTCGTGAACATTCGTCAATTCGCTTCGGGTATATTCGACAGTACCAAAAGGGAATGGGAATCATTTGTTAGAGAAACCAACCGTACAACAACCGGAGGCTGCGAATTTGCTGAACTTCCGGGAGATACACTACAATTCTGGCAATTAAATCCATCTGCTAACTGGAATCCTTGGTTTTGCGCAGGATAGCAGCCACCCTGTGGTTTGCATCAGTTGGGACGATGCAAATGATTATGTACACTGGCTTAGTCAAAAAACCGGTTTTACTTATCGCCTGCTATCTGAAGCAGAATGGGAATACGCAGCACGGGGAGGGGCAACTACAGCATTTCCATGGGGCGATACCGCAAGCCACGAATATGCTAATTATGGAATGGATTCAACCTATACTGCATTAAAATTGGGCCGTGATCAATGGTTGGGGACATCACCGGTTGGTTCTTTTTCACCAAACCAATTCGGTCTTTACGATATGAATGGCAATGTGATGCAATGGGTGGAAGACTGTTTTTCAAATTCTTACAAGGATTTACCTACTGATGGTTCTGCATATAAAAGAGGAGTAGTAATAAAAATGACGGGTAAGTTTTCTTTTATGAATGGGAAGAACTCTTGCATTTTCCACATGGTTCGTGGTGGTTGCTACGCTGATCCTCCCCGGATGATTCGCTCTGCCGGTCGCAACTGGAGTAATATTCCGAGAAGCATCAGTTCCTGATTTAAGTCGGAGTGCCGGCGCAGGTTTTCGTGTAGCAATAACATTGTAGCAGACCATTACAATTTAATTATTTAAAAAAAATAGTATCAATAAGATGATTATAATTAATAAAAAACTGCGTATAGTGATCATCGTTATTTTATTATCTACGATTTGTATCGCCACAAAGTCACAAAATAATCCACAACCCGGTCAAACATTTCGTGATTGCAAAGATTGCCCTGAAATGGTTGTAATACCCGCAGGAAGTTTTATGATGGGTTCGCCGGACAATGAGCCAGGTCGCTTTCCTGAAGAAGGACCGCAACATAAAGTAAATATCAAAAAATTTGCCTGTGGAAAATTTGATATTACAAAAGCACAATGGGCTTTATTTGTAAAACAAACAAACAGACCAGCAACCGGCGGATGCGCATGGTCTGGTTTGTCGGCAGATACATCTGTGAAGCCATGGGATTTAAATGCAAATGCTAACTGGAACCATATTGGGTTTATGCAGGATAGCACTCATCCTGTTGTTTGCATTACATGGTTTGATGCAAAAGATTATGTTGATTGGTTGAGTAAAAAAACAGGCTTTACATATCGCTTGTTATCGGAAAGCGAATGGGAATATAGCTGCACGTGCCGGAACAACTACTGCATATTATTGGGGCGATTCTGCAAGTCATGAATATGCAAATTATGGCGTTGATACAACCTTTGGTATTGGCTGTGCAAAAGGTAAAGACAAATGGATAAATACATCGCCTGTTGGTTCTTTTCCACCAAATGCATTTGGGCTTTATGATATGTTCGGAAATGTAAATCAATACCTGGAAGATTGTTTCGAAGAATCTTATAATAGTCTTACCATTAGATGGTTCTCCATACAAAGAAGATGTGCAATTGAAATTAACGGGTGATTTTTCATCTATGAATGGAACTAATTCCTGTTCTTACAGAACGGTTCGTGGTGGTAATTATGGAGATCCCCCATCTATTCTTCGTTCAGCATATCGCAATTGGGCTCCAGGTTCCGGAGCCACATTAAAAAGTTATAGCAGTGCTGCGGGTGGTTTTCGCATAGCAAGAACGCTCTAAAAAATATGATTTAGCAAAGTATTCAAATAGTCATTTTTTAAAAAATTTCAAATGATTCTGGGCAACAAAACTTTACCGTTAGTGACGACATGTTTGAAACCTAACCTAAAATATTTACACAAGAAACAGCTTCTGTTTTTTGTAGGCTTTTTTATGATAACCACATTTCATTCCACTGCTCAAACCCGGCAAGGCGGGCATTTACTCGATGGCACTTTTTTAGACACTTATTATGAGACCGGAAGTCGGGAGCAAGTTGAATTTAAAGAGGGACACATAATATCCAAATGGATTGCTGGCCCCGGACAGAATGCAACCGGGGAAGAAAGTTACAGTTCAAAAAAGATAGGTGATAAAATGTATGTGGTCAATTTCTTAAAAACGTCCGATCACTCCTTCGTTACGCTAATTATTAATTTCAATGAAAATGTATTGTATGCATCAGCCATTCGTGGAGTTGGAACAACGGACGAAGCCATCTTTTTGGAAGGAGCAACTATAGAAAATCTGCATTTAAAAGAAAACTAAAAGAATGCAATAAATGAATATCTGCGTGGCTGTGCCTGTTGCAGGAATGTGGAAACTAATTATTGCACAATAGAAAGAAATACCAATCATGATACAAAATAAAAATACATTTCGAATAATTGTAGCAGCGCTTGTTGCAATTTGCGGGTTTCGCTATCTTCTCTTGTACTAATAATAAAAAGAAGGATGAAACTGTTTCAACAACAATTGCATCAACGAAGCCCGCTAAAGATACTTTTCGGGTACGCACCCTTACTAACATACAATATGAGAGAACTGCTGAAAGATTAAAACGCGGGGAATACCTGACTAAAGGAATATTGGAATGTTTTATGTGTCATTCTGAACGTGACTGGAAACAACCGGGTGCACCACCAATTGCGGGTATGCTTGGCAGTGGTAAAATTTTGTATGAAGACAGTACAATGCGATTGGCCCCACCCAACATTACTCCTGATAAAAAAACCGGGGCCGGGACATGGACGGACGATATGTTTGCAAGGGCCATTCGCGAAGGCGTCGGCCATGATGGCCGGGCACTGAGCCCGGCGATGCCTTATAATAATTTTAAACGCCTTTCTGATGAAGACCTGGCATCCGTAATTGTTTATATCCGGTCCCTTCCGGCCGTTCGTAACATTGTTCCTCCTACTAAAATATCCGCAGGAGACAGATCAGCGATTGAAAAATCAGCTAAGGCCAATTACTTCACCTGTATTTGCTCCCGATTCCTCAGATAAAATAAAATGGAGCGCATATCTGATCAGGCTTGCCGGTTGCGGAGACTGTCATACTTCTCATGCAGACTACTGTCCTGGCGCTTATGCGGGTGGAAATTTGCTTGATCATGGACATGGAAGTGCTTTTAGCGCCAATATCACGCCGGATGCCTCAGGCATGAGCTATGGCCCCGAAGGTTTTATTTTCGTTATGCGAACAGGTAAAGGCGGAACACTTAGCCACAATATGCCATGGACTGCATTTAAAAACCTGGATGACGACGATCTTAAAGCTATATATGCTTATCTGCGGACAATACCTCCTTCTCAACATTATCATAAGTAATCAAAAACCATTTACACACTGCGTTATTTGCGGCCAGGACCATGGCCTTGGTGACAAAAATAAATTGGTAAAGCCTGCCGGTATAAAACTGGATCCTGATCTATATGATCAATATACCGGCACTTATTACAACGAAGAATTTGATTTTTCACCAACTATCCTAAAAGAGAAAAATAAACTCATATTTAAAACATGGGAAAATGGTCCAGCTGTTGAGCTGATTCCTCAATCCGAGTTACATTTTCTTGCACCGGGCTGGTATCTGCCTTTCTCCTTTATTAAAGATAAAAGTGGTCGCGTTACAGGAATGGTGGAGGACAGCGATGAAGGCCAGTTTTATAAAAAAATAAAATAGCGTTTACCGGTAGCGGTTATGAATAAATACCTAATCGAAATTTGTATTTGCTCGTTACAATCTCAAATTTAAATTATGAAATTAAATAGAAAGCTCGTTGCCGTTGCGGGGTTAATTGTTTTGACGGGGATCGTTTTGATTTTATTTTCTATTACTAAAAATTCCAAAACAAAAGTTGCTGAGCAATCAGTTAGTCAAGCGGATTCGGCTAAGAATAAAAATAACGACACTTTTCGTGTACGCCCTCTTACAAACATACAATATGAAAGGACTTCCGAAAGATTAAAACGCGGAGAATATCTCACCAATGGTCTTTTGCAATGTTTTACTTGTCATTCCCCTCGCAATTGGAAAGAGCCGGGAGCACCGCCCATTGCGGATAAAATGGGAAGCGGAGGAACCATACTCGTTGATGATAGTACTACTTTTGCCATTGCGCCAAATATTACTCCCGATAAAGAAACAGGAGCAGGCACATGGACAGATGATATGCTGGCACGGGCAATTCGGGAAGGTGTGGGTCACGACGGAAGAGCCTTGTTCTGGCAAATGCCATCTTCCACTTTCAGAAATCTTGCGGATGAAGACCTTGCTTCGGTTATTGTTTATCTTGCGTTCTATTCCTGCTGTTCATAATGTAGTTCGTCCAACCAAAATGCCGAGGGAGTTGCAATTGGGTATTGAAAGATCGCTCAAGCCTATTATCGAACCGGTTAAAATGCCTGACCTGTCAGATTCAATAAAACGAGGTAGGTACCTTGTTCGATTGGGGGAATGTGCGGGCTGCCATACGTCACATGCTGAATATAATCCCGGTATTTTTGCCGGTGGAAATTATATTGAACGCTTTGGACTCAAAGCTTTTAGTGCGAACATTACTTCTGACGAATCAGGTATGCCATACGGCCCTGATGCTTTCATCTTTGTAATCCGAACCGGCAAAGGCGGTTTGCTTAGCCCGATCATGCCTTGGATATCTTTTAAAAATATGAACGATGAAGATCTCAAAGCCATATATAGTTATTTGCGCACCTTTCCTGCTGCAAAGCATTCGGTAAATGGGCAGCTTCCTTTTACCCGTTGCGCAATATGCGGCATGGACCATGGTTTGGGCAACATGAATAAAAGAGAAATTCCGGCGGGCACAAAACTGGATCCGGATTTATATGATCAATATGTTGGAACTTTTTTAAATGAAGAATATGGAGATACTTATATTATTTCTAAACAAAAAAATAAGCTGGCAGGGCAACAATGGGAAAATGCACCAAAGACCGAATTGATACCGCAATCCGAACTGCATTTTCTTGCACCGGGATGGGTACTTGGTTTCAGTTTTGTAAAGGACAAAGAAGGAAAGGTAACTGCATTATTGGAGGACACCGATTATGGCCGGATGTTTAAAAAAATAAAATGATCGGCTGCGGAAAAATCCGGTTTAAGGTGTAGCCACGACAGAACTAAACCAATATCGATAAACAATAATCTATTTGGCGTTTGCAAAGGAAACGCTATTTCCTTAAAAACAATTTTACCAATTATTTTAACGAAAGTGCACTCATTCTTTTTGCACTGGACGTTCATAAACTTTCAAGGAAAATTAAATTTTAAAATATTCAATGTCATAAATACACTTAAATTAGCAGAAGGTTTTTATACAAACGATTGCACTTCATGGAATCCGAAAATAAATACGAAGAAACAACACTGCTTTCTTTGCTATCTGAAGACAGCGAATATGCTTTCCAGTTAATTTTCGACAAGTATCGCAACCATACATATAAAGTGGCTATGATGTATGTAAAATCGCCTGTGATAGCTGAAGAAATTGTACAGGATGTTTTTCTTAAGCTGTGGTTTCAACGGAAAAATTTAAAGGAGATACGTTCCCTTGAATCGTGGCTCTTCACCCTAACAAGAAATCTTACGTTTAATTGTCTTAAGAAAATTGCATACGAGTGGACGGCAAGAGAAAAATGGATAAGAGAAAATGATTTTTCACGGAATACTGTTGACGATGCAATACTAAGCGCCGAGTACCACGAAGTATTTCAAAAAGCAATTGGCAGCTTATCGCCACAACAGCGGCAGATATATAAACTTGCCAAAGAAGAAGGCCTCACTTACGAAGTTATCAGTAAGCAACTATCTATATCTCCTCTTACGGTAAAAACGCACATGGCAAGGGCACTCGCCTCTATCCGGTTATTTATGCAAAAGAACATTCCTCTTTTTGTACTGCTTATAATAATATCGGCAAATAATTGATAATTATTTTTTGCTGTTGTACTCCTTTATTTGCTCCCGCTTGTCTTTATAATAACAATAGCGGTTGCCTTGAACAAATGATAGCTATTTAAACATGATAAACAGGGAACAATTTAAATTACTCCTCGACAAGTACATTTCGGGAGGTTTGTCGCCGGCTGAAAGAAGTGAATTTTTTACCTGCGTCTCTTCAGGCATTTATGATGATCTGCTATCAGAACACATTGATAAAAGTCTTGGAAGTAAGGATCTTGAAGGGTCAAATCTTCCACCCTACCGCTCAGGGGAAATACTTCATAAGATCCTGGCTGCTGAAAAACAAAATTCTTTGCTTGTAGCTAAAAGACCTTCAAAAATAAAATTACTTCGCTGGGCAATAGCTGCAGCTGTTTCTATAGGGATCGTCTTTTCTTTTTTTATTTATGAAAATGCAGGAACAGCAGACACAATAGCAAATTTTACTTCTGCTAAGAAAATAGATGAAAAAATTAATTCATCATTGGTGCCAATGGATATTACTATGGAAGACGGCACTGTTATTACGTTACAGCCCGGTTCAGCCATTCATTATCCTGAACATTTTCTTTATGATAAAAGAGAAATTTATTTGGAAGGCGAAGCTTTTTTCCAGGTATCAAAAAATGCTGCTCGGCCATTTTTCGTATACAATAAAGATGTTGTAACACGGGTATTAGGTACGAGCTTCAACATTAAGATAAATAAAAAAACGAGGGAGGTGGAAGTTGCGGTGAGAACCGGCAGGGTGGAAGTATACGAAAATGACCATGCTGAAAAAACCAGCACCGAAAAAAAGGACAATGGGATAATTCTGTTGCCTAACCAAAAAGTTATTTATGATAAAGACACACGTCACTTTGTTTCGTCTCTTGTTGATGATCCGTTACCACTTACGGTAGAATTAACCAATAAAAAGGCAGCCGTTACAAATTTTGTATTTGAAGAAGCGACACTTAAAACTGTTTTCGAATCCCTTGAAAAAATGTATGGAATTGATATTGTTGTTGAGAATGAAAATTTATACAACTGCCGTTTTACCGGCGATGTTAGCCGGCAAGGTCTTTTCACGAAGCTGGATATTATTTGCCAGTCTGTACAAGCGTCCTATGTAGTAGAAGGCACAAAAATTTTAATAGAGGGGCCGGGATGTAAATAATCTTTTAAACAAAATACTACAGTATGAAATAAACCACCAAAAAAGCGCATAACTGCAGTTCATAAAAAAGCCGGCAACGTGAGGCATTGCCAGCTTTATAACAGAACCTTTTGCAGGATCAATTTTGTCCGAATCATTAATTACCGAACGAACAAAACCAATTAAAATTATGAAAAAAAAGCAACTCGTTGCTGCAACCCTGCTTATAATGAGAATAACAGTTGTACAATTAACAATCGCATTTATTTTCACCTGTTCTCTATATGCAAAAGAAACATCAGCACAGGAAATTCTCGACAAAAAAATTTCTTTGTCAGTCGAAAATATGGAGATAAAAAAAGTAATCTCCACCATTCAAAATTTAACCGGTGTAAAATTTCTGTATAGTCCAAATACTATCCAGGCAGAGCGGAAAATTTCTTTCAATGTAACCGATCAAACGCTTGGCATTTTTATCAACACAATTTTGAAACCTCTTTCCATTGATTATAAAATTGTAGATGACCAGATTTTATTGTTTCCTGAAGGCAGAAATCCGCAAACGGTTATAGACACGAGCTCTATAACAGTGCAGGATATTCAAACAAATTCTTATTTTCTCGCTGATAATATTGTAACAGGTGTCGTCACCGATAATAACGGATCGCCATTAATTGGAGCAACAGTAACACTTAAATCAAACCCGAAGATTGTTACAGCTACTGACAATAGTGGCAAATTTAGTTTGGATATCGGAGCACAGTCGGCCGTGCTTGTAATCACCTATACAGGCTACCAATCAAGGGAAATTAATGTAACAGCAAACCAGGCAGTGTCTATTGCCCTTTCAATTGCAGAAAATAGTTTGAACGCCGTAGTAGTTACGGGTTATACCAGGCAGTCGAAAAGAGATGTCACGGGTGCCGTGTCCACAATATCAGCCGATGTTGTCTCAAAGACACCAGTCACAGATGTTGGCTCCGTGCTGCAGGGCCGCGTTGCAGGAGTAAGTGTTGATGAACAAGGTGGCCCGGGTGAGACAGCTGTAGTCCGCATCAGAGGCTTTGGTACTAATGGCGATAATGACCCGCTATATGTAATTGATGGAGTACAGATAAGAGGCGGCAGTAACTTAATAAATCCAAATGATATTGAAACAATAACCATCTTAAAAGATCCTTCCATTACATCTTTATATGGCGCAGAAGGAGGAAATGGTGTTATTGTTATTACAACCAAAAGTGGAAAAATCGGGGCGCCGAAATTAGAATATAACAGTTATTTTGATTGGGAATCCTCAACGAATTATCCAAGCCTTATCACTCCGCAGCAATATGCTAATGCGTATTGGGGTTATTTAAAAAATTCGGGTCTTGCAGTAAGTGATCCGTTTTATGGAAGCGGCGCAACGCCTGTATTACCCGACTATATTATTGAAAGGCAAAGTGGCGCTGCCTTGGCAGTAAGTGCCGGCGATCCCGCAGCTGATCCTTCATTATACAACCTTTCTACCTACCGGATTTTAAAAACAAACAAACAAGGTACCGACTGGTTCAGGCAGGTATTACAACAATCAAACAGCCAGAGCCATCAATTGAGCTTAAGTGGTGCTACTGATAAAAGCAATTATGCACTTGGGTTTAATTTTCTTGATAACCGGGGTATTTTAATAGGAACCTATTTTACCCGGTATTCATTTCGCGTTAATACAGAGTTTAAGCCAGTTAAGTGGTTAAAGGTTGGAGAAAATGCGCAGTTCTCTTTTAGCCAGGGAAATAATAATATAGGTAATCATAATCCGCAGGGGTTGGTTGCTGATTTATACAATCGCAGTCCATTAATTCCTTTATATGATATTGAAGGAAATTATTCGGGGCCAAAAGGAATCGTTGATGCGAAAGCCTTTCATCCCGGTGGTAATAATCCTGTATATGGGCAGCTATTCTCAAAAAATAATAGCAAAGGATATAGTGCCGGTTTAATAAGTTCTGCCTATGCAGATGTTGAACCTGTTAAAGGTTTAGTCCTTGAAACAAAAATCGGTTTCCAGTTCTACCCGTATAGCTTTCGTTATTTCAATGACACATTCCCGCAAAATGTTTATTCTTCGGCAAACAACTCGTTCACAGAAGGTGGAGGCTGGAGTACAGACTGGCGCTGGACAAATAAAATTTCCTACGATATAAGGATACATCAAATCCACAAGATAAGTGCATTTGTTGCTTATGAAACCAGGCGTTATACATTCCGGTATGCAAGTGGTACCACTCCAAATCTTCCTTACACCATTCCATCTTATTTAATATTGGGGAATGGCGCTCCTATCGATTCTTTGAATCTTGAGAATACTACTTCGGGGAATATTGACGAAGCTACATCTACGTCAATATTTGGCAACATAAATTATTCGCTGCTGGATAAATATCTCTTCAGTTTTGTGATGCGGCGAGACGGATCTTCGAAGTTCGGCCCATTAAACAGGTACGGCAACTTTCCATCTTACAGTGTGGGATGGCGAATCTCCAATGAAAAATTTATGCAAAAAATTGGTTGGATAAATGATTTAAAACTCAGGGCTGCTGTGGGTTCCAATGGTAATGACGCTATTCCTTCGGGACTTTATCTCAATCAATATAATACCAACACGTATGTAAGCAGTTATGATATAGGAGGCACCAACACTTCCGCTCAAACAGGCGTAGGCTTATATCAAATCGGTAATCCTTACATTCATTGGGAAACCAATAAAACAACCAACATTGGCTTTGATGCAACATTATTCAAAAGGTTATCCGTTTCATTTAGCTGGTTTAACAGGGAGACAAAAGATTTATTAGCAGTTCCGCCGTTTCCAGGTTTACAGGGAGATGCGCTTGCGCCATTTGAAAACATAATGAAATTTTCCAATAAGGGTGTTGAATTAGAATTGGGTTATTCCGGTAAGATTGGTAAGGTTGGATATGATATGAACTTTAATATATCTACTTATCGCAACAAAGTGTTGTACATAGACGGCGACACCGCAGCACACCTTGACGGCGATTCTTATGCACCAACACATTTCTCCTTAACACGCAGTGTTGTTGGAAGGCCTGTCTCAAGTTTTTTCGGTTTTGTTGAAGAAGGCATTTTTCAAAGTGGTGACGAGTATACAAAATATGGTGTAACAGAAACAGGACTTACCGCAGCTAATGCTGCCGGTCATTTCAAGTTTAAAGATATTAATCATGACGGCGTAATTAATGAAGATGACCGCACCTTTATTGGCAGTCCACATCCAAAATTCAGCTATGGATTTAATTTAAATCTTTACTATGCAAATCTTGATGTGGGAATATTTTTACAGGGAGTTGCAGGTAATAAAATATTTAATTACTGGCGGGCTTATTCAGTATGGCCCGGTACCCAGGGCAAAGGTTCAGACGACACATGGTCGCCCGATAATACCAGTGCCAAACTGCCAATATGGAACAGCGATGCTACAGACGACATCAAACCATCCAGTTTTTTTGTGGAAGATGGCTCTTACATGCGTATAAAAAGTTTGCAGCTTGGCTACACCTTCCCCAAAAGCAAGGCATTTAGCAAATTACGCGTTTACGTCCAGGGATATAACCTCGCAACTTTCACGAAATACTCGGGTATCGATCCTGAAATAAGCACGGGCAGTGCAACAAATGCTGGTGTTGATTTTGGCGGTAATTACCCGCTGGCAAGAAAATTCTTAATTGGGGTGAATCTCGGTTTATAAATCTTTATTATTAAATCTTTATTGATATGAAAAAAATATTAATCACTATTTGGGTCACTGGCCTGCTCATGATGAGCGCTTGTAAAAAATCCTTTTTAGATGTGCCTCCTCCTAACGTTATAACGGTAGACGCTTTAGCGAATAAGGCAGGTGTGCAACAATTGTTAGTGGGCGCCTATCACGACGTCACCGGGTTAACGATACATTCAGGATGGTGGAGTACTTCAGGAACCAATTGGGTATATGGTGACATAACTTCAGGAGATGCCTACAGGGGTGGAAGCAATGATGGTAACGATGGTGTTATAATTGAGCACTTCCAGGTACAGCCATCAACAGGCTACCTAGCCGATAAATGGCGTTCAGATTATGATGGCGTATCAAGAAGCAATGCGGTAATATTGGCTGCAGGCAAAGCAACCGACATGAGCGATGATGATAAAACTGTTGCCGTTGCACAGGCCCGATTTTTACGGGGCCATTTTCATTTTGATGCAAAGAAAATCTGGAATAACGTTCCATACATTGATGAAACAGTAACTGATTTTAAAGTTTCGAATACAGAAGATATCTGGCCCAAAATTGAAGGTGATTTCCAGTTTGCGTACGATAATCTTCCTACTACAATGCCTTTAAAAGGTGAGGCAAATAAGTGGGCAGCCGCTTGTTATCTTGCCAAGTGTTATATGTTTGAACATAAGTATGCCGAAGCAAAAACTTTATTAAATACTATTATTCCTTCAACTTATGGCGGCAATGGCCATGGCGCTAACTCTCAGGGTGTACCGTATGCATTAGAAGAAAATTTTGATGATAATTTTAATGCTGCAACAGAAAACAATGCAGAGCAGGTTTTTCAAATCGAATTTTCAGTAAACGACGGATCTAACGGGGGAAATGAAAATATTGGCGAAAGTGCCAACACACCTGCATTCTATCCGCTCAGCAGTTTCTATACAACATGGAAGCAACCTTCTTTCAACCTGGTAAATGCTTATAAAACAGATGCGAACGGTTTACCAATGCTTGATACATTTAACGTTACGAACATGACAAACGATGAGGATGTAAGTGGTTTTGATTATAGTTATAATACATACCAGGGAACGGTGGATCCCCGGCTGGACTGGACGGTGGGAAGAAGAGGTGTTCCATATCTTGATTGGGCTGATGAGAATTATTATACGGGTTATCCTTCAAATCCGGGCTCAGACCCTAACGTTGGATGGATAAACGATCGCACATTTGGCGGCCCATACAATCCTGTAAAAAATAATTACCGTTCCAGCCAGGTTGGCGTTTTCAGCGATTATTATGCACAAGGCTATCTTCTCGGAAGTGCCGTTAACTATAGCATTATTCGTTTCGCCGATGTGTTATTATGGGCAGCGGAATGTGAAGTAGAAGTGGGCGATTTAGATCGTGCAAAAGATCTTGTCAATTACGTAAGAGCAAGGGCTATGAACGGTCGTTATGTGCCCGTTTCTTATGACTATATTGGAAATTATTATCCTTCTGCCAATTATTACATTGGTCTTTATAATAATGCGTGGGCCGATCAAACTATGGCGAGAAACGCGGTTCGTTTTGAAAGAAGGTTGGAATTTGGTTTGGAAGGTCATCGCTTTTTTGATTTGGTAAGGTGGGGTATTGCAGCAGACTATATTAATAAATATTTGCAGGAAGAAAAGCTGCGCTTGCCAAATGACTTAACCGGTGTGATGTTTGCTGCTGGCAAAAATGAATATTTTCCTATACCACAAACGGAAATTGACCTTGACCCTAATTTGAAACAAAATCCTGGGTATTAATATTTTTTATCGAAGTGCTATGTTTAGGTAAACCACGGGCAGTAAGCTGGAAGGCTTTGTTTACTGCCCTGTTTATTAATTCTTATTAGTCTATGCGAATTAAAAAGATCCAGATACTTTTTCTTTTAGTTACAATCTATAACGCCGCTCAATCGCAAACGGGAAAGGTCTATTTTACAACTAAAGAAACTACACGTATTGCTTTAAACAAGACTTACTATTACCACTTTAATGCGTTGGATTCGGATGGCAATGCAATTTCATATTCGGTAAAAAAATTGCCGTCATGGATGAATTATAACGATAACACGTATTCGATTTTTGGAAAGACCGCAAAAGCAGGCCAGTTCCCTGTTGAAATAATGGCTTATCATCGAACCGATTCTGCAAGTCAGCGATTCATGCTTACGGTTTATGACAAACAAACAACTAATATTTTATGTTTAGGTAATTCCATAACTAATGGTGTAGATACTTTTAATAGTTATCGACGGGATTTATGGCAACTTCTCCATGCCGGAAATTATAATTCTGATTTCATTGGCTCATGGAATAAACATAGCGATGGACGTAATGCACCCATTCCTGATTTTGATATGGATCATGAAGGCCATTCAGGCTGGACATTTGAGGATATACTTAAGCCGCCATCGTGGGATAGTGCAAGAGGCAATCTGCATCAATGGATAAAAGATTATAAGCCTGATATTGTTTTAATTGAATTAGGAACAAATGATGTGTTTCATTGCCGGAGGCCGGAAGAAATGTTTGGTAATTTAAATGTGATACTTGCTCTCTTGCGTGAGAAAAACAAACATGTAAAAATTTTTCTTGCGCAAATTCCTCCGCTCGGCGCACAATGGGCTGATAAAAAATTATGCGGCAATGATACTTCGTATTCGGAAGCCATCATCAACCTAAACAAGCAAATTGTTTCCTATGCAGGCACACATTCAACTTTACAATCACACATAATTGTTGTAGATCAATTCACGGGAGTTAATCCTGCTACTGATATGTTTGATGATATTCATCCAAATACAAAAGGAGAAAAAATAATGTCGGAAAGATGGTTTAACGCAATTCGGCCTTATCTGAAAAAACTCTTGTCATAAAGGAAATAATTATGTTTCGAAAACGACCGGTAAGAAAAGATAGTTTAGTAATAAAGTTTTTTTGCTCGAAAAAATTAATTTGTAAATGAAGATTGTTTAACTGATTGTTTGCCATGCTACGGATTTGCTGTTATACATTTTTAATATTTTCTGTCTTTAGTAAAAGCAGGCCAGTGATACATTCAAACAAAACCGATGCTTATTATTTTAGCAACAGCGGCAACGATAATAATGATGGCTCCATTGAACATCCTTTTAAGACAATTGAGCACCTCAATATAATGCCCATACACCCCGGCGATAAATTTTTTTTCAAAGCAGGGGAAATTTTTATCGGCAATTTAATTGTTGATTCTACAAAGGCGGAAACTAAAGACAGACCGGTACTGCTGTCATCTTATGGCAATGGCCACGCAGTTATTGACGCAGCAAATGAAACTGCTTTAACTATCTATGGCTCTTCTTATGTAAATGTCAGCAATCTTTCGTTTATGGGCTCCGGTAGAAAAGATGGCAATACTAAAGCTGGTATACTCATCAGCGATTGCGATAATATTTCTCTTGAAAACATCGATGTGAGCGGGTTTCAAAAATCCGGCTTACAGTTATATAATTGCAAAAATGTAAACGTCGACAAGGTAAATGCGCACGATAATGGAGCCGCGGGCATTGGCGTTGAAGGGGTATACAATAGTAAGCTGGGCAGCAGCAATATTTATATAACTCATTGCAGCACTGTAAATAATCCTGGTGATCCCACCAATCTTACCAATCATAGCGGCAATGGAATTGTTGTGGGGCATTGCACCAATGTTGTGATTGATCGTTGTATGGCAACAAACAATGGATGGGATATGCCACGCATTGGTAACGGACCTGTGGGTATTTGGTGTTATGAAGCGGATAGCGTGGTTATTCAACATTGTCTTTCTTATCAAAATAAAACTTCAGTGGGAGGTGCCGATGGAGGCGGGTTTGATCTTGATGGAGGCGTTACTAATTCTATTGTGCAATATTGTCTTTCCTACGAAAACCAGGGAAGCGGTTATTGCATATTTCAATATTGGGGCGCAAGCCCCTGGTATAATAATGTGTTCAGGTTTAATATAAGTATCGATGATGGTTTGGTTTCCGACTCACGGGCAGGCGTATACCTTTGGAACAGTTCAAAAGATGATAAACAGTTTTATAACTGTGATTTTTACAACAACACTATTTATAATTCAAAAGAAGCGGCATTGAGTTTTTCGGAAACAAGTCAGAGAAAAAATTTTAGATTTTTGAATAATATTTTTATTGCAAAAGATAGTTTGATAAGAGGAAATAAATGGAATAACAGCAATGATACATTTCTTGCAAATGACTGGTGGAGCATTGAAAAAAAATTTAATGCTGATGGCATGAATGATTTTAATGAGTGGATAACAAGGAATAACATCGAACAATTAAACGGTAAAATTATTGGCTTAAATGTTTTACCTCCTTTTAAAAACGCTGATGATACAACGTTTACTAACTTAAGTAAAATAAATAGTTTTGATAGTTACAAAATGACCAGTGTATCTCCTGTAATTCAAGCCGGCATTGGCTTGAATGACTTATTCCATATTAATACCGGCAATATAGATTTTAATGGCATGCCAATTAATAAAAATTATTTAGGAGCGTGTACACACCAATAAAAATAAAATCATGCAACGTAGAAACTTTATAAAAAATTCTCTAACCGGAAGCATTGCATTGCATCCTTTGGCAAAAACGTTGAGCAAAAATGTTTCTTCATTTTCTTTGTTAAATAAATTAAATGGCCCCAAAAAACCTGTGTTCATTTATAATGACTGGTCGTCTTACGATGAATTGTCAGATAACATTCCGCTTACGGAAGAGCTTGCTATGAAAGAATTAAATGAAGTGTTGCGGCTGGAAAGAAACGGCGTGCAGATTGATTATTATTTGATGGATGCTTTCTGGTTCGATAAAGACGGCGGATACCGCACCTGGCATAAACAACATTGGCCGAACGGACCGGATAACTGGCTGCAATCATGCAAACAAAATAATATTTTGACCGGCATGTGGTTTTCTACTAATCTTATTTCAGGCGGAGGAAATGTTATTTTACATACAATCCCTGAATGGCAAAGCTCAGCAGCTACCGAACCAGGAATTTTTTGTTTGTTCGAAGGTGGTTATTTGCCGCATCTTGCAGAAACATTGCAGATCTGGTATGATAAAGGCGTTCGTCTTTTCAAATTTGATTTTGCATATTTTGAAGCAGCTACGCCGCATGCAAAAGCAACTTATACCAAAGATGAGATATGGGAAAAAAATACGGTTGCTTTTATGCAGATGCTTAAAAATTTTCGTACAAAAAATATTGATGTTTTAATTGTTGGCTACAATGGTTTTGGCGGTGTATTAGAAAATACGTACACGCCATTTACTAAAACAATTGATATGCGCTGGCTGGATGTTTTCGATACTTTATACAGCGGCGACCCGCGTTTTTCTGATGTGCCGATGATGAACATCTGGCGCTCGGAAGACACTTATCATGATCATCAAAACAGGCAGTTTCAATTTAACGGTTTACCTATGCGCCGTATTGATAGTTGCGCTTTTATGAATGGTGTTACGGGCACGTGTTATAGCCGCGTCATGAACTGCTGGAAGGGCGAATTGATTTTGGATTTAGCACGTGGCGGTTGGGTAAATGTATATCATGGCAACATGGAATTGGTATCGAATGATGACGCAAAATGGTTTGCCAAAGTGCAGCAAATATTTCATCATTTTCAAAACATAGATAAGATAAGCTCTTTTGGTGGAATACCCGGCATGGCGCAATTGTACGGCTTTAAAGCAGAAGATGATAAAGGAGTTATATGCACGGCGGTAAACCCTTCGCAACAAATAGCAACATTGGAAATGCCGGTTAAAAATATTAAACAATCAAAATTATTATATGCTGATGGCGGCTTTACTCCCATCATAAAAAATAATACAATCACTTTGGGCGCAGAGCAATTAGCTGTAGTTGGTTTTAATTTTTATGCTGATGAAAAATATGATTTAGGAAAAGATGAAACGGTAAATATTCCTCAAAGCATTTCAAAATTGGACGTATCATTTTCATCAACAAAAAATAACGTGATTGAATGTACGTTGTATGATTTGCCTTTCGATAATTTGCGCATCATCGTGCAACAATACAGCAGCGATGGAAGCCCGTACCGCACCTGGGCTGGCGCACCACCTAATGGCAAAAAAATGGATACGCAAATTAAAATAATTGTAAAGCAGGATGATAAAGAAATCGAAACAAAGAAAGAATATGATAAAATGATCTGGAGTGGTTTATCGTGGGGTGTTGTTGAAGTTGAACCATCATCTTTTGATCATTCCAAACCGTTATTGGTAAAATGCAGTACAGAAGAAAAAAATCCCTTGGCCTTAAAAGCAAATGTGCATGCAGTAAAATATTAAAACTTAAAACAAAATTCTATTAAATAATTTACCATGCTGAAAGTTATCGTTTCAATTTTTTATTGTCTGGTTGCGTGCTGTTGTTTTTCGCAAAGTAATATGTTGTTTGATAACGAATGGCGGTTTCATCGGGGCGATGTAAAAGATGCAGAGTTAATAAATTTCGATGATACAAAATGGAGAAGCGTTGATTTGCCGCACGACTGGAGCATTGAAGATCTGCCTGGCACCAATTCACCATTTAATCCCAATGTTATAAATGGCGTTAGCGTTGGCTTCACAACCGGCGGTACAGGCTGGTATCGCAAATCATTCACCCTCCCCTCAAACCAAAAAAATAAAAAAATATTGATTCAGTTTGATGGTGTGTACATGAACGCCGATGTTTGGCTGAACGGTGAACATCTCGGCAATCATCCTTATGGATATACTTCATTTTATTATGATGTCAGCGATAAAATAAAATGGAATCAAAAAAATATAATCGCAGTGCAGGTAAAAAATGAAGGCGCCACAAGCCGCTGGTATTCGGGCTCAGGAATATACCGTCATGTGTGGCTGAAATTATTTGAACCCATTCACGTTGCTCAATGGCGAACTTATATTACAACACCTGAAGTAGCTGCATCATCAGCCAAAATTAATATTAAGAGCAAAGTCTTGAATAAAACAAATGCGCCAGAGAACATATCATTGATCAATAAAATCTTAAACGCAAAGGGAATTGAAGTTGCACGCACAACAGCAAAACAGCGTATAGCTGCAAATGATCAATATGAATTTAATGATGAAACGATAGTAAAATCTCCTGCGTTATGGTCGGGACAAAATCCCAACCTATATAAAGCCGTCACTGAAATTTATGCTCACGGAAAATTATCAGATCGCACCGAAACGACATTTGGTATTCGTAAAATTTCATTTGATGCCACAAATGGATTTTTATTGAATGATAAACCTATGAAATTACAAGGCGCATGCTATCACGATGATAACGGACCGTTAGGTTCCAAATCTTTTGATCGTGCAGAAGTAAGACGTGTTGAATTATTAAAAGAAAGCGGCTTCAATGCTATTCGTTGTTCGCATAATCCGCCGGCGCCTGCATTTTTAGATGCCTGTGATAAATTAGGCATGCTTGTTATTGATGAAGCTTTCGATTGTTGGAATAACGGGAAGAATGATAGTGACTATCATTTATATTTTGAAGACTGGTGGCAAAAAGATATTCAAAGTATGCTATTGCGGGATCGCAATCATCCGTCTATCATTATGTGGAGTATCGGAAATGAACTCCCGCACATGGGTACACGAAGAGTGGGTGACACCGCAAAAATATTAGCTGACTATGTACGCAGCATTGAACCGACCCGACCGGTAACGGCAGCGGTGAACAGTGTTTCTGAAAAAATGGACAATTTTTTTTCAGCCCTGGATGTTTGCGGTTACAATTATGCAAGAGATAGCTATGAAAAAGACCATGAGCGTATGCCGCAGCGCATCATGTTTGCTACAGAATCTTATGCGTTAACCGCCTTCGATTATTGGATGAGTGTTATTGATCACCCTTGGGTCGTTGGCGATTTCGTCTGGACCGGCTTTGACTATGTCGGTGAATCAAGTATTGGATGGAGAGGTTACCCGCAGGAAAAAAATTTCTATCCCTGGAACCTCGCCTATTGTGGTGATATTGACATATGTGGCTGGAAGCGTCCGCAATCTTTTTACCGTGATGCGCTTTGGGAAAAGGATCAGTTGTCCATTTTTGTAAAGCCGCCGCATCCGTCATTTCCCATTAATCCGAAAAAAGAAGACTGGAGCATCTGGAACTGGGATGATGTAGTTTCTGACTGGAACTGGAAAGGGTTTGAAGATTCGACATTTGATGTAAATGTTTATTCATCCTGTAATGAAGTTGAATTGTTTTTGAATAATAAATCCCTGGGGAAAAAGCAAACCAATCGTTCAACAAAATTTATGGCTGTTTATAAAGTGCCTTATAGAGCAGGTGAATTAAAAGCAATTGGCTATGATAATGGCAAGAAAGTGAACACTTTCATTTTAAGAACTGCAAATGAACCAACACAAATAAAATTGTCAGCAGATAGAAAGAAGATCAAAGCAGATGGTGAAGATCTTAGCTATATAACGGTTGAGGTTACTGACCAGAATGGTATGCGCAATCCTAAAGCTGAGAACTTAATTCATTTTAGAATTGAAGGTCCCGGAGCTATTGCAGGAGTTGGAAATGCAAATCCCGTAAGCATAGAAAGTTACCAGCAGCCACAACGGAAAGCATGGCATGGCAGATGTATAGTAGTTATCAAAGCGACCAAGGAGGCAGGGAGAATTATTCTAAAGGCGAATAGCACAGGATTGAAAACAGCAACCACTGTAATTGATTCGGAGAAAGCACTGCCTTAGAAAATTACATCACTTGCCGTGATGTTTACTTATATAGTAGCCTCGACAGGAATCGAACCTGTATCTGGAGCTTCGGAAACTCTTATACTATCCCCGTCCGAACGGCGTTCTGCCGGGCGGGCATTGTACTACGAGGTGATGACCTTTTTTAGAAATCTTCTCCCCGCAGATGTTTTAAAATATTTTTCTCTTGCGATAGCATCCGCTCTGCTTGCAAAAGATTCCTTGTATATCAGTTCAAAGGGAATATATGGCCGAATAGATTCTGTCATACCTGCATTGTGCTGCAAAAGTCTTTCTTCAGGATGTTCACAATGCCCTTTATAAAAGAAATTGTGATTAATACTTTTTAACACGTATGCATAAAACATTCATTTGCTTTTATGTAGCCTCGACAGGAATCGAACCTGTATCTGGAGCTTCGGAAACTCTTATACTATCCATTGTACTACGAGGCCAATCAATAAACCGGAAATTTACATTAATATCATTTAATTAATCCATGTGCATTTGTACTAAATATCTTTACCGCAATAGCAAGCAAAATAACACCAAAAAATTTTCTCACAACGATTAAACCGTTTGGTCCAAGGGCTTTTTCAATCCATCGAAGCGATTTTAATACAGCAAAAATTATAATGCAATTAATGAGGATGCCAATCAAAATATTTACATCATGATAATTTGCTTTTAGCGACATAATTGTGGTGAGCGTTCCAGAGCCCGCAATTAATGGAAATGCGATAGGAACTACGCTGCCGCTTTTAGGATCATTATCCTGTTTGAAGAAATCAAGACCTAAGATCATTTCCATACCAATAAAAAATATTACAATGCTTCCGGCAACCGCAAAAGATTGAACATCCAATCCCAACAGATTTAAAAGCTGCTGCCCCACAAATAAAAATAGTATCATCAATGCACCTGAAGCGACGGTAGCCAGCGTGGATTGAATAACACCGCCCATCTTTTCTTTTAAAGAAATTAAAATTGGTATTGACCCAAGAATATCTATTACAGCAAAAAGTGTAAACGTTATTGTTACGGTTTCTTTGCTTGATATGTTAGCGAAATCGGCCATTCAATTTTTTGCAAATGTAGCACACATGACTCACAGCGTTTACGTAAAATCAAATTTGGTATTAATACTACAAACTTACCTGCACGCCGCCATTAACATTGAAACCCTTGGTTGTAAATCCTCTTGTCACAAAGTATTTCTGATCAGTAATATTTTGCAGGTCGGCAAAAATGCTCAACTTATTATTGAATTTATAACTGCAATACAAATCCAGCGTATAGTATGCGTTTAATTGATAAGGCGCAGCCTGGTACTGAGGTTCAAAGGCTTTGCTTACGGTTTTTAAATGTGTAGACAGATAAAGTTCTTTTGTAAGACTGTAGTTCAACGAAATATTAAGAACATTCTTTGGCCTTTTATATAAATTAAAGAATGAAGTGTCTTTGCCGGGAAATTCCTGCGTAGTTATTTTTCCATCAACATAAGAATAATTTAATGACGCAGAAAATTTTGAAGTGAAATTGATAGTAGCTTCCGTTTCCATTCCATAGTCGCGTTGTTTATCACCATTCGTATAATGGCTTGCGTAAGTATTTGGATCGGTGTAAAATAATATAACATCTCTACCATCGCGTATAAAACCGGTAACGCTTGCAGTAATTTTTTCATAGGTAAACCGGCTTCCAACTTCAAAGCTCGTTGTTACTTCCGGTTTTAATTTTTTATTACCGTATTCCGAATAGAGCTGGTATAAAGAAGGTACATTATAACCGGAAGAAATATTTGCATAGATTTTATAGTAATGATTAATTATATAAAACGGATTGAAGGAATACGTAAAATTATTTCCATAAATACTATGATGATTCCATCTCCCTCCCAGGTCAACATTAAATGTTTTGGATTTGTAATAGGCAGAAGCATAGCCGCTGATTTGTCCCGTCTTTGCGCTGTCTCCTGAAATTGATAGTGCGGGAAAGCCATAATCAGGCGAATAAATATATTGCTGATCGGTCTTATTTTGCCTGTAATCTGCACCCGCAAGCAGTTCTATATGTTCGTTTAAATTAAGACTGGAATATAATTCTGCGAAGTTGGATGTGCCGTTATATCTTCCTTTTTGATAAGTGGAATATCCTCCGATATCTGTTGAATCGTCAACAAAATTTCTATTGAAACGATTGTAACTGTATTGCAGTTTGATCAATCCCTTTTTTAATTTATAATCTGCAGAAATACCGGCAATCGTGTTATCATTATGATAGGTATAATCCTTATCATCCATAAAGGCGCCGGCGTCCAAATCAGCATGATTGTTATTGTATTTTGCGAAGATCCGGACGGACGTTTGTTTAAGTGGTTTAAAACTGTAGTTAAGTTGAATAACATCCTGGTTAAATCCATCTTGATCAAAATTGCTTTTCCCCGTGGAATCATAAGCCGATGAAAAGCCTTTGCTGCAAATTTTATTATAAGAAATGAAATACGTTTGACCTTTGCCGTTAGTTCCGCTTAAAGAAATGTTTCCTTTATAGGTGTCATAACTTCCCGCAGTAAGATCTACATCGAGATTAAATGGTTTTTTCTCTCCCTTTTTGCTGATGATATTGATAACTCCCGCAACCGCATCTGAACCGTACAAAGTAGATTGAGAGCCCTTTAGTATTTCAATTCGCTCAATATTATTCAAGGCAAAATTATTGAGGTCAAATGCATCAGTTTCACCAGACGGATCATACAAAGGGATGCCATCTATCAATATCAATGTATTAGCCCGTGAAGCGCCACGTGTATATACTGTTTGATTAGTTCCTAAATTATTATCCGCTCCGTTAATGATTAGTCCCGGTTCCTGATTCAATATTTCTCCAAGCGATTTTCCACTACTTTTTTGTAATTGATCCTTTGTAATGATGTCAACTACTTTGCCGGTTTCACTTTGCTTTTGCGGAAACTTGTTGGCTGTTATAATCACTTCATCCAACGTTTTAGATGTTGTGTCGTTTGTTGGCTGCAAATTTTGTGCATGCAGATAGCTACTGAAAATTACAGCAGCCGCAATAAAAATTCCTTTTTTCATTTGTAGAAAATTTTTTTTGTGACTGCTTTCGAAATAAAAAAAGAAAGAAATATAAATGCTTTTCAGCTTTTACACTCCATGCCTTTCACCCGAAAGCTTTGAATGATTGTTAATGTAAAACTGGCAGGTCTTCTGGCTTGGCACATTCTTAAAAGCCTTCCCGTTATTAAAACAGTGGCGAAGAATTTAAGAATTCATATTTGTGCTTTACAGCTACGGGGATAGCGCCGGAATTACACCGGCTTCCCTTTTAATCTTGTACCAATAATTTATCGGGATAAGTGAACCAATTACGCGGCAAATGTAGCGGCAATATTTTTAGAATTCAAAAACAAATTTTAGTTTTTGAATCGATAAAAATTACTTAACAGTAAGAAGACACTCTTATTATTTTTTATTGAAATTAAATGATATACCAGCATAATAATTTCTTCCAGGCGCCGCGTTGTAATAGCGTCCCGCCGCAGCATTAATATCATTTCCCAAACTATATTTTGTATCAAAAAGATTATCGGCGCCGACAAAAATCTGAGTGCTTATTTTTCTATTAAAATCTTTTTTATATCCCAGCCTTGCTCCCAGTAAACTATAAGAAGAGGCATAAGCAGAATTAGCATCGTTGAGGGCGATCTTGTCTGTATAATTATAAGTGATATCAACATAACAACCAGCTTTCGATGTTATATCAAGCCCTGCCACCACTACATTTGGTGCTGCACCGGGTAATTTATTTTTTGAAAAATCGGTGCTTACCTGTTTAAAACTCCCGTAATGAAAATCATGCCATGCATAGCTGGTAAATACTTTTGCTGAATTAATAAAATGATGTGGCGCATTAACAAATTGGTAAGAAATATAAGTCTCAACACCATTTTGTTTAGTAGAACCTGCGTTTACGTAGTAGTAAACACCGTTAGTATCTATTCGTTGTACAATTGTATTGTTTAGATCAAAGAAAAATCCACTGATATCGAAATATAGTTTGTTGTTCAGTATTGTGCCTTTAATACCTGCTTCATAATCTATTCCATCTTCCGGTTGCAGATTGGTTCCGAATTTTCCATCGGACCGAAGTACTTCCGAAACAGTTGGCGGAGAAAATCCACGGGCGACACTTGCATACACAGATACATTTTTATTGATCTTTTTAAGAACTGCGATGTGCGGAGGGAGTTTGTTTTTGAAAATTCTTGTTTGGGTAGTTGATGGCCTGGAAGTAAGATGATTAAGTTGAATAGAAGATTTATTTAAACTTACTCCACCGGTAAATGTCCAGCCGTGAGGTAATTTTAAATCTGCCTGGGCAAAGAACATGTATTGCCAAACGTTTAAATTATCATCCGATTGTAATGAATCAGCAACGCCAAGTTTATTGCCATAATCTCTTGTATTAAAAAAACCTTTTTGCGCTTCTGTTCCAAAGTTCAATTGTAAGCTGGTGTTCCCTATTTGCTTTTTATATTCAAATACACTTCGGCCACCAAAGTGTGGTTCCTTGCGGAGTTCATACACTCTTATACCGGGATTGGTGAAATCAGTATATGATCCATATAAAGAAGTGGTGTTATGCCAATGATCGTTAAACTCGTATTCATTGCTGAAACCTGCAAGAAATATCTTTTGATAAATAGCCGCTTTGTTTTGTATTGCGCCGGGTTGTGAGCCTGAGCCTGGTCTTGCCTGTTTTGGATCAGCATTATATTGTGCCAGCGTTAAGCCGCCGGGTGTTTGATAATAGAGATCGCTGTATGACATGTATGCATGCAACGTTTGTTTGTTATTCACTTTCAATAAACTCTCCCACGTAGCAATATCTCTCCGCATTGCTGCCTGTTGACGATAACCGTCGCTTGTTTGATGAGAATAATTGAAACTATTTTCGTGATTTGCATTACCGGTTTTTACATTGGCATTAATATTATTTGTATTAAAACTACCTATAGTGTAGTCGAGTGAAATTCCTTCATTCCAGTTAGCGGGTAAAGTATGTATAAGCATTGCACCGCCAATACCGGCTCCGTATAAACTGCTCGCCGGCCCTTTAATTATTTCAATGGAATTGAAATTATAAAAGCTCAGTTGATTCAGGTAAGTATTGCCACTGGGATCCGTAAGAGGTATTTCATTAAGATAAATTTTTACATCACGTACGCCAAACGGAGAACGTAAAGAACTGCCACGTATATTTAGCCGGTAGCTGCCGGGGGAACGTTCTTCCATGCTAACACCGGGTGTAATATTTAAAGCCGGTAATATACTTATGCTGCTAAAACGATTGAGTTGCGCCTGCCCGGTGACGCTTACCGGGGCCGCCACATCAATGAGACTGCGGTTTTGTTCGTAAGCTTTTACAATTATTTCGGAAAGACTTTTAATAGAGTCCGTTGATTCATTCTGCGACAAACAAAATACCGGAATACAAAAGCAGATTAGTAGAGTAAATAAATTTTTCTTCACAAACATTGGCTACGATTAAGTCGCAAAGGTAGAATCTTTCTTGCTAGTTACTTATCATCCTGTCTTTTGGATGAATAACAAAAAGCTTGCAACGTCAAATATTTTTTTATCTTCCCAATATGAAACCTGCGAAGCAGCTTAGGCTTTTTGATCTTACCGTTATAGTAGTAAGTTTTGTAATTGGGATGGGTATTTTCAGAACACCGGCAAATGTTGCAAAAGCAGTAAGCAGCCCTTTTATTTTTTTTAGTGCCTGGATAGTAGGCGGACTCATTGCCTTATGTGGTGCGCTTACCTATGCAGAAATTGGGAGCAGGTTGCCAGTGACTGGCGGATATTATAAAGTTTTCGCCTACGCCTATCATCCATCTATTGCCTTTGCAATAAACTGCATCATCCTTGTATCTAATGCTGCTTCACTGGCTGCTGTGGCATTAGTTGGCTCAGAATATATCACAGGCCTTTTTATTCCGGGCTCGCAAAGTGCTGCCTGGCTCCTTAATCCCGCGAACGTCAATCATCTTCAAACTATTCAAATATCGATAGCGATTGCAGCGATACTGATTTTTTATGGAGTTAATTTATTGGGATTGAAGATGAGTGCAAAGACTCAAAATGTACTAACGGTCATTAAAATCGTGATGGTTATTTGCCTGATTAGTCCTTTGTTTTTTGCAGTTAATTCTCACCCGCTGGTACTTTCAGGCACCTTACAACATGGACAGGTGTTTACTGAATATTTGAAAGCCTTTGGTGTCGGACTGGTTGCCGTAAGTTTTACTTATGGCGGCTATCAACAAACCATTAATGTGGGAGAAGAAGTTCGTAATCCGCAAAAAACAATTCCCCGGGCAATATTTTTGGGCATAGCTGTTATAATTATTTTATACCTTTTAATTAACTACGCTTATGTAAAAGTTATTGGATTTGAGGAATTAAAAACAAGTAAGAATATTGCTGCAATTATGGCTTCAAAAGTGTTTGGCATAAACGCAGAGCGCATACTAAGTGGGCTTCTTTTTTTGAGCGTTTTAGCTTATGTAAATGTTCTGTTGCTGAGTAATCCGAGAGTGATGGCTGCTATGAGTGAAGACGCAATTTTACCTGCCGCCTTTAAAAAAAGGAATATAAAAACGGAGGCGCTCACTACTTCCCTAAGTATCTTTACCGGCATGTGTATCCTCATAGTTTTTTGGGCAAAAGAATTTGATAAGATTTTAAGTTTCACTATTTTTTTAGATTGCTTCGGAATGGCTTTTTCTGCCGGCAGCATTTTCATCATACGAAAAAAAACGTCCTATCTCAACGACAGCGGAATTTTCATGATGAAGCTATATCCCTTGTTGCCATTGATCTTCATCGCAGCATATACTTTTGTTGGTATAAGCATAGCGGCTGATTATAAAAACAATAATTATGCGGCATTAACGGGCCTGGCGGTATTGGCGGCATTTATTATTATTTATTTTCTTGCAAAAGCTATCACTAATAATAATGTAAGTAAAGAATAAATTCCATGGATCTTTCATATATATTGAATGAATTAGGTGAGAATCGTGAAGAGTATTTTAACGCCGTAGCGCCACCCATTATACAAACCAGCAACTTCGTTTTTAAAAAAGTTGATGATTTAAGAAAAGCATTCGCAGATGAATCATCCACTTATTTATATAGCAGGGGCAACAACCCAACCGTAACCATATTATCTCAGAAACTTGCAGCCCTTGATGGCGCCGAAGATTGCCTTGTCTTCAACAGCGGGGCCGGTGCCATATTTGCAGCGGTTTTGGCCAATGTAAAAAGTGGCGATCACATTGTGTCGGTTGATAGTCCTTATTCGTGGACGCAGAATTTATTCAATAATATTTTACCACGCTTTAATGTTACAACCACTTATGTTGATGGCAGAGAGATTGAAAATTTCAGGAAAGCCATCCAACCCAACACAACAATTATTTATTTAGAAACACCTAATAGTTGGAATTTTTATTTGCAAGACTTGAAGAAAGTTGTCGGTCTTGCTAAAGAAAAAGGATTACTCACCATCTGCGATAACAGTTACTGCTCACCGTTATATCAGCAACCCATTAATTATGGAATTGACCTGGCGTTGCAGAGCGCAACCAAATATATCGGTGGCCATAGTGACGTAGTTGCAGGTGTATTATGCGGCAAAAAGGAAATGATTAATAAAATTTTTAATAGCGAATATATGAACATGGGGATTGGTACGACGCCATTTCACGCTTGGTTGCTATTGCGGGGTTTGCGGACACTGAAAATAAGACTCGATAGAATTTCAGACACTACCACGAAAATTGTAAGCTATTTAAAACAACATCAAAATGTAACGTCCGTAATATTTCCTTTCGATAAAGATTTTCCGCAATATCAATTAGCACAACAACAAATGCAGGGCGCCTGCGGATTATTTTCATTTGTTATCAAAGCAGGTACAGTTGAAGCGATTGAAAGTTTTTGCGAAGGATTACAGCATATACTCATGGCCGTTAGTTGGGGAGGACATGAATCGTTAATTATACCCGGATGTGCATCAATACCTAACAACGAGTTTGATCCCTCAAATACAAATCATCTTATGATGAGAATGTACGTAGGCCTCGAAGAGGCTGACTATTTAATTGAGGACCTGGAAAGAGGGTTTAATAAAATGAAAACTTCCTGAATACTTTTTCATCGTTACTTCATGCTTAGTTGAGCATAATTCGGATGGTCAGGATTTACCAAAAGTTCCTGGCGCCTTGGATGAATGATTACATCCATCTCTTCCATAGGAATTGCACCAAGGAGCGGCTCATTATCTCCCTGCAAAACCATGGCGCTGCAAGTGGCAGTACGGTTTGCAAATTTTACCTGTATCGGACCTACAACATCATATTCATTTACAGATCCATCAGCCATAATGGCCTTTCTCTTTTCTATAAAGGATAGTCCTAATTGTGCCTGAATGGTTTCATTAATTGCCATCATGTATGCACCGCTATCAACGGCCATGTTTACAGTCATTTTTTTTATTTCTTCTTCACCAATTAAGTGGCGTTTAGCCAAAGCAATGTCATCTGCATTGATCAGTGTAATATCTGCGTAAACCATTCCCATATTATTAATTTTTTTAAAGATAATAAAATGAGAGTACCTATTTATTTCTTTTTTAAAATCAGCGAAACGGCTTTACCCCGTCTTTCATTAGTTTGTCAACAACATAATTTCCCAAACTTACACCCTCTATAACTCCATTTTCAACTCCCTCTCTGAAATGTATACCACCATATAATCTTGATATAGCAGCCTCTTTTGCGGCCTGCATAAACGAAGTAAAACTTCGGGGCTTTAGCCCAAATAGTTCCTCTGAATTATCTGTAAAAGTAAAATTGCTTCCAAACATATAATCAAGAACAGAAGCAGCTGCAGTTGATATTACACTGTGCGCACTTGGATACTCCGGGAAAGGTGGCGTCTGCAACACTGGCGTCCATTTGGCATCCATGTACCTGTTAATATATGTGACTGGCCTTATTTGGTTACTCCTGTATTTTTCGTCCCAACTGCTGATAAAAGCATCCATTAATGTGAGTGAAACAAATGCCTGCACTTCTATGTACTTATCAAATTCAAGATGTGCTTTTGTTGCAGCAATGCCAGTAATATTCATCCAATGTCCTCCAGGTGTTATCTTTTTATAGCCGATCATCATATGCCCTTCAGTGCTAACGGCAAATGGGTTACAATCCCAAAATAACGCTATAGTTTCTTGTTCTTTCGAAAGCGTTTTGGAAACATCATAAACTTCTTTGGCCTGTCCGTAGAATGTTGTACCGCTGTCTTTACTAAATTCTATCGGGGGAACCGGCTTAAACTGAGTTGCGGAGTCAATTATCATGGGACGAATCAGTTTCCAGTTTGGCTCAATTGCCTGTATATAAGTAGGCGGGGTAGGATACCATTTACCATCTCCTTTTAAAGGCGTATAGTGTAGCTTGGTGCTTAGCTTGTTATAAAAATCCCCTTTGGACCATTCAACAATCTGCGTCGCAACACTTTTTCCAACACCAATCGATGCATCTATCAATTTCTGTGGAACCTTGTTCTTTTTTAAATGCGCTATAAATTTATCCTCGTCATCCTTTAACCGAAAGCCTGAAGGCAACAAGAGTCTGCCGCTTTCGTAAATACAGTAAACTACAGCAATACGGTAATCATATTTGGAAGAGATAATTTTCACCGGTACATAATTCTGAATGATGGAGGCAGGCGGAAATATCCCCGGATCATTTTGCGATACAATATCATAAGCGCCGGCCATGCAATAAGCATAATAGCGTGCAGCAACCGGGGGGCTCACAACATCATGAACCATAACCATTGTTAACGAATAAACTGCAGGTTGAATCATTGATTCGTATGTGGGGCTGGTTTCTTTCGCATAAATGCTTTTTGAAAGAACCAGCAGGACTATGAGTATTTTTTTCATTTTTAAATTTTTGAAATTCATGATTACATCAAATTTTTTTTATCAAATCAGTAGCACCGCAACACTAACCTTTGACATACTAACTGTTAAGCGTACTTGTAAAAAGTACTGGTATGACATTTGGGTCATAACAAATTAATTCAATTTATAAAATTGAATGGGGCCATCTGCAACACCAACCATTAGAAATTTTGAATTATTCTCTTCAATAATATCAGCGGACTTAACGTCTCCTTTCACAGAAAGGCCGGACGACATTTGATTAACATAGGTGAAGTTTCCATTTCCATCTCCGGCCAGCAAACATCCTAAGTTGGCGTCTATACTTCCAACTTTTAATCGGTTGTCGGAGTGATTACCAAGCAACAATAAATCCATCTTACCATCATGATTAAAATCATCGGCAAGAATTTTTGTAACCACTGAAAATTGTGCCTCGATTGGTAATATCACCTTTTCGAACTTCCCATTCCTGTTTAGATAACAAACTGTATTAGATTCAGTAGCTGTAAGCTTCAAAGCTTTTGCCAATTCATCTTTAGAAAATATATCTTTCATGGTAGCATTTGCATAATCTTTGTAAGACGTGAATTTCTTCCTCATACCATATATCTGGTCGTTTAATTCATCCCTGCTTACAAACGGATAACTTTTGCCTTCAACATAACAATTAAGAAAAGGATCAATAGATCCGTTACCATCGAAATCCGCATAATATAATTCCGCCGGTTCCTTTTCTGAAAAATGTATCTGCATATTATTGCCAACATTACCTGCTATGATATCGGGTTTGCCATCGCCATTTACATCTGCAATTGTTAGTGTAAACCACATACCATTATCCGGAGTATCAAAATATTTTTTTGTTTCGTCAACAAATCCGTTTACTGTATTAATAAAGATACTTACCGGCATAAACTCGCCACAAAGTATAAGGTCTTTTCTTCCATCATTATTAATATCGAACCATTGTGCGTCGCTAACCATTCCTATTTGCGAAAAAGGCGCTGACGTGATGGTAAATTTACCCTTACCATTATTGGTAAGTAAATAACTTGTTGGAGTAACCGGGTATTGACCCGGTATAATTCTGCCACCAACGAAAACGTCTATGTCTCCATCACCATCATAGTCACAGGGACGCACACACGATTTACTGCTGGCAGACACATCCGGCAACGATTCATTTGACAGTTTAAGGTTGCCTTTACCATCATTTAAATAAAGCTCGTCCTGCAACGCAGGAGTAGTTAGGTTCAAATAGTGAATAGCCTCCTTTTGCTACATATAGATCATTAAAGCCATCTCCATTTGCATCAAAGAAAGCTGCGGCACTTGTGGCTGAAAGATTTTCATCGCCAATACTTAATCCATCAACTATTTTATAACTCCCATCTTTTTGTTGTAAATAAATTTTGCCCGGTTTGTCTTTATCACCACTGATGAACAAATCTTCAAGCCCATCATTATTTTCATCGCCTTTAGCAATTACGGGCCCGGTTTTGGAATACATAAACAGCATGAGCGGCTGGCGCTTGAAATCATTTTCGCCAAAGGACTGATTTTTATAATCAATAACATTTTGTGCTTTACTGAAAACCGCTTTAGTATTATCTGTTTCAGGTATAGTATTTTCTGTTGAAGCGCTGTTGTATTCAACATGCAACATTTGGTTTCCCTGGATGTTCGCTATGATTTCAGAGGTATGATTGGGCCAGATTATTTTTAATGAATCAACAGTTTTGTAATCGCCCAACCCAAAATGTGCAGTTGTTGAAACACAGGAAAGGTAGCCGTGGTTTGGATTTACTTCGAGATACTGTTTATTGTTCCCATTGTACAAATACAACTTAGCCCCAATAGCATTAATGTTTGGATTTTTGTACTTGAGCTTAACAGCTAAATAATTACCATGTTGTTCCTCCATGTCCATATTTTTATAAACGGCTGCATTGCTATTGATCCGGTTTACTACAAGGTCCAGATCGCCATCATTATCCAGGTCAGCATAAATTGCACCGCTCGAAATGCCAGGTATCTTCATGCCCCATTTATCTTTCATATTCGTAAACGTGAGGTCATGATTATTCCTGAAAATATAATTGTCAAGGGTAGTAGAGGGCATTGCCTTTATGAGATCCATTAATTTAAATGGTTCACGGTTTATTGCTTTTTGTAATTTATAATCGCCCCAATAAGTAAGAAAATCTTTGTTGGTATAATCACGCAGGTAACCGTTAGTAATAAAAAGATCTTTGTACCCGTCATTATCAAAGTCAGCAAACATAGGGCACCAACTCCAATCAGTATTAGAAACCCCGGTAGCCTGTGCAACTTCACTAAACGTGCCATCGCCGTTATTTAGTTGAAGCATGTTGTGCATATATTGTTTTTGCAAGTCCTGGTTGAGCATTAATTGAAATGACTCATAATTTTCCTGCAACTGCAATAACTTTTGCCTGCGATTATCTTCCGGAAGCATATCGAGATTCATGATATCCGGAAATCCATCATTATTATAATCAGCAATATCAACACCCATTGAAAATTGTGGAAGATGGCTGAGACACATTTCGGTTTCATCCCTAAAAGTGCCATCATGATTATTGATATACAAATAGTCGGGTTCGTTATAATCGTTCGTTACGTAAACATCTTCCCAACCATCATTGTTAATATCAGCAACGGCGATACCAAGTCCAAAAGTTAAGGGATTTTGGTGCAACCCTGCTTGTGCCGAAACATCAGTAAAATGCCCGCCATCATTTCTGTATAACCTATCGCCGGATAAAGTGTCTATTTCAGCACGGTATTTTTCGAGTTCCAGGTTACTGATCTTTTCTACACTGTGATTTAAAAGAAACATATCAAGGTCACCATCATTATCATAATCAAAAAAAGCGGCCTGGGTACTGTAGCTTTTATCATCGAGGCCATACTGCTCGGCTTCTTCCTTGAACGTTAAGTTTCCCTGGTTAATAAACAATTGATTGCGCCTCATATCGTCACTCACTTTTCCTGAATAACAGACATAGATATCTAACAGTCCATCCCCATTCACGTCAGCCATTGTTACGCCTGTCTTCCATCCACCCGGACGGCCTTCCAGCCCGGTCCCTGCTTCTTTGGTTATATCTTTAAACTTCAGTCCTCCCAGGTTTAGAAAAAGTTTATTGGGCTTCATGTTAGCCGTAAAAAAAAGATCTTCAAGGCCATCGTTATTTATATCGCCCACGGCTACACCACCACCGTTGTAGAAATATTCATAAGCCAGTACATTAAGGTCTTCGGTTTCATTTATATCATTAATGAATTTTATGTTTGTTTCCTTTGGTGACAAAAGTCTAAACATAGGTGATTGCGAAAACACCGTGGTGTTTAAAAAACAAAGAGAGGTAAATACAACTTTATGATAATTAAAAAAAGATGAAACCTTCATTCGTGTAATTTGTTATCGTCGATTCAGGTAAAAATCCTGACGCCCAATGTTAGAATAAGAAAAGCAAGATAAGAAGATCATCCTAAATATTTAAGTAGACTATAGCAGCTTCCCTTTTATACAAATTTAAATTATAATATTGGCCGCATCATCTATTCTTTGCAACGCTTTAGTCATAAAAAAAGACAAGGCCAACTCGGCCTTGCCTTTATCTTTAATACCTAAAACTGGGCCTCTTTAATTATTTATCCCAATACATTTTTGAAGTGTATTGATCACCTCCTGACAGGTTGCCTACCGCAGCGCTGTAATTTGCTGCGTTAACCGTAGGTTCTGATTGAGGATAAATAAATCTTCTTGGAATAGTACCATTACTAAAATTACCAGTATAGTTGACAGGAGTTAAAACGGGATAACCTGATCTTCTCCAGTTATTCCAGGCTTCGATAAAATTGAACAGCGTACCTGTTGTGATCCAAAATTGTGTATTGATCTGTTTCAAAGAAGCATCCATGGAAGAAACATCCAATGCATTGGCAGGAGCAGCTGCATAAGCATCTGCTGTGGCCGCATCAATTGCACCGACAGCATTGAATGTGCCATAAGATTGCAAAGCTGCAGATAATCCATTTTTGTAATGAGTAGCGGCGTCAACTCCAACGCTCCAACCTCTTACAGCAGCTTCAGCAAGAAGAAGCTGTGTTTCCGCATAAGTAAGGATAAACTCTGGGCAACTGCGGCTCAAATAAAGAGCTGTAGTAGGTCTTGAATATTTTCCAATAATATTAAAGTCATTACCCGTTCCAGTGCCACCGGGATAACCAGGGGCATTTGAAATATCTGTTGCTCCGCCGTTTTGATCATAGCCATTTGGCATACCTTCCTGTATAGCAGGTGTGGAAATACCGGCAAGCCCCTTATCGGCAGCGTTTGCTTTTCCGTCTTTAGGCACTTCGGCTATAACTGCCAACCTCGGATCACCGGCAGCTTTCAGATCATCTATTAAAATTTTGCCCCAACGTACCTGGGTATAATCTTCAGCGACCCCCAGGGCAGTTGCATTCCCATTGCTAAACCCATGTGCATCATCCAGAACTATAAAAGCGTTATCATCATTGCTGGCAAATGTTCCACCTGCGTAAGCTTTCTCAGCATAGGTTTTTGCAGTTGCAGCATCAGCCTTTGTTAAGCGCATAGCCATCCGCAACATCAGTGAATAACCAAATTTTTTCCATTTGACAATGTCACCCGCATAAATCACGTCGTTAGTTGGCTTTGCTTTACCTGCATCAAGTGTCGGTATTACAGAATCAAGCTTGGCTAACATCGAACTATAAATATCCTGCTGTTTGTCGTAAGCAGGAGTGGTTATGCCTGTCGTTTTCGCCTGCAGCGCTTCTGAGAATGGAACGTCGCCATATACATCAGTAGCCAGCTCTATATGCAATAGTTCACAGATTAGAGCAATACCGCTGAGGTTGCTCAAATCAGGGTTGTCTTTAGTAAGGTTGATAATTTCATATGCCCTGCCTGCATTACTAAAGGTATTGTTCCAGGGGCTGGCAAGATATGAATTATAACTTCCTCCATTTACATATTTATCACCATTGCTATAATAGCCGGGATATTCAGGGTTTGCAAAGATTTGAACCCACATACTTTGATAAAGGATGGCCCCGCCATACCCGGCTATTGCACCGGTGTACCCTGTTTCAACAGTGGGAAGTAAAAGATTGGCATTAAACTGAGCTGCGGATGCCTGCGTCGGGTCTGTATTTATCGAATCAAATTTTTTCGTACAGTCTGAAAAAACCAGGCTGGCTGCTACAGCAAATAATATAAGTATTTTCTTCATGATACTAGTTTTTAAATTTAATGTTAGCATTGATACCGAAAGTTCTCGTGGTCGGTAAGCTTGTACCCTCTATGCCGGCATAATTAACGCCTGCCGAGAATTCAGCTTCCGGATCAATGTTATCCGATTTTTTCATAATTATTAAAAGGTTACGGGCAACTAGTGAAAGCTGTATAGAGCGAATAACAGGAACTTTCGAAAAAGCCTTTTCAGGAATAGTATATCCTAATGTAATCTGCCTAAGTTTAATAAAATCTCCGCTTAAAACATCGGATTTGGATATGGCTGCAAGGCGTTGATAGTATGCCTGGGCGCTTACATTTGTTGTAACCGGCGCTCCGGTTCCATCCACACCGGTAACGGATACACCGGTTTCTCTGCCAGGCAATGTTGACTTATCCAATCCTCTGTACACTGCGTAAAACTTAGTCGCAGATAGGATTTTATTACCGTAATTATAATCTATTAAGAAGGACAGATTGAAATCTTTGTAAGTGAAATCGTTCTTAACCCCACCAAAAAAAGTGGGTAATACACTTCCTTGCGGCGTACGTGCACCAGCTGCAAGTGGCAATCCGCTCGCATCTACAACTATATTTCCTTTACTGTCATACTGGTAATCATTTGCCATTATCTGTGGCCCTGACAGCCCTTTCACGTAGGCTATGTTTGCATTCAATGGGCGGTAGGTCCCCAAGCCAAGGGTATTACCATTCAAATCAGTTTGTAAAATTGTGTTTTTTACCGCAGTTGCATTCACACTAATACTCCACTCAAAATTGCGAGTAGCCACAGGTTTCCCAGTAACTAATACTTCTAACCCATTATTTCTTACAGAACCGTTGGCAACCACATAGCTTGAGTAGCCAGTTTCCCAACCAAGACTCCCATTCATGATTTCATTCTTTGTCTTGCGGTTGTACCAAGCAATATCGAATCCTAGGCGGCCTTGCAAGAATTTTAGTTCTGTTCCTACTTCCCATTCTGTAACGGTAAATGGCTTCAGGAATAAGTTCGGTAACGTACCGCTATAACTTCCAGTTGGTGTCCCATTTATAGAACTTCCTACACTATAATACGTGGCAGTTTGATACGGATTGCCAGGCTCTCCACTTGTTTGTGCATAAGACAATCTTAGTTTACCAAAATCCAGAGAAGGTATATTCACTAATTGAGAGAAAACTAAACCTGCTGCAACGGACGGAGTGAAGATGTCTCGTTTATTCGTTGGAATACTTGAGTAGTACAGAGTGGAATATGCATCATACCGTCCTGTAGTATTTAGTGTAAGGAAATTTTTGTAGCTCAGATCCACTGAGTAGTAACCCGAATGAACTTCTTTTTTGTGGAAGCCATAGCTCCTGCCGTAGTTTACCACATTTCCGGGCGTATATAAATTGGGAATAACAAATGGCCCACCACTGATTCCGACAGTCTCATCCTGGTTCTTTCTGATATTTCCTCCTAAGGTCGCATCCAAATTAAGATCTGAAGTAAGTTTGTGCGAGATACCTATAATACCATCGACATTCAACTCGGTAAGTTGAGTTGTTGAAAGATTGATATCACCAGACTGTCCCAGATTATTGATTTCGTAATTTGTTCCACTTGGCGTAACACCCAGGTGACGATCATTAATCCTATCATATCCTAAACGGGCCATTACATATAACCAGGGAGTGAAATTGTACTTAGGAGAAATTGATGTTATCAAGCGTTTACGATCAAGATTATTAACCCATTTGTTTACAACAAACCATGGATTGGTAACGTAGTTATCATCACTGAAAACAATTTCATTTCCGTTAGCATCATATCCCGGCTTTAAAATATCCTCGTTTATATTAGATGCAAGAAAAAATCCGTTGTTAGGATTACCTGGCCCATCGCTTAAGAAAGATTTGTTTTTGTCGCTTTGGTCAAGATAATTCGCATTGATAGTAAAGGTAAGTTTATCAATTACTTTCTGCGTCATATTGAAATCAATTGTTCTCCTTGTAAGACCCGAATTGCGAACAATTGATTTATTATCAAGATTGGAAACCGACAACCGATAAGTTCCGTTATCGCCACCACCACTAACTGAAACAGAATTTGTAACTGTTGGTGCTGTACGATAGAAATTCTCGAGGTTGTCTTTAAACGGAGAATATGCGTATTGTTTGCCGTCAAATTGCGTAAATTGAGATCCATCCATCTTAGCACCCCATGACAGCCTCGCTGTATTTTGAGCCTCATTAATCGTTCCCGGCTTTACACCATTTTGACCCTGTCCATATACATATTGAAAGTCTGTTAGGTTTATTGGTTTGTCCCAAACGAAGTTGCCGTTATACTGAACAAGTGGCGCACCTTTCTGTCCTGTCTTAGTAGTTATTAAGATAACACCATTTGAAGCTCTGGCGCCATAAAGTGCAGAAGCAGCCTGACCTTTAAGAACGGTCATTGATGCAATATCATCCGGGTTTAAGTTCTGAATACCATCTCCGTTGTCGGAACCGCCCCATTCCCCGGCACTTCCCCGGTTATCATTATTAATAGGAACACCGTTAACAACAAATAGAGGGGACCCTCCGGAATTGATACTCGGCATACCTCTCAGAAGTATGCGTGCAGTAGCGCCGGGTCCGCCGGCGGTACCGTGTACATTTAAACCAGCTACCTGACCGGTAAGTGACAGTGCCACATTTGTTTCACGGGCTTTGTTGAACTGGTCTCCGTTAACTGTAGTTACGGCATAACCAAGTTTTCGGGATTCTTTAGTGATGCCAAGTGCTGTTACTACCACAGACTCCAGTTCCTTGCTTGCATCTTTTAAAGTAACGTCAATAGTGGTCTGACCATCAATAGGAACTTCCTGTTGTTCATAGCCGACGCCGCTAATAACCAATACTCCTGTATTGGCTTTAATAGAAAAAGAACCGTCTGCCCTGGTGACCGTTCCTCTTCGGGTACCTTTCAGAATGACATTCATTCCTTCGATACCTTTTCCTGCACTATTGGTCACCGTCCCGGTAACTGTTTTGTCCTGCGCTGAGGCAAATAGAATAGATACAAGAAATGTAAAAACAAGGGATAATTTTTTCATTAGTACAATCCAGTTTTGGGTTAAGAAATAGTTAATGTAAAATTTTTATGAATTTTTTATCAAATTAAAATATTTTTACAATGTGACCCGTAATTAATAAAAAAATTGCTAATTTATTCCCAATGATAGAATATTTTTTACTATATATACCAAAAACTACATGAAATACTCAGTTTTTAAACATCTTAAGGGTGAAGAATTATCCGGAACCGCCTTTAAATTGAACCGGCAAAGAAAAAATATAATTTCAAAATTAAGTATCCATAAAGATTCAACAATACCGGAATTGTCAGATCATTTAAATATTAGTATCCCTAAAGTAAATTATTTATTAATGGGCCTGGTAGGGGAAGGCCTGGTAATAGAGGGAGGTCAAACTACAGAAGGTGTGGGCCGCAAAGCAACTACTTACAAACTTAACCAGAGCAGTTGTTACTTTTTAGGGGTCGAAATAAAGAAATACAAAATTAATATCGGCTTAATGGGATTTGATAAAACCATTATCGAATCAGCATATGATATTCCTTTCCCATTCACCGGACCACAGGAATCTTTAGATGCTATTGTAAAGGAGATCAATACTTTCCTGGGGAATTCCAGCATATCAAAAGATAAAATAATAGGAGTTGGACTTAGTATGGCTGGAAGAGTAAATGTAAAGAAGGGAGAAATTCTTACGATCTACCATTTTGAAGACTCTCCCGTAAAATCTAAATTAGAAGAGGCAATACAACTACCCGTATATTTAGACAACGACAGCCGCACTATCGCTTATGGAGAGTATTATTTTGGCAAAAAAATGAATGTTGGAAATGTTATCGTCGTAAATCTTGATTACGGTATTGGAACTGGTATATTTATAGATGGTAAACCACTTTATGGTGCATCAGGTTATGCAGGTGAAATTGGCCATATCCCTCTTTTTACCAACGAAAAAATCTGCCTTTGTGGTAAAAAGGGTTGCTTGCAAACTGAATCTTCCGGATTTGCCCTTATTGATTTTATAATAAATAAAATGAATGAAGGCAGCAATAGCCGGTTAAATATTGTCCTAAGTAAAAAAGGGTTTCTTGAACTGGAAGATATTATTAAGGCTGTCCAACTGGGCGACAACCTGGCTATAGAGGGAGTTACAACAATTGGATACAATCTGGGTAAAGGCCTTTCTGTTGCTATTAATATGTTTAATCCAAATATTATTGTAATAGGAGGCACACTTTCAGCGCTGGGAGATTCGCTGCTTTTGCCTGTAATCCAATCATCCATTTTTCAACATTCCTTAAGCCTTGTGAATACCGATACTCAAATTATGGTTTCAAAACTAAATGATAAGGCCGGCTTACTTGGCTGTTGCCTGTTGGTAAGAGACAAAACATTAGGACTTATCTAAAATCAAATGGAGACAACTTCTTAAAATAGCAACTATGAAAGCTTTGCAAACGGAGATTTCTTCTCTTTTACATACTTATATTGGCGTAGTTGAAAGAAGCGAGCCGTATTTTAAGTCGCCTTTTCATTATCACCCCGAACTGGAACTTGTGCATATAACGCAAGGCCACGGCAAACGAATTATCGGGGACAAACTGGGTACTTTTTCTGATGGGGACATGGTATTTATAGGCTCTAATCTGCCCCATGTTTGGCTTAGCGATGAACGATATCATAAGGACTTAGATTCGCTTAAAGCAAAGGCCCTCGTAGTGTACTTTAATAAAGAATTGTTCTCAAAGACATTTTACGAATTAAAAGAAAGCAAGCAAATTAACGATCTTTTTAACCGTGCATCACGGGGAATAAAAATTACCGGCAACACAAAAAACAAAATCGCAGGTAAAATGGAAAAGCTTGCCCGAAAGAAAGATCTCGACAAGGTAATTTGCCTGCTGGATTTAATTAATACCATCGCCACTTCAAAAGATATTGAATATATTACCAATGAAGGATATACCGGTACAACATTGAGTGCAAAAACTGATCGTCTCTCCGAAGTATATAAATACATTACCACAAATTATTACAACGATATTTCGCTTAACGAAATATCAAAGATTGCTAATATTTCCGCGAACTCTTTCTGCAGGCTGTTTAAGCAGCGGACCAACCGGCACTTTATAGAATACCTCAATGAGGTAAGGATTTCCAATGCCTGTAAGTATCTGCAGGAAACCAACCTCAATGTTTCCGAGATAGCTTTTCAGTGTGGCTACAAAACACTGTCAAACTTTAATAAGATTTTTAAGAAAACTACTTGCCTTTCGCCCAATGAATACCGGCAAAAAACAGCAATGATGCTGGTCTAACTGATATATATAGACGCATTTCGTTTTTTATTTTAAAGGGATAGTGCCGCCGGCAAGTTATTCTCATATTGATTAATACAAGCAATTAAAAGAGTGCTTCTTGCAGGAACTTTTATAATGCGGTCAAAAAAATTACCGGGTTACCATATTTCGAAATATGTTTGTGGGGTTTAATTATCCGCTTGTCAAATCGTTATTCATCAATCGCCTTCAAATCATTATTTTTGTCTAATGTGGATGAAATTAAAACTAATAACCTGTTTTTGCTTATTGGGAATAACCGCTTTTTCACAGGAAAAATGGAGTCTTTTAAAATGTGTAAAGTATGCATTGGATAGTAACATATCTATCAGACAAAACGAAATTCAGGCCGAACTTGCGGGAATAACCACTAAGCAAAGTAAACTTTCCAAATTGCCAAATGCCAATTTCAGTAACAATGAAGGTTATAGGTTTGGAAAATCACAAAATCCTTCTACAGGAATTTTAGAAAATCAAAATTTTTTCCAGGTAGGGCTACAGCTTCAATCGAGCGTTCAGATTTTTAACTGGTTCTCGAAGAAAAATACAGTGCTCGCTAATGAATGGTCGGAAATGGCAGCTAAAGCAGCTACTGATAAACTTAAAAACGATATTGCCTTAACGGTTGCAAATTCTTACCTGCAGGTATTGCTCGCAAGGGAGCAGGAAGAAATTGCTGAAGTACAGGTAAAGCAATCGATCTCTCAATTAGATATTGTTAATAAGCAGGTAAACGCCGGCGCCCTGCCTCAATTAAACGCTGTTGAGTTGGAAGCGCAACTCGCCAATGATAGCGCTAATTTAATTTCAGCAACCGGAAATGTTACGCAGGCAAAATATGTTTTAAAAGCCTACATGAATCTTGATGCTGCTGCTCCGTTCGAAATTGAGGAACCGCCAGCTGATAAAATTCCGGTTGAACCTATTGGCGATCTGCAACCTGAAAACGTTTATGCTTTGGCGTTAGCTAATCTCCCCCAACAAAAATTTAATGAATATAATTTAAAAGCGGCACAAAAAAATTCTTTAGCCGCGAAAGGCGCTTTATACCCTACCTTTTCTGCTTATGGTAGCCTAAGCACTAACTATGGATATTTTCGTTCACCTACTTACGCACAAATTCTGAATGGCTATATATCGAGCGGCCTTGTTGTTAGCGATGGTAACGGTGGCTTTATTGATGAACTACAAAAGCCGTTATATACCAGTGGTGGTAAAAATGGTTATATTACCTCCGATCCGTTAGGCACCCAATTCAGCAATAACTTCGGGCAATCTATTGGCATTAGCCTTTCGGTTCCCATCTTTAATGGCTGGCAATCCAAGGCAAATTACCAAAGATCGAAGCTTGATATTAAAACGTTGGAATATCAAATACAGTTGGATAATCAAACCTTAAAGCAGGATATATACCAGGCATATAACGCGGCCATTGTTGCACTGAAAAAATTTAACTCGTCACAAACGCAGGTAGACGCTGCGCAGAAGAGTTATGATTTCGCCACAAAAAGATATAACATTGGTATGTTGAGTACACTGGAATTAATAACCGATCAGAATAATTTATTCCGTGCGAAGCTGCAATTTGTTTCTAACCAGTTTGATTATGTTTTTAAAATGAAAGTGCTTGAATTTTATAAAGGTCAAGGGATAAAACTGTAGCCTGTTAAATCCGCCAAAGGCGAGCTTTTGAAGCCCAGGGCTGTTGATGGTTAATGATGATTTAAGAAGGTTTAATGCTGAAAAGAAAAAATATATTTAAAACAATTAAAAAACTACAAAACCCCTCCAGCGGAGGGGCTTGGGGAGGCCGTTATATATGAATAAGACCTTGAAATGGATCATTATTTCTCTGGTAATAATAATCGCTCTTTTGGTAATACTTAAGAAGGCAGGTTTATTGGGAAAAGATCAGGGAACAAAGGTAACTGCTGAAAAAGTTATGAGACGTACCATTGTCGAAACCGTAAATGCAAGCGGGAAAGTGTATCCGGAAATTGAAGTTAAAATGAGCCCTGACATTTCCGGAGAAATTGTGGAATTGAATGTTGTCGAAGGCGATAGCGTTAAGAAGGGCCAGGTGCTGGCTAAAATCTATGGAGATATTTATGCAACTCAAAGAGACCAGGCGTCGGCCATAGTAAACCAGCAGCAGGCGCAACTTGCCAATTCAGAAGCTTCCATTGGAGCCATGCAGGCACAACTCGACCAGGCTAAGAAAACATACGATATGCAGAAGGAATTGTATGATGGAAAAGTAATTTCAGCTAATGAATTTAATACGGCCGATGCCGCCTACAAATCGGCACTTGCAAATTATAACGCAGCGAAACAGGCAATTAATGCAAGCCAGGCTGGCGTGGAAAGCGCTAAAGCGGGGTTAGCCAAAGCTAATAAAGATATAAGCCTTGCAACTTTAGTTTCCCCTATGGATGGCGTTGTTGATTTGCTTAATGTAAAAAAAGGTGAAAGAGTAGTTGGTAGTTCTATGATGGCCGGTACAGAAATGATGCGCATTGCCGACATGAGCAAAATTGAAGTAAGGGTTGACGTAGGCGAAAATGATATTCCCAAAGTTCACCTTGGAGATACCGCCACTATTGAAGTGGACGCATATAACGACAGGAAATTTACAGGAGTTGTTACTCAAATTTCAAGCAGCAATAACGGCGCTGCGTCGCAAACCGACAATTCAGTTGCCACAAGTACCGATGTAACTAACTATAAAGTATATATCAGAATATCGGCTGACTCCTATAAAGATTTAATTAATAATTCCAAATCAAAGAGTTTTCCTTTCAGGCCTGGAATGAGCGCCAGCGCTGATATTCAAACAAAAACAAAAACGAATGTTTTATCCATTCCTATAAATTCAGTTACTACCCGTGAAAAAAATGATTCTACCGGTAACGGGCAAACGCAAATGCCGGCAAATGCAAATAATAACCAGGCAAGTGTAACAAATGCAAATGCATCAAATAATGATCTCGATGAAGTTGTTTTTATTGTTCAGGCTGATGGCACAGTAAAAAGGCAAATTGTAAAAACCGGGATACAGGATATTAATGATATAGAAGTAACGTCAGGATTGAACGAAGGAGAAGAGGTTGTTACAGGTCCTTATGATGTAGTTTCAAAGACTTTAAAGGATAAGGATAAAGTAAAAGTGGTTCCAAAAAATGAATTGTTTAACACGAAGAAATAGGCCGAAAATATTTATAAGCGTTGGAAGGTCTCTCATCAAAAAATCCTGAACTGTTGCAGAATTATAATTACCAATTTGGATATAAAATTACCCGGTAAATTTGTATAAATCATTTTTGCTATGCAAACCTTATCATCTTTTATTAGTGTAAATCCTGAAGTACAGTTTGGCAAGCCGGTATTTAAAGGAACACGTGTACCTGTTCAAAGTCTATTCTGGCATTTAGAAAAAGGCATCTCTCTTGATACTTTTCTCGAAGATTTTCCAAGTGTAACTAAGGAACAGGCAGAAGCAGTAATTGAATGGAGTGGTAAACATTTTGAATTACCTGAAATAATAGGAGATGAAACTATTATTAGATGAAAACCTGCCCGTAAAACTTAAATACAGATTTACAAAAAACGGAATAAATGCCTTTACAGTTCGTGATATGCGATGGTTGGGTAAAGGAAATTGAGACTTACTACAATTAATGTTGGATAACGCTTTTACTTTTTTCATTACAATTGCTAATAATCTATCTTTTCAAAACAATTTTAAAAACTATCCGCTTGCTGTTATAGTATTAATTGCGCATGATAATACTTATGAGACAATCATGGAACTTTTTGATAAAATTGTGGATTGTCTTAAAGAAAACTTTACCGGGGCTAAAACTATAATACACGAAAAATATAAGACGCTTTAGTTAAACAATCCTTCAGCTTTAGCAATACTTTCCGGTTTACCTACATCAATAAATTTTGTATTGCTATGGTCAAATGCAGCAATGGCGTAGGTTTTGGCAAGTTCAAGATATACATCCACCATTGAAAATTTCCCTTCCATTTTAATTAACGAAAATATTCTGGGAGAAATAACATGGATGCCGCTAAAAGCTTTTGAATAAAACCTGCTTGCTTCGCGACTCATTTTTTGTTCACCCGTCTTTTCATTTCTCCATCCGCACAAGTTGGGCATTTCGTCAAATAAAAAATAACGGGAAGTATGCCGTGTTGTTACCGCAAGAGTTGCAACCGGATTAAGATTGCATGTGCTCACCAATCATTGCTTTCAAATTCATATCAGTTAATACATCAACATTTATTACAACAAAAGGTTCGTCGCTATGCTTAAAAAACCAAGCGGCTTTTTTTAATCCTCCGCCGGTTTCCAGAACCATGTCACTCTCATCCGAAATTGTGATGTTGCTTCCAAAACCTTTGTTTTTTGCAAGTGTCTTCTTTTATTTGATCAGCAAAATGATGAACATTCACTATTACTTCTTTAATACCAAACCTGGCCAGGTATTCAATATTTCTTTGCAAAAATGTTTTTCCGTTTACCATCAGCCAACGCCTTGGGATGCTTATCAGTAAAAGGTTTCAGCCGTGTACCAAGGCCAGCCGCCAATATCATTGCTTTCATCATTCAATTTTTAAAATCCCTTTTTCTCGTGAATATTTTGTTCAACATGATGCAAATCCACTTTTACATTAAATTTATTTCTCAGGTGCCGGGTAAGGGCATCGCCTGCGTATACGCTTCTATGTTGTCCGCCGGTGCAACCAAAATTTATCACAAGAGACGAAAAGCCTCGTTTAATGTAATCTTCAACTGCAATATCCACGAGATTATAAACGCTATTCAAAAATTCAGGCATCTTTGTTCGCTGTTCCAAAAAATCAATTACCGGTTTATCTCTTCCTGTTACTTGTTTAAATTCTTCAAAACGGCCAGGGTTCAATAAGCCTCTGCAATCAAAAACAAAGCCACCGCCATTATCGCTTATATCTTTGGGGTAACCGGTTTTTAAATAAGAAAAGCTATTAATTGTTACAATCAGCGGGGTGGAATTGTTTGCCTGCACCGGCCTGAACTGATCAACTATTTTATCCTCTACAATCAATCTCAGAATTCGCTCGAACTCCGGTAAGGCAATCCCCGTTTTTTTATTATCTAAAAACCATTTCAAATTGGTGAGCGCAAGAGGAATGCTGATTAGGAAATGAGCTTTTCTTTCAAACAATCCTCTAAATCCGTATGCACCCAAAACCTGCAGCAGCCTGATGAGAACATAACCATTATATTGACTTACGAAACGGTCGCGGTCGAGTGGTTCTTCTAAAATTTCGCTTGCGCAATCCATATAATACTCAAGCAACGAATTTTTCCAATCATCAGGCAAATTCGCCTTAGCTTGCCAAAGGAGTGATGCAACATCATACTGCAAAGCGCCCTTCATGCCGCCCTGGTAATCTATAAAATTTACTTCATCATCTTTTATAAAAATATTCCTGCTTTGAAAATCGCGGAACATGAAGTGCTTATTTTTTACATGATCGAGATAAGTGCTGAGTGCTTCAAAATCATCAATCAATTTTTCTTTGTCGTAAGCAATCTTAAGAGGGTCAAGAAAATAATATTTGAAATATAACAGATCACTCAGTATAGCCTGTTTCCCGAATTCTTTTGAAGTAATACAAAAGTTATAGTCTATTTCCTTGTCACCTTTTATCTGCAATAAAGAAAGGGCTTTAAGGCTTTTCTTAAAAAGATCGTACACGTAATCATTCAATCCATTTTCCTCAAGCTTATTCAATAGAGAAGTGTTTCCAAAATCTTCCTGCAGGTACATTTTATTGCCTGGGTGAACGGTATAGATTTCCGGTACGGGCACTTGTATCTTTTTAAGATCACGGGAAAAATTTAAAAAAGCAATATTTTCTTTAATGTTTTCATTAAAGGCAGCAATGTAGGAACTACCGTTGGTGGCTATTCGAAAATAAATTCTATCACCTCCTGACTTAGGCAACTTTTCAAAATCCTTTATCCCATCTGAAGTAAATGTTTGAAAAAATGTCCTGATATTTTCAGCAATCTGTTCCATGATTCTTTAGGGTGATGGTAAAAATAGAATATTTATCGGATGGTATAAAAAATCGATGTGATGTTGCACGTCTTCGGCCTATAATTTAAAAATATCTCTTGCCGGCTTTCAGGCAACAGTCGACAGCAGATCAAATTATACTTCAGCATCGGGAATCAATGATTTCATTAACATAAGAATACATAGCAATTTTCTCAACAAGGTTTATGCAGAATTGCTTTTAGCGATGGCGATTATACACTGATGCGTCTACGTTCAAGACAACTTTATTAAATGCAATAAATATATTGATGACTTTACTTTAATGCATTAACTTCATTACAACCAACTACAATGATTCATCATGAAACAATTATCCATTTTTATATGCATGCTTGCACAATTTAATTTGTTTGCACAGCCGGGAGCTATTAAGTATGATGTCGATTCTGCAAGTGTAGAACACGCAGGTGTTCCAAAAGGGGAATTGATAAAATTTACTTATGATCAGTCAAAAATATTTCCCGGTACTTCGCAGGAATGTTGGGTGTATGTGCCTGCGGAATACAAGGCGGACAAACTCGCATGCGTGTACGTAAACCAGGATGGCGTTCAATGGAAAGCGCCAACCGTATTTGATAATCTTATTTACAAAAAAGAAATGCCGGTCACCATCGGAGTATTTGTCACACCAGGAAAAGTGCTGGCCGATGGTGGCGCTAATGCATTGGATCGTTATAATCGCAGCTTTGAATATGATGGATTAGGAGATGCATATGCACGCTTTATTCTTACAGAAATATTACCCGAAGTTGAAAAATTAAAAACGAAGGATGGGCGTAGTATTCATTTGTCAACTAACGGGAACGACCGTGCTATCGGCGGATCAAGCAGTGGTGCTGTTTGTGCTTTCACTGCAGCATGGGAACATCCTGAAGCATTCTCAAGAGTCTTTAGTGCAATCGGCACTTATGTTGGTTTGCGTGGCGCTGATCGTTATCCCACGCTTATACGAAAATATGAACCAAAACCCATCCGGATTTTTTTACAAGATGGCAGTAACGATCTGAACATTTATGGAGGTGACTGGTGGATGGAAAATCAAACCATGGAACGTGCATTAACTTTTGCCGGGTATGAAGTAAACCATATTTGGGGCGAAGATGGACATAACGGAAACCAGGGAACTTCTATTTTTCCTGATGCCATGCGATGGTTGTGGAAAGAATGGCCGAAGCCTGTTACAAAAGGCAATTCAAAAAATCAATTCTTAAATGATTTGCTTATACCAGGCGAAGATTGGGAACTTGTTGGCCAGGGTTATAAGTTTACAGAAGGAACAGCAGTAAATGAAAAAGGTGAAGTTTTTTACCAGGATATTCCAACGTCCAAAACTTACAAAATTGATGTAAATGGAAAATTAACTGAATTGAATACAGATGCTAAAAAAGCAAGCGGTACATCTTTTGGTACTGATGGTAAAAGGTATACTGTAGCAGGAAAGACAAATCAAATTTTGAGTTATGATGCTAATGAAAAGGAAACGGTAATTGCAGACAGCATTGCAGGTAATGATCTTGTTGTTGCTAATAATGGCAATATTTATGTAACGTCGCCGGATGGTACAACAAAGCCGAGTAAGCTGTATCTCATTCATCCGAATCGTGAAAAGCTGGTAGTAGATGAAGGTTTAAAATTTGCCAATGGTGTTACGCTAACTCCTGATCAAACACAATTGTATGCAACGGAATCAGCTTCGCACTGGGTATGGATTTATAAAATAAAAGCGGATGGAACATTGGCTTACAAGCAACATTATGGTTGGCTTCATGAACCGGACACAGAAGAGAATGCCTGGAGCGATGGACTTAGATGTGATACAGCAGGAAGAGTTTATGTAACATCAAGATTGGGTATACAAATAATGGACCAGATAGGTCGCGTGAATGCGATATTGCCATTACCTCCTTCGACATTTAATCCTTCCAATGTTTGTTTTGGCGGACCTGATTTCAATATATTATATGTCTCGTACGGCGATAAAGTATATCGTCGAAAATTGAAAACAAGAGGTGCTAATAATTTTGATAAACCGATAAAACCGGTTGTTCCAAGATTGTAAGTTGAATATTTGTAAATCAATTACTTTAACATCGCAAAGCGAGGATATCCTGGCAATAGATGAACGCGGCCAGTAAACATAGGCTCTTGTACGTCTGATCCTTCGCAGATCTATAGAAATCATTTAACCATAAAAACATAGCTAAAAATTTTAACTATAATTTTATAGTTGTATATTTGCCTCATTAATTTAAGAATATGAAAATAATAATTGGACCTGCAGCGGAAGGAGATTTCTACTTTGATCGCCCAAACCTCGACAAACTGTTTTGGAAAAAGATGCGTGAAAGCCATAATGTGTCAATAGTCGCTCCAAGAAGAGTTGGAAAGACTTCGTTCATGATGAATTTGTTGATTGAAAATGAAGGTGGTTATAAATGCCTTTATTTAATAACTGAGTCAATAAACAATTCTAATGAGTTCTTCAAAAAAGTTTATAAGGTTTTAATAACGCAATTAAATACCAGTAAAAAGTTTAAAAAATTTTTTGAGAGCCTTTTCGCTCGGTTGGAAATCAAAAGCATTTCTGCGACTGAGATTGAATTTGGGAAAGCTGGCATTGACTACTTTAATGAAATTCTTTTTTTATGCAGAGAACTTAAAGATTTTCCGCAAAAGATAGTACTCTTAATAGATGAGTTTTCTCAAACCGTAGAAAACATAATTACAGATGCAAGCAAAAAAGCTGCAAGCAATTTTCTTCATCAATGTAGGGAGCTAAGGCAAAATCCGGAAATCAAATCAAGAATCAGCTTTGTCTATACAGGATCCATTGGGTTGGAAAACCTAGTGTTATCAATTGATGAACCTCGTGCAATATCTGACCTTGGAAATTTTATCATACCACCTCTTAATGAAAAAGAAGCGATCAATTTGATCAATCAAATAATTGACGGCGATGCTTATAAGTTTCCGGAAAGCAAAAAACAATATTTCCTGCAGAGATTAAAATGGCTTCTTCCTTATTTCATCCACGTAATAATGAGTGAAATTGAAACTATTTGTATTAACTCCAACAGCAACGAAATCAATGAAGATGTTATTGACAAAGCTTTCAAAAATGCCTTACATAATAGAAGTTATTTTGAACACTGGCTTGTACGATTGCGAAGTATTTTTAAAGGAAATGATTTTAGTTGTGCAAAAGAGATTTTGAATACAGTAGCAAAAAAAGATGAGATTGATAATTATGAATTGCAGGATATTACTACAAGATACAAAATTGATGATCCTGCAGTAATCATAAATACGTTGACCCATGATGGCTATATTATAAAGGGCGAACATTCCGGGAAGTACAGGTTTAATTCACCACTTCTGCAATCATGGTGGTTATCAAATATTGTTATATAAAATAATCACACGATGGAAGCAGTAAAAGGAATATATCACCCCGACAAATTAGATGCAGAAACATTTATAACCAATTTCACTATACGGTTAAAAGAACTAGATAGCATTATTGATAATCTGAAAAAGCAAAAGAAAAAACCATTACAACATTTTCTGATTACAGGAAAAAGAGGTATGGGGAAATCAACTTTGCTTAGAAGGCTTTATTTAGAAGCCAGGCAGAAACCTTTAAGTGATAAACTGATTGCTGTAAGGTTAGGCTCCGAACAGTACAAGCTAAGCAAGTTGTTTAAGCTCTGGGAGGAAGTAATAAATTATCTTTCATTAGAAGATGCTATTCTAATTGAGAAAAGAGAAAAGATTTCTGACGAGAAAAACTATGAAGAGTACCTTATACACATAATTGTTGATTATTTAAATAAGCAGGATAAAACCTTGCTACTTTTGATTGATAATTTTGACCAGTTTGTAGATAAGCTAACATCTAAAGAGCAACATACTCTTAGAGAAATATTAATACAATACCCAATTCAAATAATCGGTAATACCGTTTTTTATGGCGAGCATTTTTTTAAATATGATAAAGCTTTTTTTGATTTCTTCAAACCCATACATCTACAGACTCTCGATAAGAATGAAGCCGAAGAATTTATAAAACAACTGGCTGCAAATGAAGGCATCGAAGACTTCGATAATGCTCTTAAAAATCAAAAAGGAAAGATAGAAACATTACGCATCTTGAGCGGTGGCGTACCACGTACATTAGTTATCTTATTAAGCATTTTGTCAAAAAGAAGTACCGGTGATGCTATTGATTATCTTAACGAAATGCTGGAACAGGTAACGCCACTTTACCAGGATAGAATGAAAGCACTTTCACCACAGCAACAGGAAATTATGCATCATCTTGCCATTGAATGGGACCGTACCTCTGCAAAAGAACTTGCTAAAGAAACCCGGATACCAAGTAAAAGTATTTCAGCACAATTGGCACAATTGGAGGACAGTGGTTATATAAATAAAATAAGCACCAGCAAAAGAAATCATCTATATGAAATCGACGAACGCTTTTTTAATATATGGCTATTGATGAGTGAATCTTCACCTTATGATGCTAAAAGAGTAATATGGCTTACCAGGTGGCTGGATATGTTTTATGATGGTAAAGAACTGCAGGATTTTGCTTCATATTGCAGTGGCAATCTTAAAAAAGCTAAACCCGCCAATAGGCTTTTAATAGTTCAGGCATTATCTGAAAGTAAAAAGCTCACACGAAAATTTCGGGATGATCTAGTTAAAGAAACTGAGAAAGATTTGTTACCTGCAATTCCTGAAATAAAAGACTGGATGATGTCTTATAACAAACAAAGAAATCATGAAATAAACCTATTAGATAAAGAGATAATAATTGACTTAGGGGCCAAAAATTATGAGACTGCTTTAACAAAGCTTGAGCAATTAAAAGATATTGATGAAGCGAAAGCAAATTTTGGAATTGGGACTGTATACTACCTTATAAAAGATTATGCTAAAGCAGAAAAGTATTTCATGATGGCTGTTGAAAAGGGGAATGAAAGTGCAATTGCTAATCTTGGAGTGTTATATCATGATATCAAAAAGAATTATGATGAAGCAGAAAAGCATTACATGATGGCTGTTGAAAAGGGGAATGAATATGCAATGTTTAATCTTGGATTATTATATGATACTGTCAAAAAGGATTATGATAAAGCAGAAAAGTATTACTTGATGGCTGTTAAAAAAGGGGATGTAAATGCAATGGTTAATCTTGGATTATTATATGATACTGTCAAAAAGGATTATGATAAAGCAGAAAAGTATTACCTGATGGCCGTTGAAAAAGGAGATGAAAATGCAATGGCTAATCTTGGATACATATATGATGATATCAAAAAGGATTATGATAAAGCGGAAAAGTATTACCTGATGGCCGTTGAAAAAGAGAATATTAATGCAATGGTTAATCTTGGATTGTTTTATAAGAATATTAAAAAGGATTATAATAAAGCAGAAAAGTATTACCTGATGGCTGTTAAAAAAGGAGATGTAAATGCAATGGTTAATCTTGGATTGTTTTATGATACTGTCAAAAAGGATTATGATAAAGCAGAAAAGTATTACCTGATGGCGGTTGAAAAAGGCAATGAATATGCAATGCTCAATCTTGGATACATAAATGATGATATCAAAAAGGATTATGATAAAGCAGAAAAGTATTATCTAATGGCAATTGAAAAGGGAAATGAAGATGCGATGTTTAACCTTGCATTTTTATATGATAGCATCAAAGAGGATTATGATAAAGCAGAAAAGTATTATCTAATGGCAATTGAAAAGGGAAATGAAGATGCGATGTTTAATCTTGCATTTTTATATGATAGCATCAAAGAGGATTATGATAAAGCAGAAAAGTATTATCTAATGGCTGTTGAAAAGGGAAATGAAGTTGCAATGTTTAATCTTGGATTTTTATATGATAACATCAAAGGGGATTATGATAACGCTGAAAAGTATTACCTGATGGCTGTTGAAAAAGGAGATGAAGATGCAATGGTTAATCTTGGATTGTTATATTATGATATCAAAAAGGATTATGATAAAACAGAAAAGTATTATCTAATGGCTGTTGAAAAAGGTGACGAAGACGGCCGAAATAGTTTGGCAACTCTGTATTATCAAAAAAATGATAATGTGAAGAAAGAGGCTGCGTTAAAGTTAACAGAAGAGATTTCTAAAAATTCAGATCCAGTGTTTTTGGCAACCAGGGTTGAAATATTGCTTTGGAATGAAAAGATAAAAGACGCATATCATTCGCTTGACGAGTTACTTGAAACTTACCTTCAGAATTCTGAAGCCTTCGAAGCGATTTCTAATGCACTAATAACTGTCTTAATTTTTAAACAAAAACACTTCTTATATAAACTATTTACAGAAAAATATGATTCATTAAAAGATAAGTTCAAACCAATTTATTTTGGCTTATTACAAGAAATGAAGGATGAACTTCCGGATGAATATTTAAAAATGACTGAAGAGATTTCTGAACCTGTGAATGATTTGTTGAGGCTTGTTAAAGAAAAAAGAAAGCGGTTAGGAATTGAGTAAGGGCTCTGGACCTATTTAATAAACATGATGTTTCTCATCCAATCTTTTTTCCAATACATCTTTGGGCACATTGATTTGCTCTCCAATCGGCTTGCCGTCGCGATAAGTAATCGCATTCAAATACGTGGCGCCAACGGGAAACTGAATTGGCTTGCCATCAAACTTTGGAGAGAACTGATCGGGATTTGTACCGTCGAATGTATAGTAGATATCCAGGCCTTTTACTTCGGAAGTGAGTGTTACACCAAAGTTACTGTTCTCAATCCGTTCCGGCTCGAAGATTACATTGTACATGCTCGTGGCATACTTCACATTTGCTGCATCTAAACGGGGGAATTGTTTTTCCAACCTTGTTATAAAATCAGTCCAGTTTTTATTAGCCTTTGTGCTCCAATAAACTTCTGATAATGCGATTGCTCTTGGCCACGTCATGTATTCTGCATGCCTGAAAGTGGGAACAGATTCTGTCCATAAATTTCCTTGTCCGCCTAAAATAAATTTTTCGTCTATGCTATCCGGTACGGGCTCATAATTGTATGAATCTGATAGGCGGCACAAACCATAGGTTGGCGGTTCGCCGGAAGGTTCGCCCTGGTAGAGATCAAGATAACAGTAATCCCATGGAGTCATCACTACTTTATGGCCCATCTTTGCGGCAGCAATACCGCCGCTCATTCCACGCCAGCTCATAACGGTAGCGTTAGGTGCTAACCCGCCTTCTAAAATTTCATCCCAGCCAATCAATTTTTTTCCTTTTGATTCCACGATCTTCTCTACCCGTTTTACAAAATAACTTTGCAATTCATTTACATCTTTCAAATGTTCATCAGCCATACGCTTTTGACATTTCGGGCATTCGTCCCAAAAACCTTTATAGGCTTCATCACCACCAATGTGTATGTATGGATTCGGGAAGAGCGCTGCTATTTCAGTAAATATTTTATCGAGCATGGTAAAGGTTGAATCATTGCCAATACATAAAACATTATCATTTCGTTCGTAACCTTTACCACCGGCGTTAACAGAATACGGCAACTGCGTACAACTAAGATTGGGATAAGAAGAGATCAGCGCAAGACTATGCGCAGGCACATCAATTTCAGGAAGGATGGTTATGAAACGATCTTGTGCATATTTAATAATTTCCTTCATGTCCTCCTGCGTATAGAAGCCGCCATCTGTTGCGGGCTCACCGGCGAATGCCGCCATAAAAGTTCCCCAGCGGCCGGTGCGCTTTACACGCCATGCTCCCACTTTCGTAAGTTCCGGAAGGCTCTTTATTTCGATGCGCCAACCCTGGTCATCAGCAAGGTGCAGATGCAATGTGTTGTATTTATAACGTGCCATCTGGTCAATGTATTCTTCTACCTCCTGCTTGGTGAAAAAGTGACGACTCACATCCAGCATTAATCCACGCCATCCGAAACGAGGCACATCTTTTATATCGACACAAGGCATTGCCCATTTTACATTTTGCACTTCAGTTACACTTGCGATGGCAGGAGGCAATAATTGCAATACCGTTTGTAATCCATAAAAAAGCCCGGCCGGTTTATTAGCCATTATCGTTACCATTGAAGGCGTAACTTTTAGCGTGTACCCTTCATCGTGAAGCGAGGTATCAGCTTGTTTATTTAATATTAAGCTGATCGCATTTTTTGATGATCTTTTTGTTGAAAGATGATAACCTGTTGAAGTAGCAATCTTGTCAATAAACCATTGAATGCTTTCTTTAACCTCAGCATCAGAAGAAGTCGCTGTTACAGCCGTTGAATTGGTGAGAACAAAATGTCCATCGTGTACCTGCACTGCTAACGGCTTTGGAATAACGGCGATGGAATCGGAAGCTTTTGCTTGTGAAGCAGCCACAGAAATAAGAGCAATAAAAAAACTTAAAAGAAACCAGCGACTGGCAAAATGATTGCTTTTCCGGATAATTTTTTTCATTCAAATGGTTTTTTTGGAGTAAGGGCCTAAGGTAAAACATCGCGATAACTTTCAAGAAATTTTATACGCGGATTTGATTCCTGTATTTGTCTTTGAGAAAATATAGAACCTTTTGCCTCGCCAGGTAATTTATTTTCAGGAAATTATTTATAGTATTAACCGGTTATAAAAAACAAAGTCTGTCCATATTTGCTTTATTCATTTTTTGTACACTTTCTTCCCGGGTATCCCTTATGCAGATGAAAAGAATAACACGCTCATGCGCTTTGGAAAATTATTTCAGCAAACCTATATCCGCTTTATTGATTTGCAAAAGGAATTCCGAAAAAAGTATTGGGTAAAATATTTCAACCATTTTTTACTACAAAGCCAATAAGTGAAGGAACAGGATTAGGGCTCAGTTTGAGTAATGATATTATTGAAGTAGATGGCGTAAAATAAAAGTAGAAAGTAAAGAAGGAGAAGGAAGTAAGTTTGTTATAACATTGCCTGTTTAAAGTGAGTGTTGCAGAGGCATGGCCTCGGTTAGATATGGTGAAAACGGATTTCAATCCGTTGAAAAGAAAGCAAAATTGGTAATATAAGAAGAGGTTCAGAAAACATTATGGAAGGCCCAGTGGGATATGAATCGTGGCCCTGGCACTCGATCTTTTGCTTGTTGTTTGCTTCACCACGGATTGAAATCCATGTTTACAAAATGAACCGAGCCTATGGCTCTTAAAAATAGAATTAGCATGAGCATAGATAAAAAAATTAGCCCTTTCCTCACCATAAAACCTACAGGCCAGGGAACTGGATTGGGTTTGAGTTATGATATTGTGAAGGTGCATGGCGGTGAAATAAAAGTAGAAAGTAAAGAAGGAGAAGGCGCCACTTTATTATTTAATTACCGGCACATTTTTAATCGGGCATTTTTATTATAGTATTCCATGTAATTTTAAGTAAATAAATTTTTATGTCGGCCGAGCCGTTTATTATTTTTTTTCTTCTGCGCGGTGTGCGTAAAATTTTTAGGAATACCGCAATTGGCGAAGCATGGGGTCAAAAAATAATGATGGTATTGTATGCCGTTGTTGTGTTATTCGTACTGGAACTGCTATTGCATATCGGGTATATTACAAAATGGATATGGCATGCGCTGTTAATCGGTATTGTTATCCTGGCTTATGTAAAGAAGGAATTTACAACAATCAGAACCCTGATTAATGCTGTCTTACCATTTGCGCTCATCTCATTCTTTGGCGACTTATTTAAATCATTAACTGCAGACGTTTATAAACAAATAGATAGCTACGTTAGCGTTGCCACAGTGTTTTCTGTTGTGTGGATGATTGCTATGCTCTTTGTCTCAAGAAAACAACAAAAGGCATTGCGGCTCGAGCATGAAAAAACCCAACAGCAGGAAGAACAAAGAAAATGGGTGGAAGCAAAAAAAGATGAACTGGAAAAAGTGGTGGCAGAAAGAACTTCCGAATTGCGGCATCAAAAAGAGCAGGTAGAAAATGCATTGGCTGAATTAAAGGCGACACAGACACAATTGATACAATCAGAAAAGATGGCGTCGCTGGGTGAGCTTACTGCGGGTATTGCACACGAGATACAGAACCCTTTAAATTTTGTAAACAATTTTGCAGAAGTGAATAAGGAATTGCTGGCAGAAATGACTCAGGAAATTGAAAAAGGAAATTTTGAAGAAGTAAAAATTATTGCAAGAGACATACAAGCCAATGAAGATAAAATAAATCACCATGGCAAACGGGCAGATGCAATTGTAAAAGGTATGTTGCAGCACAGCCGCCAAAGCACCAGCGGGGTTAAGGAGCCAACAGACATTAATGCTTTGGCCGACGAATATCTACGATTAGCCTATCATGGTCTCCGGGCAAAAGACAAAACATTTAATGCCACCATGAAAACAGATTATGATACAACTATTGGTACTATCAATATCATTCCGCAAGACATCGGCAGGGCAATCCTCAACCTGATTACTAATGCATTTTATGCAGTTAATGAAAAAGCGAAAAATCTCCAATCCCTGACGGAGAGTAACAAATATGAGCCAACCGTTACAGTTAGCACAAAGTCAGTAAGGTTGCCTTCAGGGGATTTAGGGGTAATACTAACGGTTAAGGATAACGGCAACGGCATTCCTCAAAAAGTACTTGACAAAATATTTCAACCATTTTTTACTACTAAACCCACCGGCCAAGGAACGGGCCTCGGTTTATCATTAACCTACGACATCATAAAAGCACATGGAGGAGAAATAAAAGTGGAAACATCGGAGGGAAAGGGCTCAACATTCATTATTTCATTATCTTTAAATGGGCTCTCATAAATCGGCAGACTACATGAATAAAACTAAGGGTTACTGTTACCAACTATCGGCGATTGTTATACTATTAAGCATTTTTTCATCCTGTAATAATTCAGAAAATATCCCTTTTCCTGAGAGCGACCTCGGGTACACGCAACCGGTAGTTACCCCGCTCACATTCTCCCCATCTAAACCATTAAAATGGGACACTGCCAAAAAAGGTGGCATAACACCTGTGATAAAAAAATTCGACATTGATGCCTTGCCTGCATTCCCTTACGACTCAACGGGTTTTAAGCCTTTCAGCAAACCTCCTGAAGAAGTTCATTTTGATTTTAATAAACTTCCCGAAAAAGATTTCAGTCTTGATAAATTGGTTTCCCATCCGTTGGATTTTAAAACTAAAGCGCTGGGGCCAATTCCAACAACTAATGCAGGTGAGCCGGTAATGCAGAAAGGCAAACCGTTGGCTATTTATGATTTGGGGCAATCACAGGGGATGCAGGCAAGACTGATTGTTTCACTATATAAAGATCATACCGGCCTTTTATGGATTGGGAGTACTGAAGGCTTGTTCCGGTATGACGGAGTAAAAATTAAAACTTTTATACAGGGGTCAGCAGCTGATCCTGCTATTATAGGTATCACCGAAGATAATAACGACAATATATGGTTTATAAAGGGTGGTAGCGTTGGAATGATAGACCTACGTAAGGGTAATATTAGTTATTCAGACAAAATAGGTTTTCCTGGAAGAGCAATTGCTAAAATGACCAGGGACGAAATGGGAAATATTTGGGTGTACAATCAGCTGGATAGCTCAGTAAGTATAATAAACCCCCAGTCCCGAACCTTTAAAAACCTGAATGCGAAAGCAGGCTTCACTGCGTTATCCGACAGGCAAGTGCTGAATATTTTTCAGGATAGTAACAAGAATATCTGGATAGCCACCAATGACGGCGGCGCAGATATTATTGATCTTGCATCCGGCAAAATAAAATACCTCCGCAAAAGTAATGGGCTTAGCAGTGATAGTTTATCGGCAATAACCGGCGATAATAAGGGACGAATCTGGCTTGCGTCGCCTGAAGGGCTGGATGTCGTGGATGCAAAACAAGGAACCATACAACAATATGGCCGGTTCCAGGGATTCGGTAGACAGTTTGCATTGGACTTACTGTGTGATGACAAAAGCCGTATGTGGAGAGCTTCTGGCCAAGGAATTGAGGTAGCAGACATTGACAACGGAAAGATCAGGCACTTTGATCAAACCAATGGATTAAGTGGAGATGTAGTTACATCTGTAGTTCAGGATAATTATAAGCGGGTGTGGGTAGCATCTACCACCGGACTAAATATGATCGATCAAAATGCGGAAACCGTCCATCCTTTAGGCAATACCCAAATAATAAGTTTAATGGAAGATGGGGCCAATAATCTTTTCGTGGCTACACAAAACGGGCTTTTTATTGTAAATCCTCAAAGAACTGAGATGCACTTGCTGGATAAAGCGGGCGGCCTAAGTGACAATTTTGTGCAGTCTTTTTGGCAAAAAAACGGGAACATGGTTGTTGCAACGGACGGAGGCTATAATATCATTGACCCTGTTAACAACACGCTAACAAAAGTTGGCAAAAAAGAAGGTCTAATCAGTGATACTGTTTATGCTGCTTTTAGCGCCAATTCTGGAAATATCTGGCTTACCGGGCCAAATAAGGGTATTTTTTTATTAGACTCTGCAAAAAAACTCATCTTGCATACAGATGCTTCCGGTGGCCTGAACGACGATGCAATATTCGATATAAAGCAGGATAAGAATGGTTTGATCTGGCTGGCTACCCAACATTCCGGGATAGATATTTTGGACCCTGTAGACGGAAGCGTAAAATATTTGAACAATGCGCCGGGTTTAAAAGATACTTGTAGCCGTATGATGCTTGAAGATAAATATGGTAGAATGTGGATAGGCACAGATAAAGGTATTTATGTGGCCGATATGAAAAAAGGCAGCCTTACGAGTATTACCACAAAGCAAGGTTTATCAAATAACACCGTACTGTCCCTGTTGGAATATAACGGAACTGTACTTGCCGGTACCAACAATAAAATCAATATGATAACCGCCCCGGATCCGGGGGATTCCGCGAATAATTGGAAAATATCATTGTTAGATAAATCGCAAGGACTGTTGAAGGAAGAAGCTAATTCATGGTCAACTGATGGCGTAACACACGACGGTCAATATCTTTGGGGAGATCTTGGCCTGACTGTAATCAATCAAATTAAAGCGAGTTCCGATTCTGTGGCAACTTATATCACGGGAATGAATGTGATGGGGCAGCCTCAGTATTTTATTTCCGGTTCAGAAGATTCTGTTTATTCGGGGCATTCCAAATTCAAGTGGGACAGTGTTTCGGGGCCTTATAATTTACCGGTAAATCTTTCTCTTCCTCACAACGAAAACTATTTACAGTTTCAGTTTGCACAGGCAAATTTAAGCAGGCCGGATACTACGTTTTATACCTATGTGCTTGAAGGTATTGATAAAAGCTGGAGTACACCAGGGATGAATCATTATACAGAAAATTATTTAAACCTGCCTCCCGGAAAATACACTTTTAAAGTAAGCAGTAAAGGAATTGACGGCAAATGGGGAAAGCCAACCAGTGTTTAAATTTACGATTACGCCACCCTGGTATCAAACCTGGTGGGCCTATACAATTTTTGTTTTATTGGGCATTGGCACTATTGAGGGCTATATATTGTTTTTCGCTCACGAAAGTTGCAAAAAGAAAACAGGATACTCGAAGAAAAAGTAACACACCGCACTGCTCAATTAAAACAAACTATTGTTGATCTTAAATCAACACAATCGCAATTGATACAATCTGAGAAAATGGCTTCCCTTGGTGAACTCACTGCAGGAATCGCCCACGAGATACAAAACCCGTTGAATTTTGTAAATAATTTTTCTGAAGTAAATATTGAGTTAACTGATGAACTGAAAGAAGAATTGAATAAAACAAGTATCTCCGATTCAGAAAAATTGTCTATCGAAAAAATTGCTGATGATATAAGGAGCAACCAGGAAAAAATAACATTTCATGGCAAGCGGGCCGATGCTATTGTAAAGGGAATGTTGCAGCATAGCCGCAGTAGTAATGGGCAGAAAGAACCAACCGACATCAATGCCTTGGCAGATGAATATTTGCGTTTGGCCTATCATGGACTTAGGGCCAAAGACAAATCATTTAATGCCACAATGAAAACAGATTTTGATGAAAACATTGGTAAAATAAATATAGTATCGCAGGACATTGGCAGGGTTATTCTCAATTTAATAACCAATGCATTTTATGCGGTTACGGAAAAGAAAAAACAACACCCCGACAACTATGAACCAACCGTGACTGTTACGACTTCTAAAATTCCCGCTTCGGAAGGTGGTGGAGTTCTAATCGTCGTAAAAGACAATGGTAACGGCATTCCACAAAAAGTAATGGACAAAATATTCCAGCCATTCTTTACAACAAAACCGGCGGGAGAGGGAACAGGATTGGGCTTATCTTTAAGCTATGACGTTATTAAGGCACACGGAGGTGATTTGAAAGTTGAAACGAAAGAAGCCCGCCCGGATGACCCGGTCGGACGGGGCGAAGGAGCAACGTTTACGATTATCTTGCCAGTATAAACGATACTCATTAAATTTATAAAAACATAAAAAAGAAGCATGAAAATATTAGTAGTAGATGATGAAAAAGATATGGAAACTTTATTTCAGCAACGCTTTCGCAAAGAAATTCGCAATAAGGAAGTTCAATTTGCATTTGCATCTTCAGGTGAAGAAGCGCTCCGTTATCTTGCGCAATTGCAGCATGAAGCAGTACTAATACTTTCGGATATTAATATGCCAGGAATGAGTGGGCTCGAATTGCTAAGGCATATCAAGGAAAAATATGAAAATCCGCCCCCGGTTGTAATGATGATAACAGCTTATGGAGATACCGATAATTATAACCAGGCGATGAAACTTGGCGCCGACGAGTTTCTTACCAAACCTGTTGATTTTAATTTACTAAAGGAAAAATTAAAACTAAAAAATTAATGGCAAAGATTTTAGTGGCAGATGATGAAGCTGACCTCGAGGTGCTCATTAAGCAAAAATTCAGGAAGGAGATAAGAGAAAATACTTACGTGTTTATTTTTGCTGCCAACGGAAATGAAGCGCTTAAATTGCTAAAAGAGGATCCTGAGATTGATATCTTATTAAGTGATATTAATATGCCGGAAATGGATGGGCTTACCTTACTCACAAAACTCAACGAATTAAATCTGCTGACGAAAGCCGTTATTGTTTCTGCCTATGGCGATATGGAAAATATAAGAACTGCAATGAACCGCGGCGCATTTGACTTTGTGTGCAAACCGGTAAATTTCCAGGACCTTGGCATTACTATTCAAAAAACAATGGATTATGTTTCGCAAATGCATAAAACGCTTGACGCGATAAAGGAAAACAATATACTCAAAATGTATGTTGATAAAACCGTTTTGAATTTTATGAATGGCCGTGAATTTGAAACACAATTGCTGGCCAATGAAACAATAGACGCTACTGTTGTTTTTATCGATATTTCAGGCTTTACCGCCATTACTGAAAAAGAACCTCCGGATGTTGTAGTTAGTCTCCTTAATAAGTATTTTGATATAATGGTAAAGGAAATTATTGCGCAGGATGGTTATGTTGACAAATTTATAGGAGATGCTATCCTCGCTGTATTTAAAGGAAAGTTTCACCTAGACAGGGCTATTGACGCCAGCCTTGCCGTGCGCAGGCAAATCGAAGAATCAGACAAGCAGACCGAAGTGTCATCATTTCACCCCATGGTTTCTGTTGGTATCAATAGCGGAGAAATGATTTCGGGAAATATTGGTTCAGCCAAACTTCGCCGCCTGGATTATACCGTTATTGGCGATGTTGTAAATACAGCGCAACGCCTGCAGGATGCTGCAAAAGCAGGCCAGATACTTATTTCAGAAGACTCGTGGAAAAAAGTACAAGAATCATTCAACTGCCGCCCCATAGATCACATCAAAATGAAAAATAAGTCAAAGTCCTTTATGGCTTATGAAGTTTTGGACTAATGAAATTAGTTCGCTGACTAATATCTTCGCTAAATTCAGCCTTGCTACCAATTACCGATATAAGCTTCGCTCTATCCCCCTTATTTTCACTGTTATTTTACACGCATAAAAAGATTTTGAAAACTCAATTAAAATTGTATTTTTAAATCTCTAATTGATTCTTTCTATTTTAAGGAAGTCCCTCCTCTTTTATTCCTTTTTTTATTGATCATCCGTTCGATTAAAGCAACCATCTTAAATGGCTAAGTCATACCAAATATTTATCTGGAAGAAAGCTCCATTTCTGCGTGTATTGCTGCCCGTTATAACTGGTATAATTACAGGTTATTATTTACAGGTCGATATTAAAATTATACTCATCACCGCTATTATATTAATTGCCGCTTATGGTGTATTCAACTTGCTGCCACTCGTATATCGATATAAATTCCAGGGAATTAACGGAATTATTATTACGGCCTTTGTTATAAACGCGGGGCTGTTTCTCACATGGAACAAAGACGCCAGGCATCACGCCGATTGGTATGGGAAAAGGTATGATTCCGGCTGCTACGTCGTTGCAACCATAAGTGAACCACCCGTTGAAAAAGCCAAATCTTTTAAGGTTAATGCAACAGTTACGTCCATAATAATAAAAGATTCAGTTTATGCAGTTGCCGGAAAATTATTGCTGTACTTTTCCAAAGATTCATCAACAAATTCAATAGCCTACGGAAACACGATCATTATAAACAAGGAATTACAGGAAATAAAAAATTCGGGCAATCCCGCTGCGTTTAACTATAAACGTTATTGTGCCTTTCAGCAAATCTTTCATCAATGTTATCTTAAATCGAATGATTGGATTTTACTGAAAAGTAACAATGTCAATGTTTTCAGGAAAGCAATCTTTAGCACACAACAGTATGTAGTAAGTGTATTGAATAAATACATACACGGTACGGATGAAGCAGCAGTTGCGAAGGCGTTACTCATTGGTTATAAGGTGGACCTTGACAAAGATTTGGTGCAGGCATACAGTAATGCCGGCGTAGTGCACCTTATTGCTATATCTGGTTTGCACCTCGGCTTAATATATGTATTGCTTTTTTGGATAACCGGAAAAATTCCATTAGTAAAACGCTCTAAAATAATCCGGTTAATTCTGTTGTTATCCGGCTTGTGGATTTTTTCTTTCTTAACCGGCGCTTCGGCATCCGTCCTACGATCCGCTGTAATGTTTACTTTTATTGCAGTTGGAATGGCGACAAATAAAAAATCGTCTATCTACAATTCCATGGCAGCTTCAGCTTTTCTTTTACTTTGTATCAATCCATTTATGTTGTGGGATGTGGGTTTTCAACTTTCGTACTGTGCTGTCTTGGGCATTGTAATAGCACAAAAACTTATTTCCGGTTGGTTTTACTTCAACAACAAGATAGTAAGAAGTGTATGGCAGCTTGCATCAGTTTCGTTGGCGGCACAGCTATTTACCTTGCCTTTGTGCATCTATTATTTTCACCAGGTTCCGTTGTTATTTTTAGCTTCAAATCTTATAGCGATACCAATTGCCACTATAACTCTTTGGAGCTGCCTTGCACTTGTATTTATTTCGCCAATACCCGTAGTTGCTGCATACGTTGGCAAATTAATCAGTTGTTTTATCTGGCTGTTAAACCATACCATTTTATTTATAAATTCTTTACCTTTTTCACTATGGGATGGCATTTCGTTTTCTGTTACTGATACCATATTACTTTACCTCGCTATAATATTTTTTCTATTTTGGCTGATTAGAAAAAGTAAAGTGGCACTTCAATTTGCATTATTATTTACGGCCGGTTTAGCAGGAGCCAAAGCCTTCAACCGCTGGCATTTCTCGAACCAGAAAAAAATAATTGTTTACGATGTTCCTGCTCACAAAGCAATAGATTTTATTGATGGAAATACTTATCATTTTGTAGGTGACAGTGAATTAATTGCTGATGGGGTGCTACAAAATTTTCATTTGAAACCTGCAAGAATCTCTTACCTGTTAAGCAAAAAGGCAGATGACCGTTTTAGTATCTTTCAAAGAATTAATTTTTTTCAGTTCTGCGATAAAAAAATTCTAACAATAGACTCCGCAGTTACTTATTCAACAGCTGGAGAAAAAATAAATGTTGATTACATTATCATTTCAAAAAATCCAAAGCTTTATATACCAAAGCTGGCAGCGGTTTTCAATTGTTCAGTTTATATATTTGATGCCTCTAACCCGGTGTGGAAAATTGAAAAATGGAAAAAAGATTGCGAAGAATTACATTTGCGCTTCCATTCTGTTCCGGAACAGGGTGCATTTATAACCGATTTATAAAGATCAATTTCTCCGCAACATCTCATGCAAAAAAAAATACAATCTGCGCTCATTTCTGTTTATTATAAGAATGGGCTGGAAAAAATAATTCATCTTTTAAAGGAAAAAAATATTACGATTTATACCACAGGCGGCACTCAAAAATTTATTGAAGATGCTGGCGTTCCATGCGTTGCAGTTGAATCGTTAACAGGCTTTCCTTCAATATTGGGCGGAAGAGTTAAAACCCTGCATCCATCAGTATTTGGAGGTATACTGGGCAGAAGGGAAATGGAAAGCGATCTGCAGGAAATGAAACAATTTAATATCCCGGAGATTGATTTGGTAATTGTTGATTTGTATCCGTTTGAAGAAACCGTTAAATCAACTACTGATGAAAAAACCATCATTGAAAAGATAGATGTTGGCGGGCCTTCCATGATAAGAGCAGCAGCAAAAAATTTCGCTCATGTTTTGGTTATTGCAGATAAAAGTAATTACACTGATCTTGAAAATATTTTATCTGAAAACAATGCAGAAACATCGCTTGAAGAACGGAAACAATTTGCGGCCAAAGCATTTGATGTTTGCACGGGATATGATATGGCCATTTCAAATTATTTTAATAACACTTCTTTTTTAAATCCATTTGTCGCCGATAAAAAAGTATTGCGGTATGGCGAAAACCCTCATCAGCAGGCATCATTTGCAGGAAACCTTGGTGAAGCTTTCGAACAATTGCATGGTAAAGAACTTTCGTATAACAATCTTGTAGATGTTGATGCAGCTATACAAATAATGAATGAATTTACTTCAGAGGAAGAAAAAGAGAAAGTTACTTTTGCCATTTTTAAACACACCAATGTTTGCGGAATCGCACAGCGGGTAAATGTAAATGAAGCCTTTAATGCGGCATTATCAGGCGATCCTGAAAGTGCGTTTGGTGGCGTATTAATTGCAAACGCATCAATCGATAAAAAGACTGCCGACACCTTAAACGGTTTGTTTTTTGAAGTCTTGATAGCGCCTGAATTTGACGCTGACGCATTGGAAGTTCTTCAATCAAAAAAGAATAGAATTTTGCTAAAAACAAAAAACGCTGTTCAGCAAAAACAAATGTCGAAAACTGTTTTAAACGGAATTCTGACCCAGGATTTTGATAAAGGAAATTTCGCAGAATGGAATGAAGTGGGTGGAAGAGCTTCTTCTGAAGAAGAAAAAGAGAATTTAATTTTTGCCAACCTTGTTTGCAAGCATTTGAAAAGTAATGCTATCGCAATTATAAAAGATAAACAACTAATAGGTAAAGGCTGCGGACAAACGTCCCGGGTAGATGCACTGCGGCAGGCAATCACAAAGGCAGGTCAATTCAATTTTGATTTAAATAATTCGTTGGTGGCAAGCGACGCGTTTTTCCCTTTTGATGATTGTGTGAAAATCGCTCATGAAGCTGGTGTTACTGCGTTTATTCAACCCGGTGGTTCAATACGGGACAAAGATTCAATTGAATATTGTAAAGCAAACAATTTGGTAATGGTGATAACAGGGTTACGGCATTTTAAACATTAGATACGGTGTATCCTAATCAACATTCTTAAATCTATTCTTCCACATTTCGTTAAACGTTTTTTTACTAAAATGCAGATCAGAACGTTCCTTGTTCCATCCTTTAAATAATCTATTGACTACTGTTGATTTTAAATTTCCGTTACCCATATTCATAAAGCCTCTCCTAAGCGAAGATATCTTCCAAAGTTTCCACGCCATCTTCTCAGAAAAAGTTGCTAATCCTTCGTCTACGCTTTCTTTTCGATTCTCCAATAGTAACTCGTGAAGGTTAATTTTTACTGCACAAACTTCGGTGCAATTACCACATAGTGAAGATGCAAAACTTAAATGTTTATATTCTTTTAGTCCTTGCAAATTTGGTGTAATAACGCTCCCTATAGGGCCGCTGTAGGTAACGCCATATGTATGTCCTCCAATATTTTTGTAAACAGGGCAGGCATTTAAACATGCTCCACATCGTATGCAATACAAGCTCTCACGCTGTTTGGGATTCGCCAAAATATTTGAGCGGTTATTATCTAACAATATCACATACATATTCTCCGGCCCATCGCTTTCACCGGCTTGTTTTGGACCGGAAATAATGCTGTTATAAACAGTAACTTTTTGCCCTGTACCAAAAGTTGCCAGCAATGGCCACATCAATGCAAGGTCCGTGAGAGATGAAACTACCTTTTCAATTCCTACAATAGCAATATGAGTTTTCGGCCATGCCATACTAAGCCGGCCATTGCCTTCATTTTCTGTAACTGCAATAGCGCCAATATCGCTGATAATAAAATTGGCCCCGGTAATTCCAATCTCAGCCTGCGTGTATTTTTCTCTTAATTTTTCACGGGCCACTAATGTTAGTTGCTCAGGTGAGAGTTTGGAAGATGTCCCTAATTTATCAGCAAAGAGTTTGGCCACATCTTCTTTACTCTTATGCATGGCCGGTGTAACAATGTGGTAGGGGGGTTCGCCATCCAACTGCTGAATGTATTCTCCCAAATCTGTTTCAACACTTTCAATATTATTTTTTTCAAGAAAATGATTGAGATGAATTTCCTCCGTAACCATGCTCTTGCTTTTAACAATCGTCTTGCAATTTTTTTCTTTACAAATATTTAAAACTTCGTCTAAGGCTTCCTGTGGGTCTTGTGCCCAGATAACCTTACCGCCGCGTTTGGTAAAGTTCATTTCAAATTCTTCCAACTGCTGATCGAGAGATTCAAGCGCACGCCACTTTATGTTTTTCGCCCGCTCTCTTACAACATCAGTATTTTCAAACTGCTTTTTCCCCTGCGGAACAACAGCATTATACCTGCTTATATTGAAATTAATTTTTTGCCTGTGATCCAGGTCTGCGCTTTTTACTGTGCTCTTTGCCTTAAATGTTGAAGCCGATTCACTCATTTGAATAATTTCTAATTCTTAATTTACCATTCTGATAGACACAAAAATTATTTTGTATTTGAGATAAATAAGCAGGGAAAATATTTTGAATAACAGATAATTTTTCTTCGGCCACTGCATCATCCAATCTCAATAACAGAATCCCTTTATGTAAGGAATGATTTTTATATACCAATTCGCCAAAATCCTTATCCATAGTTATTATAATTGCATCTTCACGATTAGCAAAATTTATAATATCTGCATCTGTCATTTCAGGATTTATATTTCTTACGGCAAAAACTTTACGTCCATTATTTAACAACCATTCTTCAATAATTTTTCCTACGCCAACATCAATTACAACGTTAATGGAAGACGTATAAATCATGCTCTTTCTTCTTCATGAGAAATTTTTGCTGCCGCATAAACAAGACATGCCTTGATATCGTCTTCTTCAAGCAAAGGGAATTCTTTAAGTATATCGTCATGTGAAATTCCTCTTGCAAGCATTTTTAAAATTTGCTCAACAGAAATACGCATTCCTCTTATAACAGGCTTACCCGTCAAAATAGCGGGATTATTGGTAATTCTATTTAATAATGTTGTTTCCATATTTCATAAAGTTATAAAACAAAATCTTGTTTCATTTATTTCAATACCCCCAACTCCTTACCCACTTTTGTAAATGCTTCAATAGCGTGGTCGAGATGCTTTTGCTTATGTGCCGCACTCAATTGCACTCTTATTCTCGCTTGTCCTTTGGCAACTACAGGAAAGAAAAATCCAATAACATAAATTCCTTCCTCCAAAAGTTTTGCTGCAAAGTCTTGTGCAACTACTGCATCATATAACATGATCGGAACAATTGGATGCTCCCCGGGTTTTATATCAAATCCTGCCTTTGTCATTTTTCTTCTAAAATATTTTGTATTCCGTTCCAGTTTGTCCCTGAGTTTAGTGGTTTTACTCAGCATGTCGAACACGGCAATAGACGCACCAACAATACTTGGTGCCACAGTATTGCTAAACAAATACGGACGGCTACGCTGCCGCAGCATCTCAATGATTTCTTTTTTGCCTGTAGTAAAACCGCCGCTGGCACCTCCAAGTGCCTTCCCAAATGTTCCGGTAATAATATCTATTCTTCCCATTACACCTCGATATTCATGAGAGCCTCTTCCTGTCTTGCCTAAAAAACCTGTAGAGTGACATTCATCAATCATTGCAATTGCATTATACTTATCTGCCAGGTCACAAATTTTATCAAGCTGCGCAATAGTTCCGTCCATACTGAAAGAACCATCAGTTACAATGATGCGGCTGCGTAAATGTTGACTTTCTTTTAATTTAATTTCCAAATCTTCCATATTGTTATGTTCATAACGGTAGCGTTGCGCTTTGCATAAACGAACACCATCGATAATGCTTGCATGATTTAATACATCAGAAATAATCGCATCTTCTTCACCAAACAACGGTTCGAATACGCCGCCATTGGCATCAAAACAAGCGGCATATAAAATGGTATCTTCTGTTCCCAAAAAATCGGCAACTTTTTTTTCAAGCTCTTTATGAATATCCTGTGTGCCGCAAATAAAACGAACACTGCTTAGGCCATACCCCCTTTCATCAATATATTTTTTTGCCGCCTTTATCACTTTGGGATGAGACGATAATCCCAAATAATTGTTGGCACAAAAATTTAAAACCTTTTTTCCGCCAACTTCAATCTCGGCGCCCTGCTCACTGGTAATAATTCTTTCTGTTTTATACAAACCCGCAGCCTTTATAGCTTCTAGTTCTTCGCCAATTCGATTTTTAAAATTTTCATTCATGCGATTTAGTATTTCTCCGGCAAACCTACATGAAAACATTAAATTTTAATTTTGTATAAAGTGAAAAAGTAAAATTGTAACTTTTTGTTTCCAACTTCGTATCACTATCAAACAGAAAGGAGAAGATCGAAAAACTACTAATTGGGTGTATGACTGAGAAAGAATATAATGAATGTGTAAACCTTTATGCAGATAATGTTTACCGTTTTATTGTTAAAAACCTGCGGCACGAAGAAAATGCCAAAGATGTAGTGCAGTCTGCATTTGAAAAATTATGGATTAACCGGGAAACAGTGGAAAATGAACGAAGCAAATCTTATTTATTTACAGTAGCCTATCACCAGATGATTGATCATATAAGAAAAAATAAAAGAGTTCAATTGCAGGAAAATTTTTCTGCAGAAACAAAAACAACTCAACAACCTCATCATAATATAAATAAGATTTTGAATGAGGCTTTACAAAGGTTGAGTGAAACGCAGCGAAGCCTTGTTTTATTAAAAGATTATGAAGGTTATTCTTATGATGAGATTGCAAAGATCACTTCTTTAAGTGAAAGCCAGGTAAAGGTGTATTTGCATCGGGCAAGAATACAGCTTAAATCGTGGCTGGTAAAACCTGAAAATGTAATATAAGATGAACATCAACAGAGATAATTACGAAGAATATTTTTTGCTTTATGCAGATAATGAATTAACCGATTCTGAAAAAGCTGAAGTATTGATGTTTGTTAAACATAACAAAGATCTTGAAGATGAATTCAGGATGATACACCATACTATTGCCAGGCCCGATGTAAATATTCATTTAACCGATAAATCTTTTTTATATAGAAATGATACAAACGCTTTCATTAATAAAAATAATTATGAAGAAATTTTTGTTTTGTACCATGATAAAGAATTGACCAAAGAACAAATGCTGGAAACTGAAGAATTTGTTTCTCAACACAATGAATTAAAAGATGAATTTGATTTAATTGGTATGGCAAGACTTACACCCGAGAGCGCTATCGTTTTCAATAATAAAAAGATTTTATACAAAAAAGAAAGATCGGGAAAAGTTGTTCCGGTACTACTTTGGAGAATGCTTGCTGCAGCGGCTTTCATTGGATTTGGTTTATGGATTACTGGTTTGTTCTTAAAGAAGCCAACTAAAACAAATATAACGATAGCTCATTCTAATCCTGCAAAGAAGGCAGCGCCAAAAGCTAACAATACAATTCTTCCGGAGAAAAAAACAACAGAATCTGTTGCTCAATATTCAGAGCAGCAAAATAAAAGTCTGAAAAAAGTAACAGGTAAAGAAAAAGTAAGAAAACAAAAAACTTTGGACAGAAAAAATAATGATTTAGCTGTAGAAAATGTTATTAGTACTCAAAAACCAAAGGAGGAAAGTATTACAAGTGAACTTCCGGAAAAAGTTAATGATGCAATTACAGTTTCTAATAATGGAATTAACGAGATACCTAAAAAAGAAATTTCATCGTTAAACAAAATTAACCCGGCAAAAGTACTGGCACAAAACGCAGATGTGAATAAGACCGAAAAAACGGAACCGCTGGTGAATGCACAAAATGTTTCCTATGTGCCAGGCGACGATAATAAGAATGAAAATTACGTATTCTACGATGTCACAGCCGATAAGTTTAGAAAAACAAAGGTCGGCGGCTTCTTAAAAAAAGTGAAGCGTGTTGTGGAAAGAAATAATCCAATTACACGACTTCTCTCAGGAGATGACCGGCAGGTTGTTTCGAACTAAACAAAAAGATTCAGACTAATAAATATTAAAAAATGAAAAAGACAGCATTAGGATTTATGGGGATTTTATTTGCCGTTACTTCTGTGGCACAATCAGATTCTGTTCAGGTTCAAAAAAAGAGCGATACAATCCGGATTGGCGGAATGATTATATTAAAAAAGGGCGACAACAAAGATAAGCGTGTAACCGTTACCGTTGGTAACAGAAATTATAACAGGAAATCTAACATTAACACGGCGTCGTTCATTATAGATTTAGGCTTTGCAAACTGGATAGATAAAACCAATTATGCATTTGCAAAAGCAGGTAACTATCTTGTTACTAAACCCGGCACTCCTGATTTGGCAGAAAATGATTTCAAATTAAAAACGATAAAATCAGTTAATGTAAACATCTGGTTTTTTATGCAAAGGCTTAATTTAATAAAGCATCATGTAAACCTGAAATACGGGCTGGGCCTTGAATTGAATAATTACCGGTTTAAATCAGCATTAAGCCTTAACGAAAGCGGAATAGACTCATACACGCAGCAGAGTATCGATCACTCTTTTATATTTCGCGATTCAATAAACTTTTCAAAAAACAAGCTTGCGGCAGATTATGTCACGATACCCTTTATGCTAAATTTCAGGACCAATCCAAATTCATCTAAAAAAGGGTTGAGCTTAAGCGCCGGAGTAAGCGTAGGTTATTTATATAATAGCCGTAACAAACAAATAAGCAGTGATCGGGGCAAACTTAAAAACCACGGAGACTATGATCTTGAAAAATGGAAATTCTCTTACATAGCAGAATTAGGACTTGGACCGGCACACTTGTATGGTTCTTACAGCCCGAATTCTATTTTTCAAAAGGGTTTGAATTTGATGCCTTATAACGTTGGGATAAGATTCAGCAATTGGTAATAAATTTTAAAATTGAAGCAGTAAAGAAAGATCCAGTTGAAAACCAGGCAATACATCTTCACCTGAAAGAATATTATTGAAGCCCTTAATCTTGTCAACTGTTCCATCTTTTCTAAAAATAAATACAGTCTTATTTTCAGGATTTATAAGCCATGCAAGCGAACAACCGTTTTCAATCCATTTGTGCATTTTACCGGTAAGATATTTTACATTATCTGATGGACTTTTTAGTTCAATTACAAAATCTGGGCAAACATGAGCAAATTTTTGTTTATCTTTTTTTGGGATATTATTCCATTTTTCATTACGCATCCAGGATGCATCGGGAGATCTGACCGAACCATCTGCCAAGGTAAAGCCGGTTGACGAATCAAAGCAAACTCCGTTTTTTTCTTTTCTGTTCCACTTAAACAGTTCTACCGATAACTCAGCTCTTTGTCGTCCTGAAAATGTACTATTAGGCTCCAGTATAATAATTTGGCGATTCTCATCCCTTTCCACTCTAAGTATTTCATTTTGCTGGCAGAAATCAAAGAATTTGCTTGTCTGACATCGTATCAGAAATGGTTCCTTTTACTGAAATGGTAATATCTTTTAAAGCAATTTTCACACTCAAATTTAATTACCATTATTTACTCAAATGCATGCTTCTCTCTTTGTATAATTGCCTGAAGTATGGATCGCGAAGATCTTTAATGAAGCGTATAGATTCGCCTGTGCTTTTCATTTCAGGCCCTAATTCTTTATTTACGTTAGGAAATTTGTTGAAAGAAAAAACGGGTTCTTTAATCGCAAAACCGGTAAGCTTTTTTTCAAACGTAAAGTCTTTCAACTTTGCAGCGCCAATCATTATTTTAGTGGCAATATTTAAATAAGGAATCTGGTAAGCCTTGGCAATAAAAGGCGTGGTGCGTGAGGCTCTTGGATTGGCTTCAATTACGTAAACTTCTCCATTCTTAATGGCAAATTGAATATTGATCAATCCTTGTATGTGCAAGGCTCGTGCAATTTTTTCCGCATATTCTTCCATTGTATGAACTATTAATGGAGATAAATTAAATTCAGGCAATACCGCGTTGCTATCACCACTGTGGATACCCGCCGGTTCAATATGTTCCATCACGCCCATCACATGAAAATCGTCACCATCAAAGATGGCATCTATTTCTGCTTCCTGGCAACGATCCAAAAAATGATCGATTAAAATTTTATTATTAGGTAAATGTTTTAACAGACTGAGCACACCTTTCTCGAGTTCTTCGTCATTTAAAACAATGCGCATGCGCTGCCCGCCTAATACGTAACTTGGCCTTACCAAAACGGGATAACCAACTTCCTTGGCAACTTCAATTGCATCATCGGTATTAAATGCAGTGCCATATCTTGGATAAGGAATTCCCAACTCTTTCAGCATGTCACTAAAGCGTCCACGATCTTCAGCAATGTCCATATTATCGAATGAAGTGCCGATTATTTTTATACCTTTTTCATCTAAACGTTTAGCAAGCTTCAATGCCGTTTGTCCGCCGAGCTGAACAATAACGCCTTCAGGTTTTTCAAGGTCAATAATCTCCCAAATGTGCTCCCAGAAAACAGGTTCAAAATATAATTTGTCAGCGATGTCAAAATCAGTAGAAACCGTTTCAGGATTGCAGTTGATCATGATGGCTTCGTAACCACATTCCTTTATCGCAAGCAAACCGTGTACGCAGCAATAATCAAATTCTATTCCCTGCCCGATACGATTGGGGCCGCTGCCCAAAACAATAATTTTCTTTTTGGAAGAAGGGATTGATTCGTTGTGGATGATGTTAGAGTTCATTAACAAATTTTAGGGCTTGCTGGTATAAGGTATTGCTTAACCAAAAATTATTTTTTATTAACCGATCAAGCAGAATTTTGACTGATGAAATTAAATTATTTTGTTTAGCTATAATTAATATGCCTAATAGACCGATCGTGGTAATTCCTAACCCTTTAGCCAAATCGGTCCCTTTCCTTTCATCAATTAAAAGCCGGTCTGCTTTTATATGAATGGCAAGGTCTATAGCCTGCGCTTCGCCCTGATCAATATATTTTGGCGGAGCTAAAGAAATTTTTTTTATAAAATTATTTTCAACAAAAATCCATTCTCTTGACTTGAAATAACTTAAATCATTACCGTTTTTCTCCAACATTAAGATTTCTTCGTAAACTACGGGAGGAATATAAATATCTCTATAAATTTTTTGAAGTAAATCGAGTTGATCAATCAATAATAAATTTGAAATGCATGAAGTATCACTTACGACAATCATTTTCCAAACTTCTTTATAGTTTCAAGGTCTTGTAATAATGCCTCTTCAGAAAAAATAGAAATCTCTCTTTTACCCAGTTCCTTTACAAAATCCATCCAATGCAATCCTGCAAATTTTGCAGCCACGTAAAATGAGTAATCCGCTTTTTCGTAAAGCATAATTGCAATTTCCAGGCGAATCTCCTTTTCCTGATCAGGTGTTAAATTCAATTCCTTTTCATCTATAGTAATCATAAAATTAATTTAATGATGAATAATCTCTACTCAAAGGTACTATAAAAATAAGGCGTCTTAGCCTCAAATTCTGCGCTGCAGGTGTCTACCATTTTATACACTCTTGCAATACCAAATTCTTTTCTTTTTTGATAAATATCTTCATCTGTGCTGCCATCTTTTATAATGCGGGCAATTTGCTCATCCCCAAAGCCAAGGCGTTTTGCTTTGGTTAAAAGCGCCGGTGTTATTGTTTCCAAATTGGTTTTTAAAAGTTCTTTTTCACAATCGCAAATCTTTTGAATCTGGTAGATAAACCACCTGTCAATACCTGTTGATTCACAAATGCGGCGCACACTTACACCAATCATTAAAGCATCTTTAATTCTGAATATGCGGTCCCATTTAGGAACTTTCAGATATTCGATAACTTCTTCAGCATACATCAGGCTCTTTCCATAATACCCTAAACCTACTGCTTCATTCTCCAAACTTTGACAAGCCTTTTGAATGGCTTCAGCAAAACTTCTTCCGATTGCCATTACTTCACCAACAGATTTCATCTGAAGGCCCAGCGTGTCATCCGCTCCTTTGAATTTATCAAAATTCCAACGCGGAATTTTTACGATGACATAATCCAAAGCAGGTTCAAAATATGCTGACGTTGTTTGTGTAATTTGATTTTTTAGTTCATCCAATGTAAATCCAATCGCAAGTTTAGCAGCAATTTTTGCGATTGGATAGCCGGTGGCTTTACTCGCTAATGCTGACGACCTGCTGACTCTCGGATTGATTTCAATTGCTATTAATTCTTCCGTCTGCGGGTTTAATGCAAACTGCACATTACATCCACCTGCAAAATTTCCAAGATCACGCATCATTTCAATAGCAGTATTGCGCATTTTTTGAAAAGCCGTATCACTCAATGTCATCGCAGGAGCGACAGTAATGGAATCTCCGGTATGAATGCCCATCGGGTCAAAATTTTCAACTGTGCAAATAATAACAACATTATCATTATCATCACGCAGCAATTCCAGTTCAAATTCTTTCCAGCCGAGCATTGCTTTTTCAACAAGCACTTCATGCATAGGAGACGCGGTTAGTCCACGATTTAAAGCTTCATCAAGATCGTCTTTCGTATGCACAAAGCTTCCGCCGGTTCCACCCAAAGTGAACGACGGACGAATAACCAACGGGAAACCGATTTCCTGTGCAAATTCTTTTCCTTCCAGAAATGAATTGGCAGTTTTTGCCGGCGCAACGCGAATGCCCATTTCGATCATCCACTGCCTGAATTTTTCCCGGTCTTCTGCTTTATCGATAGCTTTAATATCTACCCCAATTAACCGGATATTATTTTTTTGCCAAATACCTAATTCGTCACCTTCTTTACAGAGGTTTAAGGCAGTCTGGCCGCCCATTGTAGGCAACACTGCATCAATATCATTTTCTTCAATAATTTGTTCAATACTTTCAACGGTCAGCGGAAGCAGGTAAATTTTATCCGCCATCATAGGGTCCGTCATGATCGTGGCCGGGTTACTGTTTATGAGTATCACCCTTATTCCCTCTTCGCTAAGGCTGCGGGCGGCTTGTGTTCCTGAGTAGTCGAATTCGCAGGCTTGTCCGATAATAATGGGCCCAGAACCGATAATTAAAACTGATTTAATTGATTTGTCTAGCGGCATGAATTTTTTTAATCTGCGACCGCGAAAATAAATTGAAATGTTGAAATGAAAGGCAATAAATTAAATTTGGGATTTTATTTGCGAAATATCAACTTGAGAAAACAAATTTTTGACTGGTAATTTAAGAGTTCAAAAAATCAAAGAAGATATTTTTTTTCCCTTCCATAAAAATCGATGAACATTTTTTTTAAAACATATAATTTTTCAACCCATTTTTTTTCTCCTTTTGATTTTATTTCATCAACATAATGTTCAACTTTTTCCACAGTTGTTTCGGCGTCATCCAGTAAATCATTTGTTGCCTTTTTAATGTGATCCAAAAAATCCTGTTTATCTTCTTCGGGCATGCTGTAGAATTTTAAAAATGCAAGACCAATTGACGCTCCCAATATCAGTGATGCAATTGTTGATTTGGACATGATTACTATCTTTAATTTTTTTAGAGTTTAGATTTGCAATTATTATGAAAAGAATTTGCCCCCGAAAAGATTCATTACATAAACCGTTCCTGTTTTTACTTTATCTCTTTTTTAGTTACACTTCTAATGCACAGATTTTTCCGGTAAAAAATTACCCTAAGGGCTATTTTATTTACCCGGTTGATGCAAAAATCGGGTTGGCTGCAAATTTTGGCGAGTTGCGCCCTAACCATTACCACATGGGGCTGGATTGCCGTACAAACCAGGTACAAAACAGGCCCGTGAAAGCTGCGGCTGACGGCTATATTGCCCATGTACGTGTGGAACCTTTTGGCTTTGGAAGGGCTATCTACATTAATCATCCTAACGGGTTGACAACATTGTACGGCCATCTCAACAATTTCTATCCGGCTCTCGAAAAATATGTTAAGGAACAACAGTATAAATTACAATCGTGGCAGGTTTTTTTGGATATTCCTGCCGGAATGTTTCCGGTTAAGCAGGGCCAGTTTATTGCATTCAGTGGTAATGCCGGAGGCTCCCAGGGACCGCACTGCCATTTTGAAATAAGAGACACCAAAACCGATAAAGTGTTGAACCCGCTTTTATTCGGGTTGCCAATACCGGATAATGTTCCGCCAACAATTTTGCGGTTAGCCGTGTACGATAGATGCGTTAGTACCTACAGCCAGTCACCAAAATTATTTGGCTTGAAGAAAATAAAAGGCGGCTATACAACCGCCGAACCGATAATAATAGTAAACAATGATAAAGTAAGTTTTGGTATTTCTGCTAATGATAAATATACTGGCTCGGCCAATCCTAACGGCATCTATGAAGCGGACCTGTATTTTGACGATCAGCCCATTGTTGGGTTACAAATTGACAGCATTACTTACGATGAAACAAGATATGTAAATGCACACATTGACTATAAAACCAGGGCAGCCGGCGGGCCTTATATTGAGCACCTGTCGAGACTTCCCGGTTATCCCGAAGGAGTTTACAAAGATTTTAGCGGAGATGGTGTAATAGAACTTTTCGATGAAGCTGTGCACGAAGTAAAAATTATTGTGAAGGATACTTATGGAAATACTTCCACGCTCGGGTTTAAAATAAAAAAGGGAGTGATATATGAAAATGGATTAGAAAAAGAAGCTGCTTCTTATCATGACGAACAGGAATTTCATCCTGGTTTTGTAAATATATTCGAAAATGAAAATGTGCAATTAATATTAAAGCCTGAAGCGCTCTATGACTCTTTTGCTTTCGTTCATTCAACAAAACCTGCCAATTCATTAAACTCTTTTTCCGATATTCATGTTATAGCATCGGGACTAATACCAATACATGATTATTTTACTTTGAGAATAAAAGCGAACAAGCCGATACCAGCCGAATTAAAAGATAAAATGCTTATTAAAAGAACCTGGCGCGATAAAACCGAAATTGTAAAACCCGACGACGATGGGGAATGGTTTACCGCGTATTTTAGAAGTTTCGGAAATTTTGAACTTATAGCCGATAGCGACCCGCCCATAATTGGAGGAGGGTTTCATGATAACGCCAATCTATCTAAAGCTTCGCGAATCATTTTTATTCCGAAAGATAATAATGAGGAAATCAAAAATTTCCGTGCAGAACTTGATGGCAAGTGGCTGATGTTTACAAATGATAAAGGGAAGCTTTTCATTTATAAATTCGACGAAATGTGCCCACGCGGGAAGCACGAATTGAAAATTTCGGTACAAGATGAGGCCGGTAATACCACAGAAAAAATACTCCATTTCACAAGATAAAAACCAATTAATGATTCAGTTAACAGAGGGAGACAAAGCTCCTGCATTTAAAGCCAAAGACCAAAACGGAAACATTGTTTCACTGGCAGATTTTAAAGGAAAGAAAGTTGTTTTATATTTTTATCCGGAAGATGATACACCAACTTGTACTATTGAGGCGTGTAACCTTCGCGATAACTATTCGATACTTCAAAACAAGGGACTCGTGGTGTTGGGTGTAAGCCCCGATGATGAAAAGAAACATAAAAAATTTGAAGAAAAATACAAGCTTCCTTTTACACTTCTTGCGGATCCTGATAAAAAAATTATAGATAAATATGGTGTTTGGGGCGAAAAGAATTTATATGGCAGAAAATATATGGGACTGCATCGCACCACATTCTTAATTGATGAGAAAGGAATCATTCGGAAAATATTCAAAAAACCAAAATCAAAAATACATAGCGAAGAAATATTAAAGGCGCTTGCGTAACATCCGCATCGTATAAAACCTGGAATGCTTATCAAAGACGCTTTTGAAATAAAACATCTTTAAAAAATCTTCCTGGTCCAAAATCCTGATTATGGAAATTCTTATCAAAGAAAATTCATGGATAGCAAAACTTGCGGCAAAAAAATTACAGTCAGATCATGTTGCTATTGTTATAGGCAACACCATTCACTTGCATAATACAACAAGGGAAGATTTTTTACAAAATGAAAAATGGGTGAAACATGAAGTTTGCCATTTGCAGCAATTTCAACAACACGGCAAATATATTTTCATTGTTAAATATCTGTGGGAAAGTCTGTTGCACGGATATTACAACAATAAGTATGAAGCTGAAGCGAGAAAGGCCGAAGAAAGCTAACTATCCTTTTTATATGAAGCGGCAGTTAATTCGAATCCTTCTTTATAAGTTGTGGGTGTAAAATTAAATGCGTTATTAAATTTTGAAGAATCAAAAATATAGTCTGAATCATATTGATACAACATTTCTTTTAGCTCATACATCAGGCGCATAAAAATTCCCATTATTCCAATCAATCCTTTGCCAATAACAAAATCTTTATCCGGCGCATGGAATATTGACGAAGCCAGCGAAATTATTTCTTTGGCTGTTAAAGCGGGCGACGCTGTGGGCATATGCCAAATTTGATTCCACGCCTGCTCGCTTTGAGAAAGGAGCCATAACGCTTTCCCACAATCAGGCGTAAATGTAAAAGAATGCACTACTTTATCATTTACCATCCATTGTGATTTTTTTTCTTTGGCCATCTTATCAAATACCAAAGCGTTTAAGAAACTGGTTTTACAATTCGGGCCATAAAAATCTGCGGCTCGTGCTATCATTGCGGTAATCTTTCCGGCCTTCACTTCCTCCATTAATTGAGTTGCCAACTTTGCACGCAATTCTCCTTTTTTACTCACTGGATTATATGGAGATGCTTCTGTCATCGGGCCAACAACTTTTCCGAGCGGATACACATTATCAAAGAAAATAAGTTTCGCGTTATACTTACTGCACGTTTTAATTGCATTGTTCATAATTAAAGGCCACTTTTTTTCCCATATTCTTATATCATATGTTAGCCCCGGGCATAGCAGCACAATGGTTGCGCCTCTCACAGCTTCATCCGTTTCCGACTCATTGGTGAGATCAGCGGCTAAAGTAAGCGCTCCGTTAATCGACCTTGGATTTCTGCTTACTAACGTGTGAGGAACGTTATTTTGAAAAAGTACTTTTGAAAATTCATTGGCAATAGCGCCGCCGGCTCCTAATATAGTATACATATGTTTTGTTTAATTATGTTAGCAATAACTGATTAAATTAATAATCAAGTTGCAGGCCAAGCCTGTCTTTTAATTCCTTTACGAGGGGAAATTCTTCAATAATTTTTAGATACTGCTCTTTGGTGGTGAGATGCTTTTCTGCTACTGCATTAATGTTTTCATTCTCAATAACAATAACCTTGTAGGTCAAAAAACGATTATTAAAGTGAGACTGGAGATGTTCAATTAAGGCTGCCCTTTCTGCCTCAATAAATTTCTGCTGAATATTATTATCAGTAATTATTTCTATGCAATTGTCATCAACGATACTAAGCGTTGCTAACTTAAAATTTGTAACACCGGAGTGATTGTTACTTTTCCGGAGTAATTCAATATAGAGTCCCCACGCAACATACAACTCCTCCTCATTCAGTAGTTTAATATTATTTCCATTCAACTTGTTTTCAAGCGCTACCTCTTCCTGTATCTTTTTCAGTCTGCCAATTTTCGTACGTGCGCTTCCGTTAGTAGCAACTGTATGGTCGGCAGCAGCTTTAGAAATTGCCGGTTCACTAATTTGCTTTTCTTCAATCACAAGTTTCACTTTATTTTCGGTTACCAGCCCGTTGCTTTTTTTATTTGCTGAAATTTCCGGGGTAACTTTTTTGCCGCTAGCTTCCGGAACATTTTTTCCTTTAAACGCAATAGGAGTAAGCGTTTTAAAAGCAACAGGTTTCATTTGTTCACCCTGTTTTTTTTTATCGATTTGCTCACCATCGCTTACCAGCTCTATTGCCTGTTGCAAATAGCAAAGCTTTATTAATGTTAGTTCTACATGCAACCGTTTGTTTCTCGCCTGCCTGTAATTTATTTCGGCTTCATTTAAAACATTTAATGCACTTAGCAAAAAAGATGCATCAACTTTTAGTGCAACATCAAGGTAACGTTGCTTAAATCCTTCCGACACTTCCAATAACATTGCCACTTTTGGATCCTTGCTAACCAAAAGATTTCTTATAAATTCCGCGAATCCGTTTAATACAAGATCTCCTTCAAATCCTTTTCTGTTAATTTCGTCATACAACAAAATTGCGTCAGTAATACTTTGATTTTGCATGGCATCCATCAACCTGAAGTAATAATCTTCATCGAGAATATTTAAATGCTCTAAAGTATTGGCATAGGTGAGCGCTCCATTGGTAAAACTCACAATTTTATCCAGAATACTTAGAGCGTCCCTGAGGCATCCTTCACTTTTTTGAGCAATGATATGCAGGGCAGTATCATCGGCTCTAATATTTTCCTTTACACATATTTCACGAAGATGATCAACCGTATCCTGGTTGGTGATTCTTTTAAAGTCAAAAATCTGGCAGCGCGAAAGAATCGTAGGAAGTATCTTATGTTTTTCGGTAGTTGCTAAAATAAAAATGGCAAACGGCGGCGGCTCTTCCAGTGTTTTAAGAAATGCATTAAATGCCGCAGCGCTTAACATGTGAACTTCATCTACTATATACACTTTGTATTTTCCGGCTTGCGGCGCAAAGCGAATTTGTTCAACAAGGTTTCGTATGTCATCAACGGAATTATTACTGGCAGCATCCAGTTCATGTATATTCAATGATGATCCATTATCAAACGAAATGCATGAATTGCAGATATTACAGGCTTCTCCCTCAGGAGTCCTGTTTTCACAATTGATTGTTTTTGCCAGAATTCTTGCACAGGTTGTTTTGCCTACGCCCCGTGGACCGCAAAATAAAAAAGCATGCGCAAGCTGGTTATTTTTAATTGCATTTTTAAGTGTAGTAGTTATATGCGATTGCCCTATAACTGTGTTGAAGTTTTGCGGCCTGTATTTCCTGGCTGATACTATAAATTTATCCATATACCTCAATCCCTTAAAGGGAAATTTATTTTCAAAAATATACTGCAAGTTAAGAAACGAAATCTTAAAAGATAATAGCAATTAAAGTGTCATAGCAATTTCGCTTTTAATGAAGCATAAGGGTTTTCAATTCAAAAAAGGATGTCTCTTAAATTCTTTACTCCTGTCAAAAATATATCGATAGGTAGCCAGCATCCTGCTTTGTGTGGCGCCAATATTTTTGGAAATGTTTAAAATCCTAGGATTAAAATCCCCCTGCCATTGAAGTTCTAATTCATCGTACTGCTTATCTTGCTGAATAACTTTTGCCCCACGCACTATCATATAATAATCAATACCCTGCCCCTGGTATTCAGGTATCACACCAAAAACAATCCCGGTAAATTTATTGCATACGCCTTTTTTCTTCAGCCATAAATATTTAAGCTTCGCAAAAAAATCAAATCTGCCATTAAGATGCTTAAAAATCTGGTTAAGTTCCGGCAAGTTTACCCAAAAAGCAATTGGCTCATTTTTATGATATACAAACCATATAAGATGTTCATCCATAACTGGCTTCATGGCCTTAAACATTTTAAAAGCAACATCTTTGTTTAGTTGCTTATTGCCCTCATGCTTTGCCCATGCTTTATTATAAACAATACTAAAATCGGTTGCAAATTTTCTCAACTGATTTTTTCTGATGTGAACAACCTTATACTCGGGGTTTGAATTGTATTTTTCATCCTGCTCAAAAAACTTTTCACTGAGTTGTGTTTGTACAAAAAGATGCCAGCATATTTGGTTATAAAAATTTTTAAATCCATAGTTTTCGAAGAGCTCAACATAATAAGGAAGATTGTAATTCATTAAATAAATTGGCGGCTTAAAGCCTTCCACTACCAGGCCCCACCAGCGATCCCGCTCACCAAAATTTATAGGCCCGTCCATTGCTTCCATATCATGTTGCATTAGCCAGCTTTTGGCAACATCAAATAACATATCGGCTGCCTCCTGGTTATTAATGCATTCAAAAAAACCAATGCCGCCGGTACGTTGCTCATCTCCTTTATTTTTATATTTTTTATTTACAAATGCAGCAATGCGTCCAATAAGAGCATCGTTGTCGTCTTTTAAAATCCAACGTATGCAATTTCCAAAACGAAATGCTTTATTTTTTTCAGTGTTGAAAACATCTTTTACATCATGATCCAGCGGGCGAATGAAATTAGGATCGTTCTTATATATGATCAATGGAACTTCAAGGAATTGTTTTTCTAAGATTTTATCGGAAACAGGTACGAGGTACATCAATGTATTTAAAAAATTAATTATAAGTAAAGTAACAATGAAAACTTATTGTTGCCAAAAATCAACATTCATTATAATATTAAAAAAAAATAAATGGTGTGACCCATCATAGAAAAGTAAAAAGAAAAGAAAGAATCATAAAATTGAATGTTGGATTTTCATGAGGTATTAGTTATAAGATCTTTGATAATGAATTTGAATGTTAAAACCTGATTCCGTTAATAAAAAATATTTTTTTGGAGGCATGCTTGTTGGTGAATTAAAATAGTAAGAAAAGATGTAAAAGCAATACATCAAAAAAATTCATTAACCTTAAAAAATTTAAATTATGACAAACCTAACGGGAAAAAAAGTAGCCATCTTAACTGAGAATGGCTTTGAAGAAACTGAATTAACCAGTCCAAAAAAAGCCATGGAAAATTCTGGAATCAGAGTAGACATCGTATCGCCAGAGAAAAACAAAGTAAAAGGGTGGGCGCATGATCATTGGTCTGCTGAACTACCAGTAAATGTAAACCTGTCAAACGCAGACATGGAAAATTATGACGCACTGCTAATACCCGGCGGCGTTATGAACCCTGACCAGATGCGAATGAATGATCAATGTGTTCAGTTTGCAAAGGATTTTATGAAGGCCGGAAAAACTGTTGCAGCTATTTGCCATGGCCCGCAATTGTTGATCGAAACGGGTTTATTAAAAGGACGAAAACTAACTTCCTATCCTTCCATTAAAACAGACCTCAAAAATGCAGGAGCAGATTGGAGAGATAAGGAGGTAGTAGTTGATGATAATCTTATCACCAGCCGCAGCCCTAAGGATCTTGAAGCCTTTAACAAAAAAATATTAGAGCAAATACGGGAAGGCATACACGAACATGCGTAACCGCTTAATTGATTTAATATCTGATGGGGTGATATAAAGCCCACGCTGTGATAGTGTGGGCTTTAATTTATTTGAAGGTTGTTATTCATATTTCACCATCAGGTTGTACAATATTTTTTTATCGGCACAAGTGAGAATGTCGCTACTATCCTGCATTTCAAAATGCCGCTTGAATGCAACGATACTTGCGAGACTGTCCTTAACAGAATACCCGATAATACGCAACGCTTCCAGGTCATTGAAATTTTCAGGCACAGAAATATTTGTAGTATCATCATACCATAAACCAAATCCATTTTGCGAGAGCAGTTGCCATGGAAACTTTACGTTCGGGTCATTTTTTCTTGTAGGGGCTATGTCGGCATGTCCAATAAAATTTGCGGTTGGAATATTGTATGTCTTTTTAAGGCTAGCCAATACCGTTAGTAAACTGCCAATTTGGGCCGGGGGAAAAGAATCAAAGCCATTATTATCAAGCTCAATGCCGATCGATGATGAATTGACATCTTTATCATTTCCCCAGGAGCTTACACCAGCCTGCCAGGCACGCAGGTAATCATTCAACATATGATGAACTGTTCCATCTTTGCAAATTACGTAGTGTGCACTTACCTGTGGTTCGTGGCGAAGTGAAGGTTTGCAGTGTTTGCTCACAACTATTCTGAGCTGTGTGGTGGATAATTACAAAATTGGGTTTGCGAAGACCGAAGTTGGTAGTGCCCACCCATGGAGTTGAATTGTAAATACTGTCGGCTAACGGTGCTTTACGAATAATTTTTGCAAACGATTTTACCTGGTGCTTATATACTCTGTTGGTACGGGCGTATTTATTTGAGGTGCATGAAAAAATTACCGAAACAAAGAACAAAATCAAAAATGAGAGTCGCTGCATTTTTTAGGTAAAGATAATTAGCTGCTTTAAAAGAATCGTTATACTGTTAACTTAACCATCTAATTTCATTTTTTTATTTGCATTTCAATTACCGAATGGCTAACTTGTTCTGCCCCTTGAAAAGTCAGTTGCTATTTTATATTTCACCTGTATTTATTCATCATTAAAAAATTTATTATGAAAAAACTGACTTTGTTTTTTTTAGCAGCAATTGCTTTTAGTTCCTGTAATAATGCAGGCACAGACACAAAAGAAGCAAATAAGGATTCCACGGCCCCCGCTCCACCTACTCCTGTCGCTGTGAACTACCCATATACCATTGATCATCCCGACAATTGGGATATGGGAAGTAAGGAAAACACTTTAGTTGCATTAAATGCATTAAAAACCTTTTTCATCGGGCGATATTGCCGAGTGTATGAAATATTTCGGCGATTCTGCACAGCTTCAGTTTGATGGCATTTGATAAAAAGATGTCGAACGATAGCCTCAAATCAATGTTTACAAAATTGAGAAGCGGCTTCAAAAGTATTGATGTAAAAATGGATGATTGGGAATCTGTTATTTCTAAAGATAAATAGCAGGAATGGGTTACGCTTTGGTACAGGCAAAAATGGGAAGACAGTAAAGGGAAAAAAGATTCAGCAGATTACATAGACGATCTTAGAATAAAAGATGGTAAAATTGTGAGATTAGATGAATACACCAGGAAACTGCATTGATAACATTTTCGAATTTCTTAAGCACCGCAATCGCGGTGCTTTTTATTTTTTACATGTTTCTCCTGTATTGCCCGCCCACTTCATACAAGGCGTGGGTTATCTGCCCTAATGAACAATACTTTACAGTTTCCATTAATTCTTCAAAAATATTTCCATTGTTAACGGCCACTTCCTGAAGGCGCAATAACATCTTGCTACTTTCATTTTTATGTCGTTCATGAAAGGCTTTTAGATTATCTATCTGCAAATTTTTTTCTTCCGTCGTGCTGCGTATAACCTCCGCCGGTAGTATGGTGGGAGAACCCGCTTTATTAAGAAAAGTGTTTACGCCAACGATAGGGAATTCTCCGGTATGTTTCAGCGTTTCATAATATAAACTCTCCTCTTGTATTTTATTACGCTGGTACATACGCTCCATAGCACCGAGTACGCCACCTCTTTCTGAAATACGGTTAAACTCAGCCATCACTGCATCTTCTACGAGATCAGTGAGTTCTTCAATCAAAAAACTTCCCTGGTTAGGGATTTTCATTTTTTGCAGTTCCCAACTCACGATTAATAATTAATTGGATAGCCATTGCCCTGCGCACGCTCTCTTCGGTAGGAGTGGTAATTGCCTCATCATAAGCATTGGTATGAAGGCTGTTGCAATTATCGTAAATAGCGTACAACGCCTGCAACGTAGTTCTTATATCGTTAAAATCTATTTCCTGTGCATGGAGGCTTCTACCACTGGTTTGAATGTGGTATTTCAATTTTTGTGACCGCTCATTAGCATGGTATTTATACTTCATTGCCTTCGCCCAGATGCGGCGGGCAACACGTCCTATTACACTATACTCGGCATCCATTCCATTACTGAAAAAGAATGAAAGGTTAGGCGCAAAATCATCAATATTCATTCCGCGACTAAGGTAATATTCTACATAAGTAAATCCATTGGAAAGTGTAAATGCAAGCTGCGTTATAGGATTGGCACCCGCTTCAGCAATGTGATATCCACTGATAGAAACAGAATAAAAATTTCTCACTTTCTTTTCAATAAAATATTGCTGCACATCACCCATTAATTTCAAAGCAAATTCCGTAGAGAAAATACAGGTATTTTGCGCCTGGTCCTCTTTTAAAATATCAGCCTGAACTGTTCCGCGAACAGTTGATAACGCTTTCGCTTTTATTTGCTCATAAATTTCTTTATCTAAAACATCTTCTCCCGATAAACCTAAAAGTCTTAAACCTAAACCATCATTTCCTTCGGGAAGTTGTCCAATCATTTCTCCCTTAAATGGAGATACCGGTTTCCCGTTAATACCTGCATATTTTGGCAAGAGATCAAGATTGAATTTAGATTCAATTATTGCGTTTATACTTTCCCGTAAGTCATTTTCAATTATATATTTTTCACATTGCTGGTCAATGGCCGCATTTAAAAAAAATGCGAGCATCATGGGAGCAGGACCATTGATGGTCATACTTACCGAAGTTTTAGCGTCACAAAGATCAAAGCCGCTGTACAATTTTTTTGCATCGTCAACGGATGCCACACTCACACCGCTGTTACCCACTTTTCCGTAAATGTCAGGACGAATATCCGGATCTTCACCATATAGAGTTACACTGTCAAACGCAGTGCTGAGGCGCTTTGCAGGTTGACCTAAACTTACATAGTGAAACCGCCGGTTGGTTCTTTCCGGGCCGCCTTCGCCGGCAAACATTCTTGTAGGATCTTCTTCCTGCCGCTTTAGAGGAAATACTCCGGCTGTATAAGGAAATTTTCCCGGAAAATTTTCCTGCAATCTCCAACGCAAAATATCTCCCCAATCTTTAAATCGTGGCACCGCAATTTTTGGAATTTTTGAATGTGAAAGCGATTCAAAATATAAAGGCTGTTTAATAATCTTTGCCTCTTACATCGTATTCGAAAAAATCTTTTTTATAAGAATTTTTTACATCTTCCCATTCATCAATTAATTTTTTGGAAAGGGGTAATAATTTCTTTTCCAATAGTCTTTTGGTGGCTTCGTCTATTGCTTTATTGAACATTTCGTACTTCATCGCTGTCAGTCTTTTTCCTTACTGATAATTTTAGCCGCATCCATTTAACTGGTATAGTTGTGTCGCAAGTTCAGCCTGTTCTTCCGCAATTCTGTTATAATTTATAATTTCATCGGCAATCTCGGCAAGGTAACGAACTCTCTTTGCAGGAATTATCGGTTCACTCAGTCCGCCACTAATTTTGGGGCGTCATATTCTTTAAAAGTGTTACCTGTTTTCTCATCAACAATTTCAATTATTTTATTAAATAATTCATTACATCCCTTATCATTAAACAAAGAAGCAACAGTTCCTATTACCGGCAACTCTTCATCCTTCGCATTCCAAAGACCATGATTCCTTTTATATTGCTTTTTGATATCGTGCAATGCATCTAACGCACCTGCTTTATCAAATTTATTCAGGCAAACGATATCTGCATAATCAAGCATATTAATCTTTTCAAGTTGCGATGCGGCGCCATATTCAGGAGTCATTACATATACACTTACATCACAATAATCCAAAATTGATGCATCACTTTGTCCCACGCCTGCGCTTTCCAAAATAATAAAATCGTAACCGGCAGCTTTGCAAATATCAATGGCTTCCTGTACGTGATTGCTCAATGCTTTATCATTTTCACGGGTTGCAAGAGAGCGCATATAAGCCCGTGGATGATGGATGGAATTCATGCGAATACGATCGCCCAATAATGCGCCGCCTGTTTTCTTTCTCGAAGGATCAACAGAAATAACCGCAATGGTTTTATCGGGATAATTATTTAAAAAGCGACGCACAATTTCATCTGTAACGGAGGACTTACCGGCACCGCCTGTTCCGGTTATGCCGAGAACGGGCGAAGGCACCTTTTTGCTTTCTAAAGCCACCGCGTTTCTTTTCCATTCAATAATATGTCAACTGGTTTACCACTCTCCGCTTGAGTTATAGAGGTCGCAATCTTTTTTATATCTCTCCATTCTCCTAATGCAAATTTTCCATTATGGCCATTACCGTTAGAATGATTCGATTTCCTTTTCTCCTGGATGGAGGTTAGGGGGCGGCCGCATTTCTTCACAACATCTTCAATCATTCCTTCAAGTCCCATGTGCCGGCCATCATCAGGCGAATAAATTTTTGTAATACCATAAGCCTGCAACTCTTCTATTTCTGCAGGCAAAATAGTGCCGCCTCCACCGCCAAAAATTTTTATATGGCCACATCCATTTTCATCAAGCAAATCTTTCATGTATTTAAAAAATTCCAGGTGGCCGCCCTGGTAGCTGGTAACTGCAATTCCTTGCGCATCTTCTTCAATGGCACATTCAACTATTTCGTGTACGCTCCTGTTATGACCCAGATGAATAATTTCTGCACCCTTGCTCTGCATAATGCGCCGCATGATATTTATAGCCGCATCATGCCCATCAAATAATGAGGCAGCCGTAACAATTCGTACAGAGCCTATTTTTTTTCATGTGCCATACCTAAAAATCATTTTGATAACAAGACAATCGCGCTTGTAAAATTACAACTAAAGGGAAGGAAAAATGGTTGTTAGTCTTTGGAGGATCTTCCTCTTATTCTTTTTTTAGCAAAGTCGGCAATAACTCCAATGGCTACATTACCGGTTCGATGCTCAACAAAACGATGATTTAACAAGATTGAAATCGATCCCTGTATTCTCAACTTTAAAGGAAGTTTCTTAAATCCGAAAGTATAGCTTGCCGCCGGTTCCCAGAAAAAAACAGGAGATACTGTTAAACTATCTAAGATATAATTATCAAGTTCCTGCGGGGTATAGTTAGTATGAATGTGAGTAAAAATAACTTCCGTAAAACGAGAGGTGAGCGCTCCTGAGAAATTTTTAGAAAGATTATAAATAATAGCAGGCTGAATAAAAATTTTTGTTACACTACTATTGTGATATTTATTAGTGTGAACCGTATTCGAAATATAATCGTCTGATATATTTGAAGAACCCAACGCAACTCCGCCAAATAGCTGGAACTGCATTTTCTCGTTATACGCACCAGGCGTAAAATAACCTGCCCCGAATTCAGTAAAATTTCTTTTGTATTTTAATAACGAACTATCGCTTGAAAAAAAACTATCATTACCACCATTCTTTTCCCAACGAAAACTTTCATTGAGCATAACGGCAAAATGGTTGCTAACAGCCCATGAGCCATGTAAATCTAAACCGTTAATGCTATTTCCTTTTTCTTTAAATGCGTTGATAGATCCTGCGTAAAAGCCGGAAAACTCCAGGTCATTTTTTTTGTGCAATAAAGGAATGTTTTGGGTTGAAGGGCTATAGACATATCTTGGCGCATAGCAGGATGACATGCTTAGCGAAACAAAAACCAGGAAAATAGACACTTTCATTTTCTTCATCAACTCATTTTAAACGTAAGCGCCGCAAATTCTTCAACACTTAAAGTTTCTGCACGGCGATTAAATAAATCATCATCAAGAATTTCTTTTGCGAACAAACTCTTCACGCCGTTTCTCAGTGTCTTACGGCGTTGATTAAACGCAGTTTTTACCAAAACCCAAAATGCTCTTTCACTTTTTACCGGTAATTGATTTATCATTTTTGGTTAACCGGATAACACCACTTTGAACTTTTGGCTGTGGCGTAAAACTTTCGTTGCCTACCGAAAATAAATATTCAACGTTATAATAATATTGCAGGAGCACACTTAGTACGCCATATATTTTACTTCCTTCTTTCGCTGCCGCTCGTTCTGCCACTTCTTTTTGAAACATGCCAATTACTACCGGTACGTATTCTTTCCATTCCAATACCTTAAACAGAATTTGGGTAGAAATATTATAAGGAAAATTGCCAATTACAGTAAATGGTTCATCAAACGGCCGATCTATAGTAAGAAAGCTTTGATGAATTAGATTATTTTGCAACGAAGGAAATTGCTTTAAAAGAAAATTCACTTTTTCTTCATCGAGTTCAACTGCTTTAAAGTGGATACTTCGGAATTTTCAAAAGGTGTTTGGTAAGTGCGCCGCCGCCCGGTCCAACTTCCAATAAATTTGTGAAGTTAGTCTTCTGAAGTTCCTCAATTATCCTTTGCACCACTTTTTCATCTTTTAAAAAATGCTGGCCAAGTGATTTCTTTAATGTGTACATGAGCCGAAATTACAGATAAGTTTTAGCGATTAACATTTAATAAGATTCAGTCAATTTTCGTCAACAGGTTTCTTTACAACAATGTAAATCGAATATGATTTAATTTAGATGAAAAGAACCGAATATCATTCACTACTTTATCTTCCAATGATTCACGCCACCAAAGGAATTGTACTTCGTACCATTAAATATGGTGAAACATCTGTGATTGCATCCATTTTTACTGAGCTGTTTGGTATTCAATCTTATATTGTGAATGGCGTTCGTACACAAAGTAAAACTTCAAAGGCACATTTTTTTCAACCATCGTCTATGCTTGAAATGGAGGTGTATCATAATGAACTTAAAAAATTTACAACGTATTAAAGAACTTAAATGGAGTTATCTCTATAAAAATATTTTAAGTGATGTTACTAAAAATTCAGTGGCGCTTTATATGGTTGAGCTTTTACAAAAATGCCTTAAACAACCCGAAGCCAATACGGATTTATTTCAGTTTTTGTGAAGATGCTTTTATGCAGCTTGATGTTGCAGAAAATGAAGTGACCGCCAATTTCCCCATTTATTTCGCCATGCAACTTGCTCATTTTTTTGGATTGAGTATCCAGGATAATTATTCTACAGAAAGAAATTATTTCAATATTAGCGAAGGGTTTTTTACGAATAAACCTTTGGCAAATGATAATTATTTAGAACCCGATATCAGTTATCATTTTTCACAATTATTAAAAGTGTTACATCCATCAGACTTGAAAGAAATAAAACTGAATAAAAGTATCCGGGCAATTATTTATCTGCGCTCGAGAACTATTACAATTTTCATATTGCCGATTTTGGGGTTATGAAAACACTCCCCGTATTGCGTGTTTTATCGGAATAAGTTAACCTATAAAATTCTTCTGGCCACAGCAGTTTGAGACAATTTTTCACCTTCAACATTTTCTATAAGAACTATTCCCGGTTGTTTTCCCTTTTCAAAACTGCCAAACAAAGCATCTGCCTGCAATGCTTTAGCTCCATTTATAGTTGCCCATTGCAATAATTTTTCAAGCGGAATACCGGGGAAATTTCTCGAGATCGTTTTTAATTCTTCAAGAATGTTTAACTGATGATTAGATGCAAGACTATCTGTTCCCACCACAATATTACATTCATTTCGCAAAAGCATTTCTACTAGGAGGCAACTTGTTTTCTATATAAAGATTTGCATTGGGACACAAACAAAAAGATACCAGTTGATCTTTTGACTTTACATTTTTTATATAATCAACATCTTGTTGTCGCGTAAAAGTATTGTGCACTAAAATAACAGACGAAGCCTTCGCAAAATTCAAGAAATAAGTTTGAAGGCTTCTTAATTTTGGAGGCTGGTAAAATGAATTATCAATTTTCATCTTTCTATACATGTCCACTAAACTTCCGGAGCCATTTAAAAAAAATTCATCTTCATCCACTTGTTTCCTGGTTGTGGATACTCACCACATTTTGGGTAAAATAAGGGGCAATTTTTCCCCACAGATTTTGTGAAACGGAATATGGCGCATGCGGAACAAAAAAAGTTTCCTGGTTTTTTTGAATAAATTCATCGTAATACGATTTGCTTTTTTCAAACCGGGGTTCTGCAACACTCGGGATGCCATCCACTTACTTCAATAAAATTCTTATAATGAAGGATGTTATTTTCTTTTTGGTGAAGTGAAAGCGTATTGTTGCAGATGTCGCCAACTGCCACTATGCCACATTGATAGCATTTCTTTTTCAGCTTTTTCAATTGCATCTGTAATTTCTTCCTGGTCAAAATGTCTTTCCGTCACTACCTTAAAAACAAAATCAACAAGGCCTGTTTTTTCGGGAATATGACCTTTTAAATGAGATAGTTCCAGGTGGCAATGGGCGTTGATAAACCCGGGAGAAATAATGCCATTAAAAACTTCCACGTCCTGCCCTGCATCACTTTCATTAATAATATCTAAAATTTTACCCTTTTCATCAGTGATCAACACGTGCTATTATCAAGAAATTTTTGCCCTGTAAATAAATAATCTGCCTTAAATTTTCGATACTTCATGTAAAAACTAATAAGTTAATTTTGCATCCCGGAAATCAAAGATAACCTGCATTGCAGTTATAAATCGATATAAAAATGTTAGATAAACTTGAAGGTATAAAAGCAAGGTTCGAAGAATTAGGCGTTGCGCTTTCTAATCCTGAAATTGTAAATGATAATAAAAAATATAAACATCTAAGTAAAGAATACCGCAGCCTGAAAAGATTGTAAATGTGAGAAACGAATATGCCAAACTGCTGGATGATATGGAGTTTAATAAGGAAATGATTGAAAGTGATGACGACGAAATGAAAGAACTGGCCAAAGAAGAAATGCCCGGCTTATTGGAAAAGAAAGAGCAGTACGAAAAGCAGATCAGAAACATGCTGATACCGAAAGACCCGCAAGATGAGAAGAATGCGATACTTGAAATACGGGCCGGAACCGGCGGAGATGAAGCCTCTTTATTTGCCGGGAATCTTATGAGAATGTATATGAAATATTGTGAATCCAAGGGCTGGAAAACCGCATTGCTCAGCGAAAGTGAAGGAACTGTTGGCGGTTATAAAGAAGTACAAATAGAAGTAACAGGGGAAGATGTTTATGGAACTTTAAAATTTGAAAGTGGTGTGCACCGTGTACAGCGGGTGCCTGATACAGAAGCCAGCGGCCGGGTACATACAAGCGCTGCCACTGTGGCCGTTATGCCTGAAGCAGAAGAGGTTGATTTTGAATTGAAGGATAGTGATGTAAAAATGGAAACTGCCAGAAGTGGCGGCGCAGGCGGACAAAATGTAAACAAAGTAGAAACGAAAGTAATGCTCACGCATCTTCCAACAGGCATTGTTATTATTTGCCAGACGGAACGAAGCCAGTTGGGAAATCGGGAAAAAGCCATGCAGATGCTTCGCACCAAATTGTATGAAGAAGAAGTGAGAAAGCAGGAAGAAGAGATTTCCCGTCATCGAAAAAGTCTCGTGAGCACCGGTGATCGGTCAGCCAAGATAAGGACCTATAATTATCCACAGGGAAGGGTTACAGATCATCGTATAGGCTTAACTGTATATAACCTTGACGATGTGTTAAACGGAGACTTACAGGAATTTATTGATGCACTTCAATTTGCCGAAAATTCAGAAAAATTATTGCAACAACAGCAATAGAAATTTTAATTAACTTTGCCATTGATGTATTTATCATTTGATTAAAACCATCTTATAACTTTCTTAACATAAGTGGTCTTAACTTTGGCACATGGTTTGAAACATAACCAGTATTAAGTTTAAAAGTCAATTTTCTCATAAGCAGTTAGTTTTGGTAAACGGCCCCTGTTTCTACAGGGGCCTTTCTTTTTTTGCATTTTGTTAAGCACTTACTATAATTTATAAGAAAGAGATTTTGATTCATCTTACAATTATCTTTGTTTTGCAAAACATCAATAACTTTCTTTACGTCAAAAGCTGTTGATTATTTATAATTGAAGCTTTCATGATTAATAGCAATACTCTCCCAAATATTTCAAACAAATAAGCCCACCCGTTGGAAAAGTGTAAAGTGGACCACAAGGGTGACTTATTAATAATCGCCATTTTCTTTTTTGTAGTGCTTGGGATAGCCTTATATAGCGGTTCGCTGCCCAGTTTGCCCAATATGCAGGCAAAAGCGAAAGAATATGAAACTTCGCTTGATCCTACCAATCCACTTACGTTAAAAAATACGCAGAACGAAAAATATAAAGGATTTAAGGATTTCTTATTAAAAAAGGTAAAGGCCGACTCTTTAAAAAAAGCCAGGAATAAAACAGCTTCGAAAGCAAATTCGCTTCCGGTAATAAGGGCGGCATTTTATACGCCATGGACTGCCAATACTTCCTATCCCGATTTACAAAGAAATGCTGATAAGCTCAACACTATTTTTCCTGAATGGTTTTTCATTGATACGCTAACATATCATCTTCAAACAAGAATTGACAGTGCAGGCCTGGCATTAATGAGACAAAAGCAATTGCGCATTATGCCTATGCTTTCCAACTTTAGATCAGTAGCCAAAGGATTTGATGGCAAGCTTCTGCACAAAATATTGAACGATTCGGCATTGCGAAAAAATCTTATTCAACAACTTGCCGACACGTTATCTTACTACCAGCTAAACGGCATTAATGTAGATTTTGAAGAACTGGCGGAAACTACCAATGTACCTCTTGACCGATTTCCAGGAAAAATTATATGAAAAATTACATGGAAGAGGTATGCTGGTAAGTATGGATGTGGAACCTAAGAATAACGATTATGACTACACGAAATTATCAGCCTATAATGATTACATAGTTTTAATGGCCTATGATGAATTCAATAATTCCACCGGCCCCGGGCCAATCAGTGCACAAAAATGGATAGAAGATGCCGTAGTCATGGACTGCTCAAAGAATTGACTCCTTCTAAAATAATTCTTGGACTTGGGGGTTTTGGCTATGATTGGGCAAACGGAAAAAATGATCTATCGAACTTATACGTATAATGATGCAATTAATAAAGCCAAAGCAATTAATGCAAAAATCATTTACGATAACGATTCTTATAATTTACATTACGACTATGTTTCGGAAGAAGACGATGATTCGGGCGATATTGATAAAACGTCACATGAAGTTTGGTTTACGGATGCCGCTACTATTTTCAATATACTAAGGTTTAGTGATGAATTTCCCACTGCAGGCACGGCATTGTGGCGGCTTGGAAGCGAAGATCAGCGAATGTGGAAGTATTACAACCGGATTTTGAGCAATGCCTCACTACAACAACACCCATTTAATTTTGATTCTCTTACCACTATTCCGATAACTCAAAATAATGTAGGGTTTGAAGGCGAAGGTGAAGTTCTTGATATTATGTTTTCACCGCAACCCGGAAAAATTAATTTAGAAATTGATAGTACCGAAGAACTCATTGCCGAACAGAATTATGTTCAACTTCCTTCAGGTTATGTAATAAGAAAATTTGCAGAAGATACCACAGTAGGAAAAGGACATAAACTCATTCTCACTTTTGATGATGGGCCAAGCGAAGAATGGACCCCAAAAATTCTTACCATTCTGGAAAATGAAAAAGTACCGGCAACATTTTTTGTTGTTGGCATCAATGCTGAACAAAATATTCCCGATTCTGCAACGCGAATTTAAAGATGGATTTGAAATTGGCAATCATACTTTCACGCATCATAATATTGCAGACATGAGTCTGCAAAGGGCCGAACTTGAAATGAAACTGACCCGGCTGCTAATTGAAAGTATTACCGGGCATTCCACCATTTTATTCAGGGCTCCCTACAACGCAGACTCTGAGCCACAAACTTATGAAGAGCTTGCACCAATTGAAAGAAGCCGGAATGAAAATTATTTGACGGTTAATGAAAGCATTGACCCTAATGACTGGGCTCCGGGTGTAAGTGCAGACAGTATTTTTAAACGTGTGGTGAGGCAGGTGCAGGATGGCAATGCCAGTATTATTTTATTGCATGATGCAGGTGGAGAAACACGCAAATCTACTGTTGAAGCGCTTCCCAGGATAATTGAATATTTTAAGAAACAAGGGTATGTTTTTACAACTGTTGCCAATCTTATGGGGAAAACGCAAAGATGAAGTAATGCCAAGAGTGGCTTCTTCCCGCGACAGGTGGACAAGAAAATTTAATTTTTTCCTGGCTGAAGCAGGATATTGGAGTGGTCATATTTTATTTTCTCTTTTTATATTTGGTATCTTATTATCTGTTGCCCGCATCATATTAATGGCAGCATTGGCAAGCATTCAAAAAAGAAAAGATTCTAAATCGAGTGAAATTTCTCCCTTACTTACATGCCAATAAAAGCAATTGGCCTTTAGTTAGCGTTATTATTCCGGCTTATAATGAAGAAGTAAATGCAATTACGAACTGTAAAAAGCCTGCTGGCACAGGATTACCCACAACTCGAAATTATTTTTGTAGATGACGGAAGCAAAGATGAAACTTATGCAAGAGTTGGTGAATACTTTACTGCAAATCCAAAAGTGAGGGTTTATACAAAATCAAATGGCGGAAAAGCTTCTGCTCTTAATTTCGGAATACAAAAATCAACAGCTGATTTTGTTGTATGCATAGACGCAGATACCCAACTTAAAACCGATGCGGTTACCGAGCTAATGAAAAAATTTGACAATGAAAATGTTGGCGCAGTTGCCGGAAATGTAAAAGTGGGTAACGAGATAAATATGATCACACGCTGGCAAAGCATTGAATATATAACTTCTCAAAATTTTGACCGAAGGGCATTTGATTTATTAAACTGTATTACGGTAGTTCCGGGTGCCATTGGGGCTTTCCGCAAAGATGCTGTTTTATTAGCAGGTGGATTTACAACCGATACACTTGCCGAAGATTGTGACCTTACCATGCGGCTGCTTCGCCATGGTTATGTTATACGAAATTGTACTTCTGCAATTTCCTATACAGAAGCACCGGAAACCTTCAGGCAGTTTTTGAAACAACGATTCAGGTGGAGTTTTGGGGTTATGCAATGTTTTTGGAAACACCGGGATACAGTTTTCAATCCAAAGTATAAAAATTTTGGAATGATTGCCATGCCCAATATTTTAATTTATCAAATGATATTGCCTATTCTTGCTCCCCTTGCAGATATTATTTTGGTACTTAGTCTTGTTGCTGCATCCTTCGGAGTAATTGTGGCAAGCATACCTCATATTATTTTTTACTATATTATTTTTACATTTATTGATATTGCAGGCGCTGCGCTGGCTTTTGCTTATGAAAAAGAAAATCATTTTAAGCTTATATGGATGCTGCCACAACGGTTGATCTATCGTCAATTAATGTATTATATTCTTATAAAATCTTTTAATAAAGCCATAAAGGGAGAGTTACAGGGATGGGGCGCATTGAAAAGAACCGGAAGTGTAAAGGATGTAGCGGTTGCAAAATAATTTTTTATCAAATTTTGAAATAGCTTTATTAATTATAATCAATAAACAATTCGGCGAATTGTTTTGTAATATTATTTTTCGTTTCTCTCAATTAAGAAATTTTCATCTTCAAATCAACTTATGAGTTTTCAAAATAAAACTGTATTTATCACTGGAGCTTCACGTGGTATTGGAAAATCTATTGCATTAAGGCTTGCAAAGAAGGCGCCAATATTGTAATTGCAGCCAAATCAACCGAAGAAAATCCAAAACTCGGAGGAACTATTTTTAGCGCCGCCAAAGAAGTAGAAGATGCCGGGGGTAAAGCCCTTGCGGTGCAATGCGACATAAGGTTCGAAGATCAAATTCAACAGGCTGTTGACAAAGCCGTCGAAACTTTTGGCGGCATTGATATTTTAATAAACAATGCATCAGCAATTAGCTTAAGCAAAATTGAACAAACGGAAGCCAAAAGCATTTGGATTGATTAATGACATTAATGTAAAAGGAACTTTTTTTGTAAGTAAAGCTTGTATCCCATCATTTAAAAAAAGGAACCAATGCACATATTCTAAATCTTTCCCCACCTATAAACCTTGATCAAAAATGGTTTGCTAACCACCTCGCCTACACGATGAGTAAATACAATATGACGATGATTGCTATCGGACTCTCTGGCGAGCTAAAAAAATATAATATTGCCGCAAATAGCTTGTGGCCAAAAACTACCATTGCAACAGCCGCAGTTCGCAATTTATTAGGTGGTGAAACGCTGATAAAAATGAGCCGTACGCCGGAAATAATTGCCGATGCAGCTTTTTATATATTAAGTAAACCTTCCATGGAATGTACAGGCAATTGCTTCATAGATGAAGATGTATTGGCAAATGAGGGCATTACAGATTTAGAATAAATATGCAATTGAGCCGGGTGGCAAAGCTATACACTGATCTTATTCTTATAATTCATACGAAATCTATGCTAGGATTTTCATGAAATAATTTTTAGTAATTGCTTCAAAGCCTCACCCATTTTTTCAGATATATCGTCAAATTCCGGTAGTGTATTACCATTATAAATTATAAACACAACAAGATTTTTTTGATTCTCTTCCAAACTCTCTGACAGTAAGGCTTTCTGTAAACGGTACGCTTCTCTCATGAGTCTCTTTATCCGGTTTCTATCAACAGCCTTCTTGAAATTTTTACTACTAACCGAAAATGTCGCCTGCAAATGAGAAATAATTTTTTTCAGGCTGTGCATAAATGATTCTTAAAGGGAAATGTGAAAATGATTTTCCTTCCTTAAAAAGAAGCTGAATAAGTTTCCGGCTTTTTAGCTTTTCATCCCTTTTAAATGTATATTTGTGCCCGATGGTCAAGTTTTTATTTAGTTAAGTAAAACAGCCATTACTAAAATAAAAAAAATAGCCCCGCAAAAGGAGGCTATTCATAAAAATATTTTAGTTGTATATTATTTTTTACTTCCGTGTTCGTCAGAAACGGTAAGCTTATGGCGCCCTTTTTTTCTGCGGCTGGCCAATACTTTACGTCCGTTGGCTGTTGACATGCGCTCTCTAAAGCCATGCACACTTTTACGGCGGCGTTTATGCGGCTGGTATGTACGTTTTTTTCCTGGCATTTTATTTTGTTTTTCCTTTAATAAATTTGTTCCAATTCCCAGCCGGGCACCATCCCTGCTGTTTGTGAAAGGGCTGCAAAAGTAAGAAAGTATTTTAGATTTTAGATGGAGCTTGCACGATATTTTTTATCGAATTATGAAACAAGGTCTACATGGCATTGATTTTACTGGTTTGCCAAAAAATATGGCAGAATGCTTATCAAAATCTTTAACTGAATCTGTTGTAAAAAACTGAATCTCGACCATTTTTACTGCATTTTTCTTCAATTTCGGGATGTCGATGTAAATAATCATCAAGGCTTGCAGCTACAATTTCACCTTGCGACATCAATTGAACATTCTCAGGAATATATTTTCTTATTTTATCGGCGAGTAACGGATAATGTGTACAGGCGAGTAAAATAGTATCTATTTCGGCGATTTGCTTAATAATTCCTCTATATCTTTTTTTATAAAATAATCTGCTCCCGGCGAAGAGTATTCATTGTTTTCAACCAGCGGTACCCAAAGCGGGCAGGCATGTTGGAACACTTTTATTTCGGGAAAGAATTTCTCTATTTCGAGCGGGTACGACATAGATTCCACGGTACCATTTGTTCCAAGTATTCCAATTTGATTTGTTTTCGAGTAATTGCCTATTACTTCTGCGCTTGGTCTTATAACGCCCAATACACGTTTGTCTGCTCCTAGTTTCGGGAGGTCTTTTTGTTGAATTGATCGCAATGCTTTTGCAGAAGCGGTATTGCAGGCAAGAATTATTAAAGGACAACCTTTTTGCAATAACCACTTTACCGATTGCAGCGTGTACTCATAAACCGTATCAAAAGACCTGTTGCCATAAGGCGCCCGTGCATTATCACCAAAATAAAGATAATCATACGATGGCAGCTTTTCAACTATTGATTTTAAAACGGTTAACCCGCCGTATCCCGAGTCGAAAACGCCAATTGGTGATACAGTACTCATTGCACAAAAATAAACAAGCCACCCCGTTTAAAGGATGGCTTGCATAAATTATTTAATCATTTTATTTTTTAGGAAGTGTGGGTGCCGTTGTTGTTGGTTCTTTCAAACCCAATTTCTTTCCTTACCAAAGGACCGATATCGCTGGTAGGAGGCATATAAATTAAGGCTTCTCTTGGAAATATATAGGTGTATCCATTTTCTTTAGCTACTTCTTCTATAGCAGCCTGTAATTTCTTTTGTATTGGTAAAGAAAGTTCCTGGCGTTTTTGTTCAAATTGGTTTTGAATTTTTTGATCCATACCGCTATATCCTGGTACCTGCTTTTGCAGATCAGCCTCTTTTTACTTCTTTAAGACTGGGACTCATTGTTGCAGAATCCTTGTAAAATTTTTGAACTGCTTCATTTAAAGCTGTTTTTTGGTCATCCGCATTCTTATAAAGCGATTGCTGGTATTCATCCAACTGTTGCTGAACAGTGGCAGCCTCAGGCATTAATTGTATAACTTCATCAGCACTTATATAACCAATTTTCTGTGCGTTTACAATATTAGAGAATCCGAATAACCCTACTGAAATTAAAACGATTGAGACAAACTTTTTCATTTTTGTGTTTTGTGTTTGGTATTTGTTTTTTATAAAGTGTTTAAAATCTAAATTTTAGATGCATCATCCAAGTCCTTTCGCATTTATTTAACACCCAATTCTTTAAGAACATCATCGCTCTTGTCAAGTTTTGGGTCGGCAAATATAACGGTAATTCCTTCACTTTTATCTAAAATAAAATCATATAGTTTTTCAACTGCCAATTTTTGAACTGCGTTGTAAACTCTGTCCTGTATTGGTTTTATCAATTCCTGGCGCTTTTTAAAAATATCACCTTCGTAGCCGAAACGCTTTCTTTGCAAATCTTTAAGCGCCTTATCGGCGTTAAATAATTCATCCTCCCTTTTTTTCTTTAGGTCATCACTAAGCATAACCTGTTCTGCATCATAATCCTTATACATTTTGTCAAGTGCCGCAGATTTTTGATCAATCTCCTGTTGCCATTGGGCACTAAACTGATCCAGTTTTTCCTGTGCAGCTTTATATTCGGGAAGTTTTTCAAGAATATATTTTGAATCAATTACTGCATAACGTTGTGCATATAGAGTTGAAGCTCAATGCTATGCATGCCAATAATAAAAAAGATATTTTTTTCATAACTGATGATTTAGTGCTTTGCTATTCCGGCTCCTGGCCCAGCATAAATGTAAATTTAGCCGCTCCTTTTAATCCGGTGGATAGAACCCAACCTGTCTAAACCAACACCGTAATCAAATCCAAGTAATCCAAACATTGGCAGGAAGAAACGCATACCGACACCAACAGATCTCCGCAATTTGAAGGGGTTATAATCTTTAAAACTATACCATCCGTTTGCCGCTTCAAAAAAAGCTTCTCCATAAATTGTACTGCTGGCACTTGTACTAAATGGATATCTCAATTCAAGCGTGTATTTATTAAATATAGTAAAAAAGTTACTTGCATTACTTATATCAGGATTAACTTTTGGATCAGAATTATCATAAACAGGATAACCCCTGTGTGAAATAATATCGTAGCCCAGCAAACCGTAGTTGTTACTTAATCCTGCATCACCCAACTGAAACCTTTCAAATGGTGATGTAATTGTTTTATTAGTGTACCTGCCAAGGAAACCATATTTAGCAGCAGCCTTTAAAACAAACTGCTTGTTCTTATCAGGTCCACGCCCTTTTCCAATTGGCACATACCATTCAGCATTAAAGCGTTCTTTGTGAAATTCCACTAATTTATATACATCTTCTGCTGCTTGATTTTTATAATATGCAGCACTATTAAAGAGAGAGTATGGCGGAGTAAATTGTCCACTCAATACAAAATTAGACCCACCCGTTGGGAATATTGGATTTGGGCCCGGCGGAATTGCGAGCCAATGTTATTTTCAAACTAAAATTGTTTGAAATACCATTAGTTAAACCCGGGAAAATATTATATTTTTTAAGTTTATAACGTTGATAATCTAATTGATAAACCAATGAAAAATAATCATCGGGCCACTTCAACTGCTTTCCAAGTGCAACACTAAAGCCGGTAGTTTTAATGTATGAAGAATCAGCATAGCTGCGATCGTAATAGCCGAGAGGCGAATATGCATTGGCATATTTTGTATCGTAATAACTTATGGTAAACGAATTTCTTTTTTTACCTCCAAGCCATGGTTCCGTAAAGGAGAAATTGTAGGACCGGAATTGCTTTCCATTACTTTGGCCTCTCAAACTTAATTTCTGCCCATCTCCACTTGGAAGCGGATCCCAGCTTTTCTTATTAAAAATATTATAGATAGAAAAATTATTGAAAGTAACACCAAGAGTTCCTGTTAATCCAATTCCACCTCCAAAACCAGCAGAGAGTTCCAACTGGTCAGACGATTTTTCTTCAAGCCCCCATGTAATATCAACAGTGCCATCATCAACATTAGGTACAATACCGGGATTAATTTTTTCAGGATTAAAATAACCAAGCTGCGATAGTTCCCTTTGGGTTCTGATGATAAGTTCGCGGCTAAATTTATCACCGGGAACGGTACGCAGTTCGCGACGAATTACATAATCTTTTGTTTTCTCGTTTCCGGTAATATTTACTTTACCTATTGTTGCCTGCGGGCCTTCCACAATGCGTATTTCATGATCGATCGTATCATTGTAAACAGCAGTTTCAACCGGATCTATTCTAAAAAATAAATAACCATCATCCTGGTAAAGGCTACTTATGTCGCCGCCCTCCGCAGAAGGTGGCGTTCCAAGTTTTTTGTTAAGAGTTTCTGCATTGTAAATATCTCCTTTTTTGATGCCCAATAATAAAGTGAGTACTGAATCAGAATATTTAGTATTTCCCTTCCAGGTTATATTTCCAAAATAATATCGGTGACCCTCTTTAAGTTTAACGGCTACGTCAACATCGCCATTATCATTATAACTGGTATCATCTACAATTACTGCATCTCTAAAACCTAACGAGTTATAATAATCGAGCAGGCTTTGTTTATCTTGCTGATATTTCTTTTCATTAAATTTTGCAGAACTTAATTTAAAACGGATATAGGGATCCAGGAATTCTTTTGTTTTAGATGGAATTAAATAACCGTTAGTTCGCAAATATTCATTAAAAGAAATTTTATTAGTTCTGCCTGAATCAAATACATTCCCAACAGACGTGGGAAATAAAGTGAGCCGGCTCTTTTCCTTAGTGCCCTTCATCTGCTTTTTCAGCTTAAGTGCACTTACCGATTCATTGCCTGTGAAATAAATATCCTTTATGCGAACCTTTCCATTCTTATTAACAACGAACACGATGTTTACCGAATTGGCGGCATTAGGGTCTTTGGTTTCAACTACTTTCACATCCACATTTCTGAAGCCTTTATCTATATAAAATCTCTTAATTATGTTAACTGCACTGGATTTCAGATTTTCCGTAACACGCGATACTTTGCCTTTGGCAAGTCCAAGTTTTGGAGTAAGATCATCTGCTTCTCCCTTACTAACTCCTCTAAATTTAAAATTGGTTAAGCTAGGCCTATCAGTAATATTAATTTCAACTGATAATTTATTACGCTACAAGATTTGTAAAATAAATCTCCACATCAGAAACAAGATTTTGCTTCCATAAATTTGTAATGGCTTTGGAAAAATTATCTCCTCCCGGTAACATTACTTTATCACCAACTGCGAGGCCTGAAATAGAAATAATCAGGTTTGGATCAAATGATTTTGTTCCTGTTACTTTAATATCAGAAATTATGTATTCCTTGGGTGACTTTGAATTGAAAATATTTTCAAGCGGAACGTTTACTGAAACCGAATCATTAATAACCTGTGCAGTGGCATTTGTTTTGGCAGTAACAGCTACAACTACTAAGAATAAAATCTTGTAGAACTTCAACATCAAATCATTTTTTATAAGGCGGCAAGATAAAAGCAAATAATTAAAAGTATTTGTTAAATCACCCTGTGTGAAAGGGTTTGAGGATGATTAGGTTGATAGATTGGGAATGAAAAGTTTGCACTTAAATTTTAAATTATTTTACAGTTGATCACTGGTTTTACCAAATCGCCGTTCTCTATTTTGAAAATTGAGTATTGCCTCGTATAAATTCTCCTTTCTAAAGTCGGGCCACAGTGTATCGGTAAAATATAATTCACTATATGCAAGCTGGTACAATAAAAAATTACTAATTCTATATTCCCCACTTGTGCGAATCATAAGTTCCGGATCGGGAAATTGTGCGGTACATAAATGTTGATTAAAAACATCATTGTTTATATTTTCAGGATCAAGTTTATTACTCTTTACTTCAAAGGCAATATTCTTCACTGCTTCAACAATTTCCCAACGACTACTGTAACTTAATGCCATTACCAGGTTAAGACCGGTATTTGCTTTTGTAGCTTCACAAGCTTCCTCAAGTTCTTTTTGCGCCGCCTGCGGCAACATTTTTACATTGCCTATTACGTATAGCCTGATGTTATTTTTGTTAAGAGTTGAAACTTCCTGTTTTATAGTTTGAACTAATAATTCCATCAGGCCTGTCACTTCGTCTGGTGGCCTGTCCCAATTTTCAGTGCTAAATGCATATAGTGTTAGATATTCAATCCCTAATTCGGCGCAACCTTCAACAATATTTCTTACACTTTCCACCCCGCTATAGTGTCCAAATAACCTGTCTTGTCCTTTTTCTTTCGCCCACCTGCCATTACCATCCATAATAATTGCAATGTGCTTCGGCAATTTATTTACGTCTAATTTTTCTTTAAGACTCATGTTATTTTAAAATAATCAAGTCAGGCGAAAGGGAAGCCTGACTTGGGCGGCAAAAATAAGGAAATAGTTTAAACCGCAGGGTGGTCAACCTAAGCTTAATTATTAAGCTAATGTTCTTATGTAAATTTTTTCTTTCCCGCTATAAACAAAAAGATTCTTCGTGATGAAGAATCTTTTAAATAAATATTCGTGGCAGTAAATCTAAAAGCTACCGTTTACTGAGCAGATGGGCAACGGTAAGAAATAATATTGAACGATATGCCAAACTCAGCAATGGCGTATGAATCTTTTTGTTTGCTGAATCCACGCTGACGGCCTTCTATACCAATGGGAGTTCCTAATTCATAAGACCTATCCTGTAATTGAGCTGCAACCGAAGAAACGGGAAATTTATCTATCCCCACATAGGTTGTACTAACGTCATCAATATAGTCTGTAGTGGTAAACCGATATGCTATTTCGAATGAAATATTGACTTTATCAGTTACTGCATACTTAACACCCATTCCCACAGGAATACAAACAGCCATTGTACCATATTCCTTTCTTCCTTTGTAAAAAGTTTCTCCCTCTGTATCCAATGGCCTTAAAAAATATTTTTGACCGGCCAAATAAGCGTAAGGATCGTAACTGAAAACACCAACTCCAATTGTTGCATAGGGAGTGAAGCTATGGTTAGGATCTGTATGGATTAAACTGGAAAAAATTAAAATCCCCTCTTAAAGCAACTTCAAAAATATTGGTATTGAAGCTAAGGTTCCTGCTGCGTTGGTATGCATTTTCGCTGTATTGATCGCTATACCCGAGTTGTGCATAGTGGGCAGTTAACCGAACCCCCGCATAATTATTAAACTGTTTTCTGTAAAAAGCACCCAATGCAATTTTAGGCCGGTTAAAAGCAGCCCTGTTATTAAGATCTCCAAAATAGTGCGCTACACCCGCAGTTATTCCATACTCCCCTTCCTGCACCGCTTCATATTGTGCTTTGGCCTTAATATTAAAAGCCGTAAAAACAATCAGGATTATAAAATATTTTTTCATAATGGGTGCAAAATAAGGATTGTAAACATAGTTGGTAAAACGAAGAAACACCCTTTTAATTATATATGCAAGTTAAAAATTTGCCATTAATTTCTTTTATCCAGTCCCCAGGATAATTTGTTGCGTAAAGTTTGCAAAAAATTATTTTCGTTAAGCCGCACCAGGTTTATATTAAAAGTCTCTTTGCGAATAGCCAGCAACACTTCTTTTGTAACTATTTCACGCCTGCTGTCGAGGGTGCATAAAAAGCCATCAGTTCGCCCTTCAACTTCAAATGAAAGAACTGGTATTATCAGGAACTACCAGGGGTCGGATATTCAGGTTATGGGGCGAAACAGGCGTGATTACAAAACTGGCAGATTCCGGAAAAACTACGGGACCATTACAACTCAGCGAATAACCGGTAGAGCCGGTTGGCGTGGATACAATAAGTCCATCGGCCCAGTACGTGTTTAAGAACTCACCATTTAAATAGGTGTGAATCTTAATCATGGGTGATGTATCTTTTTTATGAATTGTAAATTCATTAAGCGCATACGCGACACCGTTAAATAAAGGCATATTCGCATCAAGGTGCAGCAATGTTCTTTTGTCCGGCATATAAGTTCTTTGCACCAATGCCTTTACGGCCAGTTGCAATTCATCTTTACCAATACTTGCCAGGAAACCAAGACGTCCATAATTAATGCCTAAAACCGGAATTCCCTTATCGCCTACAAAAGTGATTGCATCCAGTAAAGTCCCATCGCCGCCAAGGCTTATAAGGAAGTCAATATCTTCGAGATCTTCAGGGCAGTTAAAGGTTGAATATTTATACGATATATCAATTGACGAATAAAACTGGTTAAAGAAATTTTGGAATACAACCGGTTCAATTTTATAATGTGCCAGTTCAGTAAGTAATAGCTTTAAGTCATCTTGCTGACTGGCTTCCAATCCACGGCTATATATTGCTATCCTCATAATTTTTGTGAAATATCCTTTATAAAACCAAATAAAAGACAAACTCAATTTTGTAAAAATAAAGCCTTTTAGCTGAACTGTTTGAAACTGTATCTGACGGCTTTAAATTAAAAATGATACGGGTAATAAGTCCTTCCGTGCAACCGATAATAAATTGAATTCAATTGATAAAATCAAGGCGGGTTAAATATCAAGATAATTCATAAGATGCCGGTAGTTATTGTCGATTTCATTTTCAAACAATTGTTCACCGGAGTAATAAGAAATTGTATAATCATATCTTTCGAAAGCAGCGATGATAACAGAAATTTCTCTTTTGTTAAGGTGAATGGTGATTTGTATTAATGAAGTACCTGGCTTAATTGTAATATTTAAATGAAGAATCAGAGCACCATCACTTTCAACAATTCTGCTAATTTCAGAAATCGAAAAATTGCTGCGCTCCATTTCGAGCACAATAACAGCACCCGTTTCATTTGCGCCGGAAAAATTTCCTAAAGCCGCCAGGAGTTCCTGTGCCGCAATAGCACCTACAAACTCATTGGTTTCAGTAACTACGGGAATTATATTGGTTTGATATTGATTGCTTATCGTAACTGCATTTAAAAAATGCTTATTGTAGTTAATTGAAGCGGGAATAAAATCATTTTGAAAAAACTCAATTGCAATTTTTTTATTTTCTTCATCAAGCAAGTCATCCTCGCTAATCATTCCCAGATATTTGTCTTCTGATATAACCGGAAGATGAGTTATCTTAAAATCGCTCATCAATTGTAATGCTTTCGAAACTGTGTCGGTTAATTGTAATTGAGGCAGAATATTATTGATGAGTTCCTGTGCTAACATGATAGTGATTCCATTAAAACGTAAAAAAATTAACTGGCTACTATTATTATAGACAAAAAAAATTAGTGAACTGTTGCAGCAGGCACTTTTAATTTTGAAATAAATCCGCTTAGAATTTTGTTAAACTCATCGGGAACTTCCATCATAGGAGCATGACCACATTTATCAATAAAATGGAGTTCACTGTTTGGAATAAGTTTATGAAATTCTTTGGCAACAAAGGGCGGCGTAATAGTATCGTTATTTCCCCAAATTAAACAAGTGGGCTGTTTTATCTGGCTAATTTCTTCACCTAGATTATTGCGAATAGCCGATTTAGCAAGAGAAATTATTTTGATTACTTTAATCCTGTTGTTGGTTATTTCAAAACATTCATTTACGAGTTCTTCCGTTGCCATAGCCGGATCGTAAAAAGTTAGCTGCGTTTTTTTGCGGATATATTCTTTGTCTCCGCGTTTTGGATAACTGTCACCCATGCCGTTTTCAAACAAACCGGAACTTCCGGTGAGTATGAGAGATTTTATGCGCTCAGGATGTTTTAAAATATAAACAAGAGCAACATGGCCTCCCAGAGAATTGCCCAACAAATGAATATTGTTATAACCGCGGGTTTCAATAAACCGGTAAACAAATTTTTGCAATCCTCCTACCGTTGTATGCAACAGGTCAAGTTCAAAAAGCGGAAGCATAGGCACAATAACCTTATTGACCTTTCTGAAATGTTCAATCAGATGCTCAAAATTGCTCAATGCACCAAACAGTCCATGCAGCAAGACAAGTGGTTCACCCTCTCCTTCTTCAATAAATTTAAACTTACCGTCTTGTTGAATTTTATATTCCATTGATACGCTACGGCGGATTTGTAATTTTACATGCAGCTATATAACGCTAAAATAAATGTTTCTATGCAAAAAAATGTCGAAATAATATTTGATTCTAATTTAACTAAATAGATTTATGTGCCAGGCTTTCAAAAAAATCCTCTAATTGCGAAAACATCTCTTTAAATACAGGTATAATATTCCCCAGATTATTGATCACTTTTGGTCCCCAGGGCGACACGTATTTATAAACTACTAGAACTTTCAATTACAGCCGGTTTTAATAAAAAAATCTTTTCAGCAAAAAACAACAAAACACTAAATATAATTGTATAAATAATAATATAAAATACCATACCGCCTAAGCTATCGAGCCAGCCTAGCATGGCCAGATCAATCGTCTTTTTTATTAGTCTTGCGCCTAACCCCACCAGTAAAATTACCACAATAAAAACCAAAAGAAATGAAATAACAGGTAACCATTTTGTGGCAGACACTACATTTTTACCTAAATATGATGCAACAATCGCTGATAACTTGAGCGCCGCCGCAAGACCAATTATAAAGGCAAGCAAAGAAAAAATACCGACTATAAGGCCTTTGCTTAAGCCTTTATAAGATGGCAAGAATCATAACAAGCAGAAATGTTATATCAATTATCATAATCCACTGTTTACAATCATTTCACACCAAAAGGAAGCATTTTATGCAATTGCTGAAAAGTTACTGAGCTGCAAGAATTTCCTTCACAATTGCTGCGATGGTTTTACCATCTGCTTTGCCGGCAAGTTGTTTATTAGCCATTCCCATTACTTTACCCATATCCGCCTGCGTAGTAGCACCGGTTTCCTTCACAATAGATGCAATAACTTCTTTTAGTTCCTGCTCACTCATTTGCTTTGGCAAAAATTTTTCTATCACTTCAATTTCCTCTTTTTCTTTATCCGCAAGATCTTTGCGATTTTGCTTTTCATAAATTTCCAAAGATTCTTTGCGCTGCTTCACTAATCTTCTGGAGCAATTTTATTTCATCATCATTTTTAATTTCCCCACTAAACCCTTCTGAAGTTTTAAGGTTAATAATTGCGGCCTTAATGGCACGCAAAGACCTCAAAGATTTTTCATCTTTTGCAAGCATTGCAGTTTTTAAATCAGCCATTACTTTTTCTTCTAAACCCATTTTATATTCAATTTAAAGTATTACTAATGATGTTTTTTCCTTTCCCATCTCCACAAATTAAAACTGTTTTATTTATTTCTTTCCTTTTCAAGTTCCACAAACTTTTTATGGAAATCTTTTGCAAAAGTTTTTATATCGTTAGTTAATACATCATGTTTGGTGGCTCTTTGAAAAGTATCGGCCATCGTAGTAAATAGCTGGAAATAAAAATCAGCCATTTCATCCACCATCATATCTTTTGTCCATAAATCGATGCGCATTGCAGATTTATCAATGGCATCCCAGAATGCAATAAACATTGCTTTTGCTTTTTGCGGAGATTCGGCAGTGCTGCCACTTGCACTCCAGGTTATTTGCTGGGGAACTTTTTGCGTATCGAGCTGAACGGTGATATTAATTTTAGATTCTGTCATAAGAAGATGCAAATTAATACTATTGAAGGGTTCAATAAAAACGATATTTGTAAATTAACCTTGAAAATATATTACACAATAACTTTTTCAATATTTTCCCAAAGAAGTTCTGCGGTAACATCCCAATCAAATTTCTCTGCCCTTACTTTTCCTTTATCGATCAACTTCCTTCCTCAAATTTTCATCTCTGAAAATCTGCATCATTCTAACCGCCACTTCTTTAAAATTTTCAGTGTCGGCATATAACGCGGCATCGCCAAATATTTCAGGCATTGCGCCTTTTGCAGAAGTGATTACCGGAACGCCGCATTTTATTGCTTCTAACGGTTGCGTGGTAAAGCCAGCAAAAACGAAGGATATACCATGGCATAAGCCGCTGCCGTTACTTTTATGCGTTCTTCCATAGATGGATCTTTCAAAATCTTTACTTCGTTTTTATACATAAACAGGCTAAGGCTTTCAAAAAACTCTTTGCTTTTCCATCCGGGTTTTCCCGCAATTAATAATTGCATGCTGCTTTTTTGCCTCTTTTTAAAAGCCGAAAATGCTTTCAATAAATTCAATAGATTATTGTTGGAGCCAATTTCTCCTGAATAAATAAAATACTCATTACCCTCAGTATATTGTGACTTTACTTTTTCTTTTTCTTCGTAACTGATTTCTCTGAAATTTTCATTAACTCCCTTATAAATAATTTTTATTTTATCTGCATTTGTTTTGTATTGTTTAACTATATCTCTTTTGGAAAACTCCTGAAATAGCAAAAATTATATGCGCCTTTTTTAAACTCTTCGGTATAAATGTTTTATAAAATAATAAACTACTTGTTTTTAAAAGAAGAAGGCTGATGTATGAAAGTAAGATCGGCAACAACAATACATTGAGGAACTTTAGTGGTAAGTGATGCAATTCCATCGCAGCTTATATAAACATCTGCTTTATATTTTTTTAAAACGCGCGGGAATTTTTATGTTATACCATAAATACCAAAATGCAGGGCTTTTATTTTGCTGACCGATTACAATATTTGTTACATTTTCAAACGAAGTTATTGCATCAATTAATTTTGTTTCAGAAATTAGAACAAAGGTATGATCGGGCTGGAGTTTTATTATTCTGCTGAAAGTTTCAAAAATAAAATTGTCATCTTCCGTCAATTCATCTCTCCCGGTAATTTTTGTATTAACTGCAATAACCATTTAAAAGCGGAGATTTTTAAATTGTCATTATAAGATCAACAAGAAGATATAAATGAAGATTTGTAATTAAATAAATCAGGCAAACATTCTTACCTCAATACTTTAAGTTTTACCGTTTCAATACGGGTTTCACTTACACTTAAAATATCAAACTGATAATCATCTATAATAATGCGGTCTTTTTGACGTGGAATAGATTCATGCTGGCTAATTATATAACCTGAAAGTGTTTCAGTTTCTTCATTTTTCCTGAATTCCATTTTATATTTTTCAGTCAGGTAATCAAGTTCCAGCCTGCCACTTAAAATATATTCACTTGCTGAAATTTGTTTGTCAACAAATTCTTCGTTTACATCGTATTCATCTTTAATGTCTCCAAAAATTTCTTCCAGCAAATCTTCCATAGTTACAATGCCCGCGGTGCCGCCAAATTCATCAATCACCCATGCAATACTTTTTCTTTCTTTGCTGAATTTATCAATGAGGTCGGTGGCACTCATGCTTTCGGGTATGGCTGGTATGGGCAATAATATCGAGTTCAGGCTTTGGGGATTTCTGAACATATCAAGCTGATGAATATATCCCTGGATGTTATCAATATTATCTTCGATACACAACCAGCTTGCTCAGTTTGGTTTCTATAAACCGGGTCTTTACTTCAGGAAGTGAAGCATTGATATTAATAGATTCTATTTCTTTTCGTGGAATAAGGCACTCCCTAACTTTCACATCAGATAACGACAATACATTTTCAAATAATTCATTATTCATTTCTTCATTATCATCCGTATCATTCAGCTTGCTTTGCTGAATAAAATGTTCCAGGTCAATTTTAGTGAAAGCCTCATTTTTATTTTGCAGCTTTACATTAAAAATATATTTGAGCATCCATTCTGCAACGTTTACAAAAAAAGAAGCCACCCATGCAAACATGGAATAAAAAAACTTTACGATAAAAGTAATAAAGCTACTTCCCGTAACCTCTTTATTCGTAGCCCTGAAAAAAGCTTTGAAAAAAAATTCAAAAATTAAAAGCAACATTGTAGAAATAATTGTTTCTACACTAAGCTTTACAAAAGGATTGGTAATGCCCCAGTATTTCCACACACTGTTTAGTATGTTGCTCCAAAGCAAACCATATATTACCATTAAAATATTTAACGCTATGAGAGTAGTGCCAATAAACCGGGATGGATTTTCCATGAAACGCAGCCCAGGTTCTGCCAGGATAGCTTCCTTGTTTTTTTCTTAATTCAATTGATAGCTTATTTACAGAAACAAAAGCAATTTCTATTCCGGCAAAAAAACCAATAAGCACAAGTGATGCAACGATGGCAATAATTGAATTCCAGTCCATATCACAAAATTATTAAAATTGTAAAGGACTCCTCACGGAGAAAATGAACGCTTAAATTAAATTAATTTATCAAGAAATGCACATACTATTTTTTCAGCATCAAGGCAAGCCGTTTGAAAATCTTTATTGGTAATTACATTTTCAAAATGTTTTTTAAATGTCATTTCATAAGAAGATTTATTGATGCGTGCCTGCAGCGATTCTTCCGTTTCCGAACCACGACCCTGCAATCTTTTTCTTAATTCTTCTGAAGAAGGCGCCTGTATAAAAATTGCCATTGTATTTACCGGGTATTGTTGCTGTACATGAATAGCGCCCTGCACATCGATGTCAAGAACCGGAACTTTTTGTCAGTGCCCAGATGCGTTCAATTTCTGATTTTAAAGTACCATAATATTTTCCTTCATATACCATTTCCCATTCAAGAAATTCCTTATGATGAATTTTTTCTCTGAATTCATTTTCAGAAATAAAATAATAATCTTCTCCATCCTTTTCATTGTCGCGGGCTTTTCTTGTTGTTGCAGAAACTGAAAATGCCAATTGCGGAAACTTGCTGTCATTAAATATTTTACTATAGAAGTTTTTCCGGCACCTGATGGTGCAGTTATGAGAATCAGTTTATTGTATTTTTTATCCATGTCTTTACTTAATTCCATCTGAAAAAAATTAGTTGCTCGTTATTATGGTCATTTGCTCAGTTGTAGACTTTCGTAGCTTAAGTATCTGTCGATACCATATGTCTATTATTGACTCATTGACCTCTTGATCTTTCCCACTGCTATTGCCTTACAATCTCTGCACCCAACATCCTTAATCTCTCATCAATATTTTGATAACCTCTGTCAATTTGCTCAATATTTTGGATGATGCTTTTTCCTTCGGCACTCAAGGCCGCTATAAGCAAAGCAACGCCTGCTCTTATATCAGGGCTGCTCATCTGTATTCCTCTTAACTGATTTTTTCTTTCGAGTCCAATAACCACGGCCCTGTGCGGATCGCATAAAACAATGTGTGCGCCCATCTCAATAATTTTGTCTACAAAAAACAACCGGCTCTCAAACATCTTTTGGTGAATAAGCACACTTCCTTTTGCCTGCGTGGCAACTACCAAAACAATACTTAGTAAGTCAGGCGTAAAGCCGGGCCATGGATGATCGGAAATAGTAAGGACAGATCCATCTAAAAAAGTTTGCACTTCATAAATTTCCTGTTCCGGTATATGAATATCATCACCTTCAAAATTCATTTTAATTCCAAGCTGAAGAAATTTTTCCGGTATAATTCCCAAATGATTAATACCTGCATTTTTTATTAATATATCACTTTGAGTCATTGCTGCAAGCCCAATAAATGAGCCTACTTCAATCATGTCCGGAAGAATGGTATGCGTAGTGCCATGCAATTCGTCAACGCCTTCAATCGTAATCATGTTGCTTCCTATACCCGAAATTTTTGCACCCATACTATTCAGCATCTTACAAAGCTGTTGTATATATGGTTCGCATGCGGCATTGTAAATTGTTGTTATGCCGGTGGCCATAACTGCAGCCATAACTATGTTTGCCGTTCCTGTTACACTCGGCTCATCAAGCAGCATTTCAACTCCTTTGAGGTGCGATGTTTTTAAAAGAAAAAAAGATGCATCATCGTCATAGTCAAATTGGGCGCCCAGTTTCTGAAATCCTATTATGTGTGTATCTAATCTTCTGCGGCCAATTTTATCACCGCCGGGTTTTGGAACATAAGCTTTTTTAAATCTCGCAAGCATTGGCCCGGCAAGCATAACGCTGCCGCGTAAACGCCCGGTCATTTTTCTGAAAACAGGCGAAGCGAGGTAATCAATGTTTATATGCAGCCGCATCAAACGTGCAGGAATGCCTGTCGATTCTTTCAACTTTTACACCCAGTCCCTCAAGCAATTCAATTTGCAGATTTACATCGATGATATCGGGAATGTTATGGATGGTAACTTTTTCCGCCGTTAGCAAAACTGCAGAAATTACCTGCAGCGCTTCATTCTTGGCGCCCTGCGGTGTTATTTCTCCTTTTAATTTTTTGCCTCCTGTAACTTCAAATGAACCCATTACAATTTATTTTTCATGGAAAACAAAAATAAACCCCGGCAATATATAAAGGCCGGGGCTGCAAACTTATTTTTTATTTAATAAAAAGTGATTAATATCTTTTTTTAGAAAATTTATTGCGGTTGTTATTACGATTGTCTCTGCCTCCCTGGTTATCTCTGCCCTGGTTATTGCGATTGTTATTGCGGCCACCGAAATTTTTACGGTATTTACCAACATTGCTTACAAATTCTTCGCGGCTATTATCAACACGGTGTTTAATAAAAGGGCGGTTGTTGAATTCCAGTTCTCCTTTTGTGATCGAGCTAAGTTCCGTTTGGATATTATCATCATGCACCAGTTCTTTATGCCAGTTGCTGTAAGTAAGTTTCATATAATAAGCAATAGCATTAGCAAATCCCTGGCGCTTTTCACTATCTTCTTCCTGCAAAGCTTTATCAATAACTATTTCAATGTTTTTACCAAGATGATTGTATTTGGGATATCTTTTAGGATAGGCCAACTGCTCCGGCTTTGCTTTTAAAGTTTCACGGGTTGGTATCGGGTAAGGACTATCAACGTCTAGTTTAAAATCGCTTATTAAAAAAAGATGATCCCATAATTTATGCCGGAAATCTTCTACATTTTTTAAATGCGGATTTAAAAAGCCCATTAATTCAATAAGGGCATAAGCATTTTTTTGCCGCTTTTCCCTGTCTTCAAGAGTTAAAACATACTCCACCATTTTCTGTATATGGCGACCGTATTCTCTTATGACAAGATGGTTACGGGTAGTATTATATTCCATGTTTTCAACATTTTCCATAAAGCAAATGTATCATTTTAATTTTTAGGTTACAAGATGTCCCTCACATTTTAGGTCATTATTAGGATTTATTAGGCAGGATTTTTAATAAAATATTTACGGCAAATCAAAAATGCAAGGAAAGCCCCAATTGAATCCGCTGCCCAATCAAGGAGTTCAAAATCTCTGCTGGTCACATAAAATTTTTGGATGAATTCTATTATTAAACCCAAAATGCTGGCAGCTAAAGCAATCTTTATAAAATAAAAGATGTCTTTGCTGTGCCGAAAAGCCGGATCGATAAAAAGGCCAGCTAAAAAGAAAAGTCAACCCGCCGAACATTCCCGCATGTACCCATTTATCAAAATAAATTCCATCAAGCCATGGTATTTTAGGTACATCTTTTCCCGGCATGCAGGTAAGAACCAGCACAACAAAAAACCAGGCAATGCCTGGCAGAAATTTTTTTACAGGAATTTTTTGCATTTGATATCAAAACGCTTTAAGCAACCACTTTCTTGTATGCTTCTGCATCCATCAGTTTACTTACATCGTCAGCGTTGTCCACTTTCATTTTTATCATCCAGCCATCACCATATGGATCTGAATTTACTTTTTCCGGTTCCGATTCTAAAATTGGGTTCAATTCTGTAATAGTTCCGGAAACAGGAAGAAATAAATCGCTTACCGTTTTTACTGCTTCCACAGTTCCAAAAATAGCTTCGGCAGCCAGCGTTTTTCCTTTTGTTTCAATTTCAACATATACTATATCGCCAAGTTCATGTTGCGCAAAATCGGTAATGCCAACGGTTGCAATGTCTCCATCAAGTAGCACCCATTCATGATCTTTTGTGTAGCGAAGGTTTTCAGGAAAGTTCATATTTCTTTTTTATTATTATTAATTAAATGCGTCGCAAATTAATATTTTCCGGTTAATGAATCATTTTACCAATGTTATTTTCATTCTTATATTTTTCAATGGCCTGTTATTTTCGTCCGTTGGCACATCGGCAATTTTTTTAATTACATCTAACCCACTTATTACTTCACCAAAAACAGTATAGTTCATATCAAGAAAAGGAGTTCCGCCAATAGTACGGTAAATTACCCGGTGATTTTCGGGAATTTTTATTTTTAGCTTTTCCTCCATTTTATCCATTTGGTCATTAGTAAAAGTTTTTCCTTCCACAATATAAAATTGTGTTGAGCTGCTTCTTTTTTGAGGGTTATCTGCATCCGCTTCCCTTGCCGCCGCCAAGGCGCCTTTTTTATGAAATAATGAAGTATCAAATTCTGCGGGCAAAGTATATTTTAAAGAACCTTCGCCAAGCAATTGTCCCTCCTTAGCATGTTTGCTTTCCGGATCTCCACCCTGGATCATAAAATCTTTAATAACGCGGTGAAATAAAAGGCTATCGATAAAAATGTTGCTTCACTAATTTGACAAAATTATCACGATGCAAAGGTGTTTTGTTGTATAGCTTTAAGAACCATCGTACCATAATCAGTTGTGATCATTACCTTTTTTGACTTTGTTCGCTTTATTCGATGCGTTCTTTGAAGCAGAACAGGAAATGATCGTCAAAAAGATTGCAAACATAAAATATTTTTCTCATCATAATTTTAAAAATCAGCAAATGAGTTATTAACTTCTTCAAAGTAAAGTAATATATGATCTTTTAGAAAATTTTCCTGTTCAATCATATTGTATTGCGGCAATGCTTTTAGCTGTTGAAAATGAGGCCAGCCTTCATCATCGTGACTATCAATCTTGTAATACCCACTTTGAGCAAGCAAAGAACATACCGCAACATGCATCAGATCCTGTTTTTGTTCTTTGGAAAATTTCTTTTTCAGGTTACGCACTTCCTGCACACCAATTAAAAAAAGAATGGCTTCAACATCAGGCTTTTTGCCAAACTTATTCATGAATTTTTCTTCCAGTTTCCACCAACGGGTTTGCAGATCATCTTTCGCATTCATATAGCTGCAAATTTAATTGTATTTACCATCTTTGTTTTTAAAATACTGAAATATGATTTATAATATTGAACAAAATAATTATCTGATTTCAACAGATAAAAGTAAAATTGATGTTGATTATGTTCATGGGTTTTTGTCGCAATCGTATTGGTCTCCGGGCGTGCCTATTAAGGTTGTAAAAAAAGCAATGAAAGGTTCATTGTGCTTTGGAGTTTATTATAGAGGAAACAAGCTTGCCTGACAGCAGGCAGGTTGGTTACGCAAGAATGGTTACAGATAAAGCAACTTTCGCCTACATGGCTGATGTTTTTATAGATGAAAAGCATCGTGGAAAAGGCTTGGCAAAATGGTTAGTTGAAATGATATTGGCACATCCGCAGTTACAGGGTTTAAGAAGAATATTGCTTGCCACAAAAGATGCTCATAAATTATATGAACAATGTGGTTTCACATCTATCAACAATCCCGAAAGATATATGGTATATAATCCCTCCGCTTATAAAAGCAAATAGAAGTATTTTCGCAAAAAAATTTTTATCAGATGTTACAGGTGGCGTTTATTCGTAATAATCCGGAATTAGTAAAGGAAAGATTAGCAGTAAAAAATTTTACAGACTCAATTATTGTCGATAAAATAATTGAACTGGATGATGAAAGAAAAAAATTACAATTAGAATCTGAGGAAACACAATCAAAAATAAATTCCGCTTCTAAAGAAATAGGTCAATTGATGGCATCAGGCAAAAAAGACCTGGCAGAAGAAAAAAAATCAGAAGTAGGAAAATTGAAATCTGCTGCTACTTCCTGTCAGTGAAAAATTATCAGCCATCGAAACAACTCTTCATGATGAATTAATAAAATTACCTAACCTTCCCCATATTTCTGTTCCAAAAGGAAAAACACCTGAAGAAAATGAAGTGGTAAGAGAAGGCGGGCAAAAACCAACGCTTGCTAAAGAAGCTGTACCACATTGGGATCTTGCCAAAAAATATGATCTTATCAATTTTGAATTGGGAAATAAAGTAACAGGAAGTGGTTTTCCTTTTTATAAAAATAAAGGTGCAAAACTACAACGGGCACTTATACAATATTTTTTAGACTATAATACCGGTGAAGGATACACGGAGTATCAGCCGCCTTTAATGGTGAATGAAGCAAGCGCCTACGGAACCGGCCAGTTGCCAGATAAAGAAGGACAAATGTATTTTGCCAGTCAGGATAATTTTTACCTGATACCAACTGCTGAAGTTCCTGTTACTAATATTTTCCGCGATGAAATTGTTAAGGAAACTGAACTTCCATTAAAGATGACGGCATACACGCCTTGCTTCAGAAGAGAAGCCGGAAGTTATGGTAAAGATGTGCGTGGTTTAAATCGTTTACACCAGTTTGATAAAGTTGAAATAGTACAGATTGTTCATCCGGATAAAAGCTATGACGTTTTGGAAGAGATGGTAAACCATGTTGAAAAGCTTTTGCAAAGCCTTGAATTGCCGTACCGGATTCTTCGTCTATGCGGCGGCGATATGAGCTTCGCCTCAGCGCTTACTTACGACTTTGAAGTATATAGCGCTGCCCAGCAAAAATGGCTTGAAGTAAGTTCTGTTAGTAATTTCGAAAGTTTTCAGAGTAACAGGATGAAGATTCGATTTAAGAATTCTGACAATAAAACACAATTGGTGCATAGCCTTGAACGGATCTTCATTGGCTTTGCCAAGAATTGTTGCCGCTTTTCTGGAGAATAATCAAAATAGTGGCGGAATAAACTTGCCCAAAGTGTTGCATAGTTATTTTGGCGCAGCGATAATTAACTAAAGATTGCATTTGCCAAAATCATATTGCGCAATATTCACTTAGTAAAAAATCAGTATTCTTGTAATTGAGTCAGTATTTTAATTAGCAACAGCTCTACATCTATTTTTTACCGTTCACACAAGAAAACTTTCAACTCATCTATATCGTTCTTCGCAAAGCTGGTAATACAAATATTTTTGCCCCCGATTTAATTCACTCTTATCAAAACTTAATGTAGATTATGAAAAAGATTTTAACATTTACTAGTATTTAGTTTCTCTTGTTTTTTTTCTTTTGCCCAAAACACTGCGCAGGTCTCAGGGAAAATTACCGAGTGATAATAATAAGCCACTTTCAGCTGCAACGGTTAGCCTGTTGCAAGCAAAAGACTCTTCTTTGGTAAAAACTGCGATAACGAATAGTAGCGGCGTCTTTAAAATCCTATCAGTAAAAGCGGGAAGCTATTTTCTTTCTGCAACATCTGTGGGATATTGCAAAAAATATTTCATCAGCAATTTTTAAGTTAACGGAAGGTGAAGAATTATACTGCTCCGGCTGCTCTCATTGTCGCAAAGCAGTAAGTCGCTTTCAACAGTTACCGTCCAGGCAAAAAAACCAATGATTGAAGTGAAAGCTGATAAAACAGTATTCAATGTTGAAAATAGCATTAATGCCACCGGCAGCAATGCGTTTGAACTGCTTCAAAAATCGCCCGGTGTAACAACTGATAAAGATGATAACATTTCTATGCAGGGAAAGAATGGCGTTAAAATCTATATCGACGGCAAACCTACACAAATGGGCGGCGCAGACCTTGCGGCTTATTTACGTTCCATTAATTCTGCAGATATAGAATCAATAGAAATGATCACTAATCCTTCTGCAAAATATGATGCTTCGGGAAATGCCGGCATTATTAATATCAGGCTAAAGAAGAATAAGAACTATGGAGCAAATGGAAATATTGCCAGCGGAGTAGCTTTTGGACATACGCCGAAATATAATAATTCTCTTAGCCTAAATTATCGCAATAAAAAAATAAATATTTTCAGCAATTATAGTAACAATTATGGTCACTATAGAAATATATTCAACTTGTACCGGGTTCAGAACGATAGCACCTATGATCAACACAGTATCAACCTTAATAATAATAAAAGTAATAATGTAAAGGCCGGTATTGATTATTATATTAATAGTAAAAATATTATCGGAGTAATGGTTACTGCTAATTTTAATACAAGCAGCAGTAGCACTTCAAGCAATACAGTTATTAGTCCAAATAACACCGACGTTCCTAACAGAATTTTATATGCAAGCAATGATTTACCCGGCACCAGAAATAATATTGATTATGATATTAACTACCACTATGCCGATACTTCCGGAAGAACACTTGATATAGATGCAGACCTTGTAAATTTCAGGCGTACGGGAACAAGTTATCAGCCAAATTATTACAGAGATCCATTTACAAATGATTTATTGGATGAAAAAATTTACAGGAACAACACACCAACAAATATTGATATTTATACTGCGAAGATTGATTATGAACAACCTTTCTATAAAGGGAAAGTTAGGATTTGGAGGAAAAATAACAGATGTGAAAACAAAAAACACTTTTGATTTTTATAACGTATACGGTAGTACGAACGTAAAAGATATGGATCTCAGTAATAAATTTAATTATGATGAAAATGTAAGAGCATTGTATGTAAATTATAATCGCCCTCTCAGCAAAAAAACAACCGTACAGGCAGGTGTACGAATGGAAAATACATCAAGTGAAGGAGATTTAATAAGCCAGGTACCCGCAACCTGATGATACAGTGAAACGCAATTACACAGATTTTTTCCCAAGCGGCGCAATTACTTATACGCTTAACCAAAAAAATACTTTTAACCTAAGTTATAGCCGGCGGATAGATCGCCCAAGCTACCAGGATTTAAATCCTTTTGAAAACAAGCTCGATGAATTGACCTACAGGAAAGGAAATGCATTTTTAAATCCGCAATACACCAATAGCTTCCAGTTATCGCACACATTTTTGTATAGATATGTTACTTCAATAAGCTACAGCCATATCAAAGATTATTTTGCGCAGATTATTGATACTGTAGCAAACAAAACTTATATCACTCAAAAAAACCTGGCGCAACAAAATATATTCAGTCTTAATTTCAGCGCACCGGTAAAGATTACAAAATGGTGGAATTCTTTTGCAACGCTCAATGCATATCACTCTGCGTACAAAGCAAACTTCGGCACCGGTAAAAAAATTAATGTAAATGTGGATGCACTGTCTTTATATACGCAACAGACATTCAGTATTAAGAAAGGACCAACTTTTGAACTGTCAGGATTTTATAATTCGCCTTCGGTTTGGGGCGGAACTTTTAAAAGCAGCGCTATCGGATCAGTTGACGTAGGTGTTCAACAAAAATTACTTAAGGGCGCCGGCACAATCAAAGTAAGTTTCACTGACGTATTAAATACACTGCATTGGAGGGGTGTAAGTGATTATGGAGGAAGCCATCTTGAAGCAAGCGGGCATTTTGAAAGTCAGCAATTGAAAATAAATTTCTCGTACCGGTTTGGTAATAGCCAGGTAAAAGCTGCAAGACAAAGAAAAGCTGCTGCAGATGAAGAAAGTAAGAGATTGAACAGTTCAGGAGGTATTGGTCAATAATTAAATCTGTTATTGAATTATGCACAGGTGACAACGAATATTTAATGTGGATGAAAGCCAAAAACAGGATTTATACAGGTATAGATACCGGGTCTTATATTTTTTTCAAAATATCAATTGTCGCAGGAAATGAAAAAAGCGATTGTGGCTATTATCCATAATCGCTTTTTTTGCTCCCCCTTCAGGACTTGAACCTGAGACCCTCTGATTAACAGTCAGATGCTCTAACCAACTGAGCTAAGGAGGAATATCCATTCTTTAAAATGGGTGGCAAAAATAGCCATTTTTAGTATGTAACAAAAATTGATTTCAAACTATTTTAGCCAACTAAAAAGGCCATGTTCCTCAATTCCTAAAAAAATACCTTCATCATTTACTTCTACCGGATAAATTTTTAAATAATATCCCTCACCCGTCACATCCCTTCCATTGCCGAGATTGAAAACATAACGATGTATTGGGCAAACAATATTGTCGTTTTTATCCAGGAAACCTTCTGACATATCACCACCCGCGTGAGGACATTTTGCAGCGCAGGCCGCAAAGCCCTTTACTGTTTTTACAAGACAGACATTTTTTCCACCTGCCTCAACTTCCATTATATTATTCTTACCAAACTGAAGTTCGCTTACACTATCTGCAATCTTATACCATTTGTATTTCTTCATGCATAATTAAATTTATCCTTATCCACAGCAATTAAAAAAGGGAATTGTTTAACGTGATAATTGATCAGTTTTTCAATAGAAAAATTCAGCTTTATACGGATATCTTACCTGGTACATCGTTCTAACATTGTTTAAAACAGTTTGCCTTAACTCGGCAATATTTATTTTTTCTGTGGCTGAAATAAAAACACATTTGCCCTCAGTTTGCAGTTGCCATTTGTCTTTTAGTTCGCGCAATAAATCTTGTTTAACCTCAGGCTCAAGCCATTCGTCGAACGTAATTTTTTCGTACTCATCCATCTTATTAAACACAATAATTACAGGCTTATCATCGCTTTTTAACTCATGTAAAGTCTTATTTACCACTGCAAGCTGCTCTTCAAATTGCGGATGAGAAATATCGACCACATGCAATAAAATATCGGCTTCCCGTACTTCATCTAATGTACTTTTAAAACTTTCAATAAGATGATGGGGAAGTTTTCTTATAAATCCAACGGTATCGCTTAAAAGAAAAGGTGTATGTCCAAAAACTACTTTCCGTGTTGTGGTATCTAACGTAGCAAACAATTTATTTTCTGCAAATACATCACTCTTGCTAAGCAGGTTCATAATTGTTGATTTGCCGACGTTAGTATAACCAACCAGTGCAACTCTTATAAATTCGCCCCTGTCCTTACGCTGTGTAAAGGCCTGTTTATCTATTTCGTTTAGGCGTTTCCGTAAGAGACTTATTTTTTCTTTCACGATTCGCCTGTCGGTTTCAATTTCGGTTTCACCGGGACCGCGAGTTCCCACGCCACCGCCCTGCCGTTCAAGATGTTTCCACATTCCCTTAAGTCGCGGTAAAATGTACTGATATTGCGCCAGCTCAACCTGAACTTTTGCCTGGGCGGTTTTTGCACGTGAAGCAAAAATGTCAAGGATCAGGTCACTTCTGTCAATGGTGGTTACCTGGAGTTCTTTTTCAATATTGGTAATTTGCGATCCTGTGAGTTCATCGTCGAATATGACCAGGTTCACATTTCTTTTTGATATATAATTTCTAATTTCTTCGAGCTTACCTTTTCCAACAAATGTGCGGCTATCAGGATGAGGAAGTTTTTGAGTAAATATTTTCAGAGTATTTGCGCCGGCGGTCTCTGCTAAAAACTTAAGTTCTTCAAGGTATTCATTTTCGAGCTCTTCACTTTGATCTTGCTTTATAACGCCTACGAGTACGGCATCAATTACTGAATCGCTTTTTATTTTTTTTTCTATCAAATCAAATATTTATAGGCAAAAATAATAAACGATTTTATTAACTATTGGGAATAAGACTTGTGAATATTAAAGTTATAGAGAAGAATTTACAGGCCGCTTATTGTAAGGCCCACCTGGTAAAGACGCAGCGACGGACCAGCTCCACTTTTCAAAATGGTATTGAGTTGGTAGGCACCAAAAAGAGATAAAATGCCGTAACCTACCCTGGCAGTAGCTACGAATCTCGTTCCATTAATAAAATGCTTGCTGTTTATTTTCTCTGTATAGTTGTTGAGAACATTATTATTTTTATCCAGCAATGTTTTACCCTTTGTATGTACGTTAACCAAAGTTCCTACCCGGGCGCCTATGGCAACTTTAAAACTCTTGTTTGGTTCTAAAGGCTTTGATGAGTATCGAAATTCCAGGGGAATTTCCAAATAGCCGGTGGCAAATTTATATCGCTTAAAATGACTCGTTGAATCCATTGGAGTAAACGGTAAGGTTGATGAAACAGCTTTAAGATCGATGGTTTCCCGTTTAAAAAAAATATTGCTGGTGCTTATCCCAAGTCCGAATCCGATACTATATTTAGGGGAAGATTTAAAAGGTTTGTCAAGCATAAAATATGCATTAAATCCCCGTGACAATCCTTTCTGATGGCTTTTAATACTATCTGTCATTCCCGTCCAGTGATCCGATGAAAGCTGTATTAAAAGATGATCGTTAGGCCTGTTGTTAATAATAATTTTTTTTGATTTTGGATGAGCCGGAGCTGTAGTATCCTGTGAAAAAGCGTGAGAAAATAAGAAGCAACAAAATACTACAAAAGCAATTTTCATCATAAATTCTGTTAAGTTGGCAAATGTATTTGTTACATGGTTAAAGAAAGGTTAAACAATAAAGAGTGTTTTTAAAATTAGTCGAACCTGAATGTTCTCTGTTTAGTTTTGAAAACTATTGGCTGAATCTGCGAAAATACTTGCAGCTAATTAATATAGATCACATCTAAATAACAGCTGGCTTAATTACGGGTAATGCCTCCTTGTTTCACTTTAATATCTTCCAGCTTTTTTTGTAAGGCATCTATTTTTTCCTGTGTACTTGTTATATCACTGTTATGAGTATTATTTCTCGCTTCAAGTCCTGTAGCCTCTGCTGAAGATGCTTTTCGTGATTTCCTTACATTTTTCTTAATGGATTTATTGTCCTTCTTAATATCTTTCTCATAATGTTTAATCTGCTTTAGAATATGGGAAGTTTCATCTCCGTAGTATTTATTTAAAAACTCAACGCTAAAATCATTCAGCAATTTTTTCATTCCTTCAAATTCTTTTGCGTAATTATCGGGACCAATAAAAAAATCGTACCCGAACGACATAAAATATTTCATGTCGGAACCGCCGGAAATATCTGTAATTCTCGCATATATATTCATACGCTTATCGGAAATACTATTGATCGTAACATCCCGGGAACTTACGAGGTCTTTATCTGTCAATAGCCCGATGCCTTTTGTTTTTATTTTATAGTTCTTTTTGAGAAACTTACTCCATCCTTTCTTTACTGTTTTAGGGTCAGCATCATAACTCACACTATAACATGGCCTGAGTTTATTTTCGAAAGTGATACTGGTAGTATCGATATGGTAAGTTTGCGCAGTTAGTTTCACTGAAACAAGAACTGTTAAGAATAACAATAGTTTTATCTTTTTCATTTTGCAATTATGTTTGGTAATTAAATATCTATCAATAAAGTGGATGATTCAAATTTTTGATGTAATCGGTATATAAAAATATTTTCAAAATATTTATGAAGCTTGATTATGAATTCTCTACAGCAGCATTTAACTTTTTGAGTAGTCTTCCCTTTTAATTTGCTAAGATATTGTAATAAAATAATTTCCATTTATTCAATTTTTTGGCACTCCTGCAAAAATTATCATTGCGATTACTAACTGTTATAGAATCGTAATTTATTAATCGAAATAATTCCGTTTTGTAAAACAATACCCTTCTTTTAAAGGCATCCTATATTTTTTCAAAAATTGTTGAGTGAAGAGGTAATGATGAGTTTCTGTGGGTTCAAAACTCACCCGATATTTTCATAAAGCATTCCACGTTTCCCCATTTTTTGACCCGGCTATAAAGCCAAAGCTACCGGATATTCAAAGAGACTTTCCCGGATAAAATTCCAGGCTATTTTAGTATTCTTTAAAAAGTAAGAGACTGCACTAATTGTTTTATATCAGGTAGATTTTTTTTGTGGAATTTAAATACAAAAAAATGAAAACGATAATCTATGTTCTTTTATTAATTATTACGATTAAGCCGAATACTTTTGCTCAAACCATAGCAGTTAATTCCGATGGCAGCCCTCCTAATTCAAATGCGATGCTCGATATTAAGGCGTTCAACAAAGGCTTGCTGATTCCGAGAACTAGCACCACGAGCCGCATTGCCATACCAAACACAAAGGGATTATTGGTGTACGATACCACCACAAATTCATTCTGGTACAATACCGGGACAACCTGGAATAACCTGGCCGCCGGTAGTTCCGGCTGGTTGTTAAGTGGGAACAGCGGCACTGATACATCAACAAATTTTATAGGTACTACTGACGGGAAACCTCTGGTGATAAAAGTTAATAAGACTATTTCAGGCATTATTGATAACAGCTCAAATGGAAATACCGGGCTTGGCTTTGGAATATTTCTTTCGAATACCACTGGGCGTTTTAATACAGAAATTGGATATCAGGCTTTAGTATCTAATACTACGGGAAATGCTAATACGGGAAATGGATATCAGGCCTTGTGGTCTAATACCACAGGAAACTTTAATACGGGCAACGGATTTCAGACGCTCATTTCAAACACAACAGGTAAGAATAACACAGCAACCGGAAGCTATGCATTACTCTACAGTACGACTCCGGATGACAACACCGCAAACGGGTATGCCGCATTAACCAATAACACTACAGGCACCCAAAATACTGCGATAGGTTCTCAAAGTCTATCCTATAATATTGACGGGCCGTCCAACACAGCAGTCGGGTACCAATCCATGTTTTCCAATACCTCCGGTTATCAAAACACTGCCATTGGAAACAATTCAATGCAATTAAATACCATCGGCGGCTATAATGTTGCTGCGGGCCTCAGCGCTCTCCAAAATAACACTACCGGGTTTTCAAACACTGCAGTAGGGCAACGTTGCATGTATTTAAATACCAGTGGAGGAAACAATACTGCTGTTGGCTTCAATTCACTTTATTCAAATACCACCGGCACAGAAAATGTTACATTCGGGGACCATGCAGGCTATAATAACACTACCGGAAGCAATAACATTTTCATTGGGCGAAATGCCGGATCGGGAAGTAGTACCGGCAATAATAATATTTGCATAGGACCATTAGCAAGCGTGACCGATGGAGTTTCCAATTCAATTGTAATTGGAAGTTTAATTGCCACCTCACAAAGCAATGCTATCATCCTGGGTACAGGCTCACAAAATGTAGGTATTGGCACTGCTGCGCCATCTTCAAATGCGGCATTGGAGGTAGACGGCGGTACCAGCAGATATAGCATTTATGCCGTATGTCATAGTAATTTCGGGGCTATAAATGCAACCGTCGATCAAGGTGGTGCCTATGGCATTTCAGGCTCTTCAACCGGGGCAACCAGCCTCTCAGGAAATGTGGGAGTTTATGGTTATGCTCAAGGTTCTACATTGCAAGAAGCATCAATAGGTGGGTCTGGTCCTCATACCGCAAATTTTGGAATATATGGTCAGGCTTATATTCCTTCACAAGGAAACCCCGGATTTGCAGCAGGCTTTTATGGAGACATTGAAACAACCGGAAACGTATACGCTGCATCAGATGAAAAATTGAAAACCAATATTAAACAACTTGCCAATGCACTTTCCCGCTTGCAGCAATTACCGGTGAAAGAGTATGACTTTGATAAAAATTTAGCAACCCCATCAAAACTTAGTCTTCCCGGAACACATCAATTTGGCTTTTTAGCACAGGATGTACAAAATATATTTCCTAATCTCGTTACTTCGGTCACAATTCCAACGGTAGATCATTCCGCAAACGCTGCTCACCCGAAAGTTACAGGCACCAACAGTTTCCTTGCTGTGAATTACGTCAGCTTTATTCCGCTGCTCACCAAGGCCATCCAGGAACTGAGTTTAGAAAATGATGCGCTGAAAAAGAGATTAGACGCCCTTGAGGCAAAAATTGAAGTATTGACCAAAAAATAACCTGGTAAAACATGACGACACTTAAACATTTTTAACCATAAATATTATTTTATGAAATCATTCATCTCATTATTAATCGCCTTTGCATTCTTAAAGAGTGCAGAAGCACAAAAGGTGGGAGACATACTTAAACAACAAGCCGGCGAGGGAGTAAAAGAGGGAGCCACCAGTCGCTACGGAGCAAACGGCCAATAAAGTAACCGATAAAGTATTGGGTAAATTATTCTCAAAGAAAAAGAAAGGTAAAAATGCGAACACCAATAGCAATAATGCTGATACTAACGATGATACCACGCCTGAGGCTAACCCAACCGCTGCAAATCCCAATACTAATGCAAGGAACAAGCCCGGCAAAATGCTTCCGCCCCGCTTGCTACTTATTCCAAATTTGATTTTGTTCCCGGCGACAAAGTTTTAGTGTACGAAGATTTTTCACGGGATGCCATTGGCGATTTTCCTGAAAACTGGAACACCAACTCCGCCGGTGAAACAGTTACGGTTTCCGGTGAAACCGGCCATTGGCTGATGATTAATAAAAAAGGCGTATTTAAACCGGAAGACATCAACAATCTGCCGGACAATTTTACCCTTGAATTTGATCTGATCTATTCCAGCGATAATTATATTCCTTTTCTTCAGATCGCTTTTTCTGTCCGGCGGAAATGGAAAGACGGCAAAGAAACTCTGAATGCTGAATTTAATTATAATAAGCGGTCAGGAATAAATCTTGGAATACAACCTATTCCCCGCGATAACGGGGGCATAGCTACTATTTATACTTATAACGCAGGAGATAAAATGATCGACAACCAAATTCAATTTCAAAATAATGGCGCCACGAAAATAAAAGTGTCTATCTGGCGGCAAAAGCAACGTCTGAGAGTTTATCTTGATCAAAATAAAGTATTTGATTTGCCACGGGCATTTACTCCCGGTGAAACTTATAATACAATGATGTTTCAAACCTTGAGTGATTTTGCTAACCCGGATAAATACCTGGTAAGTAATTTAAACTGGCTGTGGGAGAACCGGATACCCGGAATAAATTAATAAGTGAAGGAAAATTTTCTACCACCGGAATTTTGTTTGATGTTAATTCTGCTGCAATTAAACCGGAATCTTATGGCTCATTAAAAGATATTGCCGATGTGTTAAAAGATAATGCCGGCGTTCATGTAAAAATAATAGGACACACCGATAGCGATGGCGATGCAACAATGAATCTGGCACTTTCAAAAAAACGTGCAGAAGCCGTAAAGTCGGCTTTGGTGAGCGAATTTGCCATTGATGCTTCCAGGATGGAAACAGATGGCAAAGGTGCATCTGATCCAGTCGCTGCTAATAGTACTCCGCTGGCAAAGCGCAAAACCGGAGAGTGGAGTTTGTAAAATTATAATGCATGGCCAATCAACTCTTATTATAAAAAGGGTTAAATTGAAATGGGAAGATTTATTTCCTATGGCTTCCGCATTTTTATTATCGTGGTAAATTTGTCTTGCAAAAGAGAATTCGGAATCTGCATCACCGCAAATAGAAATATTTGGTGTCATCACTTAGCACAAAAATATTTTTCTATAACTGGTTTCATGCTGCAACCAGTATAAAACAATGAAGTATAATTTTGCATAAACTTTAAGTTCTACAACTGGTATGACGATCCTTCATTAATATGACGACTGCCTTTAAACGATATCTTTATGTGCCCGTTATCCTTGTTGGGCTAATGCCGATCAATACTAATGCTCAAACAGTGGAGCCTTCCGCGTCATTTCCTCCAGCCTATTATAAGCTTACCACAGATACCGCCCGCATGCGGTTTTTGATGAAAGCAATCGGTGATTCACTCAATAGCGGGCAACTTGATTTGGTTTATGATATGGCGAGGGCTGGTATAACTCTCTCAGAAAAGAACAACGTGGATACCATGAAAGGCATTTTTTATTTCAATATAGGTAAGGCATTCGCATATAAATTCGGTCAGCCTGATAGCGCTATTTTTTATTACAAAAGGGTTCTTCCATATTTCCCTGATAAGATGAATTTCTATAACCTTGTCTCAATGAGAGAAATCATGGAACGATTTGTTCAATCGGGAAACAAAGACTCTGTGTTCGCTTACCTTGATTCCTTGCATGAAAGGATTGATACTATGGACATCACTAATCCGCGACGATATGGAATTTCCTCCGTGATGGCAGGCGTGTATCAATATTATGGGATGTTCAGAACAGCTATTCAATTGTATGAAAATTCTATTGAAGGCCTCCGGAAAGCAGGCCACCAGAGGGATGTAGGACTTCCCTTGGCCAATCTCGCAGAGCTTTACGATGAGTCTGAAGATGATATAAACGCTGTGAGATATGCCCGCGAAGCATTAGGATATCTTTCGGGCAACAATATGCCGTTTATGGGCACGGCAGCCAACCTGGCAACATACTACACCAATCTCAACCGCATCGATTCCGCATATTACTTTAATAAACTGTCTGATTCTGTTGCCCGTCTTACACACAACCAGGTACAGGAACATGTCCGCGATCAATTTAATTATGTGGCTATTCTATGCAACGGAAAGAAATATGACGAAGCAAAAAAAGCGCTTGCCCTTGTGAAACCATGGTTAGATAATAATGCTGACCGAACGTGGCTTGTAACATATTTGATTTCTTTCGCCAGCATCGAAACGGGCCTGCACCGGTGGGCGCCTGCAGCCGATACACTCCTTCACGCACTCTCTGTTGCCAAAGAAAGCGGCCAGGAGATTTCAATTGTCCTGGTATTGCAGCAACTTGCGGCAGTAAATGCTGAACTTAAAAATTTCAGAGAAGCTTACCGTTTCCAGCAGGAATACTTAGCAGCACAAAGATTCGCTCACCAGCGCCGAAACAAAATCAAGGCTGGCAGATTTTGAAGCGATGAACAAAACGCAGCAGAAGGAGCAACACATCACGCTATTGCAGAAGGATAATGATATTAAGAATCTACTGTTAAAGAACAGCAGGCAATCGAATGTACTTTATCTTGGCGGATTTATATTTTTACTTGCCGCCACAGGTATCTTTTTTTACCAGCGCAACAGGCGTTTGAAAATACATGCTGAAAAAACAAAAGCAGAATTACAAATGCAGGTACTGCGTTCCCAGATGAATCCACATTTTATCTTTAATAGTCTTAATGGCATTGAGAATTTTATTTTAAGAAATGATAAAAGGCAGGCCAGCGAATACCTTAACAAATTTGCGAGTCTTATAAGAATTATTCTTTCCAATAGCCGCAAAGAAGGAGTTGCATTTGCTGATGATATGGAAACAATTCAGCTGTATATAGATTTGGAACTTTTAAGATTCAATAACAAATTCTGTTATGTGAAAAATATAGATCCCGCCTTACTTGAATTTGATTACCGTGTGCCGCCTTTGCTCATTCAGCCCTTTGTTGAAAATGCAATTGTTCACGGATTTGCTTATAGCGCACAAAAAGATCTTCGTTTGTTGGTAACCGTGAGACTGGAAGATGACTATATTATGTATAAAATAGAAGATAATGGCGTAGGCAGGGCGGAGGCTTCGGCATACAACGCCATAACCAAATCAAAACATGTGAGTTTGGGATTACAAATAACTAATGAGCGAATTAATATTTTTAATGAACAGCACAATGCACATAACAGTTTAAAAATTGAAGATTTGTATGACTTAAATGGCAACGCTTCAGGCACCAGTGTTACGGTAAAAGTAAAAACCATCTAATGCTTAAGACAGTAAGAGCAATTTTGATCGATGATGAACTGAGCAGTTTGCAAAATCTTACCCAAAAGCTGGAGGAATTCTGCAAACAGGTTATTGTTGTGGCCGCTGTTCAGGAACCACGAGGAGGCAATTCCTTTAATAAAAAAATACAAGCCTAATGTACTATTCCTGGATATTGAAATGCCGAAGATGAACGGATTTATGATGCTGGAAGAATTGGGCGAATGCAATGCTGAAATTATTTTCACAACTGCATATAACCATTATACGATCGATGCTATGCGCATCAGCGCTTTTGATTATCTCGTAAAGCCTGTTGCCATTAATGAATTGCAAAATGCAGTTAACCGGCTCTTAGAAAAGAAAACAGTTCACACCCGTGAGCGTCTTAATATTTTACAGCAATCTTTAAGAGACGATAACAGCCAGGATAATAAAATTGCCGTTCCGCTCGCTGAAGGATTTGAATTTGTTACCATCAAGAATATTATCCGAATTGAATCAAGCTCAAGTTATTCGAGAATATATTTACTTGATGGGAAGTCTATATTGGTTACGAAACTTCTGAAGGATTTTGAAGAGCTTTTAGCACCCTATCGTTTTTTCCGTGTACATAACAGCCATCTTATCAATCTTAATTATATAAAGAAATACCTGCGTGGCATTGGAGGCCAGGTAATGATGGAGAATGGCGATTTAATTGATGTTGCCAAAAGAAAAAAAGAAGAATTTATAAGTCTGCTACACTTATAAAAGTCAGGTTATTTTCATTTCCTTATAGAAGTGCTTTCGAGCTGATTGCACTGCATCTGGCCGCATTGCTAAGTGATAAAGCAGTTAAGGGCTTTAGATTAACTAACAAGACTTTCCCATTTGGTTCTTCGCAATTATCCGCAAATAAAAAAAGCATTTATGAAGTTAACTTCATAAATGCTTGATTTTCAAGTGGGCCCACCTGGGCTCGAACCAGGGACCACCTGATTATGAGTCAGGTGCTCTAACCAACTGAGCTATAGGCCCGATACCGCAATGCGGTAAAAATTCAGGAGTGCAAAAATAGAAAAATTCGCCAAGTGAAAAGAAATAATTTTCTTTGAGTATGCAAAATACAGAAGCAATAATTTTTGATCTCGGCGGCGTTATACTAAATATCGATTACAATTTAACGAAGCACGCTTTCCAAAAATATGGTATCACTAATTTTAACGACATGTATTCCCAGGCCGCAGCCAATGATCTTTTTGATGACCTTGAAACAGGCAAAATCAGCGAAGCAGAGTTTTACAAAGAGTTTAATATCCACACCGGAATTATTCTTTCAGACGCTAAGATTCAAATCGCATGGAACGCAATGCTTTTGGATTTTCGTGAAGAAAGCTTACGGTTCATAGATTCCCTTCAATCGAAATATAAATTGTTTTTGCTGAGCAATACTAACCACATTCATAAAAAAGAATTTCACCGCATATATCATCAGAAAAAAAGAACAAAACCTTTTGACGATTTTTTTCATAAAGCGTATTACTCCTGTGACATGGGATTAAGAAAACCAAACGCGGAGATTTTTGAATTTGTTCTACAGGAAAATAAATTAGATGTAACCAAGACTCTTTTTGTGGATGACTCTGCCCAAAACCTGGACGCAGCCAGGGCTTTGGGTATTCAAACCATTCTACTGGCTCCCGGAAAATTTATTGAAGACTTAAGTTTGTAGTTTTATTTTATTTCTTCAAAGTCTATGTAATCACCTTCTCTCTTAACCTCAGGCCTTTGTGGGGCGGCCTCCTGTCTTGCTTTGGTTGCCTTCATGTCCTGTTGCATTTTGTTTTGCATTTCCCCAATATGATTCCGCATTTTTTGGGTAGACTGATACACGGGTATAATAAAATCAAATATGAGTTTATACAAAATGTAGAGCAGGAATAATTCTGCTGCAATTCTAAATATATTCATCGTGCAAAAATATATCTTTAATTTTTTAACAGGATTCCAAAATTTTTACTTTAACATAATTTGGTTCATAATGGTTATTTGCAGTATATTTGCAGTGGCAAAAGAATCATTGAAGGGAACGAAAACGTTCCCTTCTTCTTTTTTGAAAATTTGGGACCTTAAGAATGAGTGGATTAACCCCCTTAAAAAACATTGAAGATTTTGTTGCAGGAATTACTTCACAATCGGGAACGATTTTCCCGGTTGAAATAAAAATATCACCTTCAAATGATATAAAAGTGTTCCTCGATGCGGATGACGGCATTACAGTTGAAAAATGTACTTCAATAAATAAAGCTCTTTATAAATATATAGAAGAATCAGAATTGTTTCCCGGCGGAAATTTTTCTCTTGAAGTTTCTTCACCTGGTGTAGATGAACCCTTGAAATTGTTTCGTCAATACAAAAAAAATATAGGAAGAAAGGTAGAAGTAGTATTGAATGACGGTACTAAAATGGAAGGAAAGCTTTTAAATATAAGCGATGATGAAATAGTTATGGAAGAAAAAACAGGTAAAGGAAATAAAACTCCCAATAGCTTTCGGGATAAAACAATAACAATATTATTTAATCAGATAAAGCAAACAAAAGTGCTGATAACGTTTTAAAAAAACATCGATGGCAAGTATCAATTTGATTGAATCCTTTCAGGAATTCAAAGACGCAGAAAATATAGACAGACCTACTCTCATGAAGGTTATGGAAGACGTTTTTAAAACATTGATCCGAAAAAAATACGGGTCGGATGAAAATTTTGATGTGATCGTGAATGATCAGAAAGGTGACCTTGAAATTTTTAGAAGAAGAACTATTGTTGACGATGATGACTTGTACAACACACTTACAGAGATTGAATATAAAGATGCTATTAAAATTGAACCTGATTACCAGGTAGGTGAAGAACTTTATGAAGAAGTAGATATACAAAAAGAATTTGGAAGAAGAGCGATACTTGCCGGTAAACAAACCCTGGCAAGCCGCATTAATGATCTTAAAAAGAATATTCTTATAAAAAAATATGAGGACAGAATCGGCGAGATCATAAACGGTGAAGTTTACCAGGTTTGGAAAAAAGAAATTTTATTATTGGATGAGGAAGGCAATGAAATGTTGCTTCCGAAATCTGAACAAATTCCGTCAGACTATTTTAAAAAAGGAGAAACCATACGTGCAGTTGTAAAGAAAGTAGAACTTAAAAACAGCCAGGCAGTAATTATTGTTTCCAGAACTGATACTTCTTTCCTGGCTAAATTACTCGAAATAGAAGTACCGGAAATTTTTGATGGACTCATTGTTATAAGAAAAATCGTAAGAGACCCGGGCGAAAGAGCAAAAGTGGCAGTTGAAAGTTTTGATGACCGTATTGACCCCGTTGGGGCTTGTGTGGGAATGAAAGGAAGTCGTATACACGGCATCGTTAGGGAACTCAAAAATGAAAATATAGACGTAATCAACTGGACTAATAATATTCAGCTCTTAATTCAACGCTCTCTTACTCCCGCTAAAATTACCAGCATGGACGTAGATTTAGAAGCAAAACATGCAAACGTTTATTTAAAGCCAGACCAGGTATCGTTGGCGATTGGCCGCAGGGGTGTTAATATTAAACTGGCCTGCGAACTTACCGGCCTTGAATTGGACGTGTTTAGAGATAATGAAGGCGAAGTGGAAGAGTACGACGTGGATCTGGATGAATTTACAGATGAGATTGAATCGTGGATTATTGATGAACTTAAAAAGATTGGTTGTGATACAGCAAAAAGTGTATTACAACTGTCTGATGAAGAACTTGAGAGAAGAACTGATCTTGAAAAAGAAACCATTGTAGAGGTTAAAAAGATTTTGAAAGAGGAATTCGAAACAGAATAATCAACTTTATTTTAGTACAAAAAATAAAATTGATTATTTAAAACATAATTTTAATTATAAAACAATCTTCTTCACAGAAGAGGATAAGGAGAGGCTTAATGGCAGAAGTAAATACACCGCGGGTTATGGCAGCAGCCAAGGAGTTTAACATAGGTAAAGATACCTTGGTTGACTTTCTTGTGTCCAAAGGTTTTGAAGGAGATGACCTAAAGCCCAATTCCAAAATTTCGGAAGAAATGTACCGCGTATTGCAGGTGGAATTTCAACCAGATAAGGTAGCAAAGCAAAAGGCAGAGCAAGTCGACCTTCCAAAGAATGCGGTAACGGATTACAAAAAAAGAAGGGATGAACAGGATCTCTCTTTCAATAAAAAAGAACCTGTAAAAGCCAAGGAAGCTACGCCCCCGGCAGAGGAATCTAAAATAGAAGAAACCAAAGCGCCTGAAGTTGTATTAGAAAAACCAGAAGCTGCAAAAGTTGTAGAAGTTGTAGAAAAGCCGCAGCCGGAGAAAATAAAAATTGAAGCTCCCGAAATGGAACAACCTAAGGTCATCAATAAAATTGATCTTAGCACGATAGATTCCTCAACCCGGCCTAAAAAGACCGCAGCTAAAGGAACGAAAAAGGAAGCTCCCGCCAAAGAAGTAAAAGGAACTCAAAAAGAAAAAGAGAAATCCGAGCTGGTATCTCCTGCAGCTGAAGCAGAAATTATTACTCCCGGCCCTGTTAAACCAGAACCTGTAGTTATAACAAATATTAAAGCGTCAAAAATTGAGGGACCCAAAATTCTTGGAAAAATTGATCTCCCTGTTAACAATGAAACCCGGCCAAAACCTAATGACGAAAGACGCAAGCGTAAACGCATAGTAGTTGAGAAAAAACCACAACCTAATCAGAATGTACCGGGTAATTTTCAGCGACCTCAATCACCAAGACCACCGGCAAGGTTTAACAGGAACGCCCCCGCCCCGTCACGTCGCGAAGAAAAAGAAATAGATCAAAAAGAAATTCAGGATAAGATAAAAGAAACACAGGCGAAGTTAGCAGGTGCTGGCGGAAGAGGCAAAAGTTTAAAAGCCAAATACCGTAAAGCAAAGAGAGAAGAGGCAGCTGAAAATGTAGGTGAAGAGGTTGCGGATAACAAATTACAGGTTACAGAATTTATTTCCGTTAGTGAATTTGCAAATCTTATGGACGTGAGTTTTGCAGATGTCATAAGTAAATGTATGAGCCTCGGTATTATGGTTTCTATTAATCAAAGACTTGAAGCAGATGTAATTGAACTGGTAGCTGGCGAATTTAACTACGAAGTTGAATTTATAGGAATTGATGACGAAGCAGAATTTGAAGAAGATGAGGATGAAGATGAAGATGAAGATTTGGTTACCCGTTCCCCGATAGTAACTATCATGGGGCATGTTGACCATGGTAAAACATCATTGCTCGATTACATTCGCGAGGCAAATGTAATTGCCGGCGAAGCGGGAGGAATAACACAACATATAGGCGCCTACGAAGTGACTCTCAAGAATGGAAGAACCATTACTTTTTTAGATACACCTGGTCATGAAGCATTTACGGCTATGCGTGCCCGTGGTGCCAAGGTTACAGATATTGCCGTAATTGTTATCGCTGCCGATGATGCCGTTATGCCACAGACTAAAGAAGCTATTTCGCACGCACAGGCTGCAAACGTTCCAATGATTTTTGCCTTTAATAAAATTGATAAAGATGGCGCAAATCCTGAAAAAATTAAAGAGCAACTTTCTGCAATGAATATATTGGTGGAAGACTGGGGAGGCAAATATCAAAGCCAGGCAATAAGTGCAAAACAAGGATTGCATGTTGATGCGCTTCTCGATAAAATTCTGCTTGAATCAGATTTGCTTGACTTAAAAGCTAATCCTGATAAGGGTGCCAGCGGAACAGTTATTGAGGCTTCCCTCGATAAAGGCCGGGGATATGTTGCTACTATATTGGTACAGAACGGAACATTGAAACAAGGTGATTTAATAGTATCCGGACAGAATTATGGAAGAGTAAAAGCAATGTTTAATGAACGGAATCAGCGTACGGAAAAAGCCCCTCCTTCCACTCCTGTATTAATATTAGGTTTAAATGGTGCACCACAGGCAGGTGAAACATTTAAGTTTTATACTGATGAATCCGAAGCAAAAGAGACAGCAAACCGAAGAGCCCAAATTCTGCGTGAACAAGGTATACGTGCAAAGAAACATATTACGCTTGACGAAATAGGTCGCAGATTAGCGCTGGGAAATTTCAAGGAACTCAATCTAATTATTCGTGCTGATGTGGATGGATCGGTGGAAGCTTTAAGCGATTCATTGCAAAAATTAAGCACTGAAGAGATTGTTGTGAGCGTAGTGCATAAAGGTGTTGGACAAATTACTGAAAGCGACGTATTGCTGGCCACTGCATCTGACGCTGTTATAATTGGATTTAATGTTCGTCCGGCTTTACAAGCTTCGAAACTTGCAGAGCATGAGGGGGTGGAAATTAAAACTTATTCCATTATTTATGATGCAATAGACGAAGTAAAGAGTGCCATGGAAGGCATGTTAGAACCAAAGATCCAGGAAAAAATTCTCGGCATTTTGGAAGTTAAAGAAACTTATAAGTTTGATAAAATAAGTGTTGCGGGATGCACGGTGATTGAAGGTAAAATTGCCCGTAACAACCGTATAAGGCTGGTTCGCGATGGAATTATCATTTTCACCGGTGAGTTAGGCAGTTTGAAACGCTTTAAAGACGATGTGAAGGAAGTAACTACTAATATGGAATGCGGTGTAAGCATTAAAAACTATAGCGATACAAGGCCCGGGGATATGATCGAAGCGTTCGAAGAAGTTGAAGTAAAAAGGACTCTTTAGATTTCCTGATAAAATTTTTCTTTAACAAAACCACATCAACATTTAACTTTTCAAAAAAAAATCACCCGGTTTACAGCCGTACTTTTGGTGTTATTATGATGGTGACCGGAAACTACATACAAAATTAATTTCTACAATTATTTACTTATGAAGAAAAGTTTATTTACCATTTATTTAGTTGCTTGTGTTTGCGTTCTGTCTGCTCAAACAAAAAAAGTAATGGTAGATAAAATAATTGCAACGGTTGGCGATAAGATCATTCTTAAAAGTGAAATTGATAATAGCATTACAGACATGCAACGTCAAAATGTTGACATACCTGCAAATGCCAAATGTCTTTTGCTTGAGCAGGCGCTTGGTTTAAAAGCGCTCGTATTACAGGCTGAAATTGATTCTATTCCGGTTTCCGATGAAGATATTGATGCAGATATTGACAATAAAATAAGATATTTTGTTAACCAATATGGCTCTAAAGAAATAGTAGAACAAATTGCAGGAAAATCACTTTTTCAGCTAAAAGAAGATTTTAGAGAAACTTTTAAGGAACAAAAATTGGCCCAGGGCGAACGCGATAAAATTGTTGCTGATGTAAGAATAACGCCACAGGAAGTTGAAGCGTATTACGATTCCATTCCGAAAGACAGCTTGCATTTTTATGGCTCTGAACTGGAAGTTGGAGAAATTGTGGTATATCCGAAACCAAGCCGTGATCTTGACACTTACGCAATCGATCAGTTAAACGAATACAAAAAAGAAGTAGAAAGTGGCAGCAAAAAATTTGAGACACTGGCATCTTTGTACACTGATGATCCCGGAAGCAAAGATAATGGAGGCCGATATGAGATTAACCGTAATGAAAAGACATGGGATCCTGTATTTCTTGCAAAGGCCTTTAGTTTAAAAGATGGCCAAATTTCCAGCGTTTTTAAAACAAAGTTTGGTTATCACATTATACAAATGGTTAGCAGAAATGGAGATGATGCGGTTATACGACACATCCTAAAAATTCCCCAGATAAGCTCAATAGAAGTAAACGAAACCAAAGAAAAATTAGATTCTATTCGATCTAAACTGGTAGCTGGCACAATCGATTTTGGCCAGGCTGTTTCAAAATATAGTGAAGATCAAAACAGTAAGTTCACCGGCGGCCGTATTCCGGCAAGGGATGGCAGTACTTTTATATCAATAGATGATCTGGATAAGGACCTTGTATTGATGCTTAAGGATCTTAAATTAGGACAATACTCGCAACCAATTGAGTTTGTTGATGACCGCGGGAAAAAAGCTGTCCGTATAGTAATTATCTTAACCAAAACAGAGCCTCATCGTGAAAATCTTAAAGATGACTATGATAAGATTGCCCAGGATGCCCTGGCAGAAAAGAAAAATACTGCTCTTGAGAATTGGTTTGCTAAAAAAATTCCTTCCTTTTATGTGAAAATTGCGGACGACTATAAATCTTGTCCGGAAATGCAAAAGTGGGAAACCAACTCATCAACAGTACAGAAATAGCTTTACAATCAGCCTGATCCTGCAAACGCATTCAACTGGGGTTCTTAAAAAAGAAATAACAAAACTATTTATTTCACCCTTTGGAGCTGTTTTAGAATACCTTAATTTTGCGCTTCATTCCAATAAATGAGCGATGAAATAAAACATGAATGCGGTCTTGCATTTATGAGATTAAGAAAGCCCTTTTCCTTTTACCGTCAAAAATATGGTACTGTTCTTTACGGCCTCAACAAGTTGTACCTGTTGATGGAAAAGCAGCACAATCGCGGCCAGGACGGCGCTGGCGTGGCCGCGGTAAAATTAGACACTGAACCCGGCTACCCGTTCTTGCACCGCAAGAGAAGTTCCGCCAACCAAGCTATTGCAGATATTTTTTCTCAAATCGGAGAGCAGATAAATGACATTCAAAAATACCACCCGGAGATAGACCAGCACCCGGGCCTAATGAAGGGACACATCGATTTCCTTGGGGAGCTTTTACTCGGCCATTTACGTTATGGCACACAGGGAAAAAATAATGTTCAGTTTTGCCATCCATTTATAAAACGAAATACCATTCCTGCCCGAAATCTTGCTCTTGCAGGAAACTTCAATCTTGTAAATAAAGACGAACTATTTTCGATAATCAACAGCCATCCCGATGAACTTGACCGGCAAAGTGACCTTGGGGCAATGATGGATGTAATTCATCATTTCCTCGTAAAAGCCGACGAGGCTTCCCCCGAAATTGTTGATATAGTATCGGTCCTAAAAAAATCGGTTTCTCTTTTTGATGGTGGTTTCACTTTTGGTGGACTAACGGGAAGCGGTATTGGTTTTGTAGTACGGGATGCGAATGGAATACGGCCCTGTTACTACTATGCCAATGATGAGGTAATTGTTGCAACAAGCGAGCGTGCCGCCATTCGCACTGCTTTTAATGTAGGTGAAAATGAAGTGAAGGAATTAATGCCGGGCTGTGCCTTAATCGCTCATCAGGATGGCACTTTTTCAATTGAACAGATACTTGAGCCGAAAGAACGAAAAGCCTGCAGTTTTGAAAGAATCTATTTTTCCCGCGGGAGCGATGAAAAAATTTACAGGGAAAGAATTGCTTTGGGTTACCACTTAAGCGAAGGAGTTCTTAAAGCAGTTAATTATGATCTTAAAAACACTATTTTTTCTTTTATACCTAATACTGCAGAAATTGCGTTTTACGGTTTGCTTAAGGGAGCAGAAGATTATTTGAATAAAACAAAAGTTGAAAGAATATTAAGCTGGGGGAAAGATTTTGACGAAGAGAAACTAACGGCAATGATTAACCGCAAAGTTAGAATTGAAAAAATAGCCATCAAGGATGTAAAGCTTCGTACGTTTATTACGGCAGATACCAGCCGCAACGAAATGGTACAGCATGTATATGATATTACTTACGGAACTGTAAAAAAACATGAAGATACCCTGGTAGTTATTGATGACTCAATTGTGAGAGGAACTACTTTACGCGAAAGCATCATACGTATGCTTTCGAGACTCGAGCCAAAAAGAATTATTGTAGTTTCATCTGCCCCGCAGATAAGATACCCTGATTGCTATGGAATTGACATGAGCAAATTGGGCGAATTTGTTGCGTTTAAGGCTGCGATGGAATTATTGAAAGAAAGAAAAATGGAATACCTGCTTGATGAACTTGTAAAAAAATGTTACGACTTGAAAAGAAATAATCGGCTTAACAGTGAGAATATTGTAAGGAATATTTATAAACCATTTTCTGTTGAAGAGATTTCAAAAAAAATTGCCAGGCTAATTACACCCGAAGAAATTACGGTGCCCGTTGACGTAATTTATCAAACTATCGAAGATTTACACGATAGTTGTCCTACAAATCTTGGCGATTGGTATTTTACAGGCAATTATCCCACACCCGGTGGAAACCGTGTTGTAAACAATGCATTTTTAAATTACATGGAGGGAAAGAATGTAAGAGGCTATTGATTTGTATTAATTCCGGTACGAATTTGGGAGGGAAAATAATCCAACTTTATTGAGTAATGAAAACGCTATTTCTCATACGTCATGCAAAAAGCAGCTGGGATAATATAACACTTCCGGATATTGAGAGAGCTTTAAACGAAAGAGGTAAATACGATGCTCCATTAATGGCAAAAAGATTAAAAGATAAAAAAATCGAAATTGATGCCTTTGTATCAAGTCCTGCAAAACGTGCAAGAAAGACGGCAGAAATTTTTATGGATGTCTTCGATGCAAAGGAAAAGAAGTTGGTTTTAGTCCCTTCATTGTACGAAGCAACAACAGAAAAATATTATAATGCAATAGAAAATTTAAAAGATAAATATCATGCTGTTGCCTTATTTGCTCATAATCCCGGAATAACTGATTTTATAAATTCACTTGAGTGTTCGCCTGTTTATGATATGCCCACTTGTGCAGTGTATGCCCTCAAAATACAAACAAAAAGCTGGGAGAACTTTAAGACTGCTTCGAAAGAGTTTTTGTTTTTTGATTATCCAAAAAATCAATAACAATTTACGATAGATTCTTTTCTGTCGAAAATCAAAACCCATCTCATTACAAAAGTTGCGAGTTTAAAGTGATTTAACAAATTCGCTTATTACCTTTTTATAATTATTCATGCAGGCTGTTGCGTTGCTAATTTGAAAAATTGAAGCATTTTCTATCGCTTTATTTAAAGAAATTTTATCTTGTTCAACGGAATAAAAGAATTTTTTTTCCCGAAGGTATTTGGCTAGATATTCCTGTTCTGTTTGGCCTGGAGTAGGCACCAATACGCCATTTTTGCCGAGTTTTACTAAATCCATAATTGTGGTGTAGCCGCTTCTGCACACAATTATTTTCGATTGTTGAAAGGCCTTATTTAATTCATTAGCGCGAAGATGATTTATGATTTCAATAGACTTATTAGCGCATGATAAATTTTCGTTTGAATGAGGTAATCCTCTCACAAACAAAATATTCCCACGGAAACTCTGTAATTGAGAAAGAATCCTTTTTTCAAAAATAGTTCTTTGAGGTTCTGGTCCTGAGATTGAAATGAGCATATCATATTTTTGAGCAATATCTCTTAGTAATTCGAATCTTGAAAAAGCACCTGTATATAAAACATTTGAAGGCTTATTTTCCTGGTGAGACAAATCACCCGCTAATCCATTTTCTTCCCAGTCAGGGACCCAACAGTGTTTATATTTTTTTATAAAATGATAATGAATCTTCTGGACAATTTTTTCAGTAAAACGATTTTTTGTTTTGATTAAAAGTTGATGAGTTATATAAACTGTAGGAACCTTTTTATTGTACATCCCAAATCTGTTATCAGAAATAATTGCATCTATTTTATACTCTTTAATATTTTTCTTTATCCATGATTTTTCTTTTAGGATGGAAAAAATAATTTTTGGAAATTGTAAAAATAATTTGAAAGGAAGCCAAAACTTACTGCCACTATAGGTAATTTTATAGCCGCTAATACGTAAAATTACTACGCCAGGGAATTCTTTTTTAAGTAAAAAATAGCTGTCCCCGGAGGCGGCAATCAATACCTCGCAATTTTGAGAAATTAATTCATTTATTATTGGAATACAACGTGTTGCGTGCCCCAAGCCCCAGTCCGAGGGAGCAACTAATATTTTTGTTTTTGGCGATTTGCTGTTAAAATTTTTGCCATTTATCAAAACATTGCAATAATTATTTGTGAAAATAGTTTAATTTAGGAAGATATTTTATGAAAATCGCAAACAAAATCCTGCTCGTACTTCTTATTGTGATTGCTACTTTTGTTATAAGCTGCAATTCTTCCAGAAAAAACAAATGTGGCTGTCCTAATAAACAAGGAATGGTAGGATATTAGACTATAAAAACCAAATAACCAAAATGAACAAATTTAACCGGGATCTTTTGGTATTGTTCAAAGAAGAGTTGATGAACCCCCAGGCAATCGAACATGAAGTAGAAATGCTTCATGAACTACTTTATTCTGTTGAAAAAATAGATAATCTGATCGTAGCACATGAGGTAATCAATTTGAATAAATACAAGATAAGTTCTGATGAAAAAATTATTCGTCAAACAATTGGCCTTAAAGAATTAAAGCCTTTCATTTTTCTGAATAATAAAAACTAGACACTGCATCGATAGCTCTTAATTAATCGACCAGGTTTCGCTCCCCTTTAATATTTTATCAAGATTCCCCTTTCCTTTAGTTGAAATGGCTTCTTCAATTTGCATGGCCATAACGTCTTCGTAGCAGCTTCTTTCATATTGATAAAAAACTCCAAATGGCCGTGGAAGATGTCCATCTAATTGTGGGTTATCAAAAAGTCTTGTGAGAATTTGAGCTTTGTAAAAATCTTTCTCGTCGTGAATCCACAGATCGTTTTCACTTATACCGTTGCCTACCTCAACAACCACCGGTTTAAACCCATCGAACTTAATACCTTTGTTTCGTGCTGCGCCAAAAAGAAGTGGTTTACCTTGTTCAAGAAATAAGGCTTGTTCGGGTTTTGATTTCTTTTCAGTAAATATTTCAAAGGCACCATCGTTAAAAATATTGCAGTTCTGATAAATTTCCAGGAAGGACGAACCTTTGTGAGCATGTGCTCGCAAGATCATTGCCTGCAAATGTTTGGGATCTCTATCCATACTGCGTGCGACAAAAGTAGCATCAGCTCCTAATGCGAGTGCTGACGGATTAAACGGATGGTCGATGCTTCCAAATGGAGTGCTTTTTGTAATCTTATGTTCTTCACTTGTCGGAGAATACTGGCCCTTGGTTAGTCCATAAATTTCATTATTAAACAACATGAGGTTTACGTCGAAATTTCTTCTCAGCAAATGGATAGTATGATTACCTCCAATGCTTAAACAATCACCATCTCCACTAACTATCCATACACTCAATTCCGGCCTGCTCGCTTTAAGTCCGCTGGCTATTGCTGTTGCACGTCCGTGAATGCTGTGCATGCCATAGGTGTCCATGTAATACGGGAAACGGCTGCTGCAACCTATTCCTGATATAATCACGATATTTTCCCTTGGAATTCCAAGCGTCGGCATTATTTTTTGTACCTGTGAAAGTATTGAATAATCTCCACATCCCGGACACCATCGTACTTCCTGATCGGTAACAAAATCTTTCGGTGTTAATGCAATTTGAGATGCTAATGCGGTTTCATTCATTTTTGTAATATTATTCTTCAAAGTTAATACATACTAACTTATCGTAAATAATAACGAATATCTAAAATGAAAAGTATTCATAAAATTTTCCGTAACTCTTCCGGGAATTCTGCTTCACGAAGGGTAGATTGAATCAGGATTGTAATATTAGTCACCCCAAATCTTCAAAGACTTCTTCAGATAAAATTCCATGTTCACATGTCTTACTTTAACGATATTTAATACAATCAAAGCCTATTCATTACAACGGTCTTTTTGCACACGAGATCTTCATTTATTCTTACCCCATGTTCATTAAAATTTATCGGTCAATGTTGAGATCGTTTATCGTTTTTTAAGCGAATACTTATGTGAAAAAACCAAGCAATCATTAGATACAAATTCAATTTCGTTAATTTTACTTTCTATTATTATTTTCTATGAATGGCATAAAATATGACTTCGGAATGATAGGGTTAGGCGTTATGGGCAGTAACCTTTTGCTGAACATGGCAGATCATGGCTTCGCCGTTATTGGCTATGATAAGAATCCTGATAAAACTAAACTCTTTGAGGCATCAGCTTCAAAAAACACCATCGTAAAAGGCGTAAATACTTTAAAGGAAATGATTGATACCTTAAAGATTCCGCGAAAAATTATGATGCTTGTTCCGGCCGGAAAGCCCGTTGATAATGTAATTGGCGATTTGGTACCGCTACTGCAACAAGGTGATATTATCATCGATGGAGGCAATTCACATTATACAGATACCTTAAAACGTATACTGGACCTTAAGAACAAAGGTTTCCATTTTATGGGTATCGGCATCTCAGGCGGAGAAGAAGGTGCAAGGAGAGGCCCCAGTATTATGCCGGGTGGCGATAAAGAAGCTTACGCAGAAGTGGAACCACTTCTAAAGGCGGTAGCTGCAAAGGTAAATGATGTTCCATGTGTTGGATATTTGGGCCGTGATGCTGCAGGCCACTTTGTGAAAATGGTACATAACGGCATAGAGTATGCGATAATGCAGCTGATAAGTGAATGCTACGATTTAATGCACAATGGGTTATTATTATCTAATACTGAATTACATGAAGTTTTCAAAGGCTGGGATAGTGGTGATTTAAAATCTTTTTTGTTGGAAATTACGGCTGCAATCTTTGAAAAGAAAGATGAAAAAAATACTAATGCCTTTTTAGTTGATATGATACTTGATAAGGCAGGAGCAAAGGGTACGGGACAATGGACGTCAGAAGAAGGCCTCGACTTGCCAATGCCGATACCAACGATTGATTCAGCCGTTATGATGAGAAATCTTTCTTCACTAATAGAAGAAAGAAAAGAAGCTGCCACTTTATATAAAACTACTTCGCAAAAAATAGAAACTCCAAAAGAAGAATTCATACAACTTTTAAAAGACGCATTTTATTTTGCAACTGTCATCAGTTATGCTCAAGGTCTTGCTATGCTTACAAAGGCATCGCACGAACTTAATATGGAAATTCCTTTACCCGAGGTCGTTAGTGTTTGGAGAGGGGGATGTATTATTCGTTCCGCGTTATTAGAATATTTTAAAAAAGCATATAGCAATGCAAATTTAAAAAACTTATTGCTTGATGAAAATATTGCCCCCATTTTAAAGCAAAAAGAAAATAGCATTCAAAAAATTGTGTCTCTTGCCGCATTAAACAATTTTCCCTTGGCAGGGTTTATGTCATCACTAAATTATTACAATGCCTACCGCAGAAATTTGCTGCCTACTAACTTAATTCAGGCACAACGGGATTTTTTTGGAGCCCATACTTATCAGCGGATTGATGAAGAAGGGATTTTTCATTCTGATTGGGAGGCAAAAGCTTAAAGAGTGTTAATAGAATAATTAAAACAAAGAAAATCATTACATGTTAGATTACAAAAAAATATCTCCGATGCTCATTTTTATTTTCGGCGGCAGCGGAGATTTAAATTATAGAAAATTAAATCCTGCACTATTTAATCTGTTTATGGATAAGGCTATGCCCGATAATTTTAGTATTGTTGGTATTGCCCGTTCAGAATATCCGGGTGATGAATATGAAAAACATTTAAAAGAAGGAATAGATAATTTTTCAAGAAGAAAAGATGCAGACAACGAATGGGAAAAATTTTCAAAACATATTAGTTATATACCTCTTGACGTAACTAACGCTGAAGATTATTCGAAAATTGCAAATTTTGCAAAAGACACAGAAGCAAAATTTGGAGTGCATCCCAATATCATTTTTTACATGGCAGTTGCTCCTCAACTTGTTCCTTCAATTGTAAAGAATCTTGGTACACTTGATATTTGTCATGACACAAAATGCACCCGAATTGTGATTGAGAAGCCGTTTGGGCACGACCTTGAAAGTGCAAAAGATATGAACAGGATGCTGGCTAAATATTTTACAGAAGAACAAATCTTCCGCATTGATCATTACCTCGGTAAAGAAACTGTACAGAATATTCTTGCGTTGCGATTTGCCAATGCATTGTTTGAACCTATTTGGAACCGGAATTATATTGATCATGTACAAATCACAGCATCGGAAACAGTGGGTGTAGAAGGCCGTGGCGGTTATTACGAAAATTCCGGCGCCTTAAGAGATATGATACAAAACCATATTTTGCAATTGCTCTGTATGATAGGAATGGAGGCGCCCGTATCGTTTGATGCTAACGAGATAAGAAATAAAAAAGTAGATGTGTTAAATGCCATCCGGCGTATTAACAGAGATGAAGTACAAGAATACGCTGCACGTGGGCAATACAGCGGGGGATGGATGCAGGGAGAAAAAGTACCTGGTTACCAGGATGAAAAAGATGTTTCCTCTCAATCAAATACGGAAACTTTTGCTGCAGTAAAATTTTTCATTGATAACTGGCGTTGGCAGGGCGTTCCATTTTATGTACGTACAGGAAAACATCTTCATGAAAAAACCACTGTGTTGAGTATACAGTTTAAGCCTGCGCCTGCTTATGCTTTCCCTAAGGAAGCAGCCGAAACGTGGCGGCCTAACAGACTTGCCATTAGCATTGCTCCCGAAATGGATATCTGCCTTCGTTTCCAGGCAAAACGCCCTGGACAAACTATGATTCTTAGCCCGGTTGATATGGTATTTAATTATAAGGATGAATATGATGGCGAAGAACCCGAAGCATACGAAACACTTTTATACGATGTAATGGAAGGTGACGCTACACTTTTTATGCGGGCTGACCAGGTTGAAGCCGCATGGGAAGTTGTAATGCCTATCTTAGATGCATGGCAAGCTCGTAAGCCCGTTGATTTTCCCAATTATTCTCCTGACTCATGGGGGCCTGAAGATGCCGAAGCGCTTATAGCAAGAGATGGACATAACTGGATAAATGTTGCTCCGAAAAGAAAATAAAAATGAACTTTCATATTTATAAAAATAAAGAAGAGCTAACTAACGAACTGGCTATATGGATATGTGATTTGGTAAAGAGCACTTTACAAAACCAGGAGTTTTTTACTTTGGTTCTCTCAGGTGGTGAAACACCAAAAAATCTTTTTAGAAAACTTTCTTCGGCAGATTTTAAAGAAAAAATCAACTGGAATAAAATTCAAATTTTTTGGGGTGATGAAAGGGTTGTTCCTTTTAGTGATGATCGTAACAATGCAAAAACAGCTTTTGATCTGTTGATTGACAATGTTGATGTACCAGCTTCGCAAGTTCACGTAATGCGAACTGATATTGAACCCATTTTTGCCGCTAAGGAATACGAAAGAACATTGCACCATTTTTTTGATAATACTGATAAAAGTTTTGATCTCGTATTACTTGGTATGGGAGATGATGGGCATACTCTTTCGCTATTTCCTGATTCGCCACTTATTAATGATGAAAACAAAAATTGGGTAAACGCAGTTTATAATGACACACAGCAAATGTTTCGTATTACGCTAATGCCTGTGATCGTTAATCGATCTTCTAATATTGCTTTTATGATTGAGGGTAAAAAAAAATCAGCAGTTCTTAAAGAAGTTATTGAAGGGAAATATTCACCGATAAATTTTCCTTCACAAATTATAAAACCAGAAATGGGCGAGTTACATTGGTTTCTTGATGAAGATGCGGCACAAAATTTAAGTGGAATCAAATAGCATTTTTGATAACATTTGTGGAAGTACAATCCGACAAAAATTTCAACATTTTAATATACTAAACTTAGAGCTATGACTATATTCGGTTTTTTGATTCTCTTGCTTATTGCTGCTGTTTGCGGCGGAGTAGGCCAGTCTATTGCGGGCTATAGCGTTGGAGGTTGCCTGGTATCCATAGTTGTTGGTTTTATTGGCGCCTATATCGGTTTGTGGATTGCCGGAAAAATGGGATTGCCGCACTTCTATACAGTAATAATCGACGGTAAGCCTTTCCCTATAATATGGGCGATAATTGGTTCGGCAATTTTTACTTTCGTTGTTGCTTTATTACGAAGGATTTTTACCGGGCGCAATTAAAAATATGCGTTAATCATTTCTCTTTCTTCTCAAAATCCAGTACTACAGAATTGATGCAATAGCGCAACCCTGTTGGAGGAGGTCCATCTTCAAATACATGCCCAAGATGCGATTTACATCTACCGCATTCTACTTCAGTTCTTTTCATTCCATGGCTGTTATCCGGCAAATAGAGAATGCTTTCTTTAGTTATCGGTTCAAAAAAACTCGGCCATCCGCAACTGCTGTTAAACTTACCATCGCTTTTGAAAAGAGGGTTCCCGCACACGGCGCAATAATAGGTTCCCACTTCACTATGCATATTATATTTTCCCGTGAAAGGACGCTCCGTGCCCTTTTCACGTGCAATATGGTATACATCCGCTGGTAAAATCTTCCGCCATTGCTCATTAGTCACCTCCACCTGTTCATCTTTACTTTTGGCGTAAAAGGGATTTTTATTATCAGTATTCATTAAATTGTTTTTCTTAAATTGTTTCACAAAGTTATATTCCTAAACTGCCTGTAGAAATTAAACAGATTTGAAGCAACAATGTTTGAATAAATTTATGAATTTCTCCAATCGTTTAAAACAATAATAATCACGAATAAGGAATTTTAAATTCCATCCATTATATTTGGACTTCACAAGGATTTTAGCAAGTATGTTCAACCTTATTTTATTTGGGCCGCCAGGCAGTGGGAAGGGTACGCAATCGGAAAAACTTATTGCGAAGTACAATCTTAAACATCTTTCAACCGGTGATTTATTGAGGAGCGAGATTGCAGGTAAAACACCTCTTAGGTTTAGAAGCAAAAAAATTTATGGATAAGGGGCAGTTGGTTCCCGATGAAGTTGTAATTGGTATGATAAGTTCTGCCTTAGACAATTATCCTGATGTAGTTGGCTTTTTATTCGATGGCTTTCCGAGAACTTCAAAACAGGCAGAGGCTTTAGACAATTTACTGGAACTTAAAGATCTTTCGATAAATGTAATGCTGGCATTGGATGTATCCGAAGAAGAGTTAGTGAAACGTTTGGTGAAACGAGGTGAAACGAGCGGCCGGCCTGACGATAGCAACGAACAGGTAATTCGAACCCGTATTCATGAATACAACAAAAAAACTTCGGCGGTTGCTGACCATTACAAAAAAGTAAATAAGGTAACGCTGGTAAAAGGCGAGGGAAGTATAGAGAACATCTTTAAAAGCCTTACAAAAGAAATTGATACCCGGATGAAAAAAAATTAAAACCAATTATTATTTACTCATTCCAAATTATATTAACATGAACAACAATAAAGAAACTTTTTTGAAAGAAAAATTAGTTGCTGTGTTAAAAAAATTGAAGGGAGCGGAAAAAGGGAAATGGGGTATTATGAATGCACAACAAATGGTTGAGCATTTTGCAGATGCGATAAAAAGTGCGAATGGAAAATTGGTTTTACCTCTTTTAAATAAAGGAGAAAGATTACAAAAATTAAGAGAATTTTTAATGAGTGAAGAACCTTTTAAAGAAAACATTGATAACCCACTCATTCCAAAAGAAGGGTTTAAACTGCGCAAACCTAATATAGAAGCTGCCATCAGCAGAGTTCAAAAAGAACTTGATTATTTCTTTGAAATTTTTGAAAAACATCCTGAAATAAAAACAAAAAATCCCTTTTTCGGGGAGCTTGACTACAGAATGAATGTGCAATTATTGCATAAACATGCCATGCATCATTTACGGCAGTTTGGCTTAGTATAAAGCTTTCGGTTTTTATTTTATCTTCCCGCACTTTTCATTTTTATATCTGATCGGCTAGTAGTGTTAATTTTGATTCCTAATTAAGACACCATGAAGAAATTAGGTAATTACGTAATGGGAAACTGGATTGAAGGCGACGGCGACGGACAACAATTATACAATGCGGTGAATGGAAATTTGATTGCAACTGCAACCACCAAAGGGTTAGACTTCGCGTCCCTCCTGGATTACGGAAGAACAAAGGGAAGTGCTGCTCTTCGTAAAATGACTTTTCATGAACGGGGCAGAATGCTGAAAGCACTGGCGCTGCATTTGCTGGAACATAAGGAAGAATTTTATTCGCTCAGTTATAAAACCGGTGCAACTCGTGCCGATAGCTGGGTTGATATTGAAGGCGGCATCGGAAATCTTTTTTCTAACGCTTCGCTTAGAAGGAAATTACCTGACGAAATTTTTGCATTGGATGGCGATAACATAGGATTAAGTAAAGGCGGCACTTTCGCTGCACAACATATTTTACTTTCTAAAGAAGGAGTTGCTGTTCATATTAATGCTTTTAATTTTCCTGTTTGGGGCATGCTGGAAAAAATTGCCGTAAACTTACTGGCAGGCGTAGCCGCAGTTGTAAAACCAGCAACAATTACATCTTATCTAACGGAAATGGTTGTACGTGAAATTATTTCGTCAAATATTTTACCGGAGGGAAGTTTGCAATTATTGTGTGGAAGCGCCGGCGACATATTGGATCACGTTACATCGCAGGACGTAATCACTTTTACAGGATCCGCATCTACAGGCTTACAATTAAAAAGCAATCCAAATATTCTTAAAGAAAACGTGCCTTTTAATCTCGAAGCAGATTCATTGAATTGTATTGTACTCGGCAACGATGTTGCTCCCGATATGCCCGAGTGGGATATTTTTATTAAAGAGATAAGAAAAGAAATGACTTCAAAGGCAGGACAGAAATGTACGGCGATAAGAAGAATTTTTGCGCCCGAAAATAAAATGGAAGATGTATGGAAAGCCATTGGTAAGTCGTTGGCTCAAACCACTATTGGAAATCCTGAAAATGAAAAAGTAAGAATGGGTTCCCTCGCAGGGCAATCTCAAAAAAAAGAAGTATTAGGCCAGGTTCAAAAATTGTTAGCCACATCTCAGTTAATTTATGGCAGCCTCGATAGTGTTGCGTTGATTGATGCAGACATCAACAAAGGGGCATTTATTAGCCCTTTGTTATTAATAAATGAAAAACCTTTTATATCGGAGGAACCTCATAACGTAGAAGCATTTGGACCGGTAAGTACAATAATGCCATATAAAAATATTGATGACGCAATTGAACTGGCAAAAAAAGGTAAGGGCTCATTGTGTAGTTCAGTCGTTACTTCAAGCAATCATTTTGCAAGAAATTATGTATTAGGAGCAGGCACTTTTCATGGAAGAATTTTAGTGCTTAATAGTGAAGATGCAAAAGAAAGCACGGGCCATGGCTCACCGCTGCCAATGCTAATTCATGGCGGACCTGGACGTGCCGGCGGAGGCGAAGAGATGGGCGGCTTACGTGGGATAAAACATTATATGCAAAGGGTTGCCATCCAGGGTTCTCCAACAATGCTTACTGCTATAACAAATGTTTATCAGCCTAAGGCAAAAGGAAAAATTTCTGCAATTCATCCATTTAAAAAATATTTTGAAGAACTTGAAATAGGAGATCAACTTATTACAGATAAAAGAGTAATTACTTCTGAAGACATTGACAAGTTTGCCGATCTGAGTGGAGATCATTTTTATGCGCATATAAAAACGACTGATTTTAATGATACGATGTTTGAGCAACAAGTGGCTCACGGTTATTTCATAATGAGTGCTGCAGCGGGCTTATTCGTTGATAATATTGAGAAAAATCCTGTCCTGCTTAATTACGGAATTGATGAATTGCGTTTTACAAAACCTGTTTATCCCGGTAATGAAATTTATGTTCGTTTCACTTGCAAAGAAAAAATTCAACAGGAATTAAAAGATTTAAATCCTGATATACCGTTAATAAAGGGTAGCGATATACCGAAGGGAATAGTAAAATGGTATGTAGAAATTTTGGATGAAACAGACGATCCTGTAATTGGCGTTGCAACAATACTAACCATGGTCAAAAGAAAACAATAGCCTGTAAGTTTTTTAAATATAAATAATAATGATAAATTAAAAATGATTATAACTTCGCAGCTTACTTAAGCCGATAAATTAATTTTAAGATATGCCAGACAACGGATACGTAAAATCTCACACAGAACATGGAATTACCACGATCGAATTTTATCATCCTCAAAGCAACTCTCTTCCCGCCAAAATTCTTGATGAACTGGCACAGGAAATTCATTACGCGGGAACGCATGACACAAAAGTATTGATACTTCGGAGTGCCGGCGAAGGTGCATTTTGTGCGGGAGCCAGTTTCGAAGAATTACTTGCCATCCAGAACGAAAAGGACGGAATTCATTTCTTTGAAGGATTTGCGAATGTCATCAACGCTATGCGCAAATGCAATAAACTAATTATCGGCCGTATCCAGGGAAAAGCGGTTGGTGGCGCAGTAGGACTTGTGGCTGCGTGCGATTATGCGATTGCAGTAAGGGAAGCAGATGTGAAGTTGAGTGAGCTATCTTTAGGAATTGGGCCTTTCGTAGTAGGGCCGGCCATTCAAAGAAAAATCGGAATTTCAGCATACAGCCAATTAGCCGTAGACGCTACGCTCTGGAGAAACGCTGATTGGGCAAAGAAGAAAGGATTGTTTGCTGAAGTTCATGAGTCTATTCAAAACATGGATGAATCAATCTACAGGCTTTCTAATGCACTTGCACATTCAAATCCTGAAGCCATGAGAGAAATGAAAAAAATATTTTGGCAAGGCACCGAAGACTGGGATACAATTTTGCATGAAAGAGCGGCAATAAGTGGCAAATTGGTATTAAGTGAGTTTACAAAAAATGCAATTGCAAAACTCAAGGTTAAACTAAAATAAAAAGTTTTCAATTAAAATAATCGCTTTACAAATCATCATACTCATATAACGGATCAATATGAGTACCTGCTTCCATTTCAAAAACCGAATTTATTAATCCATCTTTCAATCCGTATACCCATCCATGCAAATGAGGCCGTTGTTCGTTTAGCCATGCCCGTTGTATAATAGATGTTTTCGCCAAATGCACTACCTGCTCTTTTACATTAAGCTCTACGAGTCGGTCTGTACGATCTTCTTCGTCAGTAATCGCTGATAATTCGTCGCGATATAAACGGTAAACATCTTTAATGTTTCGCAGCCACATATTAAGCACATATTTATAATCATGGCTCGTCATAGCGGCCTTTATGCCGCCGCAGCCATAATGCCCGCAAACGATAACATGTTTAACTTTTAAATGATTTACAGCAAAATCAAGAACACTCAATAGGTTTACATCAGTGTGTACAACCATATTGGCAATATTGCGATGAACGAATATTTCACCCGGTTGGGTTCCGGTAATTTTATCTGCCGGAACGCGGCTGTCACTGCAACCAATCCACAAAAACTCAGGAGTTTGGAGAGAAGATAATCGTTTAAAAAATTCAGGATCATTGTCAACCTGTTTTTGCGCCCATGTTTTATTATCCGAAAGTAATTTTTCGTATGAAGTCATAAATTAGATTTAGGAACTTTTTATAGCATTTGCTTAATCTTACCATTCGGCAATTACATGTTCAATCCACCGCATGTACTTATTACCTGTCCTGTAACATAGGAACTCAGGTCACTTGCAAGAAAGAGTGTAACATTGGCAATCTCTTCTGCACTGCCAAATCTTCCTAGTGGAATTTTATCGAGAAAGGATTTTGCAGCTTCTCCTTCTTTAAGATAGTGCGTCATATCGGTTTCAATAAAACCTGGTGCAATAGCATTACATCGTACATTTCTGCTACCTAACTCTGCGGCAATAGATTTCGTAAATCCAATTATGCCAGCCTTGCTTGCAGCATAACTACTCTGCCCTGCATTCCCACGTACACCTACTATTGAACTCATATTAATTATACTCCCTTTCTTTGATTTCATCATGGGGCGTATAACCTGTTTCGTCATATTGAAAACGCTTTTAAGGTTCGTTGTCATTACTTCATCCCATTGCTCCGGTGTCATTCGAAGCAATAAGTTATCTTTTGAAATCCCTGCATTGTTTACACAAATGTCAACGGTACCAAACGTTTTTACAACATCACTTACCATCGCTTCGCATTCTTCATAACTACCGGCATTACTTTTATATGCTTTAGCGTGAACGCCGAGAGTTTTTATTTTCTCTTCGAGCAATTTTGCTTTTTCTTCGCTACTTACGAATGTAAAGGCAACATTAGCCCCGCTTTCGGCTAACTTCAAAACGATGCTCTCTCCAATACCACGACTACCGCCTGTTATTATCGCAACCCTGTTTTCCAATAATTTCATAATTACATCCTTTTATTTCTATTTTTTTTGTCAAATTAAATTCATTAATCCCGTATTAACCATTGCAAGCATCTCTTCAATTAAATTTCTTTCATTGCTTAATCGCGGCACTTTATGTTGGCCGCCAAGTTTTCCTTTTTGTTTAAGCCATCGCCTGAATGTCCCCGTTTCAATAGCATGAACGATGGGCATTCTCAACGCAATGTTTTTATATCTCTTTGCTTCATAATCGCTGTTTACTGATTTTAATGCTTCATCAAGATACATGATAAACTGATCCATATTATCTGGTAGCTTATCAAATTCTATTAACCATTCATGTGCGCCATTCTCCTGCTCACTAAAAAAAACCGGTGCGGCTGTATAGTCGCTTACAATTGCGTTTGTTTTTGCTGATGCTATCGCTATTGCTTTGTCAGCATTATCTACTATCACCTCTTCTCCAAATGCATTCATATAATGTTTTAATCGGCCAGTAACTTTTATTTTAAAGGGACGGAGCGATGTAAACTGAATAGTGTCGCCAACAAGGTACCTCCAAAGGCCTCCGTTAGTACTTATCACAAGAGCATAATTCTTATTAAGTTTAACCTGGTCCAATCCAAAAGTTTTTGCATTAGGATTTCCATATTCTTCTACAGGCATAAATTCGTAAAATATACCATGATCCGCAAAAAGCAACATCCCATCAGTATCGGGCATATTCTGTGCCGCGAAAAATCCTTCGCTTGCATTGTAAATTTCAAGATAATTAATTGGAGCGCCTACAAGTTTTTGCAATTGCTCACGGTAAGGCGTAAACGAAACTCCACCATGAATATACAATTCAAGATTAGGCCAAACTTCTTTTAATGTTTTCTTTCCGGAAATTTCCAGGATACGTTTGATCAAAACAATGGTCCATGTAGGAACTCCCGCCATTGAGGTTACATTTTCATTGATAGTATTTTGCGCCAGCTTTTCAATTTTACTTTCCCATTCATCAAGTAATGCTATACTTAATTCCGGTGTTCGTATCCAATGTCCCCAAAAGGGTGTATTCTGCATTAAAACTGCACTGAGATCACCATACTGTATTTCTTCATTCAATGCATTTACCTGGTGGCTTCCGCCAACAACAAGGCTCTTACCTGTAAGTAAGTCGCTATCCGGGAAATTCTCATAGTAATTGGTGAGAACATCTTTTGAACCTTTGAAGTGCGTTTCCTTCAGTGATTCTTCACTAATAGGAATAAACTTGCTTTTTGAAGACGTGGTACCGCTGCTTTTTGCAAACCAATTAATAGGCGTATTCCATAAAACATTCTCTTCGCCACTCATCATTCGTAATATATAAGGCTTTATGTCATCGTATTCATGAATGGGTATACGCTTTTTAAAGTCCTTGATTGTAAAAAGTTGCGAAAAAGAATATTTACGGCCAAACTCGGTGTATTGCGCCTGCGTTACGAGGTTTTGCAAAACATTGCGTTGTGCTGCAACCGGGAAACTAATCCAGTTTTGAACACGCCATAGACGAAGCCTTGCTAATCTCGATATGACAGGACTCAACAGCTTCATTTAAAACTATTTGTTTATTTTATAAAGATAAAACTAAGGATCGTATATATAATAGCTTGTATTTATTTATAAAAAGGGGCCGGAGCAATTTAATCTATAACTAATTTACAAATTATTTTATAGCATCAGTGTGCAGATAGTCTTTTCTTTTTAGCTCAAAATTTCTGCCGAGATAAAGACGACGGACCTGTTCGTCTTTTGCAAGTTCTTCGGCAGTGCCATGTTTGTATATTTTGCCTTCAATAAGCAAATAGGCTCTGTCACAAATTGAGAGGGTTTCGTTCACGTTGTGGTCTGTAATAAGAATTCCGATGTTTTTATATTTGAGCCTGGTAACTATTGATTGTATATCTTCAACTGCTATAGGATCAATACCCGCAAAAGGCTCGTCGAGCAAAATAAATTTTGGATCTACAGCCAATGCACGTGCTATTTCCGTTCGCCTTCTTTCACCACCGCTTAAAACATCCCCGTTACTTTTACGAACATGAGCAAGATTAAGTTCTTCAATTAGCGTCTCTAGTTTCTCTTTTTGTTCGGCCCTGGTGAGTCTCGTCATTTCCAAAACGGCAGCAATATTATCTTCCACGGTAAGCTTTCTGAACACGCTTGCTTCCTGTGGTAAGTAACCCAATCCCATTTTTGCTCTTTTATACATTGGCAGGTTGGTTATGTTTATATCATTAAGAAATACATCCCCATCATCAGGCTTAACCAATCCTACCACCTGGTAAAAAGAAGTTGTTTTGCCAGCGCCGTTAGGCCCGAGCAGTCCCACAATTTCTCCCTGGCCAACCTGGAAAGAAACCTTGTTGGTAACTGTTCGCTTGCCATAATTTTTAGTGAGTTCTTTTGCGTAAATAGTCTGGTTCAAAACAAAGTATTTAAACAAAAATAAGCGAACGAACATTAATAATATGCTAACTTCTTTCTCCTGATTAGTCATTTAGTCATTGCGTCATTAGTCATTGACGTTATTGACTATTGACTATTGATTATTGACTATTGATTTTTTGAGTTTACTTTTGCATCTATTTTGTAAAAATGAAAGTTACTGATCATATAAAAGAGGCGAGCGGTACCGCAGTGTCATTTGAAATATTACCGCCACTGAAGGGTAAAACGATAGAGTCCATTTACAACCACCTTGATCCTTTAATGGAATTCGATCCGGCATTTATAAATGTAACTTACCACCGCAGCGAGCAGGTTTTTAAAAAGAAAGCGGATGGTACGTTTGAAAAAATCGAGGTTCGCAAAAGACCGGGTACCGTTGGCATTTGCGCAGCTATAATGAATCATTATAAAATTGATGCTGTGCCACATTTAATATGCGGTGGCTTCAATTTGCAGGAAACTGAAAATGCATTAATTGATCTTGCTTTTTTAGGAATTGATAATGTATTGGTATTGCGTGGCGACGCAGCAAAAAATGAAACAATTTTTGAGCCTGAAAAAAACGGACACGCTTATGCGTTAGATCTGTTAAAACAAACCGTTAATCTCAATAATGGAATTTATCTAGAAGAAGATATAAGGGATGGTTACAAAACCAAATTTTGTATCGGCGTTGCAGGTTACCCGGAAAAACATTTTGAGGCACCAAATATGGAAAGTGATTTAAAATACCTTAAGCTAAAGGTTGATGCAGGTGCAGATTATATAACCACGCAAATGTTTTTTGACAATAAAAAATATTTTGATTTTGTAAAAAAATGCAGGGAAGCTGGCATTGAAATACCTATAATACCAGGCCTTAAACCAATTACGTCCAAAAAGCAACTTTCCGTTTTACCACGCACCTTCCACGTAGATATTCCTACAGAACTAAGTAATGAAATTCTTAAATGCAAAACAGACGCTGATGTGGAAATTGTGGGAACAGAGTGGCTTTTAGCACAATCGAAGGAATTGAAAAAAGTTGGTGTACCCGTTTTGCATTATTATACTTTAGGAAAGCCTCATGTAATTGCCAATGCAGTCAAGGAATTGGTCTAATAATCTTCAAACTTTATTTATTAAACAAGGCCACCTGTAAATTATTTTGAGCAGCTGCTCAAAATATTTTTAAAATAATAACAGAAAGAATGTTTTTGCAATTTATTGAATTGACTGAAAAACTTTTTCATTTACAACTACGGGATATTTTTTCTTCAACTCTTCAATCCACTTCTTTTCAAGCAAATTCTGGTAATCATTAATAACTAATCCACGGGCATCGGCGAAACTACGCTGCTCATCGCCTGGATATGTTTTAATAATTAATGAAAATATTGCTGTCCCATCTCCGCTGTTCACGACCGGCTGCGTTAACAAACCCGGCGTAAAATCAGTTTTGCTCTTCACCGGAACCTGGCTAAGCTCATATCTTCCCGAATCTGCCTGTACTTGTGAGTTATCTTTTACGACATCTTTCCAGTTTTTTCCTTTGTTTATTTCTTCAATGGCAGTTTTGGCCGCCGTTTCATTAGAGCATGAAAACAAAACGGCATCAGCACTCGCATTCCATTTATAGTTGGTTTTATGTTCATTATAATACTGCTCGAGCCCAACGCTATCTGAAGAAGCCTTGGACCAAACCTTACGTTCCATGATTTCAAAAAGCATATTACCGTCTTTAAATTCCTGCAACTGATATTTAAATTCCGGATTAAAATTCTCCAACCGGTTTTTATAATTTTCCGTAGCTGCTACCGAAACATAATTTTTATAAAGTTCATCATGGGTTTGTTCTGCATGAGCAGCATAGGCGGTCTTTACGCTCCTTATATACTGCATCCAGTCTCCTACTTTTACTTTTGCATTGTTAAAAGAAAAGAGGATAGTGTTTTCATTTACATTACCAGATGATATTTTCTTATTTGAAATAGCAAACGTATCGGTTACCGTCCAAAGATCTTTTTCGTTTATAGCGTTGTTCTTTTTGTATCCCGTTTTAACCAACACGTCTTTTAAGAATTTTTCCTTTGCTGATGCGATGCGGCTATCTGCGAGTACCTGCTGTTTAAGATTAGCCATAAAAGCCTCATCGTTTTCATTTTCGGGTATGGGTGATCGGGAGAGTCGCTTAATAATATGATAACCAAACTCTGTTTGGAAAGGTTGCGAAATATCGCTATCATTTTTTAGGGAAAATGCAACTTTTTCGAAGGTGCCGTCATAAGTTGTCACACCAAATTCAGGCATAATACCATTGTTCATGTATGTTCTCCTGTCGTTGCTGTATTGTTTGGCTAATTCGCCGAAATCCGCACCCGATTTCAATGCTTTGTATACCGAGTCAGCTATTTGCTTTGCATGATCTCTCATGCTGATATTACCAGCCGGCACTGCAAATAAAATTTGGGCAATTTTAATTTTTCCAACAGCGGTGCGTTCTTCTTCATTCTTAAAAATATGCCATCCCTTTTTAGAGCGATATGGTTTACTTACCTGGCCAGGCTTTAGGTTATACACGATGTTTTCAAACTCATACGGCAGAGTGAAAACTGTTATCCAACCTAAATCACTTCCCTCCAGCGGAGCAATTTTTTCTTTAATTTCAGAAACTATTTCATCATAATTTGTTCCGCCCTTTTTTAGTTCATCGTATGCTTCATTAATTGCCTTGTATAATTTAACTGTATCAGCAGGTAACATTTTACTGTTAATGGAAACAAAAAAATGTTGTACGTGGATATCCTTCTGACTCCTGTTAAAAGCTTCATTTACTAATGATTCTACTTCTTTATCGTCCTGCAAATAATTGTTTTCAATCTGGGCTCTGAAATTTTGCAGATCAGATTGTAATGAAGGAAGCGTATCAAGCTGCATGTCTTTTGCGGCCTGCACCTTCAATTTAAATTTTATATAAAGATCAAGGTAATCTTTCAGTGCTTGCCTTTTATCTGATGTAACAGTTTTATTTTTATTGTATGCACGAAGGAATTCACTCTTACTAACGGCATACTTTCCGTAAGTAAAAAGTGTCTGGCTATAAATGATTGAAGCAAAAAATAAAAGGGTAGTAAACAAAAAGAGTTTTTTCATCAGACAGAATTTATTGGAATGGGTTCATAACTTTCCTCAATGATTACATCATTAAAATTTATTTTTCGGCGGTTTTAATATTACTGGCAGGCTTATTATTAATTTTCATTTGAAGTAAATCATCCATTTGTTGCCATGTTAATTTTTTTGCAATAATACGTTTATCCTTATCCAGCAAATACAAAGTAGGTGTTTGAGTTACGTCATACAATTGTTTATAAGAAGGCTTTTTTGCATCTTCTTCAATTTTCTTTTGCTGATCGGTTTGATAAACGTTTATCCAGCTTTGCAAATTGTTCTTAATCATAAATTCCTTCCATTTGGATTGTTCTTTAGTCTCGGTAAGAACCCCATAGATTTTCACCCCTTCCTTTTGCCATTTGGCTTTATACATTGAATCCAACTGTGGTACTTCTTCGCGACAATGACTACAAGTAGGATCCCAAAAACATACAATAGTAAAAGGAGCCTCTACTTCATACAGAGCCCTTGATTTACCTGACGAATCAACCATCTCGAGATTAGCTGCCTGTTGCCCGATAAGGTTTGACATTAGCATGTAAGCCCTATTTGAAATTACTGTCATTTGCTTCTCATTCAGCCATGACGAAACTCCCTTGGAATGATATTTTTCAAAGAGGTGAACAAACACAGCATCCTGCCCCATATATTTCGGATAGATATATTCGTCGGTAAGCCAGTTCAACAAAAACTTATACATTTCCGGAGCTGTTCTTGCCCTCAATAATAAATAATCAGATTCCTGAATAATTGAGTCCGGCGCAGCTGATAAAACTTCCCTGAAATATTTTTCAAGCTTTGGTAAAAAAAATGGAGTACGAATAATACGGTCATCCATAAACGTAATTCCGTCCCAATAATGTTGCTTGTAATAATTGTAATTATTTACCGAATCTTCCCGTGTAACGGGTTTTGCAATTAAAACTTTCGGTTCCTTCATACTGGTAAGCAATGCAGCGAGCATTGATTGGGGATTTTCATTTATTATTTTATCCCTGTAGTCATTCAGTTCTTTATTGAAATCGTTATAATTCTTTTCGTGCAGAAGACTATCACTTTTAGTTTTGGAAGCTTTGTAGCTGTTTATTTCTGCCTGCAAGTTGACTCCTTTTGCTGCAACAAATTTTTGATATTGTTGAAAAAGAACATTCTCTTTTGAACCTGTTACAGTCGTTTTATTGATAAGATCGGTAGTATCAGCTTTAATGGAAATCTCCTGTTCTTTACCCACAAGAAAATCAAACAATTTATTTTTGCCGGGAAAAACAATTGAGTAAACACCCGGAAGCAGCTTTTCATTTTTTTCAAAAACTGCAACACCGTTATCGCTTATAATTGCGGAATCTTCTATATTAATATTTTTACCATAATAATAGGTAAGATAAGCCAGGCCGCCGGTGTAATTGGGTGTTTGTAAAGTAACCTTAAACCCCTGCGCAAAAGAAGCAGAGAACATAGCAAGAAAAACGCTTACGCTAAAAAATATCTTCATGATTTTGGGATAGGGAAACAAAAATATTTAAATTGACTAAAAATCAATAGTCATGCAAAATACTTAACATTTTGTAGTAATTATAATTAACCGTCGGGCCTATAACCTACTTTTACTTTTAGATGAAAAGAAAAAAAATTACACTGGAAAATGTGCCTGTTACGGGTTATGCCGCTGAAGGGAAAGCGCTTAGCCGGGTGGATGGTAAGGTTATTTTTATTGACGGTGCAGTACCAGGCGATACCGTTGATTTATTAATTACGCGAAATAAAAAAGACTGGGCCGAAGGAAAGGTAATTACAATAAGACAATTTAGTAAAGAAAGGGTTGAACCTTTTTGTATTCACTTTGGGACATGCGGCGGATGTAAATGGCAGATGCTTCCTTATAACAAACAACTTGAATATAAGCAACAGGAAGCAGCTGATGCTTTTAAAAGAATAGGCAAACTCAATGAAATAATAATGCTGCCAATTGTTGGATCTGGACTTACAATCTCGTACCGAAACAAACTTGAGTTTACTTTCAGTAATAAAAAATTTTTAACTTCAAAAGAACTGGAAGAATTACAAGATGACTCGTGGCCAGGCGGAGCATTGGGTTATCATGTTCCACGTTTGTATGATAAAATAATTGACGTCAACGAATGCTGGTTAATGGATGATGTGAACAATACAATACGAAATACATTGCGGGACTTTTCTATTGCAAACAGATATAGTTATTATGATATAAAACAACATAAAGGCTGGCTAAGAAATATTATTATAAGATATTCCACAACCGGTGAATTGATGGTAAATATCGTTTTTGGTTATGATGATAAAAATGAAAGAGAAAAAATCTGCAAACATTTGCTGGAAAAAGTTCCATCAATTACCACATTGCTCTACACAATAAATACTAAATGGAACGATACTATTTATGATATTGAAACAAACATTGTTTGCGGAAAAGGATATATAATTGAAAAGCTGGGAGATTTTAATTTTAAAATTTCTCCCAAATCTTTTTTTCAAACGAATACCAGACAGGCCGAAAGATTATACAATGTTGTAAAAGATTTTGCTGCATTGAATGGAAATGAAATTGTCTATGATTTGTATTGCGGCACCGGAAGTATTGGAATTTTTTTAAGCAACCATGCAAAAAAAATTATTGGTGTTGATGTTGTTGAAGATGCAATTAAAGATGCAAAAGAAAATGCTGCACTTAACAATATTAGTCATGCATCATTTTTTTGCGGAGATGTTATTGAAATTTGCGACGATACCTTTTTTGTTGAACATGGCCGGCCCGATATAGTTATTGTTGATCCACCACGGGCAGGCCTACACGCAAAACTCATTCAAAAACTTTTGGAAATTGCTCCTGAAAAAATTGTGTATGTAAGCTGTAATGTTGCCACTCAGGCAAGAGACCTTCAATTACTCAGTGAAAAATTTTCAGTAGCAAAGTTGCAGCCGGTTGATATGTTTCCACACACACATCATATTGAGTGCGTGGCTGAATTGAGGTTAAAATGATAATGTCACACCGGCAACCTCTTCTTATAATATGCAATCTTTTCCCCAATACTCATTCTTGCGTATCGTGGTGATGGCGATGGAAGACATTCGCAGTTTTTTATCCCGGGAAATAGCGTTAAGAAATGTTTTTCTACAAACCTGCTTGTATAAAAAATACGCTGAAATGAAGTATACGCTAAAATTTTTTTGATGGCTTTATCATTATAAGCGATCACGTCAAGATTGGCGTCGGAATTATTTATTGCATTCCTTTGCGCCTTTAAAATAATATCTGCAATTGCAATTCCTTTCATAGTAAATAACTCTTTTTTATCTGCGGCGTTTTTTAAGTCAATATTATACACGCCGGAAATAATATTCCAAAACTGGTTTCGCTTTGTTCCATAATACCAATCATCTTCGCTTAATTTTTTTTGAGTAATATCTTTGCCAGGAAAACTACCAACAATAAGTGTGGTTGCCTCGGCTGGAATAAACGGTTTAAAAGGATGTGTTTCAATTTTGCTCATGGAAATTTTGAAAATACTTTTCAATTTAAAAGTATTGACTAATTCTTATTCCAGGAGTTACGCCTTTAAAAAAATTATTAAAATATAGCGAAGGCTCAATGGTTGTTTTCGATATCGAAAGTTTACCCGCACCGAAGCGGAAAGTATTTTTCTCAAAGAAATCTCCGTTCCTGTTAATAAGATAACCCAATGAAAGCACCGCACTGAAAGAAAAATCTTTTCTTGGATCATAATCTTTCGTTCCGCCCTGGCCGTAAGTAAACGTTAGAAAATCGTTTCTGTAAGTATCGCAATTTATTCTGGCTATCTCTTGCAAAAAGAAAATGCGGTTCCCAAAATAATCCCGGTTCCCATTTAAAAGTTCTTTCCCTGTTCGTTAATGTAAGTCTTGTGCCTATGCTGAAAGAGGGAACAAAATAATTCTTGTAATTCTGCACATTGACGGTAATATTACCAGCAAGAAAATCCCCCGTTCCTGCTGGTGTAAATCCTTTTGGTTTATCAGCAGTTATAGAACGGTCTTTTTTAATGTAATGGAAACCGCTGCCTAAAACAATTGGCCATTTGCCATTTATATTATTTTGAATAGTTCTTATTTTCCCGGTAAGAATTCCATTCATATAGCTGGTAATCTCACTTATGTTATTTAAATAAAAAGTAAAATGGTAGTACCTTGGATTTCTTAAGCTGATTTTCTCTACAGGCTTTGGAGGATTGGTTATTATACCAATTATATTTATGGTGTCTTGTTCGGTTCTTAACGACGCTAAGTCCCCATTATTTATTAAGAAGCTTGCTCCCTTTGGCTGAAATTGTTGAAATCTGATTTTTTTTCTTCCCTGGGCATCTGTAACATAATCTATGCGTTTTGAAGTCAACGGATCTGCAAGCGAATCTTTTAATGGCGTTATATCATTCAAAAATATTTGTAACAATGAATCAAGGTTTGCCATACGGTTAAGATCTGCAATATCGCTAACCTCAATCACCATCTTATTACCTTTCTCAAGGTTTATGTAGAAGCGCCTGGTGATTATTATATTTTCAGGAACCTGAAAAGTTTTGTCCGATGCGGTGGTTGATTGTGCACAAAGATTTGCTGTGATGCTTGTAATAAGCATCAATACACTAATAAGCTTTTTCATTTTAATTTGTTGTGAGGTTTTTTGTTGTAAAAATTTTAAATCCCGTTTTGGTAACGGCGGGTGATGATCGTGTATAGACTTCCTGGTTCATGAATTTAAATTGAAAAGAATGTTGTTCATTATTCCTGGCAATGTTTGGAGATTCTGCAACCGGATCACCTAATTCATTTATATGAACAACTTTCAATTTTTTCTTTCCAGGTAAATTAGCAACAATGTTAATTGCAGTATCAACAGGTATTACAGCTTTGATGTTTATTTCCTTTATAGCGATTTCTTCTTTTTTATCCTGAATAATTTGAGTTGATAAAGTTTTATGCCTAATAATTTTATTTCTTTCTTTAATTGAATTAGCGGTCGTTTTATTTTTAATTGATAAAGAATAAATGATTGAAGAAGTGTCCCTATTGATCCTTGGTATGTCCTGCGGTGATAATGAGTTAATTTTCTTTTTTGCCAAATTATTTTTCACAGAATCAACTTCTTCTTTATTTGATACAAAGAATGATATAAAAAATGCAAAAAATAAGCAAGCCGCTGCCATCCAATACCAGACTATTCTTTTGCTTTTTGGATTCGATTGTAAACGCGAATGGAGCTTTTCCCAGGAAACTTCTTTATCAAATTTCTCTCCCGCTAAACCTTCAAGGTTCCCAAGTTTATTTATCCAATCACTATTATTATTTGGTTTTTCGTTTATCATAATCCATATCGTTTTGTAATAACATTTTTTGTAATAAAACCTTTGCTTTGCTTAATTGCGATTTTGAAGTTCCTTCTGAAATATTCAATAATGCTGCAACTTCTTTATGCGGCAATCCTTCTATAACATACAGGCTAAACACTGTGCGGTATCCAACCGGCAACTGAATAATTAAATTGAAAATTTCACCGGCCGATAATTTATCCAATGCATCTTCCTGCAGAGGCATTTCCTGCACTGTAGCTTCCGTTACAATAGTGAATACATTTTTCTTTCGCAAAAACATCAGGCACTCATTAATCATAATTTTCTTTAACCACATGTATAAAGCAGCGTCACTTTTGTAATTAAAGCTGTTTATTTTTTTAAAGAACTTGTAAAAACCATCAAGCAATAATTCTTCCGTATCCTCAGGACTTTTTACGTAGCGACGACATATTATATGCATTTTTCCCGCCCACTGATCAAACAGGTATTTCTGGGCGGCAGTGCTTCCCTGCTTAGCTTCCTTAATCAGTTCTGATGTTTCCATGTAAAAAATCTACAAATGTTATACTGGTTTATAAAGGTATAAATGCATGTTTGTAAAAAATAGTTGCCCGATTGAGATTAATTTATTTTTCTTTTTCTATCAACTATTCATAAACAAAAAAAACCATCCTTTTACAGATGGCCTTTCTTCAAAAATTATCTAAAAAAATTACGCAGCATTCACCTCCGCAATCTTTGCTCTTATCTTTCCTTCAAGCTCATTAGCTAATTCAGGGTTATCAACCAAAAGTTGCTTAACTGAATCACGGCCCTGGCCAAGTTTAGTAGTGTCATAGCTAAACCAGCTACCACTTTTTTGAATAACTCCCATTTCCACACCCATATCAATTATCTCTCCCGTTTTTGAAATGCCACCACCAAAGATGATATCGAATTCTGCAATGCGAAAAGGAGGCGCAACTTTATTCTTAACCACTTTTACTTTAACGCGGTTTCCTATAGATTCGTCACCATCTTTTATCTGCGCCATACGCCGGATATCAAGCCGAACTGATGCATAAAACTTCAACGCATTACCGCCAGTTGTTGTCTCAGGATTCCCAAACATAACACCTATCTTATCTCTCAACTGATTAATGAATATACAGCAACAATTTGTTTTGCTTATAGTAGCTGTCAGTTTTCTTAAAGCCTGGCTCATGAGTCTCGCCTGCATGCCCATTTTACTGTCACCCATTTCACCCTCAAGTTCACTTTTAGGAACCAGTGCTGCAACGGAATCTATAACCACTACATCCAATGCGCCTGAAAGTATTAACCTATCAGCAATTTCCAGGCCCTGTTCACCGTAATCAGGTTGACTTATTAAAAGATTATCTACGTCTACGCCTAACCGTTTGGCATAGGCACTGTCAAAGGCATGCTCGGCATCAATTATTGCACACATACCACCTTTCTTTTGGGCTTCTGCTATTACATGGATAGCCAGCGTTGTTTTACCCGAAGATTCAGGCCCGTATATTTCAACAACGCGGCCTTTGGGTAATCCGCCAATTCCTAATGCTACGTCAAGTCCAATAGAACCGGTAGAAATTACAGCCTGTGGTTCCTGTGAACGTTCGTTCATCATCATCACACTACCTTTTCCAAAGTCTTTATCGATTTTATCAATAGTAAGCCTGAGCGCCTTAAGTTTCTCAGAACTTTTGTCAGCATTTTTTTCCGTATTTGCCATAAAAAATTAATTGAGCTTTTTTAATTTTGTAAAGATATTAGTTGTGCAAAGATATATATTATAAGTTATCAACACTAACTTATTTAGCATTTATTGACAAATAAATTAGTTATTTATGCATGGTTAATTTGCCATTTTTGGTTCATTACAGAAACGGGCTTTAAAAATTAAGGGTGCATTTCAAATTGTCGCATAACAAATAGTAAATTTGAGGCACAAAAACCCATTACTATGACAAAAGAACAATTAATAGAAGCCATGTCCTCACATTATGATGAGTTGAACACATTAAACAAAATTGACAATTTTTATGATTACGAAAATGATTTTATAAAGCTTTGGGCAAAGATGGGGCGAGAGGTTTTAGAGAAAAATATCAGTGATCTTCCTGGCGACAGGAGAAAAAAAAACTCTAACAGTTTTCGGGGAAATAACCATAGCCAAAAGCCATTACTTTAGCCAGGCAGTAAATGGTTTTCAAATAAGTCCGCGTATGCAACAATTGATGACCTATTGCGGCCAGTTAGACAGCTATGAAAAAAGCAATGAAGTTCTTAAAGAAATGCTGCAAATAGAAGTAAGTGAAACACAAATTTACAGGGTAACTGATTATTATGGAAAGGCAGTTGGCTCAGCAGTAAATGAAGAGGCTACTTTATCTGCGGTTAAAAAAGATGAAGCCTTGTATATAGAAGTAGATGGCTCGATGATACTGACCAGGGAACAAGGGTGGAGTGAAGTAAAAGCAGGAAGGATATTTAAAAGCAACGATTGTATACATGCCGAAGTAAAACCAGGCTGGATAAGCAATTCACAATACACAGCTTATTTAGGGAGTCATAAAAAGTTTACAGAAATTATGGATAACTTAATAGATAAATATGGGAATTTAGGCAGCCGGTTGGTGTTTGTTTCAGATGGAGCAGCGTGGATAAAAAACTGGATTGAAGATGCTTTTCCGCAGGCAGTTTCCATTTTGGATTATTATCATGTTTGTGAACATTTACATGAATTTTCAGCGACTATCTTTACTGATAAAGCAAAAGAAAAATTATGGACCGATAAACAAAAACAATTGCTATTGACAGGCAAAGTGCAAGCGGTAATAAGCAATATAAAAAGGAAAGGTAACAACACCGAAAAAGCCAAACAATTAATAAGCTACTATACTACTAATAAAAACAGGATGGACTATCCCAAATATCAAAAAACCGGTTGCGGAATAATCGGATCGGGAGCCATAGAATCGACTCATAGAACCCTGGTGCAAAAACGAATGAAACAGTCAGGTCAAAGATGGAGTTGCAACGGCGCTCAAAATATGCTTAACCTAAGAGTAGTGAGGAAAAACAATGACTGGAATAAAATTGTTCAACTGACAAAAACAAAACTTAATGTTGCAGCTTAGATGCGACAATTTGAAATGCACCCAAAATTAATATTTCGGATTTTTGGCCTATTTTCATAGGAAATTCAGCAAATGAAATTTATTGCTACCATTACGGCCATTGCTTTAATTTTCTTTTCATGTAACGACGGTTCCAAAAATGAAAAAGCTGTATTGGTAAAAGATACTACAAAAGTTACGGATACAATAATTGCTGAGGATTCGCTCGCTTCCTCACCCGATGATAGTCTTCCTTTAGGAGCTTACCAGGGAATATTTCCATGTAAGGATTGTGATGGAGTGCAACAAACGATTCTCTTTAATGCTGATAAAACTTTTAGGGAAGAACAAATGACCTGGAGTAAAAACGAAGCTCCTAAATTAAGCGAAGGTTATTGGCAAATAAAAAATGATAAAATTGAACTGATTCAAAAAAATAAACCCGTAATAAATTTTGTTAAAAAAAGAGATACATTACTGGCAGTTGAAATTAATGGGATACCTATCAGCAATTCATCAAACTATGTGCTTACTAAAAGAAAGCTTGCCATCAACAACCCCGTTTGGGAAAAAAAGAAATTGGAAGGTATTGACTTCGCAGCAATCGGAAACGAACCTTTTTGGAGTCTTGATATTGATTTTAAAAAATCTATTTCGTTCAAACTGGCTGACTGGAAAAAACCAGTTATAACGGCTATAGTAAAACCAATAATGAGCAAAGACAGCACAATTTATAAGCTTAAATCTGACACAACGCTGTGGACAATTATTGTTTATTCCCAGTTTTGCAGCGATGGAATGAGCGATTATTTATACCAGAATAAGGTAAATGTAAAATTCAACGGCATACTTTATAAAGGTTGCGGTGTAATGCTTTCTAAAAAAATTTCTCAATAAATTTGCGAGTTATCATGGTTACTATAAACGTCTTTTTTTAATTTTCAAACCATTTAATTATGCAATGGCAAGGCAGACAGGAAAGTGATAATGTAGATGACCGCAGAGGTATAACCGGTGGTCATGTGGCAGTTGGTGGAGGAATCATTGGCGTAATCTTCATATTGGCAAAATTCCTTTTAGGCGGCGGGGATGTAAATCAATTGCAACAGGATTTACAGCAGCAACAGCCACAGCAGCAGGAAATGACTGCAGAGCAAAAAGCGGCAGATGATAAAGAAGCTTCGTTTGTAAAAGTAGTATTGAAAGATACAGAGGACGTGTGGACGAAAATTTTTGGCGACATGGGTAAAACCTATACAAAGCCTACCTTGGTTCTATTTCGTAATGCGACTACTTCGGGGTGTGGAGAGGCAAGTTCTCAAAGTGGCCCATTCTATTGTCCAACAGATCATGACGTATACATAGATCTTTCATTTGCGCAGGAATTAAATCAGCGATTTAAGGTGGCAGGCGATTTCGCAATGGCTTATGTTGTTGCTCATGAGGTAGGGCATCATATTCAATACTTACTTGGAACAACCGAAAAATTGCAAAAGATCCAGCAACAAGTGAGTGAAACGGAATACAATAAATATTCTGTAAGACTAGAACTGCAGGCAGATTTTTATGCGGGAGTTTGGGCGCATTACGATCAGCAAATGAAAAATGTAATTGATCCTAACGATATTGAGCAGGCGCTGGTAGCAGCCAATGCCATCGGAGATGACAGGTTGCAGAAAGAAGCTACAGGCACAGTAACTCCGGATGCCTTTACTCACGGAACATCAGCACAAAGAATGTATTGGTTTAAGAAAGGATATGAGACCGGTGACCTAAGCCAGGGAGATACTTTCTCTGCAACTAATTTATAAAGTTTTAATGCTGAACGACTATTTTAGAAGGTGGAATTATTCTCTTCTGAAAGTACTTCGTATTTCATAATTTTTGAAATAGAATTACAACATCTATAATTTTTTCTTCAAACGAATTTATAGAGTGTAGGTTAAAATTAAAAAGGCGTGATTTATTCTGGTTCTTCCTCAATCGTGTCTTTTCCATTCTTTTTCGGTGCAGATTTGCCAATCTCAGCAGCACTTACATTTTTGATTGATAATTGGAATTTGGTATTGAGGCTTATCTCGTAATTATTTTCGTTTATGATTTGCTTGGCTCCATCATCTTCTAATATTACCGCAGCAAGATGCATTGCCAGTGCGGAGCCACTAATTACATTGCCAACTTTCCCGTCGGTAAATTCAATGGTGAATTTATAACCCGCCTTTCTTCCCGTGCCGGCTCTTTCAAAGTCTACCCTGTTTAAATCCAATACCTGATCCCCGGCCGCAGATTTTTTCATTAAAATTTTGATAATGGGTAAATATTTTTTCCAGATGTGATTGTACATTAAGAATTCTAATTTAATTTTTAATTTGGGGTAACATCCGGAAAAAGGAAACCGGGAACCGATGTAAAGATATGCTAACTGATTTACAATAAAATTAGTGCAATTTTTTTACCAAAATGAATTATTTACACCCGGCGTATAAAGGCGACCCGGTAAACCATTTACAAAACCACTTTAAACGCCCGGATAAAACAACCTCTAATTCCTTAAAACAAAACTCCCGGCCAAACAAGCCGGGAGCCTCCTGATTAAAAACTACACACACTTTTATATTCCAAGAAACCTGGTATTATATTCCTAGCGAATTCGCACTGTGACACATCATCATTCTAAGAAATTCGGATCAGCAAATGTTTTCAAGTGCTAAGTTTTATATTTTTCTTCAATAATTTTCTCCCATTTAGCAAATGGCAACTTCCAGTTATCAAGCGGCAATTTTTAATATATTTGTAAACAGCTTTACGGGCTATTAGCCACTTGTAAATTAAAGTTACGTGGGCGTAATAGTATTCACTAAATTTGTTGCAAGTCTCAACTTTCTAATTGAATGGCATTAATAGAATTCAAATTACCAAAATCAGTTTCAAGAGCTTTAAATATACCTGTGAGTTCCCCTAAGAGACAACAATTGAAGGTGCTGATAAAATTGCTTAGAAAATCGCGTTTTACTGAATTTGGCCAGAAATATCTTTTTGATGAAATTCTTTTAAGCCGACATCCAGGTAAGGCTTTTCAACAAATAGTACCGACTTATAACTATGGCAAAATTTTTAACGAATGGTGGTATAGAGCACTTGATGGGAAACCCGATGTGTGCTGGCCAGGAATTATTAAATTTTTTGCTTTAAGCAGCGGAACCAGCGAATCGTCGAGTAAATATATCCCGATCACCAAAGAGTTGATAAGGGCAAATACGTTAACCAGTATTCGTCAACTTATTAGTTTGGCAACTTATACAAATGTTCCTAAATCTTCCGTTGGCAAAGGATGGCTTATGCTTGGAGGCAGCACACATTTACAAAAGTCCACTACATATTACGCGGGCGATCTCAGCGGCATTCAGGCTAAAAATATTCCTTTTTGGTTTCAGGGAATGTATAAGCCGGGACGAAAAATTGCGAAGAATACTGACTGGTCAAAAAAATTAGATGAGATAGTGGAAAAGGCGCCAGAATGGGATATCGCATTTTTAGTTGGAGTTCCGGCATGGGTGCAGTTATGTATGGAAAAAGTAATAGAGCGGTATAATCTTAAAAATATTCATGAGATTTGGCCTAATCTAGCTTTTTACGTACATGGCGGCGTAGCCCTGGAACCTTATAAGAGAGGGTTTAATAAACTTTTAGGTAAGCCGATTACTTATATAGAAACCTATTTGGCCAGCGAAGGTTTTCTTGCCTATCAAAACAGGCAGGATGCCAAAGGAATGAAGCTCGCACTAAATAATAATATCTTTTTTGAATTTGTTCCTTTCGATTATAACAATTTTGACAGCGAAGGGGATATGGTGGCCAATCCTGAAGTTTTGATGATTCATGAAGTGGAAGAAAACAAAAATTACGCGATTCTTATAAGCACTAATGCCGGAACCTGGAGATACCTGATTGGTGACACAATAAAATTTGTAGATATTGAAAAAAATGAAATAATCATCACGGGACGGACAAAGCACTTTTTAAGTCTTGTGGGTGAACACCTGAGTGTAGATAACATGAACTGCGCAATCAAACTCGTGAGCGAAGAACTTAACATATCCATCGGTGAATTTACTGTTGCCGGCGTTCCATATGGCAACTTCTTCGCTCACCATTGGTTTATTGCAACAGACGATAAAGTGAATTCAGAAAAACTGAAGATCATGATTGACGAAAAGCTTAAGGACCTCAATGATGACTATGAGGTGGAAAGGAAACATGCTCTCAAAGAAGTTTTTGTTGATGTGTTGAGTGAAAAGACTTTTATGAATTTTATGAAAGCAAAAGGAAAGGTAGGAGGTCAACATAAATTTCCCAGGGTATTGAAAGGAAAAATGCTTGAAGACTGGCAAAAATTTTTAAAGGGCGAAAAAGTTGAAATTTAATATTATAGTTTTATATTCCTTCTTTTACTAAAAAATTAAATATCTCTCCTCTACATGGCAGATGTTCTTGAAGCAATACTCAAAGGTCTTGCGATGGGCCTGCTACTGGTAATTTCCGTTGGGCCTGTAATATTTACTATAATTAAGCAAAGTATCAATAACGGAAAAGAGGGTGGCTTTAGCTTTGTTATCGGCGTATGGGTAAGTGATTTTTTATTGGTGCTTTTAAGTAATATTTTCTCTGAGTTAGTTACCCGTCTCCTCGATTTTAAAAAACCTATTGGGATTACCGGAAGTTTATTCCTCATAGCAATGGGCGTTTATTATCTCTTTTTTAAAAAAGTTCCATTACATCCTGAAGATGTTTCTTTGCCTCCGCTAAAAGCCAGCGATCATGTAAAAATTGCTATACAAGGTTTTTTGCTAAACACCTTAAATCCGGCAGTAATTGCATTCTGGCTTACAGCAGCTACTGCAATTGCAGTTACACACACCGCAAAAGAACGTATAATTATTTTCACCACTACTCTTATTATAAACATGACTGCTGATGTGGCAAAAGTAACATTGGCAGGCAAGCTAAGATCAAAGCTAACCGTGCATAACATCAGGCTGATTAATAAAATCTCCGGCTTAATCCTGCTCATCTTCGGCACGGTATTATTGATGGGCGTTTTATTCTTTGTAAAAAACATTTGATCCGATGAAAACTTTATTTGTTTTATTTATAGGATTTTTTTCTTTCTTCTTCACTGCAGGTCAATCTTCTGATCTGCTAATTCTCAAAAAAAATAATCGCACCATACAAACTTTTTTTCCCGGCAATGAGATAATTTTTCACACATCGACCCGATATTTCGATGCATATATACAATCAATCAATCACGATTCTTTATTTCTAATTCAATACGATGTAAGGCAAGTGCCCACAAGCCTTGGCATTTATATGCTTGATACTTTAGGCACCTATCCATTTGCTATTAATTATAAAGAAATAACTGGTTTTGGAAAAGATGGAAATAAAAAATTCGACTTAGTTGGTTCTGGCGGAGTCTTAATGGGCGGAGGTATTCTCTTAGCAACGGTGGGCATGGGAACATGGATCTTTACAAAACCAAATACCCGATATTATGCAAGCCCATACCTTGTTGGAGGAGCTGCACTACTTGCGGGCATAGGCTACATCCTGGCAAAATCAAGTGGTAAACAAATGGCGCTTGGAAAAAAATATGCGCTTGAATATATCGCCGTCAAATAAAAATTGATTTATTGAATACAAAAAGAAATAAGCAAGTACTGGCAAAAAAAATCCTGCGTATCATTGCAAAAACTATTGTTTACAGCTTCCTTTTTTCTATTATATACATCTTGTTTTGCAAATGGATAAATCCCCCGATAACGCTCACACAAATTGCCAGTGTATTTCAAGGTCATGGGCTGCACCGGGATTACGTTAGCCTTAATAAAATGAATCCTAACATAAAATTAGCCGTACTTGCCAGTGAAGATCAACTATTTCCGGACCATAATGGTTTTGATTTTAAAAGTATTCAAAAGGCTATGAAACACAATCAAAAAAGTAAATCGTTGCGAGGCGCTAGTACTATAAGCCAGCAGGTTGCTAAAAATGTTTTTCTCTGGCAACACGGCGGTTATTTTAGAAAGGCGCTTGAAGTGTATTTTACTTTTATGATTGAGAAATTTTGGAGTAAAAAACGCATTCTCGAAATGTACCTGAATGTGGCCGAAATGGGAGAGGGTGTTTTTGGTGTTGAAGCGGCCTCCCAACATTACTTTAAGAAGCAGGCAAAATATCTATCAAGAAGGCAGGCGGCATTAATAGCGGCGTGTCTTCCTAACCCTAAAGGTTACACGATAAAACCCTTGTCTGCTCATGTAGCCACCCGTTATCCATGGATATTGCGGCAAATGAATAACCTTGAAGCTGATCCGGATATTAAAGAATTAATCAAATAAATCCTTTATTCCTTATCTGAACTCGTTTATAAAGACTTTTGCTTTTTCAAATCTTTCTTCATAGCCGCCGCTAATATTGGTCCACGGTAACGATTGATTAATTAATAAATCTTTGTAGTAATGATATAGTTTATCTCTTGGTCCCACATCAGGGTATTCCCTTAAATCATCCTTAATCCATGGTAAATCTGTACTACAAAGAAGATAACCATCATAACGTCTTTCGGCTATTCTGTTTAAAATCCAGTTGTGACATTTATTAAAAACAAATTCGCACCATACTTTCATAACGTACATATCTGTGTCAATAAAAAGAATGTCCGATGTTCGATATCCGGTGTTCGATGTTCGTAGCTTTCTATTCTTTGAGAGATCATCTTGGATGTGTTCTTCGAGGCTAATTTGCCCTTTAGCAATAGTAAGTAAATCATTATAAGAATAATCTGTTCCGTTTTTTTCAAGAAATTCCCGGGCATATTCAGGTACCCAATTGGTTTTATAAAATGCCGCAAGTTGGCTGCATAAAGTACTTTTCCCTGTAGACTCAGGACCAATAACTACGAACTTTTTTATTGTTTCCATTCGGGTATTTCCTCTTTTTTTATGATGATATCTTTTGCTCTTTTTATCCATTCATTCAATCCCCAAAACGCCATTATTAAAAGGACTAAATAATATACACTCGTGAATACATAGTGCTTAACAAAGTATAGTGGAATGGAAGCAATGTTGGTCGCAATCCACCAGTACCAACTTTCTACTTTTTTCCGGGCCATTAACCACATTGCGGTAAATGCTGTGGAGCTTGCAAATGCATCTGCCCATGGAATAGCGCCCGGTGCAAAATCCTTTTTTAAATAAGTGAGCGAATAAAAAATGGTGACGTAAAACACAGCAAAAAATAATATTTGCCTTAACCATTCTTTTGCATCAGAGCTCGCAATTAAAACAATATGCTCCTGTCGCTGATTTTTTTTCGCCCATAAAATCCATCCGTAAATACTCATTACCGTATAATAAAAATTTACCGAAGCTTCCCCCAATAAACTTCCTTTTACACTTATGTAAACATAAATTGTTGTATTTACTAACCCAACCGGGTAGACGAGAATATTTTCTTTACGACTATACCATACACTTGCAATTCCAAATAACACAGCAATGTATTCCAGCAACGAAGTGTGTTGCATATCCGAAATAAACTGTTGATAGATTTGTGAAATACTCAAATGATAAGTTGATGGTCAAAAATAGATTACCTCGCAATAAAAAAAGGCACCTGTTAAAAGATGCCTTAAATAATTTGAAAAAAAATTTTCTAATCTGCTTCTGCCACTACTTCTTTCACCTCAGGGATCATGCGTTTCATCATTCCTTCAATTCCGGCCTTTAATGTAATCATTGAGGAAGGGCATCCGCTACAACTTCCCTGTAACATCAAATTAACTTTACCGTCTTCATAACTTTTAAATTGGATGGCCCCACCGTCCATTTCAACTGCAGGCTTTACATAATTTTCGAGTAATTCTTTTATACGCTTTACCACATCACCATCGTCAAGACTTACTTCGTTAGAGCTGGTAGTCTTTCTCGAAGCAATCTCTTCTTCATTAATTATCGTTTTGCCTTCTTCGAGATATTCCCGTAAAAACTGTTTTATCGAAGGAATAACATCCTGCCAATCTTCAGTTTCATTTGTTTTTGTAAGCGTAATAAAATTGCTGGCAATAAACACAGATTTTATGAAAGGAAAACTAAATAATTCCATGGCAAGTGGGGAAGCCTTAGCACTTTCTTCATCCTGGAAGTCAACGCTTTTACCAGGATATAAAAGTTTATTGGCAACAAATTTCATCGTTTCCGGGTTCGGCGTCATTTCGGTATATATACTGATAACCGGATTTCCTGTTTTAATCATATTATAAAATTAAGATAACAAAGTTAAGAATATTTGGGGTGAGTAGAAGTCAGATGTCTCTTAAGTTACGTAAAAAAGCGCTTTTTTCCGCTTCCCGAAAAGGTATTTAATTCAATTTTTATTCCACAATTCGCAACTTGGCGTAATTGAGCATAATCTTCTTTTCCCCATTATGTTCAAATTTAACAGTAGCAACAGGATTGTGGGCAGCTCCTTCCATCTTGATAACCTCTCCAAATCCAAACTTTTGGTGTTCAATTTTTTGACCTGTTTGCAAATTGCTTGTGTCGCTCGGGGCAAATCCCTCTGTAGGTATATGTTCCTTTATCTTGATGACGGGTGAAGTAACGAGGTAAGTAGGTTTTTCAGCCGCGGGTTTACGGGGTTCTTTGGAATATCCGCTAAACCCTTTATTTCCATTATTAAATGCGTTCCAACTATTTGCTTGATTATTACGCATATTGCCTCCGGCAAAAGCTCTGTCTAATCTTTCTTCGGGCAGTTCGTCAATAAACCGGCTTGGATCATTTTGTGTAAGGTTTCCGAAACGATATCGTGTATTCGCATACGTTAGCCAAAGTCTTTGCTTAGCTCTTGTAACAGCCACATAAAACAATCTCCTTTCTTCTTCCAGTTCCTCTCTTGTATTAATCGACATTGCATTTGGAAACAAAGTCTCTTCAAGGCCTCCAACAAACACAACTGGAAATTCCAACCCCTTTGCAGCATGTATTGTCATTAGCCTTACTACGTCGCTTTCTCCTTTATCGTCATCCGCGTCCGTTAAAAGTGTTATTTGCTGAAGGTAACTACCCAAACTTTTATCTAATAGCTCGCCGTCTTCCGTAGGTGTTTCTGTAAATTCTTTAATTGAGTTCAACAACTCCTGGATGTTTTCATACCGGGCCAGCCCTTCGGTTGTTTTATCATTAAAGAGTTCTTTTACGAGTCCTGTATTTTTTCCAACCAGGATAGAAAGATCATAGGCGTTTTTTTTTTGCAGTTCACTTTGAAACATCTTTATCATGATGACAAAGTTGTTGATTACTTCAAGCGTCGATGCCTTGTAACCAAATTGTGGTGCACGTTCAAGAACGTTCCACATTGATATATTATTTTCGTTGGCAAAAAGAACCGCTTTTTCAACACTCGTCTTTCCAATCCCTCTTGCAGGGAAATTTATTATCCGTTTCAGTGCTTCTTCATCGCCTGGATTTAATATTACCCTTAGATAACTTAGAAAATCTTTAATCTCTTTTCGCTGATAAAAACTAATACCACCATAAATTCTGTAGGCAATGTTCATTCGTCGCAGGCTTTCTTCAAAACTCCTGCTTTGAGCATTGGTTCTATATAAAATGGCGAAATCGTTGTTGCGATAATGGTTACGCAATTTTTGTTCCTGGATGGCATCCGCAACGTATTTTCCTTCGTCGTTATCTGATGCAGTACGCACCAATTTTATTTTTTCTCCTTCCTCATTCCCCGTCCATAATTTTTTAGGGATTTGCCCTTTATTATTGGCAATTACATTATTTGCTACATGGAGTATGCTTTGCGAACTCCGGTAATTTTGCTCAAGCATTACAATTTTTACCTCATCGTAATCCTTTTGAAATTGCAAAATATTTTCAATCGTGGCGCCGCGAAAACTATATATACTTTGAGCATCATCTCCCACTACTGCTACATTTTCGTGCATAGCACCCAGCAGCTTTATTATCTGGTATTGGGCGGTATTGGTATCCTGGTACTCATCAATCATTATATATTTAAACTTACGCTGGTATTTGCTAAGGCTCTCAGGATGCGTTTTTAACAACAGATAAAATTTCAACAATAAATCGTCAAAATCCATTGCACCGTTTTTGTAACAGCGTTTACAATATGCATCATAAATTTGCCCGGTCATTGGACGATTAGCCCGCATATCTTCCTGTTGTAAACCATAATCATTGATATATTCTTCAGGAGTTATTAAAGCATTTTTAGCCGATGAAATTCTGTTGTAGACTGTGTTTGGTTTGTAATGTTTATCATCAAGACCCAATTCGTTTACCACAGTTTTTACAACGCTTTTGGCATCGTCAGTATCGTAAATAGTAAAGTTGCGGGGATAACCAAGCTTCTCTGCTTCCGCACGTAATATTCTGGCAAATACTGAGTGGAAAGTACCGATGTAAATATTTCTGGCTTCATTATTTCCAAGTATATACTCTACCCGCTCTTTCATTTCGGCTGCTGCCTTGTTCGTAAATGTGAGCGCTAAAATATTGAATGGATCCACGCCTGTTGCCAGTAGGTGGGCTATACGCGTGGTTAGTACTTTTGTTTTGCCGCTACCGGCTCCCGCCACAATCATAATGGGACCATCACGATGTAAAACAGCTTCCCTCTGCTGTTCATTTAAACCCTCTAAATATAACTGCATAATACAAAGTTACTGAAACATAAAAAGGTTTTGGAAGATGTATCACAAGAGATACTAACTAATGCAAAAGTTCTCTGCAAGAATGCCATTTATCCTTATTTTTCAAAATACCTGCCATTGATTTTTACATTCCGGAATGTTGCTCATACGTGTTTACCTATAAAAATCGGGACTTCAGATTCCGTTTTCCATGCTTCACCATTTTCGTTAACGTTATATTAACGAAACCCGCTTCCACACTACATTGCCGGTGATAACAAATCAGTTGTCTACTCTTGTAATCACTTCTAATTTTATTCCCGATTCCTTAACCAATAAAAATAAAAATTATGAAAAAGATCATTTTTGTATGCCTGATAACCATCCTTTCAGCAACATCAGTTTTTGCTGCTCCAAATGCTCTTGTAACTGAGAAAGTTTTAAAAGTTTTTCATGAAGCTTTCCCCGAGGTTAAACAACCAATATGGTATGCTTTCGATACTTATTATGAAGTGTACTTTACCAATCCGGACAACTCTTCGTGCAGAATTGACTACAGCCCGGATGGAATTGTAATAAGCACCACAAGATATTATTCTGAACAAGATCTTCCTCCTGCCATCAGGGCAAAAGTGAATGAAAAATATCCCGGCAAAAAAATATTCGGGGTAACAGAAGTCTCTAACAGCGAAAATCTAACTTACCATATTGTATTGGAAGATGGCAGTAACTGGTACAATGTTGAATCAGATGCGACCGGAATATTGAAGCTCGACAAGAAATTGGATAAATCCGAATAAATACATACATGAATTATTTGGGAGACCATTTGTAAAGCAAATATTACAAATGGTCTTTTTCTATGTGGTTAGGTTAGTAATAAACCGATGTAAATTTTATTAGAAAGGATATTGAATATTAAGTTGAAATAAGGGCTAGCTTCCTACAATAATTATTTTAGCCAGGGCGTTATCGTTTAAAACCCTTTTATATGAATATCAAAGTTATTATTAACCCAGCAGGTCAATTCCGCATTTTTCTGAAAAGGTTCGTCGAAAGGTTAATACAAAACCCGGAATTCTACAACATCAAACATTACACAAAAAGCAGGAGAAGATACCATAATTAAACAACAAGGTAGTAAACAACAATGGATTCGGAAATTACGGAATAAGGAATTGGGTGAATGTTCTATTGCAAAACAGGGAATTATGCACTTACTTTATAATCAAGAAAAATAAATACCATCATCCTCCTTTTAAAACCAAGTTTATGAAAAATCAAGTTTACCAAAAGAAAACCGCCCTTTCAGTGTTCTTCCACACTCTTTCAAAAAATTTCATCGCCCTTTTTGAATCAGGAAATAAAAAAGAATTTCAAAGATTAAAAGATTTTATTACCCACTAATCCCTTTAACTAAAGAGATATTCTACATCTTCCTTACTAAGGCTTTTTACAAAAGTCTGGTCATCAGAAATTAATTCTTTTGCAAGAGTGCGCTTGCGTTCCTGGAGCTGCAAAATCTTATCTTCTATCGTATCCTTGCAAATCATTCTGTAAGCAAAAATATTTTTAGTTTGCCCTATCCGGTGCGTACGGTCTATCGCCTGTTGCTCCACTGCCGGATTCCACCAGGGATCGACAATATAAACGTAGTCTGCTGCTGTTAAGTTAAGTCCGACGCCACCCGCTTTAAGAGAAATCAGGAAGACCCGGGAATTATCATTTGTCTGAAAGTTTTGAATTGATCGTTCTCTCTCATGAGGCGGAGTACTTCCGTCGAAATAATCGAAATCTATATTATTTTCCTTAAGTTTTGCTTTTATCAAAGCCAGCATACCAAGAAATTGCGAAAATACCAGTGCCTTATGTTCACCAATATTTTCCGTTATTTCCCGGGTAAGTTCGTCTAACTTAATCGAATGGTTGGGGTATTTTTCCTCCTCGTTCAGAATGGCGGGACTATCACAAATTTGTCTTAGTTTCATCAAGCCCTGCAAAATAGTGAGCTGCGATTTATCAATTCCTTCGCCTTCAATAACACCCATAATCTTATCGCGGTAAACATTTCGATAAGCATCATATACTTTTCTCTGCTCATCCTCCATTTCGCAAAAGAGAATCGTTTCTGTCTTTTCGGGAAGATCTTTTGCTACCTGTTCCTTTGTTCTTCTTAAAATAAAGGGATAAAGCAGCTTTCGCAAATGATCTTTTTGTTCCTGCTCACCGAATTTATCAATCGGCGTTGAAAATTCATTCCTGAAGAATTCAACCGATCCCAGCAGGCCGGGATTCAAAAAATTCATTTGGGCGTACACATCAAAAGTATTGTTCTGCAGGGGAGTTCCACTCATACAAACCCTGTTTTTTGCCGTTAGAAGGCAGGCCGCTTTTGTAACTTTCGAAGAAGGATTTTTTATAGCCTGTGATTCGTCGAGAATAACATAATCAAACAAGATTTTCATCATTAATTGAATATCGCTTCTTAAAGTTCCATAGGTAGTAATAATAATATTGTATTTTTCAAAATCTTCAGGTTTCCTTGTACGAAGGCTCCCATGATGTATGCACCACTTAAGTGAGGGAGTAAATTTCCTAATTTCGTTTTCCCAATTATAAATAAGAGTTGTGGGACATACCACCAAGGATTTTAAATTGCCTTCGTCTTTTTTAAAATGACTCAGCATACTTAATGCCTGCACCGTTTTGCCCAGTCCCATGTCATCAGCAAGAATACCGCCCCAACCTACAGAATTTAAATAATTGAGCCAATTAAATCCTGCAATCTGGTAAGGCCTCAGCTTATTTTCCAACTCATTGGGAACTTGCGTTTCAGGAATACTTTTAAAATTTCTTAGTCGCTCGTACTTTTCATCCAATTCAAAAGATAGTTCTTTCTCTTCTCTCTTTTCGTAGAGATCGTCGATAACACTCAGGTGAAATTTGGAAAGCCTTAATTTATTCTCTTTACCTTGACCAACCTTAAAAAGAAGAGAATATTTATTGAGCCATTCGTCCGGCAAAATTCCCAGCGAGCCATCATTTAATTGTACAAAAGATTGCTTATTGGCTAATGCCTTTTTTATCTCCGAAATGCCGATTCGCTGCTCGCCGAATGAGAGTTCCACTTTTGCATCAAACCAGTCAAGTCCGCTGCTAAGGTGAATTTGAGTTGTGGGCTTTGCAGTGTTAAATCGAAAATTCTTTAAAGAATTAAATCCGGAAACAGGGATTTTCATTTCTTTCATTGCGTCCACAAACAAAAAAAACCAATTATTTTTAAGTACATCCGTACCTTTTAAAACCAGACTGCCATTATCCTTGTTTGCAAACTGGGAATGCAATCCTGATAATTTGTTCCGAAAATTTTGTTCGGCTTCGCTGTTACGATGCACCATCAACACTTTTTCACCTTCCGGAATAATTATAGTTTCTTTATCTTCAGGCTTTACGCTAAAGCCCTTATAACTGTAAATAGGTTGAAACAATAAATAATCTCCTTTTTCTATAAGTAATAAGCTTATCTCTGGTTCCCCGTCTTTTGTTTCTTTCACTAATGATTTTTCAAATATTACGTCGTATTCCTTTGTAAGCGGCATCACCACTTCTTTTAAAAAAGAAGGCCATTCTTTGGCTGATATGCTGAGCGTCTTATCAAATTTTTTAGCAATTAGGGCATCTTCAGCTTTCTTCCATAAAAAAATTTCTTCATCGTATAAGAACAATAAAATATTGTCCCACTGATTATCGCTTGGCTTTAGTAGTTCATCATTAATTAGAATGTTGCTGTTTAAAATATATTGATCGGCTTTGGTTGTTACTTCAAATTGAATAGAAGGATGATGATTTGAGGTAAAAACGCTTTGCAAATTTCCCGTATTAAATTTTTTGCCGGCTGGCAAATACATTGTAATATTCTTTTCCTGAAAAATCTTTTTTATTTTGGGATGTATATATTCGGTTATTAGTATTTTGGTTTCTTCCGGAAGTTCTTCGTTCTCCTGTTGAATTATGTTTTCCCAAAATCCACTAAAAGGCGAGTTGCGGTTTAAGTATTTATTTATTTCGATCTGTTGCAATTTGCGGGCTTGTTGCATTAATTGTTTATCCCCCGCAGTAAATGATTCCGCATTAATAAATTTACTTAAGTCTAGTTTTTCCACGCGGCCAATAAATTTTTCTCCTTCTTCATCATAATCTCCTTGTACAGCATCTATAGAAAAAAAGGGGAAATCTGCCTGGTTTGCATTAAATACAATTGCTATTCTCTTTTGTTTTGGCACTGACGCAGTGGCTATTTCGTGTGGGTCTGAAACCGATACGACTGTGTTTGTCACATTTGCTATGGTGGGCATTATTTTTTTGATAGACGGATCAAGCACTTTCAAAAATGGTTTCCCTTCCTTATAAATGAATTCAAATTTGCCTGAAAGTTCTTCGTTTAAACTATATCCATATAATTCCAATAACTTATTCTTTTCTTTATCCCAATTTCTAATCGAGTCAAAATAATGCGGACCATACGCATTTAACAGGTGAATAAATAAAGCAGTCTTATGCTTGCAAAGAGAATGTAAAGTTTCGCTGCATGAGCAAGAGGTATCAAAATTTCTTTCTTCATTCTTCTGGATAATCAGACGAAAATTTGCGTCGTTCATCCCCAGGACCGCTTCTATTTTCTCATTTCTTGCCTCGATAATATTTATTTTATGAGTTCTAAGCAACTCTTCGGCTTCATTGTAATTATCCTGACCCGCCAATATCCTTATCGTTTTCAGGTCAATAAACTTCATTTTAATTACAGTATGCCGCTGATTATATATGGCGACATTATCGGACGAAAGTAAATTTCGGTCAATTAGATCCTGTAATTGAAATAAAGCCGCTGCCTCATGTCTGCAGATATCACCTAAATTATAAGGGCATGAACACCTTACGGAAAGGTTTTTGGGCTCATCATATTTCTGAACAGTCACTTTATAAAAGGTAGAATAGCTGTCATCTCTGATTCTAAAAGTAACCGAATGCATCAATTCGTCGTTCTCAACGAGCTCAACATAGCCAGACGAGTGAATTTTTTTTCCTCTGCGAATTACTTCGTCGGTTCCAGAATTGTAGACGTATTTAATTAAATGAGGTAGGGCCAAGATATGTTTCGTTTACAATTTTGCAGACATTAACTTTCTGCTATTTAGAGTTAAAAAAGGTCAATTGGCAAAAGTATGAAAAATAAGTGGGTGATGAATTCAGATAATGAGGTTTTTTACAACTGCCGTTTTAAGTCTGATTTGTGATTATCACGCCCTTACTAACCTGCCTGAATCATAAAGAACCAGCGCATTTGAAATGTCGATGGTTAGGCAATATCGAATGTCATCTTCAAGCCCATAACCCATCAATCTCTGATAATGTGATGCATTTTTTTCTTTTAGAAATCCAAAAAAATCATTCCTGGCCTGAATGTACAGCGTTTCAGCTATTTGACTGGCGTCACAATTTTGTTGAAAATTACTCTTTATTCTGTTGATAACTGCTCCTGCAAATAACGCGTCTTCAATATTAACGCGGTCTTTCCAGGCTGCGCATGCGAGCACTACATTTCTGTTTTGTTTTATCAGGTAATCACACACCGCCGAGAGATTACAAAACGAGCCGGTAATAATTCTTGGAGCACCATCTGATAAAGCCATGTGCAGCAGTCTCGTTCCATTTGTAGTTGTGAGAACTAATATCTTCCCTTTAATGAATTCCGGCGTGTATTGCAGGGGTGTATTCCCATATTTTAAACCATCAGCAATTTTACCATCTCTTTCTCCAGCGGTTATAACGTCTATTTGTCTACCCAGTTTTATACATTCGGCGACGCTATCCACTGGTATAATGCTCCTGGCTCCATTGTATATCGCTGTGGCGATTGTAGATGTTGCTCTTAAAATATCAATTATCACAACAATGCTGCTGCTTACATCGTATAGATGCAATAAAGATGGAGATAGGCAGGTGTTTAGAGAAGGGGTTGCGTTATTTTCGATTTTCATTCAATAATGACTTACTGTTTGTATCAAATTATTCAAAGGGCATTTTAACAACTTTGGCTGTAAGTAATCTATCTCTGATTTTTACATAAACCTGGGTGTCAATTTTGGAATAGGCCGTTTCAACATAACCCATGGCTATTGCCTTGTTTAAGGATGGGGATTGAGTTCCGCTGGTAATTCGCCCAATTATAGCAGCCCTATCATCTTTTATTTCATAGCCATGCCTCGGAATTCCTTTTTCAACCATCTCGATACCAACCAGTCTTTTTTTTACTCCATCAATCTTTTGCATTTCAAGAATTTTCCTTGCGGTAAAATCTTTTATAAATTTTGTTATCCACCCCAATCCCGCCTCCAATGGAGATGTGGAATCGTCAATATCATTTCCATAAAGACAATAGCCCATTTCAAGCCTTAAAGTATCTCTCGCAGCAAGGCCTACAGGCTTCAATCCGTAAGGAATCCCTGCCTCAAAAATTTTTTTCCAGATAATATCTGCGGCTCCATCTTTGTCCTCAAAATATATTTCTACTCCGCCCGCGCCCGTGTAGCCTGTAGCGCTTATCAATACATTATTAACTCCCGCAAAGCAGCCTTTTACAAAAGTGTAATATTTGAGATTCATGATATCGATTTCAGTAAGAGACTGCAATATTTTTGTAGCATTAGGGCCCTGGACAGCGAGCAAACAAGTTTTATCCGAGATATTAAGGCACTCGACTTCTTCTTTATTGTTTTCCTGAATCCATAACCAATCTTTTTTGATATTAGAAGCATTTACAACAAGCATATATGCACTGTTTTCCTTTAAACAATAAACAAGGAGATCGTCAATTATGCCACCGCCGTCGTTAATAAAGCAACTGTATTGTGCCTTACCATTTGTAAGTTTTGAAGCATCATTGCTCGTAATTCTTTGTATAAGATCAAGCGCCTTATCTCCTTTTAGAATAAATTCTCCCATGTGGCTCACATCAAAAATGCCAGCGTTTTTTCTAACGGTAGAATGCTCATCATTAATACTGGTATAGCTTATAGGCATATTATATCCTGCGAATTCTGCCATTTTAGCTCCAAGCTGTATATGTTTTTGAGTGAATGGAGTATCCTTCATTGTATGTTTTAAAGTGTGCAAATTTATGTGAAAAATCAGTTTATCCTTATTTTAGATTTTCCGGAATTTAAATTTGCTTAAAATTGGCACTTCATTTCAAACTAAAAATAAAGAGCCTCATGCATAACACATGAAGCCCTTATCTTTCAACTTCAACCTTAAAAAGTTTATTGTTATATGAGTGTTACAAAATCATATCTCTCATCACCTATTTGAGGGTATACTTCGGCAGAGGCGTCGCTTTTCTCATCAAGTTTTTGAATTTTTTGTTCAAGTTTGTCTTTGGCCTTATTTAATGAATCTTTTAGCCTATTCTCTTCTTTCTCCCTTTCTCTTCTTAAAGAATCCAAAGACGCTTGTATTTTTTGTATTTGTACTTTCTTTACATTACTCAATGAATCGATCTTGTCGCTTTGATTGTATCTATAATTCCCATTGCCGGGTATTGTGCCAGATGGATTTTCATCTTCATCGTAGTTAGAATTCCAATTTCTGCGATAGTCATTTTCTTTGTTGGCCGGAATACCATCTAAGGTATATAAGCCGTCTTCTTTCATTATATATGTTTCACCATATTTGTAATAGTAATCTTCGTCATTATCCCAGTCGTACCAGTTATCGTGATTCCACCGGGGCCCCTCTATTCTTATCCGGTTGTAACTCATATTTTTATTGATTTTGATGCGGTGACCAACAGGAACATATACAATAACTTCTACACTTTGATTGCGAAATTTATCGGTAGTATTAATTGAAATTGCCCTATCGGTAAGTAACAAAGAATCACTTTGAGAAATATTGAAAATGATATGTGAAGCTAATTTATCAGCATTGGTTCTTGTATCACTGTTACTCATTCTTATGAGGCCAACCTGGAAACTATCCGTCAGTGACTTTTCAATTTTGATTCTAACGTTACCGATAAAAACTGTATCATCATCAAAATTGGCAAACGGTTCAAACCTAAACCAACTGTTACTTCTATAATATCTTTTATTATTCAGAGAGTTTACTTCGAGGCTTTGCGTTCCCGGGTTTGTTAAATATATTTTTTCTTCGTTGATAGAGCTGGTCCTTCTGAAATCGTTGCCGAGTGAAGCTATTAATGAAACAAAACAAATAATGCCGAGGAACCATAATCCCAAAAAGGAAAAACGCATCATCCGGTTACGGCTTTTTATTCTTGCTATTCTTCTTATTATAAAAGTAATAACACCTACCACCGGAACACCTATAAAAAATATCAGTGTTCCCCACGCAAGCACATTTTGCCAGCCATCGTTAAGCACAAATGCTTTCAAAGGAAACAGCCCAATTGAAGCTACTGCTATTGAAAATAAAGCGATAATAAGCGCAAATGCGATGCATCCCAAAACGAAATATGCAAATATTTTAAACATTGTCACGATGATATTTCCTAAGGCCCCACTGGTTCGCTTTGCGGCGAATTGCATTTCCTTACCTATCTCGCCACCTCTTTCCCTGGCAATATTTCCTGCCTCCGTACCTAATTTGCTAACTCTTTCTTTTACGCCTTTCATTTCTTCAACCACAGAGTTTTTAATGGAATTAAGATCTACTTTCTCTCCCTTCATTTCGAGTTTTTCCGATGTAGTAGTCGCTTCAGGTATTACCAGCCACAGTATTACGTAAATTATGAAAGTGCCTGGGCTAAAAGAGAAGCTAAGGAAATTCGGAAATGTTAGCGGCCCGAAATGACCCCATCTAAAGAAAAAAGAAATAAATGGAATTAAAAAGATTGCTCGTGGAAGCCAGGGATTCACATTAAAATAGCTGCCCATTCCGCTACATACACCACCAATAATCTTTCCGTCCGGGTTGCGATATAATCTTTTACGAACGCCGTTCACAAGCATGTTACTGCCAGGAACGAATATCCAAAGAAGAAGATATAGAAAAAATCCAATCCCGGAAACAATAAATAACACACGCACTATTACCGGATCGATTCCGAAATAAGCTGCAATACCACTACACACGCCGCCCAATATCTTATGGTTTTCATCGCGATAAAGCCTTTTTCCGGGCCCTTTCCAGCTCCAGCTATCCTGGTGATGACTTTCTTGTTTGTCGGCAGAAGTGTTTTCATTGCCTCCTGACGAGGTTTGTTGTTCTCCACCATCGGCGTCTTCTAAATCCTGTGGCCTTCCCATATTTTTAATTATCGCATTTACATCATCGTCCGTAATACAGGTAGAGCCTTTCTTCAAACGTTCCTGGAACAACTCGCTGATGCGGCTTTCTATATCATTTATAATTTCATCGCGTCCATCTTCTTTAGCAAAATATTGGCGCAGGCTTTCTATATATTGTTTTAGCAATTCATAAGACGTTTCCTCAATGGGAACCACCGCTCCCTGGAAATTTATATTAATTACTTTTTTCATGACTATCTTTTTATTTTTTGTTGAAGTTGATTTGGGTTAATTTTTTTTACCGGTTATTTCCTCTACTGCATTAGCCAGTTCAAGCCAGGTACTTTCGAGTTCTTTATAAAACCCGGCGCCTTTATCCGTTAGCGAAAAATACTTCCTTGGTGGCCCACTGCTGCTTTCTACCCATCTGTAAGTGAGAAAGTCTGCATTTTTAAGCCGGGTTAGCAGTGGGTAAAGAGTGCCTTCCAGAATATTTAGGTTGGCGGCTTTCATCTTATCGATAATGTCACTTGGGTAAGCTTCGCCCAACTTTATTATCGACAATATGCAGAATTCCAACACACCCTTTCGCATTTGGCTTGCAGTGTTATCTATGTTCATTTTTTAAAATTTTATTCGGATTAACCTTCCCAAATTTTATTTCTAATACAAATATAGCTTGTTTTATAATACTATGCAATACATAATACCTGCTTTTTTAAGGTAGTGGCCATTAAATATTTCTATTTATACAGCAGAACTCGCGCCAGGTAAAGTTTTAGAAGAATCTTGCTAAAGGAAAATAATTTTACAGGAATTTACGAACGGAAATAATTCTTGATGAATGGTATCAAAAACTACCTCAGGGAAGTATACATGAAAGATAAGTCGAAGTTATTTAGAATAAGTGATAGGTTATCCAACTCATAATATAAGCCAAGCTAGTCATATACGTTAGCATTATGAGTGGCCATTTCCAACTCCGTGTTTCACGTTTTACTACAGCCAGCGTACTCATACATTGCATTGCCAACACATAAAAAATTAAAAGAGATAAGCCAGCAGTAAGCGTATATACTTTAGTTCCGTCTGGCCATATGGCTGCATTCATTTTTTGGCGAAGAGTTGCGTTGTTTTCATCTTTATCATCACCCACGCTATATAGTGTTGCCATCGTGCCGACAAAAACTTCCCTGGCCGCGAAAGAAGTTATGAGAGCAATACCAATCTTCCAATCATAACCCAATGGCCTGATAACGGGTTCGATTGATTTACCAAGAACGCCTGCATAGGAATTTTGTAACAACTCCGTTCTTTTCAATTTATCAAATTGAGCCGATTGAGCTGGCTTTTGCTGAATGAGTAACTCATATTTATCAGAAACGGCTTTCATTTTTACCGGAGGCCCATACGTACTCAAAACCCATAGCAACAAACTTATTACCATAATTACTTTCCCAGCCTGGAATACAAACACCTTAGCCTTTTCAATCATTGTATAAAACATATTTTTCCACCTTGGCTCCCTGTAAACCGGAAGTTCCAATATAAAGAAACTTTTCTCCTTACTTTTAATGAACCACTTCATTATATATGCGGAGGCCAACGCCATCACGGTTCCTATCAGATACATCAACATCATTACCATACCCTGCAAGCTGATAAAGCCGAGGTACATTTTATTGGGAATTACCAAAGCAATTAATACGGTATAAACCGGTAGACGGGCACTGCAGCTCATTAGCGGTGTGCACATTATGGTGAGTAATCTTTCTTTTTTATTTTCTATGCCTCTTGCACTCATAATTGCGGGAACTGCGCAGGCAAGCCCGCTAATCATAGGCATAACACTTTTTCCGTTAAGACCTGCTTTTCGCATAACCCTGTCCGTTAGGAAGCTTATTCTTGCCATATATCCTGTATCTTCCAATAATGTTATCAATCCGAACAAGATCATTATTTGCGGAACAAAAACTAATATTCCGCTTAATCCTGCAAGTATGCCATTTATAAAAAGATCGCTGAACCAGCCTTGAGGCAAAACGCCTCCCAACCAGGCTCCCGCCTTTGCAAATGTCCATTCGATTCCATCCATGGGAAATTGGGCAAGCAAAAAAATACTTTGAAATAATGAGAAAAGAACAATAAATAATATTAGGTAACCCCATGTACGATGCAGCAATATATCATCGAGCTTTTGAGTAAATAAAGCTTTATGCAATGGATCAGCCTCCACTACTGTTTGCTGCATTATATTTTTTATTTTGCCATAACGTTGCAGTATTTCTTCTGCCTGTGTTTTCGAAGGATTAAATTTTGTTTCGGCTTCAATGTTTTCAATGGCATCCTGCACGGGCTTGCTCCAATGCGAAAGTTTCATGATTAATTAAATAGTGTATAGCACGGTAGTCACTAATATCAGGAAATATTTTTTTTACTTTTTTTATTGCCTGTGGAGCATAAGAAGATGCGTCAATAAAATTCCGATCAGGAGTTTTACTAATATTCTCCATGGTCTTTTCTATGGCTTTTTTAAGCTCCCCAATTCCTTTATTTTTCCTCGGGTTTACGGGTATTACCAATATCCCCAATTCTCTTTCGAGGCCTGCAATATCTATTTGTATATTATTTTTCTTTGCTATATCCACCATTGTCAGGGCTACAACAACGGGCTTTTTAAGATCGATAATCTGTGAACAGAAAAGCAAGTTTCTCTTTAAATTAGATGCATCTGCAATTAAAACGATAACATCCGCTTTCACTTCTTTATCATCATCCATCAAAACCTTATAAGAGACCCATTCGTCATTTCGTTTCGGATAAAGGCTATAAGTGCCCGGCAGGTCAATTATTTTCGCAGAAACTTTTTCAGAAATTTTACTAATCCCTGTTTTCTTATCAACAGTAACCCCCGGAAAATTTCCTACCTTTTGGTTTAACCCTGTTAGCGAATTAAACAACGAACTTTTCCCACTGTTTGGATTACCCACTAAGGCGATATGTAACTGGCTATTCAAATAATTACTTTATAAGCTGTAAATTTAAAGCTAACTGGTATGAGTACCTTACGAATTAAGAAAAGAGATTAAGAACTTAATTTTTTTATCATTTACTTCACTCGCTTATTCATATTATTTTTGTCTGATAAAATTTATACTCTCAATGAAAAACGCTCTATTTATTTTACTGTTCTTTACCCAGGTTGCTTACTCACAAAGATTAAAAAAGTCAGATAGAAATATTATTGATAATCTTCATAACGAAATTGGCTATCTCGCAAGTGACAAATTAGAAGGAAGAAGAACCGGAACTAACGGTGAAAAGCTTGCTTATGAGTACATATCAGATCAATTTAAAAAACTTGGGCTAATCCCGAAAGGGGATAACAATACTTTTATTCAAAGTTTCGAAATAAATGAGGGAAAGGAAATTCTGCCGTCTACTCATCTTTCATTAAATGGCAGTGATCTTGTTGTTGAAAAAGATTTTTTCCCTTTCATTTTTAGCGCCACGGAAATCCATAGAAGCTAATGCATCCCCATCATTACTTGAAAAAGGAATGCCTTGGTTTTTAGACATAAAGGAGGCTCTTGAAAAAAATAAAACCAATCCACACTTCGATATTGAGGAAGCCATTAAAAATGAAGCTGTTGATTTTGCACGCAAAGGTGCATCCGCTGTTATTGTTTATAATACCGGTGCCAAAGATGACGGATTGATTTTTGATGGAAAAGAAAAGGCTGACTCTTTAAAAATACCGGTTGTGTTTGTTAAGAAAGATGCAGCAAAAAAAATTTTAAATGACAAAACTGCTAATTACGATATTAACCTTTCGGTAGCTTTAGGAGACAAAAAAAGAACGGGTCATAACGTAACCGGCTTTGTTAATAACGGTGCCGCCAACACGATAATTATTGGTGCCCATTATGATCATCTCGGGCATGGCGAAGATCACAATTCGTTATGGACCGGGCAGCCGGAAATTCATAATGGAGCCGACGATAATGCAAGTGGAACGGCTGCAGTTATTGAACTTGCAAGAATGCTAAAGAATGCCAGGTTAAAAAACAACAGTTATCTTTTCATTTGCTTTTCAGGAGAAGAATTGGGATTATATGGTTCAAAATATTTCACTGAGCATCCCACCATAGATATTAGCTCAGTAAATTACATGATTAATTCTGACATGATCGGAAGATTAAATGATAGCACGCGTACGATAACAATTGGAGGATACGGAACTTCGCCAACATGGGGCAATATTCTGGAAGAAAAAACAAAAGCGTTTAGTATAAAATTTGATTCAAGCGGCATTGGGCCGAGCGACCATACTTCGTTTTATTTAAAAAATATCCCGGTGTTATTCTTCTTTACCGGAATACATAAAGATTATCATAAACCCACTGATGATATAGATAAAATAAATTTCACCGGCGAGCTCCAGGTAATTAAATATATATATCATGTAATTGAAGAAACTAATAAACTTGGAAAACTTGCTTTTTTAAAGACACGTGAACCAAAGATGGAGGGAAAACGTTTTACGGTTACGTTAGGTATAATGCCCGATTATACATTTAATGGAAAGGGTGTTCGTGCCGACGGCATCATTGATGGAAAAATTGCTCAACAAGCCGGTATGCAAAGCGGCGATATAATTGTAAAGCTTGGTGAAAATTCTGTTTCTGACCTAAATGCTTATATGAGCGCTTTGAGCAAATATAAAAAAGGCGATACAACAACTGTTACAGTGCTGAGGGGAAAAGATGAATTAAAGTTTAATATTATTTTTTGAATTAGGCAACTTGAATTTTCTGATGAAACTTCGGATAGATAATAACTTGATGGTAGAAGAATTTTTTGCAGATACGCGGCTGCTGGGGATTGTAGCACCTATTGAACAATACCGGTTTTGCTGGCACCTTAATCAAATGTTGAATTTTAACTTCAGGATAAATAATAACATAGAGATTCAATTAAACAAAAAAGAGCGCAAATATTTTTTTCCTATTTATGAATATGGGGAGCAGTCGGGAACTATAAAACATTATTTATATAACAATGAAGATGATGGGGAATATTTGTTGCCTGAATTTAAACACCTCGATTTTTTGTGGCTTATTAAGGATGATATAATGCACGATGATGAGGTTAGCTTGCTCGTCAGTTCTATAAGAACAACACCATCTGTACAGCTTATTACTGAACTAACCAATGAAAAAATAAAAAACAAACAACACCTTATTTTTTAAATTTTAATAAATACTTTATGTGGCAGGAACAAAATAATTCACTTCATAAAAAATTTGAATTCAAAAATTTTTCAGAAGCCTTTGCATTTATGACACGTGTTGCCCTCGCAGCAGAAAAAATGGATCATCATCCTAAATGGACTAACGAATATAATAAAGTCGAAATCTGGTTATCATCTCACGATGCAGGAAATATTGTTACTGAAAGGGATCAAAAACTTTCAAAAATTATTGATGCTTTGTAGAATACTTTTTTCGAGATTTGTTTAGGCTATTCAATGAAAATTATCTTTTCCTTTTTAGAAATAATTTGTCCAATAGGATTTAAAAATTTGCCTAATCCCTGCTGGCTGAATAAATTTTTAACCAATGGAACGGCTTCGGGGTCTACCGCAATCAGTAAGCCGCCACTTGTTTGCGGATCAGCTAAAATTGCCTTTTGATAATCATTAGTGGTCCCAATTTTATCACCGTAGCTATCCCAGTTGCGATTAGTTCCGCCGGGAATACATTTTTGATTTATATAGCTTTTTAAATCATCAATTATAAGTGGAACTCTTTCAAAATCTACAACCGCACTTAATCCACTTCCCTCTGCCATCTCAACCAAATGGCCTAATAATCCAAAGCCCGTTACATCAGTCATTGCGTGTACACCTTTAACGTTAGCTAACAATTCTCCAGGTTTATTTAGCCGCATCATTTGTGTCGCTGCCAAATTTGTATGCTCTCTTAGTAATAATCCTTGTTTTTCCGCAGTTGTCAAAATTCCAACGCCGAGAGGCTTGGTTAAAAAAAGTAAATCGCTTTCTTTCGCTTTATTATTCTGTTTTATGTTTTCAATTGAAATAAGCCCGTTTACAGCAAGCCCAAAAATTGGTTCCGGGCTGTCAATGCTGTGTCCACCTGCTAAAGGTATTCCAGCCTCCACGCAAATACTTCTTGCTCCTTCAATAACTTTTTGTGCAACATCAGGCGATAATTTATTTACCGGCCAACCTAAAATCGCAATAGCCAATACCGGTTTCCCGCCCATTGCATACACATCACTGATAGCATTGGCCGAAGCAATACGACCAAAATCAAAAGGATCATCAACGATTGGCATAAAAAAATCTGTTGTGGAAATAAGAGCCGTTCCATTACCAAGGTCATACACTGCCGCATCATCTTTAGTATGATTCCCTACTATCAATCTTTTATTATCAGGTATTGCAAAATTACTATGTAAAATTTTATCTAAAACCTGTGGAGAAATTTTACAGCCGCATCCGGCGCCGTGCGAATATTGAGTCAACTTTATTGAATCTGGTGTGGTTGTTAAACCGGGTATATCAGTCATGCCTAATCGCTGTTTCTTAGTGTCGCCCTTTTCTATTTAAAATGATGGCGGAATTTTTTTGAAGGTCACCGCTGAAACGAATTTCATATCTTAAGTTCCCGTCATAAACGACCAATAAACCGGTATTAGGAGGGATGCTTCCAAGATTTTCCGCATACATAATTAAGGAAATAGAATCGCCCATTTCGGGTGTAAGATAAATAGTTTTACTTATCCCTTTCGCAGTTAAACCCTGCATGGGCATTATTACTTTACCATTCAATAAAATACTTACAGTATCTCCATCAATTTCGCCATTGTCATAAAGTGTAAGCAACAGGCTGTCATTCTTAATTTCAACACTTTGTACTGTTTCAATTTTCCGGGAAGAAATATCTGCTGCAGCTTTAATAACAGGAGGTGCATAAGCAGGAGTAACTTCCTTATTTTTAGAAAGACTTTTTGATGTAATTAATTGATCATTTTTCGTCTTGCTTTTCTTATCATCGCTTTCTGTATTTATCGCTGAAACTTTAGATACATCATTTTTAGGTTGAACTGTTTTTGGGGTTTCCGTAGCCTGTTCTAATATCCTCTTCCCCTTATTATTTACATTTTTTTCTGCACTGCTTTTAGAAGCGGCAATATCATTATAGGAGAACGAAGTGTCTCTTTTTTTATTCAATGTGGTATCCGTCACAGAGGTTTGATTGTCTACTGAGATTTTTTTTCGTTGTGCCGTGTCAGTTATATTTAAATTAGCTGCCGTGGAGGACTGTCTTTCTTTACTCTGAATTTCTTCTTTTTTAGCAGAATTATTTAAGCTGTTTTTGGCTAACAGATTTTCCTTTTTCGTATTCTGTTGTTGAATTTTATTATTCGGGGCAGAGTTTAAAACAGGTTTATTTGTAGTTGTTACATTCTTTGAATAATTATCGTATGACATAAAAGACAGAGAGTTTGCAAGTCCTAATTTTTCCAGTTTTGGAATAATTAAAGTAGCCTGTATTTGCTTTTTCCTATGAAGTAAAATGCTGCCGGTAATGCTTTCATAAACTTTGGTCCTGTTAGTTTTCCACGGGCCACTCAACATTATCGAACTATCTGTTTCGGTTAATACTAAATCACTATACGTTTTTACTCCTTTCGCCGGAGGCTCAATATAATTATTATCAATTAGCTTATCGTCCTCAATAAAATAATGTTTATCTGACTTTTTTATTTTTATAGATTTTACTCCAATATTTTCAACACTGTCAATTAAAAAAATTGTGTAAGAATAACCGTTGAGTTTCCGGTTATTTTCACTGATTGCCAACTCATACTTTAAATATTGCTTTGTTGTATCGTTATAAAGAGTGCCAGTCCAAACACCTGTAACATCCTGTGCTAAAAGCTTTAAGGGCAAAAGAAAGATTATGAGCAGGATTTTCATAGCTGCATTAGATTTATGTAAAATAAGTCAGACATTTTTAGTGCTAAACCTCTCAACATTACTTATATCAACGGTTGAACAGGGTATTTTATTTAATATTATCTCAATATTTTCGCGGTTATAAAGGCTTTTTAAATACCATTTATCATAATAGCGAAGCAATATCCGAAAACTGTCTGTTAAATTATTTTCCTTCAAATATTTTATCGCATTTTTAGTTTCCAGCCCTCCCAATCTCTTTTTTATTCTTTCAATGGCTTTCACTAATTCTTCCTGTTTAAATAATCCATAGTTAGAAACGATGTGTTTCAATCTTTCTTCGAAAGGTATGTCGATAAAAAATACCGGGCTTCGTCGCATTTGATTCCAAAATGTGTTGGGAATGCCGATTGTTCCAATATGCCTGCTTTCATCCTCGAGCCATACTTTGGCACTGGCAATTTGCGAATAGTGTTCGCCGTTAGTAGATTTTTTATCACTCTTTTTTGCAATTTTATATAATTCAATCGCCAAAAGATTTTCAAACATTTCCTGTCCTGGTTGTGCCATTTCACCCAGGCTTCCGAAGGCAGATCCTTTATGATTGGCTAGCTTCTCAAGATCTATAACTACGTGGCCTCTGTTTTTCATTTCTTCAAGCAAAATTGTTTTGCCGGATCCGGTGAAGCCACCAAGAATGTTTATTTCATATTCTTTTTCAAATTGTGTAAGCACCCATTTGCGAAAAGATTTATACCCGCCTTTAAGAGTAAACACTTTAAGACCAAATAAATTTAACAACCAGGCAACCGCACCGCTTCTCATGCCACCACGCCAGCAATGTACCAGTATCGTGTTTTTATTGCTTTGCAGATATTCCAAATTTTTCGATTTGAGGATTGATTTACAGTGCTCTTCCACTTCGGAAAGAATTAATTTCATCCTTTCTGAAAAATATTCAAGCCCGAATTTTACAGCAGTTTGCCTGCTTTCTTGCTTATAGGCGGTTCCAATAATCTTTCTTTGATCATCAGTAAATAAGGGCAAAGCGATGGCTCGCGGAATATGAGCATGAGAATATTCCTCAGGACTTCTAACATCAAATATGGGGTATTCATTTGAAAGTTCTAAAAACATTTCTACATCAATCTGCTCAATGGCCATTAATATAAAATTATTTTATGCTTTAATAAAAAAACCACTGCCGACAGTGGTTTCACAAACTCTTATTAAGATTTCATTATCCATTCATTGAAGTTAGAAACTCCATATTATCCTTCGTTCCTTTCATATTTTTCATTAAAATATTAATTGCTTCTTCAGGATTCATATCTGCCATGTGATTTCGCAGCACCCACATGCGCTGTAATACTTCTTTATCAAGTAAGAGATCATCACGTCGTGTGGATGAAGCAACAATATCTATTGCAGGGAAAATTCTGCGGTTTGATAACCTGCGATCCAACTGCAACTCCATGTTACCCGTTCCTTTAAATTCTTCAAAAATAACTTCGTCCATTTTGCTCCCCGTGTCAACTAAAGCAGTTGCAATTATGGTAAGCGACCCACCAAACTCAATTTTTCTGGCTGCACCAAAAAATTGCTTTGGCTTTTGCATAGCATTTGCCTCAACACCACCAGACAATACCTTGCCACTGGCCGGGGATACCGTATTATGGGCACGGGCAAGTCTTGTTATACTATCTAATAAAATCACAACGTCGTGCCCGCATTCAACCAGGCGCTTGGCTTTTTGCAAAGCCATTGTGCTCACTTTCACGTGTTTTTCTGCAGGTTCATCAAAAGTTGAGGCAATAACTTCTGCCCTTACACTGCGCTCCATATCCGTAACCTCCTCGGGTCTTTCGTCTACCAAAACTATCATTAAATAACACTCGGGATGATTTGCCGCAATTGCATTCGCAATTTCTTTTAGCAACATTGTTTTACCCGTCTTGGGCTGAGCAACAATAAGTCCTCTTTGTCCTTTTCCAATAGGCGTAAACAAATCAATTATCCTTGTTGATAGATTATTTGGAGTTAAAAATAAATTCAATTTTTCGAAAGGAAACAGGGGCGTTAAATAATCAAAAGGTACCCTGTCGCGAACTTCATCGGGCCCCTTACCATTTATGGTTTCCACTTTCAATAACGCAAAATATTTCTCACCTTCTTTGGGTGGACGAACAGAACCATACACTGTATCGCCCGTTTTTAGTCCAAATAATTTTATTTGAGACGGTGAAACATAAATATCATCAGGTGAAGAAAGATAGTTGTAATCACTGCTTCTCAAAAATCCATAACCATCAGGCATCATTTCTAAAACACCTTCAGCGAGGATAACTCCATCAAACTCGATATTAAACGCCGGTTCTTTTTTATGTGGAAAGCCTTTCTGCTGATTTTGAAACCCGTTATTTAAAGGTGGCTCCATTATCTCTTCATCATTTTCATCGTTCAACAATTCTACAAGACTGGGCGCTATAGATTTTGGGTCTGAAAGTTCTTCTATTGCTTTTTTGGTATGTCCGGTTTCTTCAGCCGTACCAAAATCATCATCTTTATGCTTTTTTAGCGGCTTTTTCTTCTCGTCGGCCTTTTTATGCTTCACCTCTTTGGCTGGATCTTCAATAGCTTCTTCTATAGGAGCTTCCTCTTTTGTAGCCTTATCCGAGGTTGCTTTAACTATCCTTTTCCTCTTTGGCTTTTCAGCCTTTTCGGACTCAGCGGAGGTTTTTTCAGTGTTATTCATTACTGATTGTTTATCAAGAATTTTATAAATTAATTCCTGTTTTTCTAATGTTTTTGCGTCGGAAATATTTTGTTGTTCAGCTATATCGAGCAACTCCGGAACGAGCATATCGTTCAGTTGTAAAATGTCATACATAAAGAGACGTGTAGATTAATAATCAAACGAGCCTGAAAATTGCAAAATCTAAATTTTGATGATTTATTATGGAATGGATTCTTTAAAAGTATTATCGAGGAGACCGTATCAAAGAAGTACCAGTCAGCTTTCTATTGCAATAATACAGCAAATTTACAAAAAAAAGAAAAATATTAATAAATTATGAATTCTTTTTCGGTTGCATTTATCCCAGCTATGATTTTCTATCTTGAATCTATTGGGGTGTTATTTTATATTTGCAACAATTCAAAAAAAGAAATGTTCAACGACAGAATAAGAATAAAAGAAGTTTTAAACGGTAGTATGATAAATCATACAATAGCTGTAATGGGCTGGGTTAGAACTTTTAGAAATAACCAGTTTATTGCTCTAAATGACGGCAGTACAAACAATAGTCTACAAGTTGTAGCTGAACTAGGTCAATTTGATGATGCCTTAATAAAACGAATCACTACGGGCGCTTCTTTGAAAGTAACAGGAAAGATTTTACCTTCCCTTGGCAAAGGTCAAAAATTTGAGTTAAAAGCTGAAAGTATAGAAGTTTTAGGCGATAGTGATGCAGAAAAATTCCCATTACAGCCCAAAAAACATAGTCTTGAATTTTTGAGAGAGATTGCACATCTGCGATTTCGCACTAATACTTTTAGTTCCGTTTTTCGTGTGAGACATTCACTTGCTTTTGCAATACACAAGTTTTTTAATGAAAGAAATTTTGTGTATTTACATACTCCAATAATAACTGCTTCGGATGCTGAAGGTGCCGGCGAAACTTTTCATGTAACCAATTTTGATCTCTCGAGCCCTTCTAAGAATGCAGATGGTTCTATAAATTATAAGGATGATTTTTTTGGACGTCCTACAAATCTCACTGTAAGCGGGCAACTTGAAGCAGAACTTGGAGCATTAGCATTGTCTGACGTGTATACATTTGGTCCAACATTTCGTGCAGAAAATTCCAACACAGCGCGCCATCTTGCTGAGTTTTGGATGATAGAACCCGAGATGGCTTTCAGTGACCTTGACGATGACATGAATCTTGCTGAGGAATTTATTAAGTATATTATTAAATATGCCCTGGAAAACAATCGTGAAGACCTCAATTTTCTTGCGACACGTCTGTTTGAAGAAGAAAAACAAAAGCCTCAAAATGATCGTAGCGAAATGGGTCTTATCGAAAAACTTGAGTTTGTAACTAATAATAAATTTGAGAGAATTACTTACACCGAAGCAATCGAAATATTAAAAGAATCAAATCACAATAAGAAAAAAAAGTTCCAGTATTTAGTCGACAAATGGGGAGTTGATCTGCAAAGTGAACACGAAAGATATTTAGTGGAAAAGCATTTTAGAAAGCCGGTAATATTAATTAATTATCCAAAAGAAATTAAGGCTTTCTACATGCGCCAAAATGATGATGGAAAAACTGTTGCTGCTATGGACATCCTTGCGCCCGGCATTGGCGAAATTGTTGGCGGATCTCAAAGAGAAGAAAGGCTGGACAAACTGGAAGAACGAATGAAGGAAATGAATATACCTGCAGAAGAATTATACTGGTACCTGGATACCCGAAAATTTGGTTCTTGTCCTCATGCCGGCTTTGGCTTAGGCCTTGAACGTCTTGTTCAATTTGTCACCGGCATGACAAACATACGAGATGTTATTCCCTTTCCAAGGTTTCCAAAAAATGCAGATTTTTAATTGAAAGACATTATTGATTTTGCATAAATGCCCCAACCCAAGGTTCCCACATTTTCTCTCATGTTATCATAAAAGAGGTGATAATCTGCAATGATAATTTTTATTTTATATGAAAAGCCCAAAGGTTGACCTGCTTATATCAAGGAGCAACTTTCAATTTTTAATAAATATTCCTGCCTGGTAAAAAATTGATTACCATCCGTCTTCTGATTAATCTCCATGTTTTAAACATCTGCCAGGGTATCTTTAATTTCTTTTTTTAAACATGAAGGAACATTGTCTGATGGAACATATTTTATGGGTGTGCAGCCCAATAGTTTAAAATTGCTGTAATCGGGTTTTCTGTTATCGGTTTTAAAATTATAACTAATAGAACTTATATACTTTTGTGTTGAGCAAGAAGACAAATAAAATACAGATAAGAATAAAATAGTGCCTTGTAAAAATCTGAATAAAAAATTTCTTTTGTAATTTGTCATGCTCAAAGCTTCTTTCACGAGTTTAAATGCAAATAATAAGCTTATGACAATTCCTGTTGTTGATTTGAATGATTTTGTCAATGGCACTCCCGAAGAAAAATCAGCGTTTGTTCAAAAGCTTGGTAACGCTTACGAAGAGGTAGGGTTCGTAGCTGTCAAAAACCATGGTATTCCAGCAGATATCATTGCAGATCTGTATAAGTACGTACAACGATTCTTTTCGCTTCCCTCTGAAATGAAAAAAAGATTTGAGGATCCCGCATTAGCAGGTCAACGGGGTTATACATCATTTGGCAAAGAACATGCGAAAGGAAGTGACGCCCCCGACCTAAAAGAATTTTTCCAGTACGGTCAAATTGTTCCCGATAACCATAAATTAAAACCACAATATCCGGATAATGTAAAAGTTGACGAGATTCCAGGATTTAATGAAACTTTTTTCAAGGCTTATCGGGCTTTTGAAAAATCAGGAAAATCAATACTACAGGCAATTGCATTATACCTGAATCTCAATGAACATTATTTTGATGATTTTGTAGAAGAAGGAAATTCAATAGTTCGCGCCATCCACTACCCACCAATAACTTCAGAACCTAAAAGTGCAATTCGGGCCGAGCAACACGAAGATATTAACCTAATAACCTTGCTGGTTGGAGCTTCAGCTGATGGTTTACAAATTCTTACTAAAAGAAATGAATGGGTTAATGTTACTTCTCTTCCAGACCAAATCGTTGTAAATGTAGGAGACATGCTACAGCGCCTGACAAATAACAAATTAAAAAGCACCACGCATCGCGTCGTAAATCCTCCGAGAGAACTATGGCATACCTCGCGGTTTTCAATTCCGTTTTTTCTTCATCCAAAATCTGCTATGAGCCTTGCTGCTCTTGAAAGTTGTGTTGATGAAAAGCATTCAAAAGCCTACAAAGATATTACAGCGGGCGAATATCTTGACGAAAGGCTGAGGGAAATCGGGTTAAAAAAATAGGACATTTTATTATGGACACAAGCATATAATTATTTAAAGTTTATAGCACTCACAAATGGTATTGTTCAGGCATGTTCCCTATCTAAAAGCTGTCTTTTTTTATACAATTTCTGCTTTTGGCGGCCCTCAGGGACATTTCGGAATGATGATGAAGACTTTTGTTGAACGGCGGCGTGATGTTACCAAGGAAGAATTAATGGAATATCTTGCCTTTTGCCAATTATTACCAGGAGCAACATCAACTCAAACCATTACTTTAATTGGCTATAAACGCGGCGGGGTTCCTCTTGCAGTTCTAACACTCATTATATGGATATTGCCTGCAAGTACTCTTATGGGATGTTTTTCATTTCTGGTTCAATACGTAAATACATATCATGTTACGCTCAACATATTTTCCTATGTACAACCGATGGCCGTTGGTTTTATTGCTTTTGCTGCATTAAGAATGTATAAGATATCAATCAAAAGCCCCATCACATTTATAATAATGCTGGTAGGACTTTTCGCTACTTACTTATTGTTCAAAACTCCATGGGTATTTCCGATACTTATTATCCTTGGAGGTGTGGTCACAAATTTTAGTGATAAAAGAATTCCAGAGAAAGAAAATATCCGGCCAAAACAAATAAAATGGACTAATATCTGGTTATTTGTTCTCCTGTTTGCGATAGTTGGGTTTTTAAGTGAGGCCGCACGCAGACATAATTGGCAAGATAAAAGAGCTTTTAATCTAACTGAGAATGTTTATCGTTTTGGCAGCCTTGTTTTTGGTGGTGGCGATGTTCTAATGCCAATGATGTATGAACAATATGTTGTCAGAAAAAAAACCCAATATTTGACAAAAGAACAATATCTCACGGGATGGGGTTTGGTAAGAGCTATACCGGGGCCTGTATTTTCAGTGGCGTCCTATACGGGGGGCATGGTTTTGAAAGATAGCGGAAAATATATGCAGCTGTTGGGCTGTATTATTGGATGTGTTGGAATTTTCTTACCGAGCGCCTTACTTGTTTTATTCTTCTACCCGGTATGGCATAATCTAAAAAAGTATGTTATAGTTTTTAGGGCCCTTGAAGGTATTAACGCGGTAGTGGTCGGAATAATGGGAGCCGCCTTTCTTTATCTTTTAAAAGATATCTCGATTACCGCATTAAATACGGTAAGTTTTATGAATATTTTTGTTATTGTTGGAACGTTCCTGTTGCTCAACTTTACTAAAATAAGATCTCCCTACATCGTTATGGGGTGTTTAGTTCTTGGCCTGGCAATTTAAATACTAATCATAATACTGGTGTTTTTCGATTTCTTCTTTTACAACGTCCGGCACCAGAAATTTTATTGATTTCTTCGAGCGGATTAACTCACGTATATGCGTACTCGAAATATTAAGTAACGGCGCCTGGAGTATTGTCAGTTTGGCTTCGGGCAATGCTTTTACTTTAAATCCCGGTCGTTCGTAAATGCATATTTCATAGTTTCTCAAAAGCGCTTCATAATTTTTCCACCGTTTAATATTGGTAAAACTATCACTACCCATAATTATTGAAAACCTATGTCGTGGATATTTTTCGGTGAGATACGTCATTGTGTCAATTGTATAGGATGGTTTTGGAAGTTTGAATTCGACGTTGGAAGTCCGCAATTTTTTCTCGCCCTCGATACTCAGATCTATCAAGTGTTTTCGGTGCTGTTCATTTAACAATGATCCTTCTTTTTTAAGAGGATTTTGAGGAGAAATCACAAACCAAAGTTGATCCAGATCACAATTGTTCACGACATAGCTAGCTATGATTAAGTGTCCTACATGAATGGGATTAAATGAACCAAAATACAAGCCGATATTCAAGGCTATTATTTTTTATTTTATAGAAGTTCTACGTTAATTTTTTCTGCTTCGTCAACACGAAGACTTAAGGAATAACCGGAAACCATAATATATATTGGATCTCCGAAGGGAGCTTTTTTCCAAACTGTAATTTCTTCTTCAGGAAGGCAGCCCATTTCCATCAGTTTAAGAATAATTTCGTCATTTTCAAATGACTTAATTTTTACTTTTGTACCCGTTTTCACCTGCGCTAAATTCATAATAATAATAACCTTAAGGTAAAGATATCATTCATCCTTTGTTCTTTCTTTCGATTTTAGAAATACCACATTTGAAAAAAATTAAGTTTAGTAATAATGGAATTTCTCCTTTAATTAACGATAAAAGGGAATTTAAACTCTTTCTTTTTTCAATTTTCGAAAACGAGAATGTCAATTTTGCAAATATTTCATATGTTTTTTGTCGCGACGCATTTTTATTGCAGCTCAATAAAAAATATTTGTATCATGATACATTTACTGACATTATTACTTTTACCTTATCTGGTAAATTAACACCAATCATCGCCGAGATATATATCAGCGTAGAGCGGGTCCAGGAAAATGCATTGTCCTTACATGTCGATTACCAGGAAGAACTTCGCCGTGTTATGATTCATGGTGTTCTGCATTTATGTGGATATTCGGATCAAACTGTTGAAGAAAAGAAACTCATGCGAGAAAAAGAGAATTTTTACCTTTCAAAGTACTATAGCTCCTGAAGTGTTCCACGTGAAACAAATTTTTAGCTTATTTCAAATTGGGTAAATTTGCCAAATGTTTCCAGAATATGATGTAATTGTGGTTGGAGCCGGCCACGCAGGATGCGAGGCCGCAGCGGCAGCAGCCAATTTGGGCGGAAAAGTGCTGCTTATAACCATGAATATGCAAAACATGGGGCAAATGAGTTGTAATCCTGCCATGGGAGGCATAGCAAAAGGACAGATTATTCGGGAAGTTGATGCGCTTGGCGGCTTTTCGGGTATAGTGACGGATGAAACAATGATCCAGTTCAGAATGTTAAACAAAAGCAAGGGGCCAGCAATGTGGAGTCCCAGGGCCCAAAGTGATAGACAGAAATTTTCGCTTAAGTGGAGATTGATGCTAGAGATTTTACCAAGTCTCGATTTTTACCAGGATTCAGTGGTCGGACTTCTTAAAAATAACCGCTATATCACTGGCGTATTGACTGCCTTAGGACACGAAATCCGTGCTAAATCTGTAATACTTACTAATGGAACTTTTCTGAACGGAATAATTCATATTGGCGAAAAGCAGTTAAAAGGAGGAAGGATGGCAGAAAAATCCTCTTCCGGCATTACTGAGCAATTGAAAGATTGGGGATTCGAAAGCAATCGTCTCAAAACTGGCACTCCGCCAAGAATTGACGGCCGTTCTCTTGACTACTCAAGAATGGAAGAACAAAAAGGGGATGCAGAAATAGAAGGATTTTCATTTTTGGACACTTCTAAACCAAATCAGCAATTAAGTTGTTGGATTACTTACACAAATCCTGAAGTACACCGAATATTGCAATCAGGCTTTCACGAAAGTCCTATGTTTCAGGGCAGAATACAGGGCCAAGGTCCACGGTACTGCCCAAGCATAGAAGATAAAATAAACAGATTTGCAGAAAGAGAAAGGCACCAACTTTTTGTAGAGCCGGAAGGCTGGAAGACTATAGAGGTTTATATAAATGGATTTTCTTCCTCCTTGTCAGAAGAAATACAGTATAAAGCGCTTACGAGGGTTCCTGGTTTTGAGAACTGTAAAATGTTCCGGCCAGGTTATGCCATAGAATATGATTACTTTCCACCAACCCAGTTAAAAAACAGCCTTGAAACCAAATTAATAAAAAATCTTTTTTTTGCGGGCCAGATTAATGGTACAACTGGCTATGAGGAGGCAGCCTGCCAGGGCCTGATTGCCGGAATCAATGCATACCAATCGGTTAAAGGCAATTTACCGTTGGTTCTTAAGCGTAACGAAGCATATATAGGAGTACTAATTGATGACCTCATCAATAAGGGAACTGACGAACCTTACAGGATGTTTACCAGCAGAGCTGAATACAGAACATTATTACGCCAGGACAATGCAGATTTACGATTGACTGAAAAAAGTTTCAGACTTGGTCTGGCTTCACAAGAAAGGATGGCAGCAGTGCTCACCAAAAAATCGGAAATTGCCCAAATCTTGAAAATCTTAGACGATCTAAAATTGGAGCCCGATGAAATTAATAATTATCTGTCAGAAGTTAATTCTTCCCCCATATCTCATAAACAAAAAGCATCGCAGTTAATTGTAAGGCCCGGCATAAACCTGGACGGCCTCATTAACTCTTCTACATCCGTTAGAAATGTTACCCAATCTTTTTCGTCAAAAGCGCTGGAACAGGCAGAAATTGAACTTAAATATCACGTGTATTTAGAAAAAGAAAAGGAAATGGTTGAAAAAATGAATACACTCGAAAACCAGTTAATTCCCGATAATTTCAATTATGACAAAATTCTTTCTCTTTCCAATGAGTCCAGGCAAAAATTCAATAAAATAAAGCCGCAAACATTAGGGCAGGCCAGTCGTATTAGCGGCGTAAATCCAAGCGATGTTCAAATACTTATGGTTTATATGGGAAGATGATGATTTACGAAAAAACTTAATAAATGTTTAAAATGGATTTACTTCTTACTCCGCAAACTTCAAAAGCCGATGTCTTCTCAACAGTAAAAAGGGTTTTGCGGGAAAAGGGTTTTAACATTATCAATAGTGATATGAAGCGTCCATGGGGAGGTTTTTTTGTTATAGATGAATCTCAGGCTTCGAAGTTCAAAAAAGAGTTCTTTAATGATTTAGCCAAAGATAATACCACCAATAGTGGTAAACTAAGCCCGAAAATATTAATCGTGGAAAGCAATAAAAGACTTAGCTGGCAATATCATCACCGCAGGTCCGAAATATGGAAAGTAATTGGGGGTGTGGCCGGTGTTAAAAGAAGTGATAATAACAATGAAGGCCAACTTGAAACAAAAAAAATTAATGATCTCATTTCCTTAAAACAAGGAGAACGTCACAGACTCATTGGCCTCGACTCCTGGGGAATAATTGCAGAGATATGGCAACATACCGATCCAAACCAACCAAGCGATGAAGAAGATATCGTTCGCGTGCAAGATGATTTCGGAAGATAATTACGTTTAGCCATACACGTTAGTACCAATGTTTCATTGCTTAAAAGCAAGTCGTTTCGTTGGAAAAAGAAAAAGGGAAGCATATCTAATAAATATATACTTCCCTCTGAAAGTGGTGTGGGGCGGGATCGAACCGCCGACACAAGGATTTTCAGTCCTTTGCTCTACCGACTGAGCTACCGCACCAGTGGGGCGGCAAAAATATAAATATTCACCTGAAATAAAAATTCATTTTTGCATCTCTTTAGACCGGGAAAGAGAAGTAGAAAATTAATTCCCGTATTCGCACAAAAATTTAATCCGCATAATTTTTAGTTGCTCCAGTGTATAATTCCCTTCAGATAGTTCTTCTTTTGCAATATCAAGACTGGATGTCTGGCATCCTTTAAAATAATCAATAATTTCCTCTTGCTCATATTCCTCTACTAATTCTTCAATAGCATAATCAAGATTAAGCCTTGTACCGCTCGCTACGATAGTCTCCATTTCTTCCAACAATTCCTCAAGATTTAAAGTTTTGTTTTTAGCAATAGTTTCCAGCGGCATTTTTTTATCAACGTTTTGTATAATGAAAACTTTATTGCTATTTTTATTGACAACACTTTTCATCACAAAATCGTCGGGTTTTTCTATATCGTTTTCCTCAACATACTTTTCTATGAGGTTTACGAAAGGCCTGCCAAATTTTAAAGCTTTGCCCACACTTATTCCCTGGCACTTTTCCAATTCCTTTAGCGTAGTTGGATAAAGAGTTGCCATATCTAAAAGACTATTTTCGAGAAAAATAACAAATGGTGGAAGATTTCTCTTTTTTGCTTCTTGCTGGCGAAGGGTTTTTAATAACTCAAAAAGTTTGTCGTCGGTTGCGATCGCTTCTACGGCGCTTTCCTCCTCGTCTTCTTCACCTACATCTTCAAAAATGTGATTTAACGCAATTTTGAATGATGAGGGCTTCTTCAAAAAGGCTTCGCCTTTCGGCGCTATTTTCAGGACACCATAATCTTCAATGTCCTTTTTTATAAGATTTTCCAAAAGCATTTGCCTTATCAAGGAATTCCAATAATGATCGTCCTTTTCTTTTCCGGTTCCAAAAACAGGCAATTCATCGTGACGATACATTTTTATTTGGGGATTTGCTTTTCCGCGAATTACTGGAATAACATAAGTAATAGGAAACCGTTCGTCAAGCGATCTAATTGCCTTTAACACAATCTGGGTCTCCGTTTTGGCTTCATGTAATTCCTTCGGATTTTTGCAATTATCGCACATGCCTCCACAATTATCGCTGTCATACGCCTCACCAAAATAACTTAGCAATATTTTCCTTCTGCATACGGCACTCACAGAATACGCTACCGTCTCATTAATTAACTGTCCACCCACCTCTCTTTCAGACAAGGATTTATCCCTCATCAGATGCTCCAATTTTGACACATCCTTGTGGGAATAATAAAGTATGCATTTCCCTTCTAAACCATCTCGTCCTGCACGACCGGTTTCCTGGTAATAATTTTCAATTGATTTTGGAATATTGTAGTGAATTACAAAGCGTACGTCGGGTTTATCTATCCCCATGCCAAATGCTATAGTCGCAACGATTACCTGAACATCTTCACCCAGAAACTGATCTTGCCTTTTAGCCCTCAGTTTGGAGTCAAGCCCTGCGTGGTAGGCTACAGCCTTTATTCCGTTTGCCATCAGTGTTTGGGCAAGTTCCTCTGTTGTTTTTCTATTCAGTGTATAAATAATCCCACTCTTTCCTTTATTCTGCGATATAAATTTTACTATACTTTTAATGACCTGGTCCTTTTTTAATTTTGGCTGTACTTCATAATAAAGATTTGACCTGTTGAAAGACGATATAAAAACATTTGGCTCTCGTAATCCCAAATTTTTTACAATATCGCTTTGCACCTTCGGTGTGGCTGTGGCAGTAAGAGCTATAACCGGGATTTTCTTATCTATTTCATCCATAATTTCCCTAAGCCTTCTATATTCGGGTCTGAAATCATGTCCCCATTCGCTTATACAGTGCGCTTCATCAACTGCAAAAAAAGAAATTTCCATCTCTTTAAAAAACTCAACATTTTCTTCTTTGGTAAGCGTTTCCGGCGCCACGTATAACATTTTCGTCTTCCCTGATGTAAGATCGTCTTTAACCACTTTTTGTTGGCCCTTATTTAATGTGCTGTTCAAAAAATGTGCAATATGATCCACGCTGCTATAACCTCTTACCAAATCAACCTGGTTTTTCATAAGCGCTATAAGGGGAGAAACAATTATTGCGCAACCTTTGCTTATTATCGCAGGTAACTGATAACAAAGGCTTTTTCCGCCTCCCGTAGGCATAATTACAAAAGTATCTTTACCGGCCAAAAGACTATTGATTATTTCCTCCTGTGGTTCTTTAAACGCATCAAATCCAAAATTTTGTTGAAGATGATTGGAGAGCTTTTCGGATTCCCGGCTTTTTGCTTTTTTCGCGGGAGATTTCTTTGTAGGTGTGTATTGCGGTTTTATCTTACTTGTAGGCATGGTATTCTTTTCTCAAAGTAGGTTTTTTAAAGGATTCCAAAGTTAATCTAATTGATTTTTAAAAGAATTAATAAAAGGAAGATTTCATTTTTATAACCTTTCTTTATAAAAAAACATAATAGTTAAGATACGAAGAAAAATATTAGCAAGTCTAAATCATTTTACTTTGCTCAACCATCCATTTAAAGTAGGTTTACACATATAAAAAAGTATTAAATATCCTCAATCAGTTTAATTGGGATTTTTCATAACTATTTAGAATGAAAAATAAAATTATCGCAACCGCAAAAAAAACAATTGATCTCGAGGCCCGGTCGATAAGCAATCTTTCGGACTTATTGGATGATGATTTCGAAAAAGCTATAACTGCCATTAATAAATGCAATGGGAGGCTTGTTATAAGTGGAATTGGCAAAAGTGCAATAATTGCACAAAAAATTGTTGCAACCCTTAATAGCACAGGGACTCCTTCTGCCTTTTTACACGCCGCAGATGCCATACACGGTGATATTGGAATGGTACAACAAAATGATATCGTAATGATCATTAGTAAGAGTGGTGACAGCCCGGAAATTAAAGTTTTGGTACCTCTTATTAAAAACTTTAAAAATACTATTATCGGCATGTGCGGCAATATGCAAAGTTATCTGGCAAAATGTGCAGACATCATTTTAAATACTACGGTTAACGAGGAAGCTTGTCCGAATAACCTTGCTCCGACAACCAGTACTACAGCACAAATGGTAATGGGAGATGTTATTGCCATTTGCCTCATGGAACTAAAAGGTTTTAGCACAGAAGACTTTGCCAAGTTTCACCCTGGGGGAACGCTTGGTAAGAAATTATATTTGCGGGTGACGGATCTCATTACGAACAATGAAAGGCCTGCGGTAAAAGAAGATAGCCCGCTTAAAGATGTTATAATAGAAATTACTAAAAATCGTTTAGGGGCCACCGTTATTTTAGACGATCGGGATTTTATTTCAGGAATTATAACCGATGGAGATTTAAGGAGAATGCTCGAAAAAAACCTCATTACTGCCCAAGTAATAGCAAAAGATATAATGACTAAAAATCCCAAAACCATTGAAAGTGCTCAGCTTGCTGTTGACGCACTTGATTTGATGCGTAAAAAAAATATTACTCAGCTAATAGTAATTGAAAATAACCATTATGCAGGTATTGTACATTTGCACGATCTTGTAAGGGAAGGAATAATATAAACTTAGAAAAATGAATGAAAATAATTATGTTGCAATAATGGCAGGAGGTATTGGAAGCCGCTTCTGGCCGGTAAGCCGGCTTGACAATCCAAAGCAGTTTCTCGATTTATTAAACGTTGGGAAAACCTTAATACAATCCACCTATGATAGGTTTGCAAAATACATCCCAAACGAAAATATTTATGTAGTTACATCCTTACAATACAGGGAAATCGTTGAAGAGCAATTGCCACAACTGAAACAGGAAAATATTCTATGTGAACCTTCAAGAAAGAACACAGCGCCTTGTATTGCCTACATTTCTTATAAGCTGCATCAATTAAATCCAAAAAGTAATTTAATATGTGCGCCGGCAGACCATTTAGTTCTTGACGATACTTCATTTAGAAAAGTAAGTCTTGAGGCACTTGAGTTTACTGAAAAGAACAATGCTCTTATTACTCTTGGCATAAAACCTCTTTCACCTAATACAGGGTATGGATATATACAACACGAACAATATGCTGTTAGCGACAATGTTTATAAAGTAAAAACCTTTACTGAAAAACCTGACATCGAGCTCGCAAAAAAATTTCTTATTAGCGGAGATTTTTTATGGAATGCCGGAATTTTTGCCTGGCGAACAGAAAGCATCATAAAAGCTTTTGAAAAATATCTTCCTGAAATACACGAGATTTTCGATGGCGCAAAAAAGGACCTCATAACTTCCCGTGAACGGGTTGTTATTGATTTGATTTATCCGCAGTGCGTTAATATCTCGATTGACTACGGAATTTTGGAAAAAGCAGACAACGTTTATGTTATTCCTTCGGCTTTTGGCTGGAGCGACCTTGGTACATGGGGTAGCGCCTACGAAAATCTTAAAAAAGATAACCACGATAATGCTTTCTCCGGGGACAATGTGATGTTCTTCGATTCTATAAAAAACATGGTGCATTCTCCCGGCAACAAACTTCTGCTTCTTCAGGGGCTTGAAGATTTTATCGTTGTTGATACGGAAGATGTTTTATTAGTTTGCAAAAAAGAAAAGGAGCAAAACATAAAAGAATTTGTTGCAGAAATAAAAAGAAATAAGGGAGATAAATATCTTTAAGACCCTTTTGAATTCATCCTCAATCCGGCCCAAATTCTAACAAAATAATAAAACCGTAGGTTTCACGTTCTTTCTTTATCCTGAGATTTTGATATTAACAAATCCGCATGAAGAATTTAACCCTCTTATTGGCTGCGCTACTTTTTTTGCCGCTCCTTTTCAATATTTCCCTGGAAAACAAACCCACATACAATAAAAAGGAACTATTTGAGCCTTCTTTGTCCAGCATAAATTCAGTGCAAAAACTAATCACTTATTCTGATAGCATAGCAAACGTAAATCATGTTAAACCTGGCTCGTTAAGTTATGGAGTTTTGGTGGCTTCGGTTTTAAGAAAACGCTTTTATCACGGCTTTTCAAGTTACACGTTGCAACAAAACTGGCTCGCTGTAACTGCCCAGCTTTTCTTAGGACGAGGGCTTGCAGCACCTGTAGATCCTGATGAAATTCTTAAATATCCTTATGCAGGGTGTTCCCAACAAGCGATTGTGATGATGTCTGTTATGAAGAAAAAAAAAGTGTCTTTTAGAAGCGTGGGCTTTCCTCACCATTATGCAACAGAACTTTCTTTTAAAAATGACTGGTATTTTTTCGATTCAAACATGGAGCCTAAAATAAAGGAAAAACAAAGAAAGCAAAAGTATTGGAAGGGCTCTGCAGATTCTTTAAAAAAGTTCTATAACGGCGATGATCAATACCTGAACTGGACTTTCGGTAACTCTGTGCCTGTTATTTTTGGAATACCAAATGCAGATCCGGCGCCGCATGCCTATCTTTTTCAAGACATAACTAAATATCTATCGCAATTTCTCTGGATTATTCCTTTATTCTTTTTTGTGTATCGATATAAAGCAAACCCCGCTTTTCGGAAATAAGTATTGTATACTTTTGATTAATCTTAATCAACTATATACTCTTGAATAATCTTTCTGTTAGAAGCAAACTTCCCAACACAGGGCAAACTATTTTTTCGGTCATGAGTTCCCTTGCGATAAAGCATAACGCAATTAATCTTGGACAAGGCTTCCCTGATTTTCCAATGAATGAAGTATTAATTGATTTGGTTTACAAGGCAATGAGAGATGGTCATAACCAATATGTCCACATGAATGGCCTGTTATCATTACGGGAAAGCATAGCCGAAAAAATTTCTTTTCTATATAAAAAATCTTTAAACCCTGAAACAGAGATTACCATAACACCCGGCGGCACTTACGCAATCTACACCGCACTTACATCTGTATTGCAAACGGGAGATGAAGTAATTGTATTTGAGCCGGCGTATGATAGTTATATTCCCAATATCGAAATCAACGGTGCAAAGGCTATAAGAATTTCTCTTTCATATCCTCACTATAAAATTGATTGGAATGTAGTTAAAGAAAATATTACCAACGCAACAAGAATGATCGTTATTAATTCTCCTAACAATCCTACCGGCAACATTCTTAATGAGAATGATATGTTTCAATTACAAAACATCGTGTCAGGAACGAAAATATTAATTATGAGTGACGAGGTTTATGAACAGATTATTTTCGATGGGCTACAACATGAAAGCATTTTAAAATATCCTGATCTTTTTAGCCGAAGCTTTGTTTCTTTTTCTTTTGGTAAAGTATATAATTGCACAGGATGGAAAATCGGTTACTGCGTTGCGCCGGATTTTTTAATGGAAGAATTTAGGAAAGTCCATCAGTTTAATTGCTTTAGCTGTAACTCTCCTGTTCAATTTGCCCTTGCCGATTTTTTAAAAGAAAAAAATGTTTACCTGGAATTAGGAAGTTCTTTACAAAAAAAAAGAGATTTCTTTTATAATTTAATGAAGAGCACAAAATTTACACCACTCACTTCGCATGGAAGTTATTTTCAACTATACAATTATTCGGCAATCAGTAACGAAAAAGAAAATGACTTTGCAATAAGACTTACGAGGCAGGCAGGAGTCGCAACAATACCTCTGTCCTCCTTTTATAAAAACGCCAAAGATGATAAAGTCTTAAGATTTTGTTTTGCAAAAAAAGAAAGCACCCTAAGTGAAGCTGTAGACCGACTTATAAATTTTAATTAACAACAAATCTCTACAATCCGTTCATTCTGCTTATCTCAAGCATTCGTTCAATTGGCTTTTTAGAAGCAATTAACAAATTCTTCATCCATTCTTATCTGCGGCTCTTCATATTCCATGCACAAGTATAATTTTTCTAGTGTGTTAAGTTTCATGTACGGACAATCATTACATGCGCACATATTATCCGGAGGCGCCGGTATAAATGTTTTTGCCGGAGATTTTATTTGCATTTGATGAAGAATACCTGTCTCTGTTACAACAATAAATTCCTGTGCATCATTTTCAATCGTATATTTTAAAAGCGCCGTCGTACTTCCAATAAAATCCGCAATTCTTAACACCGGTTCTTCGCATTCAGGATGTGCTATTACTTTTGCTTTAGGATGTCTGATCTTAAGTTTTGTAATTTTTTCAAGGCTAAATATTTCATGAACAATGCAGGATCCATTCCATAAAACCATATCTCTTCCCGTTTTCTTTTTCAAATAAGCTCCCAGGTTTTTATCGGGTGCAAAAATTATCTTTTGATCTTTAGGAAGACTTTCAATTATCGCTTGTGCGTTGGATGACGTGCAGATAATATCACTTAGCGCTTTGATACCTGCAGAACAATTGATGTAACTGATAACAATGTGGCCGGGATATTCATCTTTGAATTTTTTAAAAAGTTCAGGTGGCGCGGAATCGGCCAGCGAACAACCAGCTTTCAAATCGGGCAATAAAACCTTCTTCCCGGGATTTAAAATTTTTGCAGTTTCGGCCATGAAATGCACTCCCGCGAAAACAATTATATCAGCATCTGTGGATTGTGCCTTTTGTGCAAGGCCAAGGCTATCGCCAATGAAATCTGCAACATCCTGTATATCTGGTTCCTGGTAATAGTGAGCAAGTACAATCGCATTTTTTTCTTTTTTTAGTCGTTCAATTTCTGCAAACAAGTCCAAGTTAACATCAATATAGATATCGAGAAAACCTTTTTTTTCTAAATTATTTTTTGCAGTCTCAATGTGTATATCTACCATAGTATTTAATATTAATACATTATTTATTTAATAGCTTATTACTATTATGTATGTTAATTTGTGGATAGTAATTATTTGCTTATTGATGCAAAATTAAATCATATGATTTATCCACGTTATTGCACAAAAACTTAACATCAATTTTTAACACCTGGTGCTGTTTTTAACTCCTTTATAAACATAAGTAGATAAAAAGTGATGAGGATAAAAAAATGTGTCATGTCACACAATATTTTTGTGAATGAGTCCATGGGAAAATGTTCGTTTTTATTTTTAACAGCGTCAATTTCTTATAAAACCAATTTCTTTTCTTTTTTTATAAAGATTGATTTTTATAAAATAGGGTCTTTATCAACAGTAAATAGAATTTCCCCACAGGTGGCTGTTAACAATATTATTGTGATAGTTTGCCGAAAGCATTTTAAATATTTTTATTACTCCAAATGTCTTACGCATCCTGTTTTATATGAGTTTTCCACAGTTTGTTCCTAAGTTTTTTTACACTATTTTTGCCGTCCATTTAAAATTAAAGAGAACAAAATCTATGTCAATAATTCAGACAATTCGTGAGAGAGGGGCTGTTATAGTAATAGCAATAATTGCGCTTAGCCTTATTGGATTCATATTAATGGATTCAAGAAGTGGCACCGGCAAATTATTTGGTGGCGGAAATACAACAACCATTGGTGTTGTTAATGGCGATAAAATTGAAATGTCGGAGTTCGACGAGAAGGTTAAGGAGATGGAACAGCAATATCAAAATACGGGATCTGCACCGACCAACCAGATACGACAATCCACCTGGGATCAAATGGTTGCTGAAAAAATAGTTAACGAACAATTTAATGATTTAGGCATTTCTTTCACGCCAAAAGAAATGAGTTCTGTTATGTTTAGCGATGATGCGCCGCAGCAATTAAAACAGGCTTTTACCAACAAAGAGACCGGCCAATATGATATTGCCCAGGCTCAGCAATGGTGGGCACAAACAAGGAAATCAAAAAATGAAGAACAAAAGAAAGCGATCAGTTCACAGGTAATTGAGCCAATGCGCATAAATAGCTTGTATACAAAATATACTTCAATGATTGCCGCGAGCATATATATTCCTGCCTGGCTTTCAAAAGCGCAGGAGGAACAAAAAAGAAATTTTGCCAATATATCTTATGTTGCAATACCATATAGTTTAATTAGCGATAGTACTGTTAAAGTAACGGACGATGATATTGAAAGTTATGTGAGCAAGAACAAATTAAAATTTAAGCAGGAAGGCGGGTTAATAATCTCTTATGTTGCTTTTAGTGCGTCCGCAAACAGTAAAGACAGCGATGCCATTAAAAAATCACTTGAAGATTTAAAACCTCAATTCAAATCGGATTCAAACGCCAGTTCTTTTTTGGCAAGAAATTCTTCAGCAATGACTTATTTTGACGGGTATACGCCAAAATCAAAACTTGAAATGCCATCCAAAGACTCAATTATTTCTTTACCTGATGGAGATGTTTTTGGGCCATACCTCGATTCAAAAGACTATGTTCTCGCAAAAAAGATTTCGACAAAAATATTACCCGATAGCATTAAATGCCGCCATATATTAATTGGTACAGTTGATCAACAAAGCGGACAACCAACAACGCCGGATAGTACGGCTCATAAGTTAGCAGACAGCATTGCAACAGCAATTAAGAACGGTGCTAATTTCGATTCGCTGGAAGCAAAATACACCACAGACCAGGCTGCTCATAAAGATAAAGGGGTAATGACTTTTGATCTTACCACAATTCAAAGCGAAGGTTTTGCAAAAGAATTTGGTGACTTTTTACTGAATGAAAAAGGAGAAACAAAAAAGGTGGTAAAAACACAATTCGGCTGGCACTATATTGAAATACTGGATAAAAAGAATCCGGAACCGGCCTATAAAATTGCATATATGGCAAAAGAAATAGTGCCAAGCGATGAAACCATTAATAATGCAAATGCAGCAGCAAACAAGCTTTACGGTCAGGCAAGAGATAAACAAGCGTTTGATAATTATGTTGCTAAAAACGGATTAAAGGAAATTACAGTGCCAACAACAGTAAAGGAAAATGATTTTCAATTGGGTGGATTGCAGGATGCAAGACAAATTGTAAGATGGGCGTTTGGTGCTAAGGAAGGTGAAGTATCCGAACCATTTTCGATTAAAGACGATTTTATTGTAGCAATTGTTGACAGGAAAGTAAAAGAGGGAACACCCGATGTAAAAACAGCCAGGCCAATGGTTGAATCAACTATAAGAAACATTAAAAAGGCGGAAGAGATAAAAAATAAATTAAATAATCCAAGCTCATTAGAAGCAGCGGCTAAAGTTTACAACCAACAAGTATTAACTACAGGCGCAGACTCAACCCTTACTTTTGATGCGCAAATAATTAATGGCGTAGGTAACGAACCAAAAGTAGCCGGAGCCGCTTTTGACAAAGAATATCAAACAAAAGTTTCACCGTCAATATCTGGCAACACCGGAGTGTTTGTAATTAAAGTAAACAGCATTGCTGCGAAAGCGCAGGCAACACCAGAAATGCTTGAACAACAAAAAACAGCTGAAATAAACCGTGCCTCACAATCAGCACTGGGTCAATCTTTCGCCGCTTTAAAGAAAATGGCGACGATAAAAGATTATCGAAATAAATTCTTTTAAATTAATTTTCATGCAAAGCAAAAAGCCATCGTCAGATGGCATTTGCTTTTTGTAAATTTTCAACAAATAATTTTCAGTAAATTTTTGATATTGAGGAACTGTTAAGCTCTTCTTCATAAAAAATGATGTTCGTAACTTTACATCAATGGTAAAATTATGGAAGAAGCAATTGTAAATAAAGTAGCTCAAAGCTCACTCGAAACAATAGATCTTGAAAAATTTTTTCCCGAAGGAGAAAACGTTGTTTTTGATTTGAAAGATTACTTGTTTATGGAACTTATTCTAAAAGAAAAAGATTACAGGGAGAGTTTGAAAAAGAATGATTGGTCTGTATTTAAAAATAAAAACGTTTGCATAACCTGTTCAGCAGACGCCATAATTCCTTTGTGGGCGTATATGCTTGCCGTTAGTTATTTGCAACCAGTAGCTAAAGATGTAATAGTGGGAAATGAAACTTTTATGAATGAGTTTTTATTTTTAAGAAACCTGGAAAAAATTAATATAAAAGATTTTGAAGGAAAAAGAATAGTAGTAAAAGGTTGTGGCGAAAAAGACGTACCAGCGTCTGTTTATGCGGAAATTACAAAATTATTATTACCGGTTGCACAAAGCATAATGTATGGCGAACCCTGCAGCACTGTGCCGGTATATAAAAAGAGAAATTAAAACCATCCTCTTTTTCTGAATATAATTATCATCCAAACAGGAATAAGTAACATAAAACCTACAGCAATAAAAAAGCCGTAATCGTTATGAAGCCAGGGAATTTTATTAAAATTCATACCAAAAATTCCACCGATTACAGTAGCCGGGGCCAGTAAACAGGTTACGACAGCCATTACCTTCATTACCTCATTCATTTTTAAGTTTACTTTACTCAGGTAAAGATCTTGCAGGTTGATCATCATGTCGCGATAGTTTTCCGCAAGTTCATTTGCCTGCACAATATGGTCGTAAACATCTTTGAAATAATTTTCAGTCCTTGTCTCTATAAGTTCGCTTTCACTCCGCAAAATCCCATTTACAAGGTCTCTCACCGGTGCTACGTTTCTTTTTAAAACAATCATCTCTTTTCTAATTGTATTTATCTGGGCAAGAGAGCGAGTGTCGGCACGGCGGATAATATCTTCTTCAAGTGCCTCAATTTCCTCCCCGAGTTTTTCCATTACTATAAAATAATTATCAACAATCATATCGATGAGGCTATAAAAAAGAAAGTCTGCACCATTTTGCCTGACCTTACTTCCTGCAATCCGGAGCTTGTCCCGCAAAGGATTAAAAACATCTTTTGAAGCATCTTCCTGGAAACTTAAAACAAAATTTTTTCCAAGAATAATGCTTATTTGTTCAGCTTCAACATATTTTTCTTCTTTATTAAAATATAACATACTCAGCAGGCAATAGACCATTCCATTTATTTCATCAACTTTTGGCCGCTGTCCAATGCTTAAGATATCTTCTGCAATAAGCGGGTGAATATTAAAGTGAACGCACATATCATTCACATCTTTTTTTCTAAGTCCATCTATATTTATCCAGCTTACATTTTTGGTTTCAAGGTACTGATAGGTTTCGGGTGGAGCTTTAAAATATTTCTCACTTAAAAACTCTCTATTGAAATCGTATACACAAACCTTGGTAGTTTCGGCATCTTTTCTAAATGTTTCTACAGTTGGATTTACCTGCAGCACTTTTTTTGTGCGCATCAGGTCTAAGGGATATTTTATTAAGGATAAATACTTACCAGGCTTTAGTAAATTTTTTATTGGCTTTTTAGTTTTAGTCATATTGGTAAAAAATAATTCGTTTAATGTTGACCGTTAGCCTGGTTAACAACGGCAGATTTTTTTAAAGAAGCCGAATCGGGTAAATCGGTAGTCCAGATATCGCGAAACATTTTCCAGTTGCCGGCCTCCTGTTTCCATAGGACAATGTATTTTCCTTTATCAATATTTTTTCCGCTGCTGTCGGACAAGGCATAAGTTCCCTCTTCAGCAACGATACTGCTATCGCCCGGAAATTTGATCTGTTGAAAGATTAATTTTTTTTAATCCGTCTTTCATCAATTTACTAATAAAATGAATAATATTATTTCTGCCATTAATTGAAGGCATATGGGCAGCCATGGCTTTTGCATCGCTGGCAAAACATGCACCAACACCAACAGAATCGCCCGCCTTAAAAGATTTCATAAAATTCTGATTGCTTTGCGTAATGGACGCTTCCGCCTGCTTTATATCAAAAGCGGAAGCAGATTTTTCAATGGTCAACTTATCATTCTCATTACATGAAAATAATAGTGCAATAATTCCAGCGGAAAGGATGACTTTTAAATTAGCTATCATTAGGCGTTTATAAATATTTAAGTTTTGAAAACTACAATAATTTTGCCTAAGATTGATAATGCCATTCAATTAAAGATTGAATAACAAATTTTTTCTATAAAGAACCAATTAGCTTTTTTGCCCGGTCCAAATCTTCAGGAGTATCTATAGAAACGGGAGATTCGTTTGTGAGTACCATTTTAATTTTAACGCCATTTTCGAGATAACGAAGTTGCTCTAGTTTTTCGCATGTTTCCATTGGAGTTGGTTTCCACTTTGTAAAATTCATTAGTGCATTTTTACGGTAAGCATAAATACCTATGTGCTTGTAATAAATAGCTTTTGAGGCCTTATCTCTTCTAAACGGAATAACACTTCTGCTGAACATTAATGCGTTTGAAAATTTGTCAATAACAACCTTAACAGTATTGGGATTAATAATAAGATTCTCGTCATGTATTTCATGCATCAAAGAAGCTACCTGTACATGATGCGGGAGATCGCTTGTAAAAACCGCCAATAGGTTTTGAAGCGGTTCTTTTTTTACAAAAGGTTCATCGCCCTGAACATTAACGATCACGTCTACATCTATATCTGCAGCCGCTTCTGCAATACGTTCGCTACCGCTTTCATGTTCGCCACGGCTCATTACGGCATATCCGCCATTTTCCACAATTTCATTAAAAACAATGGGGCTGTCAGTTACCACTATCACTTCATCAAACAATAAAGTAGCAACGGTGTTTTCATAAGTATGCCGTATAATAGTTTTATCGCCCAGCATTTCCATAAGCTTGCCAGGAAAACGGGTAGCTTCATAACGTGCAGGAATAAGCGCAATTGATTTCATAAAAAAAAATTTAGCCGGCAACACAAACCATAGTGAAATATCAAAAAATATTAATTTAGATTTTCTGGTTCAAATGTCCCGGTTTCAGTATTTAAGGGCTCAGGTAGCGTGTTGCTCTCGTATCCGCAATTACCGCATTTGTAAACGTTTTCAGCGGAAACTGCATAACTCGAAAAAATCCAGCTTAAAATAGCAGTAACCATATTTGCCGTATTTCTTTTTGGAACAAGTTCAATTTTGTGAGCGCCGCATTTTGGACAAACAGCCTTTCGCATATAATCTTCATCGAATTGCTGCAGTATTTTAAAAACTTCCTCGCTATCTTCTTTTTTAACAACCAATTTAATACCACCAACAGCATAGGTCAATATTGGATCCATTGTTACCGTAGTTTCATCTTTTAAATAACATTCAATTCCACCATTTCTTAACTTAGACAACAATAAATTGGCAGAAATATAATTACTAAAAGTTCTAACGGTTACTAATTCCATAGAAAGTTATTTGCTGTCAATAATCACAGGAGTGCTTCCTTTTCCCATCATTACTATTTTTGCATTTGTGCTTAAAGCCAATTCTTTAATAGCCTGGATCTGCTCATATTGTAATTGGTTTTCTGTAAGGCCCGTGTTTATTATTCGTTGGTAATCGGCAATACCCTGCGCTTCCACTCTTTTTCTTTCCGCCTCCTGTTTTTCTTTTTGCAAAACAAATTCCATTTTTTTAGCATCCTGCTCTGCATTTATTTTTGATTCAATGGAAGCTTTAACTGAATTGGGCAGGGTAATATTTCTTATTAATAACTGTTCGAGCAGCAAGCCCCGTTGCCTGAAATTATCTTCAATGCTTTTATAAATTCTTTGTTGAAACTCATCCCTCTTGTTGCTGAATAATTCTATAGCCTGGTAATAAACAGCATTATCCCTGATCTTTGTACGGGTTAAGGGACGCACAATTTTATCTTTGAAATCCGGTCCTGTTTCGCTTAACAATTTAGGGGCCTCACTTCCAATTACCCTGTATAATACCGTAAGATCTATAGTTACTTCCAATCCGTCGCTTGCAAGAACTTTAATAGCATCGTCTCCCGCCTTTTCGCCCTCATCATTAACGCCACTCATGGTATAATTTTGGGTTTTAATATCGACTCTTTGTATTTCGAGAAGTGGATTTACGAAATGCAATCCGCTTCCCAAAACATCCGGTTGAACTTTACCAAATAAAACCTTCACACCCGTTTCACCGACATTTATTTGAACAATACAGGCCACTAAAATTCCCACAGCAATAAAACATAATCCAAGAATTCTGCCGAGACCTTTATATTTATAAAATTCCGGGTTGGTTTTAACAACAATACTTGTTATTATGAAAAGAAGAATTCCAAGAATGATCCAGATCATGTTAGTTGGGTTTAATTGAAGAATCATTAAAAATACTGAAATACTTTCTCCACGAAGGTTTAAATATTATATCACCCTGGAAGAATAGATAAAAATCAGATCTATCTTAAAATGGTATCAAAAATATTCAGATACTACGGAGTTCAAAACCATTATCGTTAGCTGTTAAGCATAAGCGGCATCACCAGCATCAACAGAACTTCATCTTCTGTTTTTTCGGAAGGTTTTATAATGCCGGCTTTTGTAGGCGTACTTAATTCAACGATAATTTCTTCCGCATCTGTAGCATTCAGCATTTCAATTAAAAATTTAGCATTGAAAGCTATTTGAAGATCTTCGCCATCGTATTGGCAGGTCATGCGTTCGTTACCTTCAAAACTAAAGTCGATATCCTGTGCAGCAAGTTGCAATTCGCTCCCGGTAATCGTCAGCGCAACCTGGTTAGTGCTTTTATTGCTAAATACACTCACCCTTCTTAATGCATTTTGAAAATCATTTTTATTAACCGTAAGCTTATAAGGATTATCCGTAGGAATCACAACCTTATAATCAGGGAACCTTGCATCTATCAGGCGACACACGAGTTCGGTTCCGCCATGTTTTACAAAGAGATGATTTTTATTGTATGAGATCTGTAATTCATCATCATTTGACGGTAAGTGCACCTTTTAATAAATTTAAAGGCTTCTTCGGAACAATGAAAGTATCTGTTTTAGGGCAGGAAACATCAAGCCTTGTAAAGCGAACCAAACGATGCGCATCTGTTGCAACGCAGGTAATTCCTTTATCTGAAAGTTCAAAGAAAACGCCGGTCATCGCAGGTCTCAGGTCATCATTACTAACGGCAAAAAGACATTTATTAATTGCAGTTACTAAGGCTGATGAAGGCATTGTGAAAGCATTGGTTGCGTCAGCAACCGGTTCTTTTGGAAAATTATCAGGATTTTCCCCCATCACTTTATACTTACCATTATCACTTGTAATCTCAACACCAAAATTTTTATCGATATTAAAAGTGAGTGGTTGCTCAGGAATATTTTTAAGAGAATCCAATAATATTTTTGAAGGTATACAAACCTTGCCACTATCTTTCGCTTCTATATCCAGGTTTATTTTCATCACTGTTTCCAGGTCGGTAGCTACTACCGTAAGTTTATTTTTTTCAATTTCAAACAAAAAATCTTCAAGAATAGGCAAAACTGTATTAGCATTTATAACTCCACTTATTTGCTGAAGGTGTTTTAATAACTGTGTTGAGGAAACGATAAACTTCATATAAAATGTTTAATAATGCCAAAGATAAAATATTCGCATTAATGAAATCAAGATAGGAAAATTAAATTGAAATGAGCTCAATAAAACTCGCGAAACCATGTTATGGGCCTTTAATCATAATTTTGCACCAATTAATAATTATGGATATAAAAAATCAAAAGATTGCTTTACTTGTAGATGGAGATAATGCGCAGGCCAAAATGATGGACCTCATTTTAGAAGAAGCATCCAAATATGGAAAGGTTACAATACGCAGGGTGTATGGCGATTGGACTACTCAACATATGAATCACTGGAAAAGTTTGCTGAACGAAATGGCATTTAACCCGATTCAGAAATTTTCGTATACCACAGGAAAAAATTCAACTGACAGCGCTTTAATTATAGATGCAATGGACATTTTGCACGATAACCTGGTAGATGGATTTTGTATTGTTTCCAGCGACAGTGATTATACGGGTCTTGCAAAACGCATAAGAGAAGATGGAATATTTGTTATGGGCATCGGTGAACAAAAAACACCAAATGCATTTGTAAAATCATGTGAGATTTTCACTTACGTAGAAAACCTTGAACCAAAAGCTGAAAAACCGGAAAAACAGGAAGCTGAAAAAAAACAAACCGAAAAAGTGTCAATTAATATAAAGCTAATCAATAAAGCTTACGACATGAGTATAAACGAAAGTAACGAGGCGTATATTTCTACACTTGGTATTAACCTGAGAAAATTAGACCCAAGTTTCGACGTGAGAACTTATGGGTGCAAAACACTGACACAGTTTTTTTCGAAGCTTCGCAATTTTGTTGTGGTAGATAATTTGGTAAATGGGTTAAACAATCCGTTGGTTAAGAAGAAATAATATCATTCACCATCTTTCCAGCCCCACAGGTACCGGCTTGCATAAGTTCTGTAAGGAGACCATTTTAAAGATATTTTTTCAATCTTCTCTCTCAATAATTTTTTATCTGTTTCTTTTATTTTATAGAGTTTAATAACACTGTTTTTTAGGCCAAGGTCATCCATTGCAAAAACATCTTCCCTGCCCAGCGTAAACATTAAAATCATTTCTACGGTCCATTTACCAACGCCTTTAATTTGGGTCAGCAATTCAAGTACCTCTTCGTTACTCATTTTATTTAACAGGGCATCGGTTATTTTATTTTCTATAAAGAACCGGCAAACATTATGAACATAAGAAGCCTTTGCATTTGAAAAACCAATGCTGCGAAAAACAGTTGCTGGTGTATCCAGAATTTGTTGGGCAGTTGGTTCCTTGCCTCCAAATAAATCGAGAAAACGTTTGTATAAAACCTGGGCAACTTTTGTACTTAACTGCTGGCTTAAAATAGAAGCACATAAACGCAGGTAGACTTTGTTTCTTTTTAATAAAACATAAGGCTCTTGTCCATCTATAAGAACTTTAAGTTTTTTATCTTTTGAGAGGTGAATAATATGTTCCATAATTTTTTTGTGAGTCTTTGCCAATTTGCCTATTTTATCTTGCTTATTGTTAGCCTATGCTCCAGTTAATGCTTCCATCCTTTTCGTCTTTCATTTCAATACCTAATTCAGCAAGCTGTTTCCTTATTTTATCTGAGGTAGAAAAATCTCTTTTTGACCTGGCCTCCTTTCTTATATCTGCCAACAATTGCATAACTCCATTAAAGGTTTCATTTGTTTGAGAAATGATTGTAACCCTAGTATGTTTTCGATGTAATTTGTAAATTCATTTTTCAAACGGCTAAGCGTAACCGAAGAAATTGAATTTTTTTCGATTATGCCATCTTTTAATGAATTAATGACCGGAACTAATTCAAACATATTGGCCAATACTTTAGCCGTATTGAAATCATCGTTCATAAATTCCTCAAATTCATCTATAAGCTTGTTTATCTTTTCATCCAGTTCTGCGTCCAGGCGGCACATCTAACATTACCATTTCCAGCTTTTTTAAAATCTCGTAAGCATCCCACAATCTTTTTAAACCCTTTTCCGCAGCCACCAAAGCCTCACTGCTAAAATCGAGTGTGCTCCTGTAATGAGTTTGCAAAATAAAAAAACGTATCGTCATCGGGTTAAATGCCTGCGTTAACAACGGATGATTACCACTAAACATTTCAGTAAGTTTTATCACATTGTTATAACTCTTACCCATTTTTTTTCCATTAATGGTTATCATGTTATTGTGCATCCAATATTTTGCCGGTTCCACATGATTGCAGATCCAGCTTTGGGCAATTTCACTTTCATGATGGGGAAACTGCAGATCCATTCCGCCGCCATGAATATCGAACCTTGCGCCTAAATATTTTGTTGCCATTGCGGAACATTCAATATGCCAGCCCGGGAAACCCTCTCCCCACGGGCTTTTCCAACGCATAACGTGTTGAGGTGGTGCAGACTTCCATAAAGCAAAATCGGCCTTATTTCTTTTTTCGTCCTGGCCTTCTAACACCCGGGTTGTTTCTAAAAGATCTTCAACAATACGGCCACTCAGTTCTCCGTAATTATGTGTTTCAGCATATTTTTTTACATCGAAATATACAGAACCATTTACAGCGTAAGCATAACCCGCTTCAATAATTTTTTCGATCATGTTTATTTGCTCAACAATATGTCCGGTAGCGGTTGGTTCAATATTTGGATCGAGCGTGTTGAATTGTTTCATAGCCCAATGAAACAGGTTTGTGTATTTCTGCACGAGTTCCATTGGTTCCACTTTTTCAAGTAGCGCTTTTTTCGATATTTTATCTTCGGCTTCTCTCCCTTCTTCTTCAAAATGACCGGCATCCGTTATGTTACGAACATAACGCACTTTATAACCAAGATGCGTTAAATATCTTACTACAACATCGAAAGTTATATAAGGTCTCGCATGTCCCAAATGACTTTCCCCGCTAACGGTGGGTCCGCAAACATACATGCCAACGTGCGGTGGCGTTATTGGCTTGAAAGTTTCCTTTTGCCTGGTAAGTGAATTGTATAATTTAAGCGACATAAAATCTCTGGAATTTAAAATACAGAAAAAAACATTTTTTTGAAAGCGTTATCGGGCAAAGGTATATCGAATGCCCTATGAGCAGCAGGTACAACAATAAAAAAGGTAAGAAATTTGAGTGTTCATTTCGATAAAGATAAAAATTATTTGGTGTTTTGCGGAGGAATTAAATCAGCTATTATGGGGAAATGGTCGCTAAGCAATTTCTTAACTCTTATAAATTGCGTTACAGTGAAATTTTTATTGGCAAAAATATTATCGATGCGTAAGATAGGAGATATCGTGCTGAATGTTCTTGCAATGCCAAAGCCTTTTTCAACAAAGGCATTTTGAAGGCCAGCGCCAACTGTTTCGTAAGCATACGAGTTAGGCACATCATTAAAATCGCCACAAAGAAGTACAGGATATGGACTATGATCAACTTCATCCTTAATAAAATTGGCCTGGATCGATCTTTTGATAAATCCTGTTTTTATTTTTGAAATAATGCTTTTTGATTCCGTGATATTGCTATCGCCCTTTATGCTGGCATTGTCCAGGTAGCTTAGGTTTGATGGCGTAAATTTTAATGATTGCAAGTGAATATTAAAAACCCGGATGGTGTCATTCCCGGAAAGAACATCGATGTATTGAAACGTAGCATTATAATCGTTAGGATTGTTAACAACAGTTTGTTTATTAATAATGGGCAATTTCGAAAATATGATTCTGCCAAAATGATGGTCTTTATCAAAATCGTCGCGGATGCTGTACGAATAAAAGTAGTCGAGGAAGTGTAATGCCTTTTTTATATCTGGAAAATAATTGATGCCTTTTTTTTTATCACCGGCAACTACCTCCTGGAAACACGCAATATCAGGGTCGTATTCATTTATAAGATCAAACATTTCCTTTTTTACCTCGGGATGATCTTTATGATGAAGAATATTAAATTGCTCAACATTCCAACTCATTACCCGAATGTTTCCTGGCTTCTTCTGCATTGTAAAAGAAGAGGAAAAGTTAAGCGGAAAAATATTAATGATAGCCTGCCATCCGGCGATTATAGTAATTAACGAAACAATGAACCACCAGGACTTTTTAAGCGCCCAGAATATGAAAAAGAAAACAAGCCCTACTAAAAGATATGCAAGAATAAAAGTGAACAATCCCAAAAACCACCAACTAACAGGATTAAAATATTTTACATAAGCACCTGCAAGAAATAATATTGCGATGATGATGTTACTAACAATAAAAATTTTTTTTGCAAACCTGCGCAGAAATGGTTTTTCCATTTACATAATACCACTTTAATAAGAATAGTTGAAAACAATAGACAGTATCAAAAATCATCTTCCCCGGCTCTTTTCAGAATATTTTTTTCTTCTTCTGATAACAAATGAATTCCTTTTTGATTGATCTTATCAAGAATTTCGTCAATTCGTTGTTGGGTAATGATCGAATGTTTTTCGAAAGGTTTTTGATTACCGGTTTTATAAAACATTTTTTCCCGGGTTTTTTGCGGAGTTAATATTTTTTTATCTGGATTACACAGGTCAAGAAACCAATTATAAAATCGTATCATCCATGCGCCCCAATCATGCCCTCTGCGAAGAGCGACAATAAAAAAGAATCCTAACAGGCCTCCTGTAAGGTGTGCCAGCTGAAGTGAAGGTGCGCCGCTTCTAATACTTACAAAATCTATTATAACAAATAAAATCGTAAGCACCCAAAGAGGTATTCCACCATTCAGCATTCTAAAAATGCGATAATCAGGAGCAAGGGAAGTTGTCGCAATTGCTACAGCCATAACCGAAGCGCTCGCTCCCTCAAAAAAAGGAAAAGTATTTTGTGGAATAGCATAGCTGGTGGCTATAAAAACAACAGCTCCCGCGAGGCCGCCATATAAATAGATAGGTATTATTTTTTTGTTGCCAGCCATGTCTTGCAAAATTGAGCCGAAAGCCCAAAGCCAAAGCATGTTAGTGAATGCTATAAGAATTTGGGTATGTACAAACATATAAGTTAAAATCGTCCAGGGATTTTTGCCAAGAACGACAAGCTTTGACGGTAATATAAACCAGGGTAAAATATGAGTGTAAAAGGCAGTGCTCGCAGGATCAACAATCTTATAAATAACTTTGATTAAACCCGGAATAATAAGCCCAATGGCGTTTATACTGATAAGGGCAATTAAGGCGTTGTTGTCTTCACCAAGGGTTATTTTTTTAACGCGACGGTCAATATATCTTTCGGATTCTCCCATTTGTTCTAACCTGTTTTATAAGGGAAAGGCGATATAAAATTACCAATTTCCTTCCAGTTAAAAACGCCTGTAAAAAATTTAATAAAACCTTTTCTTATCGGTTTTGTTCCAGATGATTACTAAAATAAGGCCCATGACTAAACCTCCAAGATGGGCGAAGTGCGCAACATTATCGCCACCACCTGCGAAAAAAAGATCGTAAGCTGCAAAAATTGCCGCCATGTATTTTGCCTTTATAGGAAATGGAAAAGGAATAATAAAAAATTCAGTATTGGGGAACGTATAAGCAAATGCTCCGAGAAGCCCCATAATTGCGCCTGATGCGCCAATGGCAAGACCCCCAGGCACGAAGAACATTTCTGCTAAACCTGCTGCAAGTCCACAAACAAAATAAAAAATAAAAAACTTTTTCGGTCCCCAGATTCGTTCGAGAACAGCTCCAAAAAGCCACAGCGCATACATATTGAACAATATATGCATAAACCCGCCGTGTAAAAACATATGTGTAACTAACTGATAAGGCTGAAAGCGCGGATCGTCATAAGAATAAAGGCCAAATCTGCCAGTAAGATTGAAGGTGTCATCAAAAACCAACTGTGCTACAAAAACAATAACATTTATGATGATAAGGTTTAAAACAACCGGTGGAATTTTTTGAGACGGTCTGTAATTATTATATGCCATTCATTAATTTGTTTAGCGTGCAAATTTCGGAAATAGTTATCGGAAATAAATAATTGATAATGATATTAACACATTCACCGTAACGGGTGCCCGAAAAAATACCCGGAACCGTCGTAGACTTTAATTGCGTAAATATTGATTCATTGTTATTCTTTTTAGCTTAAAGTAGTACAAATACAACTGCTCACGGATTGTGGCAACGGTTTCGTGTACACGCTATTTGTTTTCCTTTAAAATAAAAGTGCCTGCTTCGTTTTTATCAGAGCTACCAATTAACGAATGCAGACTTGCCGTAAAAAAAATAATGTCGATGTGTTTAGGGATATATGGAAGTACCGAAATAATTTCCTTAAAAGAGAGTTGGCCTTCACAAAAAATAATTTCGGTAACATCTTTCGCGGAAACAATTTCAATTACTTTATTTAAGGACACTGCAGTTTCGAAACCGGCGAGATCCTTTTCTGAAATACTGCCAACTATCCTTTTATTAATTCTGCATGTTTGAAACAGGGTTGAAATTTCATTGAAATCTTCCTTTGAACCCGCAATTATCGCGTTGGATATTCTATTATCCATGCGTGGTATTCCTGGTTTGCCCCGGCCAAAAAAGCGGGTAGTTACGGATAAGCTTGCCCTGGAAAATATACCAACCTGTATAAAAAAATTAAATAAACCGGCCCTTGTTCCGCCATAATGTTTTTTTACAAAAACGCTCATGGCTTTATAGAACATCTTTACATAATTAAGGCTTCCTTTTTTGGTACTTTCCCCTTTGAAATGAATAACGCAGGTTTCGGCAAAATAAAAATTTGTATAACCGGCTTTTTGTATGCGGTAACTAAGATCGATATCCTCACCATACATAAAAAAACTTTCATCAAAACCACCAATTTCGTCAATAATTTTTTTTGGAACCATCACAAAGGCTCCTGCTAATACATCAACTTCATGGTTTGTATTTTCATTAAGATAACCGAGATGATATTTCGAAAATATCTTTGATTTGGGAAAAAGCTTTGCCAATCCTGACAACTTAAATAAAGAAGTCATTGGTGCAGGAAATGCCCTTTTACTTTCTTTAAGGAACCTGCCAGAGCCATCGATCATTTTTACACCACATGCCGCTAAATTATTCTTCGACCGGATAAACACAATACACTTTTTAAAAGAGTCTTCAGAAACAATTGTATCAGGATTAAGAAAAACTATATACTCTCCTGAGGCCTCCGGCAATGCTTGATTATTGGCTTTTGCAAAACCTTCATTTGTTGTGTTCCATCTAAAATTTACCCCTGGAAATTTATTGTAAAAAAACTCTTTGCTTCCATCTGTTGAATTATTATCAACAACAAATATTTCACCATCAATATCTTTTAGTGCTTTTACAACCGAGTAAAGGCAGTATTCAAGGAAATACTTTACGTTATAATTTACTATGATTACAGAGAGCAGCAAGATAATAGTTAAGTGGTTAAAAGTAATTGCTAAAAATTATAAAAAATCTGTCCATAACTAACATATCAGTGAATGAGACAAGTTAGCGTTTAAGCGATAAATTCAATTAATGCCGCAAAATAAATAAACATTTATAATCTTTGCGGAATGTATAAACAAACTCTTATAGAAGCAACAGAAGCCGGAGCAGAAGAATTAATGCGATTCTTTAACGGCACATTTACCATCAGCAACAAAGAAGGTGTCAATAATTTAGTGACTGAGGCAGACCACGCTGCCGATAAAGCCATCCAGTCAGTAATAAAAAAAGCCTTTCCCGAACATGGCATTGTCAGTGAAGAAACTGCAGAAAAAATTACGGCAAGCGAATTCAAATGGATTATTGACCCGATAGACGGTACAGTTAATTTTGCTAATGGTATTCCTATTTGTTGTGTCAGTATTGGCCTGGAGCAAAATGGAAAAATGATTATGGGCGCTGTTTACAACCCTATATTTAAAGAATTTTATTTTGCAGAAAGAGGACAAGGTGCAACTTTAAATGATAAAAAAATTTCAGTTAGTAATAAAACGGAGGTATTAAGAAGTTGCCTGGTTACCGGATTTCCTTATACTTATTTAGATCAGCCTAACGGTCCTTTGCAGGTTTTTGAAAGATTAATAAGAAAAGGGATTCCTGTTCGCAGACTTGGTAGTGCGGCTATCGATCTTTGTTGGGTTGCGGCCGGCCGCTTCGATGGATTTTATGAACACCAGTTGAATGCGTGGGATAGTGCTGCCGGTTTTATAATGGTTGAAGAAGCTGGTGGAAAAGTGACAGATTTAAAAGGCGAGACTTATTCTCCTTACCAGCCAGGCATAATTGCAACCAATGGAATAATACATGATGAGTTGATTGAATGGGTTCAGGGAAGGCTTAGTTAGTGTCAGTCAGAGGCTTATTCTCATCGTACATTTAAATAGTTATGGCAGAAAGAACAGAAATATCATCACTTGGCGAATTTGGTCTTATTGATCATCTTACAAAAAATAATAAAATTAAAAATGCATCTACTATTGTGAGTGTTGGTGATGATGCTGCTGTTCTTGATCATTTTGGTAAACAGGTAGTTGTTACAACAGATATGCTAGTCGAAGGAATTCACTTTGATTTAATGTACACACCATTAAAACATCTGGGTTATAAAAGTGTAATAGTAAATCTCAGTGACATTTACGCAATGAATGCAACGCCGCAGCAGATTACGCTAAGTATTGCATTCAGTAACCGATTTAGCGTTGAGGCACTGGGCGAATTTTACGAAGGAGTTTATGCAGCCTGTGAAAGATACAATGTTGATTTAATCGGTGGTGATACCACTTCTTCTCAAAAGGGATTTGTTATTTCTGTTACAGCAATTGGTGAAGTTGCTCCCGATAAATATGTAAAAAGAAGTACGGCAAAATTTGGTGACCTGATTTGTGTTAGTGGCGATTTAGGAGGTGCCTTTTTGGGATTAACACTCCTGGAAAGAGAGAAAAAAGTTTTTTTGGAAACAAAAGGGGTACAGCCCGATCTTGAAAATCAGGATTATATTATTGGCCGTTTTTTAAAACCTGAAGCAAGAAAAGATATTGTTGAATTTTTTGCTGGAGAAAAAATTATGCCCACTTCTATGATAGATATCAGTGACGGATTGAGCAGCGAATTACTGCACATTTGTAAACAAAGTAAAAAGGGTTGTGTATTATATGAAGAAAAAATTCCCATAAATGAAATGGCCAGACAGTTTGCTTATAAACTGGAAATAGATCCAACCGCTTGCGCACTTAGCGGTGGTGAGGACTATGAATTACTTTTTACAATAGACCAGGGAGATTACAATAAAATTGCATCGAATGGCGATATAAGTATTGTAGGCCATATAACAGAACCAGAAGAAGGCTCTGTTATTATTACCAAGGGAGGAAATACCCATAAACTAACGGCACAGGGCTGGAATGCTTTCAAATGACGGTATTGTTCGTTATAAAAATCACGTCCATCCCTATACAGGCTATTTATTAACTTTGAAAAATGTATAATAAAGAATCCATAATAAAAATATTAAGGGAAAAAAAACCCGAACTTCAAAAACGATATCCTATTAGCGAATTAGCTTTATTTGGTTCCTATGCAAATGATGATTTTAATGAACAAAGCGACATAGATATATTAGTTGATTTTAATGGAAAAATCGGAATGGGTTTTATATCTCTTGCCCACGAACTGGAGGACATATTCGAAAAAAAAATAGACCTGGTGTCCCGGAAAGGAATCAAACCCAGGTATCTCCCTTTTGTAGAAAAAAATCTTAAACATGTCTGAAAGGGTTACCTCTCTGTTATTAAGTGATATTAAGGAATCAATAGAAAATATAATATCATTCACAAATAATTACTCTTTTGAAGTTTATTGCGCAGATATCAAAACGGTCCATGCTGTGCAACATAATTTCATGATCATCGGCGAGGCAGTTGCAAGAATGCCGGAAGATTATAAACAACTTCATAATCATATCAATTGGAGAGAAGTAAAAGATTTTCGTAATATTATCGTTCACGATTATTTTGGAATAGATAATGGCCTTGTATCGGATACAAGAATCATGCGGCTATTATTTCCTATTATTTCACCTTTTATACATATTTCGTATTTTTAAGAAAATATAGGTTTATGAAGGCTATAGAGTTAAAAGTGTATGAGATATTGAAAAACCGTTTTGGCGAAAAAGAAGCTGAAACCTTTATCGAATATGTTGATGCCAAAACAGCTGAAAAAATTGATGACGGGAAAGATATTTTTCTAACAAAAAATGCTAAAATTGATCTGATAGAAAAAATGAATAAGGATAAAATTGACCTTATTAAATGGATGTTTGGATTTTGGATCACTATTATAATAATGTTGCTGATAAATTTTTTCTTTAAAAAATAAATGACAACAGACCGGTAACGTTTTATACACAAATTTAACGGCTGAGAATAAATCTCCCGAACAAGCGAAGTGATAAATTATACAAGACTTCTACATCAATTAAAACTTATTAATAATCCTGAGTAAAACAGTAAAAAAAAATTACAAAGTTGTTTACTTTTTTTATACAGAGTTTTGCAAACCATGAGGCCTTTTTCCACCCTGTTTATTGTTACTCTTTTCTGTTCCTGTTCGGTTTCGAAAAATTATAGTCCTGATAAAAAATATCCCAGAGAAAAATTGCGGCAGGATTATACAGTGCTCCGGAATATTTTGGAAAAAAGGCATCCTTCATTGTACTGGTACACGCCAAAAGATAGTATGGACTATTTTTTTGATGAAGGTTACAAAGCGATTCAGGATTCGATGACGGAACTTCAGTTTGGCTGGAAGATATTGGCGCCGCTTACTTCAACTATTCATTGCGGACATACCAGTTTTAGTATGAGTAAGAGATGGAATAAGTTTATAAGACATAAGAGAATACCCTCCTTTCCTTTATACCTGAAAATCTGGAATGATACGATGGTGGTTAACTACAATCTCAACAAAAATGATTCAATTATAAAAAAGGGAGCCATCATTACTTCAATTAATGGGTTGAGGAGTGCTGACATCATCAGCATTATGTTTGATTATATGGTAGAAGATGGTTACTCAGATAACGTAAATTATATACGCCTAAGCACCAGCTTTCCTTACTTTCATCGCAATATTTTCGGATTATATAGAACTTACAATGTAGGATATATTGATAGCACCGGGGCACAAAAAAATATTTCAATTCCTTATTTCAATCCGCCTTCCGACTCTCTCGCTAAAATTAAGAAGCATGAAAAACCTGAAAAAAAATTAAGCAGACGAGGCAGGCTTAAAAATATCCGTTCATTGCAAATTGATACATCGTTTGCTCTCATGACAATAAATAGTTTTTCTAAAGGACATTTAAATAGTTTTTTTAAAAGGTCTTTTCGCCAATTGCATAAATATAATGTTCAGAACCTGGTTATTGATATTCGGGCTAACGGCGGCGGCGATATCAATAATTACGTAGTGCTCGCCAAATTCTTGAGAAACACACCATTCAAGGTGGCTGATTCTGCATATTCGAAGAGTAAAAATTTCAGGCCATATAAAAAATATATTACCTCAGGGTTTTTTAATAACATCGCACTGTTTTTTTTAACACATAAAGAAGAGGATGGCAATTACCATTTTGGTTTTTGGGAGCGTCACACGTTCATGCCTAAACGAAGAAATCATTTTGATGGAGATGTTTATGTTCTCACCAACGGGTTAACTTTTTCTGCCTCCACGCTTTTTTGTAACGCAGTTAAAGGCGAACCAAACGTTACATTGGTAGGTGAAGAAACCGGTGGTGGCTGGTATGGTAATTCAGGTATTATGATTCCTGATATTAAGTTGCCCAACACAAAACTAAGAGTGAGGCTACCTTTCTTTCGCATCGTGCAATACAATCATATTGCAGAAAAAGGAACGGGTGTAATTCCCGATGTATATATTAAGCCTGTTTATAAAGATGTGGTGAACGGAGTTGATACAAAGATGGAATGGGTAAGGGAATACATTAAAAATAAGGAGCACTAAATTCTTATTGTATTTAAATGCAATTAAGTACCTCAAATTTTTCATTCATCAATAGCAGGTCTGCTTTATATCCTTTTTTAATTCTGCCTGTTTCATCATCAATTCCTAAAACTTTTGCGGAATAAAGGCTTGCCATTCTCAGTGCTTCATCCAAAGGAATGTCGCAATGCTCAACGCAATTTTTTACTGCTTTCATCATCGTTAATGCGGAGCCACTGAGTATGCCGTTAGATTCATATTTATCACCGTTTAATTCATGCGGATAAGGTCCTTCTTTAGTTTCGGTAACTGCGTCCGTTATTAAAAATAATCTTTCACCCATTAATTTTTTCGCCAAACGGATCATCGCAAAATCAACATGATACCCATCGGCAACAATGCTTACCATTACGTCAGGATGCAATAGTATAGCAGCTGGTAAACCCGGTTCACGATGATGTAACGGACTCATGGCATTGAACAAGTGAGTGGCGAGGTGAATGTATTTAAAAAAATCATTTGCTGCATTGTAAGGTGCATTGCTATGCCCCGCTGAAACAATAACTCCATAACTTTTTATTACATCAATAATTTCTTTAGCGCAAACTTCCGGTGCCAGCGTAATCATTTTTATAGCTCCTTTTCCATAATCCAATAGGTCTTTTACTTCTTCTGCTTCCGGTGAATGAATAAATTTTTCGATATGAGCGCCGCGTTTAATTTTATTGATCCATGGCCCTTCAATATGTAAACCCGGAATTCCATTTCCACCATTATTCCAATATTCGTGCACTGCATCAATTCCTGCTTTAAACACATCGGCGGTATTGGTTGCGATGGTTGGTAAAAAATATTTTGCACCTCCGTTGTTACAATACGTTTTCATTTTATAAAGTGTATCCATTGAAGAATCCACTGAAAATAATTTTGAAGCAGCTCCATAGATTTGTATATCAATTAAGGCCGGGGCCATTAATGGTGCATGTTGTATAACGGATACCGAAGCGGGTAAATCGTGTAAGGTTATAATATCAGCAATGCAATTATTTTCAATAACTATCGCTGAGCTATCCAGCCATTCTTGTCCTGTAAATATTTTATCTGCGGAATATGCATTAAGCATGAACTATATATTTATATTAAACGAATCGGCGTCATTGAGAAAAGGAAATTTGTTTCTTATTTCGGTTAGTCCTTCTTTCTGCAAAATATATGTAAAAATATCTTCATCATCTTTCTTGATGTAAAGAATTTCTCCCAACGGATCAATAATCATGCTTTCTCCGTTATGAACAAATCCGTTGCCGTCTTTGCCAACGCGGTTTACACCAACAACATAGCATTGGTTTTCTATTGCTCTTGCCATCAATAAAGTTTTCCAGGCATGAATTCTTTGTTCCGGCCAGTTGGCAACATAAATGAGAAGGTCATATTCGGGAGATTGTTGTTCCTCTCTCTTTTGGAGAGGGGTTAGGGGTGTTGCCTGCCTTGCCCAAACTGGAAACCGGAGATCGTAGCAAACCTGCAAATTTATTTTCCATCCTTTAACAGAAGCAATCAATCTTTTATTACCGGCATTAAAATGCGAGTGTTCGTTACCGTAAGCAAACAAGTGCCGCTTATCATAGTATCCATATTCACCATTGGGTAGGATCCAGATAAGGCGGTTGTAATAATTGTTGTCATGTTTAATCATAACACTGCCCGTAAGAATTATTTTATTTTCTGCAGCAATTTTTTTCATCCATTGCACCGTTTCGCCACTCATATCTTCTGCAAGTATTTCTGGCTTCATACTAAAACCTGTGTTGAACATTTCGGGAAGAATAATTACCTCGGTTTTCACCGTAATGCTTTCAATTTTTTTCGAAAGCATGTCAAGATTTTCTTTTTTATCTTCCCAATGAAGATTGGTTTGAATTAGCGTTATGGTGAGAGATGACATGATGTAAAGTTATTGGATTGACCAGAAAATAAAAATGATAATAGCTGGTCCTTACTTCTTTCCAATCTTTGCAACCGCTGCATTAACCAACTCACTCTCATACCCTTTCATCAATAAAAAATCCTGCAATTTCTTCTTCTTTATAAAAATGTTTTTTTCACTTTTAAGTGTTGCTAGTTTTTGTTCAACGAGCTTTTCAAACGTCTTCCTGTAATCTGAATCATCAATTACTTTCAATGCTTTCTTAATGCAATAATCACTTACCTGTTTTTGTTTCAGCGCCTGTTTTATCTTATTCTTCCCCCAATGTTTTATCCTGAATTTTCCGCCAGCATATTGAATCGCAAATCTTTCTTCATTTAAATAATTTTCTTCAATTAATTGAACTATTATTTCATCAACTTCTTTTCTATGTAAACCTAACGAATACAATTTATCCTTTACTTCAGCATGGCATCTTTCCTGGTAAGCACAGTATTGTTTTATTTTAGGAATCGCCTGTTCAGGAGTAAAAGTTTGCAAAGCCATATTCAAAAATAAAATTAAAAAGAAAGATAGTTGTAAAAGTGTCTTTGTCCCTCTCCCCCAGGAGAGGGGTTGGGGTGAGGCTTCAAAAAAATGCGCTGCCTCCCTATAAGACAACGCATTCCTTCTCATATATAATTATTTATCGAACGAGCTTTAATTCATTAATAATATTTTTTGCATTACCCAGTTTATCAATGCACCAAAGTACATAACGAATATCAACGCAAATCGTTCGATTCAAATCCTTATCAAACTGAATTTTATGACTCAATGCCTCATAGTTGCCGTCAAACGCGAGGCCTATAAGATTACCATTTCCATCCATAACCGGTGAACCCGAATTGCCACCCGTAATATCATTAGTAGTTATAAAATCAGTAACAAGGTCATTCCTAACTTTATCAATGTATTGGCCGAAATCACGTTTCTTCAACAAATTTATTTCATTTTCAGGAAGATTAAATTCATAATCGCCGGGAATATATTTTTCTAAAATTCCTTTCTCGGTAGTTTCATAATCGTAACGGACAGCATCTCTCGGGCTATAACTTTTTACGTTGCCGTAAGTTACCCTCATGCTGAAGTTGGCGTCAGGATACATTTTTTTTGCAGCCACAGGATTCATCTCCATAATCCCTTTCAAATAAAGCCTGCCAAGATCATCATTCTTAGCTACAAAATCGCTATACAGTTTGCTATATTTAAGGATATAATTCTCAACAAAAGCGGATGCATAAGCAAAAGCAGGATCGCCTTGCAAGGTAACCGCATCGGAGTTTGCACTGAATGCTGCCCATTTTGCTGAGTCTAAAATCATGGTATTATTAAAAACAGCATTCGCCCACGCTTTAAATGTTGCTTCATCATTTAATGAGCCGAATTTATCTTTTATTCCCTGGTAAAAACCAATAGGCTGCTGATCTTTATCAATGTCTGTATAAAACATCATGGCAGTGGCCGCGACTATTTCCTTATCACTAACAAGGTTCTCTTTTTCAAGAAAAGTTTTCCTTTTGGCATTGGCAGCAGCTAATGCATTATTCACATCGGCCTGTGTTTTTCCTTGTTGAGTTAGCGCCCTCTCTACCGATATTAAGGAAGAAGCATAGGCGATAAGGGGTGAACCCAAAATTCCTTCGTACAGGTAT
>CAVWQJ010000003.1:0-190364 GCA_963756945.1 uncultured Chitinophagaceae bacterium | reverse complement strand
ATTTTGTTCGCTTTTATATCCGTGATAAAACTAAAAGCAAAAGAACTGCCGTACAGGAAAATGAATTAAAACCTTTGCATGTCTCTGGTAATACACACCAGATTAAAGCTTTAACTCAAAATCTCATTGTAGTTGCACTGGAAAAATTTACAATTCCTGATAAAAAGTATTTGGGCAATAGAGATAATGGAAAAAATGGCGGCAGGCATTTGATCATGAGGGTGAAAAACAAGAAGATATTCTGAAAGCAATACCATTGCCTGATTTAAAATGAAGAACGATCACCCCATATCAGATGAAGTATTTGAACTTGCAAATATAGCCTTACGTAAAGGTGAACATTGGATGGCTTATAATCAGTCCCTCTACTTTATAGATAAAGAAGATGTTCACTTTTTCAAATTGCAAAATGAAGCGAAGGAGTTTGCAAATAATAATTTCAGTGATAGGGATGCATATCATGTCATCAACTTTAATTCCATTTTAGACATTTTTAAAAAATCCCTTACCCGGAAAATATAGGAAAAAACCTGGTCAATAATCCTGATATGAATGGATTGTATAATCCTGAGGGAAATGGTTTCACAGATGCACTCATAGAGCATATGGAACAACAACAATTATTAAACAATAAAAACAATAATGTTATGAACAACGAAAATTTTCAGTATTTGGGTGATAACATCAAATACATGGGTTTTGGGGAAAGCCTCAAATCAGATTTAGAAAAAAGTATGAATGAAGGAAAGCCCGAATTCCAATTGAATTATAAGACGGAAATAAATAAAAAACCTTTTGAAGCGAATTTGAATTTCAGAAAGTCCGAAAATTCCGATTTGTATTTCTTCAACAGTTATAAAGCGTCGTTGCAAAAGACTAACGGTGAAAGTGTGGACCAGCTATTTTATTTAAACAGGGGAAAAGGAGTTACCGCAAAGGAAGCCTATAACCTTTTGGAGGGAAGATCGGTGTACAAGGATCTGACCAATAGAGATGGTGAGCCTTATAAAGCCTGGCTACAAATAGATTTTGAAAATAAAGACAAAAATAACAATCATGAAATGAAGCAATTTCATGAGAATTACGGGTTTGATATAAAAGATGCAGTTTCCAAATTTTCGATTCCGGATTTGAACGATGATGAAAAATCTAAAGCGCTTATTCAATCTCTCCAGAAAGGAAATATTCAATCTGTTAGCATTGAAAAAGATGGGTAATCAGCAAAAAATGTTCATTGAAGCTAACCCGCAATATAAAACTGTCAATCTTTATGATGGGCAATTGAAACGGGTTATGAAAGAAGGATTGGAGCAGTATAAATCTGTAACCCATGACCAAGCAAAGGAAGCAAAGCAGGAAAAAAAAACTGATTTGAAAGAAGATCAAAAGCAGGATGTTTCAAAAAATAACAAACAAAAGGCGTCCCAAAACTTTGGACACGCCCAAGCAAAAAAAGGAGCGGTCAAAGACCCGTTCTGTTAGTTTATAATTTGATTAAAATGTGAAGTATGGCAGTAGAAGTGATAACCAAGGACGATTTACAGACTTTCAGAATTCAATTACTTAATGACATTAAAGAACTTTTTTCAATGGACAGGAATGAGCGCAAATTAAAGCCCTGGCTTCGAAGTAAAGAAGTACGAAATATATTAAATATTTCTCCAGGCACGTTGCAAAAATTACGGGTAACCGAAAAACTCAAATCCAGCAAAATCGGCAACCTACATTATTACAGGAAAGAAGATATTGATAAACTATTGGGTAACTAAGTGTAGCTTTAAATGCATTGTACACCTATTCCACAATTAACAGAATTCTATTCCTCTATTCTAATGGATAATAGGATCAATGCCCGGCATATAAGCTTGTACATGGCGTTGTTTGAATGTTGGAATAAGAATAATTTTCAAAACCCTGTAAGTATTACAAGGCATATTATTATGCCGATTGCCAAGATCAGTGGTATTGCAACATATCATAAATGCATTAAAGAATTACATGAATATGGGTATATCAAATATATTCCTTCCTTTCATCCGGGTATTAAAAGTAGGGTTTATTTTAAATGAAAAAATTTGATCCTTCTTTTTGTTTCATTGAATCGCCTGGAAAAAGGGCTTCATTATAAAACGGCCAAAATCCACGATGATTTAGATTGTGGCGTGATCTACCGGCAACAAAATGAAAAAAACTGAGACCAATTATAGGGGATTATTTCTAACCGAGATCCAGTTCGAGAGTGTAATCCATAATCGCCTTTTGGGAATTTCGGATGAAGCCAATTGAAGTTGGTTTTGAGAACCGATTTGATTTCATGTAATATTTTTAGTAAGTATCAAGCAGTCATTTGTCCTTCGTAGAGCCCCGATAGAGGCTGACGCCAGGATTTCAAAAAAATGTATACTAGTGCCCCCTGAGGGACTTTTCGTTTAACTATCTTTCGATACTATCCCAGTCAATGGCAGATTCCCTCGCTGGAAATTAGGCGTCTTCCGCGGGCTTTATGTCTGTTATTGTAACAAAGTAGATTTTAGTCGCTTTCCTGATTGGCACTTTTGTGTGCAAGCACTTTGTGATTATTGATACTATCATCATAGGCCGATCCACGATTATACTCTCTGCCGAAGCCTATAATAATGCAAAGATCAAAAAAAATAGCTGGACACGAGGTGCGACTTCTATTTAGGTAAATGGTCGTCTTTCATTTACATGGTACATGTGCCCAGCATATGGATGTTCACTGCCTGGTCAGGAATATTTTTTGCAGGTAGTCGTCGAAAAATTATCCATGCTTTGAAGATTCTATTGAAAGCGATTATAAAACACTTTCACTATCAATAGTAGATTTGAACGTTATAGACCCATTGACAACCCAGCAGTCAAAAATGAAAGAGATCGCCTCTATACGATCCGACGATTCGAGGGAAATTAAAAGAAATGCTCTATAATTTTCTCAGGATATAACCTCTTTTGGGAGAGTCCCGCGATAGTCTTTTTGTTACCTTTAACCTAATTCTATCTATATTATGATTAATCAATCTATTCTCAATATACATGAGAAAAAAATTTCTGTAAATTTTTCCGGAGCTGGAAATCACACAATAATATTCATACATGGAAGCAGCATGTGTTCAAACACGTGGTCACAGCAATTGTCAAATCTTGAGTTACAAAAGAGATATCAATTAGTCGCTATAGACCTACCGGGCCATGGTAAATCACAGTGGCTCGACAACGTAAATGAATACACTTTTGAAAATATGGTGGGCGTCATACAACGAATCGTTATTGAGTTTTCTGTTACCTCTTTTATATTAGCGGGCATGTCTTATGGTACTAATATCATCGGCGAAATTGTTCCGCCTATACAAGGTTGCAAAGGGATTATGCTTATTAGTCCTTGTATTATCAATGATTCGTTGCCTCCTTCAGAAGTGATTATTGCTAGCCCATACGCTCACTTAATCGTGGCAGAAAATCCTCCGGAAGATGAATTGAAAGATTACATCCGTTGGGGCATTGTAAACAAAGACGTCGGTAGCAGGTATTACGACACCTATAGAAACACCGACCCGGCTTTCAGACAGTCCCTTGCCCGCTCCATATTAAATAATGAATCTACAGACGAATTGAAAAATATTCAACAATGGAACGTGCCGGTTTGCGCAGTGTTCGGCGAAGATGAAAAGTTGTTGAAAACTGATTACCTGGATAGCTATCCTCCTTTGTGGAAAGGCAAAACCTATAAGATTAAAAACGCTGGTCATATGATACAGGAAGAGAATCCTGATGATTTTAACGAGTTGTTGCTTTCTTTTGCTACAGCGACTTTCAAATAATTCCCCTACTAATTGCATAGTGGATTAACTCAGCTACATTTTTTGTATTTGTTTTTTTTCAGCATATTCTTTCGATGATTTACAACTGTATTCTCGCTAGAGATGGAATCTATCGGCTACTCCCTTGCTTTACTGCTAAATCCATCTGCTAATTTCGACCCAGGATCTCTCTTTCTCTTGCCGATAATCTTGATTCTTCAGGATCTGGGAAATAATACTCGGTAAGAATATTAGTAGCATAAAGCAAATTACTTGCCCCATCCTATTTTTTTGTCAATAGAGAATATCATACTATTATCTTTTTTTAAAGGCGTAATATCAGTAACCAGCGCAATTCCATAAAGTGGCAGTTTGGTTTTTGGGTCGGTAACATAGCTGCCCTGCTGAAAAACGTTCATCCATCTCCCGTCAGGCTTTCTCATGCGATAACTGTATGAGAAAATATAATTGCTGTGTTCTTCCTGCGGAGTCGCCGAAGAAAATCAGTTACTTTGGTGAAAATAGTTTCATTATAAATTTTAAAATCATCCTTCTGAAAAATGTCTATTACAAACCCCAGCCCGCTTTCAATAACTTCTTCCGGGTTATAGCCAATCATATTTTTAGCTTCACCGCTCAGCGCTACATGGCTACGCCTTGTATAATCAATTAAGTGAATGATTCCTTTAAAAGGTAGCAAATGTTGGGGAATAGACTGTACCTGTTTTAGCAATTGAAGTACTTCAGCACTTTCTATATCTTTTGGCAGGTAGTAAATAAGTTATGGAGTAGATGCGTGTATGTTATCTTTTTCAAAGCAGTAATTTTTAAGGGCTCTCGGTTCGTTACTTTAAGTAATAAAGAAAATCTGGTTATGTAATCCCAAATACTCTTTAAAATAGCTGGAAAAGGCTTATTTTCTGACGATAAAATAAAGGCGAAATTTAAATAGGTTTTTTAAATAGCTTTTTTTAATAACCTCTGGCAAACTCCTTGAAATTTAATTCCTTATTCAAATCAGATCGCCTGATAATTATCGTCTTGCTGTTATCAATGCGAATTTGATAATATTTATTAAACATGTCTTTTTCTTCTGGGCTACAATCTAAATTTTGCGAAAACGCTTTGCTAAATACGGTAATAACTCTAAGAAAAAGAACATGGCGTAGAATATTTTTATTTAAAATGGAAATGAGGGGATATAGAAAACGCAGCCGAAAAACTAAAAAAATATTTGAGGAATTACATTACTGAGTTAAAAAATATCCACAACATCATAATCAATAATATTAACTTTTATGTTTAAATTTTTACATCGGTTTGCAAAAATTCTCCTTTTCACTGCAATATTTTCCAAAGCCCATTCTCAATATACCTACCCATGCGGTGGCTCCCTGCTTCATTTTCATGGGACAAACGCATACGTTGATGCAGAAGATTTTTCATATTATGAGCAGAGCATAACGTTGGCTGCGTGGGTTAGGTGCGAAGTAAAAAATCCATCGAACATGGGGATAATGTACAGGCATTTTTTTGTAAGCCAGGGAGCCTCTACGCAACTTGAATGGGGGCTTGTTATAAATTCCCGTGGAGAATTTATGTTTCGCGGGCAAATAGATACATCAGGTGGCAGAACTTTTGAACCCAGCACGCAACCCCAGTTAGATAGTTTATCTTCAGGCATTGTCCCTGATTCCGGAAAATTTTATCATGTAGCAGTTACATTAGATCAGAACACTTTTCAATGTAATTTTTATATCAATGGAACAGTTGTAGCCACCAAAACAATGAAAGGTGGACTTCATTGGGCAACAGTAGCAGGAGGAAATTTCATTGATGCATCAATAGGTTGTCAATCCCTCAGCTACCAGAGCAATTTTTCTACTTTCTCTTATTTTAATGGTTATATAGATGAGGTATTTATGTCTCCAACTGTAATCACCAAAGCGCAACTGGACACTGTTGCAATGGGAAAAGATTTAACTTCAGTAAATAATTTTTTTTTATCATTTTAATGAAGGAACTGGTTCAACTACTTATAGCCATCCTGGTATAACGTATAATTCATCAGGATATGGCAATACCGGTTATTTAAACGGTGACATTGCCTGGGTTACTAATGTGGCTTGTCCCCCATTCCCGATCAGTTTCGTTGATCCATACCCGGAAATGGTAAAGGATGATGGAACACTTAATACTGATATTTCTAAAATTAACCTGAATAGAACGGTGGTTGGTGCAGCCACTGATGGACTATCGAAAGTACTCCTGGTTGCAAAAACGGTTCCGAATGTAAAGGTTCAGTTTCTGATACAAGGTTCGGATAACGGATCTTTATCATCCCTTGATCAATCTGTTACTAACCAACCTTATGTAAACGTAATATCGAATAGCGACGGCTATGCTGTAGGCGTATATACGGCGCCCGACGGATATGGATCCTCATATCCAGCCGGGGGCGGAAATCTCACCGTGTGGGCTTTTAGCTATGATAATCCAAATGATCCGACTGCTTATACGCTTAGTAGCAATAACCTGGAATTAGTTACACCTCCGGTTGTATTAGTGCATGGTATGTGGTCGAGTCCAAAGGTTTGGTTCGGGGGAGGGTTCATAAATTCATTAAAAAGCATAGGATATTCTACCATATCCACAATATATAATCCCCAATCGATATTTCTGGCAGATTATAGTGACGGAGGTGCCAATGAAACTTTCGATCCCAATAGTTCGGAAAGTCAATATGCAATTGGGTCTATAGCTAATAAAGTGTCTGCAGGAGTCAAGACTTATAGGGATCATAAAATTGTTCCTAGTCAAGTTGATATTATTGGCCACGGACTGGGTGGCCTAATGGCTAGAAGCTATTCTCAAAAACTTTCTTCTTTCATACGTCCGGAAAATTATAATCAAGGATATATCCATAAACTTATCACAATTGGAACTCCTCATCGTGGTACGCCTTATGGCCCAACAATTTGGAATGCAAGGAATGACAAGTGTTATTTTGCTACAGGTCTTGCATTAGGATACAAAATTTATCAAATTATTAAGGAACCCGGCATTGATGGGGTTTTAGATATATTAGAGCTAATAGCGCAACCATATACTGTTTCACAATTTATGAACTTATTTGGTGAACCTGTTGGAACATGTCTTCGAGACTTTGATAGAGATGGGAATAGTTATAAAAATTTGATTCAAACTAAACCCTTTTACACTTATTCCATCACCGGCAACAGTTTTACGTCAACATCTTACGTGACATTAAATGAAGGTGCTGCATTTCGGGGGATGAGTAATTTATTTGAATATGTTGCTGGGAAAGACTTTAATCAAGTTTATACAATACCACCATGTTTAAGTTATCATGAACCAAACAATGACTTGATTGTCGAAGTCAATAGTCAAACGGGTGGCATTCAACAAACAAAGAACTTTAGAGGAATTGCCAATTATTCTCCGCTTCAGGATTCTACGGAAACAAACTCATCAAAAATCCAGACATATGTAAATACGCTTTTATTATCTAACGATCCAACTCTTTTTGGGCGAGGATTTCCAGCACCTTCACAGATACCGGCTGATTGTACCGATGGCACTTATGAACCAATCAAAACGACCAGTAATAAAACGAAATCCGGGCTATCATCAGTTATAAAGACTTCGCCCCAACAAATTTTGGACACGTCATTGGTTTCAGTGAAAATAACCTCGCCACTTAGCAATACAATTATTCAAAAAAATAGTTACTCAAATATTTTGCTTCAATTTTCTGTTACAGGACCAATTATACCGGCCACTTCACTTTTTATAATTCCAGATATTGGCTGGTTCCCAGTTCCAAATCAGCCGCCATTTGATACGACTATTACTATACCGCCAAGTGCTGGAATTGGAAAACATCTCGTAGTTCTTCTTGTAAAAGATACTAATGGGATATCATTTATTGACACGACAAGTATATTGATAAAACCGCAGGGCATTCTTGATAGCATTGCCGCATACCCACAAGAGTTTACATTTGGATTCATCAAACCGCACTGCTTCTATGTCTGTAACGGGATATTTTTCTGGAGGCAATCCGTATAGTATGGAGGAGATTGAAAATAGCTCTACAGGCACAACTTACGCGTCTCAAAAAGGCAACGCTATCTTTAAAGTTTCAGCGGATGGTCAAATTACTGCTATCAGTCCCGGAACTGATACTCTTATTATTAATAACAATGGACTGTCCATTAGCGTCCCGGTGATCGTTGACAGTAATTACCTACAAGCTTACAAATATCCAAATACAATTCAATTCGCCATACCTGATCAAACTGTTGATAATCCTCCTTTTGCTTTAACTGCAACAAATTCTTCAGGAGAGGATATTACTTATACTTTAATCAGCGGTCCCATATCTTTAGTTAATGGTGTAGTTATTATTAATGGCAAAGGCACGGTTTATATAAAGGCCTCATCACCCGGCAATGCTTATTTTGATTCTGCTGCTTCTGTTGTAACATCATTTGTGATTACGGATGCATTGCCCTTAACTCTCGTAAATTTTACAGGTTCTTTAAACAGTAATAACGAGGTTAATTTAAACTGGCAAACTGCGCAGGAAATTAATACTTCTAAATTTATTGTTGAACGCAGTACAGATGGAAATACCTTTTCCCTATAGGAGAAGTTGCTGCATCCGGCAATAGTTCATCTATAAAAAATTATACTTACTTAGATCAAAGTCCTTTAAACGGTAATAATTATTACAGGCTAAAAATGGTTGATGCGGACGGCAAGTTTACTTACAGTAGAGTAATTATAGTTAAAGTAAATGATGTAGGCAGGTCATTTAAAATATTTCCTAATCCAGCAAAAGGTTTTGTAACCATCACTGGCAAAAATTTGCAGCAAGTGAAATTATTTGATGCTTCCGGGAAATTAGAGTTAAATCAAAGACTTCTCAATCAAAGTTCCGTTACAATAAGCATCGGAAATTTATCGAAGGGAATATACATTGTTGAGTTGAAAGACATGGAAGGCAACAGGGAAACAAAGAAGTTGAGGGTGTATTGATTAATTGTTTATGAACTTTAAAATATCGTCATGAAATTTTTATTTACAATCCTTTTTTTAGGCACTTGTTTATGTTCTCACGCACAATCTCCCTGGCTCGTAAAAGACATTAATACTAATAGTCCTGTTAATCTATTAAGTGATGGAACATTTATTGGCGGCGATGGTTGTGATTTTAAATATCCTGACCAGACGCCTTTAAAAATGTATAAAGTAAAATCTTTTGCTTTATTTTTTGCTGATGACGGACGCGGTAAAAAAGGCTTGTGGCGATCTGATGGAACCAAAGACGGTACTTATTTTTTAAGCACTATAACGGATGATACTTCTAAAAAAATATGGGTTCTAAATGCATATTCTGATAGCAACCTGCTATATTTTGAAGTGCCGATTTCCGACCAAAATGGTTCACTCTTCGCAGGCCTATGGCGCTCTGACGGAACAGTGGCAGGAACTTATAAAATCTTTGCAGGGTTCGATAAAAAAATTGATGAAACTTTTTCGATTGCTCCTGCTCCTGAATACAAAATTGCAGGCGCCAATATCGGAAATGAATTTTATTTTATTGGTGGAGAGCAAGGCGGAGATACTGTTTATACCAATTTATACAAGACGGATGGAACTGCAGCAGGAACGAAGGTTTATTTTCAAATGTATAAAGTAAAAGCAAATATTGCAGATCCTTTTACTACGGACCAGGGCCATGTAATTGGGTTTAACAATCATATTTATTTTGAATATTTCACACAGGATAAAGGAAGAGAAATCTGGTACGGCGATGGAATTAATCCGCCGGTTTTATCCTGTGACTTTAGCCCTGGCACATTAAGTACACAACTATCAGAATGGGTTAATCTAAATGATAAATATTTAATGATAAACGGGAGTATTGAAGTTTCGCCAAATACTTTTCAATATAAAATCATTAGAATAAAATCCACTGACCCCTGTCCGGTTATTTTAGATGATGATATAAGCAGTAATGCTTCCCTGCCGGTTGAATTTTATTTATCATTAAATAACGAATATGCTCTTACCGGGAATAATTTTTTTTTCTACAAAACTAATAAAGCAGGCAATTTCGTTGTAGAGGGTACTAACGGCGAAATAGCGGGTACCTATAGTATTTTTTTAAATGACGGATCCAGTCCTACAATAAATGGTGTTTGCACAAAGGGTGCAATACTTAGTTCTGGTTTCTCACTTATAAAAACATATATATGGGATGGTAATTCAGCAAATTCTTACCATATATTTCCTTTAATTTCTGATTCTCTTAATAAGGGAAGTGCTTTTAATTCTATTTTTAAAGTAGTACAATTTGATAGTACATTAATGGTTTTTACTATTCATGGTACCGTTTGGCAATCGGACGTGAATTCCTCTTACTGTTACCGGGTAGCTAGCAGCACAAATTCGGAAGGAGAAGGTGTAAAAATTGGCGACTCTGCTTATCTTAATTTTGGAAGCGTTGGAGAAGGAGTACTATTCTGGAGGATATGAACCTTTTGTTTTAAAAAAATGTGATAAAGTATGGACAGGTAAGAATTCTACAGACTGGAACGATAATAATAATTGGCAACCTGCCGGAGTACCATTATTTGATAAAGATGTAACTATACCGCCTGCAAATAACTATCCTGAAATTAATACCAATGTTTCCTGCAACAATCTAATTGTTAATCACTCCAGCATTACCGTTAATAAAGATGCCAATCTTGATGTACGCGGATTTGTATATAATGTCGGAGACATAAACGGGGAGGGTTCATTAACCAGAAAATGTACTTCTTCTAATGCAACTTATGGTAGTGGCTCCTACAACATTGATAGTATAAATATTGATGGCGGTGATTGGGACTTAACGAGCATTTATGTTGGTAGTCCTAATACGCTTACTTTAAATTCGATAGTAAATTTTAAATCAGATCATAAGTTAGTAATGAATGAAACAGGATTGCTCATGCTTAAAAAACCATTCTTCACTGGCTTTAACAATAAACGTTATGTATTATTTAATAGATCTTATCCCCTGGAAACCGTAAATAATCAACTATCGCCTCTTGTTATTCAATTGTATAATTCAAACTTGCAACAGGATACAATATTATTTACAACTATACCAATTGGAACAAGCTTAACAAGTTATTCGCCGTTTGCTTTCACTTTTTATAAAGCCAATGTTGGTGTTAATCTTGTTCTTTATGAAACTAATGCAGTCGGAAAAAATGGTCTGACTGGCGATACTGTAAAAACAGGGGTTGTTAATAAAAGCTGGGTTATCACAGATGGCTTTAATACTTTAAAGAAAATCAGATTTTCATGGACTATTAATGATGAGGCGCCTGGGTTCGATCATAATAATTGCTTTATCAGCTACTATAGGGGTTCTTCCTGGCTTAAGGGCAACACAATGGCTGCATCGTTGAATAATGGAGTGTATGGCATAGAAGAAGTGGAGCCTACCAATCCGTTAAATAAATATCCTTTTATAGTTAGCAGTGATTTTAGCGTCTTACCAATTCAGTTAAAATATTTTACCGCCGAACTCATAAATGATAATTCATTTCTCCGTTGGCAAACAGAAAATGAAATCAATTCTTCTTATTTCAATATTCAGCGAAGTACTGATGGTATAAACTTTACAACAATCGGAAAAGTAAATGCATCAGGCAATAGCAGTTCTTCTAAAACATACAACTATACTGACAACATCAGCAATTTAAATTATGGTATTATTTATTACCGGATAGAAGAAGTAGATACAGATGGAAGAACGACTTTATCACAAATTCGTACGGTAAAAAAATCTTCTCAGAATTTATTTACAATATATCCGAATCCTGCAACGCAGGTAATTAGTATCAACGGCAAAAACATTCAGAGGATTGAAATGTATGATGCAGATGGAAAGCTTGTTTTCACCAAAGAATCTGTTATTACAAACTTTATAACTATAAGAGTAAACAATTTAAGCACGGGAATATATACTGTCGTTGTAAAAGACACGAATGGTATGAGTGAATCAAAAAAATTAGTTATCAAATAAAAAGGCTTTAAATGTTGTCCTACTAAAAGAAAATTTTATGAAAATTTCATTTTCTATCTTTTTTTTATGCATTTGCTTATTTTCTAATGCTCAGCATCCTTGGCTCGTAAAAGACATTAACTCTAATAGCCGTGTTAATCTGTTAAGTGATGGAACAATTATTGGTAGCGCTTCCTGTCTTTTTAAATATCCTTGACCAGGCTCCTGCAAAAATGTATAAAGTAAAATCTTTTGCTTTATTTTTTGCTGATGATGGAAATGGTAAAAAAGGCTTGTGGCGATCTGATGGAACCAAAGACGGCACTTATTTTTTAAGCACTTTAACCGATGATGCTTCTCAAAGTGTAGATGTGGTTAATGCATATTCAGATAGTAACCTTTTATATTTTCTTAGTGCCAATTTTTGATAACCTGGGTTATCATTTTGCAGGTCTATGGCGTTCAGATGGCACGGCAGCGGGAACTTATAAAATCTTTACAGGTTTTGATAAAAAAATTGATGAGCTTTTTTTGGAGTTATCCTGAATATCCCGAATATAAAATCGCAGGTGCCAATATCGGAAATGAATTTTATTTTATTGGTGGCGAGCAAGGCGGGGATACTGTTTATACCAATTTATACAAGACGGATGGAACCGTGAGCGGGAACAAAGGTTTATTTTCAGATGTATAAAGTAAAAGCAAATATCGCAGATCCTTTTACTACAGGCCAGGGCCATATAATTGGATTTAGTAATCATATTTATTTTGAATACATTACTCCGGATAAAGGAGAAGAAATCTGGGACGGTGATGGTATTAATCCTCCAACATTATCTTGTGATTTTACCTTGGCAATTTGAGTACACAAATAGCCCAATGGGTAAATATAAATGACAATTATTTAATAATAAACGGCAGTATTGAAGTTTCACCGAATATTTTTCAGAATAAAATCATTAGAATAAAATCCACTGATCCATGTCCGGTTATCTTAGATGATGACGTTAACAACACTGGCTTTCCGGTTAATTTTTATTCATCTTTAAATAGCGAATATGCTCTTTCCGGTAGTAAATTTTTCTTCTACAAAACTAATAAAGCAGGTAAATATTTTATAGAGGCCACGGATGGAGAAATAACAGGTACCCAGAGCTTGTTATCTTTAAATGATGGATTGAACCCTCCTCAGATAAATGGGGTTTGTACGAAAGGAGCAATATTTACTTCAAATACTTCAGGCTCTCCATATCCTAAAACATACATCTGGGATGGTAATTCCTTAACTTCTTTATCATATTTTTTCTGATTCACTTAATCAACGCACACAGGGAGAACTCTATAATTATCCTTTTAGGGTAGTTCAACTAGATAGTACTTTGTTGGTTTTCACTGTTGGATCGAGTTCTTATGAAAGTATTCTTTGGCAGACAGATCTCGATGGCTCTTATTGCTATAGAGTAGCTAATATTTATGGAGAAAGGGGAATCAAATTGGGAGATTCTTCTTGTATGGCATTGGGCGAACATTTTATAGGAGAATTTGATGCCGGCACTGAACCTTTCATTATCAAAAAATTTGATAAAATCTGGGCCGGCAAAAATTAAAGTAATTGGCGTGACAGTAATAATTGGATCCCATCAGGATGCCTGGATTCAATAATGATGTCGTAATACCACTTACAGGGAATTATCCGGTTATTAATAATAGTGCTTCATGCAAAAACTAAGTATTAACTATGGAAATTTAACGGTAAATAAAAATGCCAACCTTGATGTACACGGATTTGTATATAACCTCGGAGCCATAACGGGCAACGGTTCAATAACAAGAAAAAGTACTTTCTCCAATGCAACCTACGGCAATGGCTCCTACAATATTGATAGCATAAACATTGATGGAGGTGATTAGGAATTAACAAGTATGAATTTTGGCATTCCTAATACGTTTTCCTTAAATTCTGTATGAAATTTTAAATCAGATCATAAATTGATAATGAATGAAACAAATCTACGGATGTCAAAAAAAACATTCTTTACTGGTTTTAATAGTAACCGTTATGTATTATTCAATAGGCTTTATCCATTGCAATATGTCAATCAACTATCACCCATTACTATTTCGCTCTACGACTACCCAGGCTCCAACAGGAAGCCCTTATATCTATACCAATCGCAACAAACATCACAAACTATTCTCCATTTTCCTTTTCTCTTTATAGCAATTATATCAGCGTTAGTCTTTATGAAACAAATACGGTAAGAAAAAATGGCCTGACTGGCGATACGGTTAGTACAGGTGTTGTTAATAAGAGTTGGGTTATTACAGATGGCTATAATAATTTAAAAGAATTGAAATTTTAGTGGACTATTAATAATGAAGCCCGGGATTCGATCATAATAATTGCTTTATTAGTTATTATAATAGTTCAGTCATGGATTAGAGGTAGTTCAATGGCTGCTACATTAAATAATGGGGTGTATAGCATCGAAGAACTGAAGCCTGTTAATCCATTAAGCAATTATCCTTTTATAGTCAGCAGTGATTTTAGTATTTTGCCGATTCAGTTCAGTTATTTTACCGCGGAACTTATAAATGAAAATTCATTGCTCCACTGGCAAACAGAAACTGAATTAAATTCTTCTTATTTCAACATTCAGCGAAGCATAGATGGTACAAACTTTACAACAATCGGAAAAGTAAATGCCTCAGGCAATAGTAATTCCTCAAAAACGTATTAGCTATTCAGATAACACCGTTAACTTAAACGATGTTATAATTTATTACCGGATAGCGGAAGTAGACAAAGATGGAAGAACGGCTCTATCGCAAATTCGTACAGTAAAAAAATCTTCTCAGGATTTGTTTACCGTATTTCCCAATCCGGCAAAAGGTATAATAAATCTTTCCGGAATTAACATGCGGCGAGTTCAAATATTTGACATTACTGGTAAAATTATATTGTTCAAAAAATTGCCGGGTGCAAACCTGAGTACTGTAAATGTGAGTAATTTAAGCAAGGGAACATATATAATTGAAGTCAAGAATTTAAGGGGTGACTCAGAAAAGAGAAAATTACTTATAGAATAGAAATTACTGTAATTAATTTTAAAGTTTTTAAAGCAAATCACTAGTAGCAATCCTCAATTCCCCGTGAAATGTACTTTATTAAAAGATATTATGTAATAAAAAACAGGAGGATAAGCATTTTTATTATTTTTTTTTTATGGTTTAATAATATTTGTTTAAGCCAGGTTGATACATCTTTTTGGTTTGCACCTCCGGAAATTTCTGCAGACTCTTATATGGATAGGCCGATTATAGTTCGGCTATCCGCCCTTTCGATGGCTGCGAACGTAACTATTTCGTTGCCTGCTAATCCTTCATTTGCGCCTATTAACGTTGTTGTTCCTTCATTAGGTACTAACAGCGTTGATTTAACACCATGGATAGACATAATTGAATCAAAACCGCCGAATACAGTTCTCAATACAGGAATCCATATTCAATCTTCTGCAAAAATTAATGTTTATTACGAGAACGTAAGCGGTGGTTATGGATTGTCGTGTCAGTGCAATCCCGAAATCTTTGCTTTAAAAGGTGGAAGCGGGTTAGGTACAAATTTTATTATAAGTTCACAAAATTTACTGACTAATTGGCCTTATAATCCTCCTTCTGCTCATTCTTTTGATATCGTGGCCTCAGAAGATAATACAACTATTACTATAACTCCTTATAAAAATATTGTAGGGCATGCTTCAGGTATTCCGTTTTCTGTTATTTTAAATAAGGGCCAGGTTTATTCTGCAACCGCAACCGGTAGTGCAGGATCAGATCATCTTTGTGGTTCCACGGTCACATCAAGTAAACCAGTTGCTATCACCATGAAAGATGATGGCTTGTTTAACTATAGGTGCTGGGATTTAGGAGGTGACCAATTGATACCCATTGAGAATTTAGGTACAGAATACATCGCTGTGCAGGGCTTTTTGAATTCAGGCTTTCAACATGAACAGGTTTTTATTACTGGTATCTACAATGCAACTAAAATATATGTCGGAGGCGTTTTTTTAACCTCGTTAAATGCATCTCAAACTATTTCAATTCCCTTAACTGATCCCGCTATATTTATAACTTCCGACAAAAAAATATATGCAATGCAGATGTCAGGCTCTGGTTGTGAAGTGGGAATTTCTACGTTGCCATCCATCTCATGCAGGGGCTCCAGTGAGGTTTCTTATACAAGATCATCTGGTGCACAATTATCTTTATTACTTACAACCCACACCGGTAATCAGTCTTATTTTTTGTTAAATGGATCACCGATTGCTGTGGGCAGTTTTAGCGTTGTGCCTGGCACATCTAATCAATATGAATATGCACGTATTGATATTCCCTCATCGCTCGTCCCCGCTTTATCATCTGTGAGAATTAGTAATACAAAAGGATTATTTCATATGGGGATAGTTCACAGACGGTCCTTCGGGCGGTGCCAGGTTTGGATATTTTTCTGATTATTCATATCCAAAAATTGATGTCTTACCTAATAGGTTGTTTGTTTGCGGAGATAGTATCATTATAAATGCAGGAAATGGGTATTTGCAATATAACTGGAACACGGGCGCTACTACACAAAGTATTGTGGCCCGTACGGACAGCTTGTATAAAATTACTGTTACTAATACTGACGGCTGTATGCTAAGTGATAGTGGTTTTATTAATTTTAATAAAGTAAGAAGGGATAGTAGCAGTGTTGCTATTTGCAATGGATCTTCATTTACATTGCCGTGGGGCAAAGTTGTAACTACAGCAGGAAACTATGATGACACAACATATTATAAAAGCGGATGCGATAGTTTAATTAAAGATGTAAGCATTACTTTACTTCCAGAATTAATTCCTTCCATAAATATTACGGCGACATCGAATAGTATTTGTAGAGGGGAAAATATAACTTTTACAGCCGAGTCATCAAATGGAGGTATCAACCCAGCTTTTCAATGGCAGGTAAACGGTATAAATACCGGAACTAATTCATTAATTTATTCAAATAACACTTTAAACAATGGAGATGTTATAACATGTATCATGACCAGTAATGCCACATGCATAACTAACCGCGTTGACACCTCTAATAAGATCGGTATAACTGTAACATCTCCCTTAACACCTTCTGTAACTGTAGAATCTTCAACCAATGATATTTGTCCCGGAAGTACTATTACTTTTAAGGCGACGCCGGTTAATGGGGGCAGCGCTCCGTCCTATCAATGGAAATTAAACAGTGCAAATGTGGGAACGAATAATTCTTCATACACTAATTCAAACCTTAAGAACAATGATGTTATAAGTTGTATAATGACAAGTAATGAAAGTTGTGTAACAAATACTATTGCTGTATCAGACAATATTGTAATTAGCGTTTTACCTGCGGTTGATGCCTCGCTTACAATAACCAGTAACAAAAATAATATTTGTGCCGGAACTCCCGTAACTTTTACTGCAAATCCTGTAAATGGGGGCACTTCTCCTGCATATCAATGGCAGGTAAACGGGATAAATGCAGAAACAAATAGTGAATCTTTTACAACATCTTCTTTGGCTAATGGAGATATGGTGACTTGTACTATGACGAGCAGCTTAAAGTGCGCTTTGCCTGTTTCATCTGATAACAAAATTACTTTAACCGTTGAACCTATTCCAAAGGTTTCTTTAGGACCTGATAAAGAGATAACGATGGGAGGAAGTGTTCAGTTAGTGCCAAATATAATTGGAGACATTAGCTCCTATTTATGGAGTCCGTCCATGGGGCTGGATGATGTAAATATTCCTAATCCCACGGCAAGTCCTGCGGTTACTACATTGTACAAGCTCAATGTGATTTCTGTAAATGGATGTACCAACAGCGCGAACATAACTGTGAAAGTAATTAATAATGAATTTGGTATTCCTAATGCTTTTACCCCCAATGCCGATGGGCTGAATGATGTATTCTATATAATAGGCAGCAAAGGCGTAACAATCGTGAAAAAGCTATCTGTTTATAACAGATGGGGGGATAGTATTTGAAGAATCCGGCATCTTTCCCGACAATCCAGTATTTGGCTGGAATGGAAATTATAAGGGGCAGCCTGCTGAAGTCGGTGTATATGTTTATATCGCAGAAATACTGATGGATAACGGCAAAATTCAAACGTTAAAGGGAGCCGTAACACTTGTTCGTTAAGCTATTTTTTTGTTTTTTTTCAATGTTAGGCGAAACGATTCAATTTTTCGGGAAGGCTTAATAACATGGTAAGTATACCAGCAACGATAAATTTATAGATTTCTAGTCCTGGTAAAAATTAATCAAATTATACGAAATAATTTTGCATGAGCATACGGTTATCCATAGTGATACAACAGATATGATATAATCTTATCATCAACATAAGTTTTTAACTTAAGTAATTGTAGGAGTGTCGAAGTGCATTTACTGTTTCTTTACAAATTCCGCCAAACTAGACGCAATTGTGACGAATTTCATTCGTTGCGAATGAACCATTTTTTAATCGAATCAAAAGTCTATTTTTGCTTCAGAATATCTAGCCGCCTTTGACAAAGAAAGTTCACCGTAATTCATGAGTTTGTGGTTTCTGAATTTCATAAATAGTTGTAAATAAAATAATTAGAGCTAGGGTTCGACTCCCTGCAGCTCCACTAATTTACAATTCAAACGAAATCAAAAGCCTGCAAACTCAATGTTTGCGGGCTTTTTTATTTTTGGATATTGATTAAAACGTTCATTTAAGCCCAAAGTGATCGTGAGCAATTCATGAGTTCACCAAATTAAAATAATGACTTACGATTTTTGCGACACTAAACTGAAAATGAACATGTTCAGTCTTTAAACATATCTTGTCAAGTGAAAGCTGAGGTTCTGATTTTATAAACCTTGAAAGCTACTACTAAGGATAAACACGGTACTGCTTTCCAACATGCAACAGATTGCATCAATCATTCGGAAAAGACTGTAAAAAGCCTGATACATGCTGAAGTTTTTTTTAAGAAAATCAACTTCTTTCTTTGGTGTTTGTTTATTAAACGCTGCTTGAAGACATCTATGAATGTTGATGACACGTAACCAGGCAACCTCCTTCACCCTTATAAACGACATAATAATCTAAACTGTAAGAAAAAATATTATGAATTGTAACCGATTTCAATTTCTTTTTCAAATATTTCTTATTTTAGCCATTCAACGATTGCTTTCCATTGATTATGACTAAAGAAATTATTGGTTACGATTTGCAAAAAGCGCTAAACTTATTTGTAGCAAGTATCGAAAAAGTTACAACACTAAGAACGAATCCACTAATGCAAATGTGTTGCAACAAAAAATATAACCTGCATTTGTAACAGCGCTAAAAAAATGCAGCAAAAAAACTTTTTTCGCGAAAGTTTTTTGCAGATTGAGCAGGGATGATAATTGCAACACAATTTAAAAAGGTCATTAAGAAAAATAAAGATGCATTCAATTTTTAAAAAAAGTAAATCGCACTTCATTTTATTTTTTGTTGGATTTGCTTTTAATATCGCAAACGCTCAAAATCCTATTATTCAAAATCAATTCACTGCTGATCCTTCTGCAAGAGTCTTTGGAGATAAAGTCTACCTGTATCCTTCTCATGATATTGTTGTGCGCCCGGGCCATGGTCGTCCCGGCTGGTTTTGCATGGAAGATTATCATGTATTCTCCTCAACAGACCTTACTGACTGGAAAGATCATGGCGTTATTGTGAGTCAGGATAAAGTTCCCTGGGGAAATTCTGAAGGATATAGTATGTGGGCGCCGGACTGCATATTCAGAAACGGGAAATTTTATTTTTATTTTCCTGATGGTACGAAAGATACCAGCTATGGAAGAGGCTTTGCCGTTGGTGTTGCCATCTCGGATAAACCTGGTGGCCCATTCTTGATTCAACCAGCACCCATAAAAAATGTTCACGGAATAGACCCCAATGTTTTTATTGATAAAAACGGGCAGGCTTACCTGTACTGGGCAGGGGGTAATATTTATGGCGCAAAGCTGAAAGAAAATATGTTGGAGCTTGCCTCAGAACCGCAGGTCCTGGGGGTTCTTCCGAACAAAGGGTTGAAGGAAGGCCCATACTTGTTTGAACGCAATGGTATTTATTATCTCACCTATCCACATGTAGAAAATAAAACTGAAAGGCTCGAATATGCAACCAGCGATAATCCTTTGGGCCCTTTTAAATTTACCGGCGTAATTATGGATGAATCACCCGAATGCTGGACCAATCATCAATCTATTATTGAATTTAAAAATCAATGGTATTTATTCTATCACCATAATGATCTTTCTCCAAACTTTGATAAGAACAGAAGTGCAAGAATCGACAGCTTGTTTTTTGACGCTGATGGAACTATTAAAAAGGTAATTCCAACATTACGCGGTGTGGGTGTGACAGATGCGTCAAAAAAAATACAAATAGATCGATACAGCAATAAAAGTGAAGATGTTGCTATACAATTTCTTGATACAACCAATCGATTCCTCGGATGGAAAACAGTGTTTAATAAACCAAATTCGTGGTTGCAATATAATAGTGTTGATTTCGGAAAGAGGCCTCTGAAAGCTGTTACTATGAGGGCCATATCAGGAACAGGTGCAACTTTACAGGTAAGGGTAAATAATATCAACGGCCCAATTTTATCCGAGATAAAAATTCCTAAAAGCAGTCAATGGAATGTCACCAAGGTGCCCTTATTAAAATTTGTACCAGGCGTTCAAAATATTTTTGTGCTGTTGAAGGAAGGTGGCCAGGCGGAGGTGGATTGGATATCTTTTGAATAGAATATTATTAGCGCTTTTATTTTTTTCAAATGAAAAAACTTAAATAAAAGGGACTTTAGAAAAAGATAACGGAACCGGCTATACGATATTTTATTTGAAAATATCGATGCCATTACAAGTGAAACATTATTGTCCGGACGATTGCGTATTCAATTACTTACAATAAAATAAAGCTTCATGAAAAAAATTATTTTTGCTTTCTTAATCGCCATGGGATTGGCGCTTCCGACATTTGCTCAAAACGCTACTATCAAAATTGACGTGAACCGTACTATTAGTGAAATTGACCCGAAGATATACGGTGTATTTATGGAGCCAATTCATTTCAATGGCCGGAGAATGGGTTTGCCGGATTCCATTGAGTTTAATACGCTCTACGGTAATCTATATGATCCCAAATCGCCGCTGGCTGATGAAAACGGTTTCAGGAAAGATTACATTGATGCGATGAAAGAACTTAAGATTACCAATATGCGTTGGCCCGGTGGAAATTTTCTTATGGGTTATGACTGGAAAGATGGCATCGGCCCGAAAGACCAGCGTCCCACCCGCATAAACCTTGCATGGGGAGGTGTTGATAACAATCATGTTGGCACAGATGAATGGATGAAGCTGAATAAATCTATCGGTAGCGAAAATATTTTAGCCGTAAACCTTGGCCTTGGTTCCATTCTGGATGCTGCTTACCTCGTTGAATACAGCAATTACAAAAAGGGTACTTACTACTCTGACCTGCGGGCAAAGAATGGCCATCCGGAACCTTACAAAGTAAAAATTTGGGATTTGGGTAATGAGGTAGATGGTAAGCCATGGGAGTTAGGACATAAAAATGCAGAAGACTACATTGAAGTTGCCAGGGAAGCCGCTAAAGCGATGACCGCAGTTGATAAGGATATCGAATTTGTGGGATGTGGTTCTTCCTGGTATAGCAGTCCGGATGGTTGGGATAACTGGAATCGAAAAATATTAACCGGCATCGGCGATAAAATAAAATACTTGTCTATTCATAGCTATTGGGAAAGTTCTCCTGACTATTATACCAATATGGGAGCAGGGGCCAAAATTTTTGATGACCGGATAAAAATTACTGCCGGTGAAATAGAAGCAGTATCTAACACGCAGGGTTATAAAAAACCAATTTATCTTTCGGTTGATGAGTGGGGCGCTTTTGCAAGAAACTTCATGAGTGTATTGCCGATAGCGCAATGCCTCAATTCTTTTATCCGCCATGCTGACGTGGTGAAGATGGCAAACTTTACTATGCTTACATCTTTGCTGTCAAGTGATCCAAAAAAAGGGACTTTTAAATCTCCTGTGTTCTATACCTTTAAATTGTTTTCCAATAATTGTCTCGGCAATTCGGTTGATACGTATGTTGCATGCGATACTTTCAATACGGAGCAATACAAAGGAATACCTTATCTGGATGTTACGACTGTGTATTCTAAGGAATCCAATACTGCTTTTATAAATGTTGTAAACAGGGAACAGGATAAAGCGATTACTGCTGATATAATTAGTAACTCCGGGGATTTTTCAGGTAAAGCAGATGTAAGCGTAATAAATAGTGATGATCTCAAAGCTCCATTTACGATAGATAAACAGTCGCAATATATGCCTGTGACAAAGGATGTGAAGGTTACTGGAAACAAGTTGTCATATAACTTTCCTCCGCATTCATTTACACAAATAAAAGTGGGTGTAAAAACTAAATAATCCCGGAAGCTGCAATGATCGTTCGCATGAAACAACAAATGATTTCATACTTATCCGCAAATAATAGTTATACAAATTTCACAGGAAATACAAAGCTAATATGAGAAGACTTTCATTAATATCCGTCATATTATTTTGTTTCAATTTTTCATTCTCACAAAGTCCTGCTGTATCCATCAATGTTGATGCCGGTAAGCCTGTTGGCGAAATGAAACCGTTCTGGTCTTTTTTTGGTTATGATGAAGCTAATTATACAACAAGAAAAGATGGTCAGAAATTATTGACAGAACTTCAGCATTTAAGCCCGGTTCCTGTGTACATAAGAACGCATAACTTACTTACATCAAAAGGCAACAGCGAAGGCCCTGACCTGAAGTGGAGCTTCACCGATGCTTATAAAGAAGATAAGAATGGCCATCCCGTTTATAACTGGATAATTATCGACAGCATTATTGATACCTACATCCAAAGAGGCATGAAACCTTTAATGGAAATCGGGTTTATGCCTAAAGATCTTTCTTCTCACCCGGAACCGTATGAACACACATGGAGTACCGGCGGAAATCTATGGACCGGATGGAGCTATCCGCCGAAGGATTACAATAAATGGAGAGAATTAGTAAACCAATGGGTAAAACATTCTGTTGCACGTTACGGGGAAAAAGAAGTGTTGACCTGGTTGTGGGAAGTTTGGAATGAACCGAATATCGCTTATTGGTCGGGCACCTTTGATGAATATTGCAAACTATATGATTATGCTGTTGACGGACTTAAGAAAGCTTGCCCTGAATGTACTGTTGGCGGGCCTCATAGCACCAGCCCGCGGGATGATAATTCCTTTAAATTTCTTACAAAATTCATTGCACATTGCCTGCATGGAAAGAATTATGCCACAGGCAAAACAGGAACACCACTCCAATACATTGGCTTCCATGCCAAAGGTTCGCCGGAAATCGTCAATGGTCATATCCGAATGAATATGGGTGTTCAATTAAAAGATGTTCAAAGAGGATTTCAAGCAGTCAATTCATTTCCTGAATTAAAAAACATTCCTGTAATTATTGGCGAATGCGATCCGGAAGGTTGCGCGGCCTGTTCAGAAAAAAGAGATCCGAAATATGGTTATCGCAATGGCACAATGTATTCCAGTTATACGGCTTCATCGTTTGCCAGGATATACGATTTAATGGATCAATATAAAATTAATCTTAGAGGAGCAGTAAGTTGGTCATTTGAATTCGAAGACCAGGATTGGTTTGCAAGCTTTCGTGACCTGGCTACACATGGCGTTGACAAACCTGTTTTAAATGTATTCCGCATGTTTGGATTGATGAGCGGGAAAAGAATAGCAGTGCATACAGAAAACGGTTTGAGCGTATCTGATATCATATCGAACAATTCTACCACAGCAAATGATATCAATGCCATAGCCTGCAAAAATCAAAATTCAGTATATGTGATGGTTTGGAATTTTAATGAAGAAGCTATTTCGGATTCGTCATCGCCGGTTAAACTTACAATTGATGGCCTCGGTAAAAACAAGGTGTTGATTCATCATTACCGTGTGGACCAACAATTCAGCAATTCATTTGAAAAATGGAAAGCCATGGGAAAGCCGCAGCAGGTAACAGAATCACAATACCAGGATTTGGAGAAGGCAGGACAACTTCAGTTATATGCATCGCCAGAATGGAAGAAAGTGTCTGATGGAAAAGTTGAAGTGAACTTTGATTTACCTGATCATGCAGTGTCACTGATTCAATTGACATGGTAATTTTTTGAAGAACTGTTTTGATCATTTTTGCTGCCGACAGCAGTAGAAACCATGGGTGATTTTCTTATATTGTAGTTCAGGTAACGACTACCTTATGAGGCTGATTAAATAAACTATTATCCACTTATTATTTTACTTATCATGAAACTTCGCAATCTTTTTTCTTTGTCTGCATTGGCAATTTTTGGCTATACTAACTGCCACGCACAGGCGAAACCAACCATCACATTACATCTTGAACAGGCTGGTGCAAATGTAAGTCCCACTTTGTATGGATTAATGACCGAAGAGATCAACCATTCTTATGACGGCGGCCTGTATGGAGAATTAATTCGCAACAGAATATTTAAAGACAATAAAACGGCACCCGAAGGATGGAGTCTTGAACAGGATCAATCAGCAACAAAAGCGGATATAAAACTTATTGCAGCAGAAGAAAACATTCCTAACGATGAGCGCCGCAACGCTATAAACGGAGCGTTGTCGACCTGCCTGAGACTGACTGTTGAAAAGGCTTCGGGAAGAGTTGGTGTTGCCAACGAAGGATATTGGGGCATACCTGTAAAACCTTCTACGAGTTACCAGGCCTCATTTTATATAAAAGGAACGGCCCGCACAGAACCCCCGAGATGGCCCTGGGAGCCAAAACCTGCTGCACCTCCGCTACCTGATATTGAAAACAATACACCGGGACCAATAACAGTTTCCATTGAAAGCAACGACGGAAAAACTATCTATGCTTCCGGTACGGTCAATCTTGAAAAAAGTATTTATTGGAAAAAATATGAGTTGACATTAACTACTGGTGCAGATGTTCAGCCGACGAAGGATGCACATTTTGTAATTTCAACCAACCGCACGGGTTTATATTACTTCAATCTTGTATCGCTATTTCCACCGACGTATAACAACCGCAGCAATGGCAACAGAACAGATTTAATGCAAATGCTGGTTAATATGGAACCAAAGTTCCTGCGATTTCCGGGCGGCAACTTTTTAGAAGGTCCGATGATCACCGATGCTTTTCCATGGAAAACAACACTCGGCCCGTTGGAGAGCAGGCCGGGACATAATGGTTCCTGGGGTTATAGAGCTTCCGATGGTATGGGTTTACTCGAATTTTTAGAATGGTGCGAAGACATAGGCGCAGAGCCTTTGCTTGCAGTATATGCTGGTTATTCTCTGGCGGGCGACCACATTGATACCGGCCCATTATTAAAACCTTATGTTGATGACGCTTTAAATGAAATCGAATATGTGACCGGTGATACAACAACGTACTGGGGTGCTAAACGGGCTGAAGATGGACATCCGCAACCATTCAAACTCCACTATGTTGAGATTGGTAATGAAGATTGGTTCGACAGATCTAATAGTTATGATGGAAGGTTCAATCAATTCAGGTCTGCAATTGAAAAGAAATATCCGCAATTAACTTGTATTTCAACAATTGCTGATGCGCAGTATCCGGCCATCAAAGTTACTTCGGGCAAAGAACCAGATATAGTTGATGAGCATTATTACCGTAATTCTTGGGATATGTGGGAGCACGCTTCACAATATGATAAGTACGACCGCAGCGGCCCGAAAATATTTGTAGGTGAATGGGCAACAAGAGAAGGCGCCCCAACAACTAACATGAATGCTGCGCTTGGTGATGCCGCCTGGATGACAGGAATGGAACGCAATTCAGACCTTATTATCATGTCTTGCTATGCACCGCTTTTCGTTAACGTAAATAAGGCTACGGCAACAGCGCCAAAAGCATGGCAATGGGATTCTGATCTTATTGGCTACGATGCATTATCAAGCTATGGTTCGCCATCTTATTATGTGCAAGAAACTTTTAATCATTATCTCGGAAATAAGATTGTTCCTGCAACGGTTGAAAACATACCTGTTCAAAACAGGCCACTCTCTAAAAAAGACAGCGCAGATGGCATAAAATTAAAGACGGTTCCAACACTATTTTATTCAGCTACAATGAATGATACAACAGGAACTATTTATTTAAAAGTTGTAAATACAGTCGCAAAAAAACAAACAGTAAAAATAAATATTAATGGCGCCGCAAAAGTTTCACCTCAAGCAACTGTGGTTGTAATAAAAGGCGATGAGCCAACCGCTACAAATGCTATCAACGATCCGGAGAAAATTGTTCCGGTAACTTCAACTATAAAAGGTTTCAAAAATAATTTCAGTCAAAGTTTTGCACCTTATTCGGTAACGATTATGGAAATTAAAACCGGTAAATAGATCGTTTTTATAGAACGTCATAGTCTAAAATAAATTTTACAAACCATGTAAAAAAGGAATGATGATTAAAAGATTTTTAAGTGTATTTATATTGATCTTAATACTCTTTACGATTTCTGCGAAAAGTTTACAAGCACAAAATGTACACAGTGATAATGGTAATGGCACTTACACTAATCCTTTAATATCCGCAGACTTTCCTGATCCTGATGTGATTCGTGTAGGTGATACTTATTATATGGTTACCACAACGATGTTTATTTTTCCCGGTGTTACTATTTTAAAATCGCATGATCTTGTAAACTGGGAATATTGCAGCAATGCTGTTCCAAGATTTGATTTTAGTAATTGTTACGATCTTGATACGTGTAGCCGTTATGGTCATGGACAATGGGCAACAAGTATCAAATACCATAATGGAAAATTTTATTTGCTATTCATCACACTTAATGAAGGTGGCTTCATGTGCACAGCAGATAAAGCTGAAGGTCCGTGGCATATCACTCACTTGCCAAAAGGATTTTATGATCCGGGTTTGTTTTTTGATGATAACGTCCGCCCGGATGACCCGTTCGGACGGGGAAAAGCTTATGTAGCGCAAGGGTACAACAAAATTTCTATTACAGAAGTAAACGATAGCCTGGTTGCAGTTGGCCCGGACTCATTGATTTTTACAGGAAACATTCGCAGAGGCCTTGAAGGAACGCATGTCTATAAAATCAACGGTTATTATTATTTGTATTGCACTTATGGCGGACGCGATGGTATGCAGGTAGCACTGCGATCAAAAAATATTTATGGACCTTATGAACAAAAGTTGTTGATCTATGATATAACCAAGGGAATCAATTATGGTATTCACCAGGGCGCATTAATTCAAACGCAAACAGGCGAATGGTGGACGATTTTATTTGTAGATAGCGGACCATTTGGCCGCTTTCCTTCATTGCAACCAGTAACGTGGGAAGATGGCTGGCCAATGATTGGTGTTGATGGAAAAGCGGTTACAACTTATAAAAAGCCAAATGTGGGCAAAACATATTCCATCAAAGATTTTCCAACTTCTGATGAATTTAATGAAAAGAAATTAGGCATGCAATGGGGATGGAATCATAACCCCGATTCGACAAAGTGGTCATTGGCAAAGAAGCCGGGCTATTTAAGATTAATGACGGCAAGCGTAACACAAGACTTCAGAATGGCACGTAATACATTAACTCAAAGGCCATTTGCAAAACATGATCAAACCATACCCACCACAGCCACTACAAAGGTTGACGTGAGTCATATGAAAGATGGTGATATAGCGGGGCTTGCGGTGTTCCAGGATCCGTATGCATACATTGCGGTTAAACGCTCAAATGGAAAGCCATACATCTTCATGGTGAACAATGGAAAGGTTATCGATTCAGTTGCAGTTAATAGTTCAACCATTTATTTAAAAACGATTGCATCGAATGAGACCAGGAAAGCAAGTTTTGAATATAGTTTAGACAACAAAATTTTCAAACCAATTGGTGATGATTTAATCATGCAATTCAGTTTAAAAATATTCACCGGCAATAAGTTGTGCTTATTCAATTACGCAACGAGCAAAACCGGCGGTTTTGTTGATTTTGATTGGTTCAGGATTAAATAAATTATACTCTCAATAAAAGCTTCTAATATCGTTCAATAAAAAAGTATGACATGTACAAAAGTTTCGTTAATGAAGATTTCAACAGGCGTTGTGGTTATATGTCAGCAGCGGTCATATTTGACTAGAATAGCTTACTAACACAGTTCAAATTACACCTCCATAAAAAGCATTTTATTCATCATTTTCCTATCTCATACTTCACGCCCTCGGTAATCCCTTTCCAATCATCCGTTCTAAAAGGTGCTGCAGGAAAACCTTCCTTATTAAATAAATTGTCTTCTAAATTATTATCAGCCCATCCATACCGAACCGCAACAGGAGCAGTTACGCTATCATTATACACTACTACTGTAGTGCCGCTGATGTATGCTTTTGCATAATGAAATTTTTTATCGGCGCCGGCAATTTCAAAGCCTTTAATATAGCCGTACTTGTCATGCACAGCGAGGCCGCTGCCAATGTCCGTGAAACTAATAATAGCTTTGTTATCCTCAGCTTTCATCGACGTATACACGGGACCGTTATACACAATGTTTTCTCCATATACGTTGTGCAAGGCAATCGCGGTAAGCCGCTTTCCTACGTCCTGTTTGTCCTTTGGATGAATATTGGATGAATCGCCAATGTCTGTTATAACAGCCATTCCTGTATTGGGAAGTGAAAGCGTTTTGGCCTGGGCTTCTCTCAATTCAGCCCAGGTGCTCCCATTATTACTGTTACCATTGGCCGCATTGAAAGATGCGAGTTGCACAAAATAAAAAGGGAAATCACCATCGTTCCAGCGTTTGCGCCAGTCCGTTATCATTAAAGGAAAAGCCTTACGGTATTGGTAAGCCCTGCCTGCATTGGTTTCTCCCTGGTACCATATTACTCCGCGGAACGCATAAGGGATTAGAGGGTTCAGCATGGCGTTGAACAATAGAGTGGGGTAATTGTTGGGGCCAATGGAAGCAGAGCCTCCCGTTATTTTCTCTACTTTAAAATGCCATTCACCATCTAACGGTATTGCATGATTGCCAATCGTCAATTTCATGTCGGCGCTATCGCCATAAATACCGCCGTATCCGCCGGTATCGTCCACACGCACTGCTATTAAATTCTTTCCTTCTTTTAAAATACCAGGCTCAACAGGGTAATTTCTTTTTGCATTATAAGCATCTGTGCTGCCGACTTTGGTTCCGTTCACATAGGTTACATCATTATCATCAATCATCGCAAGTTCGAGTGTAGCGGCCGTTCCTGCATCTTCTGCTGAAAGGTTTATCGTTTTCCGAAACCAAACGATGCCATCCAGGTCGCCCAATTGCTGTGTTTCCCAAAGATTGGGTAATTGCATTTGCGGCCATGCGTTGTCGTTAGTGCCAGGTTCGTTCCATGTTGTAGCATCGATATTGTGCATGGAACCCTGCAAAGCTTCTATTCGTTTAAGGCTTTCTTCTTTCTTGATTTTCGCCATGGAATCCAGGTTTAACAAAGGCATTCCGGCAATCGTGTTTTTAAATTCGTCGCTGTTTTCAAAGGCCTGGCGACTGATCCATGTTTCCACCATTGTGCCACCCCATGATGTATTAATGAGGCCAATTGGAATTTTTAGTTTGTTGTATAATTCTCTTGCAAAGAAGTAACCTGCAGCGGTGAAATCGCCCGCTGTCTGCGGATTGCATACTTTCCAATTCGCTTTGGGAATATTATCCTGCGGCGTGGAACTAACGGTGTTGGGTACCTTAATGTGGCGTATCATCGGGTAGTCGGCAGCTGCAATTTCCTTTTCATAATTATTTACTTTGCCCCAGCCTTCAATTGGCATTTCCATGTTCGACTGCCCCGAGCATATCCACACTTCACCAACCATTACGTTACTGAAGGTTATGGTGTTTTTTCCTTTAATAGTTAAAACATACGGCCCGCCCGCGTTTTCATTATCGAGTTTGATCATCCACTTACCGGATTTATCTGCTTTGGTTGTTTTAGTTTGATGGTCAAACTGAACGGTTATCTTTTCTTTGGGACTCGCCCAACCCCAAACCGGGATGGGCTTATCCCGCTGCAATACCATGTTATCACCAAAGAAATTTGGCAGGCTTACATTGGCGAACAAGGAATAACAGGTAAGTACCGGAACAAATAATAACAGGATCTTTCTCATATACGATTTTTGTGAATGAATTTATTTGCGTTTAAGGATTGACGATGAATCAGCATTCGCGAATACTAAAGGAACGAAATTTTTCCTGATATTTACTTCAATTATTTAAAGTGGAAAATGATGAAAATCGCACCCGATAAATGGAAACATTTTTTTGTTGGCATCCTGATGGGGGCAACTTTACAAATTGTTATGTGGTTTTTCATGCCACAACATTATCGAATAGGTATACTAATAACTTTTGTTTTAGTAGTTGTCATTAGTTACGGTTTTGAACTGTTCTCCTTAATAACCAAAAAAGGCCATTATGATATTTTAGATGCTGTTGCCGGAATAATAGGCGGCGTCATTGGAATGGGAATAGTTCTGCCGTTTGAGTTTTGATTTTTTATACGTGCAATTTTAAAAACTAAAAAAGTCAACGCCATCTTTCAATTGCAGATAATTGCCCATGCGTGTTTTATTTTAATAACTTTATTAATAAAATAGATTTTATGCCTTATGTAAAATATTGCTCATTACTTTTATTGTTGATGATTGGCTACACCAATTGGGCACAAGTGCCTGTTCGCGAAGAACCGCATCACAAACCGGTATTGGAAAATGATTATGTCCGATTATTGGATGTGCACATAAAACCGGGCGATACTACCTTGTATCATATTCATGCTGCACCTTCTGTTATTGTTCACATTACTAAATCAACTATTGGAATACAGGTAAAGGTAAACCGGTGGCACCGCCGGCACAGGTTTTGCCGGGCGAAACAAAATTTGCAGCTTATGATAAAAACCCGGTTACGCATAGAGTATATAATGCAGGCAAAAATGTTTTTCATGTGATGGATATAGAACTGGCTAAAGAAAGAGCCATCAAATGATCCTTGCACTGCTTTAACGAAAGCCAATGTGGAAACGACGATAGATGAAAAGCTGGTGCGTGTCTATAAGTTTGATTTGAGCAACCTGCAAACAAATTAATTTTCCCGCCGGAAGCTGTGCTCATTTATTAATATGTACTAACGGTACCGCCAACACGAATGGGAAAAAAATTGCAACGGGAGAATATATTTTCTTTGGCTCCCAATACGGAAATATCCGTTAATAATAATCAGGCGGCTACTGCAACTTGTGTAGTACTTGAATTAAAATGATATGAATAGAAGACCGGGTATTATTTTTTCAGGGGCTATATTTATTTGTTTTTATTTTATTTCCTGTTTGAATTCCGGCGATCGTTGTTCGAAACTTAAGGAAGGTACATTTTATTAGCTATTCCCCTGGTCATGAGAATGACATGGTTATAATAAGGAAAGATTCTCTTCAGTCGGAAATAAATATGAGAACCGGCGACACATCTTATTGGAGAATAAATTGGATAACGGATTGCCAGTTTTCATCACACTATCTTTCGGGGATAAAATTTGCGTCTAAAGGAGATGAATATTTTTATAAAACATCAACTTTGGTAACTATTACAATTGGTACTATTACAAAAGATTATTTTCTTTACGATGCTTTATTTGAAAACGAATATTCCAGGAAAAAATATAGTGATACCTGTTGGTTGCATGAAAGAAAAATCACTGATTAAGAATAAACTGATCTCATGGAAATTATAATTAAAAACAATCCTGCTGAATTAGGAAAGTCCGCAGGCAGTATGGCGGCACAAATGATACGGGATGCGATTAAAAAGAAGGGCAAGCTGCTATCATATTGGCCACAGGTACCAGCCAATTTGAAACGTTACTACAACTTATAAGCGAAGATATCGACTGGAATAAAGTAACCATGTTTCACCTTGATGAATACATCGGGTTACCGAAAATTTCACCGGCAAGTTTCAGGAGATACCTCGAAGAAAGGTTCATTCAAAAAGTGGGGACATTAAAAGAAATACATTTAATAAATGGCGAATCAAACCCGGAAGCAGAATGCATGCGTTTAAGTAACATCATCAAATCAATGCCCGTAGATGTGGCACTGGTAGGAATCGGGGAAAATGGCCACCTGGGTTTTAATGATCCACCTGCAGATTTTGAAACAGAAGAACCTTTTATAATTGTTGAGCTGGATGAAAAATGCCGCCAACAACAGTATGGTGAAGGCTGGTTCAAATCGATCGACGATGTACCTCGCAAGGCGATCACTATGTCCGTTAATCAAATAATGAAATCCGCTCAAATTATTTGTTCAGTGCCTGAAAGCAGGAAAGCCATAGCCGTAAGAGATTGTTTTGAAAATCCTGTTTCCAATTTGTTTCCCGCAGGTATCTTGCAGCGTCATGCGAATTGTGTTTGTTTTCTCGACAGAGATTCTTCGGCTTTACTGTACAATAATAGATAATATGAAAGAAGGATAGCGATTAGTTAGTAAAATATGAACGATTTTATAATTTCTATAAATATAACTACATCGATTTTGGCGGACACAATACCTTCATTTATTAAAATACACAATGGGCGGATAATTACTCCTTTCCGCGTGATACCCAACGGCTGGGTAATTATTAAAGACGGATCTATCGTTGAAGTGTCAGAAAGTGATCCTGATGTTCCCGGCGCCATTACTATTGATGCGGGTGGAAATTATATTTCTCCTGGCTTTATCGATATTCATGTTCATGGCGGCGGCGGGGCCGATTTTATGGATAATACGGTGGAGGCTTTTCTTACCGTTGCTGAAACACATGCCAGGTTTGGGACCACAGCTTTATTTCCCACTACGCTCACCGGAAGTACCGAAGATATTGTTAAAACACTGGAGACTTACGACGAAGCCTACCCGAAAAATAACTCAGGCGCTCAGTTTATGGGGATGCACCTCGAAGGGCCTTATTTGGCGATGAGCCAGCGTGGCGCCCAGGATCCACGTTACATCCGCGATCCCGACCCAAAGGAGTATGAATATATTTTGTCCAAATCAAATTCTATTAAAAGGTGGAGCGCTGCCCCTGAATTAAAGGGAGCTATTCCTTTCGCCCGTTACGTAAAATCAAAAGGTATTCTTGTTGCCTTGGCCCATACCGATGCAATTTATGAAGAAGTGATAGAAGCTTACGAGAACGGTTACACGCTGGCAACGCATTTGTATTCAGCAATGTCTGGCGTTACACGAAGAAATGCCCGGCGTTATGCAGGTGTAGTTGAAAGCGCCTTCCTGATTGATGAAATGGATGTGGAAATTATTGCAGACGGCGTTCATCTTCCCGCTCCTTTATTGCAATTGATTTGTAAGATAAAAGGATTCGATAAAATTGCACTTATCACAGATGCGATACGTGCTGCGGCAATGCCCCCCGGCGAAAGTGTTATCGGCAATATTCATACCGGGCTTAAAGTAATTGTGGAAGATGGTGTATCAAAATTGCCCGACAGAAGTTCGTTCGCAGGAAGCGTTGCAACGGCTGACCGTTTGGTGCGGACAATGATAAATATGGCCGGTATTTCACTGCCCGATGCAGTACGGATGATAACTCACACGCCGGCATCTATTATGCACATTGCAGATAGGAAAGGCTCTTTGGCGGCGGGGAAAGACGCAGATATTATCATCTTCGATGAAAATATAACTGTACAGACCACGATGGTACAGCGGTAAAATAATCTATCAAACTGGTAGCGTATCATAAAAATATTTTGCCCTGCTGCGAATAGTTATTTCAATTTCTCATCGAAAAAATCAATCGTACGTTTCCAGGCAAGTTCTGCAGCATCTTTATCGTAACGGGGCGTAGTATTATTGTGAAAGCCATGGTTTACATTGGGATAAATATATGCCGTGTATGCTTTTCCGTTAGCTTTTAAGGCAGCCTCGTATGCAGGCCAGCCATCGGTGATGCGGGTATCGAGTGCGGCATAATGCAACAGCAGGGGAGCCTGTATTTTAGGCACATCTTCTGCCGAAGGCTGGGCTCCGTAAAATGGCACAGCAGCAGAAAGATCCGGAATGCGCACGGCCATCATATTAGCAATGCCTCCGCCAAAGCAAAAACCTACTACTCCTACTTTACCATTGCAGTCTTTGTGATTTTTAAGGTAGTAATATGCAGCTATAAAATCTTCGAGCATTTTATTTTTGTCGAGTTTGCTTTGCATTTCGCGGCCAGCATCATCATTTCCCGGGTAACCGCCAAGAGGAGTGAGGGCATCAGGTGCAATGGTGATAAATCCTGCGAGCGCTGCTCTTCTTGCCACATCTTCAATGTAAGGATTTAATCCGCGGTTTTCATGCACTACCACAATTCCTCCCAGTTTTCCTTTTGCATCCGATGGCATAGATAATAACGCTTTGATATCACCATCACCCTTCGGGGAATCATAATGAATATATTCTGATTTCAGACCCGGGTCATCTGCTTTCACCTCAGCAGTAGTTTGATAGTTCGGCATAAGGAAACTCATGAGAGAAGTTACTGTAAGCCCGCCAACTGCATACACAGATAGCTTTTGCACAAAACTCACGCCTGTCAAGACGATTATGTGCATAGTCGTCGTACAAGATCAAACACTTCCTGTTTGATGTCTTCTTTTTTGATTGTGTTCATGGTTGCAATATTTTTTTCTTATATAAAATTAAGGAATTACAGGGCATATACCGCCCCGATAACGCGGTGGAAATGGGAGCCGCAAAAGAATATGAAGTTTTAATGTAAGCGGTATCTTATTTTTCTACCGACCTTTACTTAATAATTAATAATGAGCATGGACGAAATAAAAGTAATCATCACCGGTGCAACGGGCATGGTTGGCGAAGGTGTGTTGTTTGAGTGTTTGCAAAACCCAATAGTAAGTGAAGTACTCATCATTAATCGCCGGCATTACGAAATGGAGCATCCCAAACTAAAGGAACTCATCGTTCCTGATTTCTTTCAGATCGATCGGGTAGCGTATAATCTTGTCCGTTATGATGCCTGTTTTTTCTGCGCAGGTATCAGTTCTGTAGGCATGAAGGAAGACAAGTACATCCGCATTACGTATGATACTACGATGGCATTTGCGAAGACGCTGTTGGCGGTGAACAGCAATATTGTTTTTACTTATGTATCCGGTGCCCACACAGACAGTAGTGAAAAAGGCAGATAATGTGGGCAAGGGTTAAAGGGAGAACGGAAAACGATTTGGCAAAACTCGGATTTAGAGGCGAATATAATTTCAGGCCAGGTGTTATGCAGCCTTTTCGGGATCAAAAGAACTGGAAACCACTATTTAAATTTATCGTTAAGATCATTAAAGCGGTTTCTCCTAAAAGTGTGTTGAGCATGCACGAAGTGGGGCAGGCAATGATTGAGGCAGTAACGGTGGGCTATTCAAAAAATGTTTTGGAGGTAAAAGATATAAGGGAGTTAGCTCAACGTGGGCAGGTATCAGGAGCAAGATTGCTGGTTTGAATGAAATAACCAGTCTTACATAGCTTTTCATTAACTCAATAAGCTGTATTTTTATATTCTAAATGGCTACTATGCGCATCCTATTTATATTTTTTACAATCATTTTTGCAACCACCTTAAAAGCACAAACCGATCTTCCGGCCAGCTTTCAAAATAATATTGAGAACAGCACTTTTATTCATAATAACAATTTGAATGATAGCATTGCTCCAAAGAAATGGTTTATAAGCAGCTTTAGTGGTATATCTGCAGGTTATACTTTCTTTCGCGGCGGTGGCGCAGGTTTTTTTGCTGCTCCTTTGGGTCTGCAGCTAAACAGGAGGATCAGCAACAACGTGTATGCGTTTGCGGGAGTAACGGTAGCACCGGCTTATGTTAACTTCAATAGTGCTTTTCTTTCTACAAATATAAATAAGGGAAATTCTTTCAACAGCTTTTACCAGCCAGGTAATCTTTCTATCTATTCGTCTGCAAGGGTAGGGCTCATGTATATCAATGATGCACGTACATTTTCCGTTTCAGGCAGCTTTAGCGTGGAAAGAAGCAACTATCCTTTGTTTTATAACAACCAGTTTACTAAGAAATCTAATAATCTTATTCTTCTAAGACAATAGCAAAACGTTAACACATTTCACGAACAGTATTTTATGCAATACAGCCTTTAATCAGCATCTTGTATTAAAAATGTTTATGAAAAAAGTATCATTATCGGGTAACGTATACCGTTAGTGTAGCCAAACATAAACAAATAGTGCCGCAATAGAAAGTTGCACGTTCCATTATTATTTCACTATCGCTATTGCCATACCGTCATGTTCTTTGGCACCTACTGTTTGAAAAATTGTAGCAGTTACATCAGTACATTGCGATAAAAATTGATTAAATCGTTTTACGCCGGCTACCATTTCATCGGGGCTTTCATCCAGCAATATTTTTCCTTCCCGTATTACATTATCAGCAATAATTAGTGTTCCCGGTCTTGATAACTGTAAAGCCCATTTAAAATATTCGGTATAAGGAGGTTTATCGGCATCAATAAAAATCATATCAAACGGTCCGGCACTTTCGGTTTTTAATTGAGGTAGTATATCAATGGCTTTACCCAAACGAATTTCTATTTTTTCTGCAAGTCCGCAACGATTTAAATTTTGCTGCGCTACCTCCGCATGTTTCTTGTCTACCTCTAATGTAACAAGTTTTCCGTTTTCCGGTAAAGCCTTCGCCATCCAGATCGTGCTATAACCACCTAGTGTTCCCATTTCAAGTATCTTTTTCGCATTACTAAGTTTGGCGAGTATATGCAAAAATTTCCCCTGGTTTGAAGAAACGCTGATGTGTGGAATACCTGATTCAACGATGGTTTGTTCCGTTGCCTTCAGGCATTCATCCTCATCATGAAATAAACGGCTGATGTATAAGTCTACCGATTCAAAAAGTTGCTGGTCCATAAATAATAATTAAATAAGAAAGGTTTTTTCAAAGTTAAAGAGAAGAGTAATGCTTTGATAATTTTTTAATTTATGGCGAGATATGATTTCACGCATGACCAAGAGGAATGCATAAAATTATTTGCACGTTTGCCGCGCTGTCAGTAACGGTTACGTGTAAACGATTGTCTGAAACGAAAGGCCGGAAATAGTGCGCAGGCAAGTAACTAAAGTAAATGCTCATCTAAAAGAGATTGTAAATGTCTCCAATAGCAAATAGCAAACTCACCTTAAGGTATTGATGTAGGTACCAAAAGAGATTTGCATCGGCTATAAATCAGTATAGAATAAGTTTACTTCTTATCACCTTTAAGGCTTTTGATTTTCCAGAGAATGCCAAAGGCGTAAATTTTTTGCCGGCGATTGCATTATAGGTTATAAAAAACTTGGTGATTTCATCCAGGAAGGAAGTATCCAAATCCTTTAAAGACTTTATTGAGGAATAGCGATGCGATTCACAGGCAACAGAAATTATCCTATCGTTTCTCATGGTCTTGCCATTTTTTTCCTTCTGCTGGGCTTCAATAATGCCTATTGGCCGGCATTCAATTATCGTACCTGGAAAAGAAATCTCATCCATTAAAATCACAATATCCAACGGGTCACCATCCTGCGCTTTGGTATGAGGCACAAAACCAAAATGGACAGGGAATACAAGGCCCTGTGGCAACACTTTGGATAATTTAAAAAGGCCGGTTTGTTCATCATAACTGTATTTATTGCCAGAACCTTTTGGAGTTTCCACAACCACGTTTAGGTCATCGGTTTCTGAAAATGGAACTGGTAAACGCATGATCATTCACGTTACAAATTCCATACCTTTTAAGAATGCTTTAAAAATATCCTTTAATGATAAACTTAAACTTCATGCGCAAAGTTTCAAAATTGACCCATAGTGCAAGGAGTTTCCGATTTATATCCGGACTCTGTATTAGGGCTTCCGGCTGTTTTTCTTTTAGTTTCTTCTTTTAGTTTGTCGGCTCTTTCCGCAGCCTATTAATTACAACTTGTACATTGAATCTTCATTTTCGGCCATCTTTTTTTTAAGGTAAACAGGCTGTTCTACGTTGCAAACACCAGGCACAATGTCTTCGGCCTTTGACCAGGAAACTTTGTCCCTTCGTAAATGCATGTCAAAATGTTCGCTTAATAAATTCTCCATAAAAAAAATTGTCATATGGTAATGACTAATGATTCATGGAATTGCTTTTTTGTCATTGCTATTTTAATTGGCACAATGTTTATGAATAATTTTTTAGTTCTTTCAATTAGCATTTTCAATTAACGGTTCAGGTAATATTTCATAAAATTATTTTATAATAAAAATATGAGACCTCTTACTAAAAACATGATAAGTGAGTTGGAAAATTGTCATCGCACACTTGAAAAAAACAACTTTTGCCCTCTAACTGAATTGCAATCTTTAAAGGGCCTTTATTCCCGAAAGCTGGTTGGCGTCAAAAAATATGTGGTTAATGGTAAGGAAATAATGGGTGCTTATCTTACATCTTCCGGCTTTGATTATTTAAATAAATTGAGAAAATAAGTTGCCTGCCATTCGTAAGTTTTTCTTCCGGATTGCAGACAATTGTTACGGGATAAATAGATATGGTTAGACGCACTAATCGTTTCCTCGTTCTAATATAACGAAACAGGCTAACCGCAATTTTACAATAATGGTAAAATTGATGTCGCCCGGGCAATCCGGGCGGAGCAGTTATTTCCCGGTTAATTTCTACTTTTTGTCTTGAATTTCCTGTTTCTTTTTTATCGTATTCTTAAGCTCTTCGGCACTTTTGTCCATTTATTCTTTTCATTGCTTAATTCATAATCCTGGCAATCAGCGAAGCGGAAGCATAAGGTTGCCGGAAAAGTTTTCGACTTGGGTATAATAATGTACATGCAGAAATCAAATCGAAGAATATTTTCAATAAAAAAAGTCAAAAGCTATTTATCGAGTTTTACCAAAGCAAATGTTTTAAATAAGTTTTATGGAGTTCTTACAGGCAAAGCCTGTTACATTCTTAATGTTTTTTATATCCCGATTTGGCATGGTATTGGTTTTTGCGTTTTTAATAAAGAAAATTTAATCTATGAAAAAGATTTTGTTAGGTACGCTGATAAGCATTACAACGTTGGTTACGTCAGCACAGGTTTCAGACACAGCTAATACTAAAATATCATCCCATAAATATTATTATTACCCCAAGTCAAATGTATATTTCGACCAGGTATCGGGAAACTATTGGTTCTGGGATAAAACTTCATCTCAATGGAAAATGACGACTACGACTCCTTCAGGTGTAATTCTCCTGAAAGATAATCGACAACCTTTAAGCTACCGGGGTGATGAGCCCTGGAAGAATAACGCAGCAGATATGAAAAAGTACAAAGTAAAAAAAGACCCGGCGGGCAAGTAGAAAAAATAAAAGCAGGGGGTAATAAAATTTATTGGTCAACGACTACCTCTCCCCAGGTTGGAATAAACTTATTATGATCCAAATGACGGCCGCATCTTTACCAAAGACCTTGTCGACTACCTGGTACCCGTACACGCAGATATGGCTGAATTTGAAATCCAGTTTACCAATGTACCCGATCCTCATATTAGTGCAGTTAGTGCAGGAGGTGCAGATGAAATATGAATTACAGGTATTACGGCTGCCATTGTTAATGCGGTTTTCCATGCAACGGGAAGGCGTATACGCGAAACGCCCATGACACCGGGTAAATTAATTTAGCATAGTGCTGGTTTTGGTAATGGCGTTATTGCTGCTTAACCGGGCAGTATCGGAATTATGTTGCCGGCAATGCCTATTCATAAAATAAAGTAAGCCGCTTTCCAAATGATTATTTGCTGTTCCCAAAACAAGATATTTATTGTAATTACGTACGACCGCTCTTGCTCCTATTAACCTAAAATGCCAGCTTTGTTTGGCAATATTATTGATAAATGAATAATAATTGTTAACCAATAAATTTAATAATTATGCCAGGGAAAAAACACGGTCATGTGAAAGACCAGGATAAGTACGAAGCGCTCAAGGATAAAGGAATGAGTAAGGAGCGGGCAGCAAAAATTGCCAATTCACCAGGCTCTTCCAAAAAAGGAGGCGAGCATTCTCACAAAGGCAAATAAACTTTGATTTATTTCCGGGTGCCGTTTTGCGGTGCCCGGAATATCAGACATTAAAGAGAGGGAGCCAGTTTAATAAGCAAAATATTCCCTGGTATGAACCACCTGTCTTTTTTCGCAGGCAATTGACTGGTTATCTAATCTGCGGGCTGATAAGCTCTATCTTATTTTTCATTAACCGCATGTTATTTTCTTGTCATAGGGTTTTAATACCATTGCCCAACATCGCTTTCGGGAAATAGAAGCGATGAATGTAGTGCCTACATAATATTTTCTGAAGATAATTTAGATATGTACTCACATTCACATTAGCGATTTAGGTATTTCCTGTTTCCCAAAAACAGACTCTATTTTTTTTACAGTGCTTTTCATGTTGATGCCTTTACCAAGTACGCCGGTAAAAATATCACCTTGTTGTTTTATCCTGTCGATTGCGTTAAAAATGTTGAAGTCGTTCATTTTTAATCCTGCAGTTACTTCATTCCAATTTAATGGCATGCTTACGGTGGCATCTGGTTTTGGGCGAAGAGAGTAGGGCGCTGCCAGTGTTGCCTGCGGTCTGTTTTGTAAAAAATCAAGATACAATTTGCTCTCCCTATTTTCGATTATGCGTTCGATGCTGGTAAATTCAGGAATTTTTTTCTGAATAATCTTTACGATAACTCTTCCAAATTCCTTGCTTTGCTCATAAGTATATTTGGCCCCCAACGGTATATAAATATGTAGACCGGTAGCTCCTGATGTTTTGCAAAAAGAGGCAACGTCGATAGCCTCCAATACTTCCTTCGTTATTTGTGCGGCAGTGATCACCTCCTCAAATGTAGTTTTATGGGATGGATCGAGATCTATAATACACCAATCAGGGTTATCAGGTTTTTGTATTCGGCTGCTCCAGGAATGCATTTCCAGCCCGCCCATAGACGCAATTAAAAGAAGACTTGCTTCATTGGTGCATACCAAAAAATTACGATCGCCGCCTCGCTCGCTGCTGTATGGAAATTGTTTAATCCATTCCGGCACTTTACCCGTCACATCTTTTTGATAGAATGATTTTCCATCAATGCCGTTTGGATAACGGATGAGCGTTTGAGGACGATCTTTCATGTAAGGCAACATATAGGGGGCCACGAGGTAGTAATAATTTATTACATCCCGCTTGGTTACTTTCTTTTTGGGAAAATATATTTTATTAAGGTTATTGAAGGTAATACTATGGCCGTTAATCGTTTTCGTTTGCGATTTTTCTGTTGGATTTAATAATGATTTTCTTTCTGTGTCACCAGGAGATTTAAGAAGTCGGCTGGTAAGTCTTTTGCCGACCTTACCCGCTGTTTTTTTAGATGCGAAAGTTTTTTTGTTTTTCGTTTTCGCAGGCGAAACAATTTCTTCTGTATGTTTTTCTTTTTCATTTATTACTTCGTGAACTGTTTTGTCTTCGCGGATGCCTTCAAAAGAAGGATGTCGCATCACTCCATCGCCCGTCATTTCTGAATAACTTACTTCGCAAATCAATTTTGGTTTAAGCCACGTTGCTGTTGCTTTTGGCGGGTTCGGCCTGAACCTCGACGGTTTATTTATGTCGGGCACTATGTTAAAAGGACTTTCTTTTATTATTAACGGCCTGAATTGTTGCATCATTTCTTTTTGGAGCTTGTTTGAAAATCCAGTTCCTATTTTGCCGGTATATTGTAGTTTGCCATTTTCGAATACGCCTACCAGTAATGAACTGAATGGCTTGCTGCTATCTTTATTATGCGTGTAGCCTCCGATAATAACTTCCTGCCTTTTACCGGTCTTTATTTTCAGCCATTCTTTTGATCGCTGGCCAGGGTAATATTTGCTGTCAGCTTTCTTGGCGATTATACCTTCGAGCTTCAATTCCTTTGCTACTTCAAAAAATTCTGTTGCACCTGCATCGAAGGTTTCGCTGATGCGAATATTATTTTTTGGGGGAGTAAGGCCTTTTAAAATTTCTCTTCGCTCTGTTAGCGGCAGATGCATTAAATCATTTCCGTCCATCCACAAAATATCGAACATATAAAATAGCAGGTCACCATCCGATTCACTTCTCCAGTTTTGAAGACTGCTAAAATCAGAAATTCCTTTCTCATTAATCACTACGATTTCACCATCAATTACTGCTTTTGTTTTCCACTTCTGCAGCGAATTAAAAACAGGATAAAATCTTTCATCAAATGATTTATTGTTTCTTGACTGTAATTCGGCGTTTCCATTATTTATGTATGCAATTGCCCGGTACCCATCCCATTTTACTTCGTATAACCATCCCTTTTCATCAAAGGGTTTATCAACCAATATAGCCAACATAGGTTTAATGTTTTTCGGAAAATTACTTTTCTTCGTACGTTGAGAAGATGAATTTTTTGATGAAGTCATGATCGTTCGAAAACGTGTTAACGTTATTTAATAAGCCAACAATGATAAACAAACCGGGGAAGTGCAATTTAAGACTTCAGAAATTCCATTTTACTAAGGGCTGCTTTCATTTTTTTTTACAATACTGACATGACCGGAACGTTCCATATAAATCTCCTTGATGTTTTCAGTTGAATCCTCATTGTTCAAACGTATATCTTCCTGCAAATCCTTATAACTAACACAGGCACTAAGCATATTCTTTTCTATATACTTATCATTTTGAAATAAGAGCCTTTTTTGCCCTTTTACTAATCGGCCAATCACGTCGTTTTTGACCGTAATTATGGCTATTATTTTATGAGTTGCCGCCATAACGGTTCCTGCTACAACAGTAGGCAGGAATGGGGAAACACCAACTACTGCCCGGCTGAGCAGTGATCCCAACATAATTACTATAATGGCATCGAAAGCCGATCTTTGGCCAAGTGAGCGCATGCCTGTAAATCGCAAGAGAGCTAAGGTTATGAAAAACATAACCAAGGCCCGGCTGCCCATCTGCAGACTATTCAGGTCTTTACCGTAGCCAAACACCGTGTAAATTAAATGATTCATAATATTACTTTTTAGTTATTAGCGTAACGGTTCCCTTCTTTAATATCTCAGGAAGAAATACTGATCCGAATCAGAGGTCACGGCAACGCATAACCGCTTTTGTATTTGTACTATTCCTTTTTCAGATTTTTCATCCTGATAATCTACAACGATGCCTGTTTTTCAATTTTGGCAACAGAAGAAAAATGTCTGTTGAATAATCATTTCAAAGACCAACAATTTATAAAAATGGTCTTTTATAAAAATAATTCTAATGCAATGCAGGCTGACTTAATATTTAATCAGAACTAACTGAGACATTTTTTTTAACGGCGTTACAATTACATTCCTGATTTTATAGCCTGAATAGAATCTAAATGTTTTTGAAGAACAGGGAGCGTGCCGGTAATAAAATTTTTGATATCATTATCGGCAACTTTCCCCTGGGCATTTCCGAATTCTTTAATGTCATCTTTATGATCCCGTATCATCATATCAACGTAAGCCTTATCAAATTCTTTTCCTGATTTTTTACTTAATTTATCAATGTCTTTTTTCTGATCATCAGTAAGAGACGTCGGCAAGGTTATATTTTTTTTAGTTGCAATAGCTTTAAAATTATTGTTTGCTTCAGTATGATCGTTAACCATCATTTTTCCAAAATTTTTCACCTTTCCACTGCTTGCTTTTTTCTGCGCCATTTTTCCTAATTCAACCTCCATCATTCCGCCAGTCGCCGCTTTGTTTGCAAAATCCAAGGTGTTTTGATCAACCATTGCCGCCCCTGAATTATTAACATTCAGGCTATCTTTCTTGTTGCCGCTTAGTGGTGTATCCATGTTTGAAGTTGTCGTTATTGAATCTGATGATGAGCCGGAAGCGGACGAATTGTCTCCGTTACATGCAGAAAAAATATAGGGAAATGATATTACCCCTAATAAAATAATTATCTTTTTCATTTTGTCAGCTTTTGATTAATGTATAAATTTTATAATTGGCTCAACAAATTCTATTCCATCATAAATTAGAGAGAAGTTGTTATTGTTAACTATCATTGTACATTAAATTGTTGATATTTTGTATCGAAACGGAAAATAATAAGGCACCTAAAGTATTCACAGGAGTTACATTATTCCCCTGAACAAAATCAGATCATTTGTTAAACGCACGGTAATGCTGCAATCCACGGAACTTCCCGTGGGTACGTCCTACCCGCCATCGCTTGGTAATGGATGAAGAAATAATTCGCTGTAACCCGCAACTAAGCTTTAATTTATAAATTAATTTTATTTGAGGCTATGATATAGAAAGTGTGAGCAGGGTGTTTCTAAAATAATAGTTTTAATTTTTTTGGAAGGCGTGCAGGAGGTATGCATCCAAAAAAAATTAATCAAAAGATGATATTGGATTGAGGTATTGAGTCATTTTATTTCAGAGATTTGCTTTAACTAATTATTATTATCAGCCTCTTTGAGTCAAAGGAAATCCGCACACTTTTTGATATTTCGTTAGTATGCCACGCATTTACGTAATTGACGATGATATGGACCTTTTAAAAGTGGTAAAAACACTTTTGATAAAAAGGGGATTTGATGTGCATACTTTTATGGATTGGGAGTCGGCGAATAACTCAATTAAAACGTTTGAGCCGCAACTAATTCTATTGGATGTTTTTCTGGCAGGGATTGATGGCCTCGATGTTTGCCAGAAGCTTAAAGCTTCGCCTTACACAAAACATATTCCTATACTTCTTTTTTCTGCTTTTCCCCGAATTGCCGAAAGCGCCATACACGACTATGGAGCAGATGATTTTATTGCAAAACCCTTTGAGGTAGGCGATTTAATAAAAAAGTTGCATTCGGTTTTAGCTAAGAAAAATGTCTCGGTGTAGCTGCTTTACGAAATCCTGGATTTTAAAAGACTTTCGATAGTACTGCATGATATTAAGAAGGGCTTGTCTGTAATTGTAAGATTAAGGTTGTTTCCCGTAACATTATAATAACCTTTTATTGAATTAGCGAAAACGGATACTTCGAAATTTCCCGAATTGACATCGCCGGTAAAATAGCCATTCTGGCTTTCTATGGCAGCTTTTGCCTTTGCCAAAATACTTTCGGCGTCACCCGTAAACGGAATAGAAAAAGTACACATTGACATTTTGCAAATTTAAACTTTTTATACTTAGAAAATCGGGACTTGTGCTTGTTTGTAGATTTAAATGTACAATAGCAAAAAACCGGTAACAGCCTGGAATAAATCAAGTCGTCAGATTATCATCTGTTGGTCATTTAACAACAAATATTTTTAATAAAGTGTTTTGTCGTTCTTACCTGCCCAACTTTCAAAAACAGTAAAGGCATCGTTGCGGCATATATTTATCAGCGGAATTTTTCTTTCTTCGCTATCACACTTTATTTCTTCATAAATCATGGAATCGTCAAACCCAACAGATGCGGCATCATGCCGTGTGTTAGCATAATATACAACTTTAGGACGAGCCCAATAAATTGCCCCAAGACACATGGGGCAAGGCTCACACGAAGAATAAATTTCACAACTGTCTAACTGAAAAGCCCCCAGATTTTTGCAGGCATCTCTGATAGCCATCACTTCTGCGTGCGCCGTTGGATCATTTTCAACAATTACTTTATTATTGCCACGCCCAATAATTTTATCATCTTTTACTACCACACAACCGAATGGGCCGCCTTCATTATTTTCAATAGCTTTTTTTGAAAGGGCGATGGCTTCCATCATAAAGTTTTCCTCTCTTGTCATAATTTTATTATTACCATAAAGATAAACCGGATTCATAAGTTATTTATTATTTCAGTTTTCTTTCAATGAATCATCTTTGCATTTATGAAAGACAATTTTTCAAAACAATCAGATCTGTACGCAAAGTTTCGCCCGGGATATCCAAAACAATTATTTGAATTTCTACTTCCTTTATTGCCTGTAAAAAATTCTGCATGGGATTGCGGCACAGGCAATGGGCAACTTGCCGTTACCTTGTCTAAATATTTTACTGAAGTGTATGCCACCGATATAAGTGCGGCCCAAATTACCAATGCTACAAAGAAGAAAAATATTATTTACTCAGTGCAAAGCGCAGAACACACCACGTTGCCCGACAATAAATTTGATTTGATAACAGTGGCGCAGGCAATACACTGGTTTGATTTTGAAAAATTTTATCAACACGTCAACAGAACTTTAAAACATGGCGGCATTATAGCGATAATAGGCTATGACGTTTTCAAAATAAATAAAGAAATAGATTTATTGATCAATGAATTTTATAAAGAAACTACAGGACCTTATTGGGATAAAGAAAGAAAATATATCGACCATCATTATTCAACAATACCTTTTCCTTTTAAAGAAATTGATACACCGGATTTCTTCATGAATTATAATTGGGAGTTTGAACAGGTAATCGGATATTTAAATACATGGTCGGCAGTGCAGCATTACATTAGAAAGAATAATGAAAACCCGGTTGACAAATTTTCGACTGAGCTTAAAAAGGTTTGGGGTAATGTTTTAAAAAGAAAAGTTTCGTTTCCTGTTTTTATGCGTACCGGAAGAAAGTAGAGGCGCCCGGCCACTTCGGTGGCCAGACACTTAACATCATAACTTATTTTTCTCCTGGAATGTTATTGAATTTTCTTGCACTCCCTGGATAATTTTTTTACAATTTTCGGCTCCGCAGTTGCAAATAAAACTTTCCATTTCATTATTGAGAAACGTTGTGTAGTCAAGCGTTAGTTCTTCTCCTTTGGCAATAGATTTTACGGCAATTACATTTAAACCAGCATATTTAGTATTAGGATTGCAGGAATGATTTTGCGGAGACCATTCGGCCGGTGCATTGTCCCATAAAACATATACCTCACTACTTACAGGCCATGCATATCTTCTAAAATTTTCGCGTTCCTCATCGCTCCAGTTTTGTTCTACATATTTTTTTGTAACAAGCCTGTGTGGCTTTTCTTCGCTTGCAAAAATTATTTCTCCCTGTGCAATATATTTTGCTGCATAAATGCCATAACCCGCCAGGGCATTACATTTTACAACATATTTTTTTTGTTTTTCACCGATGGCGAACTATTCCCTCTTTAATAATTTTTTGCAAAAAACCTTGCTTGCCTGCCGGGTCATTCATTAATATATAATCGGCAGATCCTTCATATCCTTTTTCATAAAATACAGAACAGGTAAAATTTATTTCAAGAAAATATATTTCATTTTTGTCATTAACTCTGAAATCGAGGCGGGCATAACCCTCACCGTTAAACGCTTTAAATATTTTTGAGGCCGCGTCTTTTAACTTTTGTCCAAGTTCCGGTTCTTTACAAGGAATATTGCATTCCTCATGCAGCTCAGAAGTCTTAAGCGAGTACGTCTTAAATTTCTTTCCTTCAGGAAAAACAAATTCCAGCGGATTGTAAACAGTACAATTGTTTTTATTTCCCGGTTCTGCAACTACCAGGACCGTGAATTCCCGTCCGGCAATATATTCCTCCACTAAAAGCTCCTGGTAATCTTCTAAAAGTTCATCAATTTTCTTCTTAAGGTTTTTTTCGTTCCTCACAAGTGAATCAGCGTCAATGCCAAGGCTATCGCCTGCTTTTGCCGGTTTTATAAATAAAGGAAATTTTAATTTCGAAACCACTTCACTCCTTTGTTCAACATGTGTTACCAATATATAAGCCGGGGTTTTTATTCCGCATGTGTAAGCCACATATTTCATTAATTCTTTTGGCGGATCGTACAACAATGGAGTAGGGCCGGTGTACGGCAGGTTTAGCATTTCAAAGGAATGTATCACATCAATTGATGGCACCGACCATTCGAGATATCCTTCGCAAAGATTCACGAAAATGTCATAATTCTTTTTTCGAAGTTCTTTTAACTTCTTATAGGTGGAGAGCTTGTTTAAAAAAACATGGTCAACTATATCACCGGGAAGAAGTGAAGAAAGATTTCGCGGAGGATCGTAATATTTATAGTCAACATCTGTAGTGGAATAATCAGGCTGCAACACACAAACTTTCATTGTATAATTTAAGTTGAATTTTTTCTGATTAAATAAGTTCGAGTTGTCTTGCCTTTTTTTGCTTTGTAATGTGTTTGTGAGTTAAGGCATTTCTTATTATCGTAGCAATCAATGAGCCAAATGAATTACCCGAAAGCCGGAGGATGGCACCTATTGAAGTAAAGTTTTCATCATCAGACAAGCCACATTGTGCATTCACTTCAAGAACATACATCTTGCCTGTATTTTTATCCATTCTTATATCGATTCGTCCATAACCCTTTCCTCTTACCGCTTTATATGCATCAAAACTTATTTTGCAAATATTCTTTAAGAGCGATTGATCCGGCGTGCGGTAGTTATAAAAATCCTCATCGTTAGTAATCGGTGTTTCAACTTCGTACATTTCCCAAAGCCTGTCGAACGATAAAAATTTTTCATGAGCAGGAAGCGAGCTATTAAAAGCTCTTTCAACCGGCATGTAAATTTTACATTCTCTCATATTAGCGCCATTCCCAACAATGAGTGTTGTAAATTCCGGGCCATCGATAAACTTTTCTGCAAATACACCGCCATCAACCAGGTTCCATCCATGGTATCCCTGTAACAACTTATCGTACTGTTGCAATAATTCCTTTGAATTCTTTACCACAGAATGAATACCAACTCCGAGGCTTCCGCCGGAAATAGCAGGTTTTACAATAACAGGGTTACCTAATTTTTTAAAAATTGATTTAGCATCTGAAGGTTCGTCGGTAATAATTTGCCAGGGAGGCGTGGAAACATTTCTTGCTTCAAAAACCTGCTTCATTATTATTTTAGACGTAGTGGTGCGATAGAAATATTCATCTGACCCCGTAAAACATAAACCACTTTTTTTGAGATACCTGATTACGTTTACGCCAGGTGCGTTATTGACTTCATCACCATCGCAAAGATTGATTACAACTACATTCTCAGGGCTTGCTGTCGCAGAAATTAAATCGATAACCGATTTATAATCGTCATTGGTTACCTGCTGCCATTGCCATTTTATATTTAGTTCCTCAAATGCCGCTGTAAATTCATCTATGCTTTGTGTGTAGTCGTAATAGTAGTCAAGATTTACATCATTTGTTTCAACAAAGGGAGCTAAAACCCATACAAAAAGTTCTTTATGAAATGGAAGCATAATTGTTTAGGATCATCTGCATGATCATACTTTTTGCAGGTGAGGTATGTTTAATTTTTGCATTATAAAATCAGTAAACTTATAATGATGAATAACTTCCTGTGATAAAAATGATGCGCCTTGTATTTTATGAAGGCAATTGTTTGCTCCGCAAAAACAATTAAATGGCGAAGCCATCTCAAATTCTGTTGAAGGATAAAAAAATGTAAGTTCATCTCCGGATGAAATGTCTTTCAGGCAACTTAATTCCATTCTTGTTGTATCAAAAAAAACATTGGGATTACAACTGTGATTGATGTATTGTAAAACTTCCGGATCAAGAATTATATGAATTCCTTCGTTAACCTGAACTGTATATTTATTAGGAGCAGTAAGGGTTTCAGCTGCTTCAAACTTTGAAAAAACATCGCCCGCTTTATATGAAACAGTTGCGTGTAAAGACTTTTCACCCGTTAGGTTATTTTGATAAAGTGTCGCAAAACCATAGTGGGAAATTTTGGTAAGGTTTGGCAAAGAATAAGCAGAATAATTCATTTGGATTTTTTAATAATTTGTTTACATTTTAATAACATATCTAAATTATCTTAAAAAACATATTGAATGCAATTATATGTATGAAAACTTATTAACAAATGTGAATATAAATGGATTGTTTTATAAAGTAAAATTCAATGCTTTGTAATTATTGTTTCAATAACGTTATAATATCCTTACACTAACGCTCGCGTTTAATGTATAATTGTGGATGATTGATTGTTTCTTCTTACACTGTAAATTTCAGTGATTCCTTGTTTACCTCTTAGTTGCGTTTCTGCGATCTTAGTATAGATATATGATGATTTTTCTTTTATGAGTTCATCGTACATTTTTTTTGAAATCAATAATTTTTCACTGTAAAAATTGCAGACTGCTTCGATGCGTGATGCTGTATTGAGTGTATTTCCATGGTAAGCAATTTCCTTTTTTATGTCGCCAATTTCAACAACCGTTACCATTCCAATGCTCATGCCGGCTTTAAATCCGGGGGTAATTCCATAGGTCGCTTTATAATATGCTGATCTCTTTGAAAGTTCATCATCAAAAGCCCAGAACGCATCTATGCATGGGGTTACATATTTCATCTTTTGCCGTTCCCATGTAAGAACTGCTTCATCACCTACATATTGATAAATTTGCGCATTGTAATGTTGCACCACTGCAAGTCATAAAAACAATCTTTTATAAAACTGCTATAAGCAAGATGCCCGAGTTTTTCAGCAATTGTTGTAGAAGACTTTAAATCTACGAACATAAATATTCTGTATTCTTCTTTTGGTTTATAAAATTTACCGGTGATCAGTTTGAAAAAATTTCCACTTCCCAGTAGCCTCGTAATTTCCCACAAAAAACTCAATGACAGGTTTACAATTAATACATATAAATAATAAATTAATGTAGAAGGAGACCTAATGAAATTCCAAAACTTAACAGGATTCGTTTCCATCATGTTGATGAACATAAAATAGATTAGTGTAAGAAGTGATATTATCAGCAACTGATCTATAGATAAACGCATCATCACTTTCCATAAAGGAATTTTTCTAAAAAAATATTTCTGAAAAACATTGTGAAGTGAACCGAAAATAACTCCTGATAAAAGCGAAAAGAGCGGTAACAGAATAATGGATTTTAAAAAAGTGAAATGAAGTTGTGGCAACCCTGAAACGCCCACCTGCCGCATAAGATAAAAGAATATCAAAGCAATGAACCAACCCGCGGTAAGAAAATTTTACATGCTCTTTCCATTCTTTTGGAATATTCCTTCTGATATTTTTTTTTAATAAATACAATTTTAAAAATCGGTATGATGTATATTCATTTAATTCTTTAACCCAAATCTAAAAATAAAATCATATTTATATTTGTGTTGTTTGAATAACATACTATGTGAATCGGAAGCAAACTATGAATCACAATTTTTAAAACCCATAATCGATGTTTACAGAAAATGAACAAAAAATTCTTTCAATAGATATTGGAGGTTCTAATATTAAAGCTACAGTATTAAATGCGTCAGGAACTTTTTTGGATGAGTATCAAAAACTACCGACACCTTAACCGCAACTCCCGCTAAAGTTCTTGATGTTATTAATCAACTTGCACAAAAATTTTCAGAGTATGATAAGGTCGCGGCAGGCTTTCCCGGCTTTATTAAAGATGGAGTAGTTAAAACGGCTCCCAACCTGGGCACAGCAGCATGGGCAAATTTTGATCTTGCTAAAGCACTTGAAGAATTGTTGCAAAAACCTGCACTTATTGTGAATGATGCGGATCTGCAGGGTCTTGCTATAGTAAGTGGTAAAGGACTTGAGCTAATGATAACATTGGGTACAGGTTTTGGAACTGCATTGTTACGCGATGGAGTTTTAATGCCGCATCTTGAAATTGCCCATCACCCTGTTACAAAAAATAAAGACTACGACGAATATGTAGGCGAGTTTGAGTTTAAGAGAATTGGAAAGAAAAATTGGAATAAACGAATGAAGAGAGTGATAGGAATTTTAAAAGTGGTTTTTAATTATGATCGCCTTTATATAAGTGGTGGCAGTGCAAAAGAAATAAATTTTAAACTTGATGATAATATTATTATTGCAGGCAACAGAGATGGCATTAAAGGTGGCGCAAAGCTTTGGGAACAGGAACATAAAATGAATGCCGGTAAATATGAAGCGCTTAATACTGCGGAAAAAATTTAATACTTACTATTATGAAAATAGGAATAGCCGCAGATCATGGTGGTTATGATCTTAAAGAAACAGTTGCCACATTTCTTAAAAAACTTGGTTATGAAATAACTGACTACGGAGCGTATGAATTAGATACAAAAGACGATTATCCGGATTTTGTAATACCACTCGCCAGGGCAATTGCATCGAAGGAAGTAGAAAGAGGTATTGCTATTTGCGGAAGCGGAGTAGGAGCGTCTGTAGCAGCAAATAAAGTAGCTGGCGTAAGGGCTGGCCTTATTCATGATCATTTTTCAGCACACCAGGGCGTTGAAGATGATGATATGAATATGATTTGTTTAGGAGGACGCGTAACTGGATTTATGGCCGCGGAAGAATTAATTACAGCTTTCTTATCAGCAAAATTTATTGGCGGTGAAAGACATAAAAGACGTTTGCAAAAAGTAGCGGCGCTGGAAAATGGTCAAAACAAAAATTAATAATATTTAATTTCACTTTAAACTAATCAATGAGTCAACAATATAAAATTTTGTTCTCCGACATTGGAGGCGTATTGCTTACAAATGGCTGGGGGCAGGAATCCCGTGAAGCAGCTGCGAAAAAATTCGGGATAGAGTATAACGAAATGGATTTGTTGCACGACTTTATATTTAATGTATGGGAAATGGGCAAAATATCAATTGATGATTATCTTGATACAATTGTTTTTAATCACCCAAGAAATTTTTCGAGGGAAGAGTTTAAAGCATTTATGTTGGAGCAATCACTGGAGTTGCCCGGCACACTTCAATGGTTAATTAAATGGAAATATGAAAATCATTTTATTAAAACAATATCCATTAATAATGAGCCGAAAGAATTGAACGAGTACCGGATTCAAAAATATAAGCTTCATGATTTTTTTGATGCATTTGTATCTTCATGCGAAGTCGGCATGCGCAAGCCGGATCCCGGCATATTCAGACTGGCATTGGGTATCGCCCAGGCATCAACCACATGAATGTTTATATTTTGATGATCGGCCAATGTTGGTTGAAGCTGCGAAAAAAGAAGGAATTCATGCGCATCATCATACAAGTTTCGAAAACACAAAGGAGATTATTAATGCTTTAATTGGATGATGCCCCAGGTGACTTAATTGGATTTTTAGTAAGGAGTGTGAATTCATCAACAAGCAATTAGTTACTGTTTCTTTTCCAACAATTTTTTATCGTGCAAACAATTTTCAAGATAATCCTTAGCCCAATCTTTTTTGGGTTGCCTTCCGCATCGCGTTGCACCATTTAAAATTGTCTTTATCGTTTTATTATTGTCATAATAGAATCTGCATTCCATTGTTTTGATAAGTTTGCTATGGTTAAAAGTTTCTAAACTATCAATATAAGGAGATTCGCTTCCTTTGATAAATGCAAAGATTAGTTTGTTGTCCTGCAAATAATATTCTGTAATGTTAACGCAGCTTGATAGCCCGATCCATTCAACAATTTTTACCAACTGGCCATTTTTGAAATAACCTGTTAGTTCTCCTCCATTGTCAGTCATTTGCTCTAAAAATTCTTCATTCTCCAATTTTTTTAATGAGTAACCGGAATCATTGTTTATTTGTGCAATAGTTTTGCGGATCTCATTAATGCTATTAGCTGCCCGATTGCGCACACGTCTGCAAACTAAAAAAACGTTATTATTAATGCAGGAACTATTCTCATGGAATTCTATTTAAATGTTAGATCGCCATATAAGTAAACCGGCAGCAGCAACTATTGTACATTCAAATTTAATTTCGTTTAAGCTTACCTGTTATACTTGTTAAAATATTTAATATTTTTATAGAATTGAATAATATTATTTTTCTATAATGCTATTAATACTTTTGAATTAATTAAAATGTAGAAATTTTTCTATAATACATAGATGTTTTTATTACACTTAAGGCTTTTCAATCAAAGGACCTTTGGGAAGATTCAAATTATTGTTATCTGAACCTATGAGATTAACCCCTCAAGAAAAAGGCCATGCTCTTTAAGCATGGCTTTTTTTGTTATAATCAGCACAGAATTTTTTATCATAAATCGCAAGTTCAATAATCAATCATGCATTGAAACATTCGTAGTGCAATTGATTTTGCCGCCGTTACCTTTTATTCCATCTTGAAATTCTCCAAAAATTTGGTCGTGAAATTTCCTGATCGGAAACTTTCATTTTTCATTAATTTTTTGTGGAAGGGAATAGTTGTTTTTATTCCTTCTATTACATATTCGCTCAACGCACGGCTCATCGTATTAATCGCTTCATTACGGGTTTGCGCAACCGCAATTAATTTTCCAATCATGCTATCATAATAAGGCGGAATCACATAACCTGCATAAGCATGGCTGTCAACCCGCACTCCATGTCCGCCCGGTTGATGCAACACGGTTATGCGTCCCGGGGATGGGCGAAAATCATTGTACGGATCCTCAGCATTTATTCTGCATTCTATTGCATGCATTTCAGGATAATAATTTCTGCCCGATATACTTTCGCCAAATGCAATCTTTATTTGTTCTTTAATTAAATCGTAGTTAACCACTTCTTCCGTAACACAATGCTCCACTTGTATTCGCGTATTCATTTCCATGAAATAAAAATTGCGATGCTTATCTACTAAAAATTCAATTGTTCCTACACTTTCATAATTTATAGCAGATGCAGCTTTAATAGCAGCTTCACCCATTTTTTCTCTAAGCTCCGGAGTCATAAAAGGAGATGGGGATTCTTCAACCAATTTTTGGTGACGCCTTTGTATCGAACAATCACGTTCACTAAGGTGACATACATTTCCAAACTGGTCTCCCGCAATTTGTATTTCAATATGTCGCGGCTCTTCTACAAATTTTTCCATGTAGATACCATCATTTTTAAATGAAGCCGCAGCTTCTGTTTTTGCATTATCAAATGCCTTTTCAATATCTTTTTCTTCCCATACAACACGCATTCCTTTGCCACCGCCACCAGCAGTTGCTTTTAAAATAACCGGGTAACCAATTTCTCTTAGCAAGTCCTTTAGCATGATCAACACTTTTCAATAATCCTTCTCCGCCAGGTACCACAGGAACACCCGCCCTTATCATCGTTTCCTTAGCAGTTATTTTATCGCCCATGCTATTGATCATTTCAGGAGTTGGACCAATAAATTTTATTCCATGATCAGTACATATCTGGGCAAATTTTGAATTTTCTGCCAGGAATCCATAACCAGGATGTATGGCATCTGCATTGGTAATTTCAATGGCTGCCATTATGTGCGGAATATTGAGATAGCTATCGATGCTGGCCGGTTTGCCAATACAAACTGCTTCGTCAGCAAATCTTACATGAAGGCTATCTTTATCGGCGGTTGAGTAAACTGCAACAGTTTTAATTCCCATTTCCTTACAGGTTCTGATAATCCGTAAAGCAATCTCACCCCTGTTGGCAATTAGTATTTTTTTAAACAAGATATTATTAATTTGAAAATTTGAAAATTTGAAAATTTGAAAATGTATAACACTTTAAAAAAGCAAAGAACAAATCAAATAACTAAAAGGAATTTTCCTTTTTGAAGTAGATAAAATTTTACCTAAAACTTTGTTTATCTCTTCAAGCTTTATCTTGTAATTGTTTACAATCCGGATAAGATTCTGAGTATTCACAAAGCCAAAGCCAGTATTGCGATTCCTCCGCTTCCTTTGCTGCAATTTTCATTTTATGAATAAAGTCAACTTTACTTTCAGCATTTTGTGCTTCCATTGCATTGGCACCAATAGAAGTGCCGGATTTTAATAAGTTGTTTAGATATAATATATTTTCTTTCTGCTTCAAGCTGTTCACAATATGCTATAATCATTAAAGAAAAATCAAAAGATAATTTTAGAATTGGATTTTTATCAAACAGTTCTTTTTTCATAAGCAAAAAAATTGATTATAATCAGGTTTCACATTTTCAAATTGAAGTATTTTCACATTTTTAAATTTGAATTTAAGCAGGTTCCACTAAAAACAGAGGCTGGTCAAATTCTACAGGTGATGCATCGTCTACCAAAACTTTTACGATTGTGCCCGAAACTTCACTTTCAATTTCATTAAAAAGTTTCATGGCTTCAATAATACAAACAACCTGTCCTTCTTCTACTTCATCACCCACGTTTACAAATATCGGTTTACCAGGGCCTGCCTGCCGGTAAAATGTTCCGATCATCGGGCTTTTAATTGTGAGAAGATTTTCTGTTTTTGCTGATGGAGCTTCCGGGGTTTTTGTATTTGCTGGAGGAGATGTTGCGGTGGCAAGCACTTGTTGGGGCTGCACATATTGCTGAATCGGCGCTGCATATTGTTGTGAAGGTTGTTTCTTTTGTTTTATCGTGATTTTAAAATCATTTTTCTCAATACTAAGCTCACCGATATTACTTTTATTAACAAGCTTTACAAGTTCCTGAATTTGTTTAATGTCCATATTTACAAATTAAATTTATGTTATGGAAAGAAGGCAGCTAAGATAGGGATGATTTATGAAAATAGCATTTTTAAAAAAATAAAAAAATAGAAGAAATTGAAAGATTTTTAAAAGAAACCCAACATTATTGGCTAAAAATGCTCACTTTTTTGCTCAAAAAAGGAAAAATCGGGGAGACGGATTTATTATTATACGGTCAAAGAAAATCTTAATTATTAACTGCAAACCGGGCATGTTATTCCTTTACTCTTTCCACGTATTCACCTGTTTTTGTATTTACCCGTATCAGTTCACCTTCATTTACAAATAACGGAACGTTAACCGTGGCGCCTGTTTCAACTGTTGCCGGCTTTAAAGTACGGGTGGCAGTATCGCCTCTTACGCCTGGTTCGCTATAGGTTACTAACACAACAATTTTATCGGGAAGTTCAACACCCATTGGCTGGTCAGTTTCTCCATTAATTAAAACAGAAACTTCCTGGCCGTCTTTTAAAAACTGCGGCGCATCCACCATTTCCGGTGGTACGGAAATTTGCTCATAGTTTGTGGTATCCATAAAAGTATAGCCTGTATCATCTTTATATAAGAAACTGGTAAGGTTTCTTTTCAACTCTTACAGGGAAAATAGTTTCACCACTGTTCCACGTTTGTTCTATCGTACGGCTGTTATCAACACCTTTTAGTTTCGCCCACACTTTTGCTGCTGCCCGTGCAGTTTTATTTTGACCGAATTCTATCACGGTATAAAGGCTGCCGTCAATTTTTAATATCAGTCCTGTTCTCATATCTGAAGTAGATGCCATAATTTTTTTTTAAGGGCGTGAAGGTATTAAAAAATAACTCAATGGCTCAATTTGAAAATATGAAAACAACTTAATGATCAATAATTTTAGAATTGGCACATTGACTAACTAATTTTCACAATTTTCACATTTTCACATTTTCACATTTTCACATTTTCACATTTGCTTTATCTTTATTCAAAATTTATACTCTTGAAAAAAATATTCTTTTTATCCGTATTTATATTTTTGTGTGTCGTTGCATTTTCTCAGGAAGATAGCACGGCGCCTGTTTACCAGAGGTTTCCTACTATTCCTGAATTTACTGTGTTTAAAGCGCCTGATAGTACCTCATTTACACGGGATGATCTGAAAAAAAACAAACCGGTTGTTTTTATGATTTTTAGTCCTGATTGTGAACATTGCCAGCATGAGACTGAAAAACTACTTGCCAACATTGACAAATTTAAGAATGCCCAGATAGTTATGATCACTTATCTTCCCTATAACGAGATGATGGTGTTTTATAAAAACTATAAGATTGCCGATTATCCGCAAATTACCATGGCAAGGGATACGAAATTTTTCTTCCCCGTTTTTTTTAAAGTAAGAAACCTGCCTTCCATTTTTGTTTACGACAAAAAAGGAAATTTTAAAAAGAATTTTGAAGGAAGCGTAAATACCGATTTAGTCTCCGACGAATTGTAATTGCTATTCTTTTGGTTACACAACCCAGGTGCTGTCAAACGAATAGCTGTGTTCAATCGGTGTAATTAATAATTTATTGTTTTATGAATTTATCATTCAACTGCACATCGGCACCAACATTTAGCTTAATGAAATAAACTCCAGCATGGAGATTACTAACGGGTACGTGTAGCTGTTTATTATTTGATGCCGCTCTGAAACGAATTACTATTTTCCCGGATGCATCCTGTATCACAACATTTATTACGCCTCTTATTACGTCGCTCCTCCTGTAAGTAAGATTGAGCATATCCTCTACCGGGTTGGGAACAATTTGCCATGCATTACTGCTGTTGCCGGTAAGAGTCGTTGAATTTGTTGGGCTTCTCTTCAGCATGGCCCTTCTGCGTGTGGGATTGGCTTTTGGATTATTAACAATTGCGGTATTGGAAATTTCAACAATATTTTCATTGGTATCATACACCTTTACGCGATAATACAATTGCTGTTCATTAAAAAACTTATCTCTGTAAGCAAGTGTCGTTGACGCTGTGTAATTTCTAAAAACAGGATTTGCGGCAGCGGGCGACCACACAACGCCATCAATACTTCTAAATAAAATATAAGCATGTGTTTCCGGGATAATTTACCATATTCCATTGCAAGGTAACTGTGGGGCTGCCGGCGTTAATCAATGCAATTAACCGGATTTCCGCTGAAGAATTTATGCTGCCAAACAGGAAAGAGAAGCATATAAAGAATGAAAGTCGTTTCATGACAGCGTTTAGAAATAAACTATTAAGTTAGAATAAAGAAGAAAACGAGGTAGTTAAAGAAGGGCTAAAAAATTATCGTTTAGATTCTTATTTACTTTTTTATAAAAACATTATTCAATTACCTTTGGCCGGAAAATAATTTTCTAAAATAAATACGATAAAATGAAAGTAACCGTAGTAGGTGCAGGCGCAGTAGGAGCCACATGTGCCGATAATATCGCAAGGAAAGAGCTTTGCGAAGAATTGGTTTTGCTTGATATTAAAGAAGGCATATCAGAAGGTAAATCTATTGACTTTATGCAGAGCGCTGCACTGCTCGGCAGCGATACAAAAATTACCGGCAGCACAAATGACTATAAAAAAACTGCGGGAAGCAAAGTAGTTATCATTACGTCGGGTATTCCGCGTAAGCCGGGTATGACACGTGAAGAACTGATAGGAATTAATGCAGGGATTGTAAAAGGAGTTACGCAAAATATTTTAGAACAATCGCCCGATGCAATAATTGTTGTGATTAGTAATCCGATGGATACGATGACTTATCTCGCATTAAAATCAAGCGGCCTTCCCAAAAACCGTATAATCGGAATGGGCGGAATTCTTGACAGCAGTCGTTTTAAATACTACTTATCAACTGCCATTGGTTGCTCTATGCAGGATCTGCAGGCGGTTGTAGTAGGAGGACACGGCGATACAACGATGATCCCATTAACAAGATTGGCTACTTATAATGGAATACCTGTTTCAAATATATTGGATGAAGCAACATTAAAGAAAGTAGCCGCCGATACTATGGTTGGTGGAGCAACACTTACCGGACTATTGGGAACCAGCGCCTGGTATGCTCCCGGTGCCGCAGGCGCAACTTTAGTTGAATCAATTATTCGGGATGAAAAGAAATTAATACCATGTTGCGTTATGCTCGATGGAGAATACGGACAAAAAGATATTTGTATAGGTGTACCTGTTGTTATTGGTAAAGATGGTTGGGAAAAAATTATTGATTTTAAATTAAACGCTGAAGAACAAGCGGCTTTTAATAAGAGTGCTGATGCGGTTAGAAATATGAACGGAGCGTTGAAGATTTGACAACTTCCAGATTTGACAACTTTTTAAAAGTTGTCAAATCTATTCCAACAACAATTATCATGGCCAAAACTGAACATTATTTACGCGATTTGAAGAAGAAAATTTTTATCATGTATATAACCGAACGGTTGATAAAAAGCTAATGTTTAAAAATCGTGGTAATTATGAATACTTTCTAAAACAATATGATAAATATTTGTCTCCGGTTGCAGATACTTATTCTTATTGTTTATTGGGTAATCATTTTCATTTATTGATTCGCGTAAGGGATTTAGAAAATTTAAAAATTTTTGAATTATTAAATTCAAAAAATATACTGATAAATAAAACTGTTCATCAGATTGTTAGCCACCAATTCAGGAAATTTTTCCAATCGTATTCAATGGCATTCAATAAACAACATGAGAGAATCGGAACCTTATTTCAAACTCCGTTTAAAAGAGTGGAAGTTAACAAGGACGACTATTTTACGTCATTAGTGTATTACATTCATGCGAATCCTCAATTGCATGGCTTAATCAAAGATTTCAGAGAATGGGAATGGAGTTCTTATAAAAGAATTCTTATGGATAAACTGACTAATTTAAGAAAGAAAGAAGTTTTAGATTGGTTTGGAGATAAAGAAAGGTATATTAAATTTCATGATGAACAACATAAAGATTTAAACACAAATCTTATAATTGATGGTGATTAGGATTCCGTGATTTGGCAAATTTCTTGAAAGTTGTCAAATCTATAAAATCAGGGAAGATATTTATCTAATTTATTTGGCAGCAGGTAAAGAACAGGGGTTATAAAAAAAATAATAATACTTGCCAGCGGGAAAAAAAATGAAATCGCAATTGCCACAGCATAAAATATTGGTGAAATTAAAAATAGAATGCTCGCTTCTCTCTTAACTTCTATTGGTAATTTTCTCGCGTGTAAGCTTGGCCGGTGAATACCATACAGCCATTGAGCATATAAGGTAAGATTACAGCAACTCAGGTTTAATCCATACATCATAATAGCATACCACCGTAAGGTATTTGCCGCAAGAAACCTGGTGCTGAATGGAACAAGGCAGACTACCATGTAAAATAAAACGCCAAGGAAAATAAAATAGCGGTTTGTGCGGGAGATATATTCAAAAACCATTCGGTGGCCAAACCACATAATTCCTAAAACCACAAAGCTTATGAAATAACAAAAAATTTCCTGCCGTATTTCGTATAAGGCGTGAGATAAATCTTTTAGAGAATTTCCCTGTACCGAAGGAATCTTGAGTTCGATGATGAGAAAGGTCATGGCAACGCTGAAAATGCCATCCCCAAGGGCTTCCAGCCGCCCGGCAGACATGGTAAGTTTGTCCTGGTTGATGTCCATTTTCCTAAATTAAAAATTCATCCCAATAATTTAAAGCAAATTGAATAATATTTTATTTCTTTCCAACAGGGATTATCGATACATAAAACAGGTCTCTCATCTGCCGGCTAATTGAAATTTATTTTAAATGGAAAATTAAAAGCGCCTTTCGTAATTTCATTGATCCTACAAAATATAACTATGAAATTTCTACTATTTAATTTCTTTCTTTTTATTTTATTATCATGCTCCGGGCAACAAAAAATTGATTTGCTGTTGTACAATGCTAAAGTTTATACTGTTGATAAAAACTTTTCCACACAGGAAGCTGTGGCTGTTAACAAAGAAAAAATTATTGAGACGGGAACAACAAAAGACCTGCTAAAAAAATATGATGCCAATGAAAAAATTGATGCAAATGGAAAATTCGTCTACCCGGGACTGATAGATGCGCATGCTCATTTTGTAGATTATGGCCTGGGTTTGCAAAGAGCAGATCTTGTAGGTACAAACAGTTGGGACGAGATTATTGAAAAACTTAAGTCATTTTCAGAAAAGAATAAATCAGGATGGTTATTGGGTGAAGGTTGGGATCAGAATGACTGGCCTGTAAAGAATTTTCCATCTAATGAAAAATTAAACGAGTTATTTCCGGATCGCCCGGTTGTTTTAACACGTGTTGACGGGCACGCAGTCATAGCTAATAAAAAAGCCCTTGATATAGCAGGTTTACATCCCGGCGATACAATTTCAGGTGGTGAAATAGAGACGGATAAAGGTGAACTAACGGGAATCTTAATTGATAACGCAACGGAGTTAGTATATCGCAATGTTCCGGCACCTTCATTGGCACAATATAAAGATGCATTGTTAAATGCTCAAAGTAATTGTTTTGCTGCGGGGCTTACAACAGTTGATGATTGTGGGTTGAATTACCGGCTAATGTTATTTATTGATTCACTCCAAAAAAGTAATCAAATTAAGATGAAGATGTATATTATGCTAAGCGATGCAAAAGAAAATTATGACTATCTTTTTTCAAAAGGGAAAATAAAAACAAGCCGGCTTAGCGTGTGTAGTTTCAAAGTATATGCCGATGGTGCGTTAGGTTCGAGAGGAGCATGCCTGCTGCAACCTTATTCTGATAAGCCTGCATGGAATGGCTTTCTGTTAAGTTCACAAGATCACTTTGATTCCGTTGCTGACATTATTGCAAAACATGGATTTCAAATGTGTACACATGCCATTGGAGATTCAGGTAACAGGGTTATGCTAAAAGTTTATGCAAAATATTTAAAAGGCAAAAACGATTTGCGCTGGCGCATTGAACATGCACAGGTAATTAACAAAGATGATTTTCATTTGTTTGGCGATAACAGTATTATTCCATCGGTTCAGCCAACACATGCAACATCTGATATGTATTGGGCAGGAGATCGTTTAGGAAAAGAAAGATTAAAATATGCTTACGCCTATAATGATTTATTAAACCAGAATGGTTGGATTCCCTTGGGAACAGATTTTCCCGTTGAAGATATTTCACCTGTCAAAACTTTTTATGCAGCAGTTTTTCGTAAAGATGCTAAAGGCTGGCCGGAAGACGGTTTTCAAATCGAGAGCGCTTTAAGCAGGGAGAATGCACTGCGAGGTATGACAATATGGGCAGCCAAAAGTAATTTTGAAGAAAATGAAAAAGGAAGTCTTGAAAAAGGAAAGGCCGCTGATTTTATCATGACTGATACGGACTTGATAAACGCTGATGCAAAAGATATTTTAAACACCCGGATATTAATGACCTTCGTAAACGGAGAAAAAGTTTTTGAAAAAAAATAATCACATAAAATAAACAGGATGTCAAAAATTATTGCTGGTTTTTTATTTGTGTTTCTCGCATATTCAAATGCATATACCCAACAACAGCCGCCTTTTTACGATGAAATAGAACATTTCAAAAAGCTTGATAGCGCTCAGTTCCCTCCAAAGAACGCTATTCTGTTTGTGGGTAGTTCGTCTATTCGTAAGTGGGAAGATGTACAAAGCTATTTCCCTGGTGAAACTGTTATCAACCGCGGGTTTGGTGGTTCTGAGCTCACCGATGCAATTCGTTATGCAAATGATATTATTATTCCATATCATCCAAGGCAAATTATAATTTATTCCGGTGAAAATGATTTGGCTTATTCGGATAGCATTACACCGGCAATTGTTTTATCGAGATTTAAACAATTATTCAATATTATCCGGTCATCAATGTCGGCAGTACCAATAATTTATATTTCTATAAAGCCGAGTCCATCAAGGCAAAGATTAATGCCTGAAATGCTTGTTGCAAATACACTCATTAAACAATTTTTACATTCGCAAAAGAAAACTGTATTTGTAGATGTATACCATAAAATGCTTGATGAAAATGGTAATCCAATGCCCGATATTTTTTTAGATGATAATTTGCACATGAATGCGAAGGGCTATCACATTTGGCAAAAAGCAATAGAACCGTATTTGCAAAAGGATAAAAAATAATATGAAACCTGTTTCGTTTTTGATAATAATTTTTTCTGTAACGGCATGCAAAACATTTTCGCAAGCTTCAAATGCATCTTCTGCGTGGAAGTTGGTTTGGGCAGATGAATTTAATTATAATGGTTTACCCGATTCATCAAAGTGGAGTTATGATGTTGGCGGAAAAGGCTGGGGCAATAATGAATTACAATATTATACCGACGCAGATACAAACAATGTAAAAGTTTCTAACGGGATTTTGAAAATCATTGTAAAAAAAACGCAAAAGGGAAATAATGCATATACTTCTGCCCGGCTTGTTACAAAAAATAAAGGTGATTGGACTTACGGGAAAATAGAAGTAAGAGCCAAACTTCCTGCCGGTCGTGGTTTGTGGCCTGCTATCTGGATGTTGCCAACAGATTGGAACTATGGTGGTTGGCCAAAAAGCGGGGAGATTGATATTATGGAAAATGTGGGATTTAAACCCGATTCAATCTTTTGCAGTATTCATACGGAGTCTTTTAATCATGTTATCGGTACTCAAAAAACAAAAGGTGTTGAAATAATTGATCCTTATACATCGTTTCATTTGTATACAATTGAATGGGATCAGCGGAAAATTAAATTTTTGTTGGATAACTCAGTAGTATTTACTTATGCCAATTCCGGCAACGGATTTAAGGAGTGGCCTTTTGACAAAAGATTTCATTTATTATTGAATGTAGCGGTCGGTGGCAACTGGGGCGGCCAGCGTGGAATTGATGAAAGTATTTTCCCCGCAAAGATGTTGATCGATTATGTTCGTGTTTATCAAAAGAGATATTAAATATTTCATCGCATACTTGTAATGCAAGTACATCATTCTTTTCGATAGAAGATTTTATTTCGTTATGAACAGAGAAGACGCACTCGCAAAAATTAAGAGCCAGGATATTTGGGATGTTGTTGTAATTGGAGGCGGAGCTTCGGGGTTGGGCATCGCTGTAGAATCTGCCAGCCGCGGCTATGCGACACTGTTAGTTGAGCAATCGGATTTTGCAAAATCTACTTCTTCAAAAAGCACGAAACTTGTTCATGGCGGTGTTAGGTATCTTGCCCAGGGAAATATAAGCCTCGTGAGAGAAGCAAGTATCGAAAGGGGATTGCTCACCAGAAATGCTCCGCATCTCGTAAAAAATCAAACTTTCATAATTCCTGTTTATAATTGGTGGAGTCGCCTGAAATATACGATGGGATTAAAATTGTATGACTGGATATCAGGACATTTAAGCCTGGGTCCTTCTGTGTTTATTCCACGTAAAAAAGTTATGGAAAAACTGCCGGGCATTATTTCCAAAAATTTGGCTGGTGGTGTTTTGTATCACGATGGCCAGTTTGATGATGCGAGACTGGCTGTCAATCTTGCACAAACAGTTTTTGATCAGGGCGGATATGCCGTCAATTACATGAAAGTTATCGGGTTGATCAAAGAACAAGAAAAAATTTGCGGTGTTGTTGTTTTTGATACAGAAAGCAATGAACACTTTCCCATAAAATCAAAAGCCGTTGTTAATGCAACAGGTGTATTTGTCGATGAAATTTTACAGATGGATAAACCAGGCTCCAGGAAAAATATCGCCGCAAGCCAGGGAATTCATTTGGTACTTGATAAAAAATTTTTTCCGGGAGATGAGGCGATGATGATTCCCGAAACCAGTGATGGAAGGGTTTTGTTTATTGTGCCCTGGCATAATAAACTTTTGATGGGCACTACCGATACACCTGTAAAAAATATTTCCCTTGAACCTGTGGCTTTGGAAAAGGAAGTTCAATTCATTCTTGAAACAGCAGGCAAGTACCTTACGGTAACGCCCACCCGAAAAGAAGTTTTAAGTGTCTTTGCAGGTCTGCGACCGCTTGCAGCAAGCGACGATGGAGGCGAAACAAAGGAAATTTCACGAGGTCATAAAATATTAATAGCAAATTCAGGACTCTTCTCTATTGTTGGCGGTAAATGGACTACGTATAGAAAAATGGGCAGAAGATATGATTGACCGGATTGAAAAAGAATTAGCATGGATGCATGTGCCATCAATAACTTCTTCTTTACATATTCATGGTTACTCAACAGAATCCGTTTCAGGTGATCCATTATATTACTACGGAAGTGACGAAATTTTTATAAAGAAAATAATTGAAGAAAAAGGAGAGGAATGGATAAGTGAAAAATTGCAAATTAATAAGGCGCAGGTAATCTGGGCCGTGAAACGTGAAATGGCAAGAACGGTGGAAGATGTTTTGAGCAGGCGAACGAGAGCTTTGTTACTTGATGCAAAAGAAAGTATTCATATAGCACCGTTAGTAGCCAAAGTAATGGCGCAGGAATTGAGTAAAGATGAAGGGTGGATAGATGGCCAGGTAGAATTGTTTAAATCTGTAGCAAACAATTATGTGCTTGAAAATTGATTTGTAAAAATATTCGCGTCAACCTTTTAATTTTTCTATTTTTATTATTATAAATTCGGAGAGATTTATTTTCAAATTACGATTGCATGTCAAAATACATTTTATCTTTCGACCAGGGAACTACCAGTTCCCGTGCTATAATTTTTGATAAGACCGGAGCAGTTAGAGCAACAGCTCAAAAAGAATTTACCCAGATATTTCCACAACCTGGCTGGGTAGAACATGATGGCAATGAAATATGGTATACGCAGTTGGGAGTGGCAACCGAAGTAGTTTTAAAAGCAGGTCTTACCGTTAACGATATTGCAGGGATCGGAATTACCAATCAAAGGGAGACAACATTGGTATGGGACAGGCATACGCAGCAACCGGTATATAACGCAATTGTTTGGCAGGATAGACGAACTTCGGAATATTGCAATGAATTAAAGAAAGACAGGCCATGCCGAAAATATTCAGCAAAAAACCGGGCTTAGTTATTGATGCCTATTTTTCTGCGACCAAATTAAAGTGGATACTGGATAATGTACCAGGGGCCCGCCAAAAAGCAGAAAACGGTGAACTCTGTTTTGGCACAATCGATTCGTGGCTGTTATTTAAGCTAACTAACGGTAAAGTACACACGACTGATGTTACTAATGCTTCCAGAACAATGCTTTTCAATATTCATACTTTACAGTGGGACGATGATTTATTAAAATTGTTTGATATCCCGGTGTCAATGTTACCGCTGGTTAAATCGAGCAGTGAAGTATATGGATACACCGAAGAAATTTTGACTGCAAAGCAAATACCCGTATGTGGAATTGCGGGCGATCAGCAGGCGGCGCTTTTTGGACAAATGTGCATTAAACCGGGCATGGTAAAAAATACCTACGGTACGGGATGTTTTATGTTGATGAACACCGGTGATAAACCTGTACTCAGTAAAAATAATTTGCTTACAACAATAGCATGGAAGATTGGTGATGTAACAACATATGCGTTGGAAGGTGGCGTTTTTATTGGTGGCGCGGTTGTACAATGGTTAAGGGATGGATTGGGAATAATTAAAAATTCGCCTGATGTTGAAAAGCTTGCTTTATCAGTAAATGATAACGGCGGTGTTTATTTTGTTCCTGCATTTGCAGGACTTGGGAGCTCCTTACTGGAACCAGTTTGCAAGAGGCACCATGCTCGGGATTACCCGCGGAACTACCGATGCACATATTGCCAGGGCATCAATAGAAAGCATTGCTTTACAAACAATGGATGTTTTACATGCCATGAATGCAGATGCTGCATTACCGATTGAAGAATTGCGTGTTGATGGTGGTGCCACTGCCAACGATCTGTTAATGCAATTTCAAAGTGACATGATGAATTGTAAAGTAATACGTCCCGATATAACTGAAACAACTGCTTTAGGTGCTGCATATCTTGCGGGCCTTGCCATTGGGTTTTGGAAAGATACTGGCTGAAATAGAAAATTATTGGAAAGCTGAAAAAAACTTTGAGCCACAAATGAATGATGACGCAAGACAAAAGGAAATTCATCAATGGAAAAGGGCTATAAAGGCGGCATTAGTGTGGGCAAGCGATTAAAAACTTTTTAGCTAAACGTCAAATAAATAATAGTCAATAAGCATTTTCAACAATTATTCTATGTCGATTTTTTTAAGTGAATTTTTGGGAACAGCAATATTGATTGCATTGGGAAACGGAGTAGTGGCGAATGTTGTTCTAAATAAAACAAAGGGTAACAATAGTGGATGGATTGTTATTTCCTTTGGATGGGCAATTGCTGTTTTTGTAGGAGTGTATGTTGCCGCTAAATCGAGCGGAGCACATCTGAATCCTGCCGTTACAATAGCATTGCTTTATTTAAAAAAAATAAGCTGGAGTGTTGTACCGGAATATTTGGCGGGACAACTACTTGGTGCAATGGCAGGAAGTGTAATTGTTTGGCTTTCTTATTTGCAACATTATAAAGCCACCGACAATGCAGAAGGCTATCCTGGCAACGTTCGCTACAAGCCCTGCAATTAAAAATGCTGGTCACAATTTTCTAACAGAATTTTTGGCAACATTTATTTTTATTCTCAGTGTACTATTTATTGTTGCACCTTCCAATAGCCTTGGCTCTTTAGATGCTTTGCCGGTTGCTTTATTAGTACTTGGTATTGGTTTAAGTTTTGGCGGGCCTACCGGTTATGCAATTAATCCTGTCCGTGATCTTGGCCCAAGAATTATGCACCAGCTATTGCCCATATCTAATAAAGGTTCCAGCGGCTGGCAATATGCGCTGGTGCCGATCTTCGGCCCGTTAGCAGGTGGGCTATTGGCTGCAATAGTTTTTAGTTTTATAAGTTGATTGACATCATATTTCATTCAGAATGTCATTCATTTGACCTATGACCGTTGACTTGATGAATCTTTATCGTTGTAAAATATTTAATTTGAACAAGCAAAAAATAATTTTTGAAGATCTTGGTATAATAAATTATAAAGCTGCATGGGATTACCAGGAAGAGCTGGTTAAGAAAAATCTCGATATTAAATCTGAAATAAGAAAGGCTGAAGCAAGCGGAGATAGCAATTCAAGGCACAACTTCAAACCATCTTTTATTTTGCGAACATCCGCCCGTGTATACACTTGGTAAAAGCGGGCACATGGAAAATGTATTATTGACTGAGCACCAGATGGAGGAAAAAGAAATTGAATTTTTCAGAACCAACAGGGGAGGAGATATCACTTTTCATGGATTGCAACAAGTAGTTGGTTATCCCATTATTGACCTTGAGAAATTTTATACAGATATTGGTAAATATCTTAGAAGCCTTGAAGAAGTTATCATACTTACTATTAAAGAATATGGAATAAAGGGTGATAGAAGTAAAGGTGAAACCGGCGTGTGGATGGATCCCGGATATAACCGGAAAAGAAAGAAAAATTTGCGCCATGGGTATTCGCTGCAGCAGGTGGATTACCATGCATGGCTTTGCCCTAAATGTAAATACCGATCTTAGTTATTTCAATAACATTATTCCCTGCGGTATTGTAAACAAGCAGGTTACTTCCATTGAAAAAGAAGTGGGGCATAAGATTGATTTTGGAGAAGTAAAAGAAAAAATTAGAAAAAATTTTGAAAAAGTTTTCGACGCAGAAATCATTTTATCTCAGAGCCATTTTCATCAAGCACAGGCATAGGCTTGCCATCTTTAGGAATATAAAATTTATGTTTTTCTACCAGCAATCCATCTGCATAAACTTCAAAATTAAACAAGCCCGGCATGTATAAAATTTACCTTATCAAGAGTAAGGTATGTTTCAGTAATTTTTTTTATTTCGAATACCGGCGTGCCATCCTGTTCAAAAAATTTTATTGAATATTTTTTCTTGTCAGCATCCGGTAAAGAAATAATGATATTATTTTCTTTGCCGGTATATACGAGTTTTGAGGGTACGAAATAGGTCTGCGCAGGGCGTGTTGGTTTAGCTACTTCTTTTATTTCATTTTCCTTGTATAACATTTTCTTTTACTTCAGCAACGTTTTTTGACGTGTCAATTCCCGGCCGGTGCGATTGGGTAAACATGTAAGTACCCCCTTCAAAAGAAATAAAAACGCGGTAGTACTGCGGGGGAATAAACTCTTTTGAATCGACATAGCCATTTTCTTTAGCCTTTCACATTTAAGTACACTTCCTATTGTTGTAAATCCTTTCAGGCTATCATAAGAACGTTGAATATTAATAGTGGTAACGCTTTCAAAAGGATTAACCCATGAAACTAAAACCTTGTTACCTAACTGCGTTACCGAAATTTTGGGAAGCGTGTCCTGTGCAAAAGAAATATTATGCAGAATCAGCAACAGAGTTATAAAAAATATCGACTTGTGCATAGGAACCGGACGAAGCTATTTGTTTTTATAAAACGCAAATATAATCGCTTGTTAAATGAAATTAAAAAATCAGCATTCTTCCAGGCAACGATTTATTTCCCTGCAACCCCCCGGTATGTATGCAAAGAATTTTTGAACCGGCGGGAAAATAATTCTTTTTAATAAGGTCATATACTCCAAACATCATCTTACCGGTATAAACAAAATCCAGAGGAATTTTATTTTCCCTGTAAAAAGAATTCATAAAAGAAATAAGTTCGATATTCTTTTTAGCATAACCACCGAAATGATAATCATGAATTACAGAATATTTTTTTGAAGAATGGAACATTTAATAAGGTAAGTCTTTCCTCAATATCCTGGAGGCCTTTTAAAACACTAAAACCAATATTTTCTGTTTCATTATTGCAGCCATGATAAGTCCGGCAAACGTTGTGGCTGTGCCAACAGCGCAGCACACATGAGTATATTTTTTTTGGTTGAAATAGTTGCATATTAGTTTTGCTCCCTGAACTCCTTTGAAAGAAAAGCCTCCCTCAGGTACTAATGTATGATCGCCATATTTTTTTATAAGTTCTGTTTGAAATTCTTCTCCATTAATTTTTTTATATAAATCTCTGCTAATAAATTCCAGCGTCATCTCATTCTGCAAACAAAAACGTAATGTATGTGAAAGTTGCTTCGGTCTTTCTCCACGAACTATTCCGGTAGATTTTAATCCCGCGAGCTTGCATGCATAAGCAGTAGCGGCAAGATGATTAGAATAAGCTCCGCCAAAAGTGATTATATGCTTATGAGTTGACTTTATCGCTTCTTCCAAAAAATAATACAATTTAAAAAATTTGTTTCCGGAAACAACAGGATGAATAGCATCTAATCGCAGCATATGTACAGATACATTGTGTTTGTCAAATAATTTGACTTTTTAGTTGCTCAATATTTATTACCAGGTTATCAGGGTTCGATAACACTTCCATTATTTGAATTTACTGCATAAAAATTGTTTCTTACTTTTGCGGGCAAATTTAATGAGCGTTTATTGCTTACTGTACTTTTCGAAAATACAATTATCGAGCTATTAAAATTGTTAACTGAAAAAAATAAATTAAATAGATTATGAAACCTACACTTTTAGTTTTAGCAGCGGGTATGGGAAGCCGTTATGGCGGAATAAAACAAATGGATTCTTTTGGCCCTTCCGGAGAAACAATAATCGACTATTCAATATACGACGCAATACAAAGTGGCTTTGGTAAAATTGTTTTTATTATTCGTAAAGATTTTGCCGATGCTTTTAAAAACATTTTTGAACCAAAGCTGAAAGGGAAAGTTGAAACTGATTATGTAATGCAGGAAATGGATTCTTTTACAGATGGTTTTAAATCTGCTACAGAACGCACAAAGCCCTGGGGAACTGCACATGCAGTTTTATGTGCTAAAGATGTAATTAACGAACCTTTTGCTGTTATTAATGCCGATGATTTTTATGGAAGGGATGCTTTTGAAAAAGCGGCTACATTTTTAAAGGAAGAAGTTTCTCCCGGCACATGGTGTATTATTGGTTACCAGCTTTCCAAAACACTTTCTGAAAATGGCACCGTTAGTCGTGGCGTTTGCCAGGTTGATGAAGATGGAAATTTAATAAGTATTGCGGAGCGGATAAAAATTTATCCCGAAGGAAATAAGATTGTTTATGAAGAAAATAACGCAAAAACGGAATTACCTGCTAATACATCTGTCAGTATGAATTTCTGGTGTTTTCATCAAAGCTCGTTTGAATACATTCAAAAATTATTTCAAAAATTTTTAGAGGAAAATGGCGATAAACCAAAAGCAGAATTTTTTATTCCTATAGTTGGTGATGCATTTATTAAAGAAAAAAAAGGAGCCATTAAAGTAATACAAACATCTGCCCAATGGTTTGGCGTTACTTATAAAGAAGATGCTCCGGGTGTAAAACAAAGTATTGAAGCATTGGTAGAAATGGCGTCTATCCTAAGAACTTATGGGATTGAGTAGTGAATGTGAATGGTGAATGGTCAATAGTCAATAGTCGATGGTCAATAATTAATGGGCAATAACATCGTCGTTTACATCAAACATCGTACATCAAACATCCTAGACATCGTACATCAAACTGAGGTATTAGTTTCCTTTAATCATATACACAAAATCTTCCAGCTTTTGAATTTGCTGAACTCTGTCAAGTCCTTTCAATGTATTTACCGCAGGAAGTTTTATCGAATCGTTTCCACTGGCTTTAAGAGCAGCATAAATATTTTTTGACTTAATTGCAAATACAACTCCATCTGCATTAGTTTCTTTACTGCTGATGATACCAATAATTTCCCCATTTTTATTAACCACAGGACCGCCGCTGTTACCTGGGTTGGCCGAAATACTTATCTGATAAGAAGTAGTATCACCGTAATAATCCTGACTTGGCGCTTAAATATCCTTCACCATAAACTACTTCTTCACGTGGATAACCTAAAGTAAAAATATGTTCACCTAATTCTGGCGAATATTTTGGAAATGTATACGGGAAGCTCATTAACTTTTTAAACGCTGTATCAGATAATTTTTAAAATAGCCAAGTCAGTAGTTTTATCCGCATATACTGATTTAGCAAAAAACTCTTCGCCTTTTTTATTTTCAACAATAATATTTCTTGCATTATCTATCACATGTGCATTGGTAATTAAAAAGCCATTACCGATCCACTAAAAATGCTGTAGCTCTGAAGTTGGCTTCAAATGGTGGTTTCACGGGAGTTTTTGTCTGAATTGATGCATCATTCAGTTTGGTTTCAATTTGGTTAACTTATGCTGAAATTGGTTAAGTCTTGTATCTACAAGTGGAGTATATTACGTCTACCTGTTTCTTTCCAGAATACATTGAAACAATTGTTGCAGTTGAAATGGAAACAATTCCCGCAATGCAGGCAGCAACAGCAATAATACGACGATATTTATTCCATAAATAAATAAGTTTTGCTTTTCCTTTGGCTTCTCTCCGTGTAATAAATCCCTCATTAGTGAGTCTCGTTTCAACTTCATCAAGGTTGTGCTTGTACGCTTTAACGTCACTCATTTTCTCAAGTTCCGCTAAAAAGAAAGTATGTTCAGCAGCTAATTGATCTATATCCGGATTATTCTTTCTTAACTCTTCGAAGAAAGTAATTTCCTGCGGTGACATTTCGCCCTTTCTGTATCTTTCAACTGCATCTAAAAGTAAAGTATCGTCCATAATATTATATTTTATTCGCCATTTTTATATTGAGCAAAAAATAGTTTTTTAAGCCTGATGAGGCATTTATACTTCTGTGTTTTGGCATTATCTGCATTCGTATAACCAAATGATTCAGCAATCTCCGGCATCGATTTTTTTTGAATGTAATAAGCTTCTAATAAGCTTTTACAAGGTTCACCTATTTTTAGTAAGGCATTTTCCATTAAATTAAAATCGTTATTCAGCTTTTCGTGATCATCTATCTCTTCGTCAACCGGTATCGTATCGTCAAGTAATTCAAATGCCGGATAATACCTGTTTTGTTGCTGAAGTTTTTTAAGCCAAAGTCGCCTGCAAACTGAATACAAATAAGTTTTAATCTGGCAGCTTAAAACAAACGATTTCAATTTTGCTTTCTCAAAAAGAACTATCATCGCCTCCTGGAAAATATCTCTCGCATCCTCCGGGATAACCATTATTTTTAACTATAAATGCCTGTATAGTACTATAATTCTCCCTGTAAATTGTTTCAATTGCACTTGTTTCGTTGGCCGCCAGGCCTTCTAATAGTGCTTTTTCTTTTTCAAATATATTCACCCGGATTACAATTAATACTTAGAATGTGGAAAAGTAACCCAAAAAATATATCAAAAAAATTTTTTTAACATGGGTTACCTTTTGGGAAAAAGGGTATAAACGTAAAATAATTATTAAAAATCTAAATTAAATTAACATGAAAAAATTACTGGTTATCGTTTGCACATCTGCATTACTCGCGGCATGTGGTGGTGGTTCAAGCTCAGATGAATCAACTAAAGATTCTACATCTACAATGTCTGCTGACACTTCTAATATGGCTCCGATGTCTGCTGACACAACTTCAACAATGTCTGCAGATACATCTAAGATGGCTACTGACACTACAAAGAAATAATTATTGATACTATAATAATGTCATAAATTTTTATTTGGCAGGCAATCTAAAAGCCGTTTCTGAAAAGAAGCGGTTTTTAATTTTAAAACGCCACTGTTTATTGGGCCAATAATTTATATTGTTAGACACATATTTTTTGTGTTTTTTCAGCTGTTAAAAAAAATTGATTGGAAAATTCATTTAGCATCCTTATTTTTGGCAAATCAAACAATGAACACTACAAAAGCATATACCTTTTTTTATTTTAGCTACTATTTTAAAAATAGTCCGGGAGGCTTTTGTTAAAACTTAAAAGAAAAAAATAACATAAAGAATCCCGGCCAAGAGCCGGGATTCTTGTTTTTTATAGATGAATAAAAAAATATCCATACAAGGGTTTGAAGGAAGTTTTCACCAGGTGGCTGCCCGCCAGTTTTTTGGGAATGATGTCGCAATCATCTGTTGTTCTACATTTCGCGAAGTTGTAAAAATTGCGTCCGATAAAAATGCAAGCGACGGCGGAATAATGGCAATCGAAAATTCTCTTGCCGGAAGTATTTTGCCCAATTATAACCTGCTGCAAAAAAGTCATTTGAAAATTGTCGGAGAAGTATATCTTAAAATAAATCAAAATCTTTTAATAAATCCTGGTGTAACACTCGAAGATATTCGTGAAGTGCATTCTCATCCAATGGCGCTTTTGCAATGCATGGATTTTCTTGAAAAATATAACTGGAAATTAATTGAAACAGAGGATACGGCGCTTAAGTGCAAAACATATTCATCAGCACAGGAGTAAACATATAGCCGCAATTGCCAGTAAACTTGCAGCAGAATTATATGATTTAAATGTAGTTGCGCCCAATATTCATACGCTTAAAAATAATTATACAAGATTTTTGGTATTGGAAAGACCGGAAAATGCAAAGGATGTTGAAGATGCCGATAAGGCATCTATAAATTTTCAAACAGATCATTCGAAAGGCAGCCTTGCGAAAGTGCTTTCAAAAATTGCTGATGGAGATATTAATCTAAGCAAGCTTCAATCATTTCCGATTCCGGGAAGCGATTGGAGATATTCTTTTCATGCTGATCTGGAATTTCAACATTTAGATCAATTCAATAAAGTAATAAGTGATATACAACCGATAACCGAAGCGTTGAGAATTTATGGTGTTTATAAAAAAGGTAAGTGATGGAACTATCTAAAAGACTGGAAGGCGTGGGCGAATATTATTTTTCTCAAAAGCTGAGAGAGATAGACGATATGAATAAAGCGGGAAAACAGGTTATTAATTTAGGAATTGGCAGCCCTGATATGCCGCCGCATCCGGATGTTATTAAAACCTTGCAGGAAGAAGCAGCTAAGCCTAACGCGCATGGATACCAGAATTATAAAGGAAGCCCGATTTTTCGAAATGCTATTTCAAAATGGTATAAAAAATGGTATGATGTTGATTTAAATCCTGATTCAGAAATATTACCGCTCATTGGAAGCAAAGAAGGTATCATGCATGTTTGTATGACTTATATAAATGCAGGAGATGTCGTATTGATTCCTGATCCGGGCTATCCCACTTACAAAAGTGCTGCAACAATTGCCGGCGCTAACGTAGTGCCCTATACGCTGAAGGAAGAAAATAACTGGTTTCCCGATTTTGCAGAACTGGAAAAAATTAATTTGAAGAATGTGAAGCTGATGTTTGTAAATTATCCTCAAATGCCAACCGGGCAATTACCAACAAAAGAATTGTTTGAACAATTAGTTGCATTTGCAAAAAAGCATGATATTCTTCTCTGCCACGATAATCCTTATAGTTTTATTTTGAATAAAACTCCAATGAGTTTGTTAAGTGTTGAAGGAGCCAAAGACGTAGCGATTGAATTGAATTCATTAAGTAAAAGCCACAATATGGCGGGATGGAGAGTTGGAATGTTGATAGGTAAAAAAGAAAGGATTGATGAAATTCTTCGATTTAAAAGCAATATGGACAGTGGTATGTTTCTGCCTGTTCAACTGGCTGCAGCAAAGGCTTTGGAACTGGAAGAGGATTGGCACGATAGACTAAATGAAGTCTATTCAAAACGAAGAGAAAAAGTGTTTGAACTCCTGCAATTATTGGAATGCAAGTTTGATAAAGATCAGGCCGGTTTGTTTGTATGGGCTTCTATTCCTGCCACATTTAAAGATGGATACGAATTAAGTGATTCAGTTTTACAACAATCAAATGTATTTATAACGCCGGGAGGAATTTTCGGTAATGGAGGTAATAAATATGTAAGAGTGAGTTTGTGTGCCACTGAGGAAAAAATTAGTGAAGCTATTAATAGAATTAATGAAAGCAGGAAGCAGTAATAACGAGTAATGAATGATAAAATAAACGATAACAAAAACGTAGAGTCTCCCAAAGTCTACTCCTCTGGAGGAGATTTAGAGGAGGCCTTTGTTAACTATAGTTGGTGTTGGATTAATAAGCGGTTCATTTGCTTTGGCTTTAAAAGATAAAGGCTATGCAAAAAAGATTATTGGTGTTAGCAGAACAAAAGCAAGTACCGATAAAGCAATAGAACTTGGGATTATTGATGAAGCATTGCCATTGGAAGAAGCTGTAAAACAAAGTGATTTTATTTATGTTGCTATACCTGTTGATGCAACAGTACCGGTTATGAAACAAATAATGGATCTGGTAACTGATAAACAAATTGTTGCAGATGCAGGTTCTACAAAATTCGTGTTATGCAAGGCGTTGAAGATCATCCTATGCGTAAACGCTTTGTTGCAACTCATCCTATGTGGGGTACGGAATATAGTGGCCCGGAAGCCGCTGTGAGAGGAGCTTTTAAAGACAGGTCGTGTGTAATTTGTGAAAAAGAAAAGAGTGATGAAGATGCCGTTAGTACAGTTGAAAATATTTATAAATCGCTTGGTATGCATATTACTTATATGGACCCGGAAAATCATGATATACATGCGGCCTATGTAAGTCATATATCTCATATAACGTCTTTTGCGCTGGCCAATACGGTTTTGGAAAAAGAAAAAGAAGAAGATGCTATTTTTGAATTGGCAGGGGGTGGTTTTGAAAGTACGGTTCGCCTGGCAAAAAGCAGCCCGGCCATGTGGGCGCCCATTTTTATGCAGAACAGGGAAAATGTTTTGGATGTTTTAAATGAACATATTTCGCAATTAAGAAAATTTAAAAGCTGTCTTGAAAAAGAAAATTATGAATACCTGGTTGAATTAATGGAAAATGCTAATAAGATAACAAGGATTATAAAATGATTTTCAGAGAAGCAGATATCAAGGATATTAAGCAAATTCAAAGAGTACGACATTCTGTAAAGGAAAATGTTTTATCGAATCCGGCTTTGGTAACGGATGAAGATTGTGTGGAATTTTTAACGAAACGAGGTAAAGGATGGGTTTGTGAAATAGAGAACAATATCGTTGGTTTCGCTATCGCGGATTTAAAAGAAAATAATATCTGGGCTTTGTTTGTGCAACCTGAATTTGAAAATATGGGAATTGGTAAAAAACTACATACCGTGATGCTGAACTGGTATTTTAATCAAACAAAAGAAAATGTTTGGTTGGGCACTGCACCTAACACCAGAGCGGCAAACTTTTATAGATTGAATGGATGGGAAGAAACCGGAACGCATGGCAAAGGCGAAATAAAATTTGAAATGAGTTTGGATAACTGGAAAAAAATAGGAATAGGACATTAGTATTATTAAAATAAATTTACAATGCAAACAGAAACAACAACAATGAAGGAATTAATGCAGGAAAAATGGACCAAACGTCCTTTAATTATAAGCGGGCCCTGCAGCGCAGAAACGGAAGAACAAGTGCTGGAAACCGCTACACGACTGGCTAAAACAGGTAAAGTCGATATTCTTCGTGCAGGTATATGGAAACCGCGTACCAAGCCCGGAATGTTTGAAGGAATTGGTATGAAAGGCTTGCCATGGATGGCGCAGGCAAAAAAAATTACGGGTCTTCCCATTACCGTTGAAGTTGCAACAGCCAAACATGTGGAAGATGCTTTGCATTTTGATGTTGATATGCTTTGGATTGGCGCCAGAACAACTGTAAATCCATTTAGTGTGCAGGAAGTTTGCGATGCATTGCGTGGTGTAGATGTTCCTGTGCTGATAAAAAATCCCATTAATCCCGATCTTGAATTGTGGTGTGGTGGAATTGAACGTTTACAAAAAGTGGGCGTGAAACAAGTTGGAATGATCCATCGCGGATTTTCAAATTATGGCAATACCGAATTTCGCAATGCACCTATGTGGCATTTGCCGATTGAAATGAAACGCAGGTTTCCTGAAATGTTATTGATATGTGATCCTTCACATATTTGTGGTAACAGAACCATGTTGCAATCAGTGGCGCAAAAAAGTATTGATCTTGATTTTGATGGTTTGATGATTGAAAGCCATATTGATCCTGATAATGCATGGAGCGATGCAAAACAACAAATAACGCCTGAACGTTTGTCTGAGATGCTGGGTGAATTGATCTGGAGATCGGAAAATACAGATGAAAAAGAATTTCTAACGGCCTTGGCTAAACTAAGAGAACAAATCAATCATATAGATGATGAACTGCTTACCTTATTGGACAACGGATGAAGATTGCCGATAAAATTGGTAAGTATAAAAAAGAAAATAATATTACTATTCTGCAAACCAACCGCTGGAACGATATACTGGCTAAAGCTTTTAAGAAAGGCGAAAAATTAGGATTGAGCCAAGAATTTATCACTAAATATTTTGATGCCGTTCACCTGGAAAGTATCAATCACCAGAATAAAATAATGAATGATTAGTAAAGAAATATTGCCGCAGCAATATAAATTTTCGGGAAAAAAAATCGATGTTTTCTTTGATGCTGATTTTTCTTTAATTGAAGCAAAACTTCAAAAAGATAAAACCATTTTTATTACCGATGAAAATATCTATGCCGCGCATCCTGAAAAATTTTCGGGCTGGCAAAGTATCGTAATAAAAGCAGGAGAGCAATTTAAGAATCAGCAAACGGTTGATTCAATAATTAAACAATTGATTGATTTACATGCAGACCGGCAAACATTTATTGTAGGAATTGGTGGCGGCGTTGTAACAGACATTGCAGGGTTTGTAGCATCTATTTATATGCGTGGAGTAAAATTTGCGTTTGTGCCTACCAGTATCTTAGCTATGGTGGATGCCAGCATTGGTGGAAAGAATGGGATAGACGTTGGTGTTTATAAAAATTTGGTCGGCGTAATCAATCACCCTGAATTTTTATTGTACGATTATTCTTTTTTAGAAACCTTGCCGGATGAAGAATGGGTAAATGGTTTTGCCGAAATTATAAAACATGCGTGCATAAAAGACGACGATATGTTTCAGTTTCTTGAGAAACATTCGATCATGAAATTCCAGGCTTCACTGGAGGATACAGCTGCGATTATTAAAAGAAATGTAGAAATAAAATATAACGTGGTTGTTAATGATGAAAAGGAAACCGGCGAAAGAAAGCTGCTCAATTTCGGACACACTATCGGGCATGCAATTGAGAATACAAGCAAGTTTACCACACGGCCACGCAATAAGCATTGGCATGATCGCGGCTTGCATATTTCAGAAGCAATAAATGATTTTAACGAAGCAGATACAAATAGAATTGCTGATCTGTTAGTAAAATATGAATTGCCTGTTTCCTTTACCTCTGATAAACAACAAACCTGGGAAATATTATTACACGATAAAAAGAAATCAGGCAGCAGTATGAGTTTTGTTGTTCTTGATACAATTGGCGCTGCATCAATAAAGTCAATGCCACTCGATCAGTTGCATAACATTTTTAATAGTATATAGTGATAGTTACCGTTTCTCCATCTATTAGTGAAAGGAAGCCTGCAGGCCCCACCATCAAAGAGTTGCATGCAAAGAGCATGTGCTGCAGCGCTTATTAATAATGGGACAACCATTATTGATAATGCCGGTAACAGCAACGATGAGCAGGCCGCAAAAAATATAGTTCAGAAAGCTTGGCGCCACGTTGAAACAGTTCGCAAGCAAGTTATCATCACTTCCAATGATCATATCTTTTCTTCAAATTATCCCGGCAAACATTCTATTATTTCGGTGGGAGAAAGTGGATTGTCGCTGCGGATGTTTACACCGCTTGCAGCATTATTTAAACATGAAATTACATTTACCGGTGAAGGAAGTATTTTAAAAAGGCCGGTTGATTTTTTTGAAGATGTTTTTCCGCAGTTGGGTGTTGAGATACGGACAAACAATGGAAAGATACCGCTTGTTTTAAATGGGCCATTGAAGCCTAAAAATATTACAGTTGATGGATCACTAAGCTCGCAGTTTTTAACCGGCCTGTTGATGGCTTATGCAAAAGCGTGTACAGCTCCCGTTAGTATTAAGGTAAATAATCTTACCAGCAAACCTTATATCGATCTTACGCTGGGTATTTTGGATCATTTTGGTTTTAAAGTTGAAAATGACCACTATGAAAGATTTAATATTCTTCCTGTATAAAACGTAAATAACCATAGTATAAAATATACAGTTGAAGGTGATTGGAGTAATATTGCTTTTCTATTAGTTGCCGCAGCAGTTGCCGGTGAAGTAACTGTAAAAAATGCCGATACTAATTCTGCACAAGGTGATAAGAGAGTTATAAACGCTCTGGAATCCTGCGGCGCTAAAATGCGGATCAATAAAAAAGAAATTACGGTTACCAGGAATAGACTGGAGGCATTTGACTTTGATGCAACACATTCACCGGATTTGTTTCCACCGTTAGTTGCACTTGCCGCTTATTGCAAAGGAACCTCTACCATTAAAGGAGTTAACAGGCTGGCTTGCATAAAGAAAGCGACAGGGCTAAAACACTGCAATCAGAATTTGCAAAGATGAAAGTGGATATAGTGATTAATGAGCGATATGATGTTAATTAAAGGAGGCAATCAAATTAGGGGAGCAAAAGTTTCTTCGCATAATGATCATCGAATTGCCATGGCTTGTGCTGTTGCGGCTTTGGGAGCAAAAGGAAATACCATCATACATGAAGCAGACGCCGTAAAAAAATCATATCCGGGTTTCTTTGAAGACATTAAAAAGCTAAAAGCGTCTGTGCAAATTTCATAAACGATACCTTTGGGGTTTTAGTATCGCAAAGAAGCGATGATTTCGCAAAGGCTTCTTAGGAAAAACTTTGCGTTCTTTGCGTTTTACTTTGCACCCTTTGCGATACTAAAAAATGATGCCCAAAGAACCAACAGTACAAGGGAGTGACACAACGAAGCTGCCCAAAGAACTAATGCTGGTAAACAAAAAATTATTTTCTAAAATTATTCTTCAACAAAATTTTAATGTCATACACAATTGCGATAACGGGAAGGCCTAATGTGGGTAAGAGTACATTTTTTAATCGTTTACTGGAGCAACGTAAAGCAATAGTAGACGACGTTAGCGGCGTTACCCGCGACAGGCAATATGGCGTGGCGGAGTGGATCGGTAAAACGTTCAATGTGATTGATACCGGTGGTTTTGTAGCACACAGCGATGATGTGTTTGAAAGAGAAATTCGTAAGCAGGTGCATATTGCGATGGAAGAAGCCAATGCAATTATTTTTATGGTTGATGTTACAACCGGCATTACCAACCTCGACCAGGAAATGGCTGAATTGCTGCGGCGCTCACCGAAGCCTGTTTACCTGGTAGTTAATAAAGTTGACAATCATGCACGCATGCTGGAAGCATCAGAATTTTATAGCCTTGGATTTAAAAATATATTTTTTGTTTCGTCAATAAGCGGTACCGGAACCGGCGAATTACTTGGATGAAGTTTGTGCTGCAATTCCTGCTGAGAAAGATGATGAAAAATCTGAGCTTCCAAAATTTGCCATCATCGGGCAGCCAAATGTTGGTAAATCTTCTTTATTGAATGCATTAACAGGAAAGGAGCGCACGATTGTGAGTAACATTGCAGGAACTACGAGAGATTCTATTCATACAACCTATAATCTTTTTAATAAAGAATTTATTTTAATAGATACGGCAGGTATAAGGCGCAAAACGAAAGTGAATGAAGACCTTGAATTTTATTCGGTGATACGTGCCGTTAAAGCCGTAGACGAAGCGGATGTATGTCTAATTGTATTGGATGCAAAAAATGGAATTACTGCACAGGATCTTAATATTTTTTCTTTATGTGTAAAAAAAGGAAAGGGAATTGTTATACTGGTGAACAAATGGGATGCAGTAGAAAAAGAAACCAATACTGCCCGCGATTATGAAAAAATGCTAAAGCAAAAGCTGGCGCCCTTTAAAGATGTTCCCATTATGTTTATATCGGCAACAGAAAAACTGCGTATACTTCAATCTATGGAGATGGCTATTAAAGTTTATGAAAACAGGCAGCAAAAAATAGCTACTTCCAAATTAAATGATGTTATGCTGAAAGCTACAGAAGCATATCATGCACCGGTTATAAGAGGCCATCCGTTGAAAATAAAATATGTAACACAATTGCCAACTGTTGTTCCTTCATTTGCATTTTTTTGTAATTATCCTGAAGATGTAAAAACGCCTTATAAAAATTATCTTGAAAACCAGTTAAGGGAACATTTTAATTTTACCGGAATACCTATTCGTATTTTTTTTAGAAAGAAGTAAATGCTTTTTTTTGTGTAGAAAAAAACATACCTTAATCTGAATTAAATTTTAAAACCTTTAAAATAAAATCAAATGAAAAAATTAATTGCGATTGTAGCTATTGCAGCTTTTATTAGTTCCTGCAATAGCGGTACTTCAACTAATTCAGAATCTGCTTCAGATTCTTCAATGGCAGATAAGAAAATGAGCTGCAGACTCTATGAGTTCTATGTCTTCTTCGATGACGTCGACTGTGGCCGAAGGAACTATGACAATGAAAGATGGGAAAATGATGGTTATGAATGGAGGTAAATGGGTTTTGATGGATCAGACAATGACATGCACCGATAGTTGCAAAGTAATGCCGAGCGGGGAAGTGGTAATGAAGAATGGCGAAAAAATGATGATGACTGAAGGCATGACGATTGATAAAGATGGGATGATGATGGATGATAAAGGAAAGATGATACCGATGGATCACATGATGATGGAAGTATGAAGAAATAAATAAAGTTATTATTTTTTTTTATAAAAGTATTCCCTGGAATTTCCGGGGATTTTTGTTAGATATAATAACAACGATTTACACTTATAACTCATAAAGTAGGAACCTGATTTTCAGTTAAAGGCGGGTCTTATTGTTTGCAGTAACGCTTACCGATTCTTTTTGGGCAGGAATTTTTGTTGGCCCTGGCTCATTCTCAAGATATTTTTTGATAATAAAAAAGCCAATCAAAATAATGATGATAACCAGAATGATAGAAAAATACAAGCCGTTCAGATTCTTAATTTCCCTCTTTAATTTTCTTTCTTTCTTTTTGTTGAGTTGTTTCTTTAAATTGGTATTTAACTGTTCTACTAAAGCCGAAACATCTTTTTTATTTTTGAATTTTTCCAATCCTTCTACAACATCATTGAGCATTTCAGAGTCAGCCATGTTCCCTTCGAATTCATGTTTTTCTTCCTTCGATAATTTATCACTCAAGTAATCCATCAGCTTCTGGTTATCGATATCTTTATTACTGTTTGATAATATGTTTAATAATTCATCATCCATTATGTACGATTTACGAAGTGCGATGTACGATGTTTTTTGTGTTCATACTTATGCATTAGTTAATTATTTTCAATCTATCAATTTTAAATTTCTTTTGCCATTTTGAATATGGCTTTTCACCTGCAACATTGTAAACCCTGTTATCTCCGCTATTTCAGCATAAGATTTTTTTTGCAGGTAAAACAAACTTACACATTCCTTTTGTTCTGTGTTTAACTGATTCATAGCATTCATCATTTTATTTAAAAGAACATCTTTTTCCTCCAATGAAATTTTCTCATCAGCTTCATCCGCGAATGCTTACTATTTTTTCGTTAAGCTCCGCCGTAAATTTTCCTTTTTCCCTCAATTTCATCAGGCAATGATTTTTTGCAATCATATAAATCCAACTCTTGAAATAATCGACCTTATATTTATGAAGCTCATTAATTATTTTAATAAAAATCTGCTGCACGCAGTCTTTTGCATCTTCTTCATTCTTTAAATATTTCATGCAAACACCGAGTAATAAAAGGGTATAGCGGGGAAGCAAAATTCCAAGCCATTTATTATCATGGTCTTTATAAAAATTTTGCAGCAGTTCACTATCTTCTGCATCGTTATAGTTTTGTGACTTCAAACTGCTTAGTGTTTTTCTTATTAAGATGTAAACATAAATAAATTCCATAATTTACATTTGTCGAAATAAACATTATATAATCTGTATGCAATACACTGTTGTTGTGTTCCGGTAAGCCCTTTGAGAGCAGAACCTTCGCATAAATCAGAAATGGTTTCACAGCATTTGTTTGGAGAAAAATCTGTTGTTATAGAATCAGGCTTGATAACTGGGTAAAAGTTTCCTTAAAATATGATGGTTACCAGGGTTGGTGCCAGGCAAGTCATTTAACTGAAATTGATGAGGAGCTTTATACAAAAATTGATAAAGACCTTACAGCAGGTTGGGTAAACGAAGTTGACTATAACGGGCACCACATGTTTGTTCCGATGGGAAGTTCACTATCTGCTTTCAAAAATGGAAAAGCTTTCTGGAGAAAAAATTCGGTTCATTTTAAAGGTGAAATATGGAATCCTGAAGAAGTAAAAATTACCAATAAAATTATAAAGCAAGTTGCTTTTAAATTTTTAAATACTTCTTATTTATGGGGAGGAAAATCAGTGTTTGGAATTGATTGCAGCGGCTTTACTCAAATGACATATAAATTTTTAAATTACCACTGCCAAGAGATGCATGGCAACAAGCGGAAAAGGGAACCGTAATAAATTTTTTACAGGAAGCGCATTGCGGCGACCTGGCTTTTTTTGATAGCGAAGCTGGGAATATTATTCATGTAGGAATATTGCTTAACGAACATGAAATTATACATTCGTCGGGTAAAGTACGGATTGATAAAATTGATACGCAGGGAATTTTAAATCTTGAATCGAAACAACGCACTCATAAGCTGAGAATAATAAAAAGATATTTTTAAAAACCTCACAGGTTTTGGAAACCTGTGAGGCTTTAAGACTATCCCGGAATTTTTGTTTGTAAAATTCTATTGCTTCATTAATAATTTCGAAAGCTTTTTCCTTGGTTCTGAAAATCATTAATCTCTACTTTTTTATTTTCCAATACTTTATACTGCTCAAAATAATTTTTAAGAACTTTTATAAAATGCTGGCGGCACATCATACATAGTTTTTATATAATTAACACCAGGATCTTTTGCAGCAACAGCTATAATTTTATCATCTATTAAGCCACCATCTATCATTTGCATGTTGCCTATTACATACGCCTCTACCAAACAAAGCGGTTGTATGGATTCGTGAACACATTACCAAAATATCCAGCGGATCTCCATCCTGGCCAAGTGTTTGCGGAATAAAACCATAATTGACAGGATAGTGAAATGAAGAATAAATTACCCTGTCCAATTTTAGCAAGCCGGTCTTTTTATCAATTTCATATTTTGATTTTGAACCTTGCGGTATTTCGATAAGAGCATTTACCATTTGCGGAGCTTCCACTCCATAATGAGCGCCATGCCATGGATGTAATACGTACATAATTGTTTTTTTATGTATTGTGAATAACCAATTTACTATTAAGTATTAAAGCAAACAATTTTTATTTATTTTTTCCCGCCCTGTATCTGATTACCTCGGCTTTCTCCAATGTTATTAATCCTCCGGACTTTGTTTGTTCAAATAATTGCTCAACTGTTTTTGTAAACTCTCTTATTTTTTCTTCGGTATCAACTATCTCAATAACCAAAGGCAAATCAGCAGAAATTTCAAAAAGTTTGGTTGTATGAACTTTGCTGTTAGCGCCAAAACCCATAATTCCCCGTGTGACTGTTGCGCCGGAAAGCGATTGTTTTTTTGCTTCAAAAACGATGGCTTCATAAAGCGGCTGGTGACCTGCCTTGTCAGATTCTCCAATGAAAATTCGCAGCAATTTTGCATTCGGATTATTTTCCATTTTACAAAAGTTTAATTAATGAAATACCTATAAACGTTGCCAGCAAACCAACTACAACACTGCTTGCAATGTAAATAAAAGCATGCCAAATTTGCCCATCGCGAAACAAAGCCAACTGTTTCATTTGAAAACGAAGAGAATGTTGTAAATCCTCCTAATAATCCTGTTACTAAAAAAAGTCTCCATTCCATTGTGAAGTTTCCTCTTTCGCTTAAGACCAAAAATAATTCCGATTAAAAAACAACCAATGATGTTTACGCTCGATGGTTCCAAAAGGAAAAGCAGAAAGAAATTTATTTTGTATAAACTGCGATAGCAGGTACCTGGCATATGCCGCCTATACAACTTCCAATACCAATAGCTAAAATTATTTTCATTCCGCAGTGTTTAATTAATTTTTTATTCTAAAAAAATTATAAGTTGGTGTTGAAAGTATATTTAAAATCAACCAGCCATTCATTGTTCTTTTTAACCATCTTCAATTTTGATGGTTTATTTTTGTAAGTGTTTGAATAGGTTATGATGGTAACTGAATCGGATAATTGTTGCGTTGAGTCAATTATAATATTTGCATTTTTGTATCCGTCTTTTTCCAACATCACTTCTGCTACTGTTGAAATCTTCGAGGCCCTCGAAATATTGTATATTAGTGCTGTCCTGCAAAAGATACTTCTTTGCTTCATCATAATCGCCTTTTAAAGATGATTCTATAAATCCCCTGGCTGATTCAAGTGGATCTTTCCTGCTTACTTCTGCAGAATGGCTGCAGGCTATAACAGTAATAATTATGACGAAAGTGCTTATTAGTATTTTGTTCATTTCGATATTTTAAAAACTAAGGTAATTATCTTTCTTCTCTAAATAAAAAACTCCCGTTCATGAGGGAGTAATATTTTTAAAATAATTTTTATTGAAACCTATTTTGCATCGTTAAGCATTTTATTCATGCTATCAATCATTTTATGGGCATGATCCATTTTTTCTTTTGAGATAGAATCAATGTTTGGCATTGACATACCGTTAATGTTTCCAAGAGAATCAGTTCATTCCGTCCATTCCATGTTCTTTCATTTTTTTCTGCGCCATTTGCAAAAGAGTAGATAAATTAACTGATACTTTCCATTGTGAGTTTTCTTTCTTTAAAGTAAAATCAATAGTTTCCCCGGACTTCTTATCTTTTACAGGAACCGTTGCATTATCTCCATTTATAACGGCATCGCCTAATTCAATATTTTCCTGCCGGTATTGTAATATCTGGGAACTATCGTCGTCTTTTATATTTTGCATGGCCATCTGCGCCATATTCATCATAGGTTCACTATCGTCAGTTGTATACTTTTTTGCTTCTGTAAAATCCTTTTTTGCAATCGCATCTAAAAAGCTGGAAAGAACAGTTTTTGGATCCTTATACGCCCCGGATTTGCAACCTGCGAAACTTATTAAAGACGCTAGTCAATAAAAATAAAAAAATCCTCTTCATAAATAATTGATTTATTTAACCGGACAAATGTAAACGCTAATTTATTGATTTTTTAAGCAAATTGAATTATTCAGCAATAGACTCATAACCTTTCGCTTCTTATTTCAAATAAAAAAGGCAGCCTTGCAGCTACCCTTTTATTGTTCATATTTTTTAGAAGAAATTTATTTATGATCTTCCATTTCTTTTATTTTTTCTTTGTCATAAGCTCTTATAATTGCTTTTACCAGCTTATGCCTTACAACATCTTCTTCATCAAGTTCCACATGGCCAATGCCATCAATATTTCTCAGAATTCGTACGGACTTTTCTAAACCACTTCTTATTTTTGGCGGAAGATCTATTTGCGTAACATCTCCTGTGATGATTGCTTTAGCGTTAGCGCCTATCCTGGTGAGAAACATTTTAAGTTGCAGGTCAGTTGAGTTTTGCGCTTCATCCAAAATTATAAAAGCATTATCGAGCGTACGGCCACGCATATACGCAAGTGGCGCTATTTCAATGGTTCGTGTCGTCATATAATAACCGAGTTTGTCGGCAGGTATCATATCATCGAGCGCATCATAAAGCGGGCGTAAATATGGGTCAATTTTTTCTTTAAGATCTCCGGGAAGAAATCCAAGATTTTCCCCTGCTTCAACAGCAGGCCTCGTTAAGATTATTTTTTTTACCTGTTTATTTTTAAGTGCCCTCACAGCAAGTGCAACAGCAGTGTAAGTTTTACCGGTACCTGCGGGGCCTATTGCAAAAACAATATCATTTTTATCAACCGAACTTACCATTAATTTTTGATTGGCAGTTCTTGCACGCACCGTTTTTCCGTTTGGGCCAAAAACCAAAATGTCGTTAGGATTTCTTTCAATAAAATTGTCAATGGTCTTTTCATCATCACCTCCAAGTATTTGCTCGAGGTAATTTTCTGTCATATGGCCATTTCGTTCAAGATATTGCACGGCTAAGATTTATTTTATCTCTTGCATCTTCAATTTGTTCCGGTGCGCCACTAAGTTTTATTTGTGTACCACGGCTAAGAATTTTAAGACGGGGAAATTTCTTTTTTAAGATATCGAGCTTTCCATTGTTTACTCCAAAAAATTCAATAGGATTTACTGTTTCGAGGTTAATAATTGTTTCAGTCAATCGGGTTTACGTTTTAATTTTAATAAATCATTCAGCACTTATTCAAATATAAAATTCTGATAAGCGCTTTTACTAAATTACTTATTAACACTAATTCAAAAATGTTAATTAAGTCATTTTAAAGTACTCTAAAATAATAGTTTTTTTTCAATGATGGAATTTTCAATATTTTCGGTATTCAAAATCGTACAATATGAAAAAAAGTTTATTAGTAATTCTATCATGCATTGCAAGTGTAATTATATTTCAGGCGTTTACAACATTGTATGAGCCGCCTTTCAAAAACTTGCAAATTTTGCCTAAAGATATTTCAGATCATGACCTCGATAGCGTTATGCATCACTTTACTGCAGCGTTAGGTGTAAAATGTAATTTTTGCCATGTTAGAAATGAAGAAGCAAAAAAAATGGATTTTGCAAGTGATGATAAGCCTGAAAAAAAAATTGCCCGTAAAATGATGCTAATGGCCATTGACATTAATAAAAATTATTTTAAAGGATATGGAGATGGATATGGATCATGATCACGAAATGGATCACGATATGAAAGATATGGACACCACCATGAATAAAAATATGGATCATGATATGATGGATACAGCAATGAATGGTAATGATGTGACATTTATGCTGCGCTCCGTAACATGTTATACATGCCATAGAGGAGATCCGCACCCCGAATCAAAAACTCCTCCGCGCCAGGAAGGTCCTAAACCGCCTGCACCCGATAAGCCAGCCACTGATAATAAATAATATGCCGGTTTGCAAGCATTGTAATCTTGAAGGAGAGGGAAAGCATTGCTTTAACTGCGGCGAGGTTTACAAGACTGACAGAATCACAATTCATTCTCTTTTGCATGAAGTGGTGCATACGCTTACGCATGCCGATAAAGGATTTTTCTATACATTGAAAAACCTGGCAATACGTCCGGGAACTATGCAAAAAGATTATTTGGAAGGCGAAAGAAAAACGAATCAAAAACCTTTCCCCTTATTTTTTATTTGTGCGAGTGTTGCGGCTGTAGTGTTGCATTTTGTGAATGCAGTACCGCATGACCATCAAAATCATTTCGATATTGTTAAGGAGAGTTTTTATAAAAATTACTATGTAATTTTTCAATCCTTGCTTTTGCCATTCTATGCTTTTCTTACCTGGATACTGTTTAACAGCAAGGATTTTAATTATGCGGAGGCATTGGTTTTATTTATATATGCTTTGGGTTTTAGCCTGCTTATTATTATTCCAATTAATTTCTCGTTGTATTTCTTTAGATCGGTTAATGAACAAATTATTGAGGTAATTGTACTGGGAATTTATATGGTATGGACTAATCTTAATTTTTTCAGAAATAGAAAAAGATGGCTCACCATTCTTAAAAGCATTATTTTACTTGCGGCCTGTTATGCTACTTCTTATTATTTGACTAATGCTGTAATAAACTTCATGATTTAGATTTTACTATTCAATCTCAAATAATAACACTTGTGTTTTTTCGAGCGGGCTAAAATTATTGTCAGCAATAAATAATAATGATCTTTTTCCATCAGGCAATATTGGCCCGAATGTGACGCCTTCAATGTTGTCGATATAAATTCCCAGGTCATCCATGTTTAGCAACAACTTTTTGGACGCAGGTTTAATGCTGGTCTTATTTTTTAAGGAAACAATGGTGTCAATATTATCTGCCGATGCAATATTTGTGAGAAAAACTTTTATCGTACATGCCAACCTGCCTGTAGAAAAAGAACGTTCAATAACCAGCAGCTTATTTTTTCCTATAGATAAAATATCCGGGATGCCATTTATCTTAAAGCTATTTTCAGGTATCGGGGTATGAGCAACCGGGTCGAGGACATATGCATACTGGGCTGTGATTTTTTTTGTCTCCATATCGAATTGCAGTATCCTGGTTATACCCGTGGAATCGTTTAAGCCTGCCCGTGAGCCATCGTCATATAAAGGTTCTTCAACACTTACAAATAATGTTTTGTAATTGTCTGCAAAAGTTACTCCTTCAAAAACACTGTTTTGCCGTGGCCCCGATTCATAGGAATGCATGTGTAGTTGAGTTGGTAACTGAAAAGTGTCGATGTAATTTGCACTGAAAGAGATTTCGGTTATAGCAGGGTTTTCCAGAACTAACTTATCGGGCCTAACGATACGCTCACCCTCACTGCTCCATACCATTGTATTATTTTTTGGATTGTAGCGCAAGGCTTCAGGGTCAGGTGTATGATAAGGATCTGTTTTGGAATTGGGATAGTTATTTCCAGAACTATTTTTTAAAAAATTTGCATCGGTAAAAACTATGGTGTCAATTTTGTTGTTATCAATCATTATGTGGGCTTCGTAAAATCGTGCAGGGTTTCTTTCAGATCTGTCATCTGAAATCATGTAATAAACATCGCTGGCGGGATTATAATCTATCCCGGACAATCCACCGATGATTGTATTTCTAAAATTCATATTAAATGGAACATCATATTCACTAAGAAATTTTAAACTGCCGATCTTTTCATTATTTGTTGAATGTTTTGCAGAGGAGCATGAAAGTGCGGTACAAACGATTATTGAAATTAAAAGCGAAAAAAGCATTTTCATATACATCGGTTTAAAAACAAATTTGAGAAAACTTTTACGAAGAAGAACGTCTTTGAAAATGAATGCATAATTATTAACTTTAGGAGTAACATTCTTCGCGAGGTTTAAAAATTTTTGTTTATCAATTAAATTCCATAATTATGAAAGACATCGATATAACGGAAAAAGCAAGCCTAAGCCAGCCACGTTGGCTCACCCTGGTAAGAATTGCACTGGGGCTTATTCTTTTTTGGAAGGGAATTACATTTATCCATGATTCATCAGATCTTAATTTAATGCTGAAGCAGATGTCGATAGGCGCCATCCATAAAAATTCTGAATGGATCGCTTTTCTGATTACTTATATTAATTTATTGGGAGGATTATTTATTATCGTTGGGCTTTTTACTAAAACTTCGTGCATTATTCAGATACCTATTCTTATCGGTGCTGTATTCTTTATAAATACAAAAGACGGGCTTAACCAAAGCACATCAGAACTGGTTCTTTCGGCAATTGTGTTGATTTTACTGATCTTTTTTGCTATAAAGGGAAGCGGTGTTCTGTCGGCTGATGAGTATTTCCGAAGTTACTATAAAGCAGGATCTGAAGAAGGCAATACAAAAAAGTTTTTCAAGCAGCCGTAACCGTTAGGCGTTCGAAAAATTACAAGATAGCTATCGAAAATATCTAATCTCATTGCCGCAACAGGTGATCTTAAATCACTATCTTCTCCAATTTATCTAATTGATCTTTTTCTATCCAGGCGCCGAGGCCCGTTGTATCGGGCACTTTAATTATTCCATCAGGCTGATAAATAATGCCACCACTTACAGGATCGTTTTCAAACATAAGTGGCGTATCGAAATCACAATATAAAATATTTTTGCTGCTCAACGCCAAATGAGCATTTGCTGTCATTGCAATTCTTGATTCCATAAAACCTCCTACCTGCATTTGCATATTTTCTTTTTCCGCCAGTGCAATTATTTTTTTTGCTTTAAATAAACCGGATGATTTCCCCAATTTTAAATTAAACATATCACAAGCTTTCAATTGAATCAATCTTTTTGCATCGTGATGATCGCAACAACTTTCATCAGCCATAATCGGGATAGGGCTTTTCTTTCTTACTTTCCCCAGGTTCATAAAATCCCAACGTGGTATGGGTTCTTCACAAAACTGAATATTATATTCTTTTAAGGCACCTAATATTTTTATTGCAGTCTTTACATCCCAACCCTGGTTGGCATCAATGCGAATGGGTATTTTTTTTCCAACTGCTTTCCTGATTGCTTTTATTCTCTCAATATCTGCATTTTTATTTTCTCCCAACTTTACTTTAATAACACTAAAACCTGCGTTCTTAATTTTCAAAGCGTCGCCGGCCATTTTTTCGGGCTCACCAATACTTACCGTGTAATCTGTTGTTAATGTTTTACCTTTTTTTCCACCTAAAAATTTATACAGTGGTTTACCGGCGCATTGCGAAGCAATATCGTGCAAAGCAATGTCAAAGGCACTTTTGATACTGCTATTGCCATAAATAGTTTTATCCATCACTTCCATACAATCTTCAATATCCAAAGCATTTTTACCTTTCAATTTCTTTGGCCAGCATTTCACCAATTAAAAAACAGGTAGCTTGGGTTTCACCATTAATGGTCATGAATGGACTGCATTCTCCAAAGCCGACAAGTCCATTATTAGCCCTAATAACAACTAATACATTTTCTGCACTGTAAATAGTACCCAGTGAAATGACAAATGGTTCTTTTAAAGGAATCGATAATTTGTACAATTCTATTTGTGTAATTTCCAGGTGCTGTTCGTTCATTTAATTGTTTGTTTCGTGTTTGATTATTGAAAAGGTTTACTTATTGGATAGACGATAGCAATTCAAAATTACATGCTATCTAGAACCTCGCCAGCAATTTAAAATTAATAAGCCTTGGCGTTAGTCGGTTAGGTATGCTAAATGTATCATTGGCAAAATCTTTTACTAATTGATAAGAGACGGTATTGGCACGATCAATTAGATTGAACACTTCTAAGCTTGCCCATATATTTTCAAAGCCCCGGAAAGGAGAGTGGCTTCGGCGCAACGATTTATCGCTAAGCAATAATGCACTAAAACCAATATCAGCTCTTATGTATGGTTCAATAATTAATGCATTACGATACCTCACACTGTTGGGAATATTATAGGGCATATTGCTTCCATAAATAAGATTAAGATGAACCCGAAAATTTTTATTGGTACTTAAATAATCCTGTAAGAATAGACCGAGCGTGAGCAACCTGTCAGTTGGCCTTCTTATATAACCAACTTCAGTTTTTACACTATCAGCAACAACCTGGTCGCTTGTTTGGGAAGTAATAACCTGGCCCTGCCGCATTTTTGTAAGTATAATAAAAATCATTATTAAGATTTTCTTTCGTGCTGCTTAATCCAATACTAAACCAGCTTTCCGCATCTTTTACCAGCTCAGTAAAAATGCGGGTTTCAATTCCGGTCGCATACGCTTTTGCGTTATTGTTTCCATAATATTGAATTCGTACATTATCGATGTCGTAAATATCGACATCCGTAAGAGATTTATAATATGCTTCAGTAGTTATGCGCATGGGCCGGTCCCCGTTAGAAAGATTATAATCAAAACCGGCAACAAACTGAATGCTCTTCTGACTTTTTAGCGCCGTATTTACTGTTCCGTCATATCGTCTCATTTCCCGGTAAAAAGGCGGTTGGTCGTATATTCCTGCGGATGCTTTTAGAACAATGTCTTTTTTCCAGGCAGGTTTATAACTGAACTGTGCCCGGGGGCTAACGATAAACTCGTGATTCAATGAGTTATAGTTAAACCTCGCTCCTAACTGTAACGTGGCATCTCTAACGGAGTCGCTTAAACGAATGTTATCCTGCACATAACCACTATACTTGTCAACGGAAAGATCGGTGGATGATTTTAATACCTTGAAAAGGTTGAGCTGGTTAGGATTGTAAGGCAGCGAATATTCCGCACTATCCTGGTATTCCCATTCATTTAGTTTATCGTGAATAACAGTATGATCAAAGCCTGCGCCCCATAGTATAAAGTGTTTCCCCAAATCAAAACTTCCTTTGTGGCTGAAGTTATAAACGTCAATGTTTAATGCATTGCGTGCATAGTTTTGATAAACGCCGGCGCCAAGGGGATTAACAATCTGTCCATAGCTTGAACTTGTTTTATCAAAATCCCTTTCACCGAAGAGATAAGCGCCTGTGATATCAAAGTTTTCATTTTCATTATCACCATAATGGCTTGCCATCCATTTTAATTTAACCCGTTTATTTATTATTTGATCAAGACTCAAGCCAACAAGATTGGTGCTGTAATTATCTTTTTCCTGTCCCTCAAAAAATATGTCAAGAGCGAGATCGGCTGTAAATAAAGGAGAAAAAACGGCCGTAGATTTTTCAGCCGATTCGGGAACAAGGGTAAACTTTGAGCCCGAAATTATTCCCAGTAACTCAAGTTGTAATTTATTAGAAAGCTTATAAGTAATAAAAGTTTGAAGGTCTGCAGCCGAAGGAACATAATTTCCTTTTACTTCCTGGCTGCTTAATAAATCTTTATTCGTTTTACTGCGAACTCCAAACAGCCATGTAAATTTTTTATTTCCTAGATGAGCCTTCCAATATGAAAGCCTTGCTCCAAAAAGCTTATGTAAGCAGAGCCACCAAACGACGTTGGTTTTTTATATTGAATATCGAGTACGCTGCTTATTTTATCTCCATATTTTGCCTGGAAGCCACCATTATAAAAACTTAATATTTTTTGCGAGTTCGGGATTTATAAAACTCAATCCTTCCTGCTGTGCATTGCTCACTAAAAAAGGGCGATAGATTTCGAAATCATTTATGTAAATAAGGTTTTCATCGTAGTTGCCCCCACGAACGGAATATTGCGAGGTCAGTTCATTGTTGCTACCAACCAATATTTTTATTAATGCCTCCACGCCGCCGGTAGCACTTGGCAAAGTGGTGGTACTTTTCGGATTTATTTTTACCAGGCCTGTTTCTGTTCTTTCCCGTTTATCATTTATAATAACATCTTTCAGGATCTTGCTATTTCGTTCAAGCTTTACCGTTAGTTGCTCTTCTTCGTTCTCACTCAGGTAAAAATTTTTTTGCTCATCGCGGTAGCCGGCAGAGGAAAATATTAATGCGAATGCTTTTTCTGCGGGAACTCTCATGCGGTAGGTTCCAGAATCGGAACTGATGATACCTTTTTGTTTTCCCAATATGGTTATGCTCACACCCGGTAGCGGGTTCTCGTTTTCATCAATTACTTTGCCTGATACATAAGCAGTCTTCTTTTGTGAAAAGGCTGAAAGCGTTATTAAGACAAGGATAAAGGAAGCAACTGTTCTCATAAAGTGAAGATAATATTTTATGGATTACATTATGTTATCCATTCCCTTTCAATTTTATTATTTTTGAAAAATGAGAAAGAGATACATTATTTTTTTATTTGTTATTTGGTTATTGCCGGTAAACTGTTCCATGCAACAGGAACACAAAGATGAAAAAATTGCAGATGAAAAAGCAGCCTGCGGTGAAGGATCCTTTTCATAAACTTTGCCAATATTGGGAGGTTACTGACGCTGAGAACCCAACTTTCAGGGATGTGTACGATCACCAGGAAGAAGGTGTTTATAATTATCCCGGTATTATTTTTATGACCGACTCAACTTTTCTTGAAGATCCAATGGCTACTATGCGCTATGGAAAATTTACCCTTAAAGGCAAAGTGATCGACGCACAATTTGATGACGGAAAAAAAGCAACCTATACTATGTTAAATGTTCAGGGCGATACGATGCAGTTTCGGCGGGTTGAAAAGGATCGTACTACATTACTTTATGTAAAAGGGAATCGTTTGTTCTGGCCGAATGCGTCATTAAATCCCTATAATAAAATAAACAGCAGGTGGAGAATAAAACCTGCCAAAGCGGAGAGCCCGCAAGAATTAAATGAACGCTTGAAGGAATGTGTTCAATTTTATGAATACCTATTTACAGGTAATGCTGAAAGCGACAATAACGATGTAAGTTTTAATGGATTGCCAACATGTTTTAAATGGTACCAGGGTGGAATTCTTGTAATGTCTGAAAAACATCTTGATAGAAAATGGATGAATTGTTTTTATTCTGATGAGCAAGCTTTGCAGGCAAGACAAATAATGGAAGATGTGATTACCACTAATAAATATAATTGGGATACTACTCAAACTAACTGGTTGAAACAAACCGCCGATGTTTTAAAACAAATACATGATAAAATGTAGGCGTAAGTTGTGAATATTGACCTTCAAAAATATTCAGATCGTCTTAAATTTTCTTATCGTTTCTTTCGGATCATCAGAACCAAAAACCGCATTACCTGCAACAAGCACATCAGCGCCTGCATTCAAAATTTCTTTTGCATTCTGTAACGACACGCCGCCATCAATTTCAATTTTTGCAGAAGAACCTGTTTCTTCAATTAGCTTTCTTAAGCTGCTGAATTTTTTGAATGGAATAAGGAATAAATTTTTGTGCGCCGAATCCCGGGTTTACACTCATGAGGTTTACAAGGTCGATATCAGCAATAATATCTTTTAGAAGTATAACGGGCGAATGGGGATTGATGGCAACACCTGCTTTCATTCCCAAAGATTTTATTTGTTGAATATTGCGGTGCAAATTCGTACACGCCTCCAAATGAACCGTTAGTCCATCTGCGCCGGCATCTTTAAATTCATCCGCATATTTTTCCGGCTCCAATATCATAAGATGAACATCAAAGAATTTAGTGCCCACTTTTTTTAGTTGTTTAATGATATTCATGCCATAACTGATGTTGGGAACAAAGCGTCCATCCATTACATCCAAATGAAACCAATCCGCTTCACTCTCGTTTACAATTTTACAGGCATCAGCAAGGTGTAAAAAATCAGCGGCTAATAAAGAAGGGGCAAGTATCATGAACAGGTTATTAAATGTTATTTGTTACGAACCATCATTTTCTAAAAATTTGAATAATCAATTGGTATTTTTACTGGCTTTTATTTTGAAGGCTATCAAGCGCTGCTCGTGCTTCAATAAAATTCTTATCATACAAAAGTGCCATTTGAAAATTTTGGATGGCATTGTCAGTACTATCCAGTTTTTCGTAACACCTTCCCATCCAGTAATATCCTTCATCAAAATTATTTTGAACTGTTACTGCTCTTTTTAAAACTTCTAAAGCGTCCTTATATTTTCCTAAGTCGTACAAAGCAATTGCTTTTTCACGGTAAGAAAACATATAAGTGAAATCCATGCTGAGACTGCTGTCAAAATAATTAATTGCTTTGTGTTTATCGTTGATGTAACTATAATATAATCCTTTCAGAAACATTGCATCGGCCCCGGATTTTACCCTGTTGGCTTTCAACAGCCCGTTTGCAATAATTAATGCTTTTGGATTTTTAATTTCGGCGTAAATGGTTCCCAGGGCAACAAGATATTGAGGCAAAGGATAAATATCCACGGCATGTTCCAAAGCATCTATTGCGCTAACGGTGTCATCATTTTCAAAATGTAAAGTGGCTTTCATATTCCACAAATAAGCATTATTACTGTCTTTTTTTATTTGAGCATCAGTAAGTGCTAAAGCTGAATCGTAAGAGCCTTCATCACTATATGCTTCTATCAGGTTTTGTACCAATAAGAGAGAATCGGGATATTTTTTTATTGCCATTTTTAATGATTCTTTCGAGTTCGCAGGAAGAACGGCTTGAGCCTTATCTTTTGAATTATCATTACATGAAATAAGCATAATAAAAATGACGCCACATAGAATACGTAAAATTGTTTTTATCATTTTGCAAATTTACTGCAATGAATTTTCATTATTTTAATCGACGTGACTTGCAAATATAAAGTTTGGCTAAATTGCAGGCCATTTTAAAGATTCTATGACTAAAATTTTTATTGCACTTTTAAGTTTTGCATATTTCAGTTTTAATTCTCAAAACGAATACAATCTCAATAAATCAGCGATTAATAATGCTGATACGCTTATTTACCCGGAAGAGCATCATTTTAAAAACATGCGCCAGCTTACTTTTGGCGGCGATAATGCTGAAGCCTATTTCAGTTTTGATGGTAAGTATGTGATCTTTCAGCGTAAGAACGAAACGCAGGGAATTATGTGCGACCAGATATGGATGGGCAAGATTCCGGAAAAAGCAGATGAACCCTTTATACCAAAATTAGTAAGTACCGGAACCGGGCGTACCACCTGTTCTTATTTTTATCCCGATGGGAAACACATTTTATATGCATCAACTCACCTCGCTTCTAAGGAATGCCCGCCTGTTCCTGATAGAGAAAAGATGAAACGATACATCTGGCCGGTGTATGAAAGCTTCGATATTTTTAAAGCTGATACTAATGGCAATATTCTGCAACAGTTGACCAATGTAAAAGGTTATGATGCGGAAGCAACCATTTCTCCCAAAGGAGATAAAATAATTTTTACGTCTATGCGTAATGGTGATCTTGACCTGTATACAATGGATCTTGATGGGAAAAATGTAAAGCAAATAACCAATACCCTTGGGTTATGATGGCGGTGCATGGTTTAGCCCTGACGGAACTAAAATTGTTTGGCGTGCCAGCAGGCCCAAAACACAGGAAGAAATTGATGACTATAAAAATTTATTATCGCAAAACCTCGTAGCGCCAACTTCAATGGAAGTATTTGTTGCTAATGCCGATGGCAGCGATGCACATCAAATTACTTTTCTTGATAAGGCTAACTGGGCGCCTAACTTCACACCAGATGGAAAGCACATTATATTTTGCAGTAATCACGAATATGCAAGAGGATTTCCCTTTAATATGTATATCACAGATATTAATGGTAAAGGCCTTGAGAAAATAAGCAGGGATAAGGGTTTTGATGCATTTCCCATGTTTAGCCCCGATGGTAAAAAAATAATGTTCAGCAGTAACCGTAATAATGGCGGGGGACAAGGTATTAATATTTTTATTGCAGATTGGGTCGAGTAGTAATATTGAATGTCAACAGAGTCTTGTCACATTAGCTATCAGCCTCAATCGCTAATTCTATCACTTCACAATCCTTAATATCTTCCCCGTCTATTGCAAAGCGAATGATTGTTTTTACCTTATGCCATCCCTGTTTACCGGCGGCGCCGGGATTCATGTGGAGACAATTCAATTTATCATCATACATGATCTTAAGAATGTGTGAATGCCCGCTGATGAAAAGTTGGGGCCGGTGAATTAACAACTCCTTTTTAGTTTCCGGATTGTAGCGTGGAGGATAGCCTCCTATGTGTCGCATCATCACTTTCACGTCTTCACACATAAATACTAACTGTTCGGGATAAACGCTCCTGATGTCATACCCATCTATATTTCCATAAACGCCTCTTAATAGCGGTGCATGGCCACTTTGAGTTGCGTGGCATCTTGCGAGTTCCTTCGCAATTTCAATACTTCCAAAATCGCCAGCATGCCATATTTCATCACAGTTTTTAAAATGTTCGGCAACGGCGGGATCAAGAAAATGATGTGTATCTGATAGTAAACCAATCTTAGTCAAGATGTATAATATAAGCTGTAAATTTACAAAGCAAATAATTTACGATGCCTTTCTTCCGCAACTTTACCTGTTATATCGATAAAAGAAACTGGAAATATTTTTTCCTTATGCTTAGTTTAGAATTATCCAATAATTGAGAAATTGTAACCCGGTCGTACAATTCTTAATTCTCAATTCATAATTCTTAAATTATCAACATGCCACATTATCATAAATCAGGTTCCATTCCTCATAAACGTCATACACAATTTCGCAAGCCGGATGGCGAATTTATATTCAGAGCAATTATTTTCAACAGAAGGATTTTCTTCAGACTCATCGCTGCTGTATCACACCCATCCGCCAACCCAGATTATTAAAACAGATAAGCCTTATTCAGTTGCGCCGGAAATAGCAGAAGAAAAAATGCTTAAACACCGGAGTTTCCAGGGATTTAATATTAAAGCCAGAAAATGACTATATTAAAAAGCAGAGAGCCTGTGTTGGTAAATAACGATTGCCATATTTCACTTGCTGCGCCGGAAAAAGTATGGAAAAATATTTCTATAAAAATGCTGATGCAGATGAAATAATTTTTGTTCATGAAGGCAGCGGGAAACTTAAAACGCAATATGGAGAATTGGCTTTTAACTATGGCGATTACCTGGTTATTCCACGAGGTTCCATTTATCAAATTGAATTTAATAAAAAAGATAACCGGTTATTTATAGTAGAATCGTTTAGCCCTGTGCGTTACCCAAAAAAATATTTAAGTAATTATGGCCAGTTATTGGAAAATTCTCCCTATTGTGAAAGAGATATTCGCCAACCGGAAAATCTGCAAACAATTGACAAGAAAGGTGACTTTCTTATTATGACGAAAAAGAAAGGAATGATGTATGGCATTCATTATTTGCATCATCCGTTTGATGTTGTTGGCTGGGATGGCTGTTGCTACCCCTTTGCTTTTTCCATTCATGATTTTGAACCTATAACCGGGCGGGTTCATCAGCCGCCACCTGTTCATCTTACGTTTGAAGCGCATAATTTAGTAGTATGTTCTTTTGTTCCCAGGATGTACGACTATCATCCGCAATCAATTCCTGCTCCATATAACCACAGTAATATTGATAGCGATGAACTGTTATATTATGTTGATGGTGATTTTATGAGCAGGAAGCATGTTACCAGGGGTATGATAACATTGCATCCCGGCGGAATTCCCCATGGGCCTCATCCGGGCGCTGTTGATAAAAGTATTGGAATGAAGGAAACGAAAGAACTTGCGGTAATGGTAGATACATTTCATCCCTTGCAGTTAACAAAACAGGCGCTTGAAATTGAAGATGACAATTATGTAATGAGTTGGGCGGAGTAGCTGCCAGGCTAAAGTAACAAGTGGGTTTACAAATAAAGATTTCCTGTATAAACTCCCATTGTCGCAGGTTTTGTAATTAAGCAGGAAGATTGAAAGTATAGCAGCGCACCGGATTTTTGCAGTTCCGATAACTATCGGAAGAAAGGATTGATTCGGTAAGTTACACTTGGTATTCGCTGGTACAAGTACGGCAGGCAAAAGGCTCGGCCGTATACTTGCGTAAATGCGGAGGCTGATGGCGGCATTACTTTAGGAACCAACTATTCTGACGATACTGGAATAACGGGTGGCGATGCAACGGTTTCCGGCTTGGGATTAATTTTGGGGACCCATTGCTAGACTCATCCCTGGCTTTTAAAATTCATTTTTGATTATGAATGCGACAGAAGGCAGCCATCGAAAATACTATTGGTATGGTATTCTCACAATTATTTCAATTGCGGGTCTCATAGTAGCGATTTTACTTTTACGAAAAGGTCATTATCCTAAAAGATCGGATTTTATCTTTTATTGGATTTTTAGGCTTGCTAATCACCATCGCATTTTTTATTGGAGGATTGTATTATTCGAAATATTCTAATGTTGGGAAAGCTAAACAAATTGAATTAGCACGATATTCGTTAAATCAAGTAATGCGAGATGTAGAATTTTGCAAATTGCAATTTGAAAATTATCCTGATAGTTTTCAGGAACTCAAATTTGTCGATATTACAGTATTCATAAAGGATCCCTTATCTCAAAAAGGAATATTTTCAAGGAAATTAGATTTTTCTCAATTATAAGAAAATCGATTCTTCTCACTATACACTTTTTTCCTCTGGACTTGATCAAACCCCTTATACAGCAGATGATATTTATCCTTTCGTTCCTGATTCAGGAAAGTCGGGGTTAATAAAGATATCCCATTGACGCCTCAAGCAAGGGGTAAACTCAGGACAGCGCAACTAACGAATAAGGATATACTAAGGATAACAGGGGGATTGTTAAGTTGTACGTATATAACGAGCAAGTTTATACGCTGTAATAAAAAACTTCTGAAAGATCAATTTGTGTTACAAACAGTTAAATAAGTACAAAACAAAAAAATCTACTGATTTCAAATTTGCCATGTCACATTCCTGTAGCTAAAATCCCGATTTCTATTTACAAGGGTTTTTGCCCGGATAAATATAATTTTTCTTTTAAAATGAAGGTGTGATATTTGTATGTGAATCAATCATAATATAAATTTTTAAAAATTCTTTAAACTCTTAAAAATCATGTCACCACTTTTACCTCGGAATTTTACATCCACTTTCAAAAAAATTTCACTAACAGCTCTTCTTTTTTTTTGTGTAAATTCTTTTTTGAAAGCTCAAAATCCGGAAATACAAATTAGCCTGACCGGCTTTAACGAAGATGTAATAGCGGATCCGGTTCTTAATTCACTTCCATCTTCATCTGTTACTAATACAGTTGATCTATCAGTTAATATTTTTTATACGCAAGGCTATAGTAATAATTCTGTAGAGTTTACTAATGGACTTCCCGTAAACGGACAATATACAAGTAGCACAGGACATCTGTTTCAAATGGCTCCTTATAACTTAAACAATGATTTGCGTTTAATAGCTAACCAATCGGGTACCCTTACTTTTGACCCCGTGGATCAAAGATCTTACTCTACTTTATTTGTAGCTGCAGATGGAGGTGATGGAGACGTTCATAATATAAATTATACAATAAATTTTTCTGACTTGAGCACCGAGACAGGAACAATTTCGGTTGACGATTGGTTTTGCCCTGGTTGTGCATCATACGGAATTAAAGATTTGGGGCGAGCCCAGGTCTTCAGCGGAAATTTAAATGGTACTGATTTTACAATATACGAATACCCCATTACTATAGCGGTACCAGACCAACTTAAACAAATTAATAGTATTGATTTTACAGTACCCGGCACTGAAACTGCAGTTGCTAATATATTTGCGATAACCGGAACTGCATCTACATCTGGATTGCCTGTATCTCTTGAGTATTTTAATGCCCGCCCTGAAAACGGAAGAGTAGTATTGCAATGGAAAACAGCCCAGGAATTTACAAACAAACAATTTATTATTGAGCGTGCACCTGCTTCGCAACCATCGGCGTTTGCGGCTGATGGAAAGGTTCTTTCATCATCGTTACCGACAGGCGCAAGTTATACTTTCACAGATGTACCAGCTTTACCAGGAACTTACCTTTATAGATTATCGCAAGAAGATGTTGATGGCAATATAAAAATTTTGGGAACAAGAAGTATTACTATCGGAACTAAAAAACGTTGGTATATACAAGACAATGGTACTAACTGGCAATTGATTTCTTCGCAGCCAATAAGATTTCGTTTAATAGATATGAATGGCCGTTTATTAAAAACATATTCAGGACCGGGGAATGTAACTATATCTAAACCACCGGTGCGGGGAATTTATGAACTACAAATACAAACAGGTGGGGAATTCTTCACTCAAAAATTGTTGAAATAATATTTTAATGATTTAATTTAAAAAGGCTGTCTCAAAAGTAGGCAGCCTTTTTTATTATTAGATAGGGGGAACAATTATTAACAGGTATGTTGATAAAAAGGGAGGAGCCAGGCAGCGATAACATGTAGGATATTTTTATCTAATATTTATGTCAAAACGTATACTAAGTGTGACTTTTAAAGCCTACCATCAACAACAGGGATTGCTACTTCCTCCCTCGCTGGATGAACGGGGCATTGTGCGTAAGCTATCCTTGTGCGTTATTGCAAAGAGATTTGTATTTTTAATTTGTGAATAGAAAGTATAAATTTCATGATAATGATAAACTGTATTTTATTTCCTATGCCACAGTAAACTGGATTGACCTGCCTTGCCGGCAGGCAGGTGTTTTTGTAAGATAGGAATATTTTCAAATAATTATAGATTCGTGGAAGAATTGCCAGGAAAAGAGGGGACTTGAAATATATGGCTGGTGTATAATGCCTAACCATGTGCACCTGATTATAGGAGGTAAAAAGGATAGGTTTGAAGATATTGTTCGTGATATGAAAAAAAGTACACCACTGGAATTAAAAGAAGAGATTAAAAATAATGTGCACGAAAGCAAGAAAGAGTGGATGTTGTGGATGATGGAAAGAACTCGTAAGAAGAATGGCCATAACAAAGATTGGTCCCGGGAACTTTTGGGAGCAACACCATAACAAACCACTTGAAATAAAAGGCCAGGAAATGTTTGATAAGACTTAGATTGCATACATCAAAATCCTGTGGTTGCTGGGTTTGTAGAAAAAGCGAAAGATTGGAAATATAGCAGTGCACGGGATTTCTTCGGAATGATAGGATTAGTTGTGTTAAGTTACACATAGTATTCGATGGCACAAGTACGCCAGGCAATGGCTAAACCTCATACTTGCGCCAAGGGAAGAAACTTAAAACGCAATACGGAGAATTGGCTTTTGCTTATGGCGATTACCTGGCTATTCCACGAGGTTCCATTTACCAAATTGAATTTGATAAAAAAGATAGCAGCCTCTTTATAGTAGAATCGTTTAGCCCTGTGCGTTACCCTAAAAAATATTTAAGCAATTACGGCCAGTTGCTTGAAAATTCTCCCTATTGCGAAAGAGATATCCGCCAACCGGAAAATTTACAGACCATTGACAAGAAAGGCGACTTTCTTATTATGACCAAAAAGAAAGGCATGATGTATGGCATTCATTACCTTCATCATCCCTTTGATGTTGTTGGCTGGGATGGCTGCTGTTATCCTTTTGCTTTTTCCATTCATGATTTTGAACCAATAACTGGTAGGGTTCATCAGCCACCACCTGTACATCTTACGTTTGAGGCACACAATTTAGTAGTCTGTTCTTTTGTTCCACGGATGTACGACTATCATCCACAATCAATTCCTGCGCCATACAACCACAGTAATATTGATAGCGATGAATTGCTTTATTATGTTGATGGAGATTTTATGAGTCAGGAAGCATGTTACAAGGGGCATGATAACATTGCATCCCGGCGGAATTCCACATGGGCCTCATCCTGGTGCTGTAGACAAAAGTATCGGGATGAAGGAAACGAAAGAATTGGCTGTTATGGTTGATACATTTCACCCCTTACAGTTAACAAAACAGGCACTTGAAATTGAGGATGACAATTATGTAATGAGTTGGGCGGAGTAAAGGAGTTTTAATGTTTGAGCCAATTTTTTAGTGAACGACCCTTAAAACAATCTTTTAGAAAGTGCCAACTTTTGATGTTATGCTACGAATTACCCAAATCCTGATTGTACGAATAATTCTATTTTTTCCTAAATTTAGCACTAAATATAAAATTGATATGATAAAATTCAGCGATTTAAAAGCGGGCGATTATGTGCTTGCCGAAAGTGACGGACAGGCATGGGCAGGCGAAGTAACAGACTTCAATCATGATGAAAAAGAAATTAGTGTGTACAATGGCGTGCAGGATTTTTGGTTTAAGAGCGAAGAATTATTTCCTCTTCCTCTCGATGAAAATCAATTATTGAAATTGAAATTTACTAAACACGTGAACGACGATGGTTCCGTAAAATATATGAAGGGCGCTTTCAGAATTCAAACACCCCAACAGGATAATTTTTCAAACTTCGAAATGTGGTATAGAGATGAAAGGCGGATAATGACTGAACCTATTTCAGTACATCAATTGCAAAATCATTACCTGGAAATGACCAAGGTTCATCTCACCGACGATCCGATCTGATCAGAACAATGTCGCGCTTATTAGTAGGGTGGTGATATTCGCATATTCAATAACCCCGGAATAATTCAGAGTGATAATAGTTGCACTGGCAATCATGCCATATTTAGGAGCGTAATACATATTTATCGAGCTTGTTAAAGCGCTCGGCGGAATTAATGAGGACGAAATGGAAGCCGTCACATGAATCACGTTGGTATAAGGTTGATTATTTACCGTTTTGGAAATTCCTTTTTCGGCTATTGTATAAGTAATAGTGAGAGGAACTGGAATAGGAACGCCCGGTACCGTCACACTAAAATTTTGCGTCCATTTAGTTCCAGCGTCCACATTGCCTTTTAGATATAAATTTTCGAAAGTGGTGGCGCCGAACCCAGCTGGCAATGAATCGTACTGATAATAATTATCTCCTGTTAAATTGAGATATTGATTTCCGCCCACAGAGTTTGTATATATATGATATGATTTGCTATTAATCATTGTATCATTGGTGGTCGAGGTTAGTGTGTAATCAGAATTGACCGGTGTAGCTCCGGATGAATCGACCTGGTGATAGTTCCACGTGCTTCCGGCTGTGGTAGTTAAATAGATATCCTGCTGCATTGGTGGAGTTGTAGTATCAGATTTCTTTTTACATGAAATGGCAAAAAGTATTATTACAGGAAATAAAAGATTTTTTATTTTCATATTGCAGATTTTTTGCAAGTAGCTGTAATATTAACCCTTTTTTTGTGAAATTAAAATATTTAAACTTATCTTTGCGCTCCCAAAATCAATATGGCCAAACAAGCACTCATTAAACAAGACGGCACAATCCTGGAAGCCTTATCCAATGCGATGTTCAGGGTTAAGCTTGAAAACGGGCATGAGATTTTAGCAACTATTTCGGGTAAGATGCGCATGCATTACATCAGAATTTTGCCGGGAGACAAGGTAGGAGTTGAAATGAGTCCTTACGATTTATCAAGGGGGCGTATCATATTCAGGTACAAATAATAAAGTATCACAAGCAAATAAAAAAGTGAAATCATGAAAGTAAGGGCATCTATCAAAAAAAGAAGCGTTGATTGCAAGATTGTGAGGCGTAAGGGAAGGTTGTATGTAATCAACAAAAAAAATCCCCGCTTTAAACAGAGGCAGGGATAATTAGTCAAAAGTCAGATTAAGTCAACAAGTAAATTACTAGGTCATATAATGACTCTGACAATGAATTGACAATAGTATAGAAATTAAAAATAAAATCTTCGAAATAATATGGCTCGTATTGCCGGTATTGATTTACCAAAAAACAAAAGGGGAGAAATTGGTCTTACATATATATATGGAATTGGCCGTTCTACTGCCCGTTATATTTTAGATAAGGCAAATGTTAATTACGATAAAAAAGTAAATGAATGGAATGATGAGGAACAAACTTCTATTCGTAATGTAATTAGTGGCGAATTTAAAACAGAAGGTGCTTTAAGAAGTGAAGTACAAACCAATATTAAGCGTTTGCTGGATATTGCCTGCTATCGTGGACTTAGGCACAGAAAGGGTTTGCCATTGCGCGGCCAGCGTACCCGTACCAATAGCCGTACACGTAAAGGAAAACGTAAAACAGTTGCCGGTAAAAAGAAGGCACCTAAGAAATAATTAAAATCTAATTTCTGAAAAGAAATTTTTAATAAGGCTTGTTTTTTGAATTGAACCCAGATAACCAAAAGCCGGAAGGAGGGTAAATTCAATCCCGATAAATCGGGATAAAATTTTTAAAGATTACCTTTTAATACAATTATGGCAAAAGCAACAAATGTAAAATCATCAACCAACACAAAGGCTTCTTCTAAAAAGAGAATTGTAAAGGTTGATGCATTCGGAGATGCTCACATCGTAGCAAGTTTCAACAACATCATCATCAGTTTAACCAACAAGCAAGGCCAGGTTATTTCCTGGTCATCTGCCGGTAAAATGGGTTTCAGGGGTTCTAAAAAGAATACTCCCTATGCAGCTCAAATGGCCGCGTCAGATGCGGCAAAAGTTGCGTTGGATGCTGGTCTTAAACGTGTTGATGTGTTTGTAAAAGGACCGGGTTCCGGCCGTGAAGGCGCTATCAGGTCTCTTTCCCAATCAGGATTGGAAGTTGTAATGATTAAAGATGTAACCCCTTTACCTCACAATGGTTGCAGGCCTCCAAAGAAAAGAAGAGTTTAACAACGTACGAAGTACGATGTAAGACGTACGATGTAAAACATTGTACACCAAACATCAGACATCGCACATATTTTAATAACCGGGTATATCATTAATTTTTGATTTTTAACGATGATATACCGACACTAAAAAATCAATATATAAATTATGGCTCGGTACACAGGACCAAAAACAAAAATCTCCAGGATCTTTGGAGAGCCCATTACAGGTAATGGGAAATGGTTAACAAAAAACAGTAATCCTCCCGGCATGCACGGCGCAGCCCGCAAGCGTAAAAGCCTTGGAGAGTATGCATTACAACTTCGCGAAAAGCAAAAAGCCAAATACACGTACGGTGTATTGGAAAAGCAATTCCGTAACACATTTACAGAAGCATCACGCCGCAAAGGTGTAACAGGTGAAAATCTTATTAAACTACTGGAAGCCCGGCTCGATAATACGGTTTACCGTATGGGTATTGCACCAAGCCGCCAGGCAGCAAGACAGTTGTTTCTCACAAGCACATTACTGTCAACAATCATGTAGTAAATATTCCTTCTTATTCTTTGAACCCGGGTGATATTATTGGCTTAAAAGAAAAATCTGCTGATAATACTTCTATTACCGGAAACCTCAGACCAAAAAATCCAAAGTTTAACTGGATTGAATGGAGCGAAGGAACTATGCAAGGAACTTTTATCGCTTATCCTGAAAGAGAAAGCGTTCCTGAAAATATTAAGGAGCAGCTGATAGTGGAATTGTATAGCAAGTAAGATCAGCGGGTAGAAAAGTTCAAATAAATAATTAAATCAAATCAAAACAAAATAAAAAATGGCCATTTTAAATTTTGTAAAGCCAGACAAAATCGTTCTTCAAAAAAGTAATGATTTTGAAGCACAATTCGAGTTTCGTCCTTTAGAACCAGGTTATGGTGTAACCATTGGCAATGCTTTGCGCAGGGTATTGCTTAATTCGTTAGAAGGTTACGCAATAGTTGGGATTAACATCGCGGGGGCAGACCATGAATTTGCAACAATCAAAGGCGTTACTGAAGACGTTACTGAAATTATTCTAAACCTTAAACAGGTTCGCTTTAAAAAGAAAGTTGACCATGATGCCGGTACTGAAAAAATTAGTCTTTCATTAAAAAACAAATCTGAATTTACTGCCGGAATGATTGGAGAGGCTTCTCCATCTTACCAGGTTATGAATCCTGATTTGCTGATTTGTACCATGGATACTTCGGCAAAGCTCGAAATCGAAATTACCATTGGCAAAGGACGTGGATATGTTCCTGCAGAAGATAACAGGGAAAAGAGTTCTCATTTTGGTTACATTCCGGTTGATTCAATTTATACTCCCATTAAAAATGTAAAATATAGCATTGAAAATACAAGGGTTGAACAAAGAACCGATTTTGAAAAATTGGTGATGGATGTTGTTACCGATGGTACAATTCATCCTGAAGAAGCAGTGAAGCAGGCATCAAGAATTTTGATTCAACATTTGATGATCATCACTGATGAAAATATAACTTTCGATAGTAAAGAAGAGAAGAAAGAAGATTTGGTTGATGAGCAAACTTTACAACTTCGCAAAGTATTGAAAACACCTTTGGAAGATTTGGATCTTTCTGTAAGAGCTTTCAATTGTTTGAAAGCAGCGAAAATTAATTCATTAAGCGAATTAGTTCAATACGAGCAGGAAGACCTGATGAAATTCAGAAACTTTGGTCAAAAATCTTTGAGTGAAATTGAACAGGTGTTGAATGAAAGAGGCCTTGGTTTTGGAATGGATCTTAGCAAATTAAAACTCGACGACGAGTAATATATTATTGAATGCTGAATGTAAAATATTCAGCATTCTTCATTTATAACAAAGGTTATAATTCCTGACACGGTATAACCTATAAAACAAAAGTCATGCGTCACGGAGATAAAGGAAATAATTTAAGCAGAACAGCAAGTCACAGAAAAGCATTGCTTAGCAATCTTGCCTGCCAGCTATTTCAGCATAAGAAAATTGTAACAACATTAGCAAAAGCTAAAGCACTTCGCCCTTATGTTGAACCATTGATTACAAAATCAAAAGACAATACTACTCATCAACGTAGAATCGTATTTAGTCATTTACAGGATAAAGAGGCAGTAAAAGAATTGTTCGATGTAATAAGTGCAAAAATTGCGTCCAGGCCTGGTGGTTATACCCGGGTTATTAAACTGGGAAAAAGAGTAGGTGATAATGCAGAACTTGCCATGATTGAACTGGTAGATTATAACGAAATATATGGTAAAGGAAAAGGTGAAACTGCCGGAACTGCTGCAAAAAAACACGCAGAGCAGGTGGACGCAAAAAAGCTACAACTGAAACTGTCGCTAATGACGCAACTGAAGCAGTTAAAGCCGAAGTTGCTGAACAACCTGTTAAAGCAAAATCAGCTTCTAAAAAACAAGACGATCTTACAAAGATAGAAGGCATTGGACCTAAAGCAGCTGAAGCGTTACAGGAAGGCGGAATAAAAACATTTGCAAAAATGGCAAAAAGTACACCTGAAGAATTAAAAGAAATTCTTGAAAAATCGGGTGGCCATTTTAATGCTTTAGATCCCGGCACATGGCCTCAACAAGCTGAATTGGCAGCTGCTGATAAATGGGATGAATTAAAAGAACTCCAGGATAAATTAACAGGAGGCAAATAAAGTTGATAATAAAATCTCTTATATTATTTGATGTCCCGCCAGGCGGGACATTTTTTTTATATTTAATCGAAATTAATTGTTAGCAAAAAATACCTATATGCTCATTTATTCTGCTCACATTTTCTTTTATTTGCAAAACCTTATACATGTCTGAATCAAGATCCTTACAACCCGCAGTTTTAATTTTAGAAGACGGAAATATTTTTCACGGAAAATCATTTGGTAAAATTGGAACTACCACAGGCGAAATTTGCTTTAATACCGGGATGACCGGCTACCAGGAAGTTTTTACTGATCCAAGTTATTATGGGCAGGTCATCATAATGAATAATGTTCATGTCGGAAATTATGGTGTAAAAGATGGGGATGTGGAAAGTGATTCTGTAAAAGTGAAAGGTGTTATTGGAAGAAATTTGGAACAGCAATATTCAAGATTTGCCGCCAATGATTCTTTACAGGAATATTTTATTAAGCAAAATATTGTGGCCATTGATGAAATTGACACACGGGCCTTAGTAATACATATTCGCCAGCAGGGAGCGATGAACTGCATTATTTCGAGCGATAACGATAATTTGGAAGAACTTAAAGGGATACTTTCTCAAGTTCCATCTATGAATGGACTTGATCTGGCTTCAACAGTTTCTACCAAAGAAACGTATACTTTGGGTGATGAGAAAAGTAACTTACGGATAGCCGTACTCGATTTTGGAATTAAGAAAAATATTTTGAATTGCATGGTAGAAAGAGGAGCTTATGTAAAAGTATTTAATGCTGACACAGAATTCCGCGAACTTGAAAAGTTTTCACCTCATGGTTATTTTATAAGTAACGGTCCGGGCGATCCGGAACCTTTACATTATGCGAGTAAAAACTATTAAAGAAATTCTTCAAGCCAAAAGACCTTTGTTTGGCATTTGCCTTGGACAACAATTATTAGCCCTGGCAAATGATATTCCCACCTTCAAAATGCATCATGGTCACCGCGGGTTAAATCATCCCGTTAAAAATATGATTACGGGTAGATGTGAAATAACAACCCAGAATCATGGTTTTGGCGTAGACGCTGATGCAGTAAGAGCCGCGAAAAATATTGAAATTACTCACATAAATCTGGATGATGATTCCATTGAAGGAATCAGGTTAAAAGACCGCCCGGCATTTTCTGTTCAATATCATCCTGAATCTACTCCCGGTCCGCATGACAGCAGGTATTTGTTTGATGAATTTTTTGATATGATAAACAAAAACTAAGCCCTGTTGTTTTACTAGATAGATACCAGTTGTTTTAATTATTTAATTTTGTTTTTATGAAAATAGCAATCATAAACGGGCCTAATCTTAATTTGATCGGCACGAGGGAAACAGATATTTATGGAAGTGAAACGTTTGAACATTATTTTGAAAAGCTGAGGAAGAAATATGAAAGGATTGATTTTGATTATTTTCAAAGTAACGTTGAAGGCGAAATTGTAAATGAAATACAGAGTGCCGCAAAAAAGATGGATGGCATTATCTTAAATGCGGGAGCCTATACACATACTTCTATTGCAATTGGCGATGCTGTTGCTGCAATAAAAATACCGGTTGTTGAAGTGCATATTTCTAATATTGAAGCAAGAGAAGAATTCCGGAAGTATTCTCATATCACTGCTAAATGTGCAGGAACCATTTTTGGATTTGGATTGAAGGGATATTTATTGGCTGTGGAATCTTTTTTGAATTAAGGAATAGAAGCTTGCAGTCTTATTTCATCTTTTTTATAATCCCTTTTACCATTTTTTTATATTTATCAGTTTCTGCTAATTGATCTTGTATAAACTGGTTGTCTTCAAGGCGGCCAACTACGGCATTCATTTCATCGCTGCTTTCATATATCATTTTCCTGAATGGATTTGTATAGTCTTTAGCCCTTGAAGTGTAAATCTCTTTGCCCATCCATATTTTGGTGGCAATTGATTTTTCGAGCATGTCTTTAAAAACCTCGCGCGTAAATTGTTTTGATGTTATATTTCCAATTTCAAGAAGCGAAGTGTAAGCATGAATTAATTTGTCTTTTTCATAATCCAGCTCCTTTTTGCCGATAGTAATCATGAACCTGGCTCCATGAATTAATTTTATTCTTTTTAATGTCGCGTTTTAAGTTTATCAACATCTGAAACAGTCATTAACTGCCCACCTACATTTATCCATTTGCTCTTTGAATTTTTACAGGAATACTTTTTTTAAATTCTTCAAATGATGAAAATTTATTCTTGCTTGCATGCTCTATCAATTGAGTAATGCCATAAAATGAAATTAATTCTTTAAACAAATCAATAGCCTGGGGAACTTTTAATATTTCTGTTTTGCGGTCACTGTTTTCAAAACCCGATCGCAAAATAATTGCCATCTCTATCCGGCTTTAATTTGGACAATAGTTCAAGTGCATCAAACATTTCATTGATAGTATCGGGTGCAAGATAATCATGTTCTATGTTTTGAATTTTTTCTGTTCTTTGATCCCTGTCTGCAAATTTCCAGCTATTGCGTGCCAATGCATACATGTTATACATAAACCAATAACCCGGCATTATAACCAATTTATCGTTGGCCACGTCATTGCTAACAAGACTGAACGGCAGTGATATGTTTAATTCATTAGGAAAATCCGCTTTTGATAAAATGTAAACGAGGCAAATTTCGAATTGTGTTTGAGGCTTACACACAAGCCAGGCCAAAAGCCACGCCCGGCAATAATTTCACCATCTGCACCACGGCTGTTATGATTGCTTCCGACAGTTGCACCGGCTGCCATATTGCTTTGGCCCATTATTAAAGAAGCGCATAAAAACGAATTGTTATGGTGTTGTTCATGTGCCGGAAAAATAAGCGAATTCAATACTTCGCAACAGGAAATTGTTGAATTGTTTCCGAGGTAAGAATTGATAAGCCTTGCGCCATATTTCAATTGCGAATGAGAAGCCATCACAAATCTTACAGCTTTAACGCCATAAAAAATTCTACATCCGTAGCCAACAATCCCATTTACCATTTCGCAACCTTCACCAATTTGCGATGTGCGTTCTTCATCACTATTAATCGTAAGATTTTTTAGTTTATTGGCGCCTTTTAAATAAGCATCTGTTCCAATAAACATCTTTAATGATGTTACAATCTTTTAAAACACAGCGGTCACCAATGGTTCCATAATAGCCACGTTTGTTATCAAATTCCTTTTGTGTTAATTCAACAAATCTTTCCATCAACTCTTTGTCGTTGCGATAACTGCTCCATAAATATGCATCTCCGGGCAACATGCCTTCAAATGGAATTACACGTCTGCCGCCGGTTTCATTGCGAACCTCCATCCATATTCTTGTTAACTCTGTTTCGCCTTCTTTTAAAATACCATTACCAAATTTTGAATAATCGGTTGCTGCCAGTTCATTTACGTTGGCAATCATTACTTCATTTCCAATAATGTAATGGCTTAAATAATGCGCATTATCAATGCATACGTTGTCGCCAAAATCGCAACTGATAATGGTGCTGTTATAAATACCAACGGGCATCCGAAGATTATGAAACTCGAGATAATATGGCTCTAATTTCCCGATGCGAACCAATCCAAAAAACTTACAATTTTTTACCAGTACCGGATCAAATGCTTCTGAAACAAGAATTTTACTCCAGTCATCAGAACTGTTATCACTGCGGATAAGAATTTCTTTTTCCCTGGTAGTAAGTCTTCGATAATTGCTGCTATTCTTATTCTGTTTATTTCGCAGATAATATTCATCTTCTCCTGCAGGAAATATTTTTGATCAATAAAGTTATAGCCTAGGTTATCTACAGGATGTTTTGTAATTATATTCATAACGTGAACCCCTACACGGGAATTTAATTAAATTAAAAATAGACTGGCAGCGTAATGTAAAGTATTAAATTGGTTTTCAACTTTTAGGACAGGCGTTATTCCACTGTAACCGACTTTGCCAGGTTCCTCGGTTTATCAACATCACAACCTTTTGCAACACCAATATAATAGGAAAGTAATTGTAATGGAATAACGCTTAGTAATGGCGCAACTATTTCATCAGCAGGAGGAACAACAAATACATCATCAGCCATCGCAGGAATTGCATCATCTCCTTCTGTGATTATGGCAATCACTTTTCCCTTTCGTGCTTTAATCTCCTGTATATTGCTCACAATTTTTACATGGTATTCATCCTTAGTAGCTACAAATACCACAGGCAAATCTTTATCAACAAGCGCTATGGGACCATGTTTCATTTCTGCGGCAGGGTATCCTTCTGCATGTATGTAGGAAATTTCTTTAAGTTTTAATGCACCTTCCAGCGCTATCGGGAAATTGTATCCCCTGCCCAAGATAAAGTGCATTCACTGCATCTTTATATTTTATAGCATATTGTTTAATTCTTTTCCATTTTTCAAAATAGATGCTACTTTTTCCGGCACTTCTTCCATTTCAACCAGCAACCTTGAATATCGCTTGTCATCAATAGTTCCTTTTGCTTTGGCAATTTTTAGAGCAATCATCAACAAAACTGCCAATTGGGCAGTAAATGCTTTTGTGGAAGCCACGCCAATTTCCATTCCGGCATGCGTGTATGCGCCGGCGTGAGATGCACGGGCGATAGAGGAACCTACAACATTCACAATTCCGAAAATAAAAGCGCCCTGTTCTTTTGCTTTTTCGATGGCTACCAAAGTATCTGCAGTTTCGCCACTTTGAGATATCGCAATGATAACATCTCCTTTATTGATAATAGGATTCCGGTAACGGAACTCAGATGCATATTCAACTTCAACAGGTATCCGGCAAAGTTCTTCAATAATATATTCCGCCACCAGGCCCGCATGCCAGCTGGTACCACATGCAATGATAATATACCTTGGTGCAGCGACAAGCGCTTCAATATTATCCTCAATTCCTTTCATGGTAATGGTGCCTTTTGAAGCGTCTAACCTTCCCCGTAAGCAATCGTATATGGTAGCCGGCTGCTCATATATTTCCTTCAGCATGAAATGTTCATAGCCGCCTTTTTCAATTGCGGCAAGTTCCATATCAAGGCTTGAGATATAAGGTGTCTGCTTTTCATTGCCGAGATTTTTTAAGATGAGCTCATCCGCTTTTATAATAGCAATTTCATAATCATTTACATAAACTACTTCTTTTGTGTATTCCAGCATTGGCGTGGCATCAGAGCCAAGAAAATGTTCGCCTTTGCCAATGCCAATTACCAGCGGGCTTCCTTTTCTTGCAGCAATAATAGTATCGGGATGGTCCTCATCCAGCAAGAGAATAACATAAGCGCCGCTCACTCTTTTAAGGGCAATGCGAACCGCTTCTTCAAGCGGGCATCTCGGAATTTTTATAAATTTCTTCTATAAAGTTTAGCAGTACTTCAGTATCGGTTTCACTCTTGAAAGTGTAACCTTTATTTACAAGTTCTTGTTTTAGTTGAGCATAGTTTTCAATAATGCCATTGTGTATCATGGCCAGTTTGCCGCCGGCACTTCTGTGCGGATGCGCATTTACATCACTGGGTTCGCCATGCGTAGCCCAACGGGTATGACCGATTCCAATATTAGCATGAAGCTTTTCCTAATAATGCTTCTTCCAATTCGGCAACTTTGCCTTTCTTTTTATAAACTTAAAGCCCTTCATCATTTATCAATGCAACTCCGGTGCTGTCGTATCCACGATATTCCTGTCTTTTAAGACCTGTAATAATAATAGGATAAGCTTCCCTGTGCCCGATGTAACCAACTATTCCACACATAAATTTAATTTTTATTAAATGATATTATCGATAAAACGTTTAGCCGTAATAGTTATAAGCCATTTCCCTTAAGGAAATATAATGCCACATTAAAAAATATAATCAACCCGGTAACATCAACTAATGTTGCAACAAAAGGAGCTGATGAAGATGCCGGATCAGCGCCTAATTTTTTTAATAGGATAGGAAACATGCTTCCGCGAGAATGAACCCCACAATACAACGCCAATTAATGAAAAACTAACGGTAAGGGCTATCAGAAACCAATGTAGGCCATAAATGTCTGTCATAACACCGTGATGCATTAATAAACTCCATAAAGAAATTCTCATAAAGCCTATTAAACCTAAGATAGCGCCTAACACAAAACCCGAGAGAATTTCACGACGCATAACCCGCCACCAGTCGGCTATAGTAACTTCACCGAGCGCCATTGCCTGTATAATTAAAGATGAAGCCTGCGAGCCGCTGTTGCCACCGCTGCTCATAATAAGCGGGATAAAATTAGTAAGTACAATCACCTTAGCCAATTCATCATTATAATACGCCATTGCAGTAGCCGTAAGCATTTCACTTAAAAATAAGAATAATAAGCCAGCCAACTCTTTTTTTAATCAGGCCGAAGAAAGGTGTCTCCAGGTAAGGCTGGTCCAGCGCTTCAGCGCCACCTATCTTTTGAATATCCTCACTAAATTCTTCGTTAGCCACCCATAGTACATCGTCAATGGTTACAATACCCAGCAGAACATTATAATCATCTACAACGGGTAAGGCTACCCGATTATTCATTTTAAAAACCTCGTTTGCTTTTTCCTGGTCATCATTAACATTAAGTTCAATAAACCTGCCGTCCATCATTTCACTTACTTTCTTATCCGGCGGGGCTAAAATAAATTCCCTTATTCGTATATCATCAAGTAATTCGCCATGATCGTTGATTACGTATATCACGTCAATCGTTTCGGTATCCTTGCCTACATGCCGGATAATATCAAGTACTTCGGCGACAGTATTGTTTTCATGCACGTATACATAATCGGGAGTCATTAATCTACCCACACTATTTTCAGGATAACCCAGCAATGACAAGTGTAATTTTTCTTTCTTCAGGAGTAAGCGTCTTTACCAGTTCCCGTACCACCTCATTGGGCAGGTCTTCCAGGAAATCTGTGCGGTCATCCGCCTGCATGGTATTAAGCAACTCTGCGCTTTTAGCCGGCGGGAGATTCTTAATTATCCTTTTTTGATTCGAATGTTCCAGTATTTTAAACAGGCTAACGGCACGATGCATAGAGAGATGCAGGAAAATTCCCATCTCCCTTTCTTCATCTTCCTCAATTAATTCGGCAACATCGCTTATATTCTGCTGGTTCAGAAATTCGCTGATAGCAGCATCGTCGCCGGTTTGAAGAATTTCTTCATATTGCTCCTGTATGTTAACTTCTTCTTCCATTTTTTTGTTGCGCCGATAATGTCGCAAATTAATTTATTTTACAATAGTTATCTTCTTAATAAATGATAAAACAATATTTATATTTCAAAATGACTACCGCAAAAGGAAGAGGTGTTTTTACTAAGGAAAAAATAGGTGCTAATATTATTATTGAAGAATCGCCAGTAATTGTTATGACTACCAAAGACAGAACCTTTCTTGATAAAACTTTACTTCACGATTATATTTTTGAATGGGGAATCAATAAGGATAAGTGCTGCATGGCGCTCGGTTTGGTGCCCATGTATAATCACAGTTACGAAAGTAATTGTGAGTATTTTATGAATTTCGATAAGGAGACAATACAAATAAAAACAATAAGGTTAATCAACAGTGGCGAGGAGCTTACAATTAATTATAATGGCGATTGGAACGACAATAAGAGAATTTGGTTCGATGCAAAATAATTAGTGGATATCTCATCAAAGGAACCGCATGTTAACTTAATGTTGTATCCTTTATTTCCAACTTAATACGGCTGAAATGTTTTGATCATTTTCCTGTTTGTAAAATACTTTTAGATCAAGCCTGTTAGAAAGGTCTTTTACTATTTGCAAACCCAGGCCCGAATACTTACTGCTTATTAACGTTTGTTGCAATATTAAATTAAGTTCTGCGGCATTTTTATTTGGGGAAGGATTCGTTATTTTGATTGTATCGCTGTCTGCGCTGATAGTAATCGTTGCCTCCTCATCACATTGCTTTATGGCATTCTGCACCAGATTTCTTAATATTACGGCGATAAAATTTTCATCGGTATTTTGAGATATTTCCGGGCTAACGTTAATGTTTAGCCGAAGATCTTTTGCTTTTATCTGTTCTTCGAAAAGTTCTTTTTCCTGCATGAGCAATGGAGCTATTTTGGTGGGTTTGTTCTGAGGCGTAAAGCGATTCATCTGGCTTTTACTCCATAATAAAAGATCCTCCATGGTTTCCAGCACATTTTCAGAAGCCTTGTTTAAACGCTCATTGTATTGATTGCGCAATTGCTCATTAAGGGATTCCGGATTTTCTTTTTGCAAATGGAACAGTTGCACGATGCTGCTTACAGGAGCACGGAGGTCATGACTGATAACACCAAACAATTTTGCTTTGGTATCGTTGGCGACTGAAAGTTCATTATTCAGTTCGTCTAATTGTTGGTTGCGCTGGTTTAATATTTTATTTAGGTTTTCTTTATTACGATAAATAAAATAAAGGAGTAATGAAAAAATACCGAGGCTAACTAATCCAAGAACTAATAAATTTCTTGTGTTGGAAGCTTGCCTGAGTTCCAGTATATTCAATTTATTTTTTTGATCTAATACAACAATTTGATTTTCTTTTTCTGCAGTTTGATAGTGCGTTTCCAGGTCAGCAAAGTTTCTTGAGATTTTCTCTTTTGTAAGCGTGTCCTTCACTCCTGTATATTGTTCATAATATTGCAAGGCTTTCCTAAATCATCTTTTTCTTTATAAGAAAGTGCCATGTATTGGAGAATGTTAGAATACAAACCCTTGTTAAGTTGTTGGGCAATGGGCAATGCCTGCGTTAAAAGGGAAGGGCTTTGTCGGGTTGTTTGGTTTCTTCAAAATACCTGCCCTTAATCATTTGCGCCTGGAAAATTAAAAAGGGCGATTGAATAATAGCAGCAAGTGAATCGCCCTTATTAAGGTACGGGAATCGCTTTATCGTATAGTTTATGATCGATATAATATATAGCGATATTTAAATTAGATGACACCAATTCGGAAGGAAAAATTGATTGCCCTTTTGTATTAATTGCTAATTCATTATTGTAATACAATGCGGAATCAATATTGCCGGAAGTAGTAAAAGCTTCAACAAAAGAACTCAAAAGCGATTGCTTACCACAGGCGAAACATTGGCAAACCTTTCACCTTGCCTTAATGCTGCAAACTTTTATCGGCATTTCTGTATTTAAATATAATTTGGAAAGCTGGTCGCATTGAATGGCATAATCAAATTTGGCTTTTGTATTTTTTGTTGTATCAACATCTTTTTCACGCAGCTCAATACTCTTAATATAATAATCCTGTGCTGTGCTGTAAAATGATTTTTGCTGGTAATAACTTCCGAAAGCTGAATAAATATCCTGCAGAATGGCTTTGTCTTTTGAAGTATCGGCGATGGTTTGAAGAATATTTTTACATGAATCAACCTTATCGGGTTGCTGCATTTGAAAATTGATACTCATCAATGCTTCGCATGCGCCCGCAATTAATTTGGTTGCGTTTGCTTTTTGGGCGCTATATAAACTTTGATAAAAATAATATTGTGCACTGTCGGCTTTTAGCTGGTAATAATATCCGAGTGCGGTATATAAATAGAAACTGGCTTTATTTTCTTCATCGGCGGGTTTTACCAATTGCAAACCTTTTAATCCTGCCTGTTGTAAAACAACATAATTATCTTTTGCACCATTTTTATTTAAGCGAAGTTCTGCGCAGTAATCAAGCCATGCTTTAATTTTTTCGTTATTGTTTTTAATTTTTGATAAATCCGGAGCCTGCGACTTAGCTAATCCCGCTATACAGTTTAGTAAGACAAAAAATATAAAAGAAATTTTTCTCATTTTGTCCATATCATTTTTAGCAGACATATGATTTTTTAACGAAGCGGAAATCATTCATCCAGGAAAAACTTAATGCATGCTTATACGATTTTCCTATGGGCAACACTTGTGACTGAATATTTATTTTATTTTTTTGAATCGCATCTATTTTGTTTCGGTTTACTACATAGCTTCGGTGAATGCGAACAAATATCTTAGGAGGTAATTTTTCAATAATTCCATTTAAGGTCGTTAACACTAAATATTGTTTCGTTGTGGTAGTAATTCTTGTATAGTCTCTCATTGCTTCAAGATATAAAATATCGTGTATGGGTATTTTATATTTATCATAACCTTGTTTTATTATTATAAAATTAGTTTCTTCTTCGGTATCAAACGCAAATGCTTTTGCACGCATTTGGTAAAAATCCCGTAGCCGTAAAGCACAAGTGGCAAAGCGTTCAGAAGACAAGGTTTTAATAAATAGTCGAATGCTTCCAGTTCATAACTTTCCAAAGCAAACTCAGGGTGTGATGTAATAAAAACCGGAAGCGCAGCATCGGTGATTTTTTTCCTGATTAATTCTACTCCATTTAATTCAGGCATTTCTATATCGAGGAAAATAATATCGGGGTTAAATTTTGAAATGATTTCCATTGCTTCAACGGGATTACTGCAGGCAGCGATTTTTTCTAAAAATGGAAATTTTGCGGCTTCCATTTCCACCACTGAACGGTCAATGTCATCATCATCTATTATTACATATTTCAATGGTAGCCCAGATAATTGCATTTCTTATGAATCTTATCATGAAAAATAATTATTAAAACTACAAAAAAATCTATGCCGGATTTTCTGACGATTTTAAGAATACGTTCGTCGGTTAAGATTGTATGACGTTACGATACAAAAGTATTTTTATGAAGATGAAACTTTAAATCATTTAAGCTTCTTTTTATGAAACGAATTTTATTTTTTCCATTGATTGTATATAATATTTAGCCTCTTAACAACTTTATCTCTGCGCAAAATATCAGCATTAACAATGATGGCAGTAAGCCCAATGCCAATGCCATGCTTGATGTAAAGGCTTTCAATAAAGGAATATTAATTCCACGAACCAGCACTACAAGCCGAACTGCCATTCCTAATACAAAAGGATTATTGGTTTATGATACTACAATTAATTCGTTTTATTATAATGATGGAAGTGCCTGGCAACAGATAGCAAAAGGAAATTCGTCTTTAAGTGGAACTACAAATTATATTGCCAAATTTACCGGAAGTTCTGCGGCAGGTAACTCGCAAATTTTTGACAATGGACAGTATGTTGGTATCGGAACAACAACCCCTAAAGCAGGTTTAAACATTATACATGACGGTGGTATTATAGCAAAAGGCGATACGCTTTCCGCAAACAGTTACACACTTTCAGAAACCGGCACCGGTTCAAAATTTATATGGTATCCCAAAAGAGGTGCATTACGGGCGGGTTTTCTTGATGCTACTTATGGCTTTTTATGGGATGATCAATACATAGGAAACTGGTCAACTGCTTTTGGATATCAATGATATTGCGACGGGTACCGCATTCTTTGCTACGGGATTTGAAACATCATCACAAGGCAGTTATTCTTTTTCGTCTGGATATAACACTCAGGCTCCACGCACCGGATGCGTGGCTATGGGATATGTCGCATAAGCCTTAGGTGATTACTCTTTCGCTGAAGGAAATGGCACAACAGCAGTTGGAGTTTCATTCGGTAGCTATGGGTATGGTCAGTGCAACCGCAGGGAGACTACTCCTTTGCCTTAGGAGACGATACTTATTCCGGGGGTAATTATTCATTTGCTTTAGGATATGGTCACAAGCAACCGAGGTATTTCTTCACTGTGGCAATGGGTGTAGATAACAAATGGCCACTTCGGATTACTCCATTGCAGCCGGTAGTTAGCGACCAGGCAAATGGTCATCTGCTTCGTTTCGCTTCGGGAAGTATTATAACAATCTGCTCAGTGGAGATCATTCTACTGCAATGGGAGATAACAGTACAGCAAGTGGCCAATACTCTTTTGCCATGGAAGGAGTATACCGCTGGCGGCAAATCTAATTCATTTGTTGCCATGGGGACTAAACTCTAACCACTACCGGTTCTAATTTCTTTTATTTTAGGAAATAATCTTTTTGATGGAGGTCATAAAGGTGATGCAATGCTTGGCGATACCGACCCCTGGAATGCAGGCTTCGTGGGCAGTGGCACAGATGACCAGATGATTTGCCGATTTAATAACGGATATTATTTTATAACAGGCGGCAATACAAATCGCACCGGCATCTTAGCCAATCACGGAGATAATAGCTGGAGTGCAATAAGTGATAGTACAAAAAAAGAAAAAGTATTACCGGTAAATGGAGAAGATTTTTTACATAAAATATCACAATTCAAATTAGGAACCTGGAACTATAAAGGGCAGGATTCAAAAACATTCCGCCATTACGGCCCGATGGCCCAGGACTTTCACAATGCATTTGGGCATGATGCTTTAGGAAATATTGGTTGTGATACGCTCATCAACCAGCAGGACTTTCTTGGTGTAAGTTTTATTGCTATACAAGCTTTGGAAAAGAGAACAGAGGAGATTGAACAACAGCAAAAACAAATATTGGATTTGAAAAAACAAAATGAAAATCTTTCTGCAAACAATGAAAAATTGCAACAGGAATTGCAGGTATTGTTGAGTACGGTTTCTGCGCTTGATAAAAAAGTTGAGGTACTTGCTTCTCTTCAAAACAAATCAAACAGTGTTGTTAAAAAATGATTTAAAAATTACAGGGTATGAAAAAGCTAAAATTAATATTATGGATTTTTTTATCGGCTTTGCTATTTGTTTCGTGTTCCGGTAAGACCGCTGCAAATTCTGGCCAAGACAACACTTCTATTAATTCTTCAACCTCTAACACTTCAGCCTCTGACGGCGATGCAACCTTTTCGTGTATGCTTGATGGTAAGGAGTTTTCAGGAAGCGGAACAAACCAAAATATAAATGCCGCTTTTCACCTCACAGGAGATAACAAAGGACAAATATTTTTCCGGCTTTCCGATATGAATAATATAGGCGACAAACTTATGTTCCAGGTACCGGCTAAAGAAGGATCAACAACCTTTAATGTTACGCCTACTTATAGTTACAACGGCTATATAACCGGTGATTTTGCAAGCTACATTGATGATCCTGTTACTGTTACCATTAATTCAATCAGTTCTTCAGGAGTATCGGGAACTTTTTCGGGAAAATATACACTTCAAAAAGGAAGTGGTAACAGCAATTCAAAACAAACTATACAAGTAACAGATGGCAAATTTGATATTCCTTTTTCCACTTCTGCACAGTGGAAAAAATTGTATAACGCAGAATGACTTCTATCTGTGACGGCAACATTTTAAATCATTTAAAAAAATCATATGAAAAAAATACTTTTTATTATTTTATCGCTCTCTGCTATTGCCATCTCCTGTAATAATTCTTCCGGGTCGGATAAGTCCGGTAATACTGAAAATAGTGCGGCTTCAGTTTCCTCATCCGGGAGTGCAGACAAAGGAACGATAACCTGCATTATAGATGGGCAGCAAAAAACATTTAAAGTTCAACGAAGTTTTTTTGAAATACCACTCGGTGTTGATCCTAATGGCGCAAAAGACGGCCTGGAAATACTGGATGGGGATGCAAAAAAGGAAGGATTTCAATTTGAATTTAAAAAAAGTGGTACCTCAAAAATTAAAAGTGATGCTACCGGCGACATGAACTGTATAATCAACTATTACAATCCCCAGGGAATTATATACACGGGAGAAGATGTAATTGTAGTTGTTAGTTCTTATGACCAAAATCATTTAACAGGTACTTTTTCGGGAAAGTTAGTAAATGTGAATTATGATGGTGGTTTAGGTGGGGCGAAGGCAAAGATTGCAAAGAATTATTCTCAATACATCCAGATAACTGATGGAAAATTCGATTTGCAAAAATGAACTGCCACAATCGAAAGGTAGTAACAAATATATCACGGTGAAGAATAATCACATTTAATTTTTAAAGCTATTTCAAATGAAAACAAAATCATTTTCTTTAATCACCATTGCTTTTTTTTCCTGCATTCAATTGTTTGCGCAGGTAAAAACTTTAAAACCACTTAATCAAAAAAGAGTAATTCCTGTAACGACTACCGTTCAAAAAATTCCAACAACAGCGCCAAAAAAACAAGTGCCGCCACAAGCGCCACCTACAGATTTACAAAATGCTGTTGTAAATATTGTGGTGGGCGATGATGGTAAAGACAAGGATACCTATGTGGCTATTTCCATTATTGATGATAACAAAAGAACAGCAGCCCATTACGGCGCAGCTGACAAGGGCGCCTACATACAACCCATGACTTCAGGCGAATATTTTCGCGGCGACAATGAAACGCTTCCTGCTAAGTTAGACAAATCGGAGCCTACGGGGGAAATGGATAATAGCAAATTTCCTCCGCTGCCAGTTGTGAAAGAAGCAACACTTTCGGATTTTACTAATGGAGGAACAATAACAATAAACATTAAACCCACCGGGCACGACACATGGCAACGAAAAAGCAAACATAACAGACGGCAGTTTTAATCTGCCGTTTATGAAGAATTAAAATATAAATTAAAATCTCATTATTTATAAGATATGAAACGCATAAAATCACCAGCCGCGATTATTTTCTCAACGATTTTATTGCTTGCTTATTCCTGTAAAAATTCAACCAAAGCCAATAAAAATAATACAGCCCAGGCAACGACCAGTGATAAAGCCTTTATACCAGGTATCACAGATTCATCAACCCTGAATAATAATATCCGGGATTCTAACACTACTGCGAATACTGTTGATCCATCATCAATAGCATCGCAAAACAATAACGCAGATAGTATGCTTTCGCAAATGAAAAACCTTAGCTCAATGTTTGGTAAGGGCGATTCAGGCATGTTAAAGAATCTTGGCGGCGGAGGCGGCATGGATAGTATGATTCAGAAGATGCAATCAATGATGGGGGGAAAAAACGGAAACCCCGGCGATGCAATTGCTAACTCACTGCTGAATTTGCAATTGGGACAAATGAAGGATGATAATCCATTAAAGTCTGTTGCCAAAGGAATGATGGAGGCTCAAAAAAATGGTACAGCCGGTCCTTCCAAAACGTATACTGTTACTTATACACCTGAGCAACTGGTGGATTATAAAGTACCTGTTTCAGGAAATGGAAATACTATCATGCTTGAATACACAGGAGGCACAGTTGTCAACAATAAAAAAGACGGGCTTTGGAAAAACGTATACGTCAGCACCAATAAAGCAAACAAATGGAATGAGTATTCAGAAGGCTATGCAGAATCATCTGCCCTAAATATGAAAGTGCATGAAACCTCACTGGCAGGCATAAACGAAAATTACAACATTATTTTAAACGACCAGTACAAAAAATATAGTAAGCAGCAAAGAAACGATTTAGGAAAAAATGAATCTAATCTGCAGGTGCAAAAAATGGGAGATGAAAAACTGTTCGGTTACAATTGTGTACATGTTAAAATATCCTACACACTAAAAGCATTGGGGCAAACCACGAACATGCAAAACGAGGAATGGTACAGTACAGATTTGCCGGGTTCACAGTTTTTATCACCGGTGATTTTTGAAAATCATTCTCCCGATGTTGTAAAAAAAATAATTGATGCAGGATGCTCAGGTGTATTAGTAAAATCAATTAGTAAATCATCCGGTTCATTACAACTGATTCAACTTAGCAGCATTGTTCAAAAAGATATGCCTGATTCAACATTCAATCTTCCGGCTAATTACCAGGAAGATAAAAACACGGCTTTATACGGCATGCAATAAAAATTATTCATAAACAACTAAAATAAAAATTATGAAAGATTTGAAATTACTATCGCTGGTCATTCTCTCAACGGTTTTATTGTTTGCGTGTTCAGGAAATACAACACAAAACGCAGGCAAAGACAGCACTTCGACTGCCACTTCTTCCGGTTCCGGCGATGACATGTATTATGAATTAACAACAACATCAACCGGAAAAGATATGAGTATAAATGGAGTTACTAAAATGTTCGTTTCTTCTAAAGGAGATATGCGTTCAGAAATGAACATGGTAAGTTCTTTTAAGGGAAATAAGAGCAGTGGGCCAATAATAGTCATTGCTCATTCGAATAAGCCTGATGAAAGCATTATAATTGATGACTCAGCAAAGACATATACCATAAATCATATAAACCGTGATGTTTTGGATACAAAAGAAAAAATGGAGTCCACTGTAACAAAAGTCGGCGAAGAAAAAATTCTGGGCTTTAGTAGTGTTCATGCAAGAATCATTTCCAAAAAATCCATAGGAAATTTTTATTCTACTATGGATACTGTAGACATCTGGAGAAGCAATGATGTTCCTATGCAGGCGACTGTTAAAGATTTAATGAACCAATTCGAATCAAGAACAGGAAATTATATGTATTCAAAAGAGGTGTCAGACCGTTTAAAACAAATGGGCTGCGTGGGCTTTATGGTTAAAATTGAAATAAAAAACAAGGATGTTTCAACGGTGATGCAACTTACTAAAGTGGAGCAGCGAAATCTTCCATCAAATATGTTTCAAATACCTGAGGGATATGCAGAGGATAAAAATGGAATGTAAAAGAAATAGAAAGATATAAATGAAATAGCCTGCATTGTGTCTTAATTTTAAACTACCTTTCTGTCGTTTTAAAAATACGTTCATTGGTTATTCCTGCTGATTTTTTCCTTGCTCCACTAACTTACTACAAGAAATTTCTTTCAGTTCTTCTTTAATCCAAACCGATGAAAATTGAATATGCTGCCTGCACCTTTTATTTTTAATAATTTTTAATGGATAACAATTACAGGTTACGAGACTATTCAGCATTAAAAAAAATAATGATACCTGTGTTCGTGCTGATGTTGTCGTTTAATCTTTCGGCACAACAAACTACGATTGATAAAACTGCTGCTCTTTTCCAGGCTATCAGATCGGGAAGTGCAATTGAATTACAACAACAACTCGCAAATGGTGCCACGGCAAATGATTCGCTCGACAATTATTCAGCATTGATGGCTGCAACATTAAGCGGTTCGGTGGAGCAAATGAAAATATTAATTGCCCATGGGGCAAATGTAAATTATCAATCATCGGACGGCACTACTGCTTTATGGCTTGCAGTACCAGATTGGGATAAAACCAAATTGCTGCTTAGATAACGGCGCAGATGTAAATCACAAAATTGGGGGATATGGAATTTTAGTAAAATTGGCGGCCATCCCCGGAACTTTAAAACTTTTTCATTTGCTAATTGATAAAGGCGCTGAGCTTAAGAAAAGTGCGTCGGATAATTATCTTGTCTACAATGCTGCGTCATCGGGCGATACAGCCCTGCTTGGGTTTCTTTATAAGAAGCGGTTTCAATGTAAATGACTCTGTTTCTTTCGGCGATCATCCAATAAATAACGCAGTAGCGTTCCGCACTTTTGCTACATTAAAAATGCTGGTAGATAATGGCGCTGACGTAAATGTGGTAGAATGGATACCGCAGGGACTAGACGCTTTTAAAGGATTTACTCCATTGATGTCTGCTGCAGTAGAGCATGATAAACCCTCCTTCCTGTATCTGTTGGAACATGGCGCTAATCCGAATGCCAAAAGCAAGCAAGGTTATACACCATTGATGCTGCTGGAGCAATCCGAAACGGATGATCCCGAAATGACGCTTGCGCTTATTAAACACGGAGCCAATGTTTCAGAAAAAGCCCAGGATGGAACGGATGCATTATACTACGCGAAAGAAAAAGGAAAAACTCCGTCTGTAGCAATTTTGGAGAAATATGCAAATAAATAATTTCACTTCAATCGCAATAAAATGAAAATCAAAATTGTTACTGCCTCTGTTATTTTTTCAGGAAGTATTATTTTATTGAGCTTGCTCGAAAGCTGGATGCATAGGCCTGATGCGCCCGGCAAAGCGGCTATTGAACAATCTGCCGGCAAAAGCATTCTGCTTCTTCAAAGAAGTGGTTATATATTTACTAATAACACAAAGTTTAAATGTGCTTCCTGCCATCACAACACACTAACGGCAATGACTACCAGCTTAGCGACTCAGAAGGGAATTGCTGTGACAGATTCACTTTCTGCTGACAATTACCTTGCGATGAAGAATACGCTGATCAACGCCTGTAATCCAAATCAAATAAATCAATTTCTCCCCATAAGTTTTGCAACACCTTATCTCTTGCTGGGTATGTATGCTGTAAAATACCCTGCGGATATAAATACGGATATTTCAGTGGATTATATGATGAGCCTTGCAAAGCCTGACGGATCTTTCCTCGCAGAGTCGGGCCGGGTTCCATTGGAAACCGGCGATATACACCTAACTGCTATGGCTATACGCTCTATTGAGTTGTATGCATCTGCGGCAAAAAAGAAACATGTGGATGAACTGGTAAAAAAGACAAGACATTGGCTTGAAAACGTGAATACGGATCAGCAACAGGAACTGGCTTTTCAGTTGTTGGGTTTGCAATGGTGCGGAAGCGATAATATTCATAAAAGAAAAGTAGCAGAAAAGCTCAGGTCAATGCAAAATGAAGACGGCGGCTGGTCGCAATTGCCTACTTTGAAAAGTGATGCGTATGCTACAGGACAAATGCTTTATGCATTGTACGAAAGCAGCATGGAAAAAACTAGCGATGTGGCGTACCAGAAAGGATTAGGTTATTTATTAAAGACCCAGGATAAGGATGGCGCATGGTTTGTCCCGACAAGATCATTTCCTATTCAGCCGTTTGTGCAAGGCAATTTTCCTCCTTTCGATGATAACCAGTTTATTTCAGCCGCAGGTACTAACTGGGCGGTAATGGCTTTATTAAATGCTTTGCCGGACAAAAAATAATAATTTATAGCATAATCTAAATTGGGAAGTTAATTACCATAAAACGCAGGAAATACCTGCAGGGATAACCTATCAAATTTCACATCTACGGCATTTTTTTTTGACGATTTTGAACGCACGTTCGTCGATTAATATTCCCATGCGCCCGGGACAAAAGTATTTTCGATAGTAACTTTTTTTTATCATTAAATTTTTTTTATGAAACAACATTTTAAAGCAGCACTGCTCTTTGTATTTATTCCTGTAATAATGGTTGCATTTATTTCTCCGAAACATCGTTTACCGGGAAAATGGACCATTTATAATGCCGATGGAACATCAAGCGGGGAATATGTGGAACTCAAAAATGATGGCACTTATAATGTCTACCTGCCTGGCGGACAAGTCGGGGAAACAGGATATTATAAGTTGAAGCATCATGTTTTTTCCATAAAGAATGCCGTAGCAAGAGCTTGCGGGGACGGTTATTGGGGAAAATACAGGTTGGATTTTCACGGAGATGATTCCATACATTTTACCCTCATTGAGGACACTTGTGTTAATAGAAGAAATGATATTGTTGGGTTTAATCCGGGCTTGAGGAGGATGAAATAACTTGAGGAAGATGAAATAAATTATCCGGTAGCTAACGTTTAGGTATAAACGAAAATAAATGTAAGAAATTAAAAATTAAAAATTATGAATATTTCGAAAAATTATTTGTTTTCTCTGTTGCTTTGTTGTTTTGCGACTTTTTCCTTCGGACAAAATACATTATCAAAAGGCGATCATTTTGCAGAAATTAACGGCATACGAATACATTATTATGTAAGCGGAAAAGGCCCTGTGTGTTTGCTTCCTTCGCCCGGATGGGGGCCTTCGATAGGATATTTAAAATCTACATTACAACCATTAGAGAATTATTTTACCATCGTGTATTACGATACAAGAATGAGCGGAGAATCTTCAGGTCCGGCAGATACTACAAAATACACGAGTAAAGATTTTATGGATGATATGGACTCATTAAGAATATATTTAAGGCAGGAGAAAGTGTGGGTTATGGGACATTCCGCGGGGGGGTTCCAGGTTTTGAATTACGGCATTCATCATAGCGATCATTTAAAAGGAATCATTGTCCTTGATGGAATAGCAGGCAATGACAGTGTCAGGATAGCAGAACTCACAAAATTGGTATTGAAAAGAAAAGGAGAGCCATACTATGAAAAAGGTGCAGATATTCTTTTTGGTAAAGACACCACTAATTATTCGCTTGAACAAAGCTTATCGTATATTTTGCCATTTTATTTTTATGACATCACCAAAATGAATGAGTTTTTAAAACTTGATGTCGCTCAAATGAGCGAAGAAGCTAATCGTTATACAAGGGCCGCCGGATTTGATACTGAATATCTCTTTCCTGATCTTGGGAAAATAACAGTTCCCACGTTCGTTGTTGTGGGTGATGACGATTTTATTTGCGACAAAGTTTCTCAGGCCGACAGGATTACAAAAGATATTTCTTCATCTTCTGAAATTGTTATTAAAAATGCAGGGCACTTTTGCTGGTTTGAGCAACCTAAGCAATTCATGGACGGCTGTGATGGTTGGTTAAAAAAGCATGGGATTAAAAAACAAAACTAAAGGCCGCACTAACGGATTGGTGTATTCTTACAAACACTGACTAAAGACATAAGAATTGTTGCTTTTGAGTTGAATTAAAAGAATAATAAAAACTTATCTCAGCAGAGCAGACCTTTTGCCTGGTGCAGATCCAGGCCCGGGCGGCGCGATTTTTCTTTTGAAGACTTTATTTAAGAATGAAACTGTTTGACGATTTTAAAAATACGTTCATCGGTTATTTGATAGACTCCCTTATTTCCAATTACATCTTTGCAGTATAAATATTTCAAATATTTCTGAAATGAATTTTATAACTCAATAAAAATTTTAAAATGAGACCGTCGCTAAATATCGAAGAGCTTTTCATGATAGTGCTGATTTTTTCTCTCTTTTCAGTTTTTTCAGTTTTATTGTTTCAGTATGTTACTCTGCCGGTCCGGCAAATGATTGAAAACTTTCTCCAATTACGATTATACTGATGCAGGACATTATAAAAATTACCGGGAGAGCATGTCATGCCAAACACAAAAATTATAAAACTGTTGCTTATGCTTGTAACAATTTTATGTTTTTTATTAGCGCTTGTGTTGCTGTTATCTGCTGCCTTAAAATAAATTTTTAAAAACAAAATGATTTACTCTAAATAATATAAAAATGAAAAAGATAAATATTACGCTCGTGGTTGCAATGCTGCTTATTTTTTTACATCCAAATGATGTAAGAGCACAACTTTTGAAAAAAATTATGAATACCGTAAAAAATACTGCTGACAACAGGGTGAATGATAAAGCAGCCCAAAGCACTAACCAGGTATTTGATAAAGTTGATGGCGCAACTAAAACCAAATCAACATCAAATACAACAACCTCTGCCGGAACACAAGGCGACACCGCGTCAACCAATAGAGTATTAGGAGCGTTTGCAAGCGCTGCGCAACAAAATCCAAACGATACATCTGCCGCCGATGTAACTATGAAAGCCCTGGGAATATTAGCCGGCGGTGGTGGTGTTTCGGCTACTGATTCGGCAGCGGCAATAAAAAGTTTTACGGCAGCAAATGGCGGTGCGGGGTTTTATTATGAAACTACTAACACAGTTGTTACTGAAAAAGGAACCGCTAAAAGTGTCAATAAAACCTGGTTTACAACATCAGGTGAGGGACGTGTTGAAATGAACTTAGCCGCTATGATGGGCGTCAACGGCGCCAGGCCGATGGTTGGAATTAGCCGCATCAGCAAGCCCAACTATAGCATGATATTGGATGATGAAGACAAAACCTATTCTCTTAACATAATTGATACTTCCCTTATAAATTCAGGTAACAAGTACACTGTTACAAAAATCGGAAATGAAACCATTGGCGGATACCCTTGTGTACATACCAGGTTAACTTCTTCCGGCCGTAATAAAATGGATATGGATATATGGACATGCATGAGTGTGCCCGGCTATTCGCTAATGGAAAAAATGATGACTTCTTCAAAATCTATGGTGACTCCTGATATGTTTAAAGCGTTGAAACAAGCAGGCGCTGATGGCTACTTTGTAAAAATTGAAATTAAAGGCAAAAACATTTCTTCTGAAATGCTTTTGACAAAAGTGGAACAAAAAAATCTTGCTGCTTCTTTATTTGCAATACCGGCAGGATATACAGAATCAAAATATAATGGGGTGATCGGGAACATGATGAAAAATGCTCAAAATCAAAAATAAAACGGTTGGGCACAAGCGAATGAAAATGTGATGTACCACATGGTATCTTCGCAAAAAAAGTAATTGAGATCTTCAAAAATTTTGTACAGAAATTTATTAATTCTTAGATATCAAATTTGACTTTTACTCGTTCTTCTTCCTGAGAGTTAGAGAAATAATATGCATCTTGCACTCATTCTCTACTCATAAATAAGATGTATGTTATTAAGAAGAGCTCCCGTTTTTTTATTTTTCATTTCGCTGCTCGGTAATGCTTCAGCACAGGTTATTACCGCAGGTATGGAAAGGGTAAAAATGGATTTTACTTTGAATAAAAGTGGTGTTCCGGTTTATTCAGTTTCTTACGATCAAAAGACAATAATTAAGCCTTCCGCACTTGGATTTACATTTGTTAACGACGATAATTTCAACAGCAATTTTGAAATCTTAGGTTCGGAAAAAAGCGCCGTTGACGAAACCTGGAAACCTGTCTGGGGGCAGGTGAGCGAGATACGTAACCACTATGAAGAATTAACTGTTCATTTAAAGCAGCAGTCTACTAAACGGCTGCTGGATATAATCTTCAGGGTTTTTGCAGATGGTGTTGGATTTCGTTATGAATTCCCTAAACAACCCGGAATAAAATATTTTATCGTTACTGACGAACTAACACAATTTAATTTAACGGGTAATCATAAGACATTCTGGATACCCGGCGATTATGATACTAACGAGTATCCGTATACGACCTGCAAATTGAGTGAGATAGACAACAAGGAACTCGTGGAAAAGAGTACAGCAATTGCAGTGCGTGTAGCCCTTGACCGTTATGCTGTGCAAACCCCGCTAATGATGAAAACAGATGATGGTCTTTACATCAATATACATGAAGCCGCGTTGGTAAATTATCCTGCCATGCAATTGCATGTTGATACGGCTTCGTATGAATTGTCGGCAAGACTGGTGCCGGATGCGTATGGGAACAAAGCTTATTTACATGCACCTTTTCATACGCCATGGAGAACAATAATTGTAAGCGATAAAGCGACCGACATCCTTGCTTCAAATATGATCCTTAATTTAAACGATCCTTCTGCAATACAAAATACTTCATGGATAACGCCAATGAAATTTGTAGGTGTATGGTGGGAAATGCAGACGGGTAAAGGAACATGGAGTTATTCTGATTATCCCGACAGTACGGATGCAAACGGAAATCTTGTTCCTAATGGGAGGCACAGTGCTAATACTGCCAACGTAAAACGTTACATTGACTTTGCTTCTGAGAATGGCATTAAAGGTTTATTGGTGGAGGGCTGGAATACAGGTTGGGAAGATTGGTTTGGAAACTGGAAAGAAAATGTATTTGATTTCGTAACGCCATATCCTGACTTCAATGTAAAAGAAATTTCAGAGTATGCGAAAGCAAAAGGTGTAGATATGATAATGCATAACGAAACTTCCGGCTCCGCTACTAATTACGAAAGGCAAATGGATACTGCCTTTCGCTTTATGAAAGAATTTGGCTACAAAGCGGTAAAGACTGGTTACGTTGGCAAAATAATTCCGAGAGGAGAACATCATGACGGGCAATGGATGGTGAATCATTACTTGCGTACTATTGAAAAAGCGGCTTCCTATCAAATAATGATTGATATTCATGAGCCCATACGGCCAACGGGTTTACAAAGAACCTGGCCCAATTTTTTAGCGTGCGAAGCAGCGAGAGGCAATGAATACAATGCCTTCAGCGAAGGTAATGCGCCGGAACATGAAACGATCTTACCCTTTACAAGATTAATGGGTGGGCCGATGGATTATACACCGGGCATTTTTAAACTTACCCATTACGCTTCTGATACAACTCGAAGAGTGCATACAACATTAGCAAAACAACTGGCTTTATATGTAACGATGTACAGTCCACTTCAAATGGCCGCGGATCTTCCTGAAAATTATGAAGCACACATGGATGCATTTCAATTTATTAAGGATGTTCCGGTAGATTGGGACGATACGAAAATTCTTGATGCAGAACCGGGAGATTATATCGTGATCGCAAGAAAGGGCAAAGGAACTGATGGCTGGTTTTTAGGGGCAATCACCGATGAGAATCCGAGACGATTTGTTGAAGATTTATCTTTTCTGGATAAGGACAAAAAATACGTGGCAACAATTTATGCCGACGCCCCCGGTGCTGATTGGAAAACTAATCCGGAAGCATACATTATAAAGAAAATGACAGTGACTAATACAACTAGATTGCCGCTTAAACTTGCCCCGGGTGGCGGCGCCGCCATTGTCAATAATTCCTCAGTAAATTTTTAATAATATTTTTATAATAATTGTTGCCAATTTTAGTTATTGCTTGAACGTCTATTAGCTACAAAAAACTTAAATTTCACAAACGGTAACGCTTATGCCGCCAATCATTATTATTTTTACAAAAATTTAAAATACAATGGAAATTATCAACAACAATCAGAATTTAAATCCAATAACTTATACGCCAACCGGTGAGGCATCACGCACCAGGTCATTTCTGGCTAATGTGTTCTTGCTGATGTTTATAGCGCTTGGAGTGTCGGCATTATTCGCATGGCAATTTTCTATAAATTCTAATTTATCGAGTTACCTGGTTGTACCTGTTACGGGTGGCCTTACAGGCTTAGGGATGTTAACGGTTTTTGCGCCTATAGGGTTTGTGCTCATTATGTCTTTTGGATACAGGAGACTTTCTGCAGCGGCACTTATGGCATTATTTATAGCTTATTCAATTATCAATGGAATCAGCTTTAGTTTTATATTACTTCAATATACCGCAAGTTCAGTAACAGGATGCTTCTTGTCAGCTTCTGCAATGTTTGGCGTAATGGCGTTTATGGGTTACACCACACACCAGGATCTTACAAAATTTGGTCGCTTATTAATTATGGGTGTGATAGGAGTTTTAATTGCCATGGTGATTAACTTTTTTCTTCACAGCAGTGGATTAGATTATATCATTAGCATTATTGGTGTTATGGTTTTTGTAGGACTTACGGCTTATGATGTACAAAAATTAAAGAGAATAGGAGAGGGTTTGGAATACAGCGATGTCTCTGCCGCAGACACCAAAAAAATGTCGGTTCTCGGAGCGTTAACCTTGTACCTTGATTTCATTAATATTTTCCTTTTCTTACTTCGCTTATTTGGAAGCAGGAGAAATTAAGAAATTAGAATAAGATTTTTTTTAAACCCTGGTAGTAACTTTACCGGGGTTTTATTTTTTGTTTATATTTCATTAATGAAGATGAATTCTAAAAATATTTCAAACGCCCGTTTGATAACACAACAAATTGCTGCCACAACGTTTACCACACCAAAAGAAATTGTTGGTTGGATGGGCGCCATGCAGGCACAGGATTATAACATGGCTAAATGGGCTATAGGCCTTCGCTTAGAAGATACTACCGATGCAATAATTGAAGATGCATTTAATAAAGGAGACATTCTGCGAACACATGTTTTGCGGCCTACGTGGCATTTTGTTTCTGCCGATGATATCTACTGGATGCTGGAACTTACCGCTCCGCATATGAATCGTGCTATGAAATCGAAGACACAAAGCGTTAGGGTTAAACGAAAAAATTTTTGCAAAAAGCAATTCAATTATTCAAAAAGCATTAGAACCGGGAAAGCATTTAACAAGGTCTGAAATAATGATTGAGCTTAATAAAAATAAAATTGAAACGCATGACCAAAAATCTATTCATTTGATGTTTCATGCAGAATTGAATGGGTTAGTTTGCAGTGGAATTATGAGAGGTAAAGAACATACGTATGCCTTACTTGAAAAAAGAGTAAAAAAAGCAAAGTCCATAACGAGAGAAGAAGCGCTGGCTAAACTCGCTGAGCGATATTTTACAAGCCATGGCCCTGCAACCCTTGAAGATTTTACCTGGTGGTCCGGCTTAAATGTTACGGAGGCGAGGCAGGCATTGGAGATAATTAAAAAGAGATTTATTTCAGAAACCATTAATTCAAAAACTTATTTATTTACTGATTCATTTTCCGTTCCGCAAGGAAATAAATCGTCTTGTCATCTGCTGCCAGCTTTCGATGAATACATTATAAGTTATAAAGACAGAAGTGCTGCGATTCAAACAGAACATCAGCCTAAAGCCTTTTCCAGTAACGGGATTTTTTGGCCGACAATTATTATGAATGGAAAGGTTATTGGTTTATGGAAAAGAACCATTCAAAAAAACAAAGTAGTTACTGAAGCGCAATTTTTTAAGAAAGCCGGTAAAGCTGTATTAGATTCTTTTAAAAAGGAGTCAAAGAAATATGGGAAATTTTTAGACAAAAAGGCAGAAGTGAAGCAATAAAGCTATCCTGTATTAACAATAAAGCAGATTTCAAAATCTAAAAGATTTCTATTAATACTTTCTTAACTTTTAATCCCGTCTTTTAAAAGATTATTTTTCTGTTTTCAAATGCTTTCCCATTCTATAAAAATAATTCCTTTCCAAACAAAATATTTTTAATCCCAATTATCTCATCTACATCATCCCAAAAAACATGGATTCCATTATTTTTAAAATTTTGTCTTTGGGTGGTTGTGGCTTTTAATAATTTTTTACTCCAGCTTATAGGTATATATATAATTCTGCCATCGTATAAAATGAAAGCAATTTCATCTTTAATAAATGCTACGTTTTCAATTTTAGGTAATTGATTAAAAGGTAAATCTTTTACCCAGTTTATTAGCTGTCTTTTACTTTTTATATCTTTTACAGAATTCATTGAACGTTGATATAATTAATGTACTATTTTGTTTTACTTCTTTTTCTAATTTATTTAATTCTCTTTTTGTAAAGCCTGAGTTATCAGCTAAAATTACTTCATCGTTTTTTACCCAAAATTTGCAAACTTTTTTTCTGTCATCACTTACATGCACATGTATCGGTTCCATACAATCGTAGCTTACAAAATAAAATCGCAGTCCAAATTTAAAAAAGATCGTCGGCATAACACAAATCTCAACGGTTTTCAAATTCTCTCCTGATAATATTCAATGCGCCACCTGCTTTAAACCATTCAATCTGCTGTTCGTTATAAGTATGGTTCACTGAAAAATTTTCCGTACGTTCCATCTTTATGATTTAATTGAACTACAAGCGGCTTATTTACGCCAAATGAAGTTAAACCTATTATGTCTATTGAATCATCTTCCTGTATTTTATTATAATCATCTTTATTGTCAAATGTTATTGCAAGCATTCCCTGTTTCTTCAAATTGGTTTCGTGTATGCGTGCAAAAGATTTTACAAGAACAGCTCTTACGCCGAGATGCCTTGGCTCCATTGCCGCATGTTCACGTGAAGAACCTTCACCATAATTTTCATCACCTACAATTATAGAACCAACACCTTCTTCCTTATAAGCTCTTTGCGTTTCAGGCAATGGACCATATTCACCGGTTAATTGATTTTTAACTGAGTTTGTTTTTTCATTGAAAAAGTTAACTGCACCAATTAAAAGATTATTGCTGATATTATCCAGATGGCCGCGGTATTTAAGCCACGGGCCTGCCATTGAAATATGATCTGTCGTACATTTTCCTTTTGCTTTAATCAACAATTTCAAATTATAAATATCTGTTCCTTCCCACGCAGGAAACGGATCTAAAATTTGAAGACGATCAGAGGTTGGTGAAACCAATACTTCTATTTTGCTTCCGTCTGCGGCGGGTGATTGATAACCTGCATCATCAACGGCAAAACCTTTTAAAGGCATTTCAATTCCCTTTGGTTCTTCCAATTTTATTTTTTCGCCTTTATCATTCGTTAAGTAATCTGTTAATGGATTAAACATGAGCGAACCTGCAATAGCTAAAGCAGTAGTTAATTCCGGCGATGCAACAAAAGCATGTGTGTTTGCATTGCCATCGTTTCGCTTGGCAAAATTTCTATTATAAGATGTTACAATAGAATTCTTCTTATTTGGATCTTTTGAATGCCTTGCCCACTGCCCGATGCAGGGCCCGCAGGCGTTGGCGAGAACAACACCGCCCATCTTTTCAAATGTTTTCAAATAACCATCTCTGTCAACAGTAAATCTTACCTGCTCAGACCCCGGAGTTATAGTGAACTCAGATTTTGCTGTAATACCATTGTTAGTTGCCTGCTCCGCAATTGAAGCTGCCCGGGTAATATCTTCATAAGAAGAATTCGTGCAGGAACCAATCAATCCAACTTCAAGTTGTTCGGGCCAACCATTTTCTTTTACAGCAGCAGCAAATTTTGAGATAGGCCATGCTAAGTCAGGAGTGAATGGACCGTTGATATGAGGTTCCAACTCGGACAAGTTTATTTCTATAACCTGGTCAAAGTATTTTTCAGGGTTTGCATACACTTCCGAATCACCGGTAAGTTCTTTTGCCAGCGAATCTGCAACGTCAGCAACTTCGGATCTCCCGGTACCCCGAAGATATTCGGCCATCTTTTCATCATATCCAAAAATAGAAGTGGTTGCGCCAATCTCTGCGCCCATGTTACAAATAGTTCCTTTACCTGTGCATGACAAAGAGGTGGCGCCTTCGCCAAAATATTCAAGGATAGCACCAGTACCCCCTTTTACAGTAAGAATACCGGCAACTTTTAAAATGATATCTTTCGAAGCCGTCCAGCCACTAAGCTTACCCGTTAGTCTCACCCCAATTAATTTTGGAAATTTTAGTTCCCACGGCAAACCTGCCATAACGTCGCAGGCATCTGCACCACCAACCCCTATAGCTATCGTTCCTAGTCCGCCCGCATTTACTGTGTGGGAATCTGTTCCGATCATCATTCCACCGGGGAAAGCATAATTTTCCAAAACCACCTGGTGAATAATACCGGCACCGGGTTTCCAAAAACCAATGCCGTATTTATTGGAAACGGAGGAGAGAAAGTCATATACTTCCTTATTTTGAGATTTTGCTCTTGACAAATCCGCTGCAGCGCCCGTTTCAGCCTGTATTAAATGATCGCAGTGAACGGTGGATGGCACAGAAACTTTTGTTCGTCCTGACTGCATGAATTGTAAGAGCGCCATTTGAGCAGTAGCATCCTGCATGGCAACCCTATCCGGTGCGAAATCCACGTAGTCTTTACCTCTTTCATATGCCTGGTCAGCCTTTCCTTTCCAAAGGTGCGTATATAAAATTTTTTCAGTGAGTGTGAGGGGATGATTTACAACTTTACGTGCGGCTTGCAGTTTTTCGGCAAAGCCGTCGTAAATTTTCTTTATCATGTCGAGATCAAATACCATTTGCTATTATTTTATTATATATGAAAAATATTTTCTGCAAAATTACTTAAATCAGTTCAAGATTTGCCCGCGGGTTGTTATAAGGAAGATTTAAAAATAAAGTGAAGTCCCTTTAGGCAATCTAAAAATTTACTTTTCGTTATTACTTTTATTGCAATTATTTTTTAGCTTTGGGTAATGTATAAAATAAAACATTTTATTGAGTGGCAGGTGTTTGGAGTTTGCACCGCAATAGGTGAAAAAATGGGAATTGCCACTTCCGTGATAAGGAGATATTTTATTTATATTTCTTTTTTGACACTTGGATCACCGGTTATCTTCTATTTGTTTTTTGCATTTTGGATGAACATCAAAAATTATATTCAAAGATCCAGGCGCAATCCTCTGCGGTATTTATAGCAATTTTTGAATGTCTCTTATATTCCTTTTTTTAAATTTGATAACTGAATTATTAGCGCTAAAAAAAATAAGTGTATTTTTTACAAATATTCTATTAAATTATTGCGCTTAACCGGAATAGTTATTTATATTTACGCCCATCAAACCCACCCGCTTTAGATCCTTAATTTTTTTTCCGTATTCTTTTTTTTGGAGTAAACATCATGGCACTTCAAATTATTAGCATTGCGTTATAAATCGAATAAATTCAATTGACTATTATTTTGCCCTTTGGAATATTGTACTGGCATTTTAAGAAAATAATTTATTCATCATTAATTCTTCTGTGCCTCGCCTATTTTCTGCATTAATTTTTTCATGCTGCCACGATTAAATTTTAGATCAGAAGAAATAAGTTTATTATCGCTTATCATGATCCGTTCTATGAAGGAGACGGTGATATCCTGGAAGCTGCTGATTAAATCATAGATAACATAACATTCTCCCTCGTTTGGCATGGAAATTTTTATTCCGACAGAAAGGCTAAAAAGTGCACTTGCAAATTCAATGTACGAGATTTCAGAAAACAATACGAAAGAGCATGAAAGGGTCTCTAACGGACAACAATCGGAGATAAATAAAAACTCGTCTCGGATTATCTGAAACTGGTTAGCAGCATAGATTACAAACCTTTATATAATTACCTGGATTCACACTTTGAGTTCAACGGTGCAGGTCATTCCTGAAATTTTAATCTGCACTTATCTTTCTACAAAATTTTGTTGCTCGTTTGTATTTCCCTTCCCGCTATAGATGGCCACTTTAGGAAAAGGAAAAACGGGCCGGGTCATTACAACTTTTCCGTTTTCTTTTTTTGACATGATAACCCTTTCGGGTGCAATGTCCTTTTCTACCCAGTTCTCAATCAAGGAAAGCCAGTCGGTCTCGGCTGGTCCGGGCCCGCCTGAGCAGTGCAAAACGCCTGGCAGCAGGAAAAGGCGAAAGTAAGATTGTACATCTTTATCTGTTTGCTTAACTTGCTGGTAATATCTAATGGTTGAGAAAGCCGAAAGCGCAGGGTCGTTCCAGCCATGATACATAATCATTTTCCCTTTATGTTTTTTGAATTCGCTGTAATCTGTACTGGTGGCATCAAGATAGGCCGATGCGTATTTCGTTTCTTTACTAAAATTTGAAAAATCATATTTACTGTAATTCCAGGTTGAATCATTAAAGACTAAATATTTAAACATTTCGGTACCGAACATAAAGTGAAGACTGGGAATACCTATCCCGGGCTTGTTTCCGGCAATCCACACATCCCAACTGCCTTCTTCATTTTCTGCACCTGGGGGAAACCCGGGATAAATAGTATCCTGTTTTTCAATAAGCGGCGCATACACGGTTTCAATAGCTTCCAATTGCTTAAGGGTAAAACAATCTGTCGTTGATTGTCCATCGGGACATATCGGCAGCGAAGAAAAATCAAATTTACATGCCCGTGGGTCTTCTAAAATTTGATCTTTTATATCATCAAGTGTATCGCATTGCCTTAGTATAACGTCTTGTAGTAAACGCAGATTATCTTTTGTAATCACAGGCTTCTTTAAGTTGGAAGGATCAGGATAATTTTTCTGGCTGTTCTGTATAAACTTTGCACCTATAGCCGGCCAGTTGAATGCCGGCGCTCCTGCAATAATCCCATCGAAATCATCCGGGTACTGCTGCGCTTCCATCATAGCCTGGCCGCCGCCGCGGGAACAACCTGCGAAATATGAATAAGATGGATCCGCACAATAGTAAGCGTGAATAATAAATTTGGATACGGCAGCAGTAAGATGAATGGCTAACTTCCCGAAATCAAGTTGGCGCTCCATATTATCGAATGCCCAATCGGCTTTTATTCCCGAACCCTGGTGCCCTGCATCCGTCCCGGCGGTGACGTAACCTGAATTGACTTCAAAACGGAAACTATTTTGTATGCTGCCGACGAAACCTCCTCCGCCCGACATCAGGAATCGCTTATTCCACGTAACAGGTAAGAGCAATTCAAAATTAATTCCTTTGCTTATCCTTCCTATTAAATGACAGAATGGAACGGTTATTACCTGCCCTTCAATTGTATCATTGTTCACCGACTTTGCTTCCAGGATGGTCACATCAGGAATTTGTAAATTCCTGAGTTGCTCACATGGTATGCAGTTTTTCGATTGGGTAATTTGTGCCGATAAGACTAACGGAAGCGATACCTGCACTATTAAGAAAAAGATAATTGTTTTTTTCATTTTGGATAATTTGAGGAGGATGTAAAGGAGTAGCCTTATCGCCAAAAGCAATAGTACAAGATACAAAAGCCGCATGGTATATCTGTTTTTTATTAATTATCTGTAGGCTATTTCCCCATGCGTAAAATAACTTACGGTAATGAGTTAAAGGGTTAAGACTATTTTTTCCATGTAATTGACTCAAGCAATTTTATACAGTCTTAGCTGGTTTAGTTTACGTCGATGTAAATAACGTACAGGTATCTAATTTGACTAACGGTAAATTAAGTACTATTTCTGTTTGTAATTTTCTGTTCAAAACAACCGCGGCATGAAACTTCGTTATTTAACCACATCAACCATCTTAGTATTTTTTACTTTCTCATCATTTTCACAAAAGTCTATGACAATTGATCTTCACAAATTGGTGAAGCGCAAGGGCATTGAAGTTTTTAACCGGGATCTCAATGTTATTAATGAAAAGGGTCACCGCGGAATCAGGCTAAGCCAGGATTATGGTGAAGGTATTGCATGGCTAAAGGGTATAGAATTTTCAAATGGAATTTTGGAATTTGATGTGAGGGGAGCTAACATACAACAACACAGCTTTGTGGGCATTGCTTTTCATGGCCTCAACGATTCAACATTCGATGCTATTTATCTTCGCCCATTTCAATTCCAACAGGACGATCAGGTTTTGAAAAACAGGGATATTCAATATATTTCATTACCCAACTTTACCTGGAGAATATTACGTGAGAAATCTCCGGGGAAATATGAACACTCTATTGAACCAGCCCCTAATCCTGATTCATGGATCAGGATGCGCATCGAAATAAAAGATGCTACCGTTAAGGTCTATATCAATGGAAATGAACAGCCAAGTCTTGTCGTGGAAAAGGTAACCCAGGTTGGAAATGGTTCTGTGGGATTCTATGTTGCGGACACTTCCGGCGGAGATTTTGCAAACATGACAATTACAAAGACAGATTAATTGAAGGGGAGTGTAATTATTGTTATAGCACACTTTCAAATCCTCACCAGATCTCCGGATGAGTTAGTTTCCTTTTAACCGCTTTGCTTCATTGGCGTATTATATCCCTTCCGCAATAATAGCATTGCCGCCAAACACTTTATCAAATACGGAAATGCAAATCATAAATCAAAATTCATTTTTTTGCCCTTACTTTATACCCCAACATTTTACGATTGATAAAAACATCAATGACCTAAACCATTTTACATGAAACCTATGAAATCAATACAAATAACTATTTGCCTGCTCTCTTGTTCAACATTATTTGCCCAGGTGCATAAGGCGCCTGCTTATCCTTTAATAACCCATGATCCCTATTTCAGCATCTGGTCGATGACGGATACCTTGAATGCAGCTCCGACCAAACACTGGACGGGCCATGACCAGCACTTAACGGGTTTAATAAAAGTAGATGGAACTACCTATCGCGTAATTGGTAACGGTAACGGTGAAACGCAGGAAGAGCTGCGGCTCAACAAAAAAGTATTACGATGAATGCCACACAAACTATTTATGAATTTACCTGCGGGCCTGTTGATGCTGTTATTACGTTTACGTCCCCTTTATTGATTAAGAATATTGATATCCTAGCCAGACCTGTTTCTTATATTACCTATGCTGTAAAGTCAAATGATCATGCGAGCCATAGATGTACAGATTTATTTAGGCGCCTCAACCAATATTGCTGTTAATATTCCATCGGAGGAAGTAATTGCCAAAAAATATTCCTCATCACAATTAAACATTTTAAAAGCCGGAACGAAAGCACAACCTGTGTTACAGAAGAAAGGCGATGATGTGCGGATTGACTGGGGTTATATGTATGTGGCAGTGCCCGCTGCTGTGAAACCTTCACAATATGTCAGCAACACTTCAGGATCAGCATTATCTTTTATTACAGGGAAAACGGCGTCTAACCCTGGTAGTGATACTGATCTTGTATTAAATACTTCAATAAATATGGGCAGGGTAGGAGATCGATCAAAAGAACAATATTTTATGCTGGCGTATGATGATATCTATTCCTTGCAATACTTTCATACTAACCTTCGGCCGTGGTGGAACAGGAATGGTAATGAAACTATTGAAAAGCAAATGTCAAAAGCTGCAACCGATTATAAAGTCTGTTATGCAACAGTGCGATGCATGGAATAAGAAATTATATACGGATCTTGTAAATGCAGGAGGGAATACTTATGCTGATCTTTGTATCGTCGCCTACCGGCAAAGCATAGCCGCACATAAATTATTGCAGAGTCCGCAGGGCGAAATTTTGTTTTTATCAAAGGAAAATTTTAGCAACGGCTCGGTTAATACTGTAGATGTAACATATCCGTCAGCGCCTTTATTTCTGGCGTATAATCCCAAATTGATGGAAGGCATGCTGAATGGCATTTTTTATTTCAGCGAAAGTGGTAAATGGACCAACCCGTTCGCTGCACATGACCTGGGAACATATCCCATAGCTAACGGGCAAACATACGGAGAAGGAATGCCGGTTGAGGAGTCCGGCAATATGGTAATACTTACTGCTGCAATTTGCAAAGCAGAAGGCAATGCAGCCTATGCGAAGAACCATTGGAAAACATTGACCACGTGGACGAATTATTTAATGAAAGAAGGTTTCGATCCTGCCAATCAATTATGCACCGATGATTTTGCGGGACATCTTGCACGCAATGCTAACCTTTCAGTAAAAGCCATTGAAGGTATCGGTTGCTATGGAATGCTCGCGGGTATGCATGGGCGTGAAAACAACAAAACAAAAATATACCGACACCGCAAAAAGCATGGCTTTACGCTGGATACAAATGGATGATGAAGGCGATCATTATGCACTAACGTTTGATAGAACAGATAGCTGGAGCCAGAAGTATAACATGGTGTGGGATATCGTGCTGGACCTGCATCTTTTTCCAAAAGAAGTGTACGAAAAGGAAATAAAATATTATCTCACGAAACAAAATGAATTTGGCTTACCGCTTGACAGTCGTAAAACATACACTAAAAGCGACTGGATCATGTGGACAGCTACGCTTGCACAAAATCAACATGACTTTGAGGCGCTAATTGACCCTGTTTATAAGTATGTAACGGAAACGCCTACACGGGTTCCTTTGAGTGACTGGCACGAGACAACCAATGGTAAAAAAGTAGGCTTCCAGGCACGAAGTGTGGTGGGAGGATACTTTATGAAATTATTGGATGTAAAGATGCATGGTGGAAAATGACCAGTTGATGTTTCTGTCGCGGCACGATGGTTTATTTAGTTTTAATCACCACTTCACCACTCTTTAATCCTTTGCCATTCGCTTTTAGCGATATCGTTCCTGCTTTACCGTTAGGACGTACGATGATCAAACATTTTCCGCGGAAAGTTTGGTGGTGCGGCTGTTGAAAGCTTTCCATATCAGCAGGATTGGCGTTGCCGTCGCAATAATTTCTCCTGCGCCTTTAATGCTGAATTCTAATGGCATCACAGCATCCGGAACAAGATGACCGTTTGCATCAACAATTTCAGCAGTAACATAACTTAGATCGTTACGGCTGGCATGTATAACATTGCGGTCCGCAGTGAGTTTTATTTTTTCGGCACTTCCTGCTGTTTGCAGTATTACAGAATCAACTGCCACGCCATTCTGCAGCGCAATGGCTTTAAGCAGTCCCGGTTGATAAACAATATTGAAAGTAGCAGTAAGTTTCGTTTGTGCAGATGCATTTTCTTCTCCAATGGTTTTACCATTCAACAACAAGTCTAACGGTTGGATAAGTGGTGTATACATGCACTTGCATGGTCTTGCCTTCTTCACCAGGAAAAGTATAGGAAGGTACTTCATCGGGCCAGCCCCAGGCGCTTACGGCTTCTTTATGGCCTTCAGGAATAGGTGTATGAACCAGCATCTCCATCTTACTACGTCCCCATACTACATCACGGTAATAGGATTGCGGTTTTTTACCACCGGTTAAATCAATATCACCACAATAGGCATTGAACCATGGAAATTTTTGCAATTGAAATCCGGGCGTACTGTCGAGGCCGGTATGGCCGATGCCGGTTTCACCAAGGTAGTCCATTGCGGTCCATACAAAATCACCAATTACATAAGGATGTTCTTCCACCTGTTGCCAGTTCTCAAAAGCTTCAAGCGGATAACTTTCTGTACCCATCATAATGCGCCGTGGGTATTTCGCATGATCACTTTCATATTCCTGCCACAGGTAATTATATCCTCCTACATCAAGTAGTGCAAATGCTGCAGCAGTGGTATCCCATTTGTAGCCGGGATGGTCCCAGAAGTGGCAAATGGCTTCTGTTACAGGGCGGGTAGCATCAAACATTTTTATTTCATCGCGTAGATTTTTTTCAATCACGAGACCTGGTGAATCGGCTCTTTCATTTATTTCATTTCCAACACTCCAGAAAACAACGGCAGGATGGTTACGGTCACGCAGCACCATAGAAGCAATATCTCTTTGCCAGCAAGTATCGAAATAAAGATGATAATCCTGTGGATTTTTTTCGCGTTCCCATTGATCGAATGCTTCATCGATAACGATGATACCAATGCTGTCGCACGCATCAAGAAATTGTTGTGAAGGAGGATTGTGACTGGTACGCACGGCGTTAAACCCAAATGATTTTAAGAGTTGCACTCTCCTTATTTCCGCACGGTCTATGGTAGCAGCACCGAGCGGACCATTATCGTGATGCATACAACCACCACGTAACAAAATTGGCTTGCCATTCAGCAAAAAGCCTTTGTCTGCAGTTATTTCGATGGAACGAATACCAAAACTATTTGTCTCGTTATCGATAACTTTTCCATTCAAAATAATTTCTGAAACTGCATGATAGAGATAAGGCGCATCCGGTGACCATAACTTCGGATTAGAAACCTGAAAAGTTTGTTGGGCATCGCTTTCCTGCGAACCAGAATGGATACCTCCATTGGTAATTTTATTTTTGGCCTCAGCTATTAGCGTATTTTGTGCATCAAGTATGCGGGTATGCAATATTATTTCTTTAGGGTTCACTTCATCACTGATGAGTTTCGTTGCGACGTTTATAGTTGCAGATTTATCAGTTACCTCAGGCGTAGTTATATAAACACCCCATGGAGCCATGTGCAGCTTTGGCATAACGGTAAGCCATACATGACGATAGATACCCGAACCACTGTACCACCGGCTGTTCTTTCCTTCATTGCTTACACGCACTGCAAGAATATTTTCGCCGCCATTTTGTTTGAGATAAGGTGTGATGTTGTAACTAAATGGCGTATAGCCGTAAGGGTGATTGCCAAGATGATGGCCATTGATGTATACATCGCTGTTCATATACACACCATCGAAATAAATAGACCACTTCTTTGTTAGTGATATTATTTAGTGTAAAGTGTTTACGATACCAACCGATACCGCCAACTGTATAACCTGTTGCAGTAGCTCCAATGCTTCTGATGGAGAAAGGCCCGATAACTGAATCAGATTGGTCGGGAAGATCTTCAATACTCCAGTCGTGGGGCAGATCGAGTGTACGCCAGTTTTTATCGTTTAACACTGCGCTTTCGCCATTGCTGACATCGCCGCGATGAAATTTCCATGTTGCATCGAAGAGCTGTATGGAGTGCGTTGAGCATGGGCATTACCCGATGCCGAAACAATAAGTAAAAGAATGAAGATAAATTTTTTCATATGCATCGTTGTGATACCAAAAATAAACTTTTAGTTTTTATGTCTCCCTTGGTCTTTATGGTTGAAGCTAAAAAGCGCTCAGCAATGCTTTTAAAAATTGGAAGTTTAAACTAATTTTAAAGAAGAATTGCAGGCGGTGCCAGGTGTCATCATTTACGTGCCTGCATTTTTCAGTGTTATGATTAGCTGTTTGAGACTTTTAGATAATGATCAATTATGTCATTATCATGTTCTTGGTACTTACCCGATTGCTTACAGCCACATTTCCAAATGATAAACCCTATGTAATGGAACGCAAGGTGCCCAGGTTACAATTATATTACCAATGCAATGAAACAATCTTTCTTTCTTCACGAGCTTACGAATAAAATACGCAAAACAATAAGCTTATCACTCAATAACTTTGTAAGGGGACTTTATTTACTATTTACCATTTCTATTATTTGCGCCTGCTCACAAAATAAACCGGCTCAGCACAAAACTTTTAAGAAAGAGAGCACCCAAAAATCACCGGTTACAATTATAGGTAAAGCTCCCGTTGTAACCCTTCTTGACACCTGCCCATCGCCACGCATCATTGCCATTCCTCAAAAGATGAGTGATTCCTATAGTATAAAAACTGAAGACGGATCTACCATTCAACTCCTTCCACCTGAGGTAAAACGTGCAGGCTTTTTCGTTTCAATGCAAAACTTTACGACAAGGGATGGCCTTGCCCACAATGCAGTGACAAAAGGGTACAGAGATACAAATGGAAATTTGTGGTTTTGCACTTATGGTGGTGGAGTAAGCCGTTATGATGGAAAATCATTCACTAATTATACGGCCGCCCAGGGATTGACAAGTGATAATGTAATGAGCATTTTGCAAGATAAAAATGGAAATTTTTGGTTCGGTACCTGGGGCGGTGGTGTTAGTCGTTACGATGGCAAATCCTTCAAAAATTATACTACGGCAAATGGTTTGGCTGATAATCTTGCATGGGCGATCATTGAAGATAACAATGCAAATTTTTGGTTCGCTACCGGTAGTGGAATAAGCCAGTTAGGCCATGATGGCAAATCATTCACTAACTATACAACTAAAAACGGATTGGTCAGCGATTATGTAAGCACAATTTTCAAAGATAGATTTGGAAATATTTGGGTCGGCACCTGGGACGCGGGTGTTAGCTGTTACGATGGCAAATCATTCAGCAATTATACTGCTGCTGATGGTCTTGCAAATAACCTCGTCGGCTGCATTTTCGAAGATAAAAATGGAAATCTCTGGTTTGGCAATGGAAATGGAAAGGTATCCCGGTTAGATGGTAAAAAAAAGCATCCGGGTGAAAAGCCCAACTTCATAAATTATGCTATTGCAGAGGGATTAACGGCCCAGGTACAAACTATAACCGAGGATAAAAATGGAAATTTATGGTTTGGTACAGGGCAAGGTGCATTCCGGTTAAGTTGGGATAATAAATCAAACCCTGGTAAAGAAAACTTCACGGAAATTACCACCCGGCAGGGACTGCCACATAACAACGTAAATAGCATCCTCGAAGATAAAAATGGTAATATTTGGTTTTGCATGGATGATGGGGGCGTATCACTGTTATACCGGGATTTGAAACTTTTAACAAGCCTGACCATCGACGAAAGGTTAATAGATCAGAACACCGCCACTATTCTCGAAGATGAAGGACAAAATCTTTGGCTGGGAACTTTGGGGGGCGGAGCATTGCGATTAACACCTGACGGCAAGTCGATCTCAAGATATACGACGTCGCAGGGGCTGCCTAACAATCATGTAGTAAGCATTTTTCAAGATAAAAACAAGAATGTGTGGATTTCGACTTGGGGGAGTGGCGTATCCTGTTTAAGTGCGGATGGCAAATTTCTAACGAGATATACGACCGCACAGGGGTTACCTGATAATCCAGTCGGAGAAATCGGAGAAATCCAGGGAATCTCTGAAGACAAAAGCGGAAATATGTGGTTTGGCAGCAACAGAGGAGCATATCGATTAAGCCCTGCCACGAAATCTATGGCACGATATACCACTGACCAGGGGCTGCCAGATAATTCTATCAGAAATATTTTTGAAGACAAAAAAGGCAATATTTGGATTGGTACCCGAAGAGGCGTATCCCGGTTAGGTCCGGATGGCAAATCATTTACTAATTACTCCATTGAGGACGGACTCAAAAGCAGTAAAGTTCTGGAAGATAGCAGCGGAAATCTTTGGTTTGGTACGCGTGACGGTGGGATAATCCGTTATGACGGAAATTCTTTTGCAAGGTTTACCACGGCACAGGGACTGCCAGACGATGATGTTAAAGATGTTGTGATGGATAAGGAAGGTATAATTTGGCTCCGCACCAATAAAGGATTTACAGCTTTAAAGGGTTTTGTTCAGATAAAGCATACGACTAATTCCAGTCAGAAAAATTTACCACCCTCGAACGAACTTTCCAATGCTGAACTGGAACTCAATTTTACACCGGTTTTTGAAATATACAACATCAAAACAGGTTATCCGTTAGAACACACGACTTCGAACCTGTGTATAACCCATGAAGGCGCCATTTGGGTCGGCCTTTCTGCCCGTGAAAAATCCATGCGCTTTGACTACAATAGCATCCATAAAAATCCAATTCCACCGAATGTTTTTATACAAGGCATTAAAATAAATAACGAAGTTATTTCCTGGTATGATCTCAGTAACGATAAAGAATTAACTGACAGTTTTTCAAAGCCTCCAAACGTTGTGGAAGAAGTAACTGAGTTTGGAAAAATATTGGATAAAAATCAACGCATGGCAATGGTGAAAAAATTCGGACGGATAAAGTTTTACAGCATTACCCCCTTTTATCCTGTGCCGGTAAATCTTGTATTACCGTATGGATTTAATAATGTAACATTTGATTTTGCAGCTATAGAACCGGCCAGACCTGGCCTTGTACATTATCAGTACATGATGGAAGGCTATGAAAAAAATTGGAACCCGGTAAGCACCAATACCAATGCGACTTATGGCAATATACGTGAGGGCAGCTACACTTTTAAATTAAAAGCGCAAAGTCCTGATGGAGTTTGGAGCAAGCCTTTAACTTATACTTTTAAAGTATTGCCTCCCTGGTACCGGACTTTATGGGCCTATACCTTATATATGCTGATATTCATAACTGTATTATGGAGCCTGATCAGATGGCGTGTAAGGACGTTGAAAAAAGAAAAGTCATTACTCGAACAAAAAGTAACTCTTCGCACACGTGAATTAAGAGATGAGAAAGAAAAAGTGGAAACTACTTTATCAGAACTAAAAGCAACTCAATCCCAATTGGTTGAATCTGAAAAGATCGCTTCCTTGAATAAAATAGAGCAGGCGATGTTAAATGAGCGGCTACGCATAAGCCGTGAGTTGCACGATGATATTGGCAGCACATTGAGCGGCATTGTTCTCTACAGCAACATGGCAGAAAACCAGGTTAATGCCGAACACCTGGATGAAGCAGAAAATTCATTGAACAGAATTCAGCAATCGGCTAATGAAATGGTGGACAGGCTGAATGATCTTGTTTGGGCGATAAATCCCGAACAGAGCTCGGTGAAAGACCTTGTTCAGAAGCTGGAAGAATACGCGATCGAAATGGCAATGATAAAAAATATTAAAGTACGGGTAAGCGTATCCGAAAGTTTGGCTGAAGTCCAATTGCCGGTCGAAAGCTTGCATAGCATCTACCTGCTTTGCAAAGAGTCTGTTAACAATGCTGTCAAGTACAGCCGGGCAGCCCTTCTCGAGATAAGTGTGCTAAAATCCGATCATGTAATTGAATTCAATATAACGGACAATGGAAAGGGATTTGATATGGCAACGGTGAAAAAAGGAAACGGCCTTATAAATATGCAAAAAAGAGCCAATGAAACGGGTGCTATATTTTTGGTGAATTCCACTCCCGGCAAAGGCACGGTAATTTCATTGAAATACAATATCACCCAATGTGGTATTGTGAATGACTGATGTTTGTATGAATATTTGAGATCTTGTTATGGACATACGGGTAACTTTATTTGAAGATAATAAACTGGTGAGGGATGCTCTGCAGGCTATTCTTGACGGCACAACTGGTTTCACATGTGGCGGAGCATTTGCAGATGGCAATCGCTGGGAGCAGGATATAATACGCAGCGAACCTGACGTGGTATTAATGGATATAGAAATGCCTGGATTAAATGGGATTGAAATAACAAGAAAGATCTGCGACAGGTTTCCTCATATAAAGATCCTGATGCAAACAGTTTTTAATGATAGCGAAAAAATATTCCTGGCACTATGCGCAGGTGCATCCGGCTATATTCTGAAGAATGACCCTCCACACAAGTTTATTGAAGCCATTAAGGAAGTGTATAGTGGTGGCGCACCTGTCAGCTCTACGGTGGCCAAAAAGATATTGGGCTTTTTTGCCAACCAGAATGTGATTCTTGTAGCACCGGGTAGTGAAGATTACCATCTGAGTGAGAGGGAAAAGGAAATATTGCACCTGATGGTGGAAGCTTTTAATTACAGAGCTATTGCAGAAAAGACTTTTGTCAGTTATGAAACGGTACGCACCCACGTGAAAAACATTTATAAAAAACTCCACGTAACCAGCCGTCACGAGGCTATAATGAAAGCCATCCAACAAGGCCTATCCTGAATTTTTAAATTACCTCATTGAGGTATTGTTTCTGTATCCCTAACTATTGAATTTTCGGTTTTAAAAACTTTAATTATGAAACCGAAATTCACGCTTTCAATGGAATTAGAGGCTGCCATCGGCAAAATGCCCGCCAGATCAAACAAATTTTTGTTTGCTTTGACTTTGGTAATTTTTTCCTGTTTCGTTACTACCGGTTACGCACAGACGACGAATACCAAACCTGGCAAACTTTCACCAGCGCATAACATAAATGACCTTCACCTGAACCGGCCCTGGTTCACAAAGGGCAATTTGGGAACTAATCCTTCTACTAACTTTATTGGCACCAGGGATGCACAACCATTGGTATTTAGGGTATACAACCAGAAATCCGGTTTAATTGATTTTGATGGTTTTACCAACAATACCGCCTTTGGTTATCAAACTCTAATTAATAATGCGCCATCAGATATTGATGGAATCACAGGCGGAATTGGTAATAGCGCATTTGGCTACCAGGCCCTGATGTCCAATATTTCGGGAGAACTGAATACGGGAATTGGCCAACTGGCACTTACTTTCAACACGGAAGGAAACATAAACACCGCTGTTGGCTCATATTCTCTTTTCCAAAATACAACTGGAGCGTTTAATACAGGCATTGGGTCATTCTCGCTTTCTTCAAACACTGAAGGATCGTTTAATACCGCAACTGGTGATTATGCACTTGCCGGTAATACAACAGGATCTTTTAATATAGCGAATGGTACTCCGTTTACCCTTGGCAATACGGAAGGATCAGAGAACATAGCAACCGGGGCTCTTTCAATGACTAATAACAGCACGGGAAATGATAATGTTGCGTACGGTGTTTTTTCACTTGCATCCAACACTACAGGGAGTAACAATATGGCTTTGGGATCCTACGCGGATGTAACTGCCGCTGATCTAAACAATGCAACTGCCATCGGCGCCGGTGCCTTAGTTGATGCGAGTAACAAAGTACGTATCGGCAATGCAGATGTAACCAGTATTGGCGGCGAAGTAGGCTGGACAAGTTATTCTGACGAAAGAATAAAGGATAATATTCAGGAAAATGTTCCGGGACTCGATTTTATAAAAGCTCTTCGTCCGGTAACTTATCATTTCAGCGTTTCAAAACAAAATAAATTACTGGGTACAAAAAGTATGGATGCAACTAAAATTATGTCAGAATTTAAAAATATTGAGCTACCTGGTTTAAAGGGCATGCAACTGCCTTCGGCAGATATTTCAAAAATGAAAGTAAATGATATTGCAAATGAGAAAAATCATGAAATAGAGAAAGTTCAGTTTACGGGATTTTTAGCGCAGGATGTAGAGAAGGCTGCAAATAATATCGGTTACGATTTTTCAGGCATTGATAAATCAGGAAAGATCATGGGTTTGCGCTATGGCGATTTTGTAGTTCCTCTTGTAAAAGCGGTCCAGGAACTTTCCAGGCAAAATGAAGATCTGCAGAAACAAATAAATGAATTGAAAGCCATGATAAACAATAATGCTAAAACCGATATAACACTCAGTGGTAATTCTCTTGAACAAAATAACCCTAACCCATTTGATAAAGCAACCATCATCACCTACACTTTGCCACAGAAGTTTTCAAATGCTCAAATAGTGATTACCGATGAGAGCGGCAAAACATTAAGACGGGTAACTGTTTCAGGGGCGGGGAAGGGAACATTGCTGTTAGATGGTACTAACCTTTCTTCCGGCGTATATAATTATAGCCTTATTGTTGACAATAAATTGATAAGCTCAAAACAAATGATATTGGGGAAATAGGTTTAGATACTATGTAAGCGCTTGATCTGGCAATATATCATTCATATCGCAAATTAATACTCTAGTTCCGTCCATCGCTTACCACGCTCGAATCAGGGTCTGCTGTCGCCTACTGTTAATTGTTCACTAGCATTAGCAACAAATTAAAAAAATTACAAACCATGAAAATTATAACTATTACGGTTACGGTAGTAATTTTAGCGACTACGGTAATTAGTCATGCTCAAAAAATAAATAAAATGGTTTCTGATGGAAGAAATTCCTCAGAATATCTCACGTTGCCTGAAAATGTACCGGAAACCCGTTTGAATGATATCAACATGAATGCTGTCAGGCATTTTAATCTTTTTTTCACGAGCGCTCTTCATGTCAAATGGTACAAAGTGCCGGGAGCATTTATAGTGTATTTTATATGTGATAGCGTTAAGAAGATGGCAGCCTATGACAAAAAGGGCATATGGGTTCATACGTTAAGTTATTACAGTGAATATAAATTACCGCGGTATGTGAGGCGCCTCGTAAAGGGTGTTTATTATGATTTCCATATAAACCAGGTAATCCAGGTTGAAGAGGATAACCAGTTAGTTTATATGATACAAATTGAAGATTCAATATCCTTCAAGACTGTTGCGGTTAGTGACTACGAAATGAAAATTGTTAAAGACTTTAAAAAAGCTAAGTAAGGGATAATCGGCATGGAGACGGATCAGTATGCTATTGCATGATCGTTCCAGCCATGACTCAACGGTTAGGATAAGTTCATATCTTCATTTATGAATTGCTGCAACATTATCTTTGATTGATTGCGGTAAAAAAGTTCAACAACAGAATGATATGAACAAAAAAATCTTGCTTGTTTTTCTCGCACTTTGTACGGGATTGCTTTCTGCGTTTACCCAATCCGTTAGTAATGCTCAACAGTCGTCAAAAGAAAATGCACATCCAAAAATTGTAAACATCATCAACTTCATTCGCTTGCTTGAGCCAAGAGATAGCGCCATTACCGAACAGGTATTATATGAGACCGTAGTGAAGCAAATAGATATCATGAGGCGATATAAACTGGGTGGAACTTTTCTGTTACAATATGATGCCTTGCTTGATCCTCGTTATCAAAAATTACTAAAGGGCCTCTCAAAAGATTCCTTTGAAATTGGCGCCTGGTGGGAAATTCCACAACCATTGGTTGAAAATGCAGGAATGCAATAAATGGCGGGGCCGCTATCCCTGGGACTGGCGGGCGAACATTGGATTCTCCACCGGCTATTCTCCAAAGGAAAGGGAGAAGCTGGTGGATGTGTACATGAATGATTTTAAAAAAATATTTGGGCACTATCCGAAGTCTGTTGGTTCGTGGTTTATTGATGCGCACACGCTGAATTATATGTATAATAAATATAACATCGTTGCTTCGTGTAATTGCAAGGATCAATATGGAACGGATGGTTATACTTTGTGGGGCGGCTATTGGGGGCAGGCTTATTATCCAAGTAAAATAAATTCGTATATGCCTGCGCAAACGGAACAAAACCAAACGCCCGTTCCAATTTTCAGAATGTTGGGAAGTGATCCCGTTCGTCAATATGATAATGGACTTGGAACGAACCGGCAGGGAGTGATTACATTGGAGCCTGTGTATGCCGGTGGTGGCGGAGATCCCGAGTGGGTCAATTGGTATTTTAAAGAATTCGTTGAAGGAAGTTGCATGGCATTTGCGTACACGCAGGCCGGGCAGGAAAATTCATTTACCTGGAATGCAATGGCGAAAGGATTTCAAATACAAATGCCGTTGATCGCACAATTAAGGAATGAACAAAAAATAAAAGTGGAGACGTTATCGCAATCGGGAGAATGGTTTAAAGATAATTACAAAGTTACCCCTGCAACATCAGTTACTGTCACTGAGGATTTAAAAAACAGTGATCGCAAAACCGTTTGGTTCGATAGCCGTTTCTTTCGGGCAAATTTATTGTGGGAGAACGGCGCATTGCGTTTTCGCGATATTCATTTGTTCAATGAAAATTTTCCCTCAGTTTATACGACGCAGAAAGCAACATCTAATGAATGCTCCTTTTTTACTTTGCCTTTTGTGGATGGTTACATTTGGAGTGCGCCCGGTAAAATTGCAGGTTTACGGTTTAAATCTATTATTAACGGGAAGGAAGTTTTGATGGAAGGTGGTGATCCTATCGTGACCGATTCTATTCACGGTAAGTTGCATATTACGTGGCCATTGAAAACAACATTGGGAACGTTGGTTATTGATATGGATGAAAAGCAAATGATGATGAAAGTTGAAGGGAGTAAATTGAATAACTGGTTTCTTGATTTGACAACGGCGGACAGCGCTAAACTCCCGTTTAACAAAGTAAATCCTTCGCAAGTGGATTGTGAATTTGAAGGGATGAAGTATAAGGTGAAAGCAGCAAAAGGTTTTTTTTCAAAACCGGTTGACGGAACTGTTTTTAGAATTACGCCACATGACAATAGCATCGTACTGACTTTTGCAGATACAAACTCTGCAAAATAAAACGATAGCTATCGTTCTTTATTTAGCAAAATTCTTACGTTCAAGAAATGCTTTTTTGCTAAAACAGTTATATTCGATTGCGCTTTAATTTTCAAAATAATAACCCGGCAAAAGTTTTTTAATAAAGTATATGGTAAATAGAATATTTTTTTTATGCGTTGGTCTACTCTTGACATACAGCTTCGGCATAGCGCAACCAGTTTCAGTTAAAAATGATCAACTACTCCATACCGTTAGTTTCGGTAACAGCAAGCTAAAATTTGTACTGAATTATGATCATCAATGCGGGTCTCTTCATCTCGAGGTAAATGGCCAAAAAGTAATTGATGGAACCGGCGGCATCTATTCTGAAATACAAACAATTGATAAAGCATTTTCAACATTACAACTCGCTGCATCTCCCGCGGTTGCTGTTGTGGGCAAGCGCATCAACATTACCGGAATTGCTTACGGTGATAATCGGGTTCAGGTTCATGAAACCTGGAAAATTTTAGTAAGCGATACCGCCGTAGAATTTTCTATAACAAGAAGCTGCCCCAAAGACATTAATGTTGAATCAGCATCTTTTCCTGCTATAGAATTTAACAGCATCAATACATGGGAAGGAGCGTTCCAGGGATTCGGCGGCATTGCCTGGTTTTATCTGTTCAACGAAAAACTTTGCACTTATGGAGATCATACCAATGAAGCCTCTTTCTGGAACAGTAAAACAAATAATGGTTTAAATGTTTCGGTAGATGCCAACGGCAAGCAAGTGGCGATGAAATACACGCGAACTAATGAAGACAGGCTGGCTTATAGTATAAGCGTTTCAGAAAAAGAAATGACACCCCGTTATGATTCGGGAACGCATCGTCGTCGTTTCATTCGAAAAAAGACAGATGTTTGGTCACCTTACAAAATGGGCGCCGGTACTATGTCCGAAAGTATCAGCTTCTCTTATTTTGACTATGCAGAGAAATATGGCCGCGGAGAATTTAAAGGCGTTAATGGCAAACAGGTTACTGCTGTTTTAAATACTATCGCCAGGATGGGAGTTATAGACGCCAAACATTTTGGCGGCAATAGCTGGCATACACCTTACGGCCCTATCTGCCTGCATGAACAATACATTGCGCAACTTGGCCTGGGTATTAATGATCCTCATTATTTAAATGGATATAAACAATGCCTGGATTTTTATCGCGATAATGCCATTAAACCTAACGGTCGCGTGTGGCCGCGATGGGCATACACGAATGAAGACGCGATGAAGGGCCAATTTACTGATAAGGGTTTTTATGAGGCGCAATGGGGTTACCTTATGGATTCCAATCCCGATTATGTTACTAATGTTTCCGAACTGTACGACCAAACGGGCGATAAGACCTGGGTTAAAAAACAACAGGCTGCCTGCGAAAGAGCTTTGGAATTTATTTTAAAAAGAGATACTAACGGTAATCATCTTGTTGAGATGATGAATGATAATCATACGGAGAAAAGAAGCAGCGATTGGATAGACATCATTTGGGCATCTTTTGAAAATGCTTTTGTAAATGCTAAGTTGTATCATGCTTTGATGTTATGGTCTGGCATTGAACAGCAATTGGGTAACAAACAAAAAGCAACATACTATGCTGACTATGCAGCAAAACTGAAGGCGAGTTTTAATAAAAGTATTCATGACGGTGGTTTTTGGGATGATGAGAAAGGGTACTACGATTATTGGCGGGATAAGGATAATTCTATTCATGGCGATAACCTCGTTACTCCTGTAAATTTTATGGCCATTGCTTATGGGATCTGCGACGATACTTCCCATCGCAATTCAATTTTAGATAAAATAGAAACAGAGATGCAAAAAGAAAATTTATTCTTCTGGCCAATAAGTATGTTTCCGTATCAACGAGATGAAGGACTGGATTACCAGTTCCCATTTCCCTATTATGAAAATGGTGACATTTTTTTATCGTGGGGAAGTGTGGCTGTTGCAGCGTATGCTTCCTATAAGCCAGAACTCGCTTTGCATTATGTAAAAAATATCTTGCGACAGGATAGTATTGATGGTTTGGCCTTTCAGCGTTATTCACGCAAGAAACAGGATGGACAGGGCGATGATATTCTATCAGGCAACAGTCTTGCTGTGGTTGGTTTATACCAGGCCATTTATGGAATTAATCCAATGTATAACAGGTTTTATTTAAATCCTCATATTACCGATGAAATTTCCGGCTCAAAACTGAATTATAATTACAGGGGAGAGAGATTGGTAATAGAACTCGATACAAATCTCTATACGATTTCGAATAAACAATTTACCGTTGGTGCAAAAAATGATTTTGGTTTTTTCTCAACAGCAAATACAGTGTTGTATTTTAATAAAGACAATGATAGTTTTTCTTTAAAGGCAAAAACAAATAATGTAAAACATCTTGACCTGACTATTAATGAATGTAACCCAATGCATTGAGTTGGAAGCAAGTTTCAAACGAATCAGCTGGTAATATAACTTATACAATTAATCGCCTTCTGCCGCGGGTTCATATTCAATTTATGTCGATAATCAATTTATTGAAAAAAAGCAAAGCTGATGATGACAGGACGTTTGACATTTACTCAAAACGGCAAGAGCAGAAAAGATAAAAATCTTACTACAGCCTTAAAGACCATGACGCAATTATTTTTGAAATACAACCTGTAAAAAACATTTATTCGTTTACGTTAGTTTTATTAAAAAGCTTGATCAAGCTCTGAAAAGCATAAATAAAAAAGCCCCGGCAAACGGGGCTTTAACTTTAAAATTAATGTTTTGGAGGGGACCCGGCCTGCCTGAATTGATACATGAGATCGGCCTTGCCATCATTATTAAATCTCCAGGTTTCCTGCGAATAAGAAGAATCAACTTTTCCTTTTTTGTCGGCATCTACTTCCTTTCCCCAAATAAGCGCCCAATGTTCATTCTTGTCAACGCTTTTTAAAGCCATCACCGCATCCACGCTGCTTACCGCACTTGCGAATGTACTTCTGAATTTCTGTGCAGCTGCGATTACACTATCCCTGGTAGAATGTATGACTGGAACCATCGGAAAAATGCAATTCTACGCTGTCGGCAAACATATCTTTTGCAGCATTCAAATCACCATTGTCCCAGGCTTTCCAGAGTGCCAAGAGCGTTTCCGCATTTTTGGGATCATCCTTTTCAAAATCGGAAGAATAACCAATGGGATAAGGAGATTTAATTGCGGGCATAGTTGTTTCCGACGCTGGCTTAACAGAATCTGCTGTGGCATCTGTCTTTGTGGACTCATTGGAATTACAAGCTGCCAGTACAACGATTGCAGAAAAAACAAAGAATCTTTTCATAAAAGTTTAATTTTTTTGATGATTGAAATATTTCCAGGTGGAAGCAGGAGCAGAGTTGATAAGGTAGGTGGATTATAAAAGGAGGTGTAAGTTAAAAAAAATTACGAAACCAACTTCTTATTTTTTAGATGATTTATTGTAAAAGTTCTAATTGCCAACCTGGCAAAAAATGTAACAATTTTTTGTTAGGTTGGACTAATGAAAAAATGGGAGGTGCCAGGGATAAGAAAGAAAAATTTTGATAGAATGAATCAATCGCTCCGTTTCAAGATCGTGTTCCCAAGAAAGAAAGATATAAGTGCAAACAGGATAAGATTGAGGAAGAACGGGAAATTACTCTTCGGGCTTATATTGAAGATGAGAAACAATAGTGATAGTACTGCGCTCATTCCAGTTACAATAAAAAAAGAACCTAATAGCTTTCTAAAACGCATATAGGTGGTATTTTCGGAGGTTAACAGAACTATATATAACTTATAAACCGGCAAAATATTGTGTTGAATAATGTCCCAGGGCCATCATAACTCCTTGTATGATTATAGCTGATCTTGCAAATCTGCGTCCTGTCTGTTGTTTGCAAAAAAGTAAAATTGACCCGATTTTTGAATAGGCGTCCCTGGAAACTGATTATTACCTTGTTTTATCTTTCATTGTAATAAGGTCCAGCCTGTGAAGCGGAATTCTATAAAGGAGCTATTCCTGGAGATTTAACTTAAAAGTATTTTGCGGACGGGGCGTAAGTGTTATACAGATTGATTAAAATGGATTGGTTTTCTTACAACGAAGTAACCTGTTAGTCGCAAGCAATATCAAAATACCGGCAATCCAAAACCATCTGTTAGTTGAAGTTGGAAATGAAATGCTGGCCGGTTCACCCATTATTATCAAACCAGCCCAATAAGATGGAGCAAGGGTACGCCCATTAGCATGTTCCAGGTACTTAATTTTAGCAAGCTGTAAAGCTTCGTCTGTTGCAAATCCCTTTTTCAATAATTGAATAAAATATCGGGTTATCTCGCTGCTGGAATTTTCATCTATTTCCCACAATGCTGTGAGGATACAATTGCTGCCGGCATAATTAAATGCATGTGCCAGTGAAACCATTCCTTCTCCATCCTGGTAACCCGGCCTGCCCGATTCACAGGCTGTGAGCACCGTGAGATCTGATTTCATATTACAATTGTAAATATCAAACAATGAAAGGAAATTATTATCGTCCTGGTTATTTGTGTTTTTGGCAAATACCAAACCCGAACTTTCGGGATGAATATTATTGTATTCAGCGTGAGTTCCTATGTGAATGATTTTATGCCCGCCTGCATTAGACGTGAAAGAATTTCTTGTAGATTGTTCATTTAAAAAAACTTCTCCGCCCAAAATATTTTTTATTCCTTTCGCCAATGCATTAGTTGCGGGTTGTGGTAATAGCCTTAAATATTTTTGATCAAGGGTGATGGTATCTTTAATGGCTGAACGGTATTTATTTTTTACTTCATCTGAAAAACCCGGAGCAAAAGCGACATAGTTATTGGTAAGTGTATCTTTACCCAGGGTACGCCTTAACGTTAGCAGGCTGTAATTATAAGAGAAAATATATTTAGACAATAAGCTGCCGGTGGCAAGTTCTTTGTACGAAGCCAGTTTTTTATCGGTAAGCATTTCAAAACTAAAATTGTAGAGAATACCGTCGGGAATAATCATTACTTTTTTATTGTGAACAAAAGCTGCAACCGGCTCCCACACTATTTTATACAGGTCGTTCAGGTTTTGCAATTGCTCTTGCTCAGTTGCACGGTTAAGCAATATCATGTTGATCTTTTGTTGCAAACCGTTGGTATCAATCCGTATGAGGTGTTGACTGTTTTTATTAATAACGAGTGCCAGCAGTGATGAATCGTTAAAAATATATCTTATAACGGTGCTGCTGTCATTCAGCGAAGAGCGTATTTCTCTTAGAGGTTTAAATATAGTGGCATAACGCATTTCATAATAAGCAGGATATTCTTTTTTTATTTTTATAAGATGCGCCTGCCAGTTATCAAGGGCGGAAAAATATTCCTTCATCAATTCGCTGTTGGGCTTATTACCAATAAGAGAGGCAGATATGGCGCTTTTTAAATTCTTTTCTTCCTGCAGAACCGTTTTTGGTAAACTGCTAAATTGTACCGCATCTTCTTTATCAAGCCGGCTTCTTATCCTGTTGTATAATGCAGACTCATGCAAATTGATGAAACGATCTAAATGATAATCTGTATTGGAGCCTGATGATGATAATTCAAGCTCGATCTTTTTAGCGAAATTCTATCAGGTCCTGGTGTTCGGCAATCAGGATATTAATATTAGATTCATCATCTATCAATACTTTTCTTTGTTCTAAAATATTAAGTGCGGTATCAAGCTTCAATGCAAGTTGTTGCAGAAAAACGGTATCCCTATTTTTTTGTAGTGCATATTCTGACTTTGCTTTAATAAGAATTGCTTTGGGTTTAAACACATCCATCTTCACTGAATCAAGTAAAGTAATACCATCTTTCATTTTTGCATTAACGGTACTCATTCCCTTATCACAATAAACAATGGCTTCGTTATATCTTTTATTTAAATAATTTATCTCGGCAATGTTTAATTGCTGATAAAAAGCCTGCAAACTTCCTCCTTCATTTACGGTAGTAAGATAATTATATACTTTATCAGCTCTCTCAATAGCTTTTGCATAATCATTGTTCTTTGCATAAAATAAAGAAGCACTTCTTAAAAAATCCATGTACACATTATCATACTCGCCCTGGTAAGATTGTTCATAAAAGTTTTCACTTTTATTATAATATTCTGCTGCATTAACATTATCATTCCCGCTTTCGGCTATTAATGCAAGAGAAAAGTATGCATCAGCGGCCCAGAAAAAATAATCTCCTTCATCGTCTTTTATTTTTTGTAATCCAAGTGTTAAATAATGTTGCGCAGAATCATATTGATGTACAGCCTGGAAATATTGACCTAATAAAATCTCTGAAATAAAAATGCCACTATGACCTGTATTGAGCTTTTGTAATTTCTGGTGATAAGAATATTTTAGCAATTCGCCCGCCCTGCTGTAATTACCAATTTCTTTATAGATTCCTGCGAGATTATCTATGGCTTCATAAAGTCCCTGGATAGCCGATTGTTTTTTAGAGCCCGTTTCTTTTCCATTAACGAAATTTTGAAAATCGTTGATGGTATTATGCATGGCTTGCACTGCATCGGTTGTTTTACCTTCTGCGCTATACAAGGCGGCAAGATTATTTTCTATATTGCCCGGGCGGAAGTATTTATTAAGATCGGTGCCGGGCATTTTTTTTAATGCATCAAGCGCCATGTGGTAGTATAGAGAAGCGCTGTCATATTTAGAACTGAACCACATCATAGCGCCCATGCCATTAGCGGAAAGATAGATATCCTCAGGATCGGTATCTTTTTCATCTATTCTTATTTGCATTGCCCTTCGATAATGCGTTTGCGAGAGAGTAACGTTCCCCATTTTATACGCGTACGTTCCCAGATTGTATTCGCAACGGGCAATATCAAGTTGGGTATGGTCCGGTTGAAGCAAGGTAAATTTCAATGCCATTTCTGAAGCGTCATATCCTTCTTTGCTTTTACCAGTTGTAGAAAAAAAATCGGCTTCCTGCCGGTATGCTTTTACCATAACAGAAGGCGTTGCATTTTTTGCATGCAGTGTTTCTATTAATTTATTAACGGATGCTGTTGCTTTATCCGCGCCATAAAGCTTGCCTGCAATCTCGCCTTCTAAAGGAATATAATTGGTCACAGAATCAAAATTTTCTGTAGCAAACAAAATGGTAACATCCTGCTGTAGCATCCTCTCAGCTTTTTTAAAGTCATTCGTTTCTATAGCATGCTTAATACCAGGAATGTGTTCGGTAAAATTTTGTGCAGTTATTGGCAGCACGATAGCTACTAATATTAAAATAGCAGTGAAGAGTACAATTTTCTTCATTTCTATTTGTTAATGTCGTTAATGAGGTCTTCGCCCTTTGGATATCCTGACTGTTGAATATAACTAATAGCTTTTTTCGTTTCGCCTTGTTTTAAATACAATAATCCAAGATACCAATTGGCGTCTCTATAAAAAGCGCTTTTGCTATTACTAACGACCTGCTGTAGACGATTTAATGCAACGGAATCCATTTTTTGAGCCTGTGCTGCAACTCCTGTAAAATAAATAAGGGTATCGTTTTCCGGTTGTTGTTTTAAAAGAATATTCCATGCATTAAATGCTTTTTCATATTCACCATTCTTGTATTCAACCATTGCCTTTTCAAAATCGTAGTCAGGTGAATTACCCATTACCGTTGCCAGTCCGGGATCGGCTGTGTAGTATTTACTATACAACCTTTCGTTTTGATTGCCTTGATAAAAAAACGCCCAATAAGAAAAGCAAGCGATGGCAAGCACGGACGCTGCAATCAAAATTTTTTTTAAAAAAGTTATTTTTCTAACAGGAGCTGACACCGGGGCGGTTGCAGTTATTTCTTTATGAAATTCTTTTAATTTTTCTTCGATGGCAGATTCCTGTATGCCTGTTAGCAGGAGTTGTATCTCTTCAGTATTACGCCTCAATTGCTCATCGTCAACTAAAGATTGCTTAAAGTCATGCAATTCCTTTTCATCCATATTGTGAGTAAGATATCTTTCAATCCTCTCAAATTCTTCGGGTGGTATTTCGTTGATATTATCCAAGCATTATTTATTTATAGATTGAACCATGCTCCGCAATTTCTGCAAACAACGATATTTATTATTCTTTGCCGTAGCATCCGTCCAGGAGAAAGCAGCAGCTATATCAGCCATGCTCTGTTTTAAAAAATAAAACCGCTGCAATACTTCTTTACAAGGCGCTTGCATAGCAACAAAATGTATTTTTACTTTTTCCAGGTAAGCATCTTGTTCTTTGCTTGTAAACGGCCCCATGTCTGCAATTGCTTCGCCTGCAGGTAAAGTGTCTAGCTTTTTTTTATTCTTCCTTCGTAATTCATCAAGCCACTTATATTGGGCAATTCGAAAGAGGTATCCATTTAACTTATCGGGTGTATCAAAAAAAACTTTATCCAACTGAACATTTCGCCACATAGCGATAAATGCTTCCTGGTAAATATCTTTCGCATCATCCATTGTTCCGGTATTACTTAAGACGTATTTTTCTATTTTAGGATAATTAGTAACATACAAATATTTTAGTACCTGCTCATCATTATTCTTAAACCGGTCAGTGAAATTTTCCTGTAAAGGTGTCGGGTCGGTTATGTTTTTAAACATTCTAAACACTTATGTTACCCGCTCAAGATAAAGAATTTTTTATTTGGATAACATAATGAAAACAATGTGATTAATAACTTACCCTATCAGGGAAAATAACAGACCGGCCTGAATAACGGCCAGCCTGCCTTAAACTAAACCCCACCAATCCATTTTTTAATACTGATAAGTAACTTCAGCTTTCGGTGCTCCGTAGGCTAATTTATACTTTGCTTCCCAATCAGGATTTGCTTCGTGACAACCAGAACACCACGTACGGCTTAAGGTGAAATAATATTTGCCATCTTTAATGTCTTTAGTGCTCTTATAAATATTGTAATCTGTCGGCGGGAGTTCACCAGCTTTCCACGTCGTTATCTGGCCTTCAGGTACGTTAGAAGCAGTACCGGTAAATCCATATAAACGCACTTTATAACTGACGGCTTTAGCATCTGCCGGAAATATCGCAACAGGCCAGGTAGCCCAACTGTTAGTATTTTCGATTAGCCCCGAAACGTAAGTGATATCAACCGTTATAGAACGGCTCGAGCCGGACTTTGGATCATTTCCATCATTTGAGCCACCACCTGCGGATTCTTTTTTACAACCCATCATTAAAGTGCTGCTAATTACTACGATAAAAAACAAAGAAAATAGTTTCATAATTTTTAGTTTTTAAAGGTTTATATGCTATCATCGCAGCAACCGCAAAAGGTCATCAAGCAACAAGGATTTTTTATGTTTTTTCTTGAAAAACAAAGAATTGGAGTTTCAATTCGATGAGGGTGTTTCGGATAAAGAAAGCAATACAGAAAGGTTGAATTACATTTTTTGGCCTGCTCGCAATAGAGGCCCGCGATACTTATTATAAAGTTGGTTTTTGAAAAAGCCCGGGCAAACCAGGGAGTTATTATAATTAACTATTGAGTGAATAAAATAGACTGCGCTAATTTATTTATCACTATGCAAAGCCACAGCCAGCATGTACCAGGTAGCGTGTGGAAGCCATTCTTCACTCCAACGCCAATCGTAATCTTTGCCGGTTTGCGCATATGATACATTTAAATCTATATCGTGTTCATTATCCAGCCCTGAAGTAATTCCATTTACAATTCCGCCCGGTGCGTTCGTATATTCGAATGTTCCAAAGAATTCGTATTCGACATTATTGTGACCTGTCCCTTCCAACATGCATGCATCAAACGGATTAAGACCCAATATCCAGTTCAACTGATCAGTGGCAAAGCTTTCCAGGCTGTCATGAAGTGGTGCATCGTCCTTAAACAAACCGGCAGCCATTCTTGCAGCAGCAGCCATTGAGCCAAGCCTTGCATTTTCGCCCTGCCACCATGGCGCTGTTTCTGTGGCGTGTGGAAAAAAGAACGAACTGTAACGGTTACCCGAAGTATCCTGCACCAGTTGCCTGCTGTAGCCAAAAGGATTGTTCACTTCATGCGTAATCCTTAATTCATGCTGCACCGATCTCCTGGTAACATTTTTAATTTGCTGTTGGGCTGCAGCATCGGCGATTAAATAATAATTCAATAAACTAACCAGTGGCAAGCCGGCATCTGCCGCGTGGAAGAAAGGCCTATCGGTGTCGGCTACACGCCAATAACCGGCGTAACTTTTCCAGCTAGTTAAACGACTCATTAATTTTTGTGCCCGCCTGTCAGCAGCAATTTTGTACACCGGCTTTTTGGTGGCCTTGTATAATTCTGTTGCGGCCAATAACGCACAATAATCATCGAGCATATTTTCTTTGCCATCATTGGTCATTTCTGCATTATGTTTTTCTAAAAAAGTAAATGCATTTTCCGCTGCGTTCAAATATTGTTTGTTCGTGAAATCGCCTGAGGTATCAAAAGTCGATGCCAGCGCAAGAGCCGCGATAGCAACGCCACCGCCTGAACGGTAGCTGCATTGAAAACTTTTCCAGTCTTCTTCGTTGTCACCGGCGGCAAAGGTTCCTTCTTTCGATTTTTTGATAATATATTTTTTATTTTCTGCGCCAATTACCCGATCCTTCGCCAACTTGCCGGGACCCGGTGCAGCTATTGACCGATAGAAAGATCCTTTGCTCACTTGCATTCTCTTCAAAAAATCTGCGCCAAACATTGCTTCGTCCAGCACACGTCTTTTATATTGCCGAAAATCTGTTCCCGGTTTGGCGTTTAACAGCTGGTATGTTTTTAATAAGGCCCATACGGTTAGTGATACTTGTTGCGGATTAAAATAAGTGGAGAAAGAAAGATGGGAGAGGTGAATACCATAATCGCCTGTAGCATCATACCAGCCACCGTGAACATCAACAGCACTTTTATCTTTTTTTCCTTCGAAAGAAATATGTGAATCTGCTTTGTTAAACAAGCCTGAGCAGCGCTGGCCTTTGAAATAATAAATTACATCGGACAAAGTGTATTGTTCCAAAACATTTTTATCAATAACGAAAGGATAAGATGTGATCGCTTTGCCCCCATCATTTACCTGTAAAGTGTAGCTGCCTTTAACCGCGACGGGGGTAAAGTCAAGGGTATAGAAAACCCAATTCTTCCATTGATCTACCGGTCCGGTGTAAACGCATTTTCCGGTAAATACCTCCTTTCCTTCTTTGTTGAGTAGCTGAAAGGTTTTGATAGAATCTGCGTGTTCCGCAATAACAACGGCATGTTTTGTTCCCTCAATATCATAACCTACCTGGTTTGTAACGATTTTAATATTTTGACCCAGGGCATAAATGCCAGGTAATAAGATGGCAGTAAGAAAGGAGCTGATTTTATGAATTTTCATTTGGAAATGATCAAAAGATTACAATAATTTGTTTAAAGGCAAAAGTTACCACTTTTTATATATTTAGAGCTTGTTCAGCGAATGCCCGGTAAATAAAGGCAGCCATCTGCAGAAATTTAAATCTTTCGAATACTTGGTTATAATTTTTGGTCATTGATTATTTTTTTGTACATTTATCTTAATGATTAAGATACTTAATAGTAAAGGTAATAATATATGCCGGTAAAAAAGAACAAAGATGCCTTTCTCTACGGCCTGATGACGGCGACGCGAAAATTAACCCGTTCCTCACTGATGTTGCAATATGCTATTGCTGAAAAGATGAATCTTAATCCTACAGACGCCGAATGCATTGATTTTCTAATGGAAATGGGCCCATCTACGGCAGGTGACCTGGCAAAAGTAACGCGGCTTACAACAGGTGCTATCACCAGTGTTATCGACCGTCTGCAAAAAGCGGGATTTGTTAAAAGAGAAAACGATCCAAACGACAGGCGAAAAGTTATCATCACGTTTATTCCGAAAAAGCATGAGAAGGCCAGGCAATATTATGCGGCGATGGCGAAAGATGTGTACGAACTTTTTTCGGAGTATAGTGAATCAAAACTAAAACTATTGATTAAGCATTCAGAAGCGTTAACGGCGATCTTTCAAAAGCACGCAGAAAAGGTTTTTAATAAATAAGGCGATCATCCAAAAAAAATAATCATGAAAATATTAAAAGCGATTGTACTGTTCATTATGGCTTGCGCCTTTGTAATGAGTAACAGTAATGCACAAACGAAAGAAAAATCTGGCATTATTTCAATGTCGGGACCTTCCATTGGTATTGCATGGGGGTTTGCCTACGGAGTTGATGGACCACCGGAGATTTTTGTGCCGGAATTAAGGAAGATGGATGTTCATCTTACCAAGTTGTATTTATTCTGGCAGCAAATTGAACCATCTAAAGGGCATTACAATTGGGGCGCAGTGGATACTTTTCTCATGCAGCTAACTTCCAATGATGAAGCACTTATCTCGGTGTTCTCATGCTTCCTCATGGGCTACAAAAATTTCATCTCTTCCCATACCTGCATCCATTGCCAAATCGCCGGATGAATATTATAAATTTATTTATGATTTGGTGAAACACTGTAAAGGCAAAATAACATTGTGGCAAAATGATTGTGAGCCCAATAACCCGGTATATTGGAATGGCACCAGCGAAGAATTTAGCAGCCAGTTAAAAGTTTTTTATCGTGCGGTAAAAGATGCAGATCCACGGGCGAAAGTAGTAATGGGTGGCTATGATGGCCTTTTTAATCCGCCGGGAATGCCGGAGATTCCGGGTCAAAGAAGCGGGCTCGCTTTTTTTAGTAAGGCCATAAAAGCGGCCGCTGACTATTTTGATATTTTTGATATACGCTTATACGCGAATCCTTATACGATACCGGCAAGAGTGGAGTATTTTAGAAAGGAACTTGCAGATTCTGCACATGGCCAGCCTATCATTTGCACCGAATATAATGGCCCGGGATTTTTTGGCTTCCCGGTAAATTTCAAGTATGTCGGGCAGGTTATGGAATGGCAACGTGTAGTTGCTACCCACGATACCGTTGCCTATGCTAAGATGAAAAATCCTATTGCCGATATGTATGATAGCATCAACAAATTAGCACCGCAGACACAGATGTTTATGATGGGTTGCACAAAAGAATTAAATGATAAATATGACCGTCTTCAATGTCGTGATATTGTGATGCGGAACGTTCTTGCTTTTTCTGAAGGGGTACAAAAAACAATGTACTGGTGCCTTTTCGATAATACTGATAATAAATACGACCTGATGACGCTGATGTTTGGGAAAAATAAACTGCTCGAGTACAATAAAGGAAAGGTTGTAAAAGAATACCCGGAAGTTGCCGTGTTCAAGCGTATGGCTGATTACCTGGATGGAATGTTAAATCAATAAAACGAATAGATGTGCCGGGAAAAGAACTGTTGTATCTTTTTGAGATAAGCAATACGGGTAATAATATTAAATATGTTGCCTGGGAAAAACGGGACGCTTTTTCAGGAGAAGACCAGGCTACCGGCAAATTATTTTTTACCCTTGTCATTGAAAATAGTGTAAAGGCAACTGATATTTTTGGTAAGAAGATTGATGCGAAAACATCAGGCGGCCATGTGGAAATAAATCTTTCAGATACGCCGGTATTTATTCAGAGGAAAGTAATTGTTGACTTCATTGAATGTTGAATTGCAATTAAGCCACGGTGCGTAAAACAGTTTTAATTTATGTAGTTTCTTCGGCTTACGAACACATTTTCAGTTGCCGGTATATTTATCAAAATTTATAATGAAGACACTTGATAAAATCATCACCAGCGCACCTATTTGCAGAGCATTGATTGTTTCGCCACCAAAAAATACGCCCAACAACACTGCAACAACCGGATTTACATATGCATTGGTACTTACGTGAGTTGCCGGCCTCACCTGCAATAAGCCAGATGTAGGCACTATAGCCTGCCAGCGATCCCAAAAAGATAAGGTATATAACGGAGAGCCATGCACGCAAATGAATATCCTGGAAATGGAAGTGACTGATTTCGCCATTGCACAACGCCACAATTAAAAAGGAGATAGCGGCAAAAATCATTTGCCAGGCAGCGCCAACAATTGTATTGCCACTGCCATGATATTTTGAATACAAAGAACCGACACACCAACTTATATTTCCCGCAACCACTACAACCAGGGAAATTACCGGGATAATGCCGGAAGCGGGTGTGAGTCCCGAGAATATCTTTTCGCTAAATAAAAGAATTACTCCGGCAAAGCCGGTTATAATTCCAATAACAATATGTCTATTGTTGAAATTAGCCGTTCGGTTTCTGCTATCAAACAATACAAACCATAACGGCGCAGCAGAAACCAAAACAGCTACAAAAGAACTCGGAAGTGTTAGCTCCGCCCAGATAATGGAACCATTACCTATAAACAATAAAAGGTTCCCGACAATAAACGAAGTTTTTATTTGAGGTGGATACACCAGCTTATATCCTTTTATCGCACACCATATCATCAACAAGATGCCGGAGGCAAAGAACCGAAACGCTCCCAAAACAAAAGGAGAAAAGTCCCTTTCCGACGATTGAACAAAAAAGTAAGTAGAACCCCACACTATATATACAATAGCGAAGGCAATGATTACTTTTATTATTGGCGCCTGTTTGGCTGAGGTATGAGGCATGAGGGTGCAAAGATGTACGGGAGACACGTATAAACAAAATTGTTTTTTTTAAATGTTTAATTAACAACGGTATCGGCGGGAAAGGTATTCGTGCGATTATCTGCAGAGCTATTCATCACGTTAAGGTTAAACGCAAACCGACAATAACTCAAAATCGATTTTTGCCAGCCGAAGTTAAGTCGCTGCGGCAGTTGCCTGAGGCTGATAAAAACCGAAAAATAAAGTTATTAACTTCATATATCAAAATCAGGCAACCTTTCTTTCTCGTAAATTGTTATAAAGCTCATATGCGGGTGTACAATTTTAAAATACAATTTTTGTCGCTGGCACTCTTTGTATGCCCCGCTTATTTTGTTGTAAATGCGCAATCCTGTCCTCCCAATATTGATTTTGAATCCGGAACATTTGACGGCTGGCAATGCTTCATCGGAATAACGGAAGCAATAAACGGTGTTAATACCCTTGACTTGGCTCCCTCAACGGAACCGGTTGATGGCCGGCAAACGATGTATACTACCAATACGGGTGATGGTGTAGATCCGTATGGAGGCTTCCCGTAAATTGCCCTAACGGTAGCGGGCACTCGATAAGGCTCGGGAATAACCTGGCAGGCGCACAGGCAGAAGCAATATCTTATCAATTCAGCATTCCTCCCAACAAGAATGTGTATTCTCTTGTTTACCATTACGCTGTGGTATTCCAGGATCCTAACCACGCAGAATTTCAACAGCCGAGATTGGAGATAGAAGTTACCGATATGACTGATGATAAAGCAATTGAATGCTCTTCATTTACATTTATTCCCTATGGCTCGCTGTTACCGGGTTTTTTTGAATCTCCCAATCCGGGTGGCAATACACCTGTTTGGTGTAAGGATTGGACGACAGTGTCGGTTAATCTTAATGGGATGGCAGGCAAGACCATCAGGCTTTTTTTTAAAACAGCCGACTGCACTTTCAGGGAGCATTTTGGATATGCTTATATTGATGTTGACTCCCAATGCTCCAGTGAATTTATTGGCAGTACCTATTGCCGGGACGATACGACCGTAAACCTGACGGCGCCTTTCGGATATAAGGATTATACCTGGCTCGATACTACATTTATCCACGTGCTAAGTACAAAACAAACCATTGCATTTAAACCACCTCCGCCGCCCGGCACAATATATCCCGTGATAGTGACGCCTTACAACGGCTATGGATGTATAGATACTTTTTATGCCAGGTTGAAAGATAATTTATCAATTAAAGCTGATGCAGGAAAAGATACGCTTTCCTGTGATCGTATACCGGTAGGCATTGGCGCCAATGCTATACCGGGTTTGGTATATAGCTGGCAGCCGGACTGTTGGATTATCTGATCCGAAGGCTTCCAATCCCTGCGGCCAACCCACCTGCTGCCTACAAATTATATCCTAACGGTAAATAGTGCCGGAGGAGGTTGCCTGAGCAGTGATACAGTATTTGTAAAAACTTCAACTATTAGATACTACATTGCGTTTAACCGGACATGCTATGTTTTGCTCTGATAGTGGCGATAGTGCTGTGCTGCACCTTACTCCAACAAAAAGTATAGTATGGTATAAGGATAACAGTTTAATAAATGATGTAACCGGCGTAAATTACCGCGTTACCGAAACAGGCATCTATCATGCATTGCTTACTAACGATGATGGTTGTGTGCTGCCGAGCCAACACCGTGATATTGTTATTGATGACCCAACGCCCGGTATCCGGTATCCTGATGTTTATGCCGTTGGTAACCTGCCGCTCACATTTACAGGCAAGGCAATTTGGCGATGAAGTTGCATGGAGTCCCGGCACTTCGCTAAATACGCCTACAAGCTATACCCCCGTTTTTAACGGGCGATTTGAACAGTTGTATACCATTGAAATAGTAACTGAAGGTGGTTGCGTAACCGTAGACACGCAACTGGTAAAAACAATTGATAAAGTCGCCATGTATGTGCCCAATGCATTTACTCCTAACGGTGATGGGTTAAACGACGTTCTTCGTCCCGTTTTATTTGGGATTAAAGAACTTCATTATTTCAAAGTATTTAACAGGCTGGGCCAGCAATTATTTCAAACCAATGTACCCGGCAAAGGGTGGGATGGAACCTTGAATGGCCTTCCGCAACTGTCACAGGTAGTGGTGTGGATTGCAGAAGGGATTGGCGTAGATGATAAAACGTACCTGGTTAAAGGCAGCAGTATTCTCCTGCGATAATTTGTTTTGGAAAATATCTGAAGGCTTTAGAAAATATTTGTAAGATTTTAAGCAGATGTTGGTGATGCCTGGCAACAAAACCATTGACCCAAACACCAACCGGGTAATAAAAAAGCCACCCCGAAAGGTGGCCATATTTAATCACCAAAAATACAAAACTCTTTTAAGCTGCTTTTTTCATTGCGCTGGCAAGGGTAACGGTTGCTTTTGTTTTAACACCTGCAACTACTGTTACCTGAATATCCTGCGAAACATAACCAGGGCAACTCATGGTAAGTGTATAATCACCTTCAACCATGCGGGTAATGCTATAACGACCTTTCTCATTTGTTGTAGCACTATAACCTAATTCTTTTGAAGTAACTGTTGCGCCAACAATAGGAAGCTTAGCATCATTTTTAATGTAACCATATACACTTGCTGTATTTTTTCCTTCCTGAGTTGCTGCCTGCTCACTAAATACAAAGTATGGTTTTACTGCTGCATTGTCTTTGAATATTTGCTGACCATCTTTTAGCATTTCAATTGCACTTTCATAAATGGCATTATTGGCGGCTAATTTATTTTGCACAACAAACTTTTTAGCATTGTCTGCTTCAAAGTATATTGATGCTAACTCAATACAATTGTTACCTGCTGTTTGAAATGTTGCCTGAAAAGTTGCCGGCATGTTGTCATTAGCTGTGAGATCCCCGAGATTATTTGCTATAACTGTATTGGCAGCATCGATAAGAGCAGTAATTGCTCCCCAATTGTTAGCTGATACTTTCCTGTACAGATCTGCTCCGGCAGCATCTAACATAGCAGGCGCCAAATCTTTTGAATACGCTTTTGTAATGTACATTTTAAGATTCTGCCAGTTTGATTTAACTATATCGGCTGCGGCAATAAGATTAACTCTTGCATTCCTGCGGGCAGCAATTATTTGCCTTGAATCAGGTAATGCTTTTGCATCTTCTATAGCCTGTAACTGCGTAGTTATAAACTGGGGTGTGTAAAAGGCTTTGAAACTTGTAAAGTCTGTAAGATAGTTGCTGCAGCTATTCCAGCAGGTTGTACAGATAGAATATAATAGTTTCTTTGTACAGCTGTAAATTTTTGTTGTTTTCATGGGAAATTATTTAGTTAGCATTGAAAACGACCAGTTTTTTTTATTTATTGTATTGAAGCAGAAATTTTTTTTTAAAAACAACCTGGCCTAACCGTTAGGGGCAGCCTAAGATAATTAAAATTGCTATTTTTGTGAATTTATTTCCACAATATTGCCCGTATTTGCGTACACGAGTTAGTGTTATCACGCAAATGTGTAGACGCATTCTTTTGTCTTCGCCGGCCATGCCCTGCTAGGCTTCAAAGCTCGGAGGAGAGAACACGGCGTTGGATTAATAAATAAATCTTCCTATTGGCCTCTTGTACACCAGGCAGTCCAATCACTATTGCCATGCCTTCACAAAATGCTGAAACGTCGTCAGTCATACTTGAGCAATAGTTGGAACGCAGAATTGACCAAAAAAATAAACAACACTTTTATTTTTTAAATATTTTTTATATATTCAGCTTTAAACATTTTAATATGCTATTTATTCTAGGATTAATTGTAGTAGCTGTTGTGATTTATTTTGCGTTTGTAAGAAAGGAAGACGACACGCAAGAACAAACAATTAGAAAAATTGCTCAGGCAGCGGTAGTCCTTTTTGTACTAATAGTTATTTTTATTATAGTTGGATTGGGCGTAACTGGAAATTTATGATTAAAGGCCTTTGTTGGTATTTTTAGCGCTGGCATTACCAGTCGGGCATCACCAACAACAGTATTAATCCATCCATGCAATATTTAAGGAACTTATTTTCACCATTTGAATAAAACAGTCCTTGGATTCTAAAGTAACGAAAGTTTTACTTATTTTCATTTCGTTACTTTACTTGGATTGTTGGTGGTTGCTTAGCTACAAAACCATCCGCACGAACACCAGACAATGGCCGTGTGTGGCTGCATGCAGGAAGAATTTTTTTTCGGAAGACCGGCAACGGCATAAAGTTCAGCCAGCGTAGCTAAACCGAATGTTATGCGTTCGTGCTACTAGTAGTTTGAAGTTTCTCAGTTTTCTTTTTACTTAGGGGGCTATAGTTGTTAACATAAATGTTTTAATTTAAAATAGATATTCTCATCAGCCGCTTTACCATTTATATATGGCTTAAAATACTCCCCCTCCAGCTTTAGATGCCTTAGTCGTGCCAGAGTAAATTCTGTCGGCATAGCGTGCTCGTAATTTGGATAGCTTGTCTGGCTCATTCTTAAATTCCTCAAAGGTCATTTTTCGAATTAAATTGTAACACATTTCTGGGTCTAACAATATATAAGGATTAATATAATCGCACAATTGATAAATCTTTCTTTTGGACATTTCCGTCTTATAAATTTTATCTAAAACTTCGTTTGCATAAGACCCAAGTGTTTTACATAACAATTTGTATTTTTCTTCATTCCAAACTGTTGTCCCATCTAATCCAGCTTGCACTTCAAAAATGAGGTTTACTAATTCTTGTTCTGGTGTATTTTCCATTATCATTTTTTTCAAAGTTAATTTTTTGAAAGCAAATTAAATTTTTACCGATGTAGATGTTCCACTTTCAAATCTAATACATTTTAAGACCAGGAAAGTCCTCGACCGGCGGCTCTCACGGTTGGCAACCTTGAATTGCAATGTTGGCGAACACCGTCATGGGCTAAAAACATAAGATTCTAAAATTAATTTTGGGAATAGCTTTCATTTCATAAAAAACTTTTTTATATTACCAAAACACTAATTTCCAATCCTAAGTAATATATTCTTTCAAGCAATCTCTGCCTTATAAAATTCTTTATTAAAGAAGGTGGTTTAACTTCTTTAACCAAGTTCTGGTTCTAACTATGGATTACCCAAATCCCCATTTGTTGTCTAATCTTCTTATAGAAGATACCTATCGTTTAAGGATACACGAAAAAATATAGTAACCAAAAACTCAATTATAGAAAATGAAACCATTTTTATTATCGGCGATGCAAATATTCAAAATTCGCAGAATAGCAATAGTGTATTTGGCCATTTTTGTCTTAGTTTAAATGCACATGCTCAATTTTTTGACCGCCTCGGCAATCCACAAATATCGATCAATTTAACACACCCCCCCGGCCTGGGTCTTACCATAAAAAAAGTTGCATTTGGCCCCTCAACCGGTAACTGTTCTGACCAAATTGTCGATGCTCTTATTAGTGACTTCGTCGCAGCAATATCGAAGTCGTTGATCGGGAACATCTCAACACTATTCTTTCAGAACATGTGCTTACACTTAATGGAACGCAATCTAATTCTGTAGCCATTGGCAAACTTATCGGCCCTTCCGTACTCATTTCCGTTAAAGTTCTTAGATGTGCAACCGATCAGAAAAAGTTATACGATAAGGAATCGAAATATGACTCACGAACGAAAAGTAACTATCATGTGTACGCCTACATTTCAAAAACCATCGCCTATTTAAAAGTATCTGTCCAAACTACCGATCTTTCAACAGGTCGAACCTTCGCAGCACAGACCCTTGATTATGCTCCCGAGCAGAGTAACAAGTCTTACGATGGCCAACCCGAGTTTCCGGCAACTTTTACTGTACAGGATATAGCTTTCCGGGCAGCAGTTTATGATATCCATAAAATGTACCTGCCATGGAGTGAATTTAAAAAATTATACTTTTTTGATGATAAAGAGTTTAACCTGAAAAAGGCTTTCCAGGCACTTAAAGGAAATGACCTTGACAACGCTTTTGAATTATCAAAAGCCAGCCTTGAGGAATGTGATAAAGATAATAAAGCAAAAGATAAAATTCGGGCCCATGCGAATTATAATCTGGGAATGTGTTACATGCTGCGAACAGATTATAGTTCTGCCTTAAAATACTTTAATGTAGCCAAACAAATCAAATCCGGGAATATTATTACAGATGCCATTGCAGATTGTCAAAAGGGAATGGGACTGCAACAATCTTTGCAGGGAATTGAGGAAAGATCGTCCTATGGAGGATCAAAAAAACCAGGCTGAAGAAGAAAAAACTGCCCAGGCCGAAACAGCAAATACGCTTACCAATAAAAGTATTATAGACATGGTAAAGCTGAAGTTATCAGATGCTATCATTATTCAAAAGATCAAGTTGTCTAAATGCAATTTTGATACATCGCCTACTGCTCTATCCGCTCTTACTAAAGCTGGGGTTAAGGATAAAGTTATGATGGCAATGATGGAAAAGCAGTGATTGCCTGCAATGCAATTCGGTATGGGATTTAGATTAAAGTGTGGAAGATCTGAATATAAAATGGTTGCTTATTAAGCGAGGAAAAACAATTTAAAATGAAAAGAAAAATAATCATAATTGTATTACTCACCTTCTTAGGATTAAGCAATAGTGCAGTTGCCCAGGACGTCAGTTTACTTTGGGCGAAGCAAATGGGTGGCGCTTCTTCCGATGGGGGTGAATCCATAGTAGTTGATGCTAATGGTAATGTTTATACAACTGGTTATTTTAATGGTACAGCAGATTTTGATCCTGGGCCGGAACGTTTAATCTTACATCTACTGGTACTCGAAAATATTTTTATTTCTAAATTAGATGCATCCGGCAATTTTGTATGGGCAAAAAAAATAGGTGCGGCATCTGACGACGATGAGGGTTTTTCCATAGCAGTTGATGCTTCGGGTAATGTGTACGTCACAGGATATTTTTTTGGTACAGTAGATTTTGATCCTGGCCCGGGAACGTTATTATCTTACATCTGATTTCCGAAATATTTTTATTTGCAAATTAGATGCATCCGGAAATTTTGTATGGGCAAAAAATATGGGCGGTGATAACGATGATATTGGTAGGTCCTTAGTACTGATGCTTCTGGTAACATATATACCACGGGAAATTTTGGTGGAACAGCGGATTTTGATCCTGGCATTGGTACCGCTTACCTTACCGCTACCGACAATATGGATATGTTTGTTTCCAAATTAGATGCATCCGGCAATTTTGTATGGGCAAAAAATATGGGTGGTTTATTTTTACCTATAGTGTTTCCATCGCAGTAGATGCTTCAGGTAATGTATATACCACAGGGTATTTTCAAGGTACAGTTGATTTTGATCCGGCGCCAGGAACGTTTAATCTTACTTCTGCAGGAGGTTTTGATATTTTTATTTCTAAATTAGACGCTTTAGGAAATTTTGTATGGGCAAAAAATATGGGTGGCCCTGATGCAGATGAGAGTAATTCAATAGCATTGGATCCTTCAGGTAATGTATTAATTACAGGGTATTTTACGAGAATAGTAGATTTTGATCCCGGCCTCGCAACGTATAATCTTACATCTACTACTGGTGGTTTTGATATGTTTATATGCAAATTAGACGCATCAGGCAATTTTATATGGGCAAAAGAATTAGGTTCCGCGGATGTTGATGATTTTGGTCAGTCCATAGCTGTTGATGCTTCCGGGAATGCGTATATCGCAGGAAAATTTAATGGTAACATTGCCAAATTTGACCCTTTAGGTAATATTCTGTGGACAGTATCTGGGGGAAGGCCTGGTAATTTTATTAAGTTAGATGCTTCCGGTAATATATATATCACGGGATCTTTTTCAGGAACCGCTGATTTCGATCCTGGCCCTGGAACAAACAACTTAACTTCCGCAGGTGGTTTTGACATTTTTGTAGTTAAATTGAATTCAGGTAATCTTTGCACACCAGTAAGCATTTCGACTCAACCCATTAATCAAACGGCAAGCGTTGGAGGCACTGCTACATTCAGCGTTGTACCAGCAGGAACTGCTCCTTTTATCTATTTTTGGTATAAAAATAATGTCCAAATTCAAGGAGCATCAAGCCCTTCATACACTACTCCGGTTCTTTCAGCTTCAGATAATGGTAATTCCTATTATTGCATTATCACAAATTGTAATCGTACAAACCAGTCCATAAGTAATAATGCAATATTAACCGTTAATACAAGTTGCATGGCCCCAACTACACAGGCCAGCAACATTTCCTTTTCATCTATTGGCGCAAACCAATTGACAATTAACTGGACGAATGGAAGTGGAGGAAGAAGGGTAGTTAAGATAAATACTTCAAACAGTTTTACTTCTCCGTCCGACGGAACAGATCCAACTGCTAATGCAGTATATAGCGGTGGAGAACAGGTAGTTTATAATAACAATGGAAATAGTGCTATAATTACCGGGCTTGCAGCAAATACCACCTATTGGGTTAGAATATATGATGCAAATTGTTCCGGAAATAGTTCAGTATATAATACTTCAACGGCAACTAATAATCCAAACAGTCAATCTACCCAGAGCAGTGGAGCAACAATTTCTATTTCCAGTTCTCAGATACCGCCCTGGCAGAGGGTAAGTGATGCCTTTGCTGGCTCAATAACGGTAGATCTTTCGAATGCCGGTTCTAATCCCACATGGCATATTGAAGCAGATGCTTTTAATGAAGCCGGAACTTATGTTGGAAATATAAACATAGGGATGGGAACCAATTCAAACACCATTTCATTCAATTCAAATTCGGTAATTAGCTATTTCCATCAAGGCTGGCACTTTAACTGGAATGCTGTTTTGGAGAGTAATAATTATGCTATCACTGCTTCACCAGAAACAGATATTATTGAAGGGCAATGGGTAAATAAAAATGTGGTCTATTATAATATTCATTCAAACCAATTAATGATTCCTTTAAAATATATTGAAAATACCAATTCTGTTACTATTAGCTTTTCCAGAGACAATCAAACTGAGCAGAATGGACCTTTGGGCTCTAATCTTAACGTTAATGACAACATTGTAAATGAAAGCTATTCACAACTTGGTAACACGACGTATTTAATATTAGATCCTTCGAAAACTAATCTTCAAACTGTTTCTCCTGGAGATTTTACATATACTTTAGCTTATAATGGGACTGGTTACCAAGAACAAGGAAAAATTGATCTAACAAAAATCGGAAGGCTAAATGCTTCCGATCACCTAGTAGTAACCATGTTGTAGTCTGTATTGCTAAATTTTTAACACGACAGAGAAAGATTTTAACCAATTAAATAGTGACCCTAATTCAGATGCACTTAGTTCAAAGCTCACATTTTCTATTGCATCTTATATTATAATAATATCGCTAATTTTTCTACTAATAATTTCACTTGTAATACCTGGTACATTGCGCAAGGAAATACAAATTCAGTTAAAAGAAATGCTTATGATTTAGGAATTGCTTTAGATTCAATTAAGTCTCATTGCAATTTTACAGGATCTAATGATAAAATTGATTTAATTACCCATTCTAAAGGAGGTTTAGATACAAGAGCATTGTTAGGGTCAAATAATTCTACAGCATCATTTCTAACCCAATCTTTGTCTGGAGGTACATATAATTTCCAAGCCTCAGGTTTAAGTTCCTATATTAAGAAAGTTGTTTTTTAGACGTTCCTCATTATGGAGCCTAGTGCGTATACGAATCTAAACTATTCCCCTGCAAAAGTTGACCTAAAACCAGGTAGTAATATTATCAAATACCTAAATAGTGGGTCTGTTGTTATGCCCAGTAATATTGAGATCTTAAATCTCACTGGTTTTTATAACGATTTTATACAAACTGATTTAGCTGTTTGGATATTCGAAAGTGAAAATCCGTATATCGGACATTCATATATTCAACTTTATCAGAATACTTCGGAACTTATATATAATCAGTATTCAAATCCATTTGGCCTAAATGTGCTACATACCCAAATTCATCAAAATAATATTTTATCACATGATGGAGAATGTACAACTCCCGTTAATACAAATATTTTTAAGATTAGAGATTTTATCAATGACCAACCAGTAGCAAGTTGTGTTGGGATGAAACTTTAGGATTAGTTTTTTTACTTCCGCTTCAATTTTACCTAATTCACAATTCTATTTAAAGTCTACATCGGACACTATATTCAAATTAATTGGTTCAACCGATGAAAATGGAAATCTTATTGTTTCCAAGCTGGCTTATTTGATATAGGAGATAGTTTAAAAATACAAGGTGCTGGAATCGAAACACTAACAATAGGAACTGATAGTGATTTTATTAAAACAAGGTCATTACACGCATCACTATTTCATTATCTATTCCACCAATTTAGTTTCTGTCTCCCTTCTTTAAATTTACCGATCAAAATTTCATAACAGCGAAGAATACCATTAGTTTTAGAAGCGACTGGTAAAAACATTTTAAGATATGAAATAAAAGTCCGTTCAATCAGGATAGTGCATTTGTCCCTCTGACCTTAAACAATAGCCTTTTTACAGCGCAATTAGTTGACCGGTTACAATCTTATTCTTGTCAAATTTATTGGGCACAGGACACAGTTACATCTGGGAAAAGGTCTTTTATTTGCCTGATAGTTTAATGTCGCAAAATACTTATAAAGTCTCGATAACCGCGGATGCTGCAAGTATCGGAACAAAAGTATATTGAACAATTAGTTTATAAAACAGATAAGTTCAAATCACGATACCATTGCTGTTTTGATTGGACAAAATACTTTAAAGTTTACCAAGTTCGGTTATGTTGATTCTTTAATGACTATTGATTTTGTACTAATAAATTTATCTTTACAATTGTATCCTTATTCCTACTCTTCCCTAACAGACAGCAGCATAATTGATTTCCCTTCGCACGGAAAATTACAATACCGAAGAAATGTTACTATGCTGGATTCTATCAAGGCAAGTGTTATTTCCATGAAACAGTATGATGATAACTTCTCAGGGAAAGGTTTGATTCCTAAAAGCAGGAAATTTGAATTCCGCCATCTGAATGCACCAACCTGGTCAAACATTAAAACTGCAATGGCTCTCGACCAAATCGAAAATTTATCTTTCGATAGCATATACCTCATGAAAATTTCAGATGATACTTCATTTATAAAAATTGCTTTTGACACTTTAGGTCTTACAGCAGGTTATGATTCAACAGTGCAAAAGCTCTCTTATAATTATATCAATTTTGACAATGGAACTGCTACAAAAGAAGCGCTGATTATAATGAAGAACAAGCGCCGATAATTAAAAATATTTCAGCTTTGAATATAAATGAAACCGATAGCTTGTCTATCCCTCTATCGAACCTTTTTAGTGATCCGGATTCTATTCATAATGATATGACATATCAAATACCCAATCCAAATCCGAACGGGCTACATCTGTCTATAAGTAATGGAAATGTAATTGTTCATACTAACCTTTGCTATTCAGGCAATACATCTTTCCCTATTCAGGCAACTCACGACGGATTGACTGATAGTAATAAAATCAATATTTCCGTGATAGCGATTCCGACACCTGTGATTACTTCAACTGGTTCCACAACTTTTTGCGAGGGCAATAGCGTAACCCTGACATCTAATGCTATTAATTTTAACCAATGGTACAAGGATGGAGTTGCTATAAATGACTCAACTGCCACAACACTTAATGTAAAAACAAGCGGAACTTATATAGCAAGGGTTATATTGAATAGTTGCGAATCTGCTCCATCCAATGCTATTTTGGTTACAGTTAATTCAACCAATAATTGGATGGGTGCAATTAGTTCTGCATGGGAAAATACAGCCAACTGGAGCTGCGGTTCTTTACCGGATAGTAGCACAGATGTTACTGTTAATTCCGGTGCTCCTCATTTTCCGCAGGTAAGTTCGAATGTTTCCTGCAGGAGCTTGACATTGCAGAATGGCGCAACCATTTTAGTAAAAACGGGATATAGGATTAACATCACCGGGAAAGGGAAATAATGCCCTTTGGTATGGCAAGTGCTGAGTATTTTGTTACTTCTGAAAATGGATAATTGAAGTATAAAATATATTGATGGTGAATCCGGACAAATGAAACCAACTGGTAAAAAGGGAAAGCGGCGGATTATTATAGCAGTAAAAAAAATAAGCAGATCTAAATACACTCTTTTTGTATTCTTTGGGGCTATTCATAATAGATTGTTTGTTCCGGCGGGTTGTCGCATCATAAACCATAAATTTCCTCCCCTGCCGTGTCTCTACTCCAGGCCTTGTGCTGTTGCAGGACACGGCTGTGTAGAGTCATTCTTCTATCAAATATATTCCTTGTTCTCCATTTGTATAATACCTTGCAGAGCTGTGTATATAATCCACGGGGTTGTTCTGGCGCAGGTCTCATATCTTCGTACATCGAAAAATGTTGCTTTACATTATATTTATCAGAATACAATTTATGGAAGTATTGCAGCAACCTGCGCCGTTGGTCTAAACATGCATTTTGCAATGTACAGTCGGAGGCAAGTCTGCAATACTTTACCTTACTGAGCTTCAATAGTACTTAAGCACTTTATATTATAAATGATGCTGAATAAAACATGAGAGAAGGCTGTATATGGTATTCCATTTTGTAATTATTAATCATTATTAAAAAAGGAAAACATGCTAAAGTATTCCGTAGGTTTAGATGTATCTTCTAAAGATATTCATGCCTGCATTTCTGCCATTGATGCAGAGCAAAAGGTAAAGGTTATTTCATCCAAAGTAATTAATAACACACCAAAAGGTTTTGAGATTCTAATTACCTGGATAGAGAAAAATAGAAAACAGAAAAATCTTCCATTAGTCATTGGAATGGAAGTATGAGATGGCCTAATTTCCACGGACAGAAAATTCCAATAAATTTACAAACATTATGGAATCAAAATCTGTCAAAAAAAGCCGTCGTAAATACGACGCGGAGTTCAAAAAAGAAGTTATTCGCATGATCGAAATGGGACGTTCTGTTCCCGATGTTGCACAGTCGTTAGGTGTAGGCACCAACCTGATTTATCAATGGATTATAAGAGCCTCCAAAAAGGAAGCAGTTACTCCCTTAGAGACTAATATAGTTTTTGACGATCAGAAAGCTGCGATGCAAAAACGCATCAGAGAGCTGGAGATGGAGCGTGATATCTTAAAAAAAGCCTTGGGCATTTTCAGCCGTTAGAGATAACAGAAGTGTATCAATTCATTCAAAGCAATGAAAAAATATTTTCCTGTCAGTTGCAATGCCGGGTAATGGAGGTTAGCCGTAGTGGTTACTATGCATGGCGCAAGGGTAGAACACATCAGCCGAATCAAAAAAATAAAAGGATGGAACAAAAGATCATAGATACATTTCAGGTGCACAAACGCCGTTATGGTTCCCGTCGCATTAGCAAAACATTGCAGGCAAACGGAGAAAAAGTGAGCCGCTATAAAGCCGGCAAGGTATTGCACAGGCATGGGCTAAAGGCTATACAGCCACGCAGCTTTGTTCCCAAAACCACTGATAGCAGGCATCCTTACCGCATAAGTCCCAACTTGCTTTTAGCGCAATCTATGCCTCAGCAACCAAATAAGGTATGGGTGGGTGACATTACCTATATTCCACTGGCTGGTGGCAACTGGTGTTATCTTTCAGTATGGATGGATCTGTTTTCCAGAAAATTAATTGGCTGGCACCTGGATGATAATATGCAGGAAGGATTGATTACAGCAGCATTTAAAAAAGCCCTGGGTGTAAGAAAAATATCCCCAGGATTAGTCATTCATTCTGATCGCGGCGGGCAATACGCAGGTACTGTGTTCAGAAAAATGATTGATGATAATAAGGCGCTGCAAAGCATGAGCCGTGCTGATAACCCCTATGACAATGCCTTTATGGAATCGTGCTTCAGCCGCTTTAAGGCAGAACTATTGCAGGACGGAATATTTGAAACAATTGAAGATGCCCGGACAGAAATATTCGAGTACATCGAAATGTATTATAACACCATACGGCTTCACTCATCGCTGGGTTATAAGAGTCCATGCAGCTATGAAAAATGCAGAGAAGAAGATCGTATATTTGAAATGCACAAGCAAGGGACGATGCTTTATACCGAAGAATCTCCTTTAATTGAAAGGGGCATCGAGCCCCTTCCAATTAAGCACAAACAAGGTGACTCAGCATTACCCAAAGAATCAGTTCTTATTCATTAACCTAAAGGAATTTTGTGTCCGTCTATTTCGATCCACCTCAGGGCTGCCGGACAATGTCATTAAGTTAAGCGTTTTATGTTCCGGCGGAACATTTCGTAGGTAGAAAGAAAGTTCAAATTCGCAAAGCGTTCCGTAGGAACGCATCGTGCTGTAGCGGAAAAACAGCACCAAACGTTCCGCCGGAACGTTAAGTCTATCTTTTATCCAGCCTTCTACCCATCAATTGTTCCTCTGGAACAAAACCATTTTCCTTAACTTAATGACATTGGGCTGCCGGATAGAAGTGGATACCCCGCTGAAGGTTTTGTGCAAGGGTTTGCGGCGGAGTAGTAACGGATAGCCGGAACCGCAGATGACCAATGCTGCTATTGCCGACAGCCCCTACATCTATTAAAATTTATTTTGTTGTTTTTTCCAACATCCGTGGGACGAGTCATTCTCTTAATTCATCATGAATACTTTCAAATGATAGCAATTGTATTGACTGCAACTCCGTCTTCATAAAAACTGAATTCACGTTATTGTCCCATTTGCATTGCATCCTGCGTTGCAGTGCTTTTAGTATTTTGACGCTTGAATAACGACATGTCCATTTTACCAAAGTGATAAGTAAAATTAACCCGTAACATTTGTGGATTGTTTAACCGGCTATAATCCTGGATGAAGTAAGGACTAACGGAATATTGATCTTGTTTGCGTGTTCTGAATATATCGCTAAAGCTTAAACTTAAAGAAGCGGCATTGTTTTTAAGAAAACTTTTTCTTATCGCAATATCAGTTCCCCAGCAAGAACGGATATAACCTTGCGAAGAACTTTGCGCTTGTCCGAAAGGTCCGCCACCACCGGGTCCACCCTGGTTATTATTTATGGGAAGATTTGTTTTGCTTTGATAGTCTGCTGACAATTGTATGGTGAAAGATTTCGGCAGTTTAAAATTACTGTTGAACTTGCCAAACCAACTTACGATAGCATCCTGCGATGTGCTCCCTGCAACGTTATCGGTATTGATCTTTGAATTATATACGTTTACGTTGGTAGTGATATCCCACCATTTGGTTAGCGTGTTAATTGAAGTTACTTCAGCGCCATAAGAATAACTTGAATTGGCATTGATATATGAATTGATCACATCTTCTTTACCGGTAAAAGGATTGGTGCCCTGGCTCAGGTAACGTGTAATAAGATTATCTGAATGTTTATAATAGATAGAACTTAACAAACTATTGTTGCCTTTAAATGTTTTACTGTAACTCATTTCAAATGAATTGGTAAATTCAGGAACAAGATTCGGATTACCACGTGTAATATTCAGGCTATCCGTATAATCGGTATATGGTATCAATTGAAAGAAATTGGGCCTGTTGATGCGGCGTGTATAACTGAATTGCAACTCCTGTTTGCTTTTTAGTTTTTGGCTAAGAAATAAAGAAGGAAATAAACTTACAGGATATTTATTGCTGAATTTTTCACCGGTGTTTATCAACTGGCCGTTATAGTTAGAGCTTTCTGCTCTTACCCCAACCTGGTATCCGAAATCTTTAATGGCGCTCTTAACGCTTACATAAGCTGCATAAACATCGTCAGTGCTTTTGTAATTATTGGTGGCCGCAGGTATCTTAACAAGATTATTGACGGTGGTACCTGTAAAGTTATCGTTGTTACTAACGGTCTGGTGTACCTGCGTTCTTAAACCGGCTTCCAGCTTCGATTGTTTTTGTTTTCCAAAAGGTAAAGTGTAATCTGTTTGAACTGTGAGGAACTTGATATTTCCTTCGCTCGCAACCTGCTGCAACTGCGTACCTGCAATATTGCTGCCATCAAGATAATTAGTAGTATACAAAGAATTGCCTGAATTCTTTCCTGAAAAATAATTAGCGTCGGCAGTAAGTTGTTCGCCTTGTTTTGGAAAATTATAAACGTAATCTAACTGTAATCCGTTTGCATTAAACGATCTTGTTCCCGTTGTGTATCGCACACTGTTAGCGCTTTTTATACCCGAACTTAATAAGCTATCGGTAGTTGCATTTATGGTTTCATTTGGATTGAACTGGCCATGTACTTTTAATAAGGCCCAATGAAATGGTAGCCCTGTTGGTTACATAATAATCAAGCCCCAATTTACCAAACAGGAACGCTCCGCTTTGTTTATTTAAATCATTTTGAAAAACATGCGTTTGGGTATCACCTAAATTTAAACGGTCAGTGGTTCCGGTATTTACACCCTTCATTTGATGCAACATTCCGGCTGCAGAAAAATTTATCTTATTCTGCCTTAATTAAAATTAGCGCCTGCATTTACTGTCCGCGGCTGTCGACACCGGCAGAAAGATTTCCATTATAACCACTTTGCTTATTCTTCTTTAAAACGATATTAAGAATGCCTGCATTACCACCGGATGCATCATACTTTGCAGACGGATTCGTAATAACTTCTACACTTTGAATGGCATCGGCTGGTATCTGGTCGAGCGATAAAGTTGTCGGTCTTCCGTCTACATAAATTTGCGGAGCGGCATTTCTTAATTTTACATTGCCATCTACATCTACTTGTACAGACGGCACATTACGCATAACATCCAATGCAGTTCCTCCGGCGCTTACAATGTTTTTTTCAACGTTGAAAACTTTTTTATCAATATCAAGTTTTAAGGCAGGCGCCGCACCGGTGATGGTAACTGTGGTTAACGTCTTTGTACGTTTTTCAAGCTTTATATTACCCAGGTCTTTATCGAATGAAGGAGGCCGAAGGACTACCTGCCGCAGGCGATTTCGGCATAAACGATACCGCTTGTTGCAACGATGTATAGCCGCTGCTGCTGATTCTAATTGCAGTTTGCCCATAACGGGTACCTGTGCAAGATCAAATCACCATTGCTTTTGGTGGTCATTCCTTTTACGAATATCATCTTCATTTTCTTCGAACGGAATCCCTATTTTCATGCAGCATATTATGAGCGCCTTCAACAGGTTTGCCATCGCTATCTGTTATTTTGCCATAAATGTGGCCTGCATTTTTAATTGAAGCAGGCATACCTTGTGGAAATTGCTGATCCTGTCCCGTTATGATGAGAACAACGATTACTAAAAGGAATTTTTTCATTGTTTAATAATTTGAACACGAAAGTAAATTTCAGCGCTTAAAACGTTTTGGGCAAATGAGATGAGGTGGCAAAATGTTGCGACGAAAGCAATACGTACTAGTCAAGACATAACACGA
>CAVWQJ010000002.1:0-250977 GCA_963756945.1 uncultured Chitinophagaceae bacterium | reverse complement strand
CCAAAATTGAGATTTTTGATTAATTGCAGCGTTGCAAGTTGTCGCCCTTTTTTTACTCACGATTCTCCCTCCCGATAGCTAAATGAGGAAAGTGGGCGAAGAGGTTAGTTGTTCACATAAGTTTTTCCTGATAATTCCAATGCAAGAAAGTTTAAAAAAATATTAAAAAATGATCTTTTTGGGAAATAAGAGGCAGCTTAAAAACCTTATATTTGTCTCATATAAAATGTTACAGCCAATTACCATATCGCCAAATATTCAAAGTGGTGAACCTGTTTTCACGAATACAAGGGTTCCTGTGAAAAATCTTTTTGACTATTTGAAAGCAGGACATTCTCTTAATAATTTTTTAGAAGATTTTCCTTCAGTGTCTAAAGAACATGCTATCCAGGTTTTAGAGCATTTTGAAAACCTGTTGAACTTTCAGCCTTCTTAGTATGCACAAAGTACTTCTTGATGAAAATTTGCCCGTAAAGATCAAATATCGTCTGAAGGATGTTTGTGAAATTTATACGGTTAATGATAAAAATTGGAATGCATTAGAAAACGGGGAATTGATAAATGTAATGCAGCAAGATTCTTTTGATTACCTGATAACATCTGACAAAAATCTACAGTATCAACAAAACCTTTCAAAATATTCTATTGGATTTATTGTCTTAAATATCAAAGACAATAACTATGAAACTGTTTTGCCGCTACTCGAAAAAGTAAAACTGATTTTGAGCAAAGAAGCAGTTGTAAAATTAACTGTAATATCAGAGCCATAAAGCAAAGCTCATAGTGATCCGCACGAAAAAAACTTCTAGCTTTTATACCCATCTAGTTCAAAAGTCACAAATGAAAAAGTCGCTAAAAAGATTGAACTTCCCTCTACAGTGTAGAGATTTTTAGTCATTTAAGCATATGGAAGTAATTCTGAATTGACTAACAAAAAATATCACTTTGGTAATTTCATCATCCCATCTTTCAATTTCAATTTCTTTGCATTAAGCGAGCTTACAATTTTCTTACCGGATTTTGCTTCAATTGCTTTCCTGGTATTTCCTGCGATGGTTCCTCCTTGCTTTGCAATTATTTTATTATCATCAAAAGTTTTGGGATTTTTTTCTTTGCTGATTTCAGTTGTAGTCGCCTCGGCCAGCATGTTCAAGACAAGTTCAAGGTTGGTCATGTTATCTCTCAGATTTTCCTTTTTTAAATCTTTATGTTGTTTGTATTGCTTTACCGTTTTACCGCTCCATGCCTGTGTAATTATATCGGTAAGCGTTGCAAATTGTTGGCCTTTTTTTACGCCCTTGTTTTCCCACTCATCAGTAAGCTCTTTTCTTACTTCAATACTTTTAAGTCGTTGATTTATCCATTCTTTACTATAACCAAGCTTTAAATAATTTTCCATTGCTCTGTCAATACTTTTTTCCGGATCCTGAATTTCTTCAATTCTTTCGTAACCTGTTTTTGCAAGCCATTGTTTAAAGGGTTCGGCTTTTGGTGATGGAATGGATTGAATGAGACGGAAAAATGTTTCTGTATCTGCAACGTCAGTTTCTCTTATATTTTCCATCTGGCGCTTCCATTTTCAACCGTACGATTTTTTCGTACGACTTCACTTCCTTCTGCCTGAAGTCTCTTTTTTAAATCGCTCCAATATCTTTTTGGTATCGTACTGCCGGTTAAAATTTCAATAACATCGATAACCGAAAAATACCATTTTCTTTCTCAGCATCCCAATGAGCTCGTACTTTTTTACTTTCAAATAATTTTATGTTGCCCATAGCATTTACAATTTAATACTAAGATTTTGAAATGGGGGAAGTCAGCGGAAGTGTTTATTTGTTCACATGATTTTGATTCACCAAATAAAGTCTTTTTACGGAAAAGCTATTCGGAAAATAAAATTCGAGGCTGACGTCTGTCAGTGATAAGTTCATTTATCCGATTCAAAATAATTGCAAAAAATATCTGACAGTTCATCATGAAATCCCCAGCCGATGTCACTGGTATCATCCGCTATTTTATTTGCTCTTGCTGAAAATATTTCGTTCAATCCATTCTCTTGTATAAATTTTGCAGTATCGATAAACATCCCGGCAATACTATTGTAAAATGGCTCATCTATATCTCCAAAATCATTGGTAAACTGTACACCACATTCTACATAGTACAGCATTACATCTGCCAGGGATTCGGCATGAGGCTCCAGTTTTTTAAAGTCCGAAACGATTTTCCGGGCATCTTTCAGACGCAATTTGAAACCACGTTTTGGATAGAAGCATTCGAGTATAGCCTCTTTCACTTTCTCTCTTTTAGCAGTTACATCCGGGTTGATGGAAAATTCATAATACTCCTTTACGTCTTTATATTTTTTATGAAGTTCCAATATTTGGCCAACGAGTTGTTCTTTGGTGAATTGGGATAAATATTTTTTTAACGTCATGGCTTTTTCTTTGCGGCTTTTATAACCTTCTTCTCATCGCTTTCCAACCTGCGCTGAACTTTCTTCAAATCCTCAGATGCGGGAAGTTGTTCGGGCTTTACGCCTCTTTCAATGAGCATTTTTCGAACTGCAAGATTATTATCAATATGTTCTTTTGAAATAGTATTTTGACCCTTCAAATTTTTTTCAGTTACGTTATGACTGGTAAGTTCTGTTGCAAAATCCTTTGCTTTAATAGTAAGCGTGGGTAAGAAATCTGCTAAAGGCCTGGTACGGCGGAACTTGTAATTTCACCTTCATGTCGCTGGTGGTAAATCCTCCAAACAGCGCCTTGTCGCCTTTGCTGCGGATAATAGAAAAACCTCTATCGTCTACACCTCTTTCATAAATAATACCCGAAAGTTTCTTTTCCGATTTTGATAATTTTTCTCTTGCAGTTACTCTTGCTATATCCAATAGCCTTTGCTCAATTATTTCCTGCCGGCGGGTTTGTACAGCGAAATAAGTTTGGGCAAAAGCGATTTCAGCTTTGGCAGCATTGCCATTTTGAGCAATGAGATAACAGGCATACCTTGTAAGAGCAATGTCTTCAATTTCACGTTGGGCTCCTTTGGCAAGGTTTATCATTTTGCTGGTGCCAACAAAATGATGAGAAACCTCTCCACCACTGTTTTTGCAGGCTTCCTTTGCTTTGTTAATTACCTTTAGAAAGTTACGCCAATCAGTATAATTAAAAATGTTTTGCAATTCTCTTGCACTCCAGCATTCAATACCTTTATAGATGTAACATGCGCTCTCAAACTGTTCAAAGAGTTGATGTGTTTGTTCTTTTTTCATGTTGGTATTGTTTTATATCGCTCACAGTATTTACAATTTAATACTGAGATTTGAAATGAGGGAACGGGAGGAAGTGTTTATTTCTTCAAATGATTTTTCTGGTATCAGTACAATGAGGTTTTTGATTAAGAGCAGAGGAATAACTACAAAAATTATTACATGGATTAATATAACTTTTAAAACTTATTCTTCGATAAAATGATTACACTTTCTCTAAGTTCTTTTACCTCTGGACTATATTTGGTCTTTCTTTTTTTTACATATCTTAATACTCCAATTTCTTTTAAAAACCAACCCGCTTTAGAAGCGATATCACCAATAATCAAATCTACCGGCACTTCAAGCCCTGCGTATGCAGAATTAGAAACTACAAACCAAACCTGAGCATCTTTTGATGCTTTCGCTTTCAATAAAATTAAAATGTTTTGCATGTCTTCAAAATATGCCTGAATCATTGTTGGAATATTTTTGCTCATTAGATTTTCTTTATTCTCATTAATGTATTTCATTGTCTGTTCATAGAGCAATCCGAAATCTTTTAAAATTGGTTCATGCCATTTAGCTTGAACGTGAGACCTAACAGTTGTGAGGCGTAACTCATATAATTTTTTTTGACTTTCAATAAATTTTCCTAAAAATAATTCGGGCCTGTAAATATCAGTATAGTCAAATGTGTTAAGGTAAGGAGGTGAAGTGACACAAAGTTTAAAGTTTTCTACGGCTCCGGATGTGGCCAAAATATTTCTACAATCACCTTTAATAATTTTTGACTTTGCCTTTATAGGTTTTTCTTGAATATCAGTCTTAATGTTTGATAGATTTAATTTTAATGACTCAATAAATGAATCAGTGTTAAACTTATTTTTATCCCAACTGTCCCGATAACGCAAACATTTACCATCTCTTTTTGCATTGCCATTCTGCATGGCTGATGAAATTAAAGCTAATCGAACTAGCTTTCGTATGTCATATCCAGAAATGGTGTTTGAGAATTGCCACCCACCTTCAAAAGAATTTAAAATAGAATCATTAAAGAGCCATTTGTTAAGTTTTGTTTTTTTTGAGAAAGTCGAAAATTTTAAGAGTGGGGATAAAACGCCTTTAGCAACAGATTTTATTAATTCGTTTTCTAAATCATTTATTTCCAAAATATTTGCATTCTTAATTTTCGCGTCAGATAAAAAGGAAGTAAACGGGTTTACTTCAATGCCTATTGACTTATGTCCCTTAAGAGAAGATGTTAAGGTAGTAGTTCCGCTTCCATTAAAAGGGTCGATTATTAAATCGTCTTTCAAAATGCCGGTTTGTTCAATTGCCGTCTCAACCAAATTAGGTGAAAAACCTTCCTTGTAATAATACCATCTATGTCGAGGTAAGGCTGTAGTGTCCTCTGAGTTTGAGTATCCTCCATTCTTTAGAATAAAGTCATCGTTTAGCTTTTCTTGCATGATATATTTATGAGCAAATAGGTGCTGCAAACATTTTTATTGGCTTCTCAATTCCTGGAATTGATTCATGAAATTTTTTATCATCGTCAATATCTATATCTACATCTTTGTAATGCATTCCATCAGCGTAACTAATGGTTGTTGCTGCATCGGTAAGATTATTTCTTCTTCCATCAATTACGACCAAGTATGATTTAATTATTGTTGTAGGCATATCCTCATGAGCTGAATCGAAATATCCCTTCACTTGAGCAATTCCGGAATTTGCTCTTGGATTTCCATGGCTATATGAAATTGTTCCATCATCTTTTCTTACAGTTCCCATCCATTTGATTTCAATTAAAGCAACTCTATTGGCTTCTCGCCAATGAATTCGGATGTCTACCGGTTTCGGTTTATCGCTATCAACGTTGAATTCTCTTAAAACTTCAATTGAAATCCCTCTTAAGGTCAAGTAAGTACTTAGAAATTCATATAATGATTCCTGCATAAATTTCTCAGGAATATTTTTACCACCTCCCTTGAAGAAGATTCTATTATTATCAAACCAAGAGTTTTTAAAATGAGGACATGATGAATGGTAGATTCTTTTTTGACCATACGTGTTTAATGCATTTTTAAGTTCACTAAACTGTGTTGCATATCTGCTGCCGATGGGAGTTATGGTTATGTCAATTACTTCTTTATATGCATACAATTTCTCTATATTATGGCTAAAATGATAAATCAAGCAATCGGACTTATTAAAAAGTGCATCGGGTTTTTCATTCTCCCAAAGAAATAGTTTCACATCTTCAAATACTTGAATAATTAAAGTACCTGTTGTTTTGTTCAACAAAATATTTTTTTCGAATTGTATTTGAATACCTTTAGATTCATCTAAAACTATTTTATCGGCAAAATCTTTAATAACAAAAAAATCCCCCTGAAAAAAACTTGGCTCAAAGTATCTATAAATATCATTAAGTGATGTTGCAATCTTATCTACTGCCTGAACGCTAACTTCATTGTGTTCAAATGCTTTGTAAACTTGGATAAGATAATTTTCCGCTTTCATGATATTATTATTTTTCTTGTTCGCTTATTAAATTGATCCAAGTTACAGCTGGCACAATTAAATCTTTAGCAGGCACACCTATAGCTTTACTCAATTCCTCAAATTTTGGATAAAGATTAGTTTGATCTATCCAAGACTTATTCTCGAGTTGTTTTTCTTTAGCTAATATTGGGTCATTTAATAAAGCTCTTAGAGTTTGGGAATACGGAATTAAAATACTTGTCTTACATGCAGCACTCAAACACTCTTCTCTTTTTACAAAATTTTTCAACTCTTTGAACACATTAAATTCATCATTTCCACGACTTGTAATAGTATAAAAAGTATCCTTTTCCTCAAGCAAGCCATTTTGAAGATGTCTGCTAGTTGCTTCATAAATAGCTTCTGCAAATGGATAACCTGAATTATTGATTGTAAATCGGTATTGCCAATCGCTAACAGGATTTTGTCTGTATAAAAAAAGAATGGAAGAAAAATAGGAAAATAAGTGAATTTCTTCTAATCTGAAACCGTCTAAAAAGTTATCAAGCTTATGTGCTAAAGATAAACTGTCAAAAAATGCTTCAGGTATTACTTGTTTACTCATTGAATTACTTTTTTTTATTTAATGCGGCCTCAATATTTGTATAAACTTTTTTAAACAACTGTTCACCTTCTCTTTGTATTTCAGAAAGGTCTGTCCATTCCAACATACGTCTAAATTTCATTTTATTTTTTCCGCACTTTTCAGCAAGTGAAAGCAAGAGTTGAGATGCATTTATATTAGCAGTCATGAATAGATTTTGATGATAAATTGTAACATATTCCGCGAACATATTTCCAACACGGCTTTCATATGCGATATCCAATGAGCCTTCTGGAGTGTCAATCATCATAGTAGCTTCATGGTTTTGATCTGAAAGAAAAATCGAAAGCGACATCCGTAAAGCAATATCTAAAAAGAAACGCTGACTTTCTGACAACTGAAAAGATTCCGTTCTTGCTAAATCCTTAAGCTCCAAAACTAATTTTATTGTTTTATCACTTCTCTTTGGACTAATATTCAAATCAAGACCTATAAAACTTTTTGCAAGTTTCTTAAAGATTGGAACAAAAACTGTTTCGGCTTCCTTATATGATGATTCAACCCTTTTCAAAAGTTTCTCATAATCTGGTTTCAGCTTATCTCTTTTAAGATATTCATCCTTTGCCTCTTTTGCAGCTAAATCAAATTGCTTCTGATATTGACCAAGTAGTGTATCGATATTTTTATTCCCAGTCCCTTTAAACGAGATGTCGGGATTGTCTTCCGCAAATTCATCAACCTTCTCTCTTATTTTGTTTAGTTCAATTTCTGCTTTATCAAGCTCTATTTTTTTTCCATCTACTTCTAGTATTAAATTATCTAATTCCAAATTTTTAGATGAAATTCTTTCATCATTTTTTTGAATTTGTTTTAGAAGTTTATTTTGCTCCGCATTATCAGATTCATTTATTGTTGTGCTGCACAGCGGGCATTTGTCTTTGTGAATACTTCTTTCAATGTTTTCCACAATATGAGAACCACTGGAGCCGCATAAACAACATTCTTGCTTTTTAATTGAAAGTTGAACATTGCTATTTTCAAGCAATTTTGAACGAGGCTTTGAATAACGGGAAAACAACCTAGTATGTTCAATTTTATGTTGCATTAATTCAGAGTTAAGAAGACTTTGCTTTTTCAACATCGTATCGTACTCAATTTTTATATTATTGAATATTCTTTCGACCTTCTCTAAGTCTTTATGCAATTTCCCAAACTCATTTTCAAGTTTGTCAATGTCTAAAACTTTCTTACCTTTTGTTTTTTGGGTTAGCTCTTCAATCTTCTTTCTTGCTTGCGTTGATTGCCATTTTAAGTTTCTTGCATTGGATTCATGCTTCTCCATCTTTCTTGTTAAGTCTGAAATTTTTTCAGCATCTCTTGGGTCAGAATTAAAAGCAACTGCAAGTGCATTGGATGAAGCTCTATCATCCCAAAATATCATCCGTCTGTTTTCATCAAAGGTTAGAACATACAGCTGATAAAAAATGAAGTAATCAAAATTTATAAAACCAATTTCACTCGATAAAGATTTTTGGTAATGAATATTAAGTTCTTTTGGGCTTTCATTTTTGCTCTTAAAATGTAAAACTCTTTTGTTATTAATTATACTAAAAATTTCTAAAAGACGTAACTCTTCCCGTTCAAAAAATCCCCTAATAATTCTGAAATTTTTATTAGCTACTGTAAGCAATATTTCAATTTCGGCTTTGTCTTCGTCTTTTTTATCAAGACGACCCTTAAAGTATCTTTCCGTGTATCTTTTATTTTCATTGACAATTTCACTTGGAGAATATGGCTCCCGGTTAGGTTCTAAGACAACACCTGTTAACCCATAATTTATGGAGTTTAGAAAAGTTGTTTTTCCCAATCCATTTGCACCAGCTAAACAATAAACACCTTCATTAATATCTTCATTTACCTCGTAAATCTTTCCCTTTTTCTTATACAAAGAAAAGTTGCGAAGAATTACTTTTTGAAGTTTTAGAAAATTATATTTACCGTGCATTTATTAAAATTAAAATATTCATTTTAAGCCTCATCAAACTTTTACTCAAATGAAAATATACATTTTGTTCGTGAATTATACTTTTGTTTGCCAAAATAAAAAGCTAACACATTATTTGCTTTTTCCTATTCAAATTTCTTTGAAATACTTACTTTGTAACTTGGTAAATGGCGTTCGAACTCTTTCTCCCAAATATGGGAAAAAATCATAAGCTAATCTCACTCCTTCACCACCTCCACCCACTTCCCATTCACCCCTGCATTAATACTATTATCATACATCGCCGAACAATACGTTCCCGGTAAAAAATATTTACCGAGATAAGCCGCATTCAATTGAATATAATAGGTGAGGGTTTCGTTTTCATTCATATTAAAATAGGTATACACCCGGTCGTCTCTTATATCCTGGTAATCGAATGGCGAAGATTTGTAAGCGCTTTCAACATCCTGCGTCCGGGTATTTAATATTTCCCAGCCGCTGGGGAAAATCTGGGTAAGCGCCATGCGCTCATAATAGCCACGCCTGCCGGGATTTCTAACGGTAACCTTTGCAATAAAATCAGTGCCCTGCATCATTTTAGTTACATCAATCGGTTTCAAATCTCTTGTGAGGTAAGTAACGTTCAACCCAAGAATGGCAGGATTATTCTGCACCTGCAGGTTCTCGCCGGTTAAAGGCTGGCCTTCAGAAATGATTCTTGTGTACAGGACATTACTGCCTTTATTCGTTACCGTTATATTGGCAGCTCCTTTGCCGATATCAACCGGCATTTGTGTTACATAAGAAGATGTATTGATATTGATTGGCTTCCCGCTTATAGCACCGCCGGCAATTATTTTAGCTCCTGATGGGTTTTTGCCGCAATATTTCGCAATGGCAATTAATGAATAAGCAGTTGTCTGCGTACTGTACCACGTATCTTCAGAAAGATGTGCAGCAATTGTATTTACCAGGTCGGATGCCAAAGTGCGTCTGCCCAGCAACGTTAGTGCTTCCAAAACCATGGCTTCGTCTCTTAAATCGGAGCCATACGTAAAGCCAGGCCGGTGATCGGTATTAAAAGTTGTCGACAGTCCGCTGATCATCTGCAAGGCGGTATTATCCTGGCCTGCCAGCTTGTAAGCCGCAGCCAGCCTCCACTTCGCTTCCGGGAGAAATATATTTAAATTCCTTCAGCCGGTTCATGGCGCCCAGTTCAGGAGATTTTGCCAACGCAAGTAAATACAACCTGTACGCCTGCGTAAGATCGCCGCCATAAAAATTATTGGTGGTGGGCATCCATGAAGTTGCTTTGCTGCGTTCAAACAATTTCCATTCCTGTAATGATTGCTCGCCGACGGTGTAACCATTTTGCTGTGCTTCCAGTAAAAAATTACCGGCATAGTTTGTTCCCCATTCATCACTCTCTGGTCCACCGGGCCAATAACTGAAACCGCCATCATTGCGTTGAAAATTGCGCAGGGCTTCAATACCGGCTTTTATATTTCTATCGATCTGCGCTTTACGGTAATCGGATAAATCGGTTAACTGGTTTAACACCAATTGCGGAAACACAGCGGATGTTGTTTGTTCAATACATCCGTGCGGATATTCAATCAGGTAGTCCAGTCTCTTTTCAAGATTCATAGAAGGGATACTCGAAATTTCCAGCGTTGCTTTGCTGGTAGCAACTGTGCCAATTGCAGTGGCCGTGGTATTCCACTGCTGGCCGCCGGAAAGCGTTTGAGCGCTAACGCTTGTTACAAATGGATTGGGATTGCGCACATCAAGCTCTACATCATAATCAGCTTTTTCACCGCTGCCTGTTGCAACAAGTTTTACTTTTCCGATACCAACATCAGGCTTTACTTTTACATCAAAATAAACCATCTGTTCACCTGTTTGTGTAAAATTTACTTCCTGCGAAGAGGCGCCCGTTATTTCAAGAAAAGGATTTGTTTGCAGCGTAACATGTACATTTCTAATTTTATTATCCATCGCAAAAACGGTTACGGGAATTTTTATCGTTTCTTCCGGACCGAGTACCCTCGGCACTGTTGCCAACAGCATTAATGGTTTTTTTACGGCAACTGCTTTTTCAGCGCTTCCATAACTGCCATCGTTAGCCGCAATTACCATTACTCTTACGGAACCAATATATTGAGGTAAAGTAAAATTGTGGGTTGCTTTCTCTCCTTTATCAAGATGGAATGGTCCAAGGTATTTTACAACAGGCTTAAACCGGTTTGCCTTTTTGGGTTGTATAGGGCCGTTGTTTCCTTCATCTCCTCCTATGGTGAGAATGCGTTCCAAATTGCCGCCCCAGGCGCCTATTACATAATCGTACAAATCCCAACTCTTTACACCCAATGCTTCTTTCGCATAAAAATAGTCATGAGGGTCTGGTGTTTTAAAGTGGGTAAGATCAAGTAGTCCTTCATCAACAATCGCAATACTGTACGTCATTTCCTTTCCGTTTTGTTCACTAACGGTAACGGATGCTTGCTTTTCAGGCTGTATTGTTCCGGCCATACTTATTAACGGTTTCAAAACGGTATTTTTATTTTCAACCATTATGGGAAGTACACCGTACATTCTTATGGGCAAATCGTTTACAGTTTGAGCATGTGGCTGCAGCAGGCTTACATTCACATATATATTCGGCGACATAGATTCCTCCGCTTTAAATTTCACCAGCGTTTGTCCCTGCTCTGTTGCTACCCAAAAAGAACGCAATACTTTACTCCCGGATTCAATGCTTACCAAACCACGGCCACCTTTACTGCTGGGTATGGTAAGTGTAATTTCATCGCCAACATTATATTTTTCTTTGTCTGCTGTGAAAGATAACATGGAGGCGGCCGTAGGATCATCTGTATTATCGCGGCTTTGCCAATAAGGACTATCAACATAAACTACATCACCGGTAACATGCCCGCTTTTTACATCTTTCACCAAAACAAGATAACGGCCCCATTCATTTTCACCCACATTAAAATTCCATTTACCCTTACCGTTAGTTAATTCAACTGTTTCAGTTTTTATCAGTTTATTGTATTTATCCTGTGTAAAATTGCTGAGGTTATCACCGCTGTTATCCCACCACCAGCGCCATTGAATTTTGTAAAACTGCACTTCAACATCCTGTGTTCCGGTGAGAAGATTCCCGCGATTGTCTACGTCAACAATTTGTACTGTATGCGTTTTTCCTGTTAATAAAAAACCCCATGGCTTCTCACCTTCGGGCATTTTTATACCGGCATAACTTATGTAAGGGCTATAGGGAATCGTAACATTATCAACACTGAAACTTCCGCCGGGTTCAAAAACTTTCACTGCTAAATTAGCGTTCAGCATTCCCGGGGCATTATCATCAGTTTCAAAATTGGCCTTTACCGTTGCCTTGCCTTCATCATCCAACGTTCCATCAAAAATTGTTTTGGTTTGAGCAGTGTATTTTGTCGTTGGATCATCAAAATCATAACCGGCAAATTTTGGAAATGCGGTTCGGTTTGCAAATAACGATGCATCAATTTTTGCTTTTAAATTTTTTGCAGTGGCGCCAAATAACCAATGTGCAGACAGCGATCCGCTATTGGAAGCATTTTTTCCAAGCAATGGATTCGCTCCAAAATCAAGATCAATTTTTAAGCGATTAGGCATTACCGTTTCCACTTTAATTCTTTTCTCAAAAGTGGCACCGCCTACTTTTACTTTGGCCAGCCAGTTGCCGGTTGGGGCATTCTCCTGGGTTCTTGTTTTAAAAACATTAAAACCTTCGTTGGCGTTTGTTTGTATCATTTGTTTATACAACTGCCCCTGCGGCGTGTACAATTCAAACTGAACGGGATGATCTTTGGGAAGTTTTCCATCTTTATCTTCTACGATACAATTGATGTACATAGAATCTCCGGGGCGCCAAACACCTCTCTCACCAAATACATATCCTTTAATGCCATTCTTAACTTCTTCGCCGGAAATATCAAAACGACTCAACGGAAGGCTGCTGCCATCATCTACTTTCAGGTATCCTTTTTCATCATTCAGCTTCGCTATAATAAGATAGGGTTTTCGTTTACAATCGAACGTTGCAAATCCATTATTGTCACTGTTAGCTTTTGCAATTATTTGTTGCTGGTAATCGAGCACCTGAAGCTCCACATTTGGAAGCGGATTGGTCGTTAAAATATCTGAAACAGCAATCGTAATAGTATTGCTGGTTCCCCTTTTTGCGGTAAGGCCAATGTTGGATGCAATAACATTTCTTGTTGCCCAGCGATCTTTATTGTAATAAGATTTTGAACAGGGATTATCCCGCTGCTTCCAATTATAACCATAAGGATAATAACTATTATACCGCTTCCAGAATTCATCGTTATCATCTACAGTGTTTTGCTGATCGTTGTCATAGTAATCATTATAATTATCTTCATCTTCATCATCTTTGTTTGCTGAAGAATCAGCATGGCAGGTATATAAAGAATAATCGGGCCTGAAGCCGATAGTTACCCTGTAAATAGCGCCCGGCTCAGTTTTTAAAAACTTATCTATATCTAACGAGAAGCTTTGCTTTTTATGAAGATCGAGGGTTTTATCATCATCAAGCCGTAAAGTTTTTTGTACAACGGGAACGGCTACACGACGTAAATCTTCCTCACCATTTAAATCATTTCCCTGCAGAAACTGCGGAATATTATTTTCGTAAATTTTTATAATGCTAACGTCAACTGCATTTAAATTAATTGCTTCAAATGGCAATACCAGGTGTCCTGAATTGGGCAGTATATTTCCACGGCCCTTTATTTTTACCGCTGGTAAACGATTCTCAAAAAATATATTCGCCGCGTATCCTTTTTGCAAAGTATCTCCCCACGTATTTTTTACTCCCGGGTTTACGTTAATGGTATAATCGCCATTGAGGTTATCACCGGTATATAATTTCACTTCGCTTCCGTTAATGCTATAAGTAATGTCCGATTGGTTCGTTATTGTTATCAGGCCTGTAAGTTCCTGCCCTGTAGCAATCGGATCACTGAATTGTATGGAAGCATATTGTTCGGCATCATTCATTGCCATTACATTCAACACCTTAAAATCGCCTATTGCAGGCACTTCTATCGATTCACTGCCTGTGTTCTCAATGTTTAATGCTTTACCATTCCAGCTTAGTACCAGCTTTTGGGCAGCGTTTCCCCTTTCAATTGAAGCAACCGTAAAATTATGCGTTTTGGCGGCACCGTTATGTTGCCAGTTAATTTGTAACGACTTATCATTTTCTGCAGCAGTTAATATTTTTTCAACCAATGCATTGTCTTCAATATCGGCGGTTTCAATTTCACCCAACAGTGTCATTTTATCTTTCTGCCCATTACTTCTTAAGCCAAAATCCTGCACCGTAAATGCAGGTTTGATGGTCTTAATATTAAAATTAAATTCCGAGTACTTAGCAGGAACCTGCGTAACCTTACCAAGGTTAAAAGTTACCTGGTATAATTTATCAGGAACCAAATTTTCACCTGGCTTAAATTCGATCGTTCGTGCATCGAGCCATGTTGCTTTTCCTTTTACCGAAGGTGAAAAACTGAAGAGATCTTTATCAACAGCACCTCCAACCGGATGGGTAGTAGAAGCATCTGCCGCCAGTTTAATTCTTACTGCAGTTGTTTTTGAAACAATTCCCGAAGTATATCCTTCAATATATTGGCTAAATGAAGGGTCAACTTCTATTAATTTATTTTTTTTATTACAGGAAGAAAGAATGAGAAGCAAACAAACAGAAAAGAAAAATATAGCTATAATATTTTTCTTATAAGAGGAAAAATTATTGAGATGCATTGGTAGATTGATTTCCAATAAAAGTCGTTAATTTTTATGAGGTAAACCAATCGTTACGGATGTATTTGGAAGTAATTTAACTTGTCCGGATGAGAAGGGATCAGTGAACTGGTACAACCTCAATTGTTACTTAAGCTAAGCTGGTGTTTTACTTTTTGGAGCAGATTGGTAACATCAAAAGGCTTGGCTATAAAATCGTCGGCGCCATATTCTGCAATGGTTGCCGCGGCGCCCGGATGAGCTGAAAACATAATGATAGGAATATGCATCGTTTCTTTAGCCGATTTCAGTTTTTTGCAAATAGTTCGTCCATCATGACCTGAAATAAGAACATCCAACAAAATAAGATCTGGCTTAAATGTTTCAATTTTGGAAAACGTATTTTCTCCCCTCGTGGTAACATCTACTTCAAATCCCTTCATCGTCAGAAGAATTTCCATCACAGATAAAATATCTGTGTCATCATCAACAACAAGAATTTTGGACATATTACATTACTATTGACGGATTACAATGATGAAAATATTGAATTTTTTTGTTTGGTGCTTTTAGGTAAAAATTTTCATCATATTTATTCCGGTTTGTTTTTCAATATAGGAAATATTTATTTAGTTTGAACACAGCAGCCTTTTTTAAATAGTTTGCCTGCCATTATAACCACATATCGCTGGAAAACAATCCGATTGAAAATAAAAACCCCGCTGATTAAAAACGGGCATTAAAATCCAAACAACCATTAATTTAAAGTCTTGAAATAATGTGGTTCTGAGATTTTGAATGTTAATGCGCATCAAAATTTATTCCGAAAGAACGCTTTAGAAAAAGATTTCCTTGAAATAACAAATATTATTTCAATTTACTTTCGAGGTTTTCGTTAATAGCCTCTAAAAATTCTTCTGTATACAAATAATCCGTTCCATGCGAAACCTTGTTACCACTGATGCACACGGCAAGATCTTTAGTCATTTTACCGCTTTCAACTGTTTCGATACACACTTGTTCCAATGTGTTACAAAAATTAATTAATGCTTCATTATTATCCAATTTGCCCCGGAATGCAAGCCCTCTTGTCCATGCAAAAATTGATGCAATGGGATTTGTTGAGGTAGAATTTCCCTTTTGGTGTTCCCGGTAGTGCCTGGTTACAGTACCATGGGCCGCTTCGGCTTCCATCGTTTTTCCATCAGGGGTTATTAAAACGGAAGTCATCAAACCCAAAGAGCCAAAGCCCTGGGCAATAGTATCGCTTTGCACATCACCATCATAATTTTTACAGGCCCATACAAAATTGCCATGCCATTTTAAAGCGCTGGCCACCATGTCATCTATTAAACGATGTTCATAAGTAATACCTGCTTCATCAAATTGAGGTTTAAATTCATTCTCAAAAATATCCTCAAAAATATCTTTAAACCTGCCATCGTATTTTTTAAGAATTGTATTTTTTGTAGATAGATATAAAGGCCACTTTTTACTAAGCGCCATATTGAAACAGCTTCTGTGCAAAACCCATAATGCTCTCATCTGTGTTATACATGCACAGCGCAACGCCATCACCTTTAAAATTATATACTTCAAAAGTTTGCGGTTCGCCCCCATCTTCCGGTGTAAAACTCATAGTCAGTTTTCCTTTTCCTTTTATAACGGTATCGGTTGCACGATATTGATCGCCAAATGCATGACGGCCAACAATAATAGGCGCGGTCCAGTTGGGAACCAATCTCGGAATATTTTTTATTACGATTGGCTCACGAAAAACTGTTCCATCCAAAATATTCCTGATGGTGCCGTTAGGGCTCTTCCACATTTGTTTCAATTTAAATTCTTTCACCCTTAGTTCATCAGGAGTAATGGTTGCACATTTTATTCCTACACCACATTCTTTAATAGCATTAGCTGCATCTATAGTTACCTGGTCATTGGTTTCATCGCGGTGTTCCATACCAAGATCAAAATATTTTATATCGACATCCAGGTATGGAAGTATTAATTTGTCTTTAATAAATTTCCAGATGATTCTTGTCATTTCATCTCCATCGAGTTCTACTACGGGGTTTGCTACTTTAATTTTTGTCATTTAATTTCTAAGTTTTGTTTTTTAATATTCAGTTGAGATTGTTATAAAATATCGTTTATCATTACTCACAAATTCTTAATTACTTCATCAGCAAATTCACTGGTTTTAAGCAATGTTGCGTCTTTCATCAGGTTATAAAAATCTATCGTTACTTTCCTGCTTTTTATCGTTTTAGCAATACCGTTAGTTACCAGTTCGCCTGCATCTTTCCAGTTCATATAATCGAGCATCATTACGCCGCTTAAAATTACCGATGAGGGATTCATTGTATTGGTATTGGCAAATCTTGGGGCGGTGCCATGGGTGGCTTCAAACACAGCATGGCCGGTTAAAAAATTTATATTGGCACCCGGCGCAATTCCTATCCCACCAACCTGTGCAGCCAGGGCATCGCTAATATAATCACCGTTTAAATTTAATGTTGCAATAACAGAATAATCCTGCGGAGCCAACAAAGCCTGTTGCAAAAAATTATCCGCAATTGCATCTTTAATAAGAATCTTACCGCCGATGCGTGAAATGCGCATTTCTTCATTAGCCACTGCTTCCCCACTTTCCTTTTTAGTAGCTTCCCATTGGTTCCAGGTATATACTTCGTTTGCAAATTCACGAGCAGCAAGCTCATATCCCCAGTTCTTAAAAGCGCCTTCCGTAAATTTCATAATGTTCCCTTTATGCACAAATGTTACTGATGGTAATTTATTTGCGATGGCATACTCAATAGCAGAACGTATTAATCTTTCAGATCCTTCTTTGCTTACAGGTTTTATTCCGAAAGAAGATGTTTCCGGAAAGCGGATTTTTTTTACATTCAACTCTTCCTGCAAAAACTTTAGTAACTTTTTTGCTTCGGGCGTACCAGTCATAAATTCTATTCCCGCATAAATATCTTCGGTATTTTCCCTGAAGATTACCATATTAACTTTTTCAGGCTGCCACATCGGGGATGGAACTCCTTCAAAATATTTTACCGGACGCAGGTTTACATATAGATCCAGTTCCTGTCTTAAAGCTACGTTGAGGCTTCGTATGCCGCCTCCAACAGGTGTAGTAAGCGGGCCTTTGATAGCTATCGTATATTCTTTAAAGGCATCCATGGTGGCTGCAGGCATCCACTCACCTGTATGGTTAAACGCTTTTTCTCCGGCGAGCACCTCCATCCATTTAATTTTCCTTTTACCATCGTATGCTTTTTTAACAGCAGCGTCAAAAACACGTACACTCGCTTTCCATATATCCGGCCCAATTCCATCGCCTTCGATAAACGGTATTGTTGGTTTATCCGGTACGATCAAAAAACCACCACTTCCCATTTTTATTTTTTCTGCCATAGGATATTTTAAAAATTTATTGCGCAATTCAGCCAACTGCTGTCAAAATTTACTCCATCGTATTTTTTGTAAAAATTGATAGCCGGTTCGTTCCAATCAAGCACCTGCCAAACAATTCCATTCAATTTTCTTTCTTTGGCTTCTTCAATTGTTTTATCGAATAATAATTTGCCGATTCCCTTACCTCTTAATTCTTCACTTACTAAAATATCTTCAAGATACATACGCTTACCCTTCCATGTAGAATATCGAATATAAAACAAAGCAAAGCCTTCCACCGTGCCATCAACCTCTGCGACAAGCGCCCACCAAACAGGGTTTTCGCCAAATCCGCTTTCCTCAAAATGTTCTAATGTCACCGTCATTTCCTGTGGTGCTCTTTCAAAAACAGCCAATTGATGTATTAGCTCCATCAATCTTCTCAAATCTTTTTTTTCTGCTTTTCGAATTATTGCATTCATTCATAAGTTATTTAAAGGCATGATCTAAATCATTTAAAATATCTTCTACATTTTCATTTCCAACACTCACTATTACAAACCGTACCCGAAAGTAAATCGTTATGTAACGGCATGTGTATAATTAATAAGTCAAAATAAAAAAATGAATAATTAAGTTTGGCAAAAGTAGTAAAAACATGAAGCAACTTTTGCAACAATATGCTGCATACAATATTTGGGCAAATAAAATAATTACGGAAAGAATTGCTCAGTTACCCGTAGATGTAATTTATAAAGAAACAGCAAGCAGTTTTTCGGGTATTTATAAAACCGTTGTGCATTTAATGGACGTAGAAAGTTTATGGTGGCAACGCTTGAAACTGGTTGAACACCCAATATGGCCCGGTAAAACTTTCGAAGGCAATTTTGAAAAACTTGCCGCGGAACTTATTTTTCTTTCGAAACAATGGCACGAATGGATTTCAAATTCCAGTGAGATTAATCTCACGCATGTATTTGCTTATCGCAATTCAAAAAAAGAATATTTTAAACAACCTGTGTATGAAATGCTGGTTCATTTATTTAATCACCAGACCTATCATCGCGGACAACTGGTAACAATAATGAGGCAGAATGGAATTGAAAAAATTCCTGCAACAGATTTTATAGTTTTTTCAAGAAGTAAAAAAAATAATTACTGACTTGAAATATTATCCTGAAATCAGAACATTGAGTTTAAACAATAAAAAAAATATTTTATTTGGGATAGACAATTTTCTCCAATCCAATTCTTATAAGGATAGACGAATTGCATTTGTTTGCAACAAGGCGTCAGTTACAACGCACGGAATCCAGTCCAGGGTTGCTTTAATAAAGAACGGCTTTAATATTGTAAAACTATTTTCTCCCGAACATGGATTAAATGCAGCAGGGGAAGATGGTTGTTACCAGGCCGATGGAATTGATAGTCTGACCGGTTTACCAATTGTTAGTTTATACGGCGATCGTTTAACCCCGCGGCAGGAAGACCTGGAAGATATAGATATAGTATTATTTGACCTTCCCGATATTGGCTGCAGGTTTTACACTTACCTCTGGACCATGACTTACATAATGGAAGCCTGTGCTGTTTTTAATATTCCACTTTTTATTGCTGACCGTTCAAATCCAGTTGGCGGCAATTTACTCAAGGCAGAAGGTCCGATGCTTGATGAAAGTAGTTGCTCGTCATTTATCGGGAGATGGAGTATTCCTTTAAGACATTCCTGTACGCTTGGTGAGCTCGCAAAATATTTCAAGGCTACAAAGGTCCCCACATTACAATTGGTTATCATCCCTGCGAGCAATTGGCAAAGGGAAATAATTGATGCAAATAATTTTATTCCTACTTCGCCTGCAATTAGCAAGCTAAGTACTGCTTTACTTTATCCCGGAACCGGCTTACTGGAAGGCATAAACGTAAATGAAGGAAGAGAGACGGAATATTCTTTTGAAGTGTGCGCCGCTCCATGGATCAACCGGCAAGAACTTGCCGATTACTTCAAAACAATCAATCATCCGGGCCTGCATATTGAAACAATAAGTTACGTTGCAAAAAATGGTTTGTATGCAAATGAAATATGCCATGGAATAAAATTTTCAGTAATAGATAAAGATACTTTCCGGCCAGTAGAAATGGGTATCTCACTTATTATAACTCTTATGACGCTCTACCCGGATAAGATTACTGAGCGCTTGTATAAAACTGTTGCAAATCCCGGCGGAAAGGGCCATCCAGATAAACTTCTTGGCATACCAAATGCTTTTGAAAGACTAAAAGACGGTGAAAAAATAATTACTAATATCGCCGACGACTGGACAAAAACAATAAATGACTTCCTTATTTATTGATAGCATTTTTTTGTCAACGGGTGATCGGCTATCGGCTAAATAGTTTCGCTCCTTTTTTTGATTAACATCTTGATTTTTATGAAAGTAATTTACCAGTGAAAATTAATCTTACGCATTTTCACTTTACATATATCTTTTGTTTCATGCCATCAAAATTTAGCTTCTCCGTTTCAAAAGATAAGAGCTCAGGTCACCTTTTCCTGGCGGTAAACTTAAAACTGCAAAAAGACGCATTCATTTCATCCATTTACATGAATTGACAAAAAATAAGACAGCTATATTTTAACTATTATCAATGGAGTAAAGGTTTTCAATGGTTTTTTCAATTTAATAAATATTAAGATGGTGCTGTAAGAAGCTGCAAAAATGTGCGTGAGTTTGCAATATTTTTTTGGTATCTATCTTTTTTTGCCGAAATTCACCAAACCATAACTTTTAAAATGCTTAAGATAGAAAGACAGGAATATATTTTTCGAAAACTTAATCTGCACAATAAAGTTTTATCTTCTGATTTGAGCCAGGAGATGGACGTTTCAGAAGATACTATTCGTCGTGATCTTAACGAACTGGCAGAATCCGGAAGAATAATAAAAGTTCATGGCGGCGCACTTTCAAAATCCTTTCATAGTTCCTTTTACCGATCTGATATTTATAAACTCGACGCCAAGAAGGTAATTGCTCAAAAAGTTATCAATCTCATTAAAGACGGAATGTTTGTACTTACTTCCGGCGGCACCACACTTTTGGAAATGGCAAGAATGTTACCTGCGGCACTACATGCCACTTTTTTTACGCCAAGTATACCTGCTGCTTATGAGTATATGCTCCATCCAAACATTGAGTTGATTTCAATAGGAGGAAAAATTTCCAGGAATTCACATATTTCTATTGGTGCGGAAACCATTAATAAAATCAACGAAATAAAACCTGACGTGTGCATTTTAGGCATCAATGCTATTGATTTTAAAAAAGGCATTACAGACAACGATTGGGATGTGGTGCAAATTAAAAAGAAGATGATCGAGGTATCTCAGAAAACAATTGCATTGGCAATTTCAGAAAAAATAGACACGGAACAGCGACTAAAAATTTGTGACTATGAGGCGATAGATATTCTTATCACAGAATTAGATCCTTCCGATAAATTATTGCACAATTATAAAAATAAAAAAATATCAATTATCTAATTTTTAAACCAACACGTAACATCATGAGACTAAAAACATTTCAATTACCCGGTAAATGGAAGCATCTCTTTTTACTGGTAGCATTCAATGGTATGTTAGCCTGCAGCTTTGCCCAGGTTCACGTAAGCGGAACAGTGTCCAATAAGAGTGGAACACTGCTCGAATCAATCTCAGTAGAAGTTAAAGGCACCAAATATGGCGCCGTTACTGATAATTCAGGAACGTACAAATTAACAGCTCCGTTAAAAGAAGGCAAATACACGTTAGAATTCACGGGCGGCGGCTATCAAAAAACAGATGTTGAACTAACGGTTGGTTCCGCCACTGAGTATACTGTTAGTGCTCAACTAACGGAACAGATCTCAAGGCTAGACGAAGTTGTAGTTACCGGTACTTCCGAAGGTACAACCAGGAGGCAGCTTGGGAGTTATATAAGCACTGTAAAAGGCGATGAACTTACGAAAGGGGCAACCGGCAATGTACTTGAGGCTTTACAAGGTAAAACTGCGGGGGCGCAGATTATTCAAAACTCCGGTGATCCTGCCGGCGGTATTTCTGTACGGTTAAGAGGTATTAGTACTGTGAATTCATCTTCCGAACCGCTTTATATAATTGATGGAATTATTGTAGACAACTCCACGACAAGGGTTACCAATTCAGACCCCAACTATAACGGCACGAATACCGTGGGCACAATAGGTCAAAACAGGTTGGTAGATATTAACCCTGACGACATCGATAGAATTGAGGTATTAAATGGAGCAGCAGCAGCCGCTATTTACGGGTCAAGAGCCAATGCCGGCGTTATACAGATTTTTACCAAAAGAGGTTCTTCCGGGGCACCGCAAGTGAGCTTTTCAACCAATGAATCGCTAAATGAACTAAGAAAAAAACTTAAGGTGAACGAGGCTCCTGTTAAATTCGGAGGCTCGCCCGATGTGCAAACGCAAACAATTCTTACGCCAAGCTTAACTAATACCACAGCGGTTCAGCGATACGATTACCAGGATTATATTTTTAGAAAAGGTGTTGGTACTGATAATTCAATTTCTATGTCAGGCGGAAAAGACAAAACCAAATATTACGCATCCGCTTCTTATTTGTACAATGAAGGAATAATAAAGAACACAAATTTCAATAAATATAGCCTGAGATTAAACCTGGAACAAGAGATGGCAAAATGGGCTAACTTAAATATCAATGTAAATTATATTAATGATAAGTCTAACGAGAAGCCAGATGGCAACTCATTCTATTCGCCTACCAATTCTGTTACCATTATAGGCAACTATTATGATATTCAGAAAAGAGATGCTTTAGGAAATATTTTGGCTGTAGGCGAAAGAGGCAGGGTTAACCCTGTTTCTGTAATAGAGGATTTTAAACAACAAGAGCAGACCAGCAGAATACTTGCCGGCATTGGACTTAAACTTACTCCGATTAAAAATTTAATTATAGACCTGCATACAGGAGTTGATAATTATAGCCAGTTAGGCACCACGTTTATTCCGCCTTATGCTTATAATGTAAACACTGCGTTTTATGGCGGCGGCCCTTCACTTGATCCAACTTTAAACGGTTACTCAAGCGCAGCGGCTTACAATTTTTTCCAGATAAATCATGATGTCAATGCCACTTATAACTGGAAAATTAATGACAAGTTTAGCTCTGTAACTCAAGTTGGATATTCACTTCAATATCAAAAAACGCATTATATACTGGAGCAAGGCAGGGGCCTGGCGCCCTTTGTTCAAACGGTTGACGGAGCAAGTACTATTATACCAGGCTCTGACGGAAGAAGTGAATTTTCGGTATGGGGGCAATACATTCAACAAAATTTCAAGTATAGAAATCAATTGTTCCTGACAGGTGCTTTACGGTTAGATGGTTCATCAGTTTTCGGACCATCACAACGCAACCAGGTCTATAGAAAATTGGGAGGTAGCTATGTTATATCGGGAACAGATTTCTGGTCAAAAATGGGTGTATCCAAATGGTGGAACCTTTTGAAAGTGAGAGCGGCCTATGGTGAATCGGGAAACCTCACTGGTATAGGAGCTTATTCTAGATTTAATAATTATGGTTCATCATCTTTTTTGGGAATAACGTCGTTCCAAACCAGTACACAATTGGCTAATACCAATGTTAAACCTGAAAGACAAAATGAAATAGAAGTTGGAACAGACATGGCATTTTTCAATAACAGGATTGGTTTAACATTCAATTACTATAAAAAGAAAGTAAATGATCTTTTAATAAGCAGAAGCATTGCTCCCACAAATGGATTCTCAAGCCTGCTCGATAATATTGGTTCCCTCCAAAATGTTGGGTTTGAAGTTTTGCTCAATTTAGTTCCTGTCGAAACCAAATCATTCAGATGGGATCTAACGATGATTTACAACCACAACAGAAATAAAGCACTAAATATCGGGCAGTCACTTATCTTATATTCCAACAATGGCGGAGCACCCGTAGCTATATTGCAAAACCAGCCCATTGGTGTTTTCTATGGAACTTTCTTTGCAACGGATGGCAGTGGTCAACAGCTCAAAAATAGTTCGGGGATACCTACAACAGAGTCAGGAACTCAAAACAGCCCATCAAGTTACACACCCAAAAGAGATCCTACCACGGGTTTACCCACGGGTACAGCATTACAAAAAATTATCGGCAATCCCAATCCTAAATACACTGCTACACTAACCAACGAATTCGCTTATAAAAAACTTGGCTTACATGTTCAGTTAGATGCAGTTCAGGGAGTTGATGTCTTTAATGCAGACTTCAGGACAAGACAGGGTGTAGATAATGGCACAGTAGCGCAACAAGAAGATTTGGGACAGATTCCACGTGGTTATATTGCCGGAATTTATGGCATACAACAATGGAGAGTTGATGATGGATCTTTTGTAAAACTAAGAGAGCTTTCACTAAGTTATGATCTTGGAAATTTGAAATTCATACACGATCTGACAATTTCTGTTGGCGGAAGAAATTTAGTTTCATGGGATAAATATAAAGGTTACGACCCCGAGGTAAATGCTGCCGGACAAAGTACTATTCTGCGTGGAATTGACTTTGGAAGTACGCCAGCTCCAAAAACATTTAACATTGGAATTCGTGCCAAATTTTAAACTATTAAATAATCAATTATGAAAAAGTATTTTAAAATAACTATATGCGGGTTTATTCTCATGGCAATTATAATACCGCTCTCATCTTGCAAAAAGAACTACACAAATCCCGGCGCCGCAATCTCATCTTCAGTATTGTCGTCTACCAAAGGCTTAACTGGTGTTGCGGTTGGATTACAAACCTGGTATACCGCGGGGCGTGGAGGGTTAATATATAACACTGTTACTGCAAGCGGCCTTGTTACAGGCGAAATTTATTGTGTAAACGCTGGCAATACTGACGAAGCGCAATTGGGAACCGGCGGCGGCGCTGTTCAAAATACAAACGGAGTGGTTAATGGATTATGGTCAGTTTCCAACAAAATAATTTACGATGCCAATAACGTTATCGCAAACATTGGGATCGTAGGAGATAAAGGTTATGCAAGCGGGTTAATAGCTTATGCCTCTATTTTTAAGGCTTTAGCTCTTGCAGATATGTCTATGTTTTGGGATCATATTCCCGACTCCACAGGTAGTAATGTAAACTTTATTGCAAATACTGATGGATTAAAGGACGCAATCGCAACAATCGATAACGCACTCAGTACCATTAATGCAACGCCTGTAAGCACCAGTTTTCTTTCCAGCGTTCCGGCGGGCATTGATATTACCAATACGCTTTATGCCCTAAAAGCAAGGTTTTCATTATTTGCAGGAAACTATGGGATGCTCTGGCGGCAGCAGATAAAGTAAATCTATCTGTAAAATCCGTCTTTAACTATAGCACGGTTACTTTAAATCCAATTTTTTCTGTAGCAACTTCTACCAATAACGTTTTTCAACCTAGTAGACTCTACAATGGGGCTTCCCGCAGGACTACAACCAGATTTAAATGATCAACAGGGTACCATTTTATATTGCCACTTCTGCTAATCCCAGATTTAGGGTTAATGGATTTGGAGATGCAACAACCACCGATTTCCCGGTTATTTACCGGCGAGAGATTATGTTAATCAAAGCGGAGTGCTATGCACAGCAAAACGATTTGGTGAATGGGTTGACACAATTAAATAATGTAGTTACAAAAACACCGGCTGTGGATCCGTTCGGTGTTGGCGCAGGGCTTCCTCCAACAACCGTTACTTCACAGGCCGATCTTTTGACTCAAATCTATCAACAACGTTGTATTGAAATGTACATGTCGGGGCTTAAATTAGAAGATATGAGAAGATTTGACAGACCAAATTCGGAACGTACAAGAAACTATTTTCCTTATCCATTTGTTGAAAGAAATGGCAATACGAATACGCCTGCTGATCCACCTTTCTGATTTTTTATAGATGTTTAATTTTAAAAAAAAGAGCTCTTAAAGGCTCTTTTTTTATTAAACATATTTTTCCGCGCCAGGAATTATGTTATTAAATAACATGAGTTCGGGATTAGCTTATTATGTATCGTGCCGGTGGCATTTGTTTTATAATCAGTTCTTATTTCACCGGATTAAAATCCGGTGTTATAAAATAAACCAAGCCTACGGCTTTACTTGATGTAAAGGCGTTAGCCTTGATTCATATTGTAACAATGGACTTCAGTCCGTTGATGAATAAGATATATGAATTGAAAGCCATAGGCTTGGTACATATTCTTATCCCGAACTCACGTTAAATAAATGACCGCACAGGTTACTCAGTATCGTACGCCCACTTAATTAAAGTGGCGCCCCATGTAAATCCGCCGCCAAAAGCTGCCAGCACAATCAGGTCATCTTTCTTTAATTGTTTTTCCCATTCCCATAAACACAATGGAATGGTGGCAGAAGTAGTATTTCCGTATCGCTGAATATTGATCATCACCTTATCCATGCTCAATCCCATCCTGCTTGCAGTTGCATCAATAATTCTTTTATTCGCCTGGTGCGGAACCAACCATGCAATATCATCACCAGTTAAATGATTTCTCTCCAATAATTCATAAGACACATCTGCCATTCCTTTTACCGCAAACTTAAAAACCTGCCGGCCCTTCCTGGAAAATATAATGCTCTTTGGCCAATACGGTTTCCACTGATGCAGGTTTTGCAGAACCGCCGGCTACCATTTTCAAATATTCGACGCCGCTCCATCAGTTTTCAAAAGGCTGTCCTGTATACCATATCCTTCTTCATTTGGCTCCAGCAAAATTGCGCCGGCAGCATCGCCAAAAAGTACACATGTTTTACGGTCACTGTAATCCACAATTCCGCTCATCTTATCAGTTCCAACAACAACCACTTTTTTATAACGGCCGCTTTCTATTAACGATGCACCGGTGGTTACACCAAAAAAAAATCCTGAACATGCGGCAGAAAGATCGAAGCCAAATGCATTTACAGCCCCGATTTTATAAGTAATAATATTTGCAGTTGCAGGAAAGGTCATATCCGGAGTAACGGTGCAACAAATAAGGCAATCAATCTCTATCGGATCAATTCCTCTTTTTTTACAAAGTTCCAATACTGCAGGAATGGCCATTTCAGAAACGCCCTTATTTTCGCCTTTTAAGATTCTTCTTTCTTCAACTCCGGTTCTTGTTTTTATCCATTCATCATTGGTATCCACCATTGTTTCGAGTTCAGCATTGGTAAGTCTGTAATCAGGAACATAACCGCCAACGGCGGTAATAGCAGCGGAAATTTTTTTGTCCATTTATTTGGTCAGGCTTTTTGTGAGTTGGCAAAAATACAACATACTTTACTATTCAATCAGTTGTAAAATCTGGTAATATTTTATATGGCTATCATTAAAGTGAATTACTTATTTTTGACGCTCTTAAACAATATGATAGCATATTTATCAGGAAAGTTTTCTTATAAAACACCGACCGTTGTTTATGTGGATGTGCAAGGATTGGGATATGAAGTAAACATAAGCCTTAATACCTATTCGCATATTCAAAAATTAAACGAAGGGAAACTTTATACTTACCTGCAGGTAAAAGAAGATGCCCACACATTGTATGGCTTTTTTGATTCGATGGAAAAGGAAATGTTTGTAATGTTGATAAGTGTTTCAGGGGTGGGTGCAGCTACCGCCAGAATGATGTTGTCTCATTTGAAGCCTGACGAAATAAGTAAGGCCATTCTTCAGAACAATGCATCGCTGCTGGAAAGCGTAAAAGGAATTGGAAGAAAAACTGCCGAGAGACTTATTCTCGAACTCAAAGATAAAATGTCGAAATTATCATCAATTGCTCCATTAGATACGCCTGTTGGCAATACTTTGCACCAGGATGCGTTAAATGCATTGGTAGCTCTTGGTATAGGAAGGCCAGTTGCTGAACAGTCCATTAAAAAAATCGTAATTTCCAACCCAACCATCAACAACCTTGAAGAAATAATTAAAAAAGCCCTAAAAGCTATTTGAGAGAAATCTACCTTAATTAATCGCTGGATGTTGTTTATAAGAAAATTGGCACCGAATTTCTTGGGGTTGATATTAGCTTGCCTTTGGGGAGTGCTGTTTTTATTTGCCGGCATCAATAATGCATCCGCTCAGGATACAACGAGATTACATTTAAACGATTCGCTGCATTATCCGATTCACGATACCAGGGGAGATTTTTATTCCAGTCAAAAAAGCCCTTTTGATTTAGCCAACCCGTCTAATATTAAAGACTCTATCGCTTACGATCCGGCTACAAAAAGATATATTGTTTATGAAAAAATCGGGAATAAATATTACCGAACACCCACCTCTTATTCTTCTGAAGAATTTATGGAGATGGAAGGCCACAAAGCCGAAACGAATTATTTTAAGCAAAGAGCCAATACATTAAATTTATTAAATCGCGGCCAGGTAAAACCAAAGCTTAGTATTTATGATAACCTCTTCAACAGGCTGTTCGGAAATGGCAAAATTGAGATTCAACCGCAGGGAAATGTTGATATAACCGCAGGCTACCAGGGGCAAAATATTAAAAACCCAACCCTTGCGGAAAGGGCAAGAAAAAATGGAGGTCTTGATTTCAATATGGCGACCCAATTAAATGTAAATGCCAATATTGGCGATAAATTAAAGTTCCCGATTAGTTATAATACGCTTGCTAATTTCGATTTTACTAACCAACTTAAACTTGATTACTACGGGTAAGGATGATGAAATTTTAAAACGTTTTGAAGCAGGTAACGTAACATTTCCTTCCAGGAGTACCTTAATTCCCGGTGCCCAGTCTTTGTTTGGAATAAAGACGGAATTACAATTTGGGAAACTTTTTGTAACAGCAATCCTCGCAAATCAAAAATCGCAAAGACAATCAGTAAACCTTGCAAGGCGGAAGTGCAGCCCAGAAATTTGAATTTAAGGCAGACGATTATGAAGAAAACAGGCACTTTTTATTGGGACAATATTTTAAAGACAACTACAATAAGGCAATGAGCAATTTGCCGGCTGTAACAACACCGGTAAATATATTAAGACTGGAAGTATGGGTAACCAATAAAAACGGGGCCACTACTGATGCAAGGGAAATTGTCGGGCTTATGGATCTGGGTGAGAACAAACCTTTTCATCCCTTTACTGTAACCGGCACCTTACCCTCAAATAATACCAACTCAGAATACAGAGATATTACAAGTAATCCCAATAGCCGCAATGCAGCCCTTATTACAAATCAATTGCAAACGGTAAACGGATTGAGTCCGGTACAGGATTTTGAAAAGACTTTTGCAAGAAAACTGGATTCAACGCAATATGTCTATAACCCGAAAGTAGGCTTCTTATCTTTAAGCCAACCATTGCAATCCGATGAAGTATTAGCTGTTGCCTATCAATATTCTTATAATGGACATATTTACCAGGTAGGTGAATTTTCCCAGGATATTCCGCCAGATTCTACATCGGCAAATCAAAATGTTTTGTTCCTGAAATTATTGAAAGCTACATCACAACGGCCTAATCTTCCTATATGGCAATTGATGATGAAAAACGTCTACAGTGTCGGCTTTGGAACACTCGATCAGCAGGATTTCAACCTAAATGTTCTTTACCAGGAACCCGGCTTAGGTGCCAAAAGATATCTTCCTTTTGGAAATATTAATCTAGGCACGCCTATTATTAACTTTGGTAAATCTTGATAGACTAAATAACCATAATGATCCGCAACCTGATGGCGTTTTTGATTTCGTGCCTGGCTATACAGTTCTACCCACAATATAGCAGGGTAATATTTCCATTATTGCAACCTTTTGGGCGAGACATTGCCGCAAAAGTTTTTACTGATACAACGCTCGCAAGAGACAGTTTGTATTATCCATTGTACGATTCTATAAAAGTAATTGCGCAACAACAATTTCCAAATCTTGACAGGTTTGTACTGCAAGGCTCTGCTAAATCTTCGGCCTCTTCCGACATTAGTATTGGCTATAATATTCCACCAGGATCGGTAACGGTAACAGCAGGTGGTCAACGATTAAGTGAGAATATCGATTATACAATTAACTACGATCTCGGTACGATAAAAGTAATTAACCAGGCAATCATAAATGCCGGTTTACCTGTGCAGGTAAATTTTGAAAACAATGCAACTTTTGGCCTTCAGCAAAAAAGTTATATGGGGCTGAGATTGGATTACCAGGCTAAAAATACTGCCAAAGAACAACTTACCATTGGCGCAACTATGGTAAGATTGAGTGAAAGGCCATTCTTTACAAAAGTGGATTATGGCGAAGACCCTATCAGAAATACGATGTATGGAACAGATGTTAATTATCACAGAGATGTACCGAGGTTGACAAAATTATTAGATAAGCTTCCATTTTATAATACAACAGCGCCTTCTGCAATAAATGCTTATGCTGAAGCTGCTTATTTAAAACCAGGCCATGCTCCGCAAATAGGAAAAGGTAGTAATGGTGTGGTTTACATTGATGATTTTGAAGGAAGCAAAAGTGATATTGATCTTCGTTTTCCGCCGATAAGCTGGGCATTGGCATCAACACCGTATGGTGCCACAGATACAAGCGGCAATACGTTATTGTTCCCCGAAGCCGCAGATAATGATAAACTTGATTATGGTAAGAACAGGGCCAAAATTGCCTGGTATCAAATTGAACCAACTTTACAGGATCCCAAAAATGTAAATAACCCTTTAAAAGGAAATACCAAAGCACTTTCTGATCCAAGAGCAGCGGGCCATTTCCCAAACAGAAATTTTCCCACAAATAACAACTGACTTTGGCCAAAACCAGCTAATCACTTTTGATCTTGCCTATTATCCAACTGAACGTGGGCCTTATAACTATGATGCTTCAGCGGCAGATGTTTCAGCCACATGGTAAATTACTTAATCCGTCAAAGCGATGGGGCGGATTGATGCGAAGTATTGACCAAACCGACTTTGAAACGGCCAACGTTGAATATATTGAATGCTGGGTGCAGGATCCTTTTATAAATAACCCAACCAGTAACGGAGGTAAATTTTATATAAACCTTGGGAATGTTTCTGAAGATGTGCTAAAGGATTCCAGTAGGTTTTATGAAAACGGATTGCCAACTCCCAATCTTCCCGCACAAGTAGATACTTCAATCTGGGGTGTAATTCCACGCAATCCTATACAGGTTACCAATGCATTTAGCAATGACCCGAACGACAGGCCTTACCAGGATGTTGGTTTTGATGGATTAACTGATAGCGCTGAAGTAACAAAACGCAGAAATGATTATTTAAATGTATTGGCAACTAATTTCGGTGCGGGTTCAAAAGCATACCAGGATGCATTAGCTGATCCTTCTTCAGACAATTATCATTACTACCGTGGCAGTGATCTTGATGCTCAAAATGCGAATATCCTTACTCGTTATAAAAACTTTAACGGCCCGCAGGGTAATTCACCTATCGCAAATAATAACTCGCAATATTCTTCGGCTGCAACTCTTTATCCTGACCAGGAAGATTTAAACCGGGATAATACACTTAATGAAACGGAAGAATATTTTCAATATACAGTAGACCTGAAACCACCAACTGCGCCTGACATGAATATTGGTCAAAATTTTATTGTAGACAAAAAAGTGGTTACAGTAAAACTGGCTGACAATCTTCAAGACAGGAAACATGGTACCAACTAAGAATTCCTATAGAATCTTACAATAAAAAAATTGGTAATATCCCAGACTTTAAATCGATACGATTTATAAGAATGTTTTTAACAGGTTTTGATGATAGCGTTGTTGTACGTTTCGGAAAGCTGGCTCTTGTAAGAAATACCTGGAGAAAATTTGAATATAAAATTGACACCACCGGAAATTACAGCCCGGAAGTTACGAACGACTTTAACGTAGGCGCCGTAAATATTGAAGAAAATGATAAGCGTTCTCCATTGCCTTACCGCACTCCGGCAGATATCCAACGGGTACAAACTTTAAGCAACAACGGTGTAAATCTTTTGCAAAATGAACAATCACTTTCGCTTCAGTTTTGCGGTCTTAACCAGAATGATGGAAAAGCCGTGTTTCAAACATTTGCTTCAAGGGACCTGAGACAGTTCGGTAACCTGAAATTGTATATTCATGCAGAAAAAACAGCTGGAACCCAGCTTAATGATAATGACCTTGTTGCGGATATAAGATTGGGAAGCGATTTTGTTTCAAATTATTATGAAGTGAGGATTCCATTAAAACTTACACCGCTTAATACAGGGTTAAATCCCGATAGCAAAGAATATAATGACACCCTGTGGATACAGAGTAATAATCTTGACGTAGACTTGTTTCAACTTACACAACTTAAAAACGCAAGAAATTTATCAAGTACTCCGTTAAATATTTTGTACTCGCAATTGCAGTCTAACGGTCAAACGTACTCGGTAATTGGCAATCCCAACCTCGGCGACATTGGCGGCATTTTAATGGGGGTAAAAAATATCAATACGGGTTCAGCCTGCGGTGAACTTTGGTTTAATGAATTGCGACTTTCTTCCCTAAATGAAAAAGGCGGCTGGGCCTCTTTGGCGAGGGTGGATGTTAACCTTGCAGACCTCGGAACAATTTCAGTTTCTGCAAATACTCATAGTAACGGATTTGGCACGCTGGAGCAGGGAGTAGATCAACGATATAAGGATAACTTTTTTCAGCTTGATGCGGCAGCCAACCTCGAGCTTGGCAAGTTATTGCCCCCAAAAGCGGCGTTATCAATTCCTTTTTATGCAAGCGTTTCGCAAACAATAAGCACGCCTCAATATGACCCGTATGAAGGAGATATCACTTTGAAACAAAAACTCAGGGAAGCTCCAGAAGCCAGAGAGATTCAATAAGAAAAGACGCCGTAGACTTTACTTCCACTAAAACCATCAGTTTTACCAATGTTCATAAAAACAGAACGAGCAACAAAAAACCAAAACCCTGGGATATTGAAAATATCGATCTCAGTTATTCTTACACAAAAACCGAAGCCCATAATCCGCTTATTGAATATAATACTGTTACAAAACAGCGTGGAGGCCTAGGTTATAATTTTGCGCCCCAGCCGAAATATTTTGAACCTTTTAAAAAGTTATTTAAGAAAACTAAAACGCATTGGTTTGATCTTGTGAAAGATTTCAACTTCAATCCGATTCCTTCGCAGGTTAGTTTCAGGGCAGATATTTTCAGGCAATTTGGTGTAATAAAACCGAGAAGTATTGGTGGAGATAAATATGTGATTCCTGAAACTTATGACAAGTATTTTACTTTCGACAGAAATTATATTTTTAGATGGGATCTTACCCATTCTTTGAACATTGATTATACTGCGCTCAATAATGCGGTAATAGATGAGCCTTATGGAAGGCTCGATACAAAAGCAAAAAAAGATACCGTGAGAAGAAATTTCTGGAGTGGAGGCCGTAATACCGTCTTTACGCAAACGGTCAATTTTTCTTATAACGTACCCTTAAATAAATTTCCTTTAACCGACTGGACGTCATTACGTTTAGGATATACAGCCAATTACCAGTGGATTGGCGCATCGCGGTTAGCAGTAAATCTTGGAAATTTTCTGGAAAACGGCCAACAGGAAGAAGCCAATCTTCAACTTGATTTTACGAGACTTTACGCCAAATCAAAATGGCTGAAAGCGATTGACCAACCAAGGGAATCATCGCAAAACAGCAAAACAAATGCCCGCGACTCCCTGGCTTCAAAACGAGGCAATGCAAATAATCAGTTATCAAAAGGAAAAAAAGATGCCAAAGCGCTGCCTGAAGTAACCGGCATTGCGAGGGTTTTCGGCAAATTGCTTACCAGTATAAAATCCGCCAATGCTCACGATATCTCAAAACAGCCATACAAGATTACCAGGTTATACTGATAGCACTCATATTTTAGGAGAGGATTTCAGAAGTATGGCACCGGGCTTCGATTTCATTTTGGGAAAACAACCTGATACGAACTGGCTGAACAGGGCCGCAAAAAGAGGACTTATAACAAGAGATACAACCTTTAATGATTTATTTGTTCAGAGTTTTGATCAGAAAATTTCCGCTTCTGCACAACTCGAACCCATAAGGGATTTAACGATAGATGTAAATGTTGATAAAACATTTTCAAAAAATTTCACGGAAACATTTAAAGATACTTCCGGTACGGGAAATCATTTTTCTCATTTAAGTCCATATATCCAGGGTGGATTTAACGTGAGTTATATTGCATTTAATACGCTTGTTTGGAAGTATGATCCTAACCAAATTTCTACGACCTTTTTAAAGTTCCAGGATTACCGGCAAGTATTATCAAAGCGATTAGGAAATTTAAATACGTACAACAAATTACAAGGCAGCCCGGTCGCTAATGATGGATATGCATTGGGATATGGAAGATATGCCGTGGATGTATTGGTGCCGGCATTTATTGCTGCCTACACCGGCCAGGATCCTGACTAAAGTTTCATTAATAAAACAAAATAATGCGAATATTAAATCTAATCCCTTTCGGGATATTTTGCCTAAACCCAACTGGCGGATCACTTACAACGGATTAAGCCGTGTGCCCGGGCTCGACAAAATATTTACTAATTTTTCTTTAACGCATGCATATAACGCGAGTCTCGGAATGAATAGTTTTACTTCGGCCTTATTATACGAGGATGTTTCAAGATATGGCTATCCTTCATTTATTGATACCACTGCGGGCAACAATAATTACATTCCTTTCTTTTTAATTCCTAACATAACTATACAGGAACAATTTGCTCCTTTAATAGGCGCAGACATGACTTTTACCAACCAGCTTAGCTTTAAATTTGAATACCAGAAACAGCGACAATTAAGCCTTAGCCTGATTGATTACCAGCTAAGTGAAGTACGTTCAACACAATATACTTTTGGTGGAGGATTTCGTAAAAAAGGTTTAAAGCTTCCTTTTAAAGTTCCTTTTACAAAAAAGGATAGTAAAAAATTAGATAATGAAATTAATTTCAGGCTTGATTTTAAAGTAGCAGATAATGTAACTTCCAACAGCCGCCTTGACCAGAACAGCGCTTTTGCCACCAATGGCAGCAAAGAAATTACCATAAGCCCGACGATAGATTATTATATAAGTAATCGCATCAATGTAAAATTATATTTCGAACAACGGAGAGTAAACCCTTATATCTCATCATCGCCTCCAACGGTTGATACAAGAGCAGGAGCACAAATAAGAATCTCATTAGCCAATAATAGTTATTCTAATTAAAAATAATTTGAGGAAGTACTATTGAGCATCAGTAATAATCCAGCTAGTATTGAATTATCATAAGGTTAGTACTCATTATTGAATATTGGTTGGAAGAATCTCCAAATTGATAGACAGGATTTTCATTTGATCTGCGAAGTGCAATCAGTTGTAAGTTATCCAGGAAATGACATTAGGATGTCCTGTCAAACTTCGATATCACTAATGAAAATACATGCGTTTGATTTCGGGGCATATCTGGTAAACGGTATTCATTACTTGTCTGCAAATGAATGGAATAAAAAAACCCGGAGTTAATCACGCTCCGGGTTAAGTTATCAACAAGCATAAAAAAACTATTTGATTTTCTTAAGCATCATAATATATCCGCACACATTCTTTTTCTTTAATTTATTTACCTGCACTGGCTTTATCATGTGATATTCCGTAAATTTTGGGATGTAAGAATAACTAATAATATTTGCCATCTTATCCTGACCATAGTGTTTAACATACACCACCTGTTTTTCATTAAAATCATACATCCTTACTTCATAGAGTTTTGAACTAAGATCGCCAATAAAAACAAACTGGTACCAGCTACCTTGCGTCAATGGAACAATCACCGGCATTTCATATTCACTTTCCATCATCATCGTGGCTTCTTTAACTACTATAAAGCCCTGTTCTTTAAAACTTTCTTTTAAACTATCTGCTTCTTTTTTAAGTGTAGAATCGAAGCAGGAAACCTGCTTAATTACGTCCTGGCTATAAACAGAAAGTTGAAATGCCAACAATAATCCAGTATCAGAGTTGGTTTTCTTACAAGGTTTTTCATGTGGTACAAGGAAATTGAATGAACAATAACAATATTACAAAAAATGGCTGATTTTTTGAAATGGTCAGCGCAGCTTTTCAGGTCAAAAAAAAGTGAATTGTCTTTCTTTAACCTAATGCACCTATTGTTAACGATTTGGCAGAAAAAATGTTGCCATAACTACAAATTCTTATGAAAAAAAATGCCTGTTGCCTGGGCCAGCGGAGTAATTTCCAGTTCATTAATGCAAATGTTGGGAGGCAGCGAAGCACAGTAAAATATAGCATCTGCAACATCAACACCCGTTAGTGGGGTAAACCCTTCATATACTTTGGCCGCTTTGTTGCGGATCTCCCTTATACCTTACTACGCCAAATTCAGTTTCAACAGCGCCTGGTTTAATATTGGTTACTTTAATACTGTGCCGCAAAAGGTCAATTCTCATTGCCCTGCTAATTGCTTCAACGGCAGTTTTGCTGGCACAATAAACATTCCCTTTTTCATAAACATCGTCTCCCGCAACAGAGCCCAAGATTTATAATATGTCCCTGTTTCTTTTCAATCATAAATGGCAAAACTGCTTTGCTCACATACAATAGTCCGTCCACATTTGTATGTAACATTGTTTCCCAGTCGGTAAGTGATGCTTCATCGAAAAAATCTCTTCCAAGCGCAAGCCCTGCATTATTAATAAGAATATCAACCGATTTCCATTTTCCCGGAAATGAACCAATGCAATCGAAAACTTCCTTTTTATTTTGCACATCGAAAGCTGCAATAAGAACTTCAATCTTATATTGATTTTCCAAAGATTGTTTTAATTCTGCCAGTCGTTCTTGTCTTCTTCCGTTTATAATAAGATGGTCGCCGGCAGCCGCAAATTTTTCTGCGCAGGCCTTTCCAATTCCGGAAGTAGCGCCAGTAATAAAAACAATACGATTCATTAAAAATGATTTTTAAGTGATTTCACTAATTTATCTAAAAATACAATAACCGAAAAAAATGCTAAATAGTTATACAAATGAAAGTTCTGCGGGTAGCACTTACGATTGTTAACTGCTCTGTTATCTTTTTGTATAGAAAATTTTCCTGTTCCATCATTTTAAAATGAGCAATAAGATGATCGTAAAAACCTTCGGAGTTAAGAATAAAAATTTTCTTGTCGTGAATATTTAATTGGTTCCAGGTAAGCATCTCGAAAAGTTCATCCATGGTTCCATATCCGCCCGGTAATATCAATGCTGCATCAGCTCTTTCATATAACATTTTTTTTCGTGAATGCATGTCTTCCGTTTCATGCATTTCCGAAATCCCTGCATGGCTATGTTCAATGCCATTCAGGAGTTTGGGCATTATGCCGATAACCCTCCCATTTCGTTCAAGAACAGCATTGGCAACCGCTCCCATAATTCCTTTATTACCACCACCATAAATCAAGGTGATATTTTGTTGTGCAAGCAAGTATCCCAATTCCTTTGCGTGCTCACAGAACAGTGGATTATTACCCTGTTTCGAACCGCAAAAAACAGCCAACGATTTTATTGCCATATTTTTATTTATCTTGAATAAAATTCAAAATTAAAACTTTGAAATCCTAATTTTCTTTTTAAACATTACGCCTGCTGTTAAGCAGTCTTTTAATCACGCTTATGTCTCCTGCTGTTTTACTTTCTTTCATTATCGGGTATTTTTTAATGCTGATTTTAATCTCTTATCTCACTTCAAGAAAATCATCAGATAACGCCACTTTTTTTATTGCCAACCGTTCATCAAAATGGTACCTCGTTGCATTTGGAATGATAGGTACTGCGCTAAGCGGCGTCACTTTTATTTCTGTTCCCGGCGAAGTAGGAAACCTTGCCGGTTCGCAGTTCAGGTACTTTCAGTTTGTATTGGCAACGCAGTTGGTTATTTTATTGTAGCAGGTATTTTGTTGCCACTTTATTATAAAATGCACCTGATTTCTATTTATGAAGTAATAGAACGCACACTTGGGCAAAGTGAGCCATAAAACTGCCGCCGCCATATTTTTGTTATCAAGAACTATTGGTTCTGCTTTCAGGCTTTACCTGGTAGCCATCGTTTTGCAACGTTTTATTTTTGATGAAATGGGTGTTCCTTTTTGGCTAACCATTGTTATTTGTTTGTTGCTAATATGGGGATATACTTTCAGGGGTGGATTAAAAACAATTATCATTACTGATTCGCTTCAAACTGTTTTCTTGGTAGCTTCTGTTTTTCTTTCCATTTATTTTATTTGCAACAGTTTGCATTTGAACATTGGAGCAGGCTTTCATGCAATTAAAGAAAGTCATTATTCAAAAATATTTTTTACTGATAATTTTGTCACCAATAAGTTTCATTTCACCAAACAATTCATAGGAGGCATATTTGTAACCATTGGGATGTTTGGCCTCGACCAGGATTTAATGCAAAAAAATCTGAGTTGCAAAAATCTGAAAGAAGCGCAAAAAAACATGCTGACGTTTACATTTGTTTTTGTAATTATTAACCTGTTTTTTTTAAGCGTAGGCGCTTTACTTTATATTTATGCACATCAAAAAGGTATCGCCATTCCGCTGGATAGCGATTCGCATCTTCCAAGGACCGATTATCTCTTTCCCGAAATTGCATTGAATCATTTTAAAGGAGTTCCTGCAGTCGTTTTTATGTTGGGGCTCACCGCTGCAACCTTTGCCACCACTGACTCAGGACTCACCGCTTTAACCACTTCTTTCTGTATTGATTTTTTAAATTTTGATAAAAATAAAATATTTGAATGAGAAGCAAATGGTTAGAAAACGAACTTATGTACATATATTTTTTTCCATACTCATATTGCTGGTTATATTGTTGTTTAATGCTGTAAACGATGCTTCAGTTGTAAGCGCAATTTTTAAAGTTGCCACCTTTACCTATGGGCCACTTATCGGCTTATTTGCTTTTTCATTATATGCCAAAAAAAGAAATGTAATGGATAAGGCAACCCCGGTTATTTGCATTCTGGCTCCGGTTGCCTGCATATTCATCGATAAATATTCCACCGTTCTTTTCAACGGATATGTATTTGCCGAAGAACTTATTATCGTAAACGGACTACTTACTTTCCTTGGGCTTTTATTGGTTTCTAAAAAGAAAACATCAGAGAAAATAATTTAGCTAATGTTAGAAATTATAAATAATAAAGCGGAAGAATATGCAGCCACTTTTACTTCTCCAACAGACGAGTTGCTGCAGGAAATTGAAAAATACACATACGAAAATCATCCGCATGCCAACATGCTTAGTGGCCCTGCTACAGGGGAAGTTGCTTGAAATGATCAGTAAGATGATTAAACCCGAAAGGATTTTAGAAATAGGTACATTTATGGGATATAGTGCTATTTGCCTTGCCAAAGGACTTTCACCGACAGGAGAGTTACATACCATTGAAATTCGACAGTGAAGATGCCAACATTGCACGAAACTATTTTAGCAAATCGTTATATACTAAACAGATATTTTTACACGAAGGAAATGCATTGGATATAATTCCAACTTTAAATGAAACATGGGATTTGGTATTTATTGACGCCGATAAAGTGAACTATATTAATTATTACGAATTAACTTTGCCGTTGCTGAAAAAAGGAGGATTTATATTGGCCGATAATGTGCTTATTTCATGGGGAAGTACTGGAATGAAAATATTACCGGAAAAAATGCAAAAGCCATTCATTCTTTTAATGAACACCTGAAAAAGGATAATAGAATACAGCATGTACTCGTTACTGTTAGAGATGGACTGATGTTGATTCAGAAAAAATAAAATATTTTAAGTTTCTGAGGACTAAATACGTTACACACTCATAATCTTTAATGAAAAAAATATTCTTCTGATACTAATTGTATCTATCTTTCGTCCTCAATAATGCTTGTCGCCCAGAATATGACGGTAGCCGAATACGTGGCGAAGTATAAGGATATTGCTATACGGGAGATGAAACGAATGGGAGTACCGGCGGCTATTTCGCTTGCGCAGGGTATTTTAGAAACGGAAAATGGCAATAGTGATCTCGTAAAAAAATCAAACAATCATTTTGGAATTAAATGTAAAAGCACCTGGACTGCAGAAACCGTAACCCACGATGACGATGCACCCGGAGAATGTTTCAGGGCCTACAAAACTGCTGAAGATTCTTATCGCGATCATTCTAATTTTTTAAGAGGCAGTTCCCGTTATGCATTTCTTTTTAAATTAGATCCCCGCGATTATAAAGCATGGGCTTATGGATTACGTAAAGCAGGTTATGCGACCAATCCCCAATATCCCGCAATTCTTATTAAAAATATTGAAGACAATAATTTAGAACAATACACTTTGGATGCCATAAATGAAGTTCCCGGTGTTTGATGGCTCAAAATATGCCAGTGACACTGAAGACCCAAACCAGGATCAAGTTCTAAAATCCACCGCCCAGGATGCGTCGGACATTGCAATTACCGAACCTGCTAAACTCAATATTAACGGCTGCAAAGCTTTGTATGTTCCAAAAGGAACTTCATTGCTTGCAATAGCCACTCAAAATAATATTAACCTTGATCGCTTGTTGGAAATAAATGATCTGCGGAAAGACGGGTTACTTGAAAAGGATCAATATATTTTCCTGGAAAAAAAACAAAAGCAAGGTGACAAAGATTATTACATAGTGCAACAGAATGAAAGCTTATATGATGTTGCGCAAAAAAATGGCAGTCATATTACAAAGCCTTTATGACTATAATAATATTTCATCGGCAGATAATATTTATCCCGGAACAAAAATTTTATTTGCGGCCGCAATTAGTAAAAGAGGTTTCAAACAAAATCAATTCGGACAATAATACATATTTACAATCTTCTCCTCCGTCCGGCGAGTTAAAAACACACGAAGTACAACCGAAGGAAAGCTTGTATGCAATTTCTAAAAAATATAATGTATCGGTAAGCCAGCTTAAAGAGTGGAATAATTTAAAAGACGATAGTTTAAAAACCGGGCAACAGCTCATCATTTCAAAATAATTTATGTCTGTTATTAAAGTTCATGACAAAGAATTTATTCCTTATTTAAGTGAAGCTGAAATTGAAGAACAGGTAAAAAGAGTTGCATCGGAAATTAACCGGGATTATGAAGGGAAAAAACCATTGTTTATTGCAATTTTAAATGGCGCTTTTATTTTTGCTGCTGATCTTTTTAAGCGAATTAATATTGAAGCTGAAATAAGTTTCATTAAACTGGCTTCGTACAAAGGCATTAAAACTTCAGGTAAAGTTATAACGGCTATCGGCCTTGATGCCGATCTTCACAGGCGGGATGTTATTATTATTGAAGATATTGTTGATACTGGTAAAACACTGTTTCATTTTTTACCGCAATTGCAACACCAGCATCCTACCTCATTAAAAATTGCAACACTTCTTCATAAACCTGATGCGATGCTCCATCCTATTAAAATTGACTATTTGGGTTTTAATATTCCCAATAAATTTGTGATTGGTTATGGACTTGATTATGACGGCCTCGGAAGAAATATTAAAGAAATCTATCAATTGGTTTAATATAATTTAACTATCATTTTTTTAGGAGATTTTGTGTCTTTGAGTATAAGCATATATCTTACAAAATAAATAACCTCTTGCAGAAAGTAATTTTTACTTTTTTCTTTTTAGCCCTGGTTTGCCATACTACTGCACAATATTACATCAGGGGCGATGTAAAGGATGAAAAAAATCAACCTTTACAGAATGTAAAAATTTATATGCCTGCAACAAGGTTAATTTATCACAGTGGCATTACCGGCGGTTTTGGAATCCCCAGTTCCAGTTTATACGACTCGCTTATTTTTAGTGCTGATGGCTATGAAATAAGGCCATTAAAAATTAAAACCAATGTTTACCAGGAAATAACTCTTAAAATGTTGGCCACGTCCGTTAGTACGCAAAAGCAAAAACTTGTTTCCGTTACTATTGGCAGCGAAGGAAGGTTAAATCCTACATCTTATTATAATAACGAGAGCTACAGCAATATTGTAGAGAACGACTTTATAAAAGCAGGAAATAATCCCACCACAGCTTTTGCGATGCGTATCGATAAAGCCTCTTACAGCAACGTAAGAAGGTTCATTGACCAGAATAGCAAAGTGCCGCCAGATGCCGTACGGATAGACGAAATGCTCAATTATTTTAATTTCAATTATAAGGAACCAGCCGGCAATAATGTTTTCAGGATTGAGTCGCAGGTAACCGATTGCCCGTGGAATAAAGAGCATCAACTCTTGTTTCTTAATCTCTCGGGAAAGAAACTAAATCTTGATAAAGTTCCGCCATCAAATCTTGTCTTTTTGATAGATGTTTCAGGCAGTATGGATCTTCCCAACAGGTTACCATTATTGAAAGAAGCTTTTCGGTTATTGGTAAATAATCTAAGAAATAAAGATACTGTTTCAATTGTCGTGTATGGTGGCACGGTAGGAGTTTGGCTGCCTCCAACGAGTGGCGATCAAAAAGAAAAAATTACTAAATCAATTGAAGAACTTGTTGCTTCAGGAGATACGCCGGGAGAAGCGGCCATTCGATCTGCTTACAAACTTGCTGAATCTACATTTATAAAAGGCGGAAACAACCGTATTATACTTGCAACAGACGGCGATTTTAATATTGGTCAAAACACTGAAAAAGAACTAGAGGAATTAATTGCCAAGGAACGACAGACAGGAGTTTACCTTACCTGCCTTGGTGTGGGAATGGGAAATTATAAAGATTCAAAAATTGAAATATTGGCAAAAAAAGGAAATGGAAACTTTGCTTATTTAGATGATATTCGGGAAGCCGAAAAAGTGTTAGTTACAGAATTCACCCAAACACTTTATTCTATTGCTAACGATGTCTACTTATCGGTAAGTTTTAATCCCGGTTATGTAAAAGAATACAGGTTGATTGGGTATGATAATAAAAGAAATGTGCTTGCAGAAAAAGGCGACGAATTGGAAGGCGGTGAAATTGGCGCCGGCACAGGTAATACTGCTATTTTTGAAATAGTCCCCGCGAACACAGACAGCACCAAACCAACTAAACACCTATTTTGCAAATGTTACGTTGCATTACAGGCCTCCGTCAGACACGACCGGTATTTTAATAACTCACATCTGCCCGCAGAATTATCTTGCCTTTGATTCTCTTTCCAAAAGCCTGCAGTTTGCATCTGCAGTTACCATGTTCGGATTAAAGTTGCGTGAATCCCAATATATACCGGATATCGATTGGAATGATATTAAAGATATTGCCGCTTCATCAGCAATACCCGGTAATTATCTTGAAAATGAATTTATAGGTTTGGTTGATAAATGCAAAGTGCTTTATTACGAAAAGAAGAAAAAAGGAGAAGAAATGAATAATTCAGCCTAACTAAAAGTTTCCCGTATTTTTTCCCAGAAATGTCTTATCGTTCTTATCAGGCTTGGGTTTAAAATTTTCACTATGCATCATTTTCTCTAAAGCCTGCTTTTCTTCAGCCGAAGCATTTTGAGGTGTCCATACATTTACATGAATCAATTGGTCGCCTTTTTCATGAGAGTTTATTGAAGGAAATCCTTTGCCTTTCAAGCGGAAAATTTTACCACTTTGCGTTCCCGGCGGAATTTTAATTTTCGCTCTGCCATCAATAGTAGGCACTTCGGAATTAGTTCCAAAAACCGCATCCGGAAATGAAATATATAAATCAAAAGCAACATTTAAGCCTTCTTTATGGAGCTGAGGATGGGCTTCTTCTTCAATTAAAATAATGAGATCTCCGGGGCCGCCTCCGCGTTCACCCATATTTCCTTTACCACCCATGCTTAACTGCATACCTTCCTGAACACCTGCCGGTATGTCCAACGTAACAGTTTCCTCACCATACATTCTTCCTTCACCTTTACATGTGGTGCATTTATTTGTAATCACCGAACCCTCACCATTGCAGGTTGGGCAAGTGGTTACAGTTTGCATCTGTCCTAAAAAAGTATTTTGAACCCTTCGAACCTGTCCATTACCGCCACAGGTACTACAGGTTTGCATGCTATTTTTATCCTTTGCGCCCGAACCTCCGCAGGTATGGCAGGCAACATATTTTTTTACTTTGATTGTTTTGGAGGTGCCTTTAGCCATCTCTTCATAATTCACTTTAATCTTTACCCGCAGGTTACTTCCCCTTGTGCCCCTGCTCCTGGATGAACGGCCTCCGCTCCTGCCTCCGCCAAAAAATCCGCCAAAAACATCTTCGCCAAAAATGTCACCAAACTGGCTGAATATATCATCCATATTCATACCATGGCCGGAAAATCCACCACCGCGGCCTGAACTAAACGCACTATGTCCAAACCTATCGTATTGGGCTCTTTTATCAGGATCGCTCAAAACCTCATAAGCTTCAGCAGCTTCCTTAAATTTATCTTCAGCAGTGTGGTCGCCCGGGTTCCTGTCAGGATGATGTTGCATTGCAACTTTCCGATAGGCCTTTTTAATTTCATCCGCCCAGGCGGATTTATTTATACCTAAAATTTCGTAATAATCTCTTTTTGAAGCCATTGAACTTACCATACAATTTATTGTGATCTGCGTAAAACTAAACCATTAACCGTTCGCAGTTACAGGTTAACGGAAATCCTGTTGCGTGAGATTTTATTTTCCTACAACAACTTTGGCAAATCGTATCAACTTGTCATTAAGATAGTAGCCTTTTTCAATTTCATCAACCACCTTACCTTTTAACTTTTTATCGTCCACGGGAATTTCTGTTATGGCTTCATGCTTTTCAACATCAAAATCGGTATGAAGGCTTTCCATTGCCTTGAGACCCTGCGACTGCAATGTTTTTCTTAGTTTATTAAATACAAGCTGAACTCCTTCTTTAATTTGTTTAACATCGTCCGTTCGCTGCATTTGCACCTCAGCACGGTCACAATCATCCAGGACCTGGAGCAAAGAAACGATAACTTCTTTGCCTGCTGTTTGAATTAATTCGATACGTTCTTTGGAAGTACGCCTCTTAAAATTGTCAAACTCCGCAAATAGCCTAACATATTTATCTTTTTGTTCTTCCAGTTCATCCCGCAACTTTTGTTTTGTTTCGTCAGGAACTAAAGGTTCAGCCACATCATCGATGTCGATGGTATTAACTTCCTCTTCCGATAAGTTCTGTGACTCTGCCTGGTTCTCCATTTCTGTGTCTCCTGTGTGTTTTTTATTCTTTTCCATTTTGTAAAATTGGCTGCAAAGGTAGCATTGTCAAACTTTTTGCCAATAACAAATATTAGACAAATTGACACGGGACTTTATCAAATGAGGAAAAAATTTCGGTTATCTCTAAAAAATCCGACAATAACATAACTCAACCGACAATGGCCGGAATTTATCGATCCATATATTTGAACAGAATTACGCATATTTAATCACTCCATCTTAACCTATTGTTTAGAAACTTCTGTAATTTTAAAGAACGATTTGCATATGGAAACATACGGAAAAATATTGTTGATTGCGATGCCTGTTTTCCTGTCACTGGTTCTTCTTGAAAAGTGGTATGGTTGGTTCAAAGGAAAAGATACTGTTCGGCAAATGGATATGATATCGAGCCTGAGTTCCGGTGTTACCAATGTAACTAAAGATGTTCTCGGCCTGAGTGTTGTAATTATAAGCTACGAATGGCTGGTTAATAAAATTGCCATCATCCACATGAAGCCTGGAATTTGGGTTTATATCGCCGCTTTTATTGCCCTCGATTTTGCCGGCTATTGGGTGCATCGAATCGAACACCGATACAATATTTTTTGGAATCTCCATATCATTCATCATAGCAGTGAAGAATTTAATCTTGCTTGTGCATTAAGGCAAAGCATTTCAGAAATATTAAAAATATTTGCCGTGTTCCTGCTTCCTGCGGCGTTGCTCGGTGTACCCGGCAAAGTAATTGCAATTGTTGCGCCTATTCAATTGTTTGCACAGTTTTGGTATCATACCCAGCACATTAATAAAATGGGATGGTTTGAAAAAATTATTGTAACACCATCTCACCACAGGGTGCATCATGCAATAAATAAAGAATATCTTGATAAAAATTTTTCACAGATTTTTATCATTTGGGACAAATTGTTTGGAACATTTCAGCAGGAACTTGCGAGTGTTCCACCAGTGTACGGAATTACCCGGCCAGCCAGAACGTGGAACCCGGTAAAAATTAATTTTATCCATTTATGGCTTTTGGTAAAAGATGCCTGGCACGCAAAAAAATGGAAAGATAAACTAAGAATTTGGCTGATGCCTACAGGATGGCGGCCAAAAGATGTGGCAGAAAAATTTCCTGTTTACAAGATTGAAGACGTTTATAGTTTTCAAAAGTATGCTCCTGAATATTCAAATCAACTGTTGATTTGGTCATGGATTCAGTTATCAATATTGCTGATTTCCACAAGCTATCTTTTTGCAAATATTGCAGCAATCGGCTCACCGGGAATTTTCGTGTATGGCCTTTTTATTTTTTTAAGTGTTTATTCATTTACGGAATTGATGGACCGAAATCGCTTTGCTTTTTTATGGGAATGATAAAAAATGCTTTAGGCTTTTTTGTCATTTATAAAATGGGTGGATGGTTCTCAACTTCACCATCAGTTGCTCTATTTAATATTCCCATTTTATCATGGCTTTTATTATCAACATTCATTACCGCGTGGTTTGTTTTTATTCAATTTAAACAGAGTAAGGAAATTTCTTATAATGTTTATGATCTGTGACAACTCTATAAAAATTTAGCACCCTCCTTTCGCCGCGATCCGACTAATTTAAAATGAAGTTATTTAACTTTTTTTCATCGTTAATTGTCAGGAATTTTGTGATCATAAATAGTTCTAAATGCATTACGTTAAAAAATAGTTATAGATGAATTTTGGATGTCACTTTTTATTTTTTTGACGTCTAATAAGGTGACACATATTTAAAACAAATTTTATGAAAACACTATTAATAATTTTAGCATCGTTAACGTTAACTTTAGGCGCTTCAGCTCAAAGAAAAGGTGGTCATCATCATGTTTACCACCAAAGGGTGATTGTTGCTCCTTCAGTTGGATTTGGTTTCGGATACGGCTATCCTTATTTTGGATATCCTTATTACAGGTCTCCTTTTGGTTATCCCTATGGCTATCCTTACGATCCGTATGTTTACAGGAGAACGCCGTACAAACTATCCTTACAAATTCAATCTATAAAAATAGATTATGCCAATCAAATAAGAGATGTAAGACATAATAAAAGTCTAAGCCATTCTCAAAGAAGACAGGAAATACGCTCTTTAAAAAGCGAAAGAGACCAGGCGATAATTTCAGCTCAACAAAATTTCAGATACGGCAATTCAAACAATCAAAACCGTGGACGAAATAACAGTAATCAAAACAATTCGTCCAACGATAATCAGAGTCCCGGAGCTAATAACGAATTCCAGGATAATGGTACAGGGAGCAATCCTTAACAAAGAGGAGATAACAGATTTCCTTTAAATTATAAAGTAAACATGAACGTTGATACAATTTTTATGTTTACTTTTTTTATATGAGTTGGTTTTGCAAAAGATCTTCGAATGAATCTCTCCTGCGAATTAATGAAGCCTTGCCATCTTTTACTAAAACTTCGGCTGGCTTCAATCTCGAATTAAAATTGGAAGACATTTCAAAACCATAAGCACCTGCATTATAAAAAACAAGATAATCGCCTTCGTTTATTTCATTGATTTTTCTGTCCCAGGCAAAAGTGTCCGTTTCACAAATGTTACCAACAATCGAGTAGTGTTTTTCCGGCCCGCCGTTATTACTTAAGTTTTCAATTCGATGATATGAATTGTAAAACATAGGACGAATTAAATGATTGAATCCACTATTAACACTTGCAAAAGTGGTAGCTGATGTTTCTTTAATTACGTTTACCTGTGCAATAAAATAACCTGCAGCGCTCACTAAAAACTTTCCCGGCTCAAACCAAACCTGTAAATGTTTATTGCCAGGATTTGGATGATTGGCAAAAGCTTCACCAACTTTTTGAGCAAGAGCATTAATGTCAGTCTCACTGTCTCCATCTTTATAAGGCACTTTAAAACCACCGCCCAAATCAACAAATTCCAATTCTTTAAAATGAGGAATAATGTCAAATAAAACTTCAATGCCTTTTACAAATACGTCGGCATTGTCAATATCGCTGCCGGTATGTATTTGCAATCCGCGAATAAACAAGTCATGTTCCTGAACCACTGATAATATTTGTTCAACCTGTTCCACAGGAATACCAAATTTGCTTTTATCGTGTCCTGTCGAAATTTTTAGATTCCCACCAGCTAAAATATTAGGACGAAGGCGAATGCCCACGGGGTAAGTATGCCCATATTTTTTTCCAAATTTTTCAAGGTTGGAAATACTATCGATATTAATATTAACCCCCAGGTTTTTTGCTTCATCAATTTCATCAAACGCAATACCATTGGAAGTGTATAAAATTCGTTCGGGTGTAAAACCTGCATGCAGCGCCAGTTTAACTTCATTTATTGAACTGCAGTCAATATTGGCGCCTATAGATTTTATATAAGAGAGAACATTAATGTTTGTTAAAGCTTTGCAGGCATAAAAAAATTTTACATCTGTATTTTTAAAAGCAGCTATCAACTTTGAATATTGTTCAGCAATTTTTTCTGCATGATAAACATATACCGGTGTTCCAAATTCTTCAGCAATTGATGTCAGTTGTTGATGAGATAATATTTGTGGCATAATGTAATGTGATAATATGCTAATTAGTTAATGAGCTAATTAAGCCAATTTATTTTATTAATATTTATTCTGGAAAGGTATTGTTGTTGATGGCTATTTATCGTTACTCAACCTCCGGCTGTAAAGACGCCTCCTTATTCTCCTCGGGTTCCACTTCAAAATCAGAGCTGGTTTCATTTTGTTTTTCTTCAATTTTTGTTGCTTCAATAATTTCCTGGTTCAATACTTCCTTTATTTTGGGAAGATCATCGGGACTGTTGATGCCAAAATAATCCATAAAGGATTTTGACGTAGCATAAATCAAAGGCTTCCCGGGTGAATTTTCGTTTCTGCCGGTTATTACTATCAGATCTTTTTCAAGCAGTTTTTGAACGGCATAGTCGCAATTTACACCACGGATTATCTCTATCTCTGACTTGGTAACCGGCTGCTTATAAGCAATAATGGAAAGAGTTTCGAGAGAAGCAACCGAAAGTTTTTTCAAGAACTTATCGCCGTTGAGCTGTGCAATAGTTTTATGGTATTCCTTTTTTGTTAAGAACTGGAAACCACCTCCACTTTCTACAACTTCAAAAGAATAAAATTCCGATTCATACTTTTCTCTAATAGCTTTTAACGCAGCATCAACCTGCTCATTCGTGGCACGATCTTCAATAAACCCAAGGGCGTTATTTAAAAGTTCAACCAGTTCATTAACGGGCAAAGGTTTTTCACTTGCAAATATCAGGGCCTCAATATGCGGGATTATTAAATTTAGTTCCATTTGCTATGCTATTGGTCATTGGTCATTTGGTCATTCGTCAATAGACGCTCTAGGTCATCATATTTCTCCTCTGAATCGTAAGTAACATCTGGTTCTTGCAATTGATCTTTTAAAACAGTTTGGCCAATTGATTTAATGTAAGCATTTATAAGCCTGAAATATTTTCCAAACAATAGCCTAAGCTGAATATTTTCTTCCTTTGTAACCAGATTTCGTTTTACCGCTTTTCTTAAACAGCTTGTACATTCAAACCCTGATCCACGACTGTAATAATTGAAGTTCCTATTTTCTTTATAAAAAAATCTCCCATAACCTTCCGCAATATTTAAAGCAATTGAATCGGAAGCTTTCACAAACTGTTTCCCTAATGTATCTCTATTAAAAAAATCCCATTTATCAACTATGTCCCAAACATAATCCCCTATTTCCATAGCAACTTTATAAACCTCTAAGTCAATTAAATTTATCATGAAAACTTATTTAAGCCTTATTGGGTTGATGACTTATTGACCATTGACTAGTGACCTTTAAAATTTTACCCTTGCAACGCCGCAGCGCCACTCACAATTTCCGTAAGTTCAGTTGTAATAGCTGCTTGCCTTGCACGGTTGTAACTTATCTTTAAATTTTTCAAAAGCTCTTCAGCATTTTCAGTTGCTTTGTCCATAGCGGTCATACGTGCGCCATGTTCACTGGCATGCGCATCAAGCATAGCTTTATACAATTGCGTATTCAGGATTTTTGGCATCAGTTCCTTTATCAATATATTTTTATCAGGTTCAAAAATAAAATCTGCTTTTGCCTCTCCTTTTTTCTTTTCAGATTTTTTTACCGGCAAAAACTGTTCAACTGTAAATTTCTGGGTCGCTGCATTCTTAAATTCGCTGTATACCAATTCAACTGCATCAACCTCTCCTTTTTCAAAAGTATCCATTGCGAATTTTGCAACCGCTGCAACATGTTCAAAACTCAAATCGGAAAATATATGCCAGTAACGATCTATAACTTTAAATTTATTCTTGCTAAAATGTTCAAATCCTTTTTTGCCCAAGAGTTAACATCTCAACATTTCCCCTGGAAGCAACATTTGAATATTTGTCTGCTATAACCTGCTTCGCCATTTTAATAAGATTACTATTATAACCACCGCAAAGTCCTCTGTCGCTGGTTATTACGATGACCATAACTTTTTGAACCGGTCTTTCTATCGTAAGAGCCATATTTACCTCGCCGTCCGCACTACCCGCAATATTTGCAAGCATTTCCTGGAGCTTTTGGGCATACGGCCTCATTTGTATAATAGCATCCTGCGCCCTGCGTAACTTGGCGGCACTTACCATTTTCATGGCTTTAGTTATCTGTTGGGTGCTTTTTACACTTTGAATGCGGTTTCTTACTTCTTTTAGTGCGCCACTCATATTTTTTGTTTATGGGGTGCAAAGTTAAGTGAATGACTGTATAAAACCATGCCTGAGATTTTAAAGATAATTAACGGGTTCAGGAAAATATATCGCTGATTTAAATATAATTATTGACGTCGTACCATGTTAGATTCTTAAAGGATCAAAGATGAATATTAAGCAGAAAAATGGTGAGTAAAGGATGTGTTTACATTAAGAAGTGAGACACATTAAAGGAACAAAAAAGCCTCCCGGAAAGGAGGCTAAATTTCTTGTGCTTGCCTGGAAACGAAATCCAGAGAAGTGCGGTGTGTGCGGTCTTTTCAGTAGAATTAATTTTTGAGATATTGGATAATTAGTGATTTGAATAAAAGTATTGTTATGTGCCGAATTAAATTAACCGGAGAAGATATGGTAATGACCGCAAAAGGCATTTTTATAGCCTGGTGGCCTTATCCTATTTCGTTATAATTTTTTGGCAGATGGCCAAATTCTTTTTTAAAGGCGTTTGAAAAGTTGCTGAGATTAACATAGCCGATCATCGCTCCAACCTCCGAAACAGTATATCTATTCATTGACAAAAATTCCTTTGCTTTATGCATGCGGTTTTTCTGATAGTATTCGTATAATCCCATTCCAAAAGCTTTTTTAAAAATATTTTTGAGTTTGGTTTCGCTCATCAAAGCTATCGCGTGCAAGTTTTTCAATTTTAGGAAAATCCGATGCATAATTTTCAAGAAGAATTCTTTCAATTTTTGAAACGCTTTGAAAATCTTTTGATGAAAGCCCGCTCGAAAATTCCCGCAGATTCATGCACAACATATTTGCAAGAAATCCTTCTAAAAGCCGGAGAACCCGTGTATTGATGTATAACAAAGGTGTAACCGATTCAGTGCTATGTACAAAAATTTCGTTTAGTAATTTTTTCACTTTGGCATTTAAAAAATCTTTGAAAACTTTTTTTTCTTTAAAAATTTTATAACCGGAAGTCCCGGGATCTTGTATTTTTTCTCTCAGCCATTCTTCAGAAAGTTGTATGGTTAATCCTTTGACATTCGCTCCTTTCCTCAACTTAAGGGTTTGGTGAGTAAAGCTATTAGTCATTAACACGGCACTAAAGGCGTTTTCGTCGGTATCGGTAATTACTGCATCATCAATTGATACAAAAAGCTTTTCAACATTAGTATATTGATAAAAATAAATTATCAGAAAAAATTTATCTGCGGGTTCACGGTTGAAAATAAAATCGGTATTTAGATTGTAATCAACTATGCGATAGGAAAGCCCGGGTTCAATAGTATTCACTTTCGCAAATCCTGAAGCAAAATTTTGAGGATATTTAATTTCATTATTCCCCGGTTCTACTTTTAAATGCCTTGAAAATTTATTAAGCCATTCATCAAGGTCTGACGGGCTTGATCGGTATTTTAAAGGAGTATCTTTATTGGGATTCATCATTTAGGCGACAGGATCTGAACTATAAAAGCAAAGCTAAACAAACCTGGTCACAAATATTTGTTGAAGTCAATCGACATAACTTCACGCTATCCAGGGACCACAATAAAAAAATATAAAATTTTCCTTTCCGATTGCAAAATCTGATTCATGTTTTTTGCATATCAATTAAATCAACCTGTTTATTTTATTCATTTGTATAGTAAACATCAAATTTGATCCTTAGCTAAACCATAAGATAAATTCAAACAAAACAAAAAATCACAAAAGTTTTACTATAATTTTGCCCCCTCAAAAGCGATTGCATAAAAAGAAATGTTTGTATAGATGAAATTTAAGTGGTGGAAAATATTGTGTATCCTTCTTTTGCTTTTCACATTTACCTGGGGTTTTTTAGTACAGGTACCTCACATTGGAAATCTCCATGAAAGCATTAGAAACTTTTTCTTTCATGTCCCCATGTGGTTTGGCCAAATAGCTTTACTAACGCTTTCATTAGGGTATTCAATATCTTATCTGCGTACCCAGAATGTGAAGCATGATATTTACGCATCTGAGTTTGCAAAGACAGGGATTGTTTTTGGAATTTTAGGGTTAGCCACTGGTTCTATTTGGGCAACTTATACCTGGGGCGAGCCCTGGAGTAATGATCCAAAACAAATTGCAGCAGCTATAGCAGTTTTAATCTATCTCGCCTATCTCGTATTACGCGGTTCCATGAATGATATTGATAAAAAAGCCCGCATAAGTGCAGTCTACAATATTTTCGCATACTTTATTTATATTCCATTAATCATGATATTGCCAAGGCTTGTGGAATCGCTTCATCCCGGAGGGATGGAAGGCGCCAAAGGCGGTGGCAATCCTGCTTTAGGAGGAGATAGTCTTACTCCGGAAATGGAAATGGTTTTCTGGCCCGCAGTTATTGGCTGGGTACTTTTAGGAATTTGGATCAGCAATCTTAAAATAAGATTAGATCTGCTGGCCAATAAAAACTTAATTAATGATTAAACTCCACTTTTTTAAGCGGCTATGCCTCTCCGTTATATTTTCGCTGGCAGGTTTTTTGACATTCGCTCAATCTTCAGTAAGCCCTCCCAAACAGGATGTGGACAGCATTATGAGGAGCAATGATAAAATATACGTTGTAATGGCTGTGTGTGTTACCATCCTTGTTGTTCTCATTTTATATCTCATAAGAATTGATATTAAAGTTTCAAAAAAAGAAAAAGTTTTTTGAATCTAATTGAACACGTATTCATGTAATAATGATGAAAAACAGGTTGAAAGTTTTTAATCAATCATAAATTCAAAATATACTTTATGCCATCCTCAGTTCCATATAGTTTTTTCCAGAGTGTTGAAAGAAGTTTTGATAAGGCAGCTGTCTTCACTAATTGGGATCCGGGAATCTTAGAACAAATAAAACAATGCAACAGCGTGTACCAGATGAGGTTTCCAATAAAGAGAGAAAATGGTGAAATAGTAACCATTGAGGCTTACCGTGTTCAACATTCCCATCACAAGGCGCCGTGCAAAGGTGGTATCCGGTTCAGCCTCGCTGTAAACCAGGATGAGGTTATGGCTCTGGCTGCCCTCATGACTTACAAATGTGCCATTGTAAATGTTCCTTTTGGAGGAGCTAAAGGAGGTATAAAAATCAGGCCCTGGGATTATACGCCATATGAATTGGAAAAAATTACGCGTCGATATACAGCAGAATTAATAAAGAAAAATTTTATTGGCCCGGGCATTGATGTTCCTGCGCCTGACTACGGAACAGGGGAAAGAGAAATGGCCTGGATACTCGATACATATGGAGCTATGCATCCTGGTGAAATTGATGCTGCCGGCTGTGTGACTGGCAAGCCTGTTACACAGGGAGGTGTGAGAGGAAGAAAAGAAGCTACCGGCCTGGGTGTATTTTACGGGGTTAATGAAGTTTGTAACATGCCTTCAGTTATGGATAAGCTTGGTCTTCCCACAGGTATTAAAGGAAAGCGTGTTTGTGTGCAAGGGCTCGGCAATGTTGGTTACCATTCTGCACTTTTCTTTCAACAGGCAGGAGCGATAATTGTAGGACTCGCAGAATATGAAGGCTCCATCTGGTGTAATGACGGACTTGATGTAGATAAAGTATTGATGCATCGTACCAAAACAGGATCAATACTTAATTTCCCCGGTGCGGAAAATTTTGCAAAAAATACCGACGCCCTTGAAATGGATTGCGATATTTTAATTCCTGCAGCGCTGGAAAATGTAATTAACAGTGAAAATGCTTCACGCGTAAAGGCAAAAATTATTGGTGAAGCAGCTAATGGGCCACTTACTCCGGAAGCTGACGATATATTGAATCTAAAGGGAGCGTTAGTGATTCCTGATATGTATCTGAATGCCGGCGGGGTAACCGTGAGCTATTTTGAATGGCTGAAGAATCTGAGCCATGTACGTTATGGAAGATTGGAGAAAAGATTTGATGAAAATATGAACATGCATATTCTTGGACAGCTTGAAGAACTTACGGGCAAAAGTGTAAGTTCATCGGAAAAAGATTTTATTTTACGCGGCGCCGATGAGATTGACCTTGTAAGAAGCGGGCTTGAAGAAACCATGATTGCCGCAACCCGCGAAATTGTTGATATCTGGCAAAAAAATCCAGCCATACCCGATATGCGAACCGCAGCTTATGTATGCGCTATAAATAAAGTCGCCACATCTTATGCTGAATTAGGAATTTTTCCATAAGCTATCTTTTGCTTCGAACAGCCTCGTACGTTAGATCTCATAGCCGGGAAATTCATTTATTTCAAAAAATTGGTCACCTGTTTTTTTAAAACCAAAACAATAACTTCCATTAGTTATTATCAAATACTTTGCAGGAAGTGTAATATGATAGCGCAAAATCTGGTTTAATGTCTTTTCCGAAAGAGATACTTTCATTTCTTTGCATTCAATTATCATAAAAGGCGTGGCCTTTCTATCGTAAATAACAAGATCACATCGCTTTGATAATTCTCCCAGCTTAATTTCTTTTTCTACGGATATTAATGATGCGGGATATTGCTTTGTAAAAAGAAAATGTATCATATTCTGACGGACCCATTCTTCAGGTGTGAGCTGCAGCCATTTTTTTCTTACCACATCAAAAACTTCGTTTAAGCCTTCCCGTTGTCTTAAAGTAACCTGTTGTTTTGGAAATTCAATTTTTATCATGCTGAGCTTTGTTTCCTGAAAATGAATAAGATTTTAGTTGAAATCAAATAAGTGAAATTTACGGATTGGATATTTACAAATTTAAATCATCAGTCTAAAATTGTACTTTTAATAATATCAATAAAAACATTCAGCTTATTAGTGTATGAAAACAAAAAAAGAGATAGTTAACAACTGGCTGCCAAGATATACCGGCGAAAAGCTGGAAAATTTCGGGCAGTATATTCTTCTTACCAATTTCAGCAATTATGTAAAAATGTTTGCTGATATACATAAGGTAAAAATCGTGGGTAAAGATAAGGCTATGGAATGTGCTACCGCTGACAACATCACCATCATTAATTTTGGCATGGGAAGCCCGGGTGCAGCAACTATTATGGATTTACTGAGTGCAATAAACCCCAAGGCAGTATTGTTTTTAGGCAAATGTGGTGGCTTAAAAAAGAGAAATAAAATTGGCGATCTTATTTTACCAATAGCAGCAATAAGAGGAGAAGGAACTTCTAATGATTATTTCCCCCGGAGGTTCCTGCACTGCCAGCTTTCGCTTTACAAAAAGCTATTTCAACCACTATTCGCGACTATGCTGTCGACTACTGGACAGGCACAGTGTACACAACCAACCGAAGGGTTTGGGAACATGATGATGACCTGAAAGCTTACCTCGAAAAAATAAGAGCTTATGCAATTGATATGGAAACTGCAACGATTTTTATTGTTGGTTTTTTTAATAAAATACCAACCGGCGCCTTATTGTTAGTTAGTGATTCGCCCATGGTTCCTGAAGGAGTTAAAACTGCGGCAAGTGATGCAAAAGTAACTGCACAATATGTGGAACGGCATTTAAAAATTGGAATTGATTCGTTAAAACAATTGATTAATGATGGCTTAACAGTGCGCCACCTGAAGTTTTAATAACTACTCATAATTTTATTGGATCTTTTTGAAATAATAATTTCTGAAAAGTTAAAGCCTTGCATATAATTTCGTTTAATGAGCGATCCTCTTCTCCAAATAAAAAATTTAAGTATCGATTTTGTAACAGGTTCCGGAAATACTTCTGCTGTAAAAAACATTTCTTTTACTCTTAATAAATGTGAAACGGTTGCCATTGTAGGCGAATCAGGTTCAGGCAAAACAGTTACTTCGTTATCAATACTGCAATTGTTGCCTTCTCCTCCTGCTCAATACAAAAATGGTGAAATTCTTTTTTTGGAACATGACAATCCACAAATAAACATTCTCGGCCTTAACGAAAAATATCTGCGTAAAATAAGAGGCAATAAAATTTCGATGATATTCCAGGAACCAATGACTTCTCTTAACCCGGTGCAAACTTGCGGCAACCAGGTTATGGAAGCCATATTGTTGCACGAAGGGGTAAGACCAAAAAGAAGCGAAAGAAAAAACCATTCAACTTTTTAACCAGGTTAAATTACCGGATGCTACAGGTATGCTTCACCGTTATCCGCACGAATTAAGCGGCGGACAAAAACAAAGAGTAATGATTGCTATGGCTATAAGTTGCAATCCTTCCCTGCTTATTGCGGATGAGCCAACTACGGCGTTGGATGTAACGGTTCAAAAAACAATCATACAACTTATTAAAGAGTTGCAACAAAAACTGCAAATGGGAATCATTTATATTACGCATGACCTGGCTCTTGTTTCCGAAATCGCCGATAGGGTAATTGTAATGTATAAAGGAGACATTGTTGAAACCAATACTGCGAAAGAAATTTTTTCAAATCCCAAGCATCCTTATACAAAAGCACTGATCAATTGCAGGCCGTCCCCGCTTTTAAAGGAAAAAGACTTCCTGTTATTAGTGATTTTATGAATGGCTCTATTGATTCGAAGAAACAGGAGTTAGTTGTCAAAGAAAATAAAAAGCAAGTTATTGAACCGGATATTGAGTTATTAAAAATTGAAAATCTCAAAGTTTTTTTCCCAATAAAAAAGAGTTTTACCGGCAAAACACTGAAAGAAATTAAAGCCGTGGATGATGTTAGCTTTTCAGTAAAAAAAGGAGAAATAGTAGGATTGGTTGGGGAAAGCGGATGTGGAAAAACCACGTTAGGAAGAGCGTTGATAAGATTAATTGAACCTACATCAGGCAATATTTTCCTCAACAAAAAAAATATTGCGCACGTGCCTAAAGATGAATTAAGAAGAATGCGAAAAGACATTCAAATCATTTTCCAGGATCCTTATGGTTCACTGAATCCTCGGATTACAATTGGGGATGCAATTGATGAACCGATGAAAATGCATAACATACTTCCAACTGTAAAACAGCGTAAAGAAAAAGTAATGGAGCTTCTTCGCAAAAGTTGACCTTAAGCCGGAACATTTTAACCGATATCCCACATGAATTTAGCGGAGGGCAACGTCAGCGAATATGTATAGCGAGGGCGCTCGGCCTTAATCCTGAATTTATTATTTGCGATGAAAGTGTTTCTGCACTTGATGTAAGCGTGCAGGCGCAGGTTCTTAATTTGTTAAACGATCTGAGAGAAGAACTTGGTTTTACGTGTATTTTTATTTCTCACGATCTTGGCGTTGTTCACTATATAAGCAACCGGATTATGGTGATGAACAATGGAAAAATTGAAGAGTCAGGTTCGGCCGATGAAATTTATTTTCATCCAAGAAAAGAATACACTCAAAAGTTGATAGCATCTCTCCCGAAATTCAGTTTTTAGCTTACCTCGCGAAATACTATTCATTGTCGAAATGGCTATAACGACCATTTAAATAAAAATTGCTCCCGCCCTTATGAGATAAAATCAGCATTTTATGAAGTTCATTTTGGAACTGGGCGTCTAAATTTTCATCTTCATTTATTTTTTTATCGGTGAGTTTTGTAAGGTCGTTCCCTGCAGTATTAATTTCATTTTTATTTAAAGGCTGAAGGCCACTGATACCTATTTTCCAATCGTCATCATTCTTTGCCCTGTATTTAAAAAAATAGACCAGCCCTTTGCCGCCATTGTAGTCTATAATTGTACTGGATACAAATTGAGACGAATCCACATCGCTGTATCCTGCCATCATTTACAAGAATGCTTTTTGCGATTTCCTGCTGATTACGATAGACAGTTGGGAACCTGTTTTCCAGCTTTATTTTTTTAAGTGCCTCGTATAAATCCGCCCTGCGTTTATCAGATTTAGCCAGCGATAGTAATATACTGTCCGACACATTTATCTTATTTTTCAGTAATAAAATTGCTGTATTAAGCTGCAGGCCCGCATTTTTAGAAGTAAGAAGTTTGTCAATGAACTTTGCTATAGAAGCATTTTTACTGTAAAATGGCATAAGCAGTTTCGCATAACCATTAAGCTTATACGCAGTAACAGAGTAACGGTCAAGATCATAATCATTTGTATTGTCATCTTCGCTACCTTCTTTCCGCAGGGCTTTTTCGTCTTTGGCTTGCTGTTTCTTTAATTCTATTTTAGCGTCGAAATATATTTTTGTAAAAAAATCTTCATATTCTTTTGAGGTAATAAGGTTACTATCTGCAAGACTCACTAAAAGTGAAGTAACATTATCTTTATAGTCTTCAATACTCAACAGTTGAAGTATTTCAGGAAATAATTTTTTGGCCAGTAAAAGTGAGTCCTGGATGTCTCCGAAAAAATCCGAATAATCGCTGCTATTGTCAAACACTGGTGGATCCTGGATGAGCAGGCTTTTCAATAAACTATATGATTCTTTTGTTTGATTTTTTGCGAGCGCTTTTATTACATTGTTTTGGAAAGTTGATGTATCCGCCGCATTTTCATAAATATGTTTTAAAGATTTTACAACAGGTTCGGCAGCGCCTGATTCCCGGATGTATCCAAATTCTCCTATTGCTTTAGACTTGGTATCAAAATATTCTTTGTCTCCAAATTGGAGGCTTTCAATAAGGGCTGAAAGCTTCGGAACATCTTTTTCGGTGTAATAAATATTAGGAAGCGCTGCAAGCGCTTTTACGTGGGTTACACTATCCTTGTTATAGAAATCTTTAAAAAAAATATCGTTCTTATTTGTATAAACATTAAAATCTGTCGAATCATCCGTGGGCCTGAAACTTGAAAGAAAGGTTTTTACAAATGCACTCTCTTTACCGGTAGTATCGCCTGTTGCAGCAATTCTGTATAACCTGTCTTTACTAATAATAAGAATACGTTTAATAGAGCGTGAGCTATTGGTATCTGTAATTGTAAAACTGTAGGCTTTTAGATTTTTATTTATTTCAAATGAATCAGTTGAAGAAAGAACCATGTCATTATTTGCGAGATAATCGTTTATCTCTGTCTTACGAAATTTACTCTCATTTTTTATCTGGTAGTACTTTGGAAATTGTCTCATCGTCACAGAAATTGTCTCTCCTGTACTGTCACTTTTAAACAGGGCGTTTTTGATTCCTGGCCAATAAGATCCCATGGCATTTGCGTTAAAGAAATCCCCGGTCGAATAATCTTCCAGCAAAGCTCTGAAGTTTTCATCAAGCTCGGGTACAACCGGAGTTATCACTGTAAAATGCATGAACGTATCAGTAACCAACTTAGGCGCAGAATAGTTAAATGGAACTAATTCAAATGAAGAAAAGAAAGATGAAAAATTTACTGACGAATCCTTTCCTTTCGCTGCCAGTAAATAATATTGCGGGCCATCAATAATAATTTTCTCTTTAACATACATGCTGTCATTCAACTTTAAAGTAACATCCATGCATGGATATCCTTTAAATAAACTGTGGTTAGCCCATATTTGTTTATGTATAAATTTTGATGTTTTAAAAGATTCATTGACCAAATCGAGATCAAAAGTATCCTCGTCAAGAAAACCAAAATTGTTTACTGTTTTTTTAAGAAGAAGAAATGAATTACCTGCGTCTTTATCCACCGCTTCATATTCCCACCTATCCATATTATCCGCGTTTGTGGTGTTTAAAAACTGGTGTGGCTGCTGTGGCAAATTTACTTTAAACCCTCCTGCCGGAGGTTCAAAATTTACAAACCGGCTTTGACTTTCCGGCAACTCTATGGATCCAAAAAACTTTTGCGCCTCCGGCCCGTCAACATAAGATTCTTTACCGCTCATCTTAAAAATTAATACTTCAAAAGGAGTTACAAAAATCTCGTAGCGCTGTATATCTCCACGACGGGTTCGGTTGGTTATATCAAAGCCATCGTATCCATTTAACTTAATTGATTTTTTTTCAATAATTTTTCCTGGAATATTTTCATATAGTAAACTATCAATTTCTCTATAAATTTTTTCAGCCGGGTTTCCTCCAAATGCGCTGTAGGTTTGTACTCTCGTAATTATGTAATAGGTTCCATTACTCATGTCTGCATATTGGCTTCTGTCAAGTCCTGAAACATCAGACGACATTTTATAAAGATTTCCGGGAACTGATACAGTATACGCCCCGTCAGGATTTTTATATGGATAAAAATTTACGGGAACTTTTTGCTTGTCGATTGTGTTTTGCCGGAAGGCATTTCTATTTTCCAACTTAACGGGTCTCAGCTTATAACCCTTCGCCCTCAATAACTCAATAACACCTCTCTCGCCTGGCAGGTGAGCTGCACCTACGCCCACAAACAAGGAATTTTTCTTAAGGATAGTATCGATAGAATTAGCCTGGATTTCATTTCTTTCCAACAAAAACTTTTCCCTGAAAGCTTTTGAACCTTCAAGTATAGTTTCCAGTGAGTCCAGCAAATCAAGATCGCCCCGGCGATAAGCGTCCTCAACTTTCTTTTCAATTTCATAAGGCGATTCACTTGTGTTGTCATAGCTTTTCTTCTTCTCTTTAGCCATGTCGGCATATGCTTCCAAAACCATTCTTTGCGTTGAAAAATAATCCTCTACTCCGGTAGTTATTTTGCCCAACTTTTTTGCCGTCTGATAAATATACAAATCAAGAAAAGTATCTTCTTGAAAATCTTCTTTGGATTTATAAGTACGATAGAGAAGATTATTTACTACTGTGGGTTCTGACTGAAGCGCATCTCTGAGGTTATCCTCATAGTTTTCAAGTTGAAATGATTTTTCATTAAGATAATCATTTGGCGTAGCCTGGATAAAAGTTTTATAATTATGCTGAAGCCTATCAAGATTTACCATTTCTTTTTGCCAGATAGCAGGGTTAATCTCTATCGCCACGGCATCAACATTTTTCAGCGCATAATAAAAAGAATCCGCCAGGTGAAAAACCATTTTACTGCTCACATGCATTGTACCAAAAAGATAAGAGGGATGTTTAAGTCCATTGCCACTTATCTCCCATAACAAGGCTCTGATATTTTTTGGAGGGGACATTTTGACTAAATCCTTTATTAGCGAAAAGAAATACAAGGGAATAGAAAAACATCTTAAAACAAGAGTTTGTTTTCATAAGCCTAAGTAAGGTTTCTTATAAAGATGCACAGAACCCGAAGTCTTACCAAATTTTAATCGAAAAATTGATGCTAAAAATTCACCAAGTGCCTGGAGCTTAAAATTTTAAATTATTTGTATTATTAAAAATACTACCTTTGCGCACTTAAAAAATCATGCCGTAACATGATAAGTGGCCCGCTTCGGCAGGCACGTATCTCTGTAACAACAGTAATGGCATGTGACAATTAACTTTAAAATAATAATTGCACATGAAACTTAGTCAATTCAAATTTGACCTTCCCTTAAATCTTATTGCGCAAAATCCTACCAAAAGAAGAGAAGACAGCAGGATGATGGTTATCGAAAGAAAGACCGGAAAAATTGAAAACAAACATTTCAGAGACATCCTTGATTATTTCGATGATAAAGATGTTTTTGTTGTAAACAACACAAAAGTTTTTCCTGCCCGCATGTATGGCCGTAAAGAAAAAACCGGCGCAAAAATCGAAGTATTTCTTTTAAGAGAATTACATAAAGCTAATCGTTTGTGGGACGTGATTGTTGATCCTGCCCGCAAGATTCGCGTGGGTAATAAACTATATTTTGGCGAAAGTGATGAACTGGTAGCAGAAGTAATTGACAATACCACGAGCCGTGGAAGAACCATCCGTTTTTTATGGGATGGACCTGAAGATGAGTTTAGAAAGATGCTGTATTTCATGGGTGAAACACCTCTGCCAAAATACATAAAACGTAAGCCTGATGAAGAAGATAAAGAACGATACCAGACAGTTTATGCAAAACACGAAGGAGCCGTGGCAGCTCCAACAGCAGGTCTTCACTTTAGTCCTGAGTTAATAAAACGCCTGGAAATAAAAGGAGTTCGTTTTGCTGAAGTTACGCTTCATACAGGCTTAGGAACTTTCCGCCCAATTGAAGTGGAAGACCTGAGCAAACATAAAATGGACGCGGAATATTATAACATCGATGAAGAAGCGTGTCGTATCGTAAACAAAGCAAAGGAAACCGGCAAAAGAATTTGTTCGATTGGTACCACAACAATGCGTGCTATGGAAACATCCTTCACAGCGCAAAAATTATTAAAACCATCTGAAGGCTGGACGAATCATTTTATTCATCCGCCGTACACTTTTAATATTGCAGACTCTCTTGTTACAAATTTTCATTTGCCTAAGACAAGCCTGCTGATTATGACATGCGCTTTCGCAGGTTATGACCTTATAATGGATGCTTATAAAAAAGCTATAAAAGATAAATACCGTTTCTTCAGTTATGGCGACGCTATGTTGATTATTTAGGTTTAATTTACAATTGCTTTGATAGACTTCCTGCACTCCACAGGGAGTTTTTTATTGGGATAAATGAAGATTGATGATTGATTTTTTTGACATAAATTAGACAAAACGATTTGCAATGAGAACAATTCATCAATGGCTTAGCGAGTATGGCGAGAGTCATACCAATGAAACAAATAAATTAATTCACTGGATATGCGTGCCTGCTATTTTTTTCTCTATAACGGGTCTGCTTTACTGCATTAAACTTCCAATCGTTCTTGATGATAATTTACAATTGAATGTTGCCATAATTGCATTATTGCTCACCACCATTTACTATCTGGCTCTTTCGATAAAAATTGGAATTGGCATGTTATTGTTCGGCTTTGTTTGCCTTGGTGCATGTTATATTGTTGAAGTTTTTCTTCCTTTTCCTTTATGGCTTTTTAGTGTAATAATTTTCGTTCTGGCCTGGATCGGTCAATTCTATGGACATAAAGTTGAAGGTAAAAAACCTTCCTTTTTCAAAGACATCCAATTTTTATTAATAGGGCCAATGTGGCTGATGAGTTTTGTTTATAAAAAGATAGGGATATCTTTTTAATATTACATTCCAAACAAACCTTTGTTTAACAACTGCAATGTCTTTTCTTTATGCTCACGCGAAATAAGAATGGAAATATTATGTTGGCTGCCGCCGTAGCTTACCATCCGTACTGGAATGCCGGATAATGTTGTAAATATCTTTGCAATTACATCTTTTGTTTGCGTAATCTGGTTGCCAACAATCGAAACAATGGTCTGATCAGAATCGACTTCTACCGTTCCGAATAATTCGAGTTCTTTAATAATCTCACTTAAGTAAGCATCATTATCAATCGTAAGCGATACGGCGACTTCAGAAGTAGTGACCATGTCAATGGGGGTTTGATATTTTTCAAATACTTCAAAAACTTTACGGAGAAACCCATAAGCCAGCAACATCCGGCTGCTTTTAATTTTTATTGCAGTAATGAAATCTTTCGCTGCAATTGCTTTTACGCCAACACTTCCGGCTTCACTTTCTATCAGAGTTCCCGGCGCTTCGGGCTGCATTGTGTTTAATAACCTAACGGGAAAATTAAAATATTGGGCGGGCCATATACTTGCAGGATGTAAAATTTTAGCGCCAAAATAAGCAAGCTCAGCAGCTTCATCAAAACTCAGGCGACTGATAGGTTTTGTTTTCTTAACAATACGCGGATCATTATTATGCATGCCATCAATATCAGTCCAGATTTCGCAAACACTTGCCCCGATAGCGCCTGCAATTAAAGAAGCAGAATAATCACTTCCACCTCTTTTTAAATTATCAACTTCACCTTTCGAATTTCGGCAAATGTATCCTTGCGTTACAAAGAGCGTTTGGTCTTTGTGTTTTTGCAATATTTGTGAAAGCTTCACTTTAATGCTTCCAACCTGTGGCTCTCCACTTGAATCTATCGTCATGAAATCCAACGCGGGCAGCAGCACATGCCTAATTTCTTTTTCTTGCAGGCAAATACTGAAAAGTTTCGTACTCAATAATTCTCCCTGCGCTAAAATATCTTTATTCAAAGCTTCGCTAAAAGAAATCTTCAATATAATATTCAGGAATTCGAAATGCTCTGCCAAAACCGATTTTGCTTTATTGTAGGTATCTTCTTTTTTTACAAGTTGAAGTATAAAATTCTGATAGTGCTGTTCCAAAGCGTCAATTCGTTGCTTGGCTGCTACCCTGTCGCCTTTTGCAAGACTATTGCTTATTTCTGTGAGTGAATTTGTGGTGCCGCTTAAAGCACTTAAGACTACAACTTTTGGTTCAGTGTCTTTCGTGATTAGCTTTGCGATCTCAAACATTCTTTCAGGCTTACCAACACTGGTGCCTCCAAACTTCATTACTTTCATTTCCTTGTCTTCCGGAATTTTTTATAGAACCGGGCTGCAAATGTACTATATAGAAACAATTTGTAGGGCAATCCTTTATTTGGAACTCTTATAATAAACCTTAGGATAACCCGATTAATTCTTCCACACTGAAAACATCGTCTATGGCCAAAAAGGAGAGATATTTGTTATCGATGATTTCATAGTCAGTTTTTTGCTCCCGGGAAAGATTTTTTATTATAGGAAATTTATCCAGCGGCACCATAAAAAGCCTGTCGTTGTTCAGGTGTACAAACAAAATTGTATCGTTAATAAATTCAATGCTTTTTATGGTTGGTAAAATTATTGTGGTAATCATTTTCTTCTTTATTAAAAATGGCTGTTTAAAATTCGATTCCGAATCTGTTACCAACACCTTTTAAATCTTCAACTACAGATTCCAATAACGGAATTCCATTTTTCATTCTTTCATTTTCAAATTCAACTTCAGGTTCACCGGGAATAATAACCTTTTCATGCCCGGCAGCAGGCTTTGAGGAACTGAACCGTCTTATCCAATTATCCATGTGCAATTTGAATTCCTCTGCAGGCCGGAATGCATCAATGCGCATAGCGCCAAAGAAATGCCCGATACCTTCTCCTGGTCTGTTTTCAGGCATGGGAACATACGCAGGAAACGGAGGAACCCACGGACCATAATTGGCTCCACTTAGCACTGCGGAAAAAATATCGACGATAGCTCCTAAAGCATAGCCTTTATGACTGCCATGCTCACGATCACCGCCAAGGGGAAGTAATGCCCCGCCACTTTTAAGTTCATTTGCATCGGTTGATGGTTCGCCGGTTTTCGTCTGTACCCAACCGTTAGGTGTATCTTCATTTTTGCGTTGCAATATTTCAAGTTTACCATTGGCTGCAGTTGTTGTTGCAAAGTCCGCAACAAATGGAGGTTCCTGCCCGGCGGGAATAGCTACTGCAATAGGATTAGTTCCCAACAATCGTTCTATTGAAAATGTCGGGGCCACTATGGCCGAACCATTGGTCATAGCAATGCCAATCATATCGTGTTGTAAAGCCATCATGGCGTGTGAGCCTGCAATACCAAAGTGGTTGCTGTTTTTCACACTTACCCAACCCGTGCCCACATTTTTCGCCTTGTCTATTGCAACCTGCATGGCAAACGGAGCCACTACTAATCCTAACCCAGCATCGCCGTCAACAACTGCTGTGGAAGGTGTTTCATGAACAATTTTTATTTGAGGAATGGTATTAATTCTTTTGGCCTCCCATAAGCGCACATAGCCGGAAAGCCTTGCCACACCGTGGCTGTCGACTCCACGCAGGTCTGCTATTAACAGCGATTTTGCCGCAAGTGCCGCATCTTCTTCGCTGCAGCCAATTTTTAAAAATATGTTTTGGACAAAAGAATATAAAGTTGAATAGGAATATATTTCTGACATGCGGCAAAAGTAAATTAAAACCTAACAGGTTTTTGAAACCCGTTAGGTTTACGGCCTCGCAAATTATTGGACTTAAAGCTGAATAAAGAAATATTGATGAAGGGCTGCGTGATGGAAGCGGTAGCCCGTACCCGTGTTAATAAACAAAGCGAGGAACGAGCTGTAGTTTATGTTACACGGTACGGCTACAAGCGAACAGCACGAACTTCAGCCGAATATTGTTTTACAGATGAGAGCCCCAAATAATTTTACGTCAAATACCCCCGACATTGCTTTTTATTTAGATTTTCAATTTTAGATTTTAGATTTTAGATTTGCCGGATTGAGAAAGAATATAAATTATGGGAAGAATATTTGAAGTTAGAAAATCTACGATGTTTGCCCGGTGGGATAAAATGGCCAAACAATTCACTCGTATTGGCAAGGAAATCGATATTGCTGTAAAACAAGGCGGGCCTGACCCGGATAATAATTCTGCTTTGCGCCGTTGTATTATTAATGCAAAGGCAGTGAATATGCCGAAAGACCGTGTGGATGCCGCCATTAAGCGTGCGATGGGCAAAGATAAAACCGACTACCACGAAGAGGTGTACGAAGGCTATGCGCCGCATGGAATAGCCGTGTTGGTAGAAACGGCTACTGACAACCCGACGAGGACAGTTGCCAATGTACGGATGCATTTTAATAAGAACCATGGATCGCTGGGAACCAGTGGCAGCGTAAGTTTCATGTTTAACCACATGGGAGAATTTAAGATTAAAAATGAAAATCTTGATACTGAAGAACTAGAGCTGGAATTGATCGATTTCGGACTGGAAGAAATTGGTGAGGATAGTGAAGGCAACATTATTATACGGACGCCTTTTAATGAATTTGGCAATATGAGTAAGGCCTTGGAAGACCGTAAAATTGAAGTTATAACGGCGGAGCTTACCCGAATTCCTACCAATACAGTGGAACTACCTGAGGAACAGGCCAACGAGGTTTTAAAACTTGTGGACCACCTGGAACAGGATGATGACGTTCAAAAAGTATATCACAATCTTAGATAGACTTTATTGCATGGCAAATAAAAAACCGCCCCAAATCTTATTGGCGGCGGTTCTATTTTTGACTATGACCCCCAAGTTATAAAAAATCTTTACTTTATTTTCCCACAAATCCACGAATAACATTAAGAATTGCTTTGTGATCTTTGTGTCTTTGCGGGATTACAATAATTTTTAAGTTGAGACAACACATAGCTGAGACTTAATAAAAATCCCCTGGTTTAATGGTCATAAAAAAAATTACAAAAAAAATTCGGTTATGAATTTCGATTCATTTCGGCATCTATTGGGTGAATGTTAATCCCGTTGGAAGGTATCTATAGTTTTTTATCTTTAAATCAAATTAACTACCATGCGCATAAGTCAATACGGCGTTTCATTTTTCATAATTATTCTTCTATGTTTTTGTTTTTCAGTCTTACATGCACAACAAAAGGCGCCTGATTATTCAGGGCAATGGAAAAAAATTGATGAACTGGTTAATAAAGGCCTTACCAAATCGGCATTGGCAGAGGTTGCTAAAATTTATAACGCTGCCAAAAAAGATCAAAACGATCCGCAGATAATTAAGTCTCTTTTATACCAGGTCACTTTAGATAAAAATATTCAAGAAAATGCCGATGTAACAAGCATCCAAACTTTAGAAAAAGAAGTTGCTTCTGCAAAAGAACCAGCAAAATCGATACTGGAAAGCATTACAGCAGAAATGTATTGGAGCATTTTTCAACAACAACGATGGAAGATTTACAACAGAACCAGGACAGACACTTCATTCAAAAAGAAGGATATTCTCACCTGGAGCGCCGATGATTTTCATGACACAATCAGCAAACTTTATTTGGCCTCCATTAAAGATGATAAGCTCTTAAAGCAAACAAAGCTGGAACCCTTTGATGCGATAATCCTAAAAGGCAACGTTACGGTATTTACGCCCAACACTTTATGATTTGTTAGCGCATCGTGCACTGGATTATTTTAAAAGCGATGAGAATGATATTACAAGGCCCGCTTACGCATTTGAAATAAAAGATGAAAAAGCTTTTGCACCCGCCGGAGAATTTATTCATCAAAAATTTGAAAATAAAGATTCAACATCTCTGCATTATAAGGCATTGCTCATTTTCCAGGATTTACTTGCATTTCACGAAAATGATGCTAAACCCGATGCTTTGATTGATGCAGATATTGAACGCATCAACTTTGTAAAGCAATATGGGGTGATGGGCAACAAAGATGAATTGTACATAGCAGCTTTGCAAAACATTGCGAATCAATTTTCAAATAATGCGGCGAGTGCCCAGGCAAGTTATTTGATTGCACAACAGATTTTTGATAAAGCAAATGCCAATCAAAAAATTGTAGATACTTCCCGCTATTCGCTTAGGATTGCAAAAAAAATAGCGGAAGCAACAGCGACTAAATTTCCCGAAAGTGAAGGCGGTATCAATTCAAAAAATCTACTCAACCAAATTTTGCACAAAGACTTAACTCTTACTTCTGAAAAAGTAAATATTCCCGGTGAGCCTTTTAGAACTTTGGTGACTTATAAAAATTTCTCGTCTCTTAATTTCAGAATTATTGAAATGACTTCGCAGTTTAAAAAGCTGATTGAAAGCAATGAGGATAATGATGCGCTTTGGAAAAAACTTACCTCGCAAAAATTTATAAGAAGCTGGAAACAAAACCTTGTCGCTACCGATGATTTCTTATCTCATTCAGTTGAAATAAAAGTAGATGCTTTACCTGTTGGTCAATATGCTTTACTGGCCAGCGTTTCCGGCGATTTCAGCCTGGATAAAAATCCATTGGCGGTGCAATATTTTCATGTGTCGAACATCAGCTATATTAATAACGGCCCTGAATATTTTATCCTGGACCGTGAAACTGGTCAGCCTTTAGAAGGTGCCAAAGTGCAGGTATGGAAACAACGATATGATTATAATACAAGAAAAAACAGTCTTGAAAAGAAAGAATTTTTAACGGCTGATGAGCACGGTTATATTAAAGTATCAGCAAATAAAAAAGATGAAACCAGTTACATCCGTTTGGAAATATTTTATCAAAATGATCATTTGTTTTTAGACGATTATCAATACAGTTACAGTTATAATAACTACTAATAATGACGATGATTATGATGATCAGGAGGAATATGATGAGGACAAAGCCAAAATATTCTTATTTACGGATAGAAGCATTTACCGGCCCGGCCAGTTGGTTTATTTTAAAGGCATTGGCGTAACGCAGAACTATAAAACAAAAAAGAACCAGCTTTTAAAGACTAAAGATTCAATAAAAATATTTTTGAAAGATGCCAACTCGCAAACTATCGATTCATTAAACCTTTTACTAAATGACTACGGATCTTTCAATGGAAAGTTTCGGTTACCAGAAAATAAACTCAATGGCGAGTTTAGCATTGAAGTGGAGGATTTTGAAAATTCAACAACTGACTTTTCTGTCGAAGAATATAAGCGCCCAAAATTTTATACCGAGTTTGAAAAAGCAAAAGGAAGTTATCGGGTAGGCGATTCAGTTAGTATAACCGGGTTTGCCAAAGCTTATGCCGGAAATAATATCGACGGCGCTAAAGTAAAATATCGGGTAACAAGAGTAGCCAGGTTCATTTATCCATGGATGTTTTGGCGTTGGCCGCAGCCTTCCTCACAACCTTTGGAAATTACCAACGGCGAAATGACAACAGGTGTTGATGGAAAATTCACGATAAAATTTGCAGCGATTCCCGATTTAAGTATTGATAAAAACACCGATCCCGTTTTTGATTATAAAGTAGAAGCAGACGTAACGGATATTAATGGCGAAACAAGAAGTGGAGATATTATTGTTCCGGTTGGATACAAAACGCTGGACCTGCAAATTACATTACCATCGACCGATGCTATACCTGTTGATAGTTTAAAGCACTTTTTTGTAAGCACAAAAAACTTAAGTGGCGAATTTGAACCATCAAAAGTTGAAGTGAAAATTTACAGGCTTCAGCCGCCGCAACGACTTATCCGCAACCGCTATTGGGCGCAGCCAGATGAATTTGTAATGAGCAAAGAGGAGTTCGTAAAATATTTTCCAAATGATGAATACAATGAAGAGAACAAAAAAGAAAGTTGGCCAAAAGGCGAGATGGTTTTCGCAAAAACAGATAGCACGAGAGCAATTGGCAAATGGCAATTGACAACAGGCAATTTCGAACAGGGTTGGTATGTAGCTGAAGCAACGTCAAAAGATAAATATGGACAGGATGTAAAAGATGTAAAATATTTCCAACTGTATGATATGAATGCTGCATCGTTGCCTGCACCTGCCTATACATGGAATACGATACTGAAAAATGTAATTGAACCCGGAGAGCAAGCTCAATTGATTTCAGGAACTTCTGCAAAGGATGTTTTTTTAATCCAGGAAATTGATAAAGAACAATTAGCCAAAAAGAAAAAAGGAAATTCAGATTTTGAATTTTTCAATCTTAATAATGAAAAGAAAAATTTTGAATTTAAAGCGAATGAAGATGATCGTGGAGGTTTTGGTGTTTCTCAATTCTTTGTAAAAGATAATCGTATTTATTTTAAAGGTTTCAACATTTTAGTTCCATGGAGTAATAAAGATTTGAATATTTCCTTTGATACCTATCGTGATAAAACTCTACCTGGTAGTGAAGAAAAATGGAAAGTAAAAATCAGCGGAAATAAAGGGCAAAAAGTTGCTGCTGAAATGCTGGCAAGTATGTATGATGCATCGCTTGATCAATTTAAACCACATAGTTGGAGTGCTTTGGATATCTGGCCAACTCACTATAGATATGAAAGTTGGAATGGTTCTCAAAATTTTAGTTCCGTTCAATCCATACAAAGATATTGGAATGAAAATTATGTGCAGCAAAAAGAAAAAATATATGATGTATGTTAAATTTTCAATACCGAAACGGTAGCTATATTATCCGTGGGAAGAATTCGTGGATTACTCAGGAAATGAATGCAGCACCGATGGATGCATGCGCTCCAGAACTGTAGTTCGGTTATGGATGAGAAAAAAGGAATTGACAGGTTCTATGGTACCATACAAATGGGATTAGTCTGTAACCAAGAATAAGAATTAATAATTGACGGGTTCCAGATGGCAAGATCTATTCAGCTGATATACTCCTCCAAAAATTGTAAAGCAGATGAAGAAGCTATCTACGAGCAGCAGGAGCAAATGGGGTTCTTTTAATTGCACAAAATCAGGTGCAAATCGAATCGAAATCTCAAATTCAAATTCGTAAAAACTTCAACGAAACTGCTTTCTTCTTTCCTGAATTAAGAACAGATAAAGATGGCAATATTGAATTCAGTTTTACCATGCCGGAAGCGTTAACGCAATGGAAGCTGATGACATTGGCTCATACCAAAGACCTGGCAAGCGGTTATGCGGAAAGAACGGTTATTACACAAAAAGATTTGATGGTGCAGCCCAATGCCCCAAGGTTTTTAAGAGAAGGCGACCAGATGGAGTTCACTGCAAAAATTGTAAACCTCAGCGATAAGGATGTAAGCGGAAGCAGCGAATTGCATTTATTAAACGCTTCCACTATGAACCCTGTTGATGGATGGTTTAAGAATAATATTCCATCGCAAAATTTTACCGCCAAAGCAGGACAAAGCACTTTGGTAAAATTTCATATTGAAATTCCTGAAAATTTTAATGACGCTGTTGTTTACAGAATTGTTGCTAAGGCAGGCGATGTAAGTGATGGCGAAGAAGCTGCAATTCCTGTTGTTACCAATCGAATGCTGGTAACAGAAACAATGCCTTTGCCAATGCGAGGCGATGGAACAAAAGATTTCAAATTTGAAAAATTACTCAACTCATCTTCTTCGGCTACGCTTAGCAGTTATGGGTTAACTGTAGAATACACTACGAACCCGGCCTGGTATGCGGTGCAGGCTTTACCTTATTTAATGGAGTACCCTTACGAATGTGCGGAGCAAACTTTCAATCGCTATTACGCCAATGCAATTGCAACAAAAATTATAAACGCATCGCCCAAAATAAAAGCCGTATTTGAAAGCTGGAAAACAGCCGACACTGCTGCATTGATGAGCAACCTTCAAAAAAATGAAGAATTAAAATCTGTATTACTGGAAGAAACACCGTGGGTATTGCAGGCACAAAGCGAAGAACAGCAAAAGAAAAATATAGCATTGCTTTTTGATATGACAAGAATGAGTCTGCAACTGGAATCGGCTATTCAGAAATTAAGTGATATGCAATCTCCAAACGGAGGCTTCGTTTGGTTTAAAGGCGGACCAGATAACCGTTATATGACGCAATATATCGTAACGGGAATCGGGCATCTTAAAAAACTGAATGCGCTGCCTTCTTTTCAGCAAAATGAATTGAAATCAATTTTAGATAAAGCCATTCCTTATCTCGATAAAATGCTAAAGAAAGATTATGATGACTTATTAAAATATAAATCAAACCTTAAAGAAAATAATTTGTCAACTATTGCAATTCAGTATTTGTACATGCGGAGTTTTTTTCCTGAATATCCAATCGCAAAAGAAACACAAACTGCGTATAACTATTACCGTGAGCAATCAAAAAAATACTGGCTCAGCCAAAGTAAATATATGCAGGCTATGATTGCATTATCGCTTAACAGAACAAATGATAACGCAACTGCGATGTCCATCATCAAATCTCTAAAAGAAAATTCCATTGATAATGAAGAGTTAGGAATGTATTGGAAAGAATGGGACAATCATGGATACTGGTGGTACCAGGCTCCTATCGAATCCCAGGCCATGATGATAGAGGCATTTTCAGAAATTGAAAAAGATCCCAAAACAATTGACGATCTTAAAACATGGCTGTTAAAAAACAAGCAAACCAACAACTGGAAAACTACAAAAGCTACAGCGGAAGCCTGCTACGCATTATTGTTGGAAGGCACCAGATTGGCTATCGCGAGGAAAGAACACGTTACGATCAAACTTGGCAATACTGTCTTAATAGCAAAGATGAAAAACAGGAAGCAGGAACAGGCTATTTCAAAAGAAAAATCGACGGAGATAAAGTAAAACCTCGAAATGGGAAATATATACGGTTAACAGTTATCAGCTCCATCAAATCAATCAACCAATAATCCAGTGGGCGCAGTCGGCTTCCTGGGGTTCCATCTATTGGCAATATTTTGAGAACCTGGATAAAATAACTTTTTCAGAGACGCCATTGAAACTTTCAAAGAAATTATTTATTGAAAAAAATTCTGATAATGGACCGGTGCTTGTTCCGGTTAATGACGGAGACAAAATTCACGTTGGTGATAAAATAAAAGTACGAATCGAACTTCGTGTAGATCGTGATATGGAATATGTGCACATGAAAGATATGCGTGCATCCTGTATGGAACCAACTAATGTTTTAAGCGAATACAAATACCAGGACGGACTTGGCTATTATGAAACGACAAAAGATGTAAGTACTAATTTCTTCTTTGGTTATTTAAACAAGGGAACTTATGTTTTCGAGTACCCGATGTTTGTAACACACAGTGGAAATTTCAGCAATGGCATTACCACCATTCAATGCATGTATGCACCTGAATTTACGGCGCATAGTGAGGGAGTGAGAGTGAATGTGGAGTAAGGTGTCAGGCCACTCTAAGTGGCCAGACACCAGTAGCCCGGTTTATGTCAAACCAGGTTTTTTACCACTCATAATACATACTTCACCATTCGTAGAAGCAAAACTTCTGCCCGGCACCGATTTATTTGCGCAATAATTTTCTGCGATATATCTTTACATTTCAAATGTAAACGGAGCCACGCTCCCATGTAAAATGAACCACATTATTGCTTCTCTTCTTTTTAATTTTCGCCAGAGAGTTAAGCCACCGTCATTTTTCTGCTGATAAATTCACTTTACTTTTTTTTATCGTTAAATAATTTTATCTATGATGAATTATTATGGCGAAGTCTATGATAGTAAAAAGAGGTGCAATAATCAGCTTGAATTAATTCTATCCCGCAACATCAAATAAATTTTTTCAAAACTAAAAACTAACAACAATGAATCTTTCAGATTTTATGGCAAATTACTGGTGGATACTGGTAATTTTATTTTCACTTATTCTCTACAAATTAATTCTCCGCTTTTTATTCGGTATGGTGATCGTACCTGAAAACAAGATCGGTCTGGTAACAAAAAAATTTGTGCTGGTTGGCGCCAATCGCGAATTGCCAGCAGGCAGAATTATTGCAACAAAAGGCGAAGCAGGTTTCCAGGGTCAAACGCTGGCCCCGGGCCTATACTGGAGAATGTGGCCATGGCAATTTGCCGTGAGCATGCAACCCTTTACCGTTATACCCGAAGGTAAAATTGGGCTTATATTAAGTAATGATGGCGCTGAAATTCCTACCGGCGCTATATTGGGCAGAAAAGTAGATAGCGATAATTTCCAGGATGCCAAAAGGTTTCTTGAAAATGGCGGACAGAAAGGACGCCAGACTGCTTACATTACTGCAGGTACTTATCGTATCAACACCTACGCATTTACTATTACCATTACTGATATGGTTATCATTCATGAAAATATGGTAGGAATTGTAACTACACTGGATGGCCAGCCAATTGAAAACGGGCAGATAGCAGGTAAATATGTTGAAGAACATAACAACTTCCAGGACTTTGATACCTTCCTTGAAAATGGCGGTAATCGTGGTTTGCAACCATCTATTATTTTGGCAGGTAGCTATAACATTAATCCATGGGCTATACAAATTGAAGAAGTGCCGATGACTGAAGTGCCAATCGGCCATGTAGGCGTTGTGATTTCTTATATTGGTGAGGATGGTAAAGATCTTACCGGTGAAAGTTTTAAACATGGCAACATTGTAAGCAAAGGACAACGTGGTGTGTGGATGGAACCTTATGGCCCTGGTAAATATCCTTTCAATAAATATATTATGAAAGTGGAATTGGTTCCTACAACAAACCTGGTTTTAAACTGGGCCAACACAAGAAGTGAAGCACATCAGCTGGATAAAAATTTGTGTACAATCACTGTACGTTCACAGGATGGATTTCCTTTTAATCTTGATGTTTCGCAGATCATTCATATACCTGCTAATGAAGCGCCGAAAGTTATTGCACGCTTTGGCAGTATGAATAATCTTGGTAAGCCAGGTGCTGGAACCCACTATTGGCAACTATTTCAGGAACTCAGCGCAGGATAGTGATGTGATTGCGTTTTTAGCAACACGTAAAGAAAGGCAACAGGCAGCAAAAGATAATATGAAAACAGTGTTGGATGAATACAATGTGAATGCAGTTGATACCTTGATCGGCGATATTGTTCCGCCTGAATCATTAATGAAAACTTTAACCGACAGAAAGATTGCGCAGGAAGAAGAAAAAACATATGCCACACAACAAATGGCACAGGAAAAAAGACAGGGCAGGGAAAAAGAAACTGCCATTGCAGATATGCAAAAAGAAATTGTGAAAGCGCAACAAAACGTTGAAATTGCTCAAAGAACTGCTGACTCTGTTGTAAAGAAAGCAGAAGGTGATGCAAACAGTTTGATACTGCAGGTAAATGCTGAAGCTACCGCAACAAAAACGCGGGCAAATGCTGAAGCAGAAGCCACCAAAGCAAGAGCTGGCGCACAGGCCGAAGCCACTAAACTCAATGCCAGCGCAGATGCAGAAAGGATCAGCAAAACCGGTTTGGCCGAAGCTGAAAAAATTATGGCAATTGGTAAAAGCACCGCTGAAGCTTATGAACTGCAGGTGAAAGCAATGGGTGGTGATAACTTTACGCGGTATAAAATCACCGAAGAAATTGGCAAAGGCCAGATAAAAGTGATACCTGATATTTTGATTGGTGGAGCAAACGGAACCGATGGCGGCATCAATGGTTTGCTCGGTATGAAACTGATGGAAATGATGGATAAGAAAACACCGGATGGCCCAAAAGCCAATTAAAAGACGCTTTGATTAAAAAGCCCTGCCGCGAGGCGGGGCTTTTACTTTACCGAACAGGCTTATATTTGCAATCTTAATTTTTAAAACCTATAATTTCAACAAAGGACAATGTACAGAACGAACACTTGTGGCGAGTTAAGACCATCACATCTTAACAACGAAGTAACCCTTGCAGGCTGGGTACAAACGATTCGGAAATTTGGCAGCATCACATTTATTGATCTTCGTGACCGATATGGTATTACGCAATTATTATTTAATGAAAAACTTACTGAGCAGTTGGATAAAAATCCATTAGGAAGAGAATTTGTTTTACAGGTAAGCGGAACTGTTAGTGAGCGCAGCAATAAAAATAAAAATATTCCCACTGGCGATATCGAAATTTTGGTTTCAGAATTTAAAGTGCTGAATAAATCAGCAGTGCCACCATTTACAATACAGGATGATACAGATGGCGGTGATGATATAAGAATGAAATATCGCTTTCTTGATTTAAGGAGAAATGCTGTTAAGAAAAATATTGAATTACGATATGCAGTAAACCGTGCTGCAAGAAATTATTTGCACCAGCAAAATTTTATTGACATTGAAACGCCTTTCTTAATAAAATCAACGCCGGAAGGCGCCAGGGATTTTGTGGTGCCAAGCCGCATGAATGCAGGGGAATTTTATGCGCTGCCCCAATCACCGCAAACTTTTAAGCAATTGTTAATGGTAAGTGGTTATGACCGTTATTACCAAATAGTAAAATGTTTTCGCGATGAAGACCTGCGTGCAGACAGGCAACCGGAATTTACGCAAATTGATTGCGAAATGTCTTTTGTAGAACAGGAAGATATTTTGCAGATGTTTGAAGGAATGATAAAATATATTTTTAAAGAAGTAAAGAATATCGACTACGCGGCACCGGTAGAAAGAATGACCTGGGAAGATGCCATGTGGAACTATGGAAATGACAAGCCGGATATAAGGTTTGAGATGAAAGTTGCCAACCTTAAGGTTGAAGGCAAAAATTATTTTGAGGGATTAAATAATACTGAATTTGCTGTTTTTAATAATGCAGAAACCATAGTGGCTATTTCTGTACCGGGTTGCAGCGAGTATTCAAGAAAACAAACGGATGAATTAATTGATTGGGTAAAGCGTCCTCAAATTGGGATGGGCGGATTGGCATTTGTAAAAGTGAATATAGACGGTTCGTTAAAAAGCAGCTTCGATAAATTTTTTAATGAAGAACAGCTAAAAGCATTATCTGGCTTCTGTCAATCCAAAACAGGAGATTTAATTTTAATCCTTGCCGGAAAAGAAGAACGAACAAGGAAGGCAATCAGTGAACTTCGTTTATACATGGGCGCCAGATTAGGGTTACGAAAGCCGGAAGAATTTAAATTGCTGTGGGTAACTGATTTTCCTTTGTTTGAATATGATGAAGAAGGAAACCGCTGGGTAGCTCGTCATCACCCATTTACATCACCGAAACCGGCAGATATTGAAGTAATGATTAACAATAATCCCGTTATTGAAAATGCTGATAAATATTTAGAACATCCTTATGCAAAAATTAAAGCCAATGCATATGATATGGTTTTAAATGGCAATGAAATTGGTGGTGGCTCTATTAGAATTTATCAAAGAGAATTGCAGGAAAAAATGTTTGCCGCATTGGGTATGAGTAAAGAAGAATCACAATATAAGTTTGGTTTCCTATTAGGTGCTTTTGAATATGGAGCTCCGCCACATGGCGGTCTTGCTTTTGGCTTTGACAGGCTGTGTGCCATTCTGGGAGGAAGTGAATCTATCCGGGATTTTATTGCATTCCCAAAAAATAATAGTGGAAGAGATGTTATGATTGATGCGCCTTCGACGATTGATGAAAAACAATTGGAGGAATTGCAAATAAAATTGGATTTGAAATAAATTGTATTTTTAGGAATAAGTATTTTATTATGATTATAGAGATTCCAAAAGGCACCCCTGAAAAAAAAATAAGAGCATTACTTAAGAAAAAAAAGGAAACCCAAACCCTGCTGTTAATGCTTTTTTTGGTAAACTGCCTCAATTAGAAGATGGATTGAAAATTCAAAAACGACTGAGACGTGAGTGGAAATAATTATCTTCTCGACACTAATATTTTATTATACGCTTTAAAAGGCCTGGCTGATGTCAGACTTTATTTTGATATACCTCCATCCATATCTGTAACCAATGCTAACAACGGGTTTAAAAGAATTAATTGAAGTATAACATATGATCCCAGATTACCAGACATTGATGTTGCCACTTCTTAAATTAATTAGTAATGGACAAATTCATTCTATAAAAGATACTATTAATAGCCTTGCAAAAGAATTTAAATTAACTGAAACAGATTTAAATGAATGGCTGCCAAGTAAAAGTCAAAAAAAATTTTATAATAGAGTTTATTGGGCAAAAGCTCATTTAAAAATGGCAGGCACTATCGAAAATGTAAGTAAAGGCCAATTTAAAATAACAGAAAAGGGTAAACAAATTCTGAAAGAAACACCTTCTTTTATTAATGTAAAATATCTTACAGAAAAATTTGAAGATTATAGAAACCTTATAAAGAGATTTAGGGAGAAAGAACCTTTAAAAAATTCTAACCAAATAATTGACGATAATTTAAATCAAACCCCTGAAGAGGAATTGGAAGTAGGATACCAGAAATTGCGCATAGCTCTTCAACAAGAATTACTATCGAAATTAAAAACCGTTCATCCATCATTCTTTGAAAAGATTGTGGTAGAGCTTTTAGTTAAGATGGGCTACGGTGGCTCAATTGAAGAAGCAGGTAAAGCAACACGATATACTAATGATGAAGGAATCGATGGGATTATTAAAGAAGATAAACTTGGCCTTGATGTAATATATATTCAGGCAAAAAGATGGGAAGGCACTGTTTCAAGACCTGAGATTCAAAAATTTGTTGGAGCCTTAGCAGGACAACGGGCAAAAAAAGGAGTGTTTATAACAACCTCTGATTTTTCGAAAGAAGCAAATATTTATGCATCTCAAATGGACACTAAAATTGTACTTATTGATGGAGAAACATTAGGTCAATATATGATTGATTACAATCTGGGAGTTTCTATTCAAAACATTTATGAAATAAAAAAAATTGATTCGGATTATTTCGAAGAAGAATAATTTTTTAACTTTAATAAAATCATATTAAAAACTGAAAGCAAATGAAGGAAATAACTTTTATAGTTCAGGAAGCTGATGAAGGTGGCTTTTATGCAGAATCGGCAGGAGCAGGCATTTTTGCTGAAGGGGATACTATTGATGAATTAAAAGAAAATATAAAGGGAGGTATTGATTGTTATTTCTTAAACCATGAAGATAAACCTGCTTTTATTCATCTTCACTTTTTTAAGGATGAAATTTTTGCGCTTTGAAGATTCCAAGAAATATTTCAGGTAAAGAATTAGTTAAAGCACTAAAAGTTTATGGCTACGAAGTTGTGAGACAAAACGGAAGTCATATTTTAATAACTACTGAAAATAATGGCCAACACCACTTAGCCATACCCAATCACAATCCAATTAAAATAGGTACACTTAATGGAATTATTAACCGGGTCGCAATTCATTTTAATATAAATAAACAAGAAGTTTTTGAAAAGTTATTCCCCTGAATATCCAATGTTTTTATTTTACATAAACATTTTCTTTCTTACTTTTCGACATAAATAATTATCTCTTGGTTGGCAAATATTTTTTTTCTGTATTTATTTTAACTCTTTGCACTCAAAAACTTTCCGCTCAGTATGATGCACCACTTTACACATCTTACACAACAAGTGCAGAAAGAGTAAAATTACACGACCGTCTTATAAAATATTCCATCAATAAAAATTTATCGATCTCATTAAATGATTCCACAGAGGAAAATTGGGAAAACGCTTTTGATGCATTGGAAGTGTTATTATATAAGTCCCCATTAGTTGATGCGAAAATTCGCCAGGCATTTGACGAAGTTGAAACGAGGAGCATAGATTTTCAGAAAGCTTTACTTGGCCTTGTGTATACCAATTATCCCGGTGTTTTTTTTGAGCAGATAAAAAAATTGCTTGATAGTACTAATGATCCCAAAGTATTTGCCTTGTGTGCTGAATATTTATTACAACAAAAAAAAGATTCTTCATTGGTTAATACTGTCAGTAAATTAATTGAAACAAAATTCGGCGATGAGGGAATTGTCGATCCCGTCCTATATATGTTGCAAGTACATATATCAGAACAAAAAACAACCGGAACATTTTTATCAAAGAAATTATTAAGGGAATTTTTCAGCAGTAAGTTTTTGCCCGGTCAAACAGTTGCATATAGCATCCAAAGAAAAGATCGTGATTACCCCGGCCTGATGCTTGTACGTGGTTACGATGGAAAATTTATTACAGATAGTGATGGAGTAATTTTTAATATCCCGCAGTTGGCAAGGAGTATAACCAATCTTCCTTTTTATTTACGCGGCGGCAATACGCCACGAGGGAATATTTTTAATGCATGGCTTCGGCGTTTCAATGAGCAGCTTTATCGGCCCTACGGCTAATGTTCAATTATCAATGCCCGTTGAAGAAAATATAAAAGCGTTTATGCGTGATAGTAGTATTAGTGATACAACATGGAATATTGATTATTATAAAAAATTAATACCAGCTGATTTACAAAATTATCTTCCCCTATATTATTCTTACTATGCAGGGCTTGCAGGCCGCACAGAAATTATTGCGCATGGCACAACAATAGACCCGGCTATTTATTCTAAACAACCTTATTACCCGCTAACGCCCACGTCAGGATGTTTATGCACGAAAGAAATATGGAACGGAAAAAGATTGCAAAGTGATCAGCAAAAGCTTGTAAATGCTTTGCTGAAAGCTGGCGGAGCAAATGGATACTGCGTAGTCATTGAATTGGATGATGCCCAATCTGCAGTAACTTTGAAAGATATACTTCCCTACCTAACCGGGAAATAATAACGAGGGAGTATGATTTAAATTTTTCTCATGGCAATTCCACCTTTAGCCGAAAGGCTGCGTCCCAAAAAATTAGATGACCTGATAGGCCAGGAACATCTTACGGGTAAAGGAAGCGTTTTGCGCAATTCAATTGAGAACGGAAAAATTCCTTCCATGATTTTGTGGGGACCGCCAGGAGTTGGAAAAACCACGATCGCAAATATTATTGCCAAAACTTTAGACCTTCCATTTTATACATTAAGCGCTATTTCTTCTGGTGTAAAAGAAGTTCGTGAAGTAATAGAGGAGTCTAAAAAATTGGATAATTCGATTCTTTTCATCGATGAAATTCATCGCTTCAATAAAGGACAACAGGATGCCTTGCTGGGTGCAGTTGAAAAAGGAATTATTACATTAATAGGTGCAACCACTGAAAACCCGTCCTTCGAAGTAAACAGCGCTTTGCTTAGCCGTTGCCAGGTTTATATTTTAAAGCCGTTGGAAAAAGAATCGCTTAATTAAATTATTACATCATGCGATAAAAGATGATAAGACTTCTTTCGCAAACAAATATCGAATTGCAGGAAACAGAAGCTCTGATAAATTTATCAGGAGGTGATGCAAGAAAATTATTAAACCTGCTTGAGTTGGTATTTAATCAACAACTTTTGGAAAGTTCTGAACTTTCCAAAAGTTTAATAATAACTGATGATCTGGTCATGAATGTTGCGCAACAAAAAGTTGCCTTATACGATAAGAAAGGTGAGCAACATTATGATATCATTTCGGCCTTTATAAAATCTATTCGCGGCAGCGACCCCAATGCTGCAGTATATTGGCTGGCACGCATGATTGAAGGCGGTGAAGATGTAAAATTTATTGCAAGGCGTTTGGTAATTCTTGCCAGTGAAGATATTGGCAATGCAAATCCAAATGCGCTTTTGCTGGCAACAAATACATTCCAGGCTGTCAATATGATTGGCTATCCCGAATCGAGCATTATTTTATCGCAGTGTGTTACCTACCTTGCATCTTCACCAAAAAGTAATGCAGCCGTAGAAGCTATCGGCAAAGCACAAACGCTGGTAAAGCAACATGGAGATTTACCCGTTCCGCTTGCTATTCGCAATGCACCAACCAGGTTGATGAAAAAGCTGGATTACGGGAAAGACTACAAATATGCACATAGCTATGAAAATAATTTTATATCAATGGAATTTCTTCCTGAAGAAATAAAAAATACACTCATCTATAATCCGGGCAAAAATGCAAGGGAAGAAGAATTGAGAAAATTTTTGAAAGAACGTTGGAAAGAAAAGTATGGATATTAATAAAGGAATGTATTATAAATAACAAGTAGATTTTCATTTTTTATGATTAATTGGCAATGCAAAGCTTTTTATGAACTGACGAATGAAAATTTATACAAAATTATTCAATTGCGGATTGAAGTCTTTGCTGTTGAACAGAATGTTGTTTACCAGGATTGCGACAATAAAGATTTTAATTCGTATCATTTTACCGGCGTACAAAATAACACGCTGCTTGCTTATAGTAGAATTATTCCTCCTGGTATTGCCTATCCGAAAACAGCCTCAATTGGGCGTGTTGTAACGTCTCCACTTGCACGCGGACAATCGTTGGGAAAACAATTGTTCGAAAAATCGCTCGAACAACTTTACATATTATTTGGTAATGTTCCTGTAATTATCAGTGCACAGGCTTATCTGGTTAAATTTTATGAAAACTTCTCATTTACAACAAAAGGCGGTATTTATATCGAAGACAGTATACCGCACATTACCATGATAAAGAATATTTAATTCTTAGCCAGTACAATAATAAAATCTCTCTGTCCGTTATCAATTCGTTATCCTTCAACGGGTAACAATTAATCCGTTTTCGCTTATAAAACAAAATCTGATTTCTTATGAAAAAACGTTTACACGCCTTTTGGCTTACGTGTTTCATATTAATAACACTAAGTTTCTTTTTTTCTGAAAAAGGCTTTTCCCAATCGTTAATATTTGGCAACGAAAATACCAGGATTGAAGTTGGCCTCAACATTGGCCCTTTATTTTTTCTTGGGGATCTTGGAGGTCATCGGGGAAGAGGAACCACCTTTCTTAAAGATCTGAACCTTCCACTAACAAAAGTAATGAAAGGAGTTTTTTTGACTGCGTACCCAAATGATTGGTTGGGTGTACGTATTGCCGCAGACATTGGAAAACTTGATGGGCAAGATAATATTATAAACACGAAAGGTGTAAATGAACTGTGGAGAAAACAGCGTAACCTGGATTTCAAAACAAATATTTCCGATGCATATATTGCCGCAGAAGTTTTCCCTTTGATGCTTTTACACAATGGCGACGAAGACTATAAACCACGACTCAGACCTTATGGTGTGATAGGCGTGGGAGCTTTTCATTTTAATCCACAAGGTTCCTTAACCGATGCCAACGGTAATAAAACCTGGTATTACCTTCAACCACTGCATACAGAGGGCGAAGGATTTGCTGAGTATCCGCAAAGAACGAATTACTCGCTCACGCAGTTTAATGTGCCAATGGGTTTTGGAGCAAAATATTATTTGTCTGACAGGGTAAATCTAAGTCTTGAATTCCTGGAAAGAAAAACTTTTACAGATTACATAGATGATGTAAGCACAGATTACATTGATCCTAATTTATTCGACAAATATTTAACGCCGCAAAATGCAAGCATTGCAAGGGCAATATTTGATAAAACCAACTCTATTTATGTAGCAGGAGCTTCACGGTTTTCTCCCGGTTCACAGAGAGGTAATCCCAATCAAAAAGATGCCTATTTTTCAATATCGTTGAAATTAGCAATTCGGCTTGGGCCAATATTTGACAATATTTACAACAGGGGAGTTGCAAGTCATATGAGATGCCCTGCAAGATTTTAAAAGATATTTAATGAGAAGATTGCCCTCTGAATAACGGCAAAGTATATAACAAAAGTTAATCCATTAAAACAATGCATTTTCGCGTGCGATGTAACGTCTGAAACCATAAATTTTTAACTTTGTTACTATGCTTTGCCTTTTTTAATTTTTGTATTTGGCAAGCTCTTCCTTTAAAAAAATTGCTGTAAAACTTTCTTTGTTCTTCGCAAGTTCTTCGGGTGTTCCTTCAAATAAGATTCTGCCGCCACCTTGCCCGCCTTCAGGGCCGAGATCTATAATGTAATCTGCAATTTTTATAATATCCATATTGTGTTCTATAACCAGAACTGTATTGCCGCGATCCACTAATTTATTTAAAACATCAACAAGATGTTGTATGTCCTGGAAGTGAAGCCCGGTAGTTGGCTCGTCCAAAATATAAAAGGTTTTGCCGGTATCTCTTTTACTTAATTCCGTAGAAAGCTTTACACGTTGTGCTTCGCCGCCGCTTAATGTAACTGCGCTTTGGCCAAGAGTAATATAACCAAGTCCCACTTCCTGCAAAACTTTTATTTTACGATAGATGTAAGGAACATTGGTAAAAAAATCGACAGCCTCATCAACCGTCATATCAAGTACATCACTTATTGATTTGCCTTTATATCTTATTTCAAGCGTTTCGCGGTTATATCTTTTACCATTACATTTTTCACAATGCACATAAACGTCGGGCAAAAAATTCATTTCAATTACCCTCATCCCGCCTCCTTCGCACACATCACATCTTCCGCTTTTTACATTAAAAGAAAAGCGACCGGCTTTGTAACCTCTTATTTTAGCTTCGGGCACTTCGGCAAATAATGTACGGATATCAGTAAAAAACCCACAATAGGTCGCAGGATTACTCCTGGGAGTTCTTCCGATCGGTGATTGATCGATTTCCACAACCTTATCAATATGTTCAAGCCCTTTGATGCTACTGTAGGGTAGAGAAGACATTTTGCTTTTATAAGCATGAATGCTTAAAATCGGGTAAAGTGTTTCATTAATAAGAGTTGACTTCCCGCTACCACTTACACCTGTAACGCAAATAAATTTGCCCAAAGGAAATTGCGCATTGACATTTTTTAAATTGTTTCCCGATGCGCCTTTCAGGATAAGTGTGTGACCGTTTCCTTTTCTTACGTGCAATGGAATTGGAATCCGCATTTTTCCATTAAGGTATGATGATGTTACAGTATCCAGCTTTAGCAGATCTTTTGGAACACCACTCGCCACTATCTGCCCTCCATGTTTTCCGGCCTGGGGCCCTATATCAATAAGATAGTCTGCAGCCATCATAATGTCTTTATCATGTTCAACCACGAGTACGCTATTTCCAATATTTTTTAAATTGATGAGTGCTTCTATAAGCCGGTGATTATCACGTTGATGAAGGCCAATACTTGGTTCGTCGAGAATGTAAGTAATTCCTTGTAGTTGAGATCCAATTTGGGTTGCAAGTCTTATTCGTTGAGATTCGCCGCCGCTAAGGCTTTTAGAAGGCCTGTTTAGAGAAAGATAAGTTAAGCCCACATTCAATAGAAATTGAACCCGTTCTTTTATTTCCTTCAAAATGTCTTTTGCAATTACATTTTGTCTTTTGTCTAATCGCAGCTCAATGCCGGTAAACCAATCCAATAATTTATCAAGATCTAAATCGCTTAATTCCGAAATATCTTTATCATCAACTTTAAACCAAAGGCTTTCTTTTTTTAAACGCTTTCCATTACAGGCGCTACAGGTTTTTAGTTGCATAAACTTTTCTACCCATCCTCTTAAGGCTTCTGTGCTGTACGATGAAGAAAACCATCTTTTCAGCATGGGAATTATCCCTTCATAATTTCCTGTATATGTATCAGGGATTGTTTCATCATTTATATCTACATCAAAGCTTGGGTTGGCAATCCCATCACCATACAAAAGCAAATTGAGTTGTGCTGCAGGTAAATCTTTTATAGAAATATCCAAATTAATTTTGTGCTTTTTAGCAAACCCAACAACCTGTTGAAACACACTCGCATCTCGCTCTTCGCCTAATGGTACAATGCCGCCTTCATTTATGCTTTTTGTCTTATCAGGTAAAACTTCATCGATACTTATTGTGTAGACATTCCCCAGTCCTTTACAAACCGGGCAGGCGCCGTAAGGAGAGTTAAATGAAAAAGTATTAGGCGAAGGTTCCTCATAACTGATGCCAGTGTCTTCGCACATCAGTTGACGACTATATTGCACTAATTCGCCATTGTCGTTTAGCAGCAAAAAAAGTAATCCATTACCCAATTGAAGAGATTTCTGCAAACTTTGGCTTAGTCTCACTTTTTGGTCGGCTGTCACCTGCAGCCTGTCAACAACTAATTCTATATCATGAATCTTGTACCTGTCAACCTGCATCTTTGGAACCAGGTCTTTTACTTCGCCATCTATTCTCACCTTTAAAAATCCTTTTTTTCTTACATCTTCAAAAAGTTCACGATAATGTCCCTTGCGGCCACGCACCAAGGGCGCCAACAGGGTAATTTTTTTATTGGGAAATTTTGAGAAGATATTTTCCAGAATTTCGTCTTCGTTCCATTTGACCATCCTTTTACCTGTATTGTAACTATAAGCTTCACCTATTCTTGCATACAAGAGTCGAAGGAAATCATATACTTCTGTAACCGTACCAACAGTACTTCTTGGATTTTTGTTAGTAGTTTTTTGTTCAATAGAAATTACTGGTGAAAGCCCTGTAATTTTGTCGACATCAGGCCGTTCCATATCGCCCATGAACTGCCTTGCATAAGCCGAAAAGCTTTCCATATACCGCCGCTGCCCTTCTGCATAAATGGTATCAAACGCGAGCGATGACTTACCGCTTCCGCTAATGCCGGTGATTACTACCAACTTATTTTTGGGGATGGAGATATCAATATTTTTGAGATTGTGTTCTCTCGCACCAAATACCTCAATAACTTCCTCAATAACTTCCCGTGATTCTAAATTCTGCTTCTTCGCCTTTACCATAATAAAAAGAGTGCAAATTTACCATTAAAATGTTTGATGATATAAATTAACGCAACAGGTTTATTCATTAAATCAAGCCGACACAGAAAGTTGGGTTTTAAAAAATATTTTGCGCTGTGTCGAACAGCATTACTAATTCATTACGCCGGTATTTTACTTAGCAACACCAATATTCTTAATATAAAATAATCAATGTGAATATCTTTAACTGATTTTAACTAAAAAAAACTATTCTACTGTATTTTTGTATTCTGTTTTATCGTAGCTTTATTTTCACATAAATCCCATGAAAATTTTCTGCGCTTTATAAGTACTGAAATCAAAATATTTGACTACTTTTCTACAATAATTAAAATATCTGGCCGTTTGATAAAGTTGATGGTCGGTATTATTTAATAAATTTCATAATTCGATAATAAGCCATCAATGTATTTAAATAAAATTAATTATTACATTTGTCCTTACCCTCAAAGTAAAAAACAATGAAAATCAAATTATTCACTGCAATAGCCGTTTTAGCTATTTTTATCTTATCCGGGTGTGGTAAATCTGGTAAATCGAAAGGTCTTGCCAACGATGGACAGCTCCATGGTGTAGCGCCCTCCAGCCGTTATATTTTACCAAAACCTCCAGGCATGGTGTATATTCCACCAGGAACATTTCACATGGGACCTAGTGATGAAGATGTAAACTATGCGTTTACTGCAAGAAATAAACAAGTTTCTATCAGCGGGTTTTGGATGGACGCTACAGAAATTACCAATAACGAATATCGCCAGTTTACTAATTGGGTTAGAGATTCAATTGCGGGTAAACTTATGGGTTATGTGAAACCAGATGCCAGCAATGGTACCGAAGCATTGGACTGGAAGAAAATAGCAACAATCAAATGGAACGATAAAGCAACTATGGAAAAGATAGATGCTATGATTGTAACTCCTGATAATAGAATTTTTGGAAAGAAAGAACTTGATCCTCAAAAAATAATGTATCATTCTGAAACGTTTGATTTTAAAGAAGCAGCCAAAAGAGAAAATGCAAATGTTCCCCGTGGGAAGTTTATTGTAAGATATGATATACCGGTTTATCCTGATACTTTAGTATGGGTTAGAGATTTTGCATACTCTTATAATGAACCGATGGCAAAGCAATATTACAGCCATCCCGCTTTTGGTAATTACCCTGTTGTGGGAGTGAACTGGAAACAGGCAACTGCATTTTGTGAATGGAGAACCCATTTACTGAATTCATTCCTGATAAATAAAAACAGGAGTACTGAATCTCCTTTCCGATTGCCAACTGAAGCTCAATGGGAGTATGCAGCGAGGGGTGGCAGGTCGCAATCTCCGTATCCATGGGGTGGTCCATATTTCAGAAACAGAAAAGGATGTTTACTTGCCAACTTTAAACCTGGCAGAGGAAATTATCCTGAAGATGGAGGTTTTTATACAGTACGTGCTGATGCTTATTGGCCCAATGATTTTGGCTTATATAATATGGCAGGCAACGTATCTGAATGGACTTCTTCTTTATATTACGAAGGCGGTTACAATTTTCAACACGATATGAACCCAGATATTCGCTGGAATGCAACGGATCAGGATCCTCCGCGCATGAAACGTAAAGTTATCCGCGGTGGCAGTTGGAAAGATGTAGGATATTTTTTACAGACAAGCACCAGGCAATACGAATACCAGGATACAGCTAAATCTTATATTGGATTCCGTTGTGTTATTGATTTACCACCAGTTACCAGCAAAAAAGGTAAAAAATAAATATTATTCCATAGAAAAAATCTTTAGCAAAAATTTTACTGGCCTGTATTAATAATGATTTAATATGGGCTTTGTATTTTATAAACCTAACCAAATCAACATTAAAATTTAAAATCTAAATTATCATGGCCCAACCAAAAAGAACCTTCCTGACCCTTATAGACGTTTTAGTAAGCGCCGGCGCAGCTGTCGTAATTTTCGCTGCCTGGGCAAAATTAACCCACCAACCTTATGCTGATACACTGCTCGGAGTAGGTATGTTGACTGAAACCGGTATATTCCTTGTATATGCTGCTATTGAATGGGTAAAACCTCAAAGGCACGATCATGGCGCACCAGCAGTAGAAACAGTTAAAGGCAATCCTGCATTAGCATCAATGGATAAAATGTTGATGGAAGCAGACATCACACCAGCTAACATGAAAAAGCTTGGTGATAATTTTCAGAAATTAGGCACTACCGTTTCTCATCTTGGAGAAGTAGGCGACGTTGTAAAATCAACCGGAGATTTTTCTGCAAAAACCAAGGAAGCTACTTCAGCGCTTGGCATGATGAAAGAAGCCTATGTAAATTCTGCAAATACAATGAGCAGCTTTAATAACGCAGCGGATAGCGCCAAAGGATTTCATGACCAGGTTCAGGTTCTTACTAAAAACCTCGGTTCATTAAATACTATTTATGAGTTGGAACTTAATGAAAGCAATAATCACCTGAAAACGCTAAACAGTTTCTACGGCAGAATGGCGCAGGCTAGTGAAGTAATGGTATCAACTGTGGAAGATGCACAATCTACCAAAGAGCAAATAAGCGCTTTAGCTGGTAATCTAACCAAGTTAAACAATGTTTATGGAAACATGCTTAGCGCCATGCAGGGTAGATAATTAATATAAAAGTAATCCAAAACCAAAAACCAAAGTAAAATTTAAATACCATGGCATTACCCAGAGAACCGCGGCAAAAGATGATCAATGTGATGTACTTAGTACTAACGGCCATCCTCGCCCTGAATGTATCAAATGAGGTAATTAGTGCATTCAAAGTTGTAAATACAAGTTTGGAAACTTCCAATGACAACATATCGACTTCAAATAATAATTTATTTGAGTCCCTCAAAGAAAAACTTGCAGAACCTCAATCCCATGACAAAGCTATGATATGGGCGCCTTTAGCTACCAAAGCCCAAGGCTACTCAGACGCGATGTACAAGTATCTTGATAGCTTGAAACTGGCACTTAAAATTTCCGCCGATCTTCGAATGAAAGCCCCTATTCCGGGAACAACTGATAGTATTGAAGACTTCAGGGCAGATAATCTTGATGCCTCCACAAGAATGTTTGAAACAAAAGGAGAAGGACCGAAATTGAAGGAAAGACTTGATCAATATAAGAAGGACATGTTGGCTCTTGATCCGGCAATCAATGCAGCATTTGAACATCAATTTCCTGTTAGCACAAGACCTCCTCGATCAATTGAAGGCCACAAGAAGGATTTTACCCAGTCATTTTTCCACATGACGCCAACAATTGCGGCTATTACAATACTAAGTAAGTTTCAGAATAATATTAAAAATGCTGAAAACGAAATAGTAACTTATTGCCATACCCAGATTGGGAAAGTGGAAGTGCACATGGATAAAACAGGTGTATTGGTAGGTACAAATTCCACCTACTTAATGCCAGGGCAGCAACTGGAGATTACTGCCGGAGTTGGCGCTTATAGTTCTAAAGCGGCGCCCACAATATCCATCAATGGGAGTAATGTACCAGTTACCGAGGGATCTGGAAAGTATACAACTACTGTAAGCGGCCCCGGGGAACATACCGTTAATGTAAACGTAAGGTTTACGGATGAAAATAATCAAATACAAACAAAGTCAGTGCCGGTTAAATATACAGTTGGTACACCCGGCGGTGCAGCAGTGATGCTTGATAAAATGAATGTATTTTATATTGGTGTTGATAATCCTGTTACTATTAACTCAGGAACTGGTTGGGATAAAACCCACGTTTCAATGACTGGAGGTAGCATAACTTCTGCTGGCTCGCCCGGGAAAATTTACTGTTAGAGTAACTGCTCCAGGTAATGCCAGTATTACAGTTAATGCAGATGGGAAAGCAAATACCTTCCCTTTCAGAATAAAAAATATACCGCCACCCATTTTGATGGTGGGCCCGAGTGAAGGAGGAAGAGTTCAATCTGTTGTATTCAAAAATCAACAATTTGCGAGAGCTGAATTGAAGTACTTCGATTTTGAGTATCACTATAACATTGTAAGTGCTACTGTGTATTTTTCCGGCGCTAATTTCCCCAGTGTACAGCAGGCGAGCATAACCGGAGGAAGTCTTGCCGGAATATCATCATTGTTGGCGAAATGCATTCCAGGCACTTCAATAAATTTTGATAATGTAAGGGTTCAGGGACCAGGTGGCCCTGTGATGTCAATACCAGGCCCAGGTTTCATATTATACTAAAGAATAAATATAAAGGTTATGAAAAATATTATGGTGAAATGCTTAGCGCTTACTCTTTGTTTAGGCATAATTGGTAATGTTGCGGATGCACAAACCAAGAAAAAGAAACCCGCTACTACCCGTACCGTGAAAAAACGCACTACGGCTAAGCGCACAACCAATTCAAAAACAAAAGCGAATATTAACCCGAGCGCTAAGGTAGACACTGCCGTAGTGATAGCGCCGGCTGCTCCTAAGATTGACAGTCTGCCGATTACTTTTGTAAAAAAGTCCTTGCGTCCAGATGATGCTATTGAGCGTAATCTTGTTAAAGACAGAACTCCTTTACCTTATGAATATTTGCGTGAAGATGATGCTGTTTACCGCGAAAAAGTATGGCGGGAAATTGACACCCGTGAAAAAATGAATTTGCCGTTCCGCTATGCTGCCAATGAAGACAATGGCAATCAGCGTTTTATTTCAATATTATTCAAAGCAATTCAGGATGGGCCAGATAATGGTGGCGTTACTGTCTTCAATCCAACTGATGACAGGTTCACAACACCGATGACAGTGGCTGAAGTTGCTAAAACAATTGCTGGCGAACCAGTTTCAGTTCCCATTTATGATTCATTAGGAAATATTACAGGTTACAAGCAAACCAATCCGGAAGTGAACCTCGATTCTTTTTACAAATTTCAAATAAAGGAAGAAGTAATTTTTGATAAGGAAAGTTCACGATTGTTTTGGAGAATTTTGGGAATTGCACCTTTAAAAAATGTGATCACATCGCAAGGCTTAAATCTTGGTGAGGCACCGCTTTTCTGGGTATACTATCCTGATATGCGGCCTATATTTGCAAAATATGAAGTGTATAATGGTAAAAATTATGGGGCTCGCATGAGCTGGGAAGAACTTTTTGAAAGCCGTATGTTTTATGGAAGAATTATTAAGAGTACTCTGGATAATCCCTTTGATCAATTTTTGTCGCAGCAGCAAGGTTTAAAAGATAGCCGCATTTTGCAATTGCTTGAAGGTGAAAATATTCAAAATAAGATATTTGACTACGAACAGAACCTCTGGAGTTATTAATAATCTTTATAAAATATTTTTAAAGGGAAGCAGAAATGCTTCCCTTTTTATTATGTCTTCTGTTATTCTTTTATATCAAGAACAGTCGAAGGAGAACAATCATTACAAATCAACTTTTGATTGAGTTTTAGTGAACTGAAAATATAGCCCGTAAGACAGCAATTGGTAATAACCGGATTTGTAGTTATATCAACCGTATCCACTTTTTGATTTTGAATTTGCACGAAAAAAGTATCAACATCTTCAAATGCAATCACCAAAAAGTATTTTGGGGCATTTAAAGAATCTACGTAAAGAGATACATGAATGGTATCACCATTTTTCTTTTTAAACACTGCAAGATCTTTTAATTGATATTTAGGAGGAGTGGCGAAAAATAAATCCTGCTTAGTTATCTTATCGGAAATTGTAAATTTTAAAACAGGTCTTGCAATTAGTACATCGGGACAAACTGCTTCGGAACAGTTATTAGAATTGTTCTTTTTGCAAGCAACCCCCAGCTACAAAATAAAAATAATTATTAAAGATTTATCCTTCATCATATTTCCTCGCGTTGACATTAAATTTTTAAAAAACGTTGCATTGATTTTTTTTCTTTGCTGATTTTTTTAATGTGTATAAAAACATCGCCGCCCGGCTGCTTAAATTCATTTTTTTACACTTACTTTTATACCGGTTTTTCATAGGATATTGGATTTTAAACGGGGCTGGATTTTTATCCTGGCCCTTTTTTTATTCTCATTATGCCCCCGGAGGGGCAGTTACTTGATTTTGAACTGAACTGAAATAGCTGACAATAATTTCAGCTTTTGAGTTGCCTACCACTTCTGCAAGTTCAGCACTGGTAAGCTCCTTTATTTTCTTCACAGATCTGAATTTTTTCAAAAGAACATCGGCAGTATTCTTTCCAATTCCCTTTATTGTTTCCAGTTCATTAACAAATGTGCCGCGACTGCGCTGGTTACGGTGGAAATTAATTCCAAAGCGATGCACTTCATCCCTTATTCTTCGTATGAGTTTGAGGCTTTCACTATCCCATGGTAATTTTATCGATTGCTGATCTCCGGGAAAAAAAATTTCTTCTTCGTTCTTCGCCAGGCCTATAATTGCTATTTTACCCAACAAATCAATTTCAGTCAATCCTTCCACCGCTGCATTTAATTGTCCTTTTCCACCATCAATAATTATTAATTGCGGAAGTGATATATTTTCATTTTTCAATCTCTTATACCGCCGCGTCACAATCTCCTTCATACTGGCAAAATCATTTATTCCGGAAACTGTCTTTATATTAAATTTCCGGTATTGATTTTTATCGGGAATACCATTTTCAAAATATACCATTGCAGCAACTGGATAACTGCCCTGGAAATTCGAATTGTCAAAACATTCAATATGAACAGGGACATCCGGCAAATGAAGGTCTTTTTGCAATTGCAATAACGTGTCGAATCTTTCTTTGTCAGATTTTCCTTCAAGCTTAAGCATTTTCTTTCGATTGTAATTCTTCAATAAAATAGTTGACGTTTTTTTCAGACAATTCTAATAGTTTTTTCTTATCACCAGCTTTTGGAACCGTCACCGTTACCTCTTCTTCAGGATAATCCATTGCAATTGGAACAATGATTTCTTTTGCCTCACTTTTGAAAGTGTTTCGCAGGTAGCCAATTGCAAACAACAAAACTTCCTGTTCTGTCTCTTCCAGTTTTTGCTCAAGCACAATCGTTTTAGTAAGCACAATGGTACCTTCACTTACCATCAGATAATTTACATAAGCAGTATCGTCTTCCTTTAAAATGGAAAAAACATCCATAGTGCCTAAATTCTCATTTACTACCTGCGATTTAGACTTATAATTTTGCAGATGTTCAATCTTTTTTCTTATAGCTTCTGCTTTTTCAAATTCCATATTGGCCGCACACTGCTTCCATTTCATCTTTAAAATGATGAATAACGGGATTTAGATTTCCCTTCATAAGATTTTTGAGTCGGGCCAATCCTTCTGCGTAATCTTCAGATGATTGCAAACCTTCACAAGGGCCCTTGCAATTGCCCAAATGGTATTCGAGGCAAACTTTAAATTTACCTTTGCGTATATTCTGGTCCGTTAGATTCAGTTTGCAGGTGCGCAGTTGCACATTTTGTTTGATAAACAAAAGCAATTCCCGCACTTTGCCAACCGAAGTAAACGGCCCAAGATATTGAGAGCCATCATTAATTTTAGATCTTGTAAGAAAAACTCTGGGGAAAGGTTCATTTTTAATTACCAGGTATGGATAGGATTTATCATCCTTTAGGTTAATATTAAATTTGGGTTGAAATTGTTTTATCAATGAATTCTCCAGTAAGAAAGCATCCTGTTCATTATTAACAATAGTAAATTCTATACGTGCAATTCTTCTTACAAGCTCATGCGTTTTATATCCCGTAAACGTTTTGGTAAAATAAGAACTTACTCTTTTGCGAATGCTTTTTGCTTTGCCTACATATATTAATTCACTTTTGCTATTATAATATTTATAGATTCCCGGATCGGTGGGCAGTGTTTTTATTATAGTTTGAAATATTTCCGATGTCATAGTATTAACTCAATTAAGGCCATTAAAATCAATAGATGCTTAATCATCAAATTCCCATTTCAAGATTTCTTCTTTAATCCTGGGTGCCATTTTTGGTTGTTGTTCAATTGTTCTGATGCTGCACCATTTATTGGCTTTCCAGGTTAACTGTGTAGTCAATGCCACTCCATTCAACGTTTCCTCTTTAACTATATAAACTCTTTGCACAGTTCCTTTTTGAGGGTCTATATAAACATCCCAATGAGCTATTTTCATAGAATCCGGTAACTTTTTAACGGGATCATAAGAAAGTGTAACGGCGTTTATGGTTTGATCCATAAAAGATGCTTCTTCAAAAAGCTCATGTAAGGAAATTGAATCGATTAAGGGGCTGAGAAAAGGTTTGGCAAAAGGCCTTATATCACCTTTTTTCAACCAAATGGAGTCACGTTTACCATTATCGATAATTATTTTAAGCGGCGTAACAGGCATACTGTCTATTTCATTGAGTTGCCCTAAGAGAAAATCCGTTACAGGAAAAAATTGCTGCGATTCTTGGGTATGATTAACACTTTTCGTGTTTGGATTCCTTATTGTGGCAAGCAGCCAAAAGAACTATCGGCAAGAAATAAATTGCCTTAAAAAGTTTTTGCATCTGCAAAATTACTAATAAAAAGCAGCCATTAAAGAAGAGTAAAAAGCGGACTACTTTACTATAAACAAGTTAAACCGTAAATTGGAATTATTTTCTAAGCGGCGAAATACCAATTCTTATTCCGTAGTCAATTAAATGTTCCTTGATCGGATAATCTTTTTTATAGGTTGAGAGCCACTGATATCTCACGTTCGGGCCTATTTGCCATTTGAATTTGGCAGAATTGAATGTAAAGAAAGCTCCAAAATTACTGTTCATATTAAATTTCCGTAATAAATCAGGATCGTTAACGTAATTGTTTCCATCGGATGAAAGAATGTAAGCGTTACTTTTAATCACCAAAGAAGGCTCGAAATTAGCGTAAGTATTAAATTTAATTTTGTCACTTCCTGCAAATTCATATTGTAATCCTACTGGTATGGACCCCTGCAAACTGTAATTTCTTACGGAAACCACTGTTTGTCCTGTTCCATTTCCATAATGAGTAATATAGCTTTTCGAGTACACGTTTCCAGTTGCAGGATCTTTCAAAAATAAATTTGCAAATGTAGGATGCACTTCATTAGAAGTAATATTATACCCGGAATACGTAATATGTATGCCGGAAGTAATCCAAAGTTTCCTGGTAATCGAATTATTTAGTTGAACACCTGCTTCAAAACCAAGTGCCGAATTATTTAGCACTTTGTAGTTGCCGGTATTAATAGCAACGGCAGGAGAGTTATTGTTATTTAATGGCCTAATTGGGTGGCCGTTAAATGATACACTATTAACCTGTGGCGCTACAAAATAGACCCAGCTTACTTTATCATTCTTTTTTTGTTTCAGTTTTTTAGCTAAATCATTTGGCTTTTTTTGCTCTGTATTCTGAACGTTCTTGTTGTCGTCAACTTCGGCAGAAATTATCTTTGAATTTTCGATTGAGATTTGATGGTCTGATTGTAAATTATTTTCAATATCTGCCGTAATACTTTCTTTTATAATTTCATCTGATTTTATAGGCTTAATGCTATAGTCTTGTAATTGGATATTATTGTAATCGAAATTCCTAATATCAAAATTATTATTAGACTTCGTGGCTGCTTTAAGAACAGGATTCACATTTTTATCGAACACTGAAGATTCTGATTGAATGGCCGCCTTTGAATTTTGACTTATCAAATCCTCCGAATTCGAATCTTCGGTTTTATTTGCTATCATTCGGGTGTAAATATTTTCGCTCTCCTGTGGCGCTACCTCTTTTTGTTGTGATTCTGCTAACGTAATTTCATCAGCTAAAGGGAAAACCTTTTTTTGCGAGGCGACTTTTTGATTTGTAGTTGAACTCTCACCAGAACTTAAATTGCTTACTAAGGTATTTGGGTGGAGATTATGATCTTTTGAATTAACCGTTTTAGATCCGTTATGAGTATTGATATGGCCAATTACTACCAGCGTAAATATTAGCAAGAGCGACATTGTAATAGAGGGCCATCTTCTTCCCGGATGCATGTCATTATATATACCATGCCATACTCTCTTAGAAGGAATCATCTTAAAATCATCCGCGTGTTCCTTTAAAGAATGCTCAAAATCATTCATCGAAAATCTGCGTTCCATCATTCACATAATTTCAGTTGTTGGTAATGTAGGTTAACATTGTTTTCATAATAATACTAAGTACTTCCCGATACCATTCTTATCTTTTCTCTGGGCTGTTGAATAATCTTCTTTTTCAAAAGAACATCCTCAAGCATCGATTTCGCCCGTGTATATTGTGACCTGCTGGTGCTTTCCTCAATGTCAAGTATCGAAGCAATTTCTTTATGCGAATAACCCTCAATGGCATAAAGATTCAAAACAGTTTTATATCCTACCGGCAGCAATCTTATACATTCAACAACCTGCTTCGCCATCAATATCGAAGGGATATTATTTTCGTTCAGGTAAATACTGTTTGCATGAAAAAGATCTACACTATCAGTAAACTTTTTATTCTTCTTTAATACGTTTATGCAGGTGTGTACAATAATTCTTCTAATCCAACCTTCCAATGCTCCCTGGCCTCTAAACTGATGGATCTGAGAAAACACTTTTATAAATCCTTCCTGCATCATATCTTCTGCATCCTCCCTGTTTCGTGCAAAACGATAACAAACCCCTAACATTCGTGGGCTAAAACGATTATACAAAGCCTCCTGCGCAGTAGCTATGTTATCAAGACAACCTTGAATCATTAGCTCTTCTGTCATAGTTTTTGAGTGGTTTAACCCTACTAAGATATGACAAAATATAGCTACAAAAGCTGCATGAGAAAGAAAAATAATTCACTATTATTTAATTGACAGGGGCGACTAAGTACTTCGAGGAAAAATATCGGGCCCTATTTGGAAATGATTCTTTGCTTTGGCATCTGAAAATAAGAGAAGATTCGTGCTACAATCTTAATATTAGTAATCTAAGAACGCACAGGCTTTTTAAGTATTAGACTATCTGGCGGATAATTATCTTCAATTTGTTTTCTGGATGCTGCGGTCCAGTTTAGTATGGCAGCCTTTTGAGTATCACTTATTATAGCATCCCGGTGAATTAGAGTATAGGACGATATAGGCATATCACCACTTTTTACTTCCTTATTTATATTATCAAACATTTTATATTGTCTTGCAATTGCATAAGTAGTAAATATTGAAAAATTCAGATGCCTTTTCCCTTCTTCTACATGACCATTCATGAACCACATTACCGGCTGTATATTCCAATACCAGGGATAGACTGTATTGTTGCTATGACAATCATAGCAGGAAACTTTCAAAATATTGTTGACATCGGGTGGAATCGCATACTTCGTAGAAATATCGTTTACAGCTATACCTTCGGAAATATTTTTTTTGGGTCTGATGAATTGTATAATAATTAGGGCAATAAGTAACACTATCAATATAGCTTTGATTATTTTTCTCATCTCTCGCAATTATGAATTAATTAAAACTTCCCCTGTCATTTGAGCTGGAATGGGAAGATGCATCATGGTCAATATGGTTGGCGCAAGGTCTCCCAGTTTCCCGCTTTCAATTTCCCCTTGCCAATCTTTATCAATAATAAAAAAAGGAACAAGGTTTAAGGTGTGCGCTGTATTAGGAGTTCCGTCTTCATTAATCATATAGTCTGCATTGCCATGGTCTGCAGTCAAAAATATTGTATAGCCGTTTTCAAGACCTGCAGTCACTATCTTTTCAACACATTTATCTACTGTTTCCACCGCCTTAATAACAGCATCCCAAACACCTGTATGCCCTACCATGTCTGCATTTGCATAATTAAGGCAAATGAAATCCGCCGTTTTATTTTTTATTTCAGGTAATAATGCTTCTGTAACTTCATTCGCACTCATTTCAGGCTTAAATCGTAGGTTGCAACTTTTGGCGACGGGATCATAATCCTCTTTTCTCCTTCAAATGGAACTTCACGGCCACCACTGAAGAAAAATGTTACATGTGGATACTTTTCTGTTTCAGCAATCCTGATTTGTTTTTTATTATTGGCAGCAAGTATTTCTCCCAAGGTATTTGACAAATCATCCTTTTCAAAAATTACATGAATATTTTTATAAGCATGGTTATACATCGTCATAGTAGTATAGTCAAGCTGCAAAGGTTTCATATTGTAATCCGGGAAAGCAGTTTGAGTAAGGGCTTCAGTAATTTCCCTGCACCTGTCTGTTCTAAAATTAAAACAGATAACGGCATCGCCGTCCTTAATAGCAGAACCGGGTGTACTTGAATTTATGATAGGCAATAAAAATTCATCCGTAACATCTTTTTCGTAAGAAGAAGTGATAGCTGAAAAAATATCATCGGTAACTTGACCTGTGCGATGCACTAATGCATCATAAGCGATTTTTACTCTTTCCCATCTTTTATCCCGGTCCATTGCATAGTAGCGGCCTGTAATTGTTGCAATGTTACCTGTAGTTTTTTCCAGGTGGTTTTGTAAATCCTGCAGAAAATTTATACCACTTTTTGGGTCAGTATCACGGCCATCCGTAAACGCATGAACATAAACATTTTCAATATTTTTTTCTTTGCAAAGCGACGTGATAGCTTTTAAATGATTAATATGAGAATGAACACCTCCATCGCTAACCAGGCCAATAAGATGCAAAGATTTGTTATTATCTTTTGCATAATTGAGGCTATTAAGGAGTATCTTATTATTTTGAAATTCACCATTTTTAACAGCGACATTTATTCTTTCAAGTTCCTGGTAAACTATACGACCTGCACCTAAATTTAAATGACCCACTTCGCTGTTGCCCATTTGGCCGGCTGGTAATCCTACTGCTTCGCCACAGGTAACCAAAGTTGAATTTGGATATTTTTTATAAAGCGAACTTACGAAGGGAACGTTTGCATTTTGTATTGCGTCGCTTTCTTTCTTTTTTCCGAGTCCCCATCCATCCATAATTATTAAAATAACTTTTTTTGTTTCCATTTTTCAAAGCTAATTATTCAATCGTAACAAACCGTAAATTGTTTAATTTTAATGAAAAATACGAGTATATCTTTTAACTGAAAATATTCGTTTAATTGGCACGTTTGTAGTAACCTTTGTTAACCGACAGAATTTATTATGAAATATTTTATACTTTCTACAGCATTAACGGTGTTAGCTTCTTCTTTACGTTACTCTTTCATTTGATGAAGTTGTGAATGCAATAAAATCTGGTGATGCTTCAGAAGTTTCAAAATATTTTGATAATACTGTTGAAATTACCCTCGCAGGTAAAAGCAATTCGTACAGCAAAACCAAGGCAGCGCAAGTATTACAGGATTTCTTCGTATCCAATACTGTTAAAGACTTTGAAATCCTTCATAAAAGCGATAACTCAGGTTCTCAGTATTGTATCGGTAATTTAAAAACAGCAAATGGAACCTTTCGCACAACAATTTTTATGAAACAAAAGGGATCTGCGGAGGTAATTCAGTCACTTAGTTTTGAAAAATAATCTGTAAAATAATTTATTGTCAAAACCCGGCATTGCCGGGTTTTTTTAGTTTAACTAAACGTTCACCTTTCAGATGCATTTAATATTTTTGTTTTTATGAAATACGATGAGACCTTCGAAAAAAAACTTCACCAACTTATACAATGTGCGTTGGCCGAGGATATAGGAGAAGGTGATCATACCACGTTAGCATGTATTGATACGCACGCAAAGAGGGAAAGCAATTCTCAAAATAAAAGACAAAGGAATATTAGCCGGTATTGATGTGGCTGAAAAAATATTTGCATATTCAGATTCAACCTCCATTACAAAAAAAATTAAAAAAGATGGCGATGAAATGCAACCCGGTGAAATTGCATTTGAAGTAGAGTCGAAAATTTATAACATACTTACGTGTGAACGTCTTGTGCTTAATTGTATGCAGCGTATGAGTGGCATTGCGACTCTAACAAAAAAATACACTGATAAATTAAAAGGGTATCATACCAGGTTACTTGATACACGTAAAACAACTCCTAACTTCCGGCTTTTGGAGAAAGAAGCCGTTAGAATTGGCGGTGGATTTAATCACAGGTTTGGCCTTTACGATATGATTATGCTAAAGGATAATCATATTGATTATTGTGGCGGTATTGAATCTGCCATAACTAAAGCATGGCAATATGTTCAGGAACACAAGCCAGCATTGAAGATTGAAGTTGAAACACGGAATCTTGATGATGTAAAAAAAATAATGCGTATTGGAAAAGTCAATAGAATTATGTTAGATAACTTTTCTCCCGATGAAATTAAAGAAGCATTAAAAATAATTGACCGGACTTATGAAACCGAAGCGAGTGGTGGAATAAATTATGAGAATATTGAATTGTATGCAGCTACCGGGATTGATTTTATTTCAAGCGGTGCACTCATTCACCAGGCCCAAAGTGTAGATTTAAGTTTAAAAGCTGAAATAATACAATAATATGCCAAAGAAAAAGTTATATAATATGAATGGCATAGTTTATTCAACCGATGCGAATTTAAGGCCGGAAGAAAAGATTGAGGAAGAAACTTTACCGGTTCATGAACAATCGCTGAAAGTGAGGCTGGACGCCAAACACCGGGGCGGCAAACTGGTAACTCTCGTTGAAGGATTTGTGGGCAAAGAAGCAGACCTGGAAGCATTAGGCAAACAACTAAAATCTTTTTGCGCTACCGGCGGTTCCATAAAAAATGGAGAGGTAATTATACAAGGCGATAATAGGGAAAGGATTTTGCAATGGCTTATTAAGACGGGTTACAAGAGAGCAAAAAAAATATAATTTCCCTTCGTCAGATTAATTAAAAAAATATCAAAAAGGAATATCATTAGTATATTGTATTGAGTTTTGATAACTTTAAAATAACCACCAGGTATGATTTCTAAAATATCAGAAGGCGTTACGATAAGTGTTGAAACATTTTATCAGCCGGAATATAGTAATCCTGTTACCAGCGAATTTATGTTCGCTTACCGTATCACCATTGAAAATAATAACCCGTTCCCTGTTCAATTATTAAGAAGACATTGGTACATTTTCGATAGTAATGCAGAACACCGTGAGGTAGAAGGTGAAGGCGTTATTGGAGTTCAACCTCACATAAATCCTTCAGAAAAATATCAATATGTGAGTGGCTGCAATTTGAGAAGTGAAATGGGTAAAATGCATGGCATTTATTTTATGGAAAACAGCAATAACAAAAAAACATTTCTTGTAAATATCCCTGCTTTCGAAATGATTGTTCCCTTAAAACTGAATTAACTTCTCGGCTTATATTTTGTTTTCGTAAAAATTTCATTTGCATCGGTTCTCATTAATTCAGGTAAAGTTGTTTCGGGAAACTTTTCCAGGTATTTCTTTACAATTTGCAATCCACTAAACGTTCCGATGTTGCCCGGTGAATCTTCGCCAAATTCCTGTGTTTTCGGGCTTTCGCCAATATAATTCTTAATTGTACTTTGTTCAGAATTATTTAAAAGGTCGTTGTTTAAAAAGAAATCCCATATAACTGCTTCGTTGGTGTAACAGTCTTTTAGCTGCTTTTGGGTATAATTAAAACAGATATATTCCGGGGTGTTTGGTAAAATTTTAGTGAGAAGATAAATTCTTTTACCCTTTTCAATCATTTGCTCAATCAGCGGTTTTCCTTCTGCTCTGTCAGGATACAAATCGTCAATTATATTTCGGATACAGTTAACCGTTATATGCTTCTCATCAAAATTGCTGGCGAGATAATCAGGATATTGTTCCTGCCCTTCCACACTTTTGTATAACGAATAATTTTTACCCATGTGAAGCTGTAATCCTATCCCAAGGCCTTCCAAAGTAAGTATATCGCCCTGGGTGCCAAATGATGTTTCAAAATTGGCATTAATAGGTCCGATAAAAGTTATTATCGAAGTTGGCAATTTATATTTGGGAAAATAATATTTTACAAATTGGAGCGCCTTTTTTATTTCATCGGTTTCGTTACTGAAATCCTTGTACTTTAAATCCGAGGAATCTTTTACGAGCCTGTAATCATGAATAAACGATCGTATGGCAATATCCTGGGCATTGCCGGGAACCAGTAAACTATCCATATCAAGGCCTAAAATATTTTGAATAAAATCAGGGGTAAATCGGGGATATTTTTTTAGAAGTGAATTAATAGATGAAGCGATGTTCATTGTATCCATCGAAAAAAAATCTTGTTCATATCTCTTTGTTTCCAGGTTTACTTTTATATCAGAAACATCAGGGATATTCTTGTTGCTTCTGCACGCAAAACAAAAAATAATAAAACACAAGGGAATTAATAATTTCTTCATACCCCAAATAAAAGGAAAAAAAAACAGATCGCTTTGTTAATTGAAAAAACCTTTGAAATTTTATTCTCCTAATTTTGCGAAATGAAAATTATTCTTGCACAACAAAATTATCACATCGGCAATTTTGAAAGTAATACCCATAAAATTATCAAAGCAATACAATCGGCAAAATCTAAAAATGCGGACCTTATCGTTTTTAGCGAAATGTGTATCTGCGGCTATCCTGCAAGAGACTTTCTCGACTTTAACGATTTTATAAATAAGTGCTATGAAAGCATCAATATTATAAAAGAATATGCAGATGATATTGCAGTAATCGTTGGTTCGCCGGACCGTAATCCCGTGAGAGAAGGCAAAGACCTTTTCAATGCTGCATTTTTTCTCTATAACAAAGAAATAAAAAGTATTGCGCATAAAACCTGCCTTCCTAATTACGATGTGTTTGATGAGTACCGGTATTTTGAACCGGCGTATAACTGGAACACAATCGAATTTAAAGGAAAAAAAATAGCGCTCACAATTTGCGAAGATATCTGGAACCTTGGTGACAATCCACTGTATAGAATTTGCCCGATGGATATTTTAATGAATCAAGAACCTGATTTAATGATTAATATTTCTGCATCACCATTTGACTACACGCATATTGAAGACAGGAAAGCAATTATTAAAGCCAACGTTTTAAAATACAAGATTCCGCTTATTTATTGCAACGCAGTCGGCAGCCAAACAGAAATTGTTTTTGATGGCGCATCGCTGGTATTTGATAAAGATGCTAATCTATGTTGCCAGCTTTCTCAATTTAAAGAAGAAATTGTTGAAATAGAACTTACGACTAACGGTGGCATAAACGCACCTGTAATTGAACCCGCTATTTCATTGCCGGTTATGCAACTTGATCCTGTATATTACTTACCTGAGCTTAATATTCCGCAAGTTTATGAAGCAATTATTTTAGGCATCAAAGACTATTTTTTTAAAATGAAATTTACCAAAGCGATCATCGGAAGCAGTGGTGGCATTGATAGTGCCGTAACATTAGCATTAGCCTGCCGGGCTTTGGGTAAAGAAAATGTAAGAGCGGTTTTAATGCCGTCCGAATTTTCAACATCGCATTCGATAAAGGATGCAGAACAACTCAGCAAAAATTTAGGTAATCAATACGATATTATTCCTATCAAAAATATCTACACAGAATTTATTAAAGAACTTGAACCGTATTTTAAAAACTTGCCTTTTAATATTGCGGAAGAAAATATACAAAGCCGCACAAGAGGAAATTTATTAATGGCGCTTGCGAATAAATTCGGATATATTCTATTAAACACTTCGAATAAAAGTGAACTGGCAACTGGATACGGCACTCTATACGGAGACATGGCCGGTGGCCTTGGCGTAATTGGTGATTGTTATAAAACACAAGTGTATGAACTTGCTAAATTTATCAATACTGATGAAGAAACCTTGCCGCCGCAGGCAGGTTATTCCCGCAAACATTATTGTAAAAGCGCCATCGGCGGAACTGAGGCATGAACAAAAAGACAGTGACAGCCTTCCGGAGTATGATATCCTGGATAAAATTTTATATCAATATATTGAAAAGGTAAAAGGCCCGAATGAAATAAAAGCACAGGGCTTTGATGCTAGTCTCGTGGACAGGATTTTAAGTATGGTAAATAAAAATGAATATAAACGAAACCAGTTTTGTCCCATTATTCGTGTTTCTCCAAAAGCTTTTGGAGTGGGAAGAAGAGTACCTATTGTGGGAAATTATTTGAATTGAGGACACTAAGTTTTGGAAAGTTCATAACTCTCCAAAAGATTTTAAATTGGTAACTTTATCTGTAAATTTTATGTTATGTCAGCCTCTTTATTAGATAGAATAACTGTTAACCCGGAAGTAGCGCATGGCAATCCCACCATTCGCAATAAACGTTATACTGTAGAAGGATTATTAGAATATCTGGCGGCCGGTGATAGTATTGAAGACTTGCTCAAGGAATTCCCGGATCTCGAAAAAGAAGATTTTCAAGCTTGTTTACAGTATGCCCTGTTAAACATGAAACAAAAACTTGCAGAAATAAAGGCAGCATGAAGTTTTTAATAGATGCGCAATTACCTCCGTCGCTTAAAAATCTTTTTATTAGTAATGGATATGATTGTGTTCACACCATTGAACTCGAATTTGGAAATGGCACAACTGATGAAATAATCAACAAGATATCAATGGAAGAACAAAGAATTGTGATTACAAAGGATAGTGATTTCTATCATAGTTTTATTATAAAAAAAGAACCTTTTAAATTAATATTTGTAAAACTTGGGAATACTTCGAAAGACGATTTGTTGAATTTTTTTTCCAATAAATTTTCTGAAATTATTTCTGCCATAGAAACAGAAGATTTGATTTTATTAAGTAAAGTTTAAAAAATTATTTATGGAAGCATATATAATAGCGGGTTACAGGACAGCAGTTACCAAATCAAAAAAGGGAGGATTTAGATTTTATCGTCCTGATGACTTAGCGGTTGATGTTATTAAAGGCTTACTGGCAAGTGTACCCGAACTGGATAGCAAAAGAGTAGATGATCTAATTGTAGGAAACGCTGTACCTGAAGCTGAGCAAGGCTTGCAGGTTGGCCGAATGATAAGTGTAAGAGCATTAGGCATTGAAGTTCCGGGCATGACTGTTAATCGTTACTGCGCAAGTGGCTTGGAAACCATTGCTATTGCCACGGCAAAAATAAGAACGGGCATGGCGGATTGTATTATTGCCGGTGGTACTGAAAGTATGACTATGGTTCCTACATCAGGATGGAAAACAGTACCCGCATATTCGGTAGCTTCTGAAACACCCGATTATTATTTAGGAATGGGATTAACTGCCGAGGCAGTTTCAAAAGAATATGAAGTGACTCGTGAGCAGCAAGATGAATTCAGTTTGCATTCGCATCAAAAAGCTTTGAATGCAATTACTAACGGTTATTTTAAAAATGGAATACTTCCGATGCCGGTTGAAGAAATTTATGTTGATAAAAATAATAAGAAGCAAAAGAGAACTTTTGTTGTAGATACGGATGAAGGTGTACGTGCAGATACTTCATTGGAAGCGCTTGCCAAATTAAAACCTGCATTTGCTTTAGGCGGAACTGTTACTGCGGGCAATTCTTCACAAACCAGCGATGGCGCTGCTTTTGTAATTGTGATGAGTGAAAAAATGATGAATGAATTAAAACTAAAACCCATTGCACGCCTGGTACATTGTGTAAGTGCCGGTGTTCATCCTCGCATTATGGGTATAGGACCTGTAGAGGCCGTTCCAAAAGTATTGAATCGTGCAGGAATGAATTTGTCCCAAATAGATTTGATTGAATTAAATGAGGCATTTGCTTCACAAGCGCTTGGCAGTAATAAAAACATTAGAAATGGATCCTTCTAAAGTGAATATTAATGGTGGCGCCATTGCTTTAGGGCATCCTCTTGGATGCACCGGCGCAAAACTTACTGTTCAAATTATTAATGATATGAAACGCCTTAATAAAAAATATGGAATTGTAACTGCCTGCGTTGGCGGTGGCCAGGGTATTGCAGGAATTATTGAAAATTTATAAGCTCACGAACGACAACTAACCATTAACGTTAGGTTATAACTTCACACTCAATCCTGCTGCTATCAGCGATTTAAATTGCAAAGCAGGCGAATCATGGTTTGGTCCAAAAAGCTTTACATCATCATCATAAATTAAATTAAGGCCAAGGCTTGCCGTTAGTAATTTAGAAAGTTTGGCGGTAAACATATTGTTCATCATTACATCCACGTTCTGAGGATTATGTTCATAATTTGAAAACAGATCGAGCCTGCCATTGTAAGTAATAGTTTTATTTAGATCAGTTATATAAGTTATACTGGCAAAGGCGCCAATTTCATTATTGACTTTTTTGCCTGGAGTTACACCATACTCACTCTTTGCAGATAAGCTATCGTTGTTTACAATCGTCCATCGTGATGTAAGTGGCGATACAAAAATGGACTAACCCTTTTGCGGGTTTATAATCCAATCCAATACTTAATAAAAGATAACCCGGAGCAAGAAAATCAGATAAAAGATCTTTGGTCCCATCGCTGTTGTAATTATATCCTTTTGAAAATTGGGAATGAAAGTTAAACAATACTGCCGCATCTAATTTTGAATTGAGCGCATATCCCATACTTTGATAACAAATCGATCCGGTCATCATTCTTTCTTGTTCCGAGACTAGTTGTATTTACAAGGCCATAATTAAAATCAATGGTATTATCCCAACTATATTTGTCCTTTTTATAAAAGGCATAAAAACCCAGGTAGGACGCTATGGTCAATGAAAAATCATCTCCTCCCGCAGCCCAGTTACTCTGGCTTCCCTGTCCAAAATTCAAATTAAATAAGCCTCCGGTTTTCCACGTTTTGCCGCTGTCTATCTTTTCCTTTTTAATTTCTTTTGTGGCATCGGATTGTAAATCTTTTACACTTTCATCCTGGGCAATAACGCTGGCATAAATAACAATAAAAGAAATTGATAAGATGATTCTGGTAAGAAAAGAGCTATAGTTTTTTTTCATACGATTGTTTTAAAATTGATAAGCTAACAAAATGGTTAATTAAACAACTGCTATAATTATTTGATTTTAGCTGGAAAGTTATTTTAGTACCCATTATCTTTCATTACAAATACATAATTTGTGGCGAAAATAATTTATAATACTTAAAAAATAATCATGGAAGAGCTAATTCAAAAATTACAGGCAGTTCATGGGTTAAGCGCAGAGCAATCACATGGAATATTGAATACCATAACAAGTTTTGTAAAAGAAAAATTTCCGATGGTAGCAGGCGCAATAGATAATATTTTTCAATCAGGAACTACACCTGCTGCGCCAGGCACAACTCCGGCTGATACCCAAACCACAGCGACAAGGTCCCTGAGCGACGATGGAAATTTTTTGGATAAAATCTCAGACTTTATTCCAGGTGCAACCGGTGAAAAAATGGAAGAGTTTGCAAAAGAAAAATTAGGCGGTTTTTTTGGAGAAAATAAAACAGTATAGTATATTGATTTCATAAAAAAAGCCGGAAAGTAATTTTCCGGTTTTTTTATCTATAAATCCAATTATTATCTTTTCAGGTTAATTGTTTCCTCATCATATTCCGTGGAAGAAATAACATCTTTTACGTAAAGCACCAATTGGGCATCTGTAAGGGTTTCAATTGTGTAAGTTTCAGTCGCCAATAAAATTTGGCTATCACTTATTATGGAATAAGAAAATGGGGACGATTGCCCTTGAATTTGAATAGTTGCTGTTCCATTTGAACTAAAATTCATGAAATCGTCGGAAGTACCTGTTAGTGTGTCAGCATAGTCACCAGTCCCATCATGCGAATTATCTATAATGCTAACAACGGCCCATTTATGTTGCACCTTTTGTGCAGTTGTTTGTGCTTTATCTTTCTTACAAGAAGAGAAAATCGAGATTAATAAAATAACAGCAGTTGTAAATAAAAATACTTTTTTCATTGGTTACGTTTTGGGTTTAAAATAAATTATTTACAATAATAACCTATTGAAACTAATTGTCATAATTAAGTTAACAAATAAATAAATGATCGAAAAAATTGAGTCGTTAGATTACGAGATATATAATTAAGATTTACTAAAATACAGAACAGGATAAATGAGAATTAAATTGAATTATTTCTATCTTAATACTTCTCTTGCTATAACTATTTTTTGAATTTCGCTGGTACCTTCTCCAATGGTGCAGAGTTTACTATCTCTGTAAAATTTCTCCACAGGAAAATCCTTCGTGTAACCGTACCCGCCAAAGATCTGGACAGCATCTGTGGCAACTTTTACGGCAATTTCACTTGAATAATATTTTGCCATAGCAGATTCTTTTGTAACATTTTCGCCAAACGTTTTAAGTTCGCATGCGTGATTAATAAGTAATTCGGCGGCCATAATTTCTGTTGCCATATCAGCGAGCTTAAATGAAATCGCCTGGAATTCTGCAATAGGTTTACCAAACTGGTGCCTTTCCTTTGCATATTGCAAAGAAGCTTCATAGGCGCCTTTAGCAATTCCCAAACCCAGCGAGGCAATGGAAATACGTCCTCCATCAAGCACATACATGGCTTGTCTGAAACCATCGCCTACATTACCCATCCTCGACGAATCCGGAATCCGGCAATCATTAAAAATCATCTCAGCAGTTTCGCTTGCCCGCATCCCTAATTTATTTTCTTTTTTTCCTCCAGAAAAACCTTTGGTATCACGGGGAACAATAAACGAAGTTGAATTGTCTCTCGTATGTGCTTCCCCGGTTCTGCAAATAACTACTGCTATATCACCACTTCTCCCATGCGTGATCCAATTTTTTGTTCCGTTAATTACCCATTCATCACCATCTTTTTCTGCGATGCATTTCATATTTCCGGCATCACTACCCGTATTGGGTTCTGTTAATCCCCATGCACCAATATATTCCGCGGATGCTAACTTTGGTAAATACTTTTTCTTTTGTTCTTCATTTGCGAATGCAAGAATATGACCAGTACATAATGAATTATGAGCAGCAAGTGATAAGCCAATTGAACCACAAACTTTTGAAATTTCCTGGATAATATAACTGTATTCAAAATAGCCTAAACCAGTGCCACCATATTCTTCAGGTACCAACACACCCATCATTCCAAGCTTCCCCAGTTCTTTAAATATGTGGACAGGGAACTCCTGCGATTCATCCCATTCCATTACGTGAGGCTTTATAAATTGATTGGCAAAGTCTCTTGCACTTTGCGCCACCTGATCAGTAATCTCTGTGTTCTTAAAATTCATATCAATTAATTATGCATGTTTTTTAATTATTTGCAAGGTATATTGAATTAACGAAGCCAAACGTCCGTTAGTGTCATTATAACGAAAATCTTTCCAAAAGCCGTATAATTTTATTTTATAATCAGGTAGGGAGATATCTTTATGTATGAAGTTTCAGTTACCAACATAATCTTTTTAATTTCTTCAACTGAATTAAAATTTCCGTGTTGTTGTCGGTATTGAAAAATTGCATTGGCTAAATTGTATCTCAGGTAGGGGTGCATCTTCATTTCATCAATTGACGCTATATTAATATTTATTTGTTTAAAATTATTGCTACCTAATATCAATTTTGGTTTGATTTTCTGAAATGTTGAATCAGGAAGAAGATAAGTTTCTCCAACCTGGTCAATTGAATAGAATCCACCGAGTTTATTTCGAAATGCAATAATTCTTTGTGCCAGTTTACTTCCTATCCCCGGCAAACTGATAAAAGCTGTAGTGTCGGCAAGGTTTACATCAATTGGCTGAATAGTTTTAGCGGCATAAGATGAAGACGTTTTGGGATATTCCTTTTTTTCAAAGGATATATTTTCTTTAGTTCCGTTTTTTATGCTAACGTACGGGATTAAACGCTGCGCATCTGACGGAGATAGCCCCCATATTTTGCTTATGTCTTCGGGCTTGTAAAATTTCCCGCCTTTTGAAATGTAATTCTTGATAGTATGTATTGTCTTATCTCTTATACCTAATCTTTTCCAATCAGCAGCCGAAGCTGTGTTTGGATCAAAATAAAAAACTTCCGCCACGCGCATTTCAAATGGTCTCTCTTTATTTACAGAATAGTCATCGTCTGAATTGCTACCGTAATTTTTTGCATGTTGGTTTTCTTTTACAGAATTATTTCGTTTAACATTCAATGCATCAATTTCTTTGGCAAAATCACTGTAGTTATATTGTTTGTGCTTTATAAAGAGAGGATAGAAAAGCGGAAACAAAACAAATATCAAAGTAATAATAACAATGCTTATAACACCCGTTCTGTCTTTAAGCGAGAAGTTTAAGTAGTTTCTAAGAAATTGCTTCCACATTTAATTTTTACAGTAAAATACTCAATTAAATGAATTAATCAAATGCGTATAAGTTAATCTTAGAAATGAAGTTGCAATCTGTCATACGCTAATTGCCTGCCAGACTTAAGTTCGCTGTTGATTTCTTCGTGTGTGCCGAGTTGGTGACTGAGATGCGTAAAGTAAACATGTGGTATTTTCATTTCGTCTGCAACATCCATCGCTTCCTGCAAAGTAAAATGTGACATATGGCTATCTTTTCGAAGGGCATTTATAACAAGCGTATCACTTCCGATTATTTTTTGTTTCTCTTCATCATCAATTCTATTGGCATCAGTAATGTAGGTAAACTTACCAAACCTGAACCCCAAAACCGGCATCCGCATATGGTAAACAAGAATTGGTGTTACCGGAATGTCACCAACCATAAAGTTTTTATCGGTAATGGTATGCATCGTTATGCTTGGAACACCAGGATATTTCTTATCATCAAAAATGTAATTGAATTCTCTTTTTAAAGCTTCTTGCGTTAATTTATTTGCATAAACCTCCATAGGTTTTTTCTGGAAATAATTAAATGCCTTTACATCATCAAGTCCCGCAATATGATCCTTATGCGGATGCGTAAAAAGTACAGCATCTAATTTCTTTACATTCGCTCGCAACATTTGTGTACGAAAATCTGGTGTTGTGTCGACAACCAAAGATGTTGTTGCGCTTTCCACCAAAATACTGCTGCGTAAACGCTTATCTTTTTCGTTGGAAGATGAACAAACATAACAACCGCAGGCTATCATAGGAACTCCGCCACTGGTGCCGGTTCCGAGAAATGTAATTTTAATTGAAGGATAATTCACGTGGCCAAAGCTAAAAAATATAAAAGAGAAATTGTTCGGAAAGATGTTCTTTACTTTTCTATTGATTCGCTTTTCGAAATCACCTCTTCATACATTTTTTGAGAATCTTTCGTAAGCATGTCGTAGTTAATATCTACAGAAGGTATTAAATCCATCAAGGTATTTATTCTTCCTTCAGGATTTAAAAATTTATTGAGAACAACAACTTTTTTATCTTCAAGAATGCAGTAACCGCTTTGGAATGAGCCACGTTCGTAGCGGACAATATAGCCGCATTCATCTAAAATATTTTCGAGCTTTTTTAAGGTGGTTTGGTTGTATTTCATTCAATGTTAAATCTGGCAATAAATTAAATTAATTTTTATATTCCTTTGCAACTCACACTTTAGTTGTCATTCTTATTACAGGTATTATCATTTCTTCAAGACTTACTCCACCATGCTGGAAAGTATTGCGATAATAATTTGCAAAATGATTATAATTATTGGGATAACATAAATATCCATCCTGTCGTGCAAAAATGAATGATGAATTTACATTGGGAACCGGCAAACCTGCCTGCCGCGGATCGCGAAATGCTAAAACTTCTTTTGCTTCGTAGTTTAAATTTCGGCCGTGTTTATAGCGAAGATTGGCTGTTGTTTGTTTATCGCCAACAACTTTTTGCGGAGAATTTACTCTTACACTTCCATGATCAGTTGCAACAATTAAATTCAATTTTTTATCTGCAATTTTCTTCAATGCCTGGTGCAAAGGTGAATGCTCAAACCATGATGCAGTAAGGCTTCTGTAGCTTACTTCATCGGCTGCAAGTTCCTTTAGTACTTCCATTTCGGTACGTGCATGGCTAAGCATATCCACAAAATTGTAAACGATAATACTTATATCATTACTCAACATAGTTATGGATATTATCTACCAATTTTTGCGCATCCTGGTGGTTGGTTATTTTTGTGTAAGAATATTTAAGGTCCTCCTTACGAAGTCTTTTTAATTGCGCTTTAAAAAAATCCTGCTCAAATAAATTTTTACCGCCTTCTTCATCATCGTTCTTCCATTCAACCGGAAATTGCTTTTCAATATCTACAGGAAGCAACCCTGCAAAAATCGCATTGCGGCTATATTGTGTAGCCGTTGGCAAAATGGAATAAAAAGTTTCTTCTTCGTGTATGCGAAAAGTTTCAGAAAAAATTGACTGAATAGCTTTCCATTGATCAAACCGCAGATTATCAATCAACAAAAATATGGTTGGTACTACCGATTTTTTTCAACATGAGGAAATACTTTATACTTCATTAAAGTATGGCTCATGATAGGGGCCTCGGCTGCAGGATTGGTTACCCAATTAGAATAATTTTTTGAAATAAATTTAAAAAATTCGGTGTTGGCTTCACTTTTTTGAGATTGAAAAACTTCCTGCATTTCAGGACTATCACTTTTTTTCATTTCAAGTTCCCAATACACCAATTTTTTATAAATATCCATCCAGCCGTTATAATCAGGATTATCATTAAGGGCCATAAATAAATCCCTGAATTGTTGCTGATATGCCGATGTTGTTTTTTCAGCAACCAATCTTCTGTTATCAACTATTTTTTTTAAGGAAAGCCATACCTGGTTGGGATTTACAGGCTTAATTAAATAATCGGTTATTTGTGAACCTATGGCTTCATCCATTAAATTTTCAGTTTCATTCTTGGTAATAAGAACGATAGGAACCTGTGAGCTTATTTCTTTGATTTTTTGAAGAGTTTCCAGACCGGTAATGCCCGGCATACTTTCATCAAGCAATACCACATCCACGAGATTTTCTTTTACATAATCAATTGCATCAAACCCATTGCTTAAAGATTTTACTTCATAACCTTTATTTTCTAAAAACATAATTTGAGATTTCAAACTTTCCATCTCATCATCAACCCACAAAATTTTTGCTGCTCTCATTTAAAAAATTTTTACCGGTACTAAATGATTAATATCTTAAAATCCGCTTAAATCAGTAATTGTATTCGCATGCGGATTCTTACAAATGTAATTTATTCCCTCCCCAAAAATTATCTTTGTAACACTGCTTAAGCATTTTAACAATTTAAAAATAGATGGCATACAGAAAAATAATCAATGATCCCGTTTATGGTTTTATTACTATTGATGATGAATTAATTTATGCCATTATTTCGCATCCTTATTACCAGCGAATGCGGCGCATTCACCAAATGGCAATGGCACAACTGGTGTATCCCGGCGCTGTTCATACACGTTTACATCATTCCCTGGGAGCTTATCATTTAATGTGCAATGCAATTAATGAATTAAAGGGAAAAGGCATATCAATTTCAACTGAAGAAGAACAGGCTGCAAAAATTGCAATTCTTCTTCACGACATTGGTCATGGGCCTTATTCACACGCATTGGAACATGTTCTTATTAAAAATGCCAGTCATGAAAAAATATCATTACTGTTGATGGAGAAAATGAATGTTGAATTTTCCGGCAAGTTACAAATGGCAATAAATATTTTTAAAGATGAATATCCTAAAAAATTTCTTCACCAGTTAGTAAGCGGCCAGTTAGATGTTGATCGTATGGATTATTTAACCCGCGACAGTTTTTTTACCGGCGTAAGCGAAGGTGTTATTGGCTACGATCGAATAATTAAAATGCTTACAGTTCATAACGGTGAATTAATGATTGAAGAAAAAGGAATTTATTCAATTGAAAAATTCCTGGTGTCCCGAAGGCTGATGTACTGGCAGGTTTATCTTCATAAAACCGTTTTATGTGCAGAAAAGATGTTGATCAATATAGTTAACAGAGCAAGAATTTTAAAAGCACAGGCTCCATCCGAAGCCTTAAATATTTTTTTGCATAATGAATTTAAAGAAGAAGAAATAGAAAAGCATTTGGACGATTTCTGCAGGCTTGATGATTACGATGTTCTTTCAGCAATAAAAAGCTGGACAATTTATCCTGACGTAATTTTGTCCGTTCTTTGCAAAGGAATAGTAAACCGAAAACTTCTTAAAGTAAAATATTCTGGAACTATAATTGATAATAATCTTGTGAAAGAAAAAAAGGCATTAGTAATGCAAAAATTTAAATTAAATAATGAAGATGCGAATTACCTTGTTTTTACCGGCGAAACAGGAAACAAAACCTACAGCGATGAGGATGAGCATATAAATATTTTATTTAAGGATGGCAACGTTAAAGATATTTCCGGGGTTGATAATGCACTTATAAATCAAACTTTATTTGGCACGGTAAAAAAATTTTACATTTGTTTTCCAAATGGCGGGTTATTATATTTAACTTTTAAATAAATAGATCGTCTGTATAAATAGATAAAGAGAATATGGAGTTTACCGCAATGCAAATATCTACCCTTATAAATGGGGAAATTGAAGGCGATCCTGTTGTTACAGTTTCATCTTTTGGAAAATTGGAAGGTGCAGAACCCGGGCAACTGGCCTTTCTTGCCAATCCTAAATACGAAGAATTTTTATATTCTACGAAAGCGTCTGTTATTATTATTAATAACACGCAACTGGTAGAAAAAAAAGTAAACGCCACACTCATTCGAGTACCAGACGCATATTCAGCTTTCGCCATTATTTTAAGCACGTATGAAAAAATGGCCAAGGCCAATTTAGCCGGAGTTCAACAACCTGCCTATATTTCTGATACTGCTACTTTGGGAGAAAACATCTTCATTGGTGCGTTTACGTATATTGGTAATAATGTAAAAATTGGAAATAATGTAAAACTTTTTCCGCAGGTATACATTGGCGATAATGTTACAATCGATGATGATTCCATTTTATTTCCCGGAGTAAAAATTCAACATGATTGTATAATAGGAAAAAATGTAACTATTCATGCAGGTTCTGTTATTGGCGGAGATGGATTTGGTTTCGCACCCCAGCAAGACGGGAGTTTTAAAAAGGTACCTCAAATAGGCAATGTTATAGTGGAAGATAATGTTGAGATTGGCGCCAATGCCACAATTGATCGGGCAACAATAGGTTCCACTTTAATAAAATCAGGAGCAAAGCTTGATAATCTTATACAGATTGCGCATAATGTGGAAGTAGGCAACAATACTGTGATTGCAGCACAGGCCGGAATAAGTGGAAGTACCAAAATTGGTAACAATGTAATGATAGGTGGACAGGCCGGCATTGTTGGGCATTTGCAAATTGCAGACGGCAGCAAAATTAATGCCCAAAGCGGCGTAAGCAAATCGATTAAAACACCCAATACTGCAGTTACAGGCTCCCCGGCATTTGATTATTCTCACGCACTTCGCAGCCAGATATTAAATCGCAATCTTCCCGAATTGGAAAAAAGAATTAAAGAATTGGAACAAATTGTTGAACGCCTCATTAATGAGAAAGTAACTCGGCTAAGAAAAGTCATTTTAAATCAAAATTTTAAAACTCACGCTCTCCCTTACAATTTTTAAAAGCAATAGTTTTCATACTTTCGTACCCATGGAGTCAATGAATGCTAAAGAGGAGTATTTTCAACATACTATAAAGGAAGAAGTTGTTATTTCAGGTGCCGGTATCCATACCGGCCAATCAGTAACTATGCATATAAAGCCTGCAGGAACTAATACAGGAATTAATTTTCAAAGAACGGATCTTCCCGGGTAAACCTATTGTAAAAGCAGATGTTGATAATGTAATTGAAACCAACCGAAGCACAACTATTGAAGCTAATGGAGCCAGGGTTGGCACTATTGAGCACCTGATGGCTGCTCTTACCGGAATGCTTATCGATAATGTGCTAATTGAAATTGATGGTGAAGAAGTTCCTATACTTGATGGAAGCTCCCAGCTTTTTATTGAACACCTTTCCAAAGCAGGTATTCAAAAGCAAGATGCGGAAAAAATCTACTACAATATTCAGCATAACATCAGTTTTGTTGATGAAGATAAAAAAGTAGAGATGGTGGCTTTGCCTTATCGACGATTATCGCATTAATACTCTAATTGATTTTAATTCACCGGTATTAGGAACCCAACATGCTGATTTAAGAAAAATAGGAGATTTCAAAAAAGAAATTGCGCCCAGCAGAACTTTTTGTTTTTTTCATGAATTGGAACTTCTTATTGCCAATGACCTGATAAAAGGCGGAGACATTAATAATGCAATAGTAGTGGTTGATAAGCCCGTAACCGAAGACCAGGTTGACCGAATTTCAAAAATATTTCACAAAAATGATGTAAAAGTTAGTGAGGCAGGAATTCTCAATAATCTCACACTTCGTTTTCCAAATGAGCCGGCCAGGCATAAATTACTGGATGTTGTTGGCGACCTGGCACTTGTTGGTTATCCTTTCAAAGCACATATTATTGCTAACAGGCCCGGGCATTCTTCCAATATTAAGTTTGCCAAAAAAATAAAAGAACATATAAAGAAATATAAGCACAGGCAGGATATTCCAAAATATGATCCGAACCTTCCTCCATTACTTGATATACAGGAAATTGAAAAAACGTTACCGCATCGATATCCGTTTTTGATGGTTGATAAAATAATTGAACTTAGCGATACGCATGTAGTGGCCATAAAAAATGTTACGTATAATGAACCTTTTTTCCAGGGACATTTTCCCGGTAATTCTGTTATGCCCGGTGTTTTGCTTGCGGAAGCACTTGCCCAGGCGGGTGGATTTATAGCCATTCCCAGAAATTCGCCAGATAAATATGACACCTACTTTCTTAAAATTGAAAATTGCAAATTCAAACAAAAAGTAGTTCCCGGTGATACGCTTATTTTAAAAATGGAATTACTGCATCCTATTCGAAGAGGAATCTGCGAAATGAGAGGAACAGTATACGTTGGTGATAAAGTAGTTACTGAAGCTATATTAATTGCTCAAATAGTAAAAAGACCCAAAGCCTGATTATATATGATTAGTCCTCTTGCCCATATTCATCCCGCTGCAAAAATAGGCAACAATGTAAAGATTGATCCTTTCGTTGTTATAGAAGAAGGGGTGCAAATTTGTGAAGGCACTCACGTGATGTCGCATGCGGTAATATTGAAAAATACAATCGTGGGGAAATCCTGCAATATTTTTCCGGGAGCAGTTTTAGGGGCTATACCGCAGGATTTAAAATTTGATGGCGAAGAAACTTTTGTGGAGATTGGAGACCATACAACCATAAGGGAATGTGTCACGGTAAACCGTGGCACAAAAGATAAATGGAAAACAAAGGTGGGCAGCCATTGTTTATTGATGGCTTATTGCCATATTGCGCATGATTGTATTTTGGGAGACCATGTTATTATTGCCAACTCCGTTCAACTGGCCGGCCATGTGGAAATAGGCGACTATGCAATACTTGGCGGCATGGCTGCCGCTATTCAATTTTCAAAAATTGGAGCACACTGTTATATTGCCGGCGGTACTGAAATTATTAAAGATGTGCCGCCTTATATTAAAGCAGGACGTTCGCCATTAAGTTATGTTGGTGTAAATTCTGTCGGCTTACAAAGAAGGGGATTTAATTCAGAAAAAATAAATGGCATACTCGAAATTTACCGCAATATCTATATGCGTGGATTAAATATTACGCAGGCTACAGAATTTATTGAAAAAGAATTACCAGACTCAGAAGAAAAAACTGAGATTATAAAATTCATCCGGGATAGCAAGCGTGGCATTTTAAAAGTATCTGCCAAAGAAATTACTGATGAAAATTAGCCTGAATAATCTTGGTAAGCGCTATAACAGGGAATGGATTTTTCGCAATCTTACTTTTCAATTTGACATAAATAAACGTTACGCGATTACGGGACCTAACGGTTCAGGCAAATCAACATTGCTGCAAATTATTGGCGGATCAACTATCCACAATGAAGGAGAAATTTCTTATGTCGAATCAAACATAAGTATTGAACCCGAAAAAATTTTCAAACGAATTTCCTTTGCTGCGCCTTATCTTGAAGTTGTTGAAGAAATGACTTTGACAGAATTCTTTTCCTTTCATCAAAAAATGAAGGGATGGATTTCTTCGGTTAGCACAAAAGAGATTATTGGTATACTCGGTCTTCAAAAATCTTCGCATAAGCAAATACGTTATTTCAGCAGCGGCATGAAGCAAAGGGTTAAACTTGCACAGGCTATTTTTAGTGATGTGCCGGCAGTATTATTAGATGAACCTCTTACCAATCTTGATGATGAAGGAATTTTGTTATATCATTCATTAATAAAAAATTATTGTGACAACAGGCTGATAATAGTTAGCAGTAACGATAAGAATGAATATAGTTTTTGCGAAGAAAAAATTGATATGCTGAATTATAAATAAATAACTGCTTTCAGCCAAACTGGAAACAATATACTGGTCAGGCTACTTCGAGTTCTAGTGTATTTGGTTTAGCTATTTTTGCTGAAGCATTTAGTATTTCAATCCCTACAACAGAACCATCAGCAGCATAATCAAGAATGATCCCGGGCTTCTCCTCATCGCTTTCACTGATTTGCACATCAGTAAGCTTTATATAAAGTATATCAACTTCTTTGTCATATTTAACCTTCATAATATTTTTTAATTTTAGATGTTTTGTACAATGTAATTACAACCTTTGGATTCTTTGATGTATTTACGAATATTCTTATCAAATAATTTTCGAAATCATTATTAAAAGTAACTATTGACTGATAAATTGTTTGTTCATTATCTTCAATAATTTCTTTCGGATTTCTTAAAATTTCTAACGCAGTTTCCATGGAAATATTTCTATTATTCATTTGTTCAATGGCATGCTTAGAAAAAATAAATTCTTCCATAATCTACCTGCTGCTTGCAATCAATAAATTCAAATCAGTAAATTTTAAATCAAATCGCTCACTGAGATGGAAATTAGTAAGCGCTCCTTTAAATAAATAAATTCCACTTCGGATATTAATTTTATACCAAACTAAGTTTTCAAATCCACCTTCATCAGCCATTTCAAGTAATAACGTCATCAATACATTGCTGATTGATTGCGAAGCTGTACGTGCAAAACCACTGGGAATATTTGGGACACAATAATGAATTACATCATACTTCCTGAACACCGGATCTTTATGAGAAGTAATGGATGATGTTTCAAAACAGCCGCCATGGTCAATACATACATCCACAATTACGCTGCCTGGGCCGCATTCTGCTTACCATTTCCTCAGTAACAACAAGAGGAGTTCTTCCGCCATAAGAAGATAAAGCGCCAACTGCGACGTCACATGTTTTGAGTTGCTTTGATAAAATTCCGGGCTCTATAACGGACGTGTATAGACGCACACCAATATTATTTTGCAAACGCTTCAGGCGATAAATGCTATTGTCAAAAACTTTTACACTTGCTCCCATTGCCAGGGCTGTACGGGCAGCCTGTTCACCCACAATGCCAGCCCCTATAATAATAACTTTTGTGGGAGGAATGCCCGAAATTCCGCCCACGAGCACACCTTTACCATTGTTTGCATTGCTCAGATATTGGCCCGCAATTAACATAACTGCGCTTCCGGCAATCTCACTCATGCTGCGCACAATTGGATTATGGCCACTGTCGTCTTTCAAATTTTCGAAACTTAATGCGGTAATTTTTTTGTGCATCATCTCGGCAAGAATATGTTGCTTCATTGCAGCGAGATGAATCGGCGAAATTATGAATTGATGAGGCTTTAGTAATTCCAGTTCATCATCGCCACACAGGTGCGCTTTTTACGAGAATATCACATTCAAAAACTTCTTTTTTACTTTTAGCAATTTTAGCGCCTGCTTCACTATAGTCGCGATCAGAATAACTGGCACCTTCTCCTGCTTTGCTTTCCATAATAACCCGATGGCCATTGGCCACCAATACGCTTACCGCTTCCGGCGTTAGTGCGATACGATTTTCCTGGAACGAAGTTTCCTGTGGAATTCCTATATACAATTCAACTCCTTTTGGTTTTACGTCCAGCGTTTCTTCCAATGTTTCATACTTAAAGGAGGGCGAAACAAAAGGTTTTGATGTGGCCATTTTTTTATCAGTTGGGAATATAAAAATAATTTTTTATTGGGGAAGTTCAACATTCAATTTTCTGCTATTTCCTGAAAGTGTTTGTAAAGAAATATAAACCGTATGTTTAGGAAATAGTGAACTGGCTTTCTCTGGCCATTCAACAAGGCATAAGTTGTCACTATTGAGGCAATCTTCAATTCCAGCATCGATCGCTTCATCGATACTTTTAATGCGATACAGGTCCATGTGATAAATAACAATATTGTCAATTGGATATTCCTGAATTATAGAATAGGTGGGACTTGTAACATGTTGCTTTACCCCAAGTTCCTGGCAGATTGCATTAATCATGGTTGTTTTGCCAGCGCCTAATTCACCACTGAATGCTATTATTTTGTATTTATCAATTAACTGAATGATTTTTTTCGCCGTGTTTTGGATCTCATCAATATTAAAAACAAACTCCATCAAAAAATTTTTTGTAAAAATAATACTTATGAACAGAGGCCTTCACATAAAAACAAGCGATCTCAAAACTCAAATAATTTCAATGGCACTTTTATTTTATATAAAATTGGGAAAATGATTAAAATATATTTCTTCGCAAATCGCCGATAAACATTTATTATAGCGTATGGAAAATGCTGTTGAGATTTTGAAAAAGTATTGGGGTTATGATTCATTCAGGCCTTTGCAGCAGGAAATCATCAATTCGATACTCGAAGGAAATGATACACTTGCCTTAATGCCTACCGGTGGAGGTAAATCAATTTGTTTCCAGGTACCCGCTATGATGAAAGAAGGTTTATGTCTCGTTATAAGTCCATTAATTGCTTTAATGAAAGACCAGGTTGCCAATCTTAAACAAAAAGGAATTCCGGCCCTTTCAATTTACTCCGGCATGAGTTATATCGAAGTTATAAAAACACTTAAAAACGCGGTGTATGGAAATTTTAAATTTTTATACGTTTCTCCGGAGAGACTCGAAACTGATTTATTCTTAGAATATTTTACCTCAATGAATATTAATCTCTTAACTGTTGATGAAGCTCACTGTGTCTCGCAATGGGGCTATGATTTCAGACCACCATATCTTCGAATAGCCTCCATAAGAAACTCGTTGCCAAATGTTCCGGTTCTAGCACTCACAGCTTCCGCAACGATTGAAGTCCAGAATGATGTTTGCGATAAACTGGCTTTCAAAAATAAATATGAAAAGTTTCAACAATCATTCGAAAGAAGTAATCTTTCTTATAGTGTTTTTAATCCATCATCGAAACAAAATAAATTAATAGAAATTTTAAAAAAAGTCAATGGCAGTGGAATTGTGTATTGTAAAAGCCGCAAAAGGACCAGGGAAATTGAAGAACTTCTTAATCTCAATGGCATAAAGTCCAGTCATTATCATGCCGGGCTTTCTAACGAGGTAAGAAATACAAGGCAGGAAGAATGGATAAATAACAAAACCCGCATTATGGCTTGCACCAATGCCTTTGGAATGGGTATCGATAAACCTGACGTGAGAACTGTTGTTCATTACGATGTACCTGATGCTCTCGAAAATTATTACCAGGAGGCAGGCCGTGCCGGAAGAGATGGGAAAAAAGCATATGCAGTCTTATTTTTCAATGAACAGGAAATTAAAGATTTAAAAAAACAATCATCTGTCAGATTTCCTGATATTGCAACAATAAAAAGCGTGTACGCATCATTAGTTAATTATTTTCAACTGCCTGCAGGTACCGGAGAAGATCTTTCATTTGATTTTGAGATCAGTGACTTTGTAAAAAAATTTAAGCTGGACACCTTTACAACGAATAATGTACTAAAGATACTGGAGCAGGAAGAATTGATTAGCTATAGCGATCAGTTTTTTACACCATCAATAGTTGTGTTTACCTGCGACAAGACTGAAATGGATTTATTTGAAAAGACCTATCCTCAGTACGATCCGGCAATAAAAGGACTGCTTCGCTCTTACGAGGGAATATTTGACTACCCGTCTGCAATAAATGAAAAACATCTTGCAACGTTTATTTCTATGAAGAAGGAACAACTCGTAACAGATCTTATCGAAATAAAAAAAATGGGGATCATTGACTATACTCCTCAAAAAGAAAATCCACAGATAAAATTTCTTCAGAATCGGGTTAGTACAACAGATCTTGTTGTCAATCAAAAAAACATTCTAAAAAGAAAGGAAGCTTTTGAAAAAAGGCTGCACGCTATAATAGGCTATATAAAAGACGAGCATAGCTGCAGGAGCAAAATGATAGCCAGTTATTTTAATGATGTGAAAGTAAAGCGTTGTGGCGTCTGCGACAATTGCCTTCGCGAAAAAAATATTTCTATTACTAAAGAGGAATTCGAAAAAATCAGGCAAAGAATTGAAAATTTAATCGCATCGCAGCCTGTAAACCCAAAACAATTGATTCGTGAAATGCCAGATTTCAAACAAAATAAGATTCTTAAGATTTTGCATTTCTTGCAGGAAGAAAATATTATTTCAACTACAGACGATGGATTAATCAAAATAAGAACAGCTTAGCCCTTAAATAAAAAAGGGACCCAGATAGAAATCTAGTCCCGCTTTAAAATCCAATATCCTATGAAAAACCGAGACGAAGATAGTGCGGAAATTACTATTAAGCAACATTTTTGATGAGAATTTTTTAAAAATAGGGGTTTCTACTATTAAAATTTATTTAGTGGTAGATTCTATTGAGTATTAGGAAGGTACAATAAAGTTTGCTTTTATTTGGAATGATAAAACTTTAAAACAAATATTAATTTATTATTAAGCCTCAAAATTAAAACCAGCTTTTTGAGGAACTTTTACTTCGGCCGCCGAGACCCAATGAACCCAATAGACTTCTCACGATTGTAGTTCCGGCAGTTCTCATCATACTTTTTACTATTGTATTGTTAGCTACCTTTTCTAAAGTACTTTCCTGAGGCTTAGCTGTTTTAGACGTAATCTGAACATTTGCTGCCGTATTAGCAGCCGCCTGTTGCAGTTTGGCGGTTAGCATTTCGTACGCACTGTTACTATCAATGACCTGGTTATATTTCGCAGCTAATTTGGAACGATTCACTATCCCGTCAATTTCGGCATCCGTAAGTATGTCCATTCTGCTTCGGGGCGTGAGCATCATTACCTGTGCCAACGGCGTGGGAATTCCTTTTTCATTTAATGTCGTAACTAAAGCTTCCCCTATCCCCATTTGTGTAATCAGGTCTTCAGTTTTGTAAAAAGTTGTTTCCGGATAATTTTGAGCCGTTTGTTTGATAACGGTTCTGTCAGCAGCAGTAAACGCTCTTAGCGCATGTTGTATTTTTAAACCCAACTGGCCCAAAACACTTGCGGGTACGTCCATTGGATTTTGGGTACAAAAATAAATTCCAATTCCTTTTGATCGTATCAATTTAATAACCGTATTAATTTCTTCCAGCAGTGCCTTACTGGCTTCCTGGAAAATCAGATGTGCTTCGTCAATAAAAATAATAAGTTTAGGTTTATCAAGATCACCCTCCTCAGGGCAAACAGCATATAACTCAGCTAACATTTGCAACATAAACGTTGAAAATAGTTTTGGTTTGTCCTGTATGTCGGTAACTCTTAGCACACTGATCATACCACGGCCATCGTCGCTGATTCGCATCAAATCTTCTACCTCAAAACTTTTCTCTCCAAAAAAAATGTCTGCACCCTGTTGTTGCAATTCTATCACCTTACGCAATATTGTTCCTGTAGATGTTGTGGAAATATTTCCATACGCAGCCTGCAATTCATTTTTTCCTTCATTGCCTACATATTGCAGCACTTTTATAAAATCCTTCAAATCCAGTAATGGAAGTTTGTTATCATCACAATATTTAAATATCATAGCAACAACGCCACCCTTGTGTATCATTCAATCCTAAAATCTTGGTAATAAGCACGGGGCCAAATTCAGAAACGGTAGCTCTTAACCTAACTCCTTTTTGTTGACTTAATGTAAGAAGATCAACCGGAAAAGGGCAAGGCTTATATTCCATTTTTAATGCCTGGTATCGTCCCGTTATTTTATCGTTCAGCGTTCCTTCAGCACCGATGCCACTTAAGTCTCCCTTTATATCCATGAGCAGTACAGGAACACTTGCATCGCTTAATCCTTCGGCTATCATTTGAAAAGATTTTGTTTTGCCGGTACCTGTTGCGCCGGCAACGAGGCCATGACGATTCATAGTTTTTAATGGAAGAAATATTTCTGCCTCGGATATAACCTCACCGTCAAGGATAGCCGCACCAATTTTTATAGTTTCTCCCTTAAATGTGTACCCGCTTTTTATAGCTTGTATGAATGTATCTTTATTGGCCATTTTATTTTTTTTCGAAAGTTACAAACTCAAAACGAAAATGATTGGAATGTTTTAACTTTTTAGGCAACCATTTTGATGTAAATAGCAGTCAATACAAATATGTAAACCAAATTAACAAAAACTAAATACCTTTATTAAGAATAAAAAATTGATTATGGAGAGTAAAAAACCTAAAATTCTAATTTGTGAAGATGATCCAAATCTTGGGATGGTCTTAAAAAATTATCTTGAACTTAATGATTACGATGTTGTATTAGAAAGAGACGGAAGGCTTGGTCTTGCTGCCTTTCAGCGTGAAAAATTTGATATATGCCTGCTGGATGTAATGATGCCAAATATGGATGGATTTACAGTTGCCGAAGAAATAAGGAATGTAGATCCTGACATGCCTTTATTCTTTTTGTCTGCAAAAACCATGAAGGACGATATTATTAAAGGCTATAAGCTTGGCGCAGATGATTATATCACTAAACCTTTTGACAGTGATGTGTTGTTACACAAAATCAAAGCAATTTTAAAACGTAATGAAGAATTGCATCGTGAAGAAGTTAATGCGGAGTATGATTTGGGCCAATATCATTTTAATCCGAGATTGCGCCAGTTGGGTGTTGGCAAAGACGTACAAACTTTATCGCCTAAAGAAAATGAATTACTGAAAATGCTTTGCGAATACAAAAATGATTTGTTACCGAGAGAAACAGCTCTTAAAAAAATTTGGGGAAGCGACACCTATTTTAATGGACGCAGCATGGATGTTTATATAGCCAAACTTCGCAAATATTTAAAAAACGATCCCAGCATTGAAATCGTAAATATTCATGGCAATGGCTTTAGACTGGTAGTGCAGGAATAATGATACCTAATTTATTCCCTTATTTAATAACAAGACCGCAGCGACAATTCCTGCGGTCTCTGTTCTTAACCTCGTTTCTCCGAGACTTATTGGGACATAATTATTTTTGAGTGCTGCCATAACTTCTTCTTTTGTAAAGTCACCTTCGGGGCCTATTAGCACTATTTGATCCTTGCCCGAAATTACTTCGCCTGTTTAAATGATTTTTGTTATCATCCATGCAATGAGCGATATATTTATTTGCATACCGCTGATCTTCCATTATCATTTTAAAATTTATTGGTTGGTGTAATGTGGGCAACCATGCCTGCCGGGATTGCAACATTGCGCTTACAAGAATATTTTTCATTCTATCAAATCTGAAATGAGACCTTTCTGTACGCTCACAGATAATTGGATAAATGGAAGACACACCTATTTCGGTAGCTTTTTCCAAAAACCATTCAAATCGATTTGCATTTTTAATAGGTGAAATCCCGATACTTATTTGAGAAATAATTTCGGGACTCGGCGGATTTGTTTATTACCTGTACTTCGGCATTTTTTTTATTAGCCTTTACTAACCTTGTTGTAAGCACCTGCCCTTTACCGTTAGTAATCAGAAGATTTTCATTCTCGCGCATCCGCAAAACCTGCACAATATGCCTGGATGTTTCTTCACTTAAAATAAATGTCTCTTCGCCAGGTAAATTTTCTTCAAAAAAAAATGGCAATTGCATTATGAAGATGTTACTGAAAATTGCTGGTTTAGTATTGCTAAAATGGTGCATCATCATCAAACTCTCCATCATTCATTTTGCTTCCCTTCTGTATATACAATTTTGCCCCATCGCCGTCAATATCCTTCACTGGCTTCCAATTTCCGCCCTGCGGAAGACTTCTGTTAAGATCATCGTTGTCGTCTTCTACAAACTTTTGTATATGCAATAATGCTTTGAGTTTTATGGTCTCGAGCTGCCCATTACGATGCTTGGCAATTCGCACGTGAGTATCCCCTTTGTTACTTTCGCCCATTTCGTTAGAAGTAATATCATAATATTCCGGGCGATATAAAAACATTACCAAATCAGCATCTTGTTCAATGGCACCCGATTCTCTCAAATCACTTAATTGCGGCATTTTATTTCCTTCCTTTCTTTTTTCAACCTCCCTGCTTAATTGGCTCAACGCAATTATGGGAATTTGCAATTCTTTCGCCAGTCCTTTTAAATCCCTTGAAATACGACTTATCTCCTGCTCTCTGTTACTGTTACGATTTTCGCCAGCTCCGCTCATGAGTTGCAAATAGTCAATAATGATGAGGCCTACGTTGTGTTTATTTTTCAACCTGCGGCACTTTGCCCTCAATTCAAAAATATTTAGAGCTGCTGTATCATCAATGTGTATTGGCGCCGATGCAAGTCTCTCAATTCCCTTTTTATATAACTGCTTCATTTCATGCTCTTCCAACCGACCCCTTGCAATTTTTTCAAGCCATATTTCACTTTCTGCACTAAGAATTCTTTGTACTAACTGACCGGCACTCATTTCCAGCGAAAAAAATCCAACTGTGGTAGGTTTGGTAGGATGAAGAGCGGCATTACGGGCAAGGTTAAGTGCAAATGCTGTTTTACCAACAGAAGGACGAGCCGCCAGTACAATAAGGTCAGAAGGCTGCCACCCATAAGTTAAATGATCAAGGATGGAAAAACCGGTTGGTACGCCTGTAATTTCATCTTGTCGTGTACGCAAATCTTCTATGCGTTGAATTGTTTTTACCAACACTGTATCGATACTTGCGTAATCTTTACGAAGGTGGTTGTTTGTAATTTCAAAAAGTTTTGACTCTGCATCATCCAGTAAGTCAAACACATCGGTACTATCCTCGTATGCATCACCGATAATCTCCCCACTTATCCGAATCAATTCGCGTTGAATAAATTTTTGCAATACAATCCTGGCATGTGTTTCAATATTGGCTGAAGAAACTACAGCGTTGGTTAGTCTCGTTACATAATAAGGTCCGCCAACAAGATCAATCTCTTCCCTGAATTTCAATTCTTCAACAACTGTCAGCAAGTCTATCGGCGAATTCTTTTGCTGAAGCCCTTGCATAGCTCTGAAAATACGTTGATGAGATTCAAGGTAAAAACATTCTGGCTTTAAAATTTCGATAACAACATCAAATGCATTTTTTTCGATCATAATCGCTCCAAGTACTGCTTCTTCGAGGTCTTTTGCCTGGGGAGGAACTTTTCCGAACATCATTGTTCCGAGTTCCAGAGAACCATTTTTTCTCCTTGATTTTCTGTCTTTGTTGAGGTTAGTAAGGTCCATAATTTATATAAAAGGCGCTTTTATTTATTAAGTTAGATTGAGCAATTCGTATAGTAAAATTTCTATCGGGCGGCTAAGTTAAAATACAAATACCTATTTAAAGAAATTGTTAAGGCCTAATATTTATACCACTTCAATTAACATTAAATTCCCAAAAAAAATAGATTTACCAACAAAAAATAGCCCATAATACACAATTTAAAATATTTTTACGTTTTTGCGGGTGAATAATTCACACAGCATTGTGCAGAAAAGAATTGGTCATTTTTGCGTCATTTCACAAATAAATTTATTAGGTAATACCTTAATTTTTTTGCCCACTTCTTACTAAAAAAAATCCTGATTTTGCCAAACCCGCATTACAAAAGCTTTTACAAAGAATCGACATGAATTCTTAGCATCTTCTTTCTTACTTTTGAATTTTATAGAATAAAATACGATCAATCTCAAAAAAACATGAAGATTAGTTATAATTGGCTTAAAGAATATTTACCAAATGATGAGGTAACTTCCAAAATGCTGAAAAGCCCCCGGACGCTCTCGGATATTTTAACATCTATTGGATTGGAGGTGGAAAGCCTGGAATTCCACGAAGAAATAAAGAACTCATTGAACGGCTTAATTGTAGGCGAGATTATTACCTGTGAAAAACATCCCGATGCGGATAAATTAAAAATCACTACTGTTAGTAACGGAAACGGTGAAACGCTCCAGATAGTTTGCGGCGCAAATAATGTTGCTGCCGGTCAAAAAGTAATAATTGCACCTGCCGGAACTATCATCTATCCGCTAAATAGTGCTCCATTAACTATAAAAAAAGCAAAAATACGTGGTGTTGAAAGCAATGGGATGATATGCGCAGAGGATGAGATTGGCATCGGCGAAAGCCATTCAGGAATTGTTGTACTTCCTGATGATGTGAAGGCAGGGCAGACTGCATTTGAATATTTCAAACCATTCAGCGATTGGATATTCGAAATCGGGCTAACACCTAATCGAATGGACGCCATGAGCCACCTGGGAGTTGCAAAAGATGTTTGTGCATACCTTTCTCACCACAATAAAAGTGATATCAAATTAGTTTCGCCATTTAACGCTACTTTCAAAAGCGATAATACCTCTTTAAAAATTAAGGTTTCGGTAGAAGATCAGGAAGGATGCGCCAGGTATGCTGGTGTTAGTATTTCAGGAATTACAATTTCCCCTTCTCCTATGTGGTTGCAAAACAGGCTTAAAAGTATCGGGCTTCGTCCAATTAATAACATTGTGGATATCACCAATTTTATACTTCATGAAACCGGGCAACCATTGCATGCTTTCGATGCTGATAAAATAAAAGGTAACTCAATAATTGTAAAAACACTTCCCGATCAAACTAAATTTATTACTCTCGATGAAAAAATACGTTCGGTTAACAAAGAGGATATTATGATATGTAGTGGGGCCGAAGAACCCATGTGCTTTGGAGGTGTTTTTGGCGGTTTGGAAAGTGGCGTTACCAATAACACCAAAAATATTTTTTTGGAAAGTGGCTGGTTTAACCCTGTGCGTATTAGAAAAACCTCTTTCCGGCATAACTTAAGAACCGATGCGGCTATACGTTTTGAAAAAGGAGTTGATATTAGTAATACCGTAAATGTTTTGAAGAGGGCTGCATTTCTTATTAAAGAAATCTGTGGAGGAAAAATTTCGTCTGAAATAGTTGATGTATATCCGATTCCGAAAAAACAACAAGAGATTACATTACAGAATCATTACTTAAAAAAAATAAGCGGCAAGAATTACCATCCAGATACCGTAAAAAATATTTTGAAGAGCTTGAATTTTTCGATTGTGAAGGAAGGCATAGACGAAGTTAGGGTGGCTGCCCCATTTAGCAACCCCGATATAACGCTGCCCGCAGACGTTATTGAAGAAATTATGCGCATAGATGGGCTAGACAACATAGAAATTCCATCAACAATTAAAATGTCTCCTGCAGTTGAAACCGCCGCGGACGAAGCTGCTTTAAAAGAAAAGATAGCAGGTTGGCTTACCGGAAATGGCTTTTCAGAAATTTTTACCAATTCAATTACAAACAGCAAATATTTTGATGAGCATGCGCTGTCTGAAACGATAAAAATAGTAAACAGCCTTAGCGAAGATTTGAATATTATGCGCCCTTCAATGATGCCAACCGGTTTAGAAAGCATCGCCTATAATATCAATAGAAAAAATTCCGATTTGCTATTTTTTGAATTTGGAAAATCATATTCTAAAGTCGAACAAGAGAAATTTATTGAGACTGAAAGCATCGCTGTTTTTTTTACGGGGAACAAAAAGGAACATGACTGGAAAAGCAAGAGTGAAAAAACAGGCATTTATTTTGCAAAAGGAGTGTGTGATACAATTTTAAAAGTAGCGGGCGTACCCGATATCAAATATTCATCCGGTAAAAATGATTTTCTTGATGAATATATTTTAGCAACATCCGACGGCAATTTTATCGCAGAAATGGGAAATATAAAAAAAATAATGCTTGAAAAATTTTCAGTAAAACAACCGGTTTTTTATCTGTGCATAAACTGGCAACAATTGCTTTCGGCAACAAAAACAAATGGAATCTCTTTTGAAGAAATCCCTAAATTTCCGCAGGTACAACGCGATCTTTCCATTATAATTAATAAATCACTTTCCTATCAATCGCTCGAAGAATCAATAAAAAAATTAAATATTTCAAAACTTAAAGAGTTTAAAGTCTTTGATGTTTTTGAAAGCGAAAAATTGGGTGCCGGCAAAAAATCTATCGCCATAACCTTCATGTTTTCTGATAAAGAAAAAACGCTAACAGATGAAGAAACTGACAGTATGATGAACCGGATTGTAACTTCGATAGAAAAGAATACCACCGCCGAAATAAGAAGAAATAATTAATGGACACAATTGAGGAATATATCAGTTCAATAAATACAAAACTGCAAGTCTTGCTGAAAAAATATGCAGTACTTCAGAAAGAGAACACAATTCTCAATAGCGAACTTGAGTTATACAGGAAAAATGAAAAAGATTATTTAGAAAAAATAAATTCTCTTGAAATACAGGCCGGAATTCTTAAGGCTTCTTCAGGTAAATGGGATGACCAGGAAAAACATGATTTTGAAAAGAGGATCAATCAATATATAAAAGATCTTGATAAATGCATGGCAATGCTTAATAACTAATATGGAAGCAGAACTTATTCCCGCAAATATTGTAATCGGCGATAGAACCTATCGTATTAAAATACTTCCTTCTGACGAGGAGGTGGTGAGAAAAACCCTGAAAATTATCAATGATAAAATAATGGAATTTCGAACCCAATTTGCGGGAAAAGATATGCAGGACTACATTTCAATGGTTTTAATTTGGTATGCAACGCAACCGAAATCTGATCCCGACAGTGATGCCGCTAAAAAGGAATTTTTTGAAATGCTTGAGAAGATAAATAAACAACTTGATATCGTTTCGTAAATTTAAATAAACCAAAACATAATTATGAGATTCTGTCTTTATTTAATATTTATAAATCTTTCGGATATTTCCAGCTAAGTAGGTGTACAATATTTTCCACACAATTTTGCTATCTTCGTCTATTCGCCCATTTCTTATTAGGAAATGGGATAAGAAGAGGATTAATGATTATGAAACGCATTAAAAAAACTTTAAAAAACAATGGAACTACTACTCCCAATAATAATTGGTGTTATCGCTTTAATTGTGGGCATCCTACTGGGTAAAATTTTATTTGCCAAAAACACAAAAAAACAGGTAGAAATCGCAGAACAACAAGCTCAGAAAATCATTTCGGACGCTCAAATTCAGGCTGAGACGATCAAAAAAGAAAAACAACTTGAAGCCAAAGAGAGATTTGTTCAATTAAAATCGGAGCATGACAAGGAGGTGTTCCAGCGCAATCAAAAAATTAGCGAAGCTGAAAATCGCATCAAGCAAAAAGAGCAGTCTATTAATCAAAAAGATCAGAACGTTGAGCGCATCATAAAGGAAAATGAGGCGATAAAAGAAACGCTCAACCGGCAGATCGAGGTTGTGAATATTAAACGTACCGAACTGGAAAAACACCAGGAGGAACATATTCGTCGTCTTGAAAAAGTTGCCGAACTTTCTGCTGAAGATGCCAAATTTCAACTTATTGAAACTTTAAGGCATGAAGCCAATTCCCAAGCTATATTAATTCAGCAGGAAATACTTGACGATGCCAGGTTAAAGGCAAATAAAGAAGCCCGTAAAATTATTATTCAAACAATTCAACGCACTGCTGCAGAGCAAGCTATTGAAAATGCAATTACGGTTTTTAACCTTGAAAGTGACGAAATCAAAGGATCAATAATTGGGCGTGAAGGCAGAAATATCAGGGCAATAGAAGCAGCAACTGGTGTTGACTTAATTGTTGACGACACGCCCGAAGCAATCATTCTTTCTTCTTTCGATCCACTGCGCCGCGAAATTGCAAGGCTTTCCCTTCAACGCCTTGTAGCAGACGGCCGTATTCATCCGGCACGCATAGAAGAGATTGTTGAAAAAACCAGAAAACAACTGGAAGAGCAAATAATCGAAATAGGCGAAAGAACTGTAATCGAGTTAGGTATTCACGGGCTTCATAAAGAGCTGGTGAGAATCGTGGGCAAGATGCGCTTTCGTTCTTCCTACGGGCAAAATTTATTGATGCATAGCCGGGAAGTTGCTAATCTGTGTGGCGTAATGGCAGCTGAATTGGGCATGAATGTAAAATTAGCTAAGCGTGCGGGGTTGTTGCATGATATTGGTAAAGTTCCGGATGATGAAACCGAACTAAGTCATGCGCTCTTGGGAATGAAACTTGCAGAAAAATATGGCGAAAATCCCGCAGTATGCAATGCAATTGGCGCTCATCATGATGAAGTTGAAATGCAGTATGTTATTTCACCGGTTGTTCAGGCGTGCGATTCCATGAGTGGTGCAAGGCCCGGCGCCCGGCGTGAAATTATGCAGCAGTATTTGCAACGGATAAAAGATCTTGAAAATCTTGCATTGACATATTCCGGTGTTGAAAAAGCTTATGCAATACAGGCAGGACGCGAACTTAGGGTTATAGTTGAGGCAGATAAAGTAAGTGATGGAGACAGCGATAAACTAAGTTTTGAGATAGCGCAGAAAATACAAACCGAAATGACTTATCCTGGCCAAATAAAAGTTACTGTTATAAGAGAAAAAAGAGCAGTTAACGTTGCGAGATAAACCGGACAGTTAAGGTTAGGCATCTAAAAAACAAATAGCGATTTTAAAGCTCACTAAACTCAAAATCGTTATCAAAATAAAAAAAATTCACTTACCTTCGCACTCCTAAAATAAAAAGCCATGAATGCAATAGCATTTATACACGAACAATTAAGTCATAAGAAAGAACATCCCAAGTTTAAAGCCGGAGATAATATTACTGTGAATTATAAGATTCAGGAAGGTAATAAAGAACGTATCCAGAGTTTTAAGGGAGATGTGATTAAGCGGCAGGGTGAAGGTGGCACAGCCACATTTACGGTAAGAAAAATAAGCGACGGTATAGGAGTTGAACGCTTGTTTCCCTTGTTTTCACCTAATATTGATAGCATTAAATTGCACAAAGTTGGTAAAGTGCGCCGTGCGAAACTGTATTATCTTCGTGAAAGAAGCGGTAAAAGTGCCCGTATCCAGGAAAAAAGAATGAAATAGCTATAAAAAAGTTCCAAGAAACCGGGAGACTATTGTTTTCCGGTTTTTTATTTTATATACTTGCAGTTCGCTTAAATCTCTGAATGATATAAACTCTACATCACTATTACTTATTAAAATGAAAAAAGTTTGTATTGTTATGTTCCTGCTATCTGTAATTTTTGCTTCTTGTGCCCGTGGAATTTCCCCGTACGAAGCTGCTAACGGGAAAGCCAAATGCGGAAGGTATATCAATAGATAAACGCATTGGTATTTTTTAAATTAGTGGATCGTTAACTTTTAAGATAATACCAAAAATTACCGGGTTTACTGTTTAGTTTTTAGTCTATATTTGCAATAATTAATTTAAAATATAAATTATGGGAGATTTATTTAGTGGCCCTCATATAATTCTTATTGCTTTAGTAGTACTTCTTTTATTTGGAGGTAAAAAGATTCCAGAATTAATGCGTGGATTGGGTAAAGGTATCAGGGAATTTAAAGATGCAAAAGATAATGTGAAGAAAGAAATTGAGGATAATTTAAATGCTGACCAATCTACAACTGTTAAGAGTTCTTCTAATGCTGCTCCACCTGTAAAAAGGGAGAATACGCCCATTTAGTGGAGATATATTTAAGTAATTATCGAATACTACGATTATTAAAACCCGCAATAATTTGTGGGTTTTTTTTGTCATATCCGGAATTTATTTCCTGCAAATAACAATGATGGGCAAATAAAATCATTGTTCTATTTTTATAACATAAAATCTACCACACTTTTTTATTCATGAAATTTTTTAAAAGAAACAATAGTACAGACGAACGGGCAGAGATGTCTTTTTTAGAACACCTGGATGTATTACGTGGACATCTTTTTAAATCTGCAGTTGCGGTAGCCATAGGGGCAATAGTTATGGCCATATACAATAATTTTATTGTAAAGAAAGTGCTTATGGGACCGACGCATCCTGAATTTCCAACTTATGGATTTTTGTGTAAGATCAGCAGATCTATTGGCTTGGGCGATAAGTTATGCATGGACCATATAAGCGTAAAAATGCAAAGTACTGTAGTAGGAGGCCAATTTGGAGTTTACTTCAACATAATTTTAATTGGAGGATTTATTCTTGCATTCCCGTATGTTTTTTGGCAATTTTGGAAGTTTACAAAACCCGCATTAACTAAAAAAGAATTACATAATACCCGCGGGGTAATTTTTTGGGTTTCACTTTTGTTTTTTATTGGTGTTCTATTTGGCTATTATGTCATTGCGCCGTATACGATTCACTTTTTTGCAAATTTTTCTCTGGCCGACAATATAGAAAACCGGTGGACAATAACTAGTTATTTTAACACCCTTATACCTTTGATTCTTGGAGCGGGACTTGCATTTCAATTACCGCTCGTAATGTTTTTTCTCGCCAAAATTGATGTTGTTAGTGCAAAGTATTTACGCAAGGCCCGTAAATACGCAATTGTAATTATGTTGATTCTTTCGGCGATAATTACACCACCTGATATGCTTAGTCAAATCATATGTACTATTCCATTACTGATCTTATATGAAATAAGTATTCTCCTTTGCGTTAAGGTAGAAAAGGAAAAGAAGATTGAGGAAGCAAAAGAATGGAGTTAACATCGGACAACGATTCAAGTCTCCCACATTATTTACAATACTAAAGTTTTAGATGTTTCATTTCAGTTCTATAAAAGATTACCACAATTTCTTAGCCAACAACCCAGACGGTTGCAATATGGCCGTACAACATTATTTAAAAGAAATAGCAGCTAATAAACATCTAAATGCATTTGTTGAAATATTTGCAAATGAGTCAGTTGGACGTGCAGATAGGTTGGATAGTAAACGAAAAAATGGCGAGACTCCTGGTAAACTTCATGGTGTAGTTATAGCCATTAAAGACGTGATTTGCTATAAGGATCATAAAGTAACTGCAGCTTCTGGAATATTAAAAAATTTCGTATCAATATATAATTCAACGGTGGTTGAAAATTTATTAAAAGAAGATGCAATAATAATAGGCAGTTGTAATTGTGACGAGTTCGCGATGGGCAGTACCAATGAGAATTCGGTATATGGACGGGTTCGAAATGCATTGGATGAAAATAAAGTGCCAGGTGGTTCATCAGGAGGCTCCGCAGTTGCGGTACAGGCCGGTCTTTGTATGGTTAGCCTTGGTAGTGATACAGGCGGATCAGTTAGGCAACCTGCAGATTTTTGCGGAATTGTAGGCGTAAAACCCTCGTATGGATCTATATCGAGAAATGGCCTCATTGCTTATGCCTCCTCATTCGATCAAATAGGAATTTTTTCCAACAATGTAGCGGATGCAGCCAAAGTTTTGGAAGTCTTAAATGGTCCTGACCAGTTTGACAGCACTGTCAACCAGCAAAGACAATCTGAATTTAGAAATTCTCTTCAACCAAAAAAAAATACATCCAACAGTTACCGGATCGCATTATTAAAGAATGCTCTGGAACACAAAAGTTTAGATGCCGAGATCAGGAAAAATATTTACGAACTGGCCGGGCAATTAAAAATGGATGGGCACGATACAGAAGAGATCGAATTCAGTCTTATAGATTTTATTGTACCGGCTTATTATGTAATTACAACAGCCGAAGCTTCGAGTAACCTGTCACGTTATGATGGAGTAAGGTACGGATATCGCTATAAAAACCTGGATGAAGACCTTGTTGAATTTTATAAAAAAACGCGGAGCCAGGGTTTTGGTAAAGAAGTAAAAAGGCGCATTATGCTGGGCACGTTTGTTTTGAGTGAAGGATATTATGATGCTTATTTTACAAAAGCACAACAAATAAGGAGATTGCTTGTAAACCAGACAGAACAAATTTTCAAAAATTTTGATGCTTTAATAATGCCAACGGTTCCTTCAACTGCATTCGAAGCCGGAAGCATGCAAAAAGATCCCATCGCAATGTATCTCGCTGACATCTATACCGTCTATGCAAATCTTACAGGCACTCCTGCGATATCACTGCCTTTATTTAAACATTCTAATGGTATGCCTTTTGGAGTTCAGCTAATTACAAATAAATATGATGAATTAACTTTGCTTGAGTTGTCTGAAACACTCATGAAAAACTATAAAAGGTATTAGTTGATGAAGAATTTTTTAGCCATATCGATTTCAATGTATTATTCTTCAAACAGGTTTAACAAAATTATCGTTTGGAAAAAATAACACTTGCCCGCAAAATCTTTCAGACACCAGTATTCCGGAAAATATTAAGGCAGAAGATAGAGCAATCGACGAAGTAATTAAATCTCCAACTCCTCCCAAACAAGAAAAGGTAAAGTATGTTAGCCAGGTTACTAAATACGGATTTAAAGATCTCTTTAAAAATTATTCGTACAACTCATCGATGCCTTATGGTTCTCAGGTAAATCCTAATGCTGAAACATATATGCAGGACTATTTGCAGGCTCATGGAAAGTACCTGGAGCAAATGAAGGCAACCGCATTACCTTATTTCAATTTAATTGATGGCATACTTAAACAATATGGATTACCAAGAGAATTAAAATATCTGGCGGTTATTGAAAGTGATCTTAAGTCAGATGCCTTATCTATTGCAGGAGCTCGTGGACCATGGCAATTTATGACCTATACTGCTAAAGATTATGGACTAAAAGTTAATCAATTTGTAGATGACCGAACAGACTATTATAAAAGCACCAATGCGGCTGCAAAATATTTGCTAAGCCTTTACAAAGATTTTAATGATTGGCTTCTTGTTATTGCCGCATATAACGGAGGGCCCGGGAAGAGTTTACACTGCTATAAATAAAAGTGGCAGCCGCAATTTCTGGAAACTTCAATACTATCTTCCGGAAGAATCACGTAATCATGTAAAAAAATTTATTGCTACCCATTATGTAATGGAAACATCAGGTAACAACTTTAATTATGCAAGTTTAGATGGTACCAACGGACCTCCAAAACCCGATATTTCAGAAGAGGAATTATCAGGCGCTGATTCAATGGCCATTTCAGGAAGATATATCTCATCGATAATTGCAAAAAATATTGATATGGATATAAGCGATTTTAACCGGTTTAATCCCGGATTTGATGATATGCTTGCGACTGGTGGCACTTTCAATATGAGGCTGCCTGATGCTAAGATGAGTCTGTTTGTTGCAAATAAGTATCCGATACTTAATGAATGTGTACAAAAATTATTGGAAGATGTAAACGTTGACGCAAAGTTCAATAAGAAGAAAACTTCTCCAGGCAAAAAATAATTATTCAAATTTATTCGAGAGCTTTTTTCATCGCAGTTATTTTTAATAAACATTCTTCATATTCATTTTCCGGATCGCTTTTAAATGTTATGGCAGAACCTGCTTGTATCGATATATAAGAATTCGATTGATTGTACAGCACGCTTCTTATAACAACATTAAAATCAAAATCGCCTTCAGGACTAATATATCCTAACGTTCCGGAAAATAGTCCCCTCCTGGTTTTTTCATATTTTTCAATTAATTCCATTACCTTTTTTTTAGGCGCACCTGTCATAGAACCCATAGGAAACATTGCGTAAAAAATATCGGCAAGAGATATGTTGTCTTTAAGAGTTTCCCGCAACTGTAGATATCATTTGATGCACCTGCGGGAATGAATAAACTTTCAAAAATTCCTTTACAGAAACAGAACCCTGCATACAAATCTTTGCAAGATCGTTTCTCACAAGATCAACAATCATTATATTTTCGGAGCGCTCTTTATCATTGTGCATCAAATTATCCTTCTCTTTTCATCAGCTTCCACATCATTTTTAATACGATTGGCTGTTCCCTTTATCGGTTGCGAAATAATTGTGTTCCCGTTTTTTTTAATAAATCTCTCCGGACTAGCGCATATAAGGAATTTATCTTCGTATTTGTAAAACGCAGAAAAAGGATTGGGAGACAAAGTGCTTAATTTATTATAAACTAAAAGTGGGTCAATAGCTGATTGATCCGAATAAAATTCCTGGCAGAAGTTTATTTCATATCCATCTCCCCTTAATATGTGCTGCTGGAGCTTTTCAACTGTTTCTATATATTCTTCTTTTGAAAACCGTGCCTTTAGTAACGGAGACGGATACCTGACATATTCCATAGGTTCCAATGAAATGATTTCATCATAAATTTCCTGAGCAGATGAGGGAATTAAAAACCCCAATCTTTAATTCACTTCCTGTTAAAATGAAAACTATTTCGGGAACAAAAAAATAAAAGTCGGGGAAACAAACGTGGTCAGGATTCGACGATTGAAGATGTTCGATTTCATTTTTTACATCGTAAGCAACGTGGCCAAAAACCCAATCGGCAGAACTCTGTTGAATTTGATCAATGTCTCTAATGCTGTTAGTACCGTTCGAAATTATTGACTTCATCACGCCGGCACCTGCTATACATTCGTACGATTTATCAAAATCATATTCATGATTATCGAGAAAACAAAAAATGCCAAACTTCTTTATGAAGTTTAGCATTTGAAATTTAATAGCCGATAAATTATGAATTGAATATGATGAGAATTGTCTTTTCAAAATTATTATTCAACAGCGGAAGTTTAGGAAATATCGCTGTTAAAAATCATCCTCTTCATCATCCAGGTCGCCGCTATCGTTAAAAAGATCAAGGTCTTTGAAATCATCATCAAGATCAAAGTCGTCGTCACCCTTACCTTTTTTACCAGCAGGTTTTTTGATTTTCGACTTGGGAATATCAAACTCTTCAAAATCCGGATCAAAGTCATCAACATCATCAGTCTTCTCCCAATCATCTTCAATTTCTACATCATCATCGTCATCATCGTCGTCTGCCTTAGACTTCTTTTTTGATGTAGCGGCTTTTGGTTTTTTACCAGGCATGTCATCATCGTCTAAATCGTCATCATCGTCAAAATCATCATCCTTTTTTTTAGACGAAGTTTTAGAAGAATTTTCTACCGGTTTTTTTTCAGGAAATTTTTTTTCCTTATCAGATTTTGCTTTCATAATTTTCTTAAAGGATTAATTATGTAAAATTTCAATTAGATTTTTAATTTGCCAAAAATAATTTAATATTTTTTGCAGAGCAACAATCACGCTGCTACAATAATTTGATCACTTCCCGGACCGTTTGAAATAAATTTTACCGGAACTCCTAATACTTTGTTGATGTAATTAATATAAACACTCATTTCAGGAGGCAAGTTATCAAAATTCTTTATTGAGGTAATATCTGTTTTCCATCCTGTAAACTTTTTATATATGGGTTCTACTTTCGATCTCATCATTTGAAAAGGTATTTCGTTGGTTTCTTCACCATTTACCTTATAACTCTTACAAACTTCCAGCGTTTCCATTGCATCAAGAACATCTGCCTTTGTCATCACCAATTGTGTAACTCCGTTTATCATGCAGGCGAAATTTAAAGCCACCAGGTCAATCCAACCGCATCTTCTTGGTCGGCCCGTGGTGCTGCCATATTCCATCCCTGTTTTTCGCAAAAGTTCGCCGTTTTCATCGTTGAGTTCAGTTGGGAAAGGGCCGCTTCCTACTCGTGTACAATAGGCCTTGGTAATACCAAATACTTCTTTAATTTTTTGCGGGGCAATGCCAAGCCCGCTTCCCACACCAGCCGTAATTGTATTGGAAGAGGTTACGTAAGGAAATGTTCCAAAATCAATATCGAGCATACTTCCCTGCGCACCTTCTGCCAGAATTTTTTTCCCGTTTGAAATTGCGTCGTTTACAAAGTATTCACCATTTACAATTTGCAATTGTTTTAAAAATTCAAGCGCTTCAAAAAATTCTTCTTCCCATGTTGAAATGTCTTCATTAAAAGAAAAATTATCCAGCAGCTTCTGATGTTTTAACCGAAGCTTTATATATTGAGAAATAAAATTTTTATCAAGGAGATCTCCTACACGCAAACCGTTCCTTCCCGTTTTATCCATGTAAGAGGGACTAATGCCTTTAAGTGTCGAACCAATTTTGTCGTTTCCTTTAGCAAGTTCACTGGCTTTATCCAACGCCCTGTGCGAAGGCAATATAAGATGTGTTCTGGCACTGATGTAAAGATTTTTTTTGCAATCGATTCCCATTGCCTCAACCGCAGCGCATTCTTTTTTTAACGTAACCGCATCGAGCACAACACCATTGCCTATTAAATTAATTTTATTTTCATGAAAGATGCCAGACGGTATCTGATGCAGTACAATTTTCTTTCCATTAACATACAAAGTATGTCCGGCATTCGGCCCACCCTGGAACCTGGCAATTACATCATATGCCGGTGCAAAATAATCAACAATTTTACCTTTTCCTTCATCGCCCCATTGCAGGCCAAGAATTACATCAACCATCTCAGTTATATTTTATAAATGTGGCAGAGAAGATTTTACTCCCTATGCATTTCGCGTAAAAATAAAATGAAAATAAACAAATGAAGATTTAATTTCCTGCTTGTTCAAAATTAGTGGAAAATAAAGTGAAGATTAAAGGCTTAAAATTTATTAAGCAACTTTCAACATGCTCAGCTTGCTGATTTTAAACTTATGCTGAGCATAGTCTATCGTCAATGTAAAAGTTTTTACTTTTTGAGATGGTAATTCATACATAGCATCAGTTAAAATGCTCTCGCAAATACTTCTAAGGCCGCGAGCTCCCAATTTATATTCCATAGCTTTATCAACCATAAAATCATAAACATCATTTTCAATTACAAGCTCAATTCCTTCAAGATCAAATAATTTTTTATATTGTTTGATAAGCGAATTTTTTGGCTCAGTTAAAATATTCCTTAAGGTAACCTTGTCGAGCGGATTCAGATAAGTAACAACAGGTAATCTCCCCAATAATTCAGGTATCAATCCGAAAGATTTCAAATCCTGCGCATTCACAAATTGCAACAAATTTTTTCGTTGAAAATCCTGCAGTTCTTTATTTACGTTAAATCCAATTGCATTAGTATTGATTCTTCTTGCAATAAGCCTGTCAACACCATCAAAAGCACCGCCGCAAATGAAGAGGATATTACTTGTGTTTAATTTAATAAGTTTTTGTTCGGGATGTTTACGCCCGCCTTGTGGTGGTACCAACACTTCAGTTCCTTCAAGAAGTTTAAGCAAACCTTGTTGTACACCTTCGCCACTTACATCGCGTGTAATGCTTGGGTTATCGCTTTTACGGGCAATTTTATCTATTTCATCAATATAAACAATTCCCTTTTGAGCCGCATTTACATCAAAATTGCATACTTGTAATAACCTGCTCAAAATACTTTCAACATCTTCACCAACATAACCCGCTTCAGTAAAAACAGTAGCATCTACTATGGCAAACGGCACATTAAGAACGCGGGCAATTGTTTTGGCAAGTAAAGTTTTACCGGTACCCGTTTCGCCAACCATTATGATATTGCTTTTTTCTATTTCAACATCGCTGTCTATTTTTTGATTCAGGCGTTTGTAATGATTGTAAACTGCAACGGCCAATACTTTTTTTGCATCGTCCTGCCCTATCACATATTCATCCAAAAACTTTTTTAGCTCAATTGGTTTTTTTACAGAAAGTTTATATGCAGATGATTGACTATTTTTTTCCGGCATTGGAAAAATCTCCTGCGTAATAATTTCCTGGGCATGTTCCACGCAATTCTCACAAATATGACCTTCCTGGCCTGCGATAAGGATCTTAACTTCATCACGGCTTCTTCCGCAAAAAGAACAATGTAACGTTTGTTGTTTGGCCATCTGGGCTTATTGTTTGTATAAATTGCTATTTAACCTTATATAAGATACGATTTTTTTAATTCTCTTTTTCAGGTTCTTAGCAAAGCAGATTTATTAAATGACAATTAATTAACGCAGAAAGTTGCTTTATAGTTTGTTTAAAATTCCATCAATTATGCCATATTTCTTACTTTCGGTAGCATCCATCCAATAATCCCTGTCGAAATCTTCCATCACTTTATCATAAGTCTGGCCACAATTTTCGGCAAGAATCTTTGCGCCTAGTTGTTTCGCTTTCAAAATCTGCACTGCAATAATTTCGAGATCAGCACTGGTACCTTGCCCGCCGCCGCTGGGTTGATGTATCATCACTTCTCCATGAGGAAAAATAAACCGCTTTCCCTTTTCTCCGCCGCTCAACAATATACTGCCCATACTTGCCGCCATGCCCATGCACACTGTGCTAACCGGAGATTTAATCATTTTCATAGTATCATATATAACCATCCCGCTGGTAACCATTCCGCCAGGACTATTTATATAAAATGTAATTTCCTTACCAGGATCCATTGCGTCAAGATATAAAAGCCTGTTTGTAATATCTTTTGCAGTTTTATCATCTACTGCACCCCAAAGAAAAATTTTTCGTTGTTCGATGAATTTCTTGTCAAACATCATCCCGCCCATCATTTTCTCCATTGGGTTTTCAGGCACAGCCTTTTCGGGCTCATCCTCCTCTTCAAAACGTCTTAAATTATTTCTATAAAGATTCATTTGAATAATGTTTTAATTAAATGTCTATTTTTTTGCTTTTTTCGCATTGGTCACCAAAACTTCATCTATCAAACCATACGCCTTTGCTTCTTCTGCAGTCATCCAAAAATCCCTGTTGCTGTCTTTAGTAACTTTTTCGATGGTTTGCCCTGTGTGATTACTGAGAATTTCGTAGAGTTCATGTTTTACTTTTCTTACTTCATTAACTGTTATCTCCACGTCGGAAGCTTGTCCCTGGGCGCCACCGCTCGGTTGGTGCATCATAATCCGTGCATGTTTTAAAGCGCTTCTTTTGCCCGTAGCGCCGGCTGCCATTAAAACCGCTGCCATACTTGCTGCCATTCCTGTACAAATGGTAGCAATATCGGGCGACACAAATTGCATGGTATCATAAAGACCCAGCCCTGCATAAACTGCGCCTCCGGGAGAATTAATATATAGTTGAATGTCCCTAGTCCTGTCGGTACTTTCCAGGAACAATAATTGAGCGGTAATAATATTTGCTACCTCATCATTTACGGGATATCCTAAAAATATAATCCTGTCCATCATCAAACGGCTGTAAACATCCATCACGGCTACATTCATGGGCCGCTCTTCTATAATGTTTGGAGTAAGATTAGTAATGTTGTGATTTATATATCCATGCAGCGTATTGCTGCTAATACCTTTATGCTTAACTGCATATTTTTCAAATTCTTTTCCTGTGTTCATAAATTAAGTTTAATAAAAAAGCAATTTACAGCCATGAAGTTCCCAAATATTATGCTAACAAAAAAAAGAGACAAAAGGACAGGAGAAATGTACAAGCATGATGTTATAAGGATTTAAATCGCTAAACTTACACCCCAAAAAGGCTCATAACTAATGATGATGGTGATGCTGCATGGCCAATAACTCTTCCGGTGATGATTGCTTTTCCAAAGGTGTAACCTGGCTCTCGATAAAATTGAATAATTTTTCAGTTAATATCTTTCTATAACTGCTATCAACCTGCTTTTCATCCTTCATCATCCTGTCAATATAACTATCAATCCATTCGGCATTATCACCCACATTCATCTGCCCGAAATAACGCATAATTTCTTCTTTCATATTATTCCTTAATTCTTCTTCAGATACATCAATCTTATTGTCGTTAATAATTTTGTCACTTATCAACGTCCATTTTAATTGGTTGGTAAATGAAGGATATTCAGCTTCTACTTCTTCTATAGATTTCTTCTTTTCACCGCCTATTGCAATCCATCTCTTCAAAAATTCGTCAGGCAGCGTAAGTGGTGTCTCTAGTAACATGTGATACAACTGATCGTGCAACTGGCTCCTGCTGGCGGCATCCCATTGTTGCTGCAATTCATTTTTCATCGCTTCGACGAAAAGCTTCTTCTGTTTTTATTTCTTTGCCCGGAAAAACCTGGTTAAAAAATTCTTCATTTAGTTCCTTCTTTTCAACCAAACCAATTTTGGTAATGGTCATTTTAAAATATTTCTCTTCTGAATCAGCATTTTTATCAAGTCCCAAATCAGACAAGATCCATTCTCTTTCTTTTTCGGGAAAAGCAGTTTTTAATTGCAAAACAACAAACTCATCTTTACTGCTTACCTAGTAATTGTGGACGAAAATCTTCAGCAAAATATTTTACCAAAATAGAATTATCTTTTGAAAGAGCCTCGGGTAAAGAGTTTCCTTCTGCATCACTTTCCTCAAATAAAACGTTTAAAACATTTTCGGGACCCGGTAACTGTTTCTGCATCCTTCATATCGCCATGTTTGGTAACCAGTTTTTCAATTTCTTCATCTACCATTTCTTCAGTTACTTTCACTTTATAAAGTGAAGGTTTCGCTTTTGATAAATCATCCACGGAAACTTCGGGCTTAAGGCCAATTTCAAAAGGAAAATCATAATCCGCAGGATTGGACATGTCCAGTTTGCTCATGTCACTTTCCATAGGTAACGGCTGAGCAAAAATTTCAGGCTTTTCCTTAGTAAGATATTCCTGGATTTCTTTTTCAACCACTTTAATAATCTCGTCATAAAAAATAGATGCACCGTACATCTTTTTTACCATTCCGGGGGGAACCATGCCTTTTCTAAAACCCGGAATATTTGCTTTTTTGCTATAGTCTTTTATCGCCTTTTCAAAAGACGGGTAATAATCTTCTTTAGAAACTTTTACCGTTAGCTTATCATGAAGATTGCCAATATGTTCTTTTGTTACGTTTGCCATTAATTAACTTTTATCAACCGTCAGGAACGGTTTTTTATAATTTCCTGTCAGGAAATTATTTTGGAGAAGTGCGCATGGAGGGACTCGAACCCCCACACCTTGCGGCATCAGATCCTAAGTCTGACGTGTCTACCAATTTCACCACATGCGCTTTTGGGGCGGCAAAAGTAATGGATTTACCTTAAAAAAAATGGAGGTTTGTAAGAATTATGATTTTTCCAATGTTTTCATTTTTGACCAAAGTGTAAATTTATCGCCAGGCAATCCTGGTAATTTTGGTGAGGAGGTTGATATTTTAAAAACTTTCAAAATCTTCCTTCAAAAATTCCAATTCTAAAATCACTCCGCATTTTCTGTGTAAATTCGTATTGTATGGAAACTACCCTTGACATTCCCAAATATTCTCTAAATGAAGAGGAGGAAAAAAAAGAAATTCTCCGACATTACCGTGCCTTGTTGAGGGTGTTAAAACCAAAATTAAAGCCGGGTGATAAAGAGCTTGTACGGCGGGCTTTTGAAATAGCTGCAGACGCACATAAGACGATGCGGCGAAAAAGTGGCGAACCTTATATTCTTCATCCTTTGGCTGTTGCTATGATCTGCGTTGAAGAAATTGGCCTGGGCGTTCGCAGTACCATTTGCGCTTTAATTCACGACACGGTTGAAGATACTGACGTAACACTTGAAGACGTTCAAAGAGAATTTGGCAGCGAAATTGCAAAAATTGTAGATGGCCTTACAAAAATATCGAATGTACTTGATGCCAATACATCTCAACAGGCGGAAAATTTCAAGAAGATTTTACTAACGCTAACGGACGACCCAAGAGTTATTTTAATAAAGCTCGCAGACCGGCTTCACAACATGCGCACGCTGGACAGTATGAAGCGTGAAAAGCAATTAAAAATTGCTTCTGAAACGGTGTATGTTTATGCGCCTTTAGCGCACAGGATGGGGCTTTACAATATAAAAACTGAAATGGAAGATTTGTCCATGAAGTATATGGAGCCTGACAGTTACCGTTATATCGCACAGAAATTAGATAATACCAAAAGAGAACGCACCCGCTACATCAATGAATTCATAAAGCCAATAAAAGAAAAATTACAACAAGGCCATTTCAATTTTGAAATTTATGGCAGGCCAAAAAGTATCCATTCCATTTGGAATAAAATGAAAAAGAAAGGTGTGTCATTTGATGAAGTATATGATCTTTTTGCCATTCGGGTTATCTTAAATTCTCCTCCTGAAAAGGAAAAAGAAGATTGCTGGAAAGTCTACAGCCTTGTTACAGATGAATATACTCCGGCTCCTGAACGATTAAGAGACTGGCTTAGTAACCCAAAAAGTAACGGCTATGAGGCTTTGCATACCACTGTTATGGGCGCCCAGGGAAAATGGGTAGAAGTGCAGATAAGAACGAAACGAATGAATGACATCGCTGAAAAGGGTTTGGCCGCTCATTGGAAATATAAAGAAGGCACCGATGAGGAAAATCGTTTCGATAAATGGTTCCAGCAAATAAGAGATATGCTTGCCAGCCAGGACACTAATTCCATTGACTTTCTGCAGGATTTTAAAGTTTCATTTTTAGCTGAAGAAATATATGTATACACGCCAAAAGGCGATGTAAAAATGTTACCCATTGGCGCTTCTGCGCTGGATTTTGCATTCTCAGTTCATACGGCCATAGGAGAAAGATGTATTGGAGCGAAGGTTAATCATAAACTTGTTCCTATAAGCCATAAACTCCGCAGCGGAGACCAGATAGAAATTATTACTTCAACAAAACAAAAGCCTAACAGTGAGTGGTTGAAATTTGTGGTTACGCCCAAGGCAAAAACCAAAATAAAAGATTCACTTAAAGAAGAAAAAAGGAAAATAGGCGAAGAAGGAAAATATATTCTTCAAAAAAAACTCGAACATATTGGCGCTGCAATGAATCCACCCAACATTGAAGAACTTACCAGTTTTTATAAACTTCAATCTTCGCTCGATTTATTTTATGAAATTTCAATAAAGAAAATTGATCTGAAGGAGTTAAAAGAATTTAATGTTATTGGTGATAAGATTTTTGCGCCAAAGATTCACAAGCCATGTACCGGAAGAAAAATTCGAAACTGAAAACAGGCACTATAATAAGAAGGACGCCGAACTTATTATCTTTGGAGAAAGCAGCGATAAGATCATGTATACGCTTGCCAATTGCTGCAAACCAATTCCGGGAGATGATGTTTTCGGCTTTGTGACGCAGGGGGAAGGGCTTAAAATTCATCGAACCAATTGTCCTAATGCAGCAAGGTTGTTATCTAATTATGGGCACCGCGTTGTAAAAACTAAGTGGGTTAAAAATAAAGAGATTTCATTTCTTAACCGGTATTAAGATAATTGGGATGGATGATGTTGGTGTTATAAACAAAATAACGAATCTTATAAGCGGTGAAATGAAAATTAATATTAATGCACTCACTGTCGAAGCCAAAGAAGGCCTTTTTGAAGGCAACATTAAAGTATATGTTCATGATAAAGATGAATTGGAAGACTTGGTTGAAAATTTAAAAAAACTTCCCGGAATAGAAAGTGTTGATCGGTATGATACAGAATAGTAATGCACGCGGGTGCTGAAGTAATGTAAAAACAATTATTAAGCTTACATCGTACACCCTCTGTAGCCTGCACTCACATTTCACAACTAACATTGTCACATTGTAGTTATCTTCGCGGCCATTATGTATAAACTGGTACGCAACATTTTGTTTTGGTTCGATGCTGAAGAAGTACATTATTTTTCAATGAACTTGTTAAGTTTTGCTGCAAATTTTCATTTGTTAAAAAATTTACTCCGAAAAAATTTACAGTTAATGCTATACCGTTAGAACGAAATTGTTTTGGACTTGTATTTCCAAATCCTGTTGGGCTTGCAGCAGGCTTTGATAAAAATGCAAATTATCTGCGAGAACTTTCAATATTGGGTTTCGGTTTTATCGAAATTGGAACCATAACACCACTGCCGCAGGAAGGCAACCCAAAACCAAGACTGTTTCGTCTTGCCTAAAGATAAAGCCATAATTAACCGCATGGGTTTTAATAATGATGGTGTTGTAGTAGTTGCAGAACGTCTGTATAAATTCATAAACAGCCCGGAATTTTTAAATGAAAGAAAAAAATAATTATTGGTGGAAATATTGGGAAAAATAAAATAACGCCAAATGAAGATGCATGGAAAGATTATGAAACTTGTTTTAATCATCCTGCATAGTGTTGTCGATTATTTTGTTGTAAACGTTAGTTCGCCAAATACGCCGGGATTGAGAGATTTGCAGCAGAAAGATTCTTTAAAAAAAATTCTTTTGCACTTGCAAAATTTAAATAAAGCAAAAAAAATTCAAAAGCCATTACTATTAAAAATTTCTCCCGATCTTTTAACAAGCGAATTGGAAGATATTATTGAGTTAGCAATGGAAATTAAACTGGATGGCCTTATTGCAGCAAATACCACCATCAAGAGAAGTAATCTAAATTCATCGATGCAGGCAGTTGATAAAGCTGGCGCAGGAGGTTTAAGTGGCTTGCCTCTTAAGCAGGTATCTACTGATATTACCAGTTTAATTTTTAAAAAAACAAAAGGAAAAATTCCGGTAATAAGTAGCGGTGGAATATTTACGCCACAATGATGCAGATGAAAAATTTATTGCTGGGCAGCTTCTCTAGTCCAGGTATGGACAGGCTTTATTTATGAAGGCCCTGGCATTGCAAAAAAAATCTGTAAATCTTTAATATAACTGCAATTTAATTTCGTTACGAAAATGAATTATTTATTTACCAGTGAAAGCATCATCAGTTTTTTTATTCTTGTAATACTCGAAATTGTATTGGGCATTGACAATGTAATTTTTGTAAGTATAATTATTAACCGGCTTCCGGCAAATAAACATAAAAAGGCACGGCTGTTCTGGGTTATACAAGGTATGATTGTAAGAAGTATTATGCTCTTAGGACTTGGTTGGTTGTTATCTCAAAAAGGCAAATCTATTATTACCGTATTTGAAAAGGGATTTGACCTTGCCAGCCTTGTAATGCTCGCGGGTGGTATTTTTCTCATCTATAAATCCGTACACGAAATTCATCAAAAACTGGAAGGTGATGATATGAACACACTGAAGCCAAAACAACAATATTTAACTTTTACAAAAGCAGCTATTCAAATAATATTAGTTGATATGGTATTTTCATTCGACAGCATAATTACTGCCGGCGGTACTGCAAAACATGTAGAGATTATGATAGCAGCCGTTGTAATTGCACTGATAATAATGTTTTTATTTAGTCCGAAAATCGCAGGCTTTATACATAAGCATCCCACATTTAAAATGCTTGCGCTTTCATTTCTTGTTATGATTGGGTTAAGTCTTGTGGTTGAAGGCTGGGATTCTGCCAGGGCTGAAGATCTTCATTTAAAAAATTATATTTATTTCGGTATGGCATTTTCATTCCTTGTTGAACTATTAAATACGAGAGTAAGAAAAAAACAAGCTAAAAAACTTGTACAATTAAACGAACCATATTTTGAAGAAGAGAATTCTGAAAGTGATATGGCAAAATAACAGATACACAAGTGAGATAACGGTATAGGTAAACGCAGTTATCGAGGACAAATGTCTAGAAATTTTTTCCATCAAATATTCTCCGAAGTAAACAAATCATTAAAAAGTCGTGTTTCTATAAGCGGTAAAATCGCAGCGTAAAAGAAGTTGTAATTTGCGCAAAATTTAAAAATTACTCTCTTCATTTCTAAAATTGAAATTCAGAGCCTGATCAAAATAATCTCTTTATGAACATAGGAATCGTTTGCTATCCTACTTATGGTGGAAGCGGGGTGTTGGCAACAGAACTTGGCAAAGCTTTGGCTGACAAAGGGCACAATATACACTTCATTACTTACCAGCAACCTGTAAGATTAAATGCGTTTCACGCCAACATTTTTTATCATGAAGTAAGAGTTCCCACGTATCCGTTGTTTGATTACCCTCCTTATGAAACTGCCTTGGCAAGTAAAATGGTAGATGTTATTATTAATAATGACGTGGAACTTTTGCATGTTCATTATGCTATTCCTCATGCGTCTGCCGCATATATGGCAAAGCAGATTTTAAAAAAAGAAGGCATAAATATTCCTGTAATAACTACGTTGCATGGAACTGATATTACACTTGTAGGAAAAGACAGCACATATTCTCCGGTTGTAACTTTTTCTATGAATGAAAGCAATGCCATTACAGCAGTTTCTAAAAATCTTCGTGATGAAACTTATAAGAATTTCAGCATGGAAAAAGAAATAGAAGTGATTTATAATTTTGTGGATATAAAACGTTTTGAACGAACGCCTGTACAAGCGTTCAGGCAGATTATTGCCCCGAAAAATGAAAGAATTTTATTACATGCATCTAACTTCAGAAAAGTAAAAAGAGTAGGTGATGTAGTAAATGTATTTAAAGAAGTTAATAAAGTAATTCCATCGAAGCTATTATTTGTTGGTGATGGCCCGGAGCGAACTCACATAGAGGGACTTTGCCGGCAAATGGATGCGCATGCAGATGTAAAATTCCTTGGGCGCCAGGAACAAATGGAAGATATTCTTGCAATTACTGATCTCTTTATTCTGCCAAGTGAATATGAAAGCTTTGGGCTCGTTGCTTTGGAAGCAATGGCAGCAGGAGTTCCCGTAGTATCTACTAATGCCGGTGGACTTCCGGAAATAAATATTGATGGTGTAACCGGATTTTTAAGTAATGTAGGAGATGTCGAAAATATGAGTACGAATATTATTAAAATATTTTCAGACGATAAGGCATTTAAAGAAATGAAAAAAAATGCATTGGAACAGGCTAATAAATTTGATATAAATACAATAGTTCCTGTTTATGAAAACCTTTATAAAAAAGTTTTAGCAGAGTAAATAATTGTGAATGTTCGTCTCTTATTTTAAGGTCGGCGAAGCCATTGCTCCGGATTTACATTAGAACTTTCTTCCATTATGATGAAGTCAACTTCGCCCTGTCCTTCATCATTAAGCCCCACTTTCCCAATTACCTGCCCGGTTTTTACCTGGTCTCCCCTTTGAACATTTGCAGAAGCAAGGTTGCTATATACAGTAAAATATTTTCCATGCTTTATAAATACTGCCTGCTTGTCTTCTATATAACTTACGAGTGTTACTTCACCTTCAAATACGGCCTTCACTGCTTCCCCAACTTTAGCGCCAATTGAAACTCCGGGGTTGTCATAAATAATATTACCCGGTAAAGTAGTTCTGCCATAATGAGCTATAATATATCCTGAAACAGGCCATGGCAACGAGCCACGGTTGTTTTTAAAACTTGCATCCAACGCTCTGTCAGCCTCAGAACTAACTAATACACTTCCCGTAGGTCTCGAACTTTCCGAAGGTTTTGTTGCTCGGCCATTTGAAGCTGTTATCAGCGGTGTTATTTTTTGCATTTGCATTATTTTTTTTCAATTCGGCCAACCGTGCTTTTTCTTTTTTGGCGGCTTCATTTCTTGCAATTTCAACTTCGCGTCTAATCATCGCCGTTATCATGTTCTTCAGGTTGGCGTCCTGTTTTCTTTTTGCATTCACCTGTGCCTGCAATTCCTTTTGCTGGCTTTTTAGTTTATCTACAATAACCTTTTTTTCTTCCTGTTGTTTTTCCAGTTGGGTCATTGCTTTGTCTTGTTCCTGCAATGCAACATTTTTGTTTATTTTGGCTCCCGTTAAAGTTTTTATACGGTCTGCCAGCATGTCTTGCGTTCTTAAAATGTTTTCAGCCTGCATTTCACGATAACTTCTATAAGACCTTAAATAAGCAACTCTTTTTACGGCATCGTTAAAACTTGATGCTGAAAATATAAAATTCAGAAAATCATAATTACTTCGGCTCTTGTATGCATAAACCATGCTATTAGAATACTCCTGCCTCAACGTATCTAAAATGCGGCCCATTTTGTTTATTTCTTTTTGAGCCAGGTAAATATTGTTATTCAGGCTCTTTATTTCGCTGCTGATATTATCAATAACATTTCCCTGGAGGTCCATTTTTTTATTGATAAGCGAAAGCTGACCAATATTTACCTTAGCAGTTTTCCTTGTTTCGTTAAGCGCTTTCTCGGTTTCTTCAATTTCTCTTTTAAGCTGCTCCCGCTGTTGTTGCAAGGCATTTTTATCGTCGGGTTGTTGAGCTATTACCCTGAATAGAAATAAAAGAAAAGTTATTGCTATTACAATTATCTTTTGCATGCGGGAAAGTTTTTTAATAAAAATAATGTGTAATTATATATGCAGGAAGCTACAGTCTTTAATTATTCGAACTTAATTAAAAGTAACGCTTATTTTGTTTTATAATTTCTTGGAATGTTGAAGGGGAAAGATAATTCCTTGTTAAAATCATATTGTTTAAAATTGAGGTTAATATCAACTTTTGTCTTTTCAGCGACAGTTATTTCACGATAGGTTGCAAAATAAAATCCGTTATTTTTTTCATAGCCTCCATAGCTCAGATCTGCTGTACGATTCTGTCCGACATCAACATCATCGAGTTTACTTCTTTCAAGCAAATTATTATCTGCAGAGATAGTTAGCAGATCCTTAAAAAACTCACCAACGGTGCCAAGTAAAATATGATTTTCTGTTTGCCTGAAGGAGACAATGCTATCCCCAACGTAAACGGGATTGCCAATAACAATATCCTGAAGCGTAGAAAAATTCAACGGAATATGTGCAATGTCTTCAATATAATTAAATGAATGATACTCTACCTGCTTGTTCAGCTTATTTAGAATGATTATGGTATCCTTTGTTATAAGAATTCTAAAAGCCTCTATGCTTAAGAAAGTTGCATTAATTGAAATCCACAAAACGCTATCCTTATGTAATCTAACAAACGCATTAAAGTCTGGTTGTTTTCCTTTATAGTCTTCATACTGCACTTTTATTTTTGCAGAAAAAGTTGTGAAGTTTATCTTGTTCTTATCAAGCGATTTCAGAACATCCGATGCGCCATTTAAAGAATCAACACTATCTACCGGCGCCGGAGTTACCACTAATTGCGTATCCTTTCTGCTAATGGCCGTCTGCAATTTTTTTGTTGATCTGCAACTGCTAATACAAAAAATCATGATAGCGCAACAAGCAATCGTAATAAAATATCTCATCATTCAATTTTTCATTTAAAATTTAAGCTTTGCCTGTGTGCCCAAAGCCTCCTTCTCCTCTAACGGATACTGTCAATTGTTCAACTGGTTGCAGCAAAGCCCGTTCCACCTTCGATATAACGATCTGGGCTATACGCTCCCCGTTACATATTGTTTGCGCCTGTGATGATAAATTTATAAGGATAACTTTTAATTCACCTCTGTAATCACTGTCAATTGTTCCGGGAGAATTTAAGCAGGTGATTCCCTGTTTAAAAGCAAGACCACTTCTGGGCCTCATTTGTGCCTCGTATCCCAAAGGTATTTCCAGGAAAATGCCTGTGGGAATCATTGCTCTTTCCAAAGGTTGTAAAATAACAGAATTTTGCAAATTGGCTCTTATGTCCATACCAGCAGAACCTGCAGTGGCGTATTCAGGCAAATTATTTCCTGACGTGTTGATGATCTTTATTACCACTTCTTGCATTGCGGCAAAGATAATGATGCGTTAATTTAAAAAAATAAACTTCGTCAATTATTAATTGAAACAAGTAAGACTGTTGCGTACGCAGCAATCCCTTCTTCTCTCCCAACAAATCCCATCTTCTCCGAAGTTGTTGCTTTGATGGAAACTGCATTTTCATTTAATGAAAGAATGGCTGCAATTGTCTTCTGCATTTGGGGAACGTATTGTTTAATTTTAGGCCGTTCAAGGCAAACCGTTGAATCGATATTTTCCACTTTGTATCCTGCCTCACTTACAAGCATGTAAGTTCTTTGCAAAAGTACTTTACTATCGATGTCTTTAAAATCTGCAGCAGTATCGGGGAAATGAACTCCAATATCTCCCAGGCACGCTGCTCCAAGTAATGCATCACAAATTGCATGGAGCAATGCATCAGCATCGCTGTGCCCAAGCGCCCCTTTGATATGCGGAATTTTTACACCGCCAATCCATAAATCCCTTCCCGCGATCAGTTGATGAAAATCAATTCCGAATCCTATTCTAAATGACATGCTTTCAAATAATTTAATGCTGGTTCTTAATCAATATTAAAAGTAAAAAATCAGGCCAAATATAATATTAATTGGCAGAGACATTTTGAAGCGTGATTGTTAGATGAGCAAATTGGCATCAATAAAAAACGCCTCAACAAATGAGGCGTCGATATAAATAATAACAAGATTATTGTTGAGTGGTTGTTCCGACAGCCGTCGATTTGTCAAGATTAAAAATTATACTGAAGCGAAGTGTATTTGACAGCGGGTTTCTATTAATGCCATTGCCTGAAGGTACCAGGTATGAAAAATTCAAACCAAACATGTTGTAGTTCAAACCCGCTCCAATTGTAAAATATTGGCGATCTCCTTTTGTTGGATTTTCGTAAAAATAACCGGCCCTGAATAAAAACTGATCCATGTAAGAATATTCAGCGCCTACAGATACCTGGAATTCTTTTAATTCTTCGCTGAAGCCACCTGGTGCATCTCCAAAAGAACTGAACCAACTGCTAACAACGCCTTTACTATGGTAAGCTATTAATCCCGCGGTATCACCTAACAAAGGAGGAGTTGGGACAAGGAGTTTATTGACATCTAACCCAAATGTTACTTTATTACTTTCATCAAAAGCTTTTACATAAGCAACTCCCAAACCAAGATTAGCCGGAATAAAATCTTTCTCAGATGCATCGTTGGTATAAGAGATTTTAGAACCGAGATTGGAAAGTGCAACCCCCCAGTTTAAGCCTGAACCATCGCTGCTTCCTTGTGTTCCGTCGTGAAATAAAGAAAGATCCCCCGCCACTGCTGTACCCGCTTTATAGGTAGAGCCGCTTGCAGACTGTCCGCTTGCAAGATTGGAATTTATATAACGCAGTGCTATGCCGATACCCAGTTTATCAGAAAGTTTAGTAGAATAGCCTGCGTCAAAAGCAAATTCACGAGGACGATATTGCTGAAGATTATTGCCAAGGCCATCGGTGAATTGTATATTACCAAGACTGAAGTAACGTAATGATGCTGAAATAGCCTGAAGGCCTTCATCATCCAATTTATAATACCCTGCGAGTGAAGCAAGATAAACATCATTAAGATCTAAACCCTTTAACCAGGGAGTATACGTTACCGAAATTGCCGATTTGCTTACAGCAAATGGATATTTTGCCTGGTTCCAAAAACAGGAATTTGCATCGGGTATCGTAGCCACACCAACATCTCCCATACCACCCGAACGGGCATCTGGCGAGATTCTCAAAAATGGTACTGCAGTTGTAACAACATTAATAGAATTTGCGGTGCTTTGTGCGTTAACGACAAATACACTCCCAACCAGCATCACTAATGCCGTTAATTTCAAAGTTGCTTGTTTCATGTGTAAATATTGCTTGGTTAGGTAGAGCTAAACTTTATAGAAATTACTTTTGGGTTTTGTAAAAATAAATTTTTTATTGAAACAGACAATTAAAATATAAACCTGCGTTAATAGCAAGAAGAATATATTTTAAAATTAGTTTAAAAAACTCCGGGAAAATATTTATAATTTTTTTATTGATACCTGAACGGATTTTATTGTACATTTATTGCTCAATTCAACAGCCATCAATTAATTAAATAATCAACTACGATTCACAATTCTACAAAAAATAACTTTCGGGTAAAAGATGTAAAGATGGCGCTGTGCTTTATTTGAGCATGATTCGTAAAAAGAGTTAGTAACATTTTAGATGTATTTCGGGCTCCGGCCAAAATCAAATAAAGTATTTATATTCGCATTTACAAATTGATACCCTAATACAATAATAGAGAAAACCTTTCGTTAAATAATCTGCTAAACGAATGCACATGCAAAAATCAATATCTGCCGGAAATTTATGCCTTATTATCCTGGCTTCGTCTTTTACTTTTATGTCTTGTAACAAAAAGAAAGATAAGTCATCCGTAACAGGATGGAACTATGATGATAAGAACTATGGTAACTTCCATGTACTTAAAGCCAAAGAACAGAAAACAGGCCCGGGCCTTGTTTTTATTCAGGGAGGTACATTTGTAATGGGAGCCAAAGAAGAAGACGTAATGGGTGATTGGAATAATATCCCTCGCCGTGTGAGTGTAAACTCATTTTATATCGATGAAACCGAAGTCGCAAATGTTCACTACCGCGAATATTTGTATTGGCTGGCAAACACATTTGATAATGATACGGCCGTAATGAGAATGGCCTTACCAGATACGCTGGTTTGGAGAAGCGAATTGGCTTATAATGAGCCATATGTTGAATATTACTTCAGATATCCTGCTTATAATTATTATCCTGTGGTAGGTGTAAGTTGGGAACAGGCACATGATTTCTGCATTTGGAGGAGTGATCGTGTAAATGAAAAAATACTAATAGACAAAGGTTATTTAAATAAGAGAGCTCCTTTAGCTGCTATGAAGGGTGGCCAGGGCGACCAAACGTTCAATACTGATACTTACCTCATGAATCCCGATATGATCAACAATAAAACCGCTCCTAAGAAGGGTGGCCTTAAAGATGTCAGCGGAAGAACAAGAAAAGTAATCACATTTGAAGATGGTCTGTTGTTGCCAGGATATCGTTTACCAACAGAAGCTGAATGGGAATATGCAGCTTACGGTATTATTGCAGAAAATCCTCATCCACGCACCAAAGAAAAAAATCATGGTGAAGAGGTTCTCTCAAATCAGCAGGTTTATTCATGGAGCAAGAATGTAAATGGATTGCGTGATAACCGTCGCGGAAGCTGGCAGGGGCAGTTTTTGGCCAACTTTAAAAGAGGTAATGGCGACGTGATGGGTGTTGCCGGCGGACTCAATGACCGTGCAGCCATTCCTGGCCCAATTAAATCTTTTTACCCCAATGGCTATGGACTATACAATATGAGTGGTAATGTGAGCGAATGGGTAGGTGACGTCTATCGCCCTCTTACTCCGCTTGATGAAGATGATGTGAATCCTTATAGAGGTAATAAATTCACTAAATTTTATAAGGATGCACAGGGCGAATATGAAAGAGACACTTTAGGTCGTTTGAAAAAAGTAGTGGTTCAGGATTCTGAAGCAGTAACCCGTCGTAACTATCAGAAAGGTGATGTTATCAACTACCTTGATGGTGATTCAATTTCCAGTGTTACTTACGGCTACGGTATCTCATCATTAATAAGCGATAAATCACGTGTTATTAAAGGTGGTAGCTGGAACGATATGCCATATTGGTTGTCACCTGGTGCAAGACGTTATATGGAACAGGATCAGTCAAGCAGCACCGTTGGATTCCGTTGTGCAATGACAAGGCTTGGAAGCCCTGAAGGTAACGGGTTTAAGGAAGGTAATATTTTTGGAAAGCGCAAGCAGAACAAAAAGAAAAAAAGCTGATAAAATCTTTTCTATAAATCAAAACCTCCTGTTATTAAACGGGAGGTTTTTTATTTTGATGAAAACAAGAAAACTCCATCATAAATTTGCGGATGCAGATTGAAGAAATTTACAAAATATATCAACAGCATCCTTCTGTTCAAACTGATACCAGGAAATTAAAAAAAGGCGATTTATTTTTTGCGTTAAAAGGTCCCAACTTTAATGGCAATCTTTTCGCCAAACAAGCTATTGAAATGGGCGCCGCCTATGTATTTGCGGATGAGGAGATATTGCATAGTGATGATCGAATTATTCGAACCAACAACGTACTGATAACATTACAAAATCTCGCAAAATTTCATAGGACACAGTTCAACATTTCTTCTGAAAATAAAAGTCGCATTCCATTTATTGCAATAACAGGAAGCAATGGAAAAACGACAACTAAGGAACTTGTTCACGAGGTACTTTCAACAACCTATAAAACCTACACTACCGCGGGAAATTTAAATAACCATATTGGTATTCCACTCACCATTTTAAAAATCAGGCCCGATGCGGAAATGGCGGTAATCGAAATGGGCGCCAATCATTTAAATGAAATAGCGGCCTATTGCGAATATACAATGCCTACACACGGTTTAATAACCAATATTGGCAAGGCACACCTCGAAGGTTTTGGAAGTGTAGAAAATGTAAAAAAGGGCAAGGGTGAACTGTTCGATTACCTGCGCAAAAATAATGGGACAGCGTTCATAAATTCTGATGATGAGAGTGTGATTGAATTAAGTATAAAATTAGATAAAAAAATATTTTATGGTTCTTCCGGAAAAGACCTTTATGGAAAAATATTAAAAAGCGATCCTTTTCCTGAAATAGAAATCGGGGGAATCCACCCCCTCGATATAAAAACAAAACTTGCAGGTATCTATAATTTTTCAAATGTATTGGCTGCCGTTTGCATTGGCAGGCATTTCAATATTGATGATAGTAAAATAAAATGGGCCATCGAAAATTACAGTCCTTCGAATAGCCGCTCCCAATTAATTCATCGCAACAGTAATACTATAATATTAGACGCATATAATGCAAACCCCGGAAGCATGAAGGCGGCAATAGAAAATTATGCAGCAATGAGGGGAGATAAAAAAATTCTATTGCTGGGATCAATGATGGAATTAGGGAATGATAGTGAAAAGGAACATGCAGCATTGATTTCACTTATCGATAAATATAAATGGGAAGATGTAGTTCTTGTCGGAAAGAATTTTAATAATCTTAACCATAAATACATTAAATACGATAATGCTTTAGAGGTTAAAGAATGGCTGCACAACCAGCACTTTGAAAATGTACAGATATTAATAAAGGGATCACGTAGCATGCAAATGGAAAAAGTTTTAGAATGAAACTGTACATTTGCAATCCTTTTTGGAGACTTGTCCGAGTGGTTGAAGGAGCACGCCTGGAAAGTGTGTATACGGGAAACTGTATCGAGGGTTCGAATCCCTCAGTCTCCGCTGAAATCAGTTATTTTAAAGAACGTAAAATTAAGAAACCCAGTAAAATCAAGGCTTTCAAAAATTTTCGCTTTCTAAGTTTACTAATATTTCCTCCATTTTACTGCTGTTTAGGTTGAGTGATTCGTGGAGTCTTACTCTACTTTAAAAAGACTCAACCAACGTTACATAAGTCTTTATCTATTAACATTTTATACAAACGCATGTAGGTATTTTATTATGCGTTAAACGTAATTTCATAACCTAAAATTGGATGATTTATGGAAAAGAGTTTTGGTTTATTTTTTCACCTCAAAAAAAATAGAGATTTTATAGAAGGCGAATGCCTGTATACATGCGGATTACTGTGGATGGAATTTTTACTGAAATCAGCACCAAAAGAAAATGCGATTCGAATAATTGGAATGTCACGGCGGGAAGAATGAGTGGAAAAAGCGATACCGCAAGAACATTTAATGCTTACCTGGATACACTTACAACAAAAAGTTTTTGAAGCAAATCGAAAACTAATCGAAACGGATAAAGAACTAAATGCAGAAAATATAAAAAATCTCCTTCTTGGTAAGAATACGAGGAAAAAGTATATGGTGCTTGAAGTATTCAAGTACCACAATGACCAGATAGCTATTTTAGTAAACCAGGAATATGCATCTGGCACATTGGACCGATATAAAACTTCTTACAAACACACCCAATCCTTTTTAAAATGGAAATATAAATTACCAGATATAGATATTGATAAACTGAACTATGAATTCATTGCCGAATATGAATTTTGGCTAAAAAGTATTCGTAAATGCGGTCACAATACAACTATTAAATACCTGGCAAATTTTAAGAAAATTGTCTTGCGTTGTTTAAAGAATGGCTGGCTTCAGAAAGATCCTTTCGTTGGTTTCAATATGGCAAAAAGGGAAGTTGAAAGAACAGCTTTAACTGAATATGAACTAGACAAATTATCAGGTATTCTATTTTCAATTGAAAGACTGGAAATAGTAAAAAATATATTTCTATTTAGTTGCTATTCCGGCTTGGCTTATGCCGATGTTCAAAAATTAAAACGCACTGAAATCGGGATAGGTATTGATGGAGAAAAATGGATTTTTACTAAACGACCGAAAAACTGATGTTCCTTCGCGAATACCATTGTTACCACCTGCTTTAAAAATCATAAATCGTTTTGAACAACATCCTCAATGTAAAAATAAAGATCGGGTTTTACCGGTTTTAAGCAATCAAAAAATGAATTCATATCTAAAGGAAATAGCTGATGCATGTGGAATCAATAAAAATCTTACCTACCATATAGCTGTAAATTTTACAATCCCATTCTTTGTATCATTTCGTAATAAAATTCCTGAAACTTTCTTTGGATAATTCCATGGTTCTACTCTTTCCCCAATAAACAAATCCAGGTCACCATCCTTATCATAATCGACTGCACGGACGCATGATTTGCTGTTATAATTTATAGGTAAGCCCGCTGAATCAAGTTAAAATTGCCTTTACCGTCATCTAACAATAAGCAAGATGCCTGCACATAACCATAACTTTTTTCTTTGGGGAAAAATACATAATAGATTGATATAGGCAAGATGACCTTTAAAAGATTGTTGGGTTCAATTTTACAAGTATTTATCTTAAGGCTTAGGGAAAGAAATTGTCGTTTATACCTATTTTACATTTTTATTAATGGTGTTTACCAGCCTGAAAACCGACTCAGGATCATCTTCATAATCAAGCAACTTTCTTTCAGCAGAATATAAAAACATGGAAGGATATCTTACAGGATTGAATTTGGAAATAAATTCCTGCGACTTATCCTGAAGTATCGTTATATTTTTTTGTCCCTTTAAATTGCTTCCATAAGTATCAATAAAGTGATTTATCTTATCTACTCCAAACATTGAAATAAGAAAGAATGCAGTGTTTTTAAAAACTTGGTTTTGTTGTCCAATGCTGTTAATTGCATGCTGACAATGATCGCAATCAGGATCGATAAACATGAAAAAAATTATTTTCCCTTTTGGCAAATCATTATCAGTGAAAGGAGTGTTATTTAACCGGAAAAATTGAAAATGAGGTATGACCAGGGCTGGTGGCTTATTGGAATTTTGCGCTGATACTTTAAAAGAAATCAATAATAATAAAATACTAATAGAATGTTTCATTTTTTAATCATAGATATAACAAATTATTTTCGAGATTGCAACTTCCTTTCCCGACTATTCAACCAAAAGAAAACAAAGAGAGTGTAGAAACACTCCCCGTAGTAGTTCTTTGTATATTTAAACCAAAACTACTTGCTTGATTATGATCATGAGATTTGGGGGGGTTCAATCATAATTTTCAGGAAGGCTTTTTATTCGTTTTCCAAATACTTTTATATTTGGCGTAACTCCATTTTTCAATTATCAGTTTGTCTTCTGAATGAATACTCATTTTATTGAAGGGTTTACTGGGGAAAAAAATTTCTGTCATGATTGATAGTCCCTTATCCGCAAATAATTCAATTGAGCTTACATCAATTACCAATGAAATATTTATACTTTGACCTTTTGCAAAACGTGGAGAAGTATGTTTCGCTGCAAAATCTTTTTGAAAATTGGTTTTTCCCGAATTAGTTCTATCTATATAATATTGATTATTTTTTTTATCATAGCCAATCAGGAGTTGTTCTCCAACATCATTGGAAAGTACTAAAGAAAAATCTTTTAAACTGTTTAAAGCCATATTAAACTGGCAAGGAAATTTAAGGTCTTTTATTTTCTGCGTAATATCAAGGCTTTTATTTATTTCAACATTTTCTGCCACGATTGGTTTCTCCTTTATTTCGTTCAATTCTCTAACAGGCTGAGAAGCTACGAAAATGTCTTTGCCAACATGTTGAATCTTTAATTCCCGCGGAATAGTCATTGCGTTCCTCCATTTAATGGTGGGTACCAGGTTCGCATATAACCAATTGCTCATCCATCCTAAAAAAATCTTTCTATTTCCTGTATTGCTCCAGGTTATTCCTGCATAATCGTCCGGGCCGTAATCAAGCCATTTTGTTTCAGTTTGATTAGTACTAAATTTATTTCCATCAAATGAACCTAAGAAGTATTGTGTGCCTGAACCGAGATTGGGGCCACCGGGATTAATGTTCCCAATTAATACCCACACCTTTTTACCATTATCATCCAAAGGGAACAAATCGGGACATTCCCATACACCGCCATGAGCACCAACATTTTCTCCAAAATCACTCTCCCGCTTCCAGTCTTTTAAATTTTTTGAAGAGTAAAATGTTACCCTGTCTTTGGTTGCAAGTGTCATTATCCATTTTTTGCCTGGCTCATACCACATTACTTTTGGATCCCTGAAATCGGTTATACCGGGGTTTTTCAATACCGGGTTGTGCTCATACTTTTTCCAGGTTTTTCCGTCATCCAGGCTATAAGCCATACTTTGGTTTTCGTAATCCATCCTATGCTCTCTTTCAGTAACCGGATTGTGACTGGTAAACAAAGCGACTAACGGTGTCTTTCCATTTTTTCCGAGGCCGCTTGTAGTTGTTTTTATCAACTACCGCACTGCCTGAAAAAATATAACCCAAACTATCAGGATACAATGCAATGGGTTGTTCCTTCCAATGAATTAAATCCGGGCTGGTAGCATGTCCCCAATGCATTGGTCCCCAAACAGTGCTATCCGGATAGTATTGAAAGAACAAATGATAAACACCTTTATAATAGACCATGCCGTTGGGGTCGTTTATCCAATGGGCAGCGGGCGTAAAATGAACTTTAGGCCTATATTCTTCTCCCCTGTTTGTATCTGTAGGTTGCCCAATACTGCTTCCTATTATTATTTGCATAACAATAAAAAAAGCTAATACTTTTCTTTTCATAATTATCAGTTTATAAATTTAGATATCATTCTTCATGATGGATTTTTTTTGAATTTATAAATTATGGTATTTTTTATGATGCTACTTTTTTTTAACTATAACTTCAAGTTGATAAGACTCGAATTAAAAAGGGGAAAGTAAAACCTCCCCCCGAAAATAAACGATTGTACGTTAGTACTTGCTTATGAGAATTTTTATTTCGAAATTTAATAACCAGGGTTTTGCTTATACAACCCATTGGTAAATGTTATTTCAGATTGGGGAATAGGCAGGTATTCATCCCTTCCTGCCGTAAATTTTGCCGTTGTTAAAAAGGTCCTTCTGGTTTTTTCAACATCGATATAAGCATTTAAAGTTTGTTCAGCAATTCCCCATCTAACTAAATCAAAGAAACGAGATCCTTCTGTTGCAAATTCAAGGCGTCTTTCCCATTGCAAAGCCTGACGGGCATAGGCCTGCGTCCAACCGGTGGCCGGATATGGCTTGATATTATAATTCGAAGGAAAAGTACCATCCAGTTTCTTAAGTCTTCCGGTACTTGCAGCCGCTCTATTCCTGATCTGATTAATTAAGGGTAAAGCAAGATCCTGCTGCCCTAATTCAATGTAGGCTTCTGCCTGCATCAGTAAAACATCGTCGTACCTGAGAATATCAACATTTTTTGCTGTACCCATAAATGGCCCGTTTTTAAAGTAAGATGAACTCGTCGCCAATTGTTGATCACGCATGGTATGAAAATTACCATAAACACCAGGATCACGAACCCAACTATTACTAAAGGGCCTTGTGTTATCATATTTATACGGATGCCCGTCTATACCAACAGTGTGATCAAGGCGCGGATCGACCGTTGCAGTAGTTAAATCTGCAATAGTATTATTAAATGTTGTAAAATTGGGCAATCCATTTGCATCTGTAGTATGGGCATTTACCAAGTTTTGGCTGGCAGCATGAAAACCGCAGCAACCGTATTGCGGCGCACCGTGAGGATAATTCAATCCATCTTCATAGTTCAACCTTCCAGCCGTTGTACCATCATTAATAGTAAATTGAATTGCAAAAATTGATTCCGGCCCATTTTCAGTTTCAGGTAAGAAGTTATCTGCAATATCAGCACTCAAAGCATATTTGCCAGATGAGATAACCGCCTGCGTTAACGTAACAACTTCCTGCAATCTTGATTGGCTAATACCAGTAACATGATGTGTGGCATCCTGCTCATAAGCCTGGTATAATCTTAATTTTGCCAGGTAAGCCTCCGCTGCAAATTTGTTTGCTCTCCCAATTTCCGGTTGGGTTTCGGGTAAATTATCAATTGCATATTGAAAATCATCAGCAATTTTATTCCAGGAATCTTCGTTGCTCAAATCATTTGAAACTTTTAGAATCTCATCACTGGTGAGCGTTTCATCAAAAATTGGAATATTTTTATATAAGAGTTTCATGATAAAATAACTATGCGCTCTTAAAAACCGTAATTCTGCCTGGCGTATTTTTTTCTGAGGAAAAGCAGCTTCATCCAGAGAATTAACAGCCCGTAGAGCCACATTGGCCCTCGCAATTGATTTGAATAAATTTTGCCACGTACGGGTAACAAAAGCTCCCATCGAAGGTGTCACTAAGTTATAGTGTTCAATAGCATCAATTTCTCCCACGTCACCGGTACCTCCCCCACCTTTATAGGCATCATCGGAATGAACGCTTCCATATACCCAATTGCTATAAATGGGCCCGATCATATCTCCGTTTCCGATAGCTGCGTATGCTGCGGTAACCAAGCCTTCAACCGCAGTTGGAGACGTTAAATCTGAAGATGATAAAACTCCGGGCGGTGTATAGTCAAGTGCTTTTTTACAAGAGCTAACAAGCAATAACCCTGATAGCAGAAAAGTAATTATTTTTATATTTTTCATTTTGATGTAAGTTTTATTTTTAAAATGATGCATTAATTCCAAAGGTTAATGTTTTTGGTATTGGAACAGGACCGAGGTCTATTCTTTCGGGGTCAGGACTTTGATAGCTTTTGCTTTTGAACCAGAATAAATTTTCTGCCATTACAAAAAGCCGTAACCTTGAAAAAACAGCTTTTGGAACGACATTATATCCAAGCTGAATATTACGCATTTTGAAATAAGATGTACTTACCATAAAATAATCGGAAGTTCGGCCTTCGTTATTATTGTCTTTAAGCGTTAATGCCGGAACAGAAGTATTTGTGTGTTGTGGTGTCCAGCCATTGAATACGCCTGGCCCTACATTTTCCCTGCTTCTCATCAGGTTATTGAACAATGTATATACATCAAATCCCTTTCTTCCTGCTACGCCCGATCCGAATAAGGAAAGATCAAATTTTTTGTAAGTCACATCCACTCTTAACCCATATTCAAGCGAAGGCAGTGTGGTACCGATCCAAGTTTGATCATTGGCATCTATTTTTCCATCTTTATTAATATCTACATAACGGATTCTGCCGGGCCCGGCGCCGATTTGTGTTGGAGCTTTGTCGACTTCGGCTTGTGATTGAAAGATGCCGTCGGTTTTGTAACCAAAAATATCAAACTGGGAATGGCCCAGAATTGTATTACCAGGAATACCTGGATATGCGGGACGTACATTTTCAGGAAGTTCTGTTACCTTATCTCTGAAATGTGCGAAATTAAGTTTCACATCATATGTAAAATCTCCTCTTTTTTCACCCTGGTATCCCAATGAAAGCTCCCAGCCTTTATTACTTTTTGAAGCGCCGTTTACGGTTTTATTTTGCCCTTCGCCCAAAACTGCTGCAACTGGTGGGTTAATTAATATACCTGTCGTACTCCTGGAAAAATAATCGAATGAACCGTATATTTTATTTTTAAGAATACTAAAATCTAACCCGGCATTGATCTCGTCAGTAGATTCCCACTTAAGGTCAGGATTGCCTGCCTGCGATTGTACAAAACCTGAAGGCAATGTTCCGGTATTGGCGCCTGACAAAGAGTACGCAGTACCTATGTTCATATATTGCTCCCAAAATCCGGGTGTTAACTGGTTTTGGATTGTTCCATATCGCGTCTGGTAAAGAGAAACATTATTAACATCGCCAATTTCCTGGTTACCTACCCGGCCAACACCTACCCGAAGTTTTAACTCAGAGAATAAGTTATTCTTTTGCATGAATGCTTCTCTGTCTATTCTCCATCCGACTGAAGCCGCAGGAAAAATACCATACTGATTATTTTTTCCAAAACGGGAAGACCCATCACTACGAACGGTAACTGCAGCAAGGTATTTATCCGAGTAGCTATAATCAACTCTTGCAAATTGTGAGAACAACTGGTGGCCTGTTGATCCTCCGGTAGCGATGGTATTGCCGGTAGCAGCATCTAAGGTGAAGTACTCTTCGGTTTGAAGTGCATATCCTTCTTTTTTGGTAAAATCAAAATCTATTTTCCTTTTGAGATATTCCGTTCCCACTAAAAATTTGAAACTATGATTTGCATTTAAATTCCAATTATAGCGAAGGGTATTTGACCATGTAAGTCCTAAAAAATGATTTCTGTCAAACGACAAGCTATTTGTCGTGCGGGCTAATGCACCTTCAACGAATGTTGGTGAAATGACCTTACTTGAATAAGTGGCATAATCTGCACCTATATTAGATTTGAAAAATAAATTTTTAATGGGTTGAATTTCTACAAAAATGTTACCAAGCGTACTCAGCCGGTTTGCATTATTCCATCTTGCCAGGTATTGCATATGCAAGGGATTATTTCTATCAGAATAGCCTGCACCCAATTCTCCCGCATAGGTTACTCCATCTTTTTGAAACACAGGAATAGTGGGCGCTAAAGTAACTGCCAGAGATGTGGTAGAAGCGCTGCCCAGATCATTGGCAGTTAAAGTTTCATTAGAATTGGCTGTTCTTAAATTGAGGCCAAAGGTAACCTTGTCATTGAAAGACCGGGTTATTGCGTTAATGCTGCCGCTCATACGTTCGTAACCTGTATATCTTAGCATGCCTGAGTTATTTAGATACCCGAGGTTCATTTCTAATGAAGAGTTTTTATTACCTGCAGAAACAGTTAAACTATTATTTGTTACAATACCCGTTTTATACATTACGCTCTGCCAATCGGTATTACCTGCAGGCGTATTTTGATCACCACCTACAAAGGGTTTTACTGTTACACTATTTAATACAGGATTAGTAAAATCATTATTCCAATCAAAATTGTAAATTTCTCCATAACCTGCTGCCGGGTCTTGTTGGTCATTAACGGAAGCCTGCCATAAGGCTTTACCTCTATCCACCGAACTGAGCATTTTGAATCTTTCTGATTTTTCTGACTGGCTGGATATACTGCTGTTAAATTCAAATTTGACTTTACCGTTTGTATTACCACCATTCTTAGTAGTCACTATAATTACACCATTGGAAGCACGGGCCCCATAAATAGATTCCGCAGAAGCGTCTTTTAAGACCTGGACTGAAGCAATAGTTGCCGGGTCCATATTTTGAAAAACTTCCGGTCTCGTAGTTGCTATACCATCTATAATATAAAGTGGGTCGTTATTTCCCAGCGTATTAGCACCACGTATCAATATTCGTGAATTAGACCCATTTGGTGAGCCATCCTTTTCGATGTATAAACCGGCCACCCTGCCCTGGAGCGCCTGCATTACATTACCGGAGGTATTATTTTTTACTGCGGGGGTTAACTCCACTACGGCAACTGCGCCGGTTAAATCTTTTTTCTTTTGAGAAGTATAGCCTACAATAACAACCTGTTCAAGTTCTTTTGCTGCTGCTGCATCCAATGCCACGGATAAATCCTCAAGGCCTGTTATCTTCACTGTAACTGATTTGTATCCTACGGAAGTGAATGTAAGATTATCACCTACAGATGCTTCAATAGTAAACTTTCCGGTATTATCTGTTAGGGCCGTTTTGTCCTTTGACTGTACGGTAACTCCGGCGAGCGGGGCATTATCTGAATTGCCCGTAACCGTTCCCGTTATAGTTTTTTGCTGGGCAAAGCCGAATATTGCCATCAATAACATCGGCAATAAAATCTGTAATTTTTTCATAAACAAGTTTTTTAATGATTGAAATTTTTTAAATTTTATATTTAATAGAGATTGCATGGTTTTACTTTACTGAACAACTCCTGTTTTAAGCAGGTTATATATTTCATCAACGTTATATACAGGGCATGCTCCTTTTTGCGTTGCGATAAAAGCACCTAAGCCACTTGCAAACTCAAGAGCATTAACCGGCGAGGCGTTATCTAATAACCGGGCTAATAGCCCTGCTAAAAATGCGTCACCACTCCCTACAGTATCTACCACATCCACTCTATACCCTTTTTGCACGTATTCATTACCGTTATAATACAGAACGGCACCATCCCCACCCATAGTAACTACCATGTTTTGAATTTTAAATTTGTCAGTAATGGATCGCACCCTGTCTTCTATGCTTGTGTGTTTGGAAAACCAGCCGGTTATCAATTCAAGTTCTGCAAGGTTTAATTTTAGGAAATCTGCTTTAGACATCAATTCTTCTACAATTCTTCTATTAAAGTGAGGGGCTCTTAAATTGATATCGAGCACTTTGTTTTCGGCATACTCTAATAATTGAAACAGTGTTTTTTTGGAAACATTATTTCTTGATGCAAGGCTTCCAAACACAAAATAATTTGCATTGGAAACTAAATTTTCAAAATCATCTTCCCATTTTATATAATCCCATGCCACAGGCTTCACAATATCATAAACTACTTCATTATGTTCGTTAGGTTCTGCAAATACTTTTCCCGTTTCATGCTCATAATCTACCTGGAAAAAATCCGTACAAATTCCATAGTCCGAAAATATTTTCACGAGTTGTTCACCCTTTTCATCAATGCCTATACTGGTTATCAATGCAGGATTTTTTTGTTGCTTATGAAGATGATAGGCAACATTCATAGGCGCTCCGCCCGGTACTGCGCCTGAGGGAAGAATGTCCCAGAGTACTTCTCCGAAACAAACCACTTTATGATCACTATTCTTTTCCATGTTAATCATCTTTTAAAGCATTTGATCAGCTATTAAAAAGAACAATTTTGGGTTCCGTACCTTTAGTCTTCACAAGCTTTGCTTCCAGTTCTTCAAGAGACACACCTTTAGTTTCAGGCATTTTAAAGATCACCCAAAGCAGTTGCAGCACCATCATGAAAGCGAAGAACAGGAATATGGGCGCCGCTCCAAACCTTGAAGCCATTATCGGGAACACTGTTGTAATGATAGAAGCTAAAACCCAGTGAGTGGTGCATCCAAGCGATTGACCGTAAGCCCTTACGCTATTAGGAAATATTTCTGAAATAAATACCCAGATTACAGTACCCTGGCCTATTGCGTGAGAAGCAATAAATATAAATAACAAAATGGGAACAACTACTCCTCCCGAATGGCCCGAAAAAAACGCAAACGCAACAGATGCTAATGAAATAATATAACCGACAGAGCCTATTAACATGAGCTTCTTTCTTCCAATTCTGTCAATAAGATATAACCCAGCCATCGTAAAAACTAAATTTACAAGCCCAATGCCAGCGCTTTGGAGAAATGCCGCCTGCTTTCCAATTCCTGCCAGTTCAAAAATGCGTGGTGCAAAATAAATAACTGCGTTTATGCCTGATAGTTGATTAAAAAACGCAATGAGCATAGCGAGGAAAATAGGGATACTAAATCTCTTTGATAAAAATGCAGATAAGCTTTCCTTCTGATTGTCTTCTTCAATAGATTTGTGAAGTGCAATTATAGCTTCATCTACTCCTTCCGGATCACTTACTTCAAGCGTTTTACGGGCAGTATCATAATCACCTCTATGCACTATAAGCCACCTTGGACTTTCGGGAACGTAGAAAACGAGGATAGAATATATTAATGCCGGGATAGCTACGATGCCAAGCATTAATCGCCAGCTATTCTCGCCACCAACTCCCTGCAATAAATAATTTGATAAGTACGCTATCAATATTCCAAATACTATATTAAATTGAAAAGTGGCAACCAGCTTACCACGATTTTTGGCGGGGGCGATTTCTGTGATATACATTGGCGCCACAACAGATGATGCACCAATTGCTAAACCACCTAAAACCCTGAACGCCATAAAAACATATACTCCAGGAGCCAACGCAGAACCTATTGCAGAAATTAAATAGAAAATACCAATCCAGAGAAGGGTCTTTTTTCTTCCATATTTTGTGGCCGGAATACCTCCGAACAAGGCACCAATTACGGTTCCATAAAGTGCAATTGCAATGGCAACACCATGAAGAACATCACTTAATTCCCATATTCTTTTTATATCCTGTTCTGCGCCTGAGATTACCGCAGTATCAAAACCAAATAAGAAGCCACCGAGAGCGACAACTATACTCCATAAAAGCAATTTTCTGTTCATAAACCAAGCAATTTGAAACCGAATATAGACTCGAAGCGCCTGCTTTATTGTTCAAATTCAGAACTAATACTTCTAAATTTGTACTGTAATTAAAATTTAGGTAAACGATTGATTCATATTAGTTAAAAAATGAATGGTATCTTTTATTTCAAAAAAAATTTTTGAAATTGTATTATCAATTTTCAATATTGTTGCATCGCTTTAAAGAAATAATTTGTCTTTCAATATAATGCCATTATTTATTTACGATTGAATCAGCTAATTATCATATCAAATAATAAAATCTATCATTTTTTATTAATAATCTTCATTTGTTTTTTTGGATTCTCATGCCATAAAACCACTAAGAAAATTTATACTATAGGATTTTCTCAATGCGTCGCATCAGACAAATGGAGACAAAGTATGCTTGAAGGAATGAAAAGGGAATTGGCCTTCAATGATAATATTCAATTCATTTATAAAAACGCAGATGGAAATAGCAAGAGGCAAATTCAACAAGTAAAAGAATTACTCGGACAGAATATCGACCTGCTCATAATATCGCCAAACGAAGCAGAGCCACTTACACCAATTGTAAATGAAGTTTATGCCGGGGGCATTCCTGTTATTGTTGTTGATAGAAAAATAAGCTCATCATTTTATACAGCTTATGTAGGGGCAGACAATTATGAAGTAGGAAATTTGGCAGGAGAATATACGGCGAACTTATTAAAGGGGAAAGGTAATATCATTGAAGTATCCGGGCTTCCTGGCTCTTCCCCGGCAATTGAAAGAGGAAATGGTTTTGCAAACGCGATTAAAAAATATCCATATCTTAAAATTATAAAAGAAGTATCTGGTGACTGGTTAAAAGCAAATTCTTATAAAGAAATCCTTAAACTTTCAAAGGAGGAAGAAGAAGATGCTGATTTAATATTTGCCCATAATGATGTAATGGCCGTAGGAGCTTATGAGGCACTCAAGACTTTAAATCCAAACGATAACAAAAAAATTATCGGCGTTGATGCTTTACCTGGTAAAGGCGCAGGCATAGAATTTATCACAAACAAAATAATCACCGCTTCGTTACTATACCCGACCGGCGGCGAAGAGGCAATACAAGTGGCTGTCAAAATTCTTAATAAAGAAAATTTTACGAAAGAAAATATACTTCAAACTTCAGTAGTAGATTCAACTAATGTTAGATTAATGAAACTGCAATCTGACAAAATCAGTACTCAACAAAAAGATATAGAACGGCAGCAAAATGTTTTGAGTGAACAAATAAGGATTTACAATAATCAGCGAACATTCAATAATATACTCATCGTTGCCCTCTCGCTGGTTTTTCTTTTGGGAACAGCAGTATTTTATTCATGGAAGAAAAATAAAAGAATCACTCAAAAATTAAAATTACAAAACGAAGAAATATCAAGGCAAAGCAACCAGCTAATTGAAATGTCAGAAAAAGCAGAGGTAGCTCACCAGGCGAAACTTAATTTTTTCACCAACATATCACATGAATTTCGCACTCCGCTAACATTAATTTTTGCACCATTGGGCGAATTGATCGCCAACACTAAACTACAACAGGATACCCGGCAGGCATTACAATTGATCCAGAGAAATGCAATGCGTTTATACAGGCTTGTTAACCAGCTAATGGATTTTAGAAAAATTGAATTCAAAAAAATGAAGCCTCATGTGTCTGAGATTGACCTTGTCAGTTTTGCAAAAGAAATTGTGGATTCATTTAAAGTACTCGCGAAAAATAAAAATATAGATCTTGAACTCATCACCAGTGAACGCTGTCTTTTTGTATGGATTGATCCGACAATGATGGATAAAGTAATTTTTAATGTGCTGTCAAATGCTTTCAAATTCACTAATGAATATGGGCTTATTCATTTAACCATTTCAAAAGACACAACCAATGCAATAATAAAAATAGAAGACAATGGTATTGGAATGACAAAGGATGTGATTGATCATGCCTTCGAACCTTTCTTCCAGGGGGTATATGAAAATTATAAAGGTACAGGGCTTGGCCTTGCGTTATCAAAAGAATTGATGGAACTACATCACGGTTCTATATCAGTAAAAAGTGAAAAGAGACAGGGATCAATTTTTGAAATTGTATTGCCATTAGGAAATGCTCATTTTGAAAAAAGTGAATTTGAAAGCGATGCGAATAAAGAAGCCATCAGTAATGAACATGCTGATATTTATACAACCGATCTGTATAATATCAATAACATTCCCGAACATGATTTTGGAGCTGCTCTGCCGAACTATCTTACGTTGCTTATCATTGAAGATAATAATGAAATGAGGGATTATCTCGCGGCAAGGCTGGGAACAGAATATCATATTATTGAAGCGCCAGATGGAAACAGTGCCTTGCGGTCTGCTTTTGATGAAGTGCCTGACCTGATACTTTGCGACATTGTTATTCCTGGTAAAAACGGTCTTGAGTTAACTCAAATTTTTAAAAGCGATGTTCGGACATCCCATATTCCCGTAATTTTATTGACTGCCAAGGACCAGGAAAATCAAAAAATTGAAGGTATGGAAACCCAGGCTGATGCCTATATTACAAAGCCATTTAATTTATTGTTTCTGCAAAAGACTATAAAGAGTTTACTTAAGAATCGTGAAAAAATAAAAGACCATTATTCCGGGGAAATTTTTTCAGAAGAGAAATCGCAGGTATCAAAAAAAGAGGATAGAAAATTTATGATAGACTTCACAGCCATTGTTGAAAATAACATCAGCAATGATAAGTTCGGCGTTAATGATATCTGTAGGGAATTAGGAATTTCAAGAATACAACTTTATCGAAAAGTAAAAACGGTATTAAATTGCAACGTTAATGACTACATTGTAACAACAAGACTGCAAAAAGCAAAATATTATATGCAACATGAAAACCTGAGTATTTCAGAAATTGCTTTCAAATCCGGTTTTTCATCAGCGGCATATTTTTCAACGGTGTTTAAATCAAAATTTGGCGTAACTCCAAGTGCTTTTAAGGAGAATTAATCGACTATAAAAATCCACACCTTTTATTCGCATATTTGTTTAGTTAGCTTAATCGCTAACATAATCCTTTTTTAAGTTTATATTTTTATAAAGAGCAATTAACATGATTCCAAGGAACTAGTGTGCAATTTATTCTGATAATTTTTTCGATAATATTTAGCATCAAATAGCTTTAAAACTTAGAATAATTTATCCCATTAATCCCACTTGCTATCATTTAATGTTAGTCAATGCCAGGTATAATTTACTTGTTAAATAAACCTTGCCTCACCTGTTCCTATTTAACCATGTCTTATTTATCTTAATCAACCTTACTAATTTTGTTATTGAAATTTCAATTGTGAACAAGAAAATGTAGAAGTATGAACGAAACGCCAATGCTGTTTCCAATTACTCCATCTTGCTGGTGAAAAAGAAAAAGAAAGAAGAGAATTAAAGCTTAAGGGGCAGAAATCTGCAGTTGTATAACAGCATGTGGAAAAATATTTAAAGTTGGGCGAATAACAATCTGTCCCCGGGTTATGACATTTTGTTTATGACTTACTCATATATAATCTTTATACATGAGAGAGCCCTCATGTATAAAAAATTACAGTATTTTTACATGACAACCATGTCATGCATAATCTTAATCCATGAGCAAGAAGACTATAAAAACAACAATTGATCAACCTTTCAATGATTTAGCTCTCTTACCACCAGATAAAGAAAGTACTGAAACAAAAAATGTCCTGCGCCAGGTTGTCAAGTCATCTATTGCAGTTAGCTGAATTAAAAGGACTCGTACATACCTTACCAAATCCTGATATCCTTTTAAATGCGGTTATCCTAAAAGAAGCAAGAGCCAGTTCAGAAATAGAAAATGTAATAACTACCCAGGATAAACTTTACCAGGCTCTGTCTGCAAAAGGAACTCAAGTAGATGCAGCAACAAAAGAGGTATTGCGATACAGGGAAGCGGTCTTATCGGGTTTAAATTGATTAAGAAAAAGGGCTTTATAAATACCAATACAATTATTCAAATTCAGAAAGTATTGGAAGAAAATAATGCCGGTATACGGAAGCTGCCCGGCACAGCCTTAAAAAATGCTGCAACAGGAAAAGTCATATACACGCCACCTGATGACTATAATAAGATTATCAGCCTGATGAAAAATCTGGAAGATTATTTAAATGAGGAAGTTGAATTGTCACCTTTGATTAATCTGGCCATTCAACATTACCAGTTTGAAAGTATCCACCCATTTTATGATGGTAACGGACGAACAGGCAGAATTATCAATGTTCTTTACTTGATTCTTCACGGCTTATTAGACAGTCCAATTTTATATCTAAGTGAATTTATTATTGAAAATAAATCCGACTATTACCGGCTATTACAGGAGGTACGAACAAAAGAGAATTGGGAAGAATGGATATTATTCATTTTAAACGGGGTGGAAAAAACGTCCAAAGAAACGATCCGCCAGATCCGGGATATAAATAAACTTTTTCAAACAACGAGTGACAAAATCAAAAATCAATTTCCAAAATCTTTTAATAAAGAGCTGATAGAACTTTTATTCGAACAGCCTTATAGTAAAATTGATTTCGTTGTTGAGAGACTAAAAATTTCGAGAATTACGGCATCAAAATATCTCAAAGAATTAAAACAAATTGGAATTTTGGAATCAAAACAAGTTTGGAAAGAAACATTATATATCAATACTAAACTCTTTGATTTACTTAAAAGTTAATGTTTACGTTATCGAATATACATGTACGTTAGTATGCATGGATTACAATATTTTTTTTGATGTTAAACCATATTCAATTTGCTTATCTTTACTTTATAGTATTATTCTTTAAATTGATAAGACTTTTGTAGAGTAATTCATGGAGTTGAAATATTTGCAGTTTTTAAATAATTGATTTTTAAGTGTTAATGGCGTTCGTTCGAATCCCTCAGTCTCCGCTTAAATCAGTTATTTACAGTAAAGTGAATTTAAGAAACCCAATAAAATCAAGGATTTCAAACTTTTACCTTCCTTACTTTACTAACAATTACTCCCCTTTATCACTATTCGGGTAAAGTAATTCGTGGAGTTATTTAGTTCTCTTTATAATAACTCCTCTAAGTTTCCATAAGTCTTTATCTTAACATTTATAAAAACGCATGTATGAATTTTTATTATGCGTTAACGGTAATTTTATAACCCCAAATAAAATGTATATGGAAAGAGTTTCGGTTTATTCTTTCACCTCAAAAAAGAAAATAAAAGCGATTGTTGAAAATTTACATGAGAATTACCGCCCTGATTTTGTCGAATGACCTGAAAGTAAAAAACAGATAAACCATGCATCATAACTTAAGAATTCATTTTTAAATACTCTTCCAATAGACAAGGATATATTTCCGATGTTAATTTGCCTGAATGTGTAGTGAGTTATCTTGTCCAAAGCAACAATAAACGATTTATGAATTCGTGAAAATTTATTTTCGGGAAGCTTTTGTTCCATATAGCTTAACCGCTCACTTGCAACAAATGTCTTCGCATATGTGTGTACTTTGATAAAGTCCTTTAACCCTTCAATATAGATAATATCTTTTAGATAAATTTTGGTTTGCAGGTTTCCTATTTTTAGAAATATGTACGCTTCTTCAAAACTATCCACCATCTGCGGCTTTTCTGTTAAGCTATTGCGGTAGTAATTGAATTTAGAAATAGCTTTCATAAATCTTTCCTGAGTTATGGGCTTAACTAAGTAATCCAGGACATCAAGATCAAACACCTCTACGGCAGGTTTTTAATATTGGCTTCAGTTTACTATGCTTTTCTCTTTCCAAATTGGCAGCAAGGCGAAAACTTTATCGGCTCGCTAACCTGCTTAGGTTTTTGCGGAACTGCCTTGCTGATATCACAAAGTTCAAAATTAATTTAACCGTGAACCGCATTGAAACTTTATCAAACGCATGCATTATAATAATCGCGGCATTTATTTCATATCAAAAAGAAGATACTCTCACCGTTACTCACCAAGAAATCCAGCATTGTTAAGTCGTGCCACAAGGCCTTATAGTAAAAATATCAAATCACGCATTCCTGAGTTCAATTGATGAATGAACAAGAAACGAGTCTAACTTTTTAGATTTTAATAACAATGTTATTTTTATCTTTGCAACTAAGATATTTACTTAATAAGATAAAAATGGATAGCACTTTAATCAACGAAATGAGGAAACTGACCCAACAATATGCGTACACCTCAATTCAGATGCACGAAGCCGTTGCCCGAAAGGCGGGACTTTCAGGAACTGACCATAAGTACTTAGGATTTTTAATCGAAAAAGGACAAATGACAGCAGGCGGGTTTTCGGAGTTAACAGGTCTGACAACTGGTGCAGTTACAGGTTTAATAGATAGGTTTGAAAAGAAAAAGCTGGTGAAAAGAAAATTTTCTAAAGACGACAGGCGGAAAGTTATCATTGAACCAAACACCGAAAATATAATGGCTCTTATAGTGCCGCTTTATAAAGAATTTCGAAACAAGACAGGAAAATTAATTGCATCATTTTCAGAGATGGAAATCAAAATCCTTGAAAATTATTTTTTAAAAGCAATTGCAATAATAAATGAAACAACAAACAAACTCAATAACAAATAATAGAAAAAAGGAAATGCACGTGAAAAATATGAGTGCTTACGTAATTGGTTTTCAGCAAATCGATAAAACGAAACTTGCAATCGTCGGGGGCAAAGGCGCGAACCTGGGGGAATTACTCAAAGTAAATGGAATACAGGTGCCGGAGGGCTTTTGTGTTACTACCGAAGCCTACAGAAAAATTGTTCGGAATAACGAGGAATTCAAGACACTACTGGATGAGTTGTCTTTTCTTAACGTGAACAATGGAAAATGTATAAGTGAGATTGGCGCAAAAATTCGAAACGTTATTCGAGGAAATAGCCATCCCGGAAGATATTTGTGAAGAAGTTATCCATCATCTAAAACAAATTGGTGAAGAAAATGCCTATGCCGTACGTTCCAGCGCAACTGCGGAAGATTTGCCGACAGCCTCCTTTGCAGGCCAGCAGGATACGTATTTGAACATTATCGGAAAAGAAGCAATCCTAAAGCATATCAGCAAAGTGCTGGGCATCGCTTTTTACAGACAGAGCTAGTTATTTATCGCTTGCAAAATGGATTTGACCACAGAAAAGTTTACTTGTCTGTAGTTGTTCAGAAGATGGTTTTTCCGCAGGCTGCAGGAATTTTGTTTACCGCTGATCCCGTTACCTCTAACCGAAAAGTGTTATCCATTGATGCCAGCTTTGGACTTGGTGAGGCGCTGGTCTCCGGCCTGGTGAATGCTGATAACTATAAAGTAAGTAACGGCAAGATTATCGATAAGAAGATATCAACCAAAAAACTGGCTATTTATGCCTTAAAAGATGGCGGTACAAAAGAACAGGAGATTGAGCAAGCGCTGCAGAATAGGCAAGCGCTGACGGATGCGCAGATTTTACAGCTTGAGGGAATCGGCAGAAAGATCGAAGAACATTTCGGTTGCCCCCAAGACATTGAATGGTGTTTGGCTGATGATACATTTTATATTGTTCAGAGTCGGCCAATCACTACTTTATACCCTATCCCTGAAGCAAATGACCAGGAAAATCATGTTTATGTATCTGTCGGTCATCAACAAATGATGACCGACGCCATGAAACCATTGGGATTGTCTTTTTTTCTGTTAACTAACCCCGGCACCCATGCGTACAGCTGGTGGAAGGTTGTTTGTTGATGTTGCACCTATGCTGGCTTCACCTGCCAGCAGAAATACATTAATAAATGTGTTGGGAAAATCTGATCCGCTCATAAGACAAGCACTTACAACCATTATCGAGCGGGAAGATTTTATAAAATTGATACCAGATGATAAGAAAGGACCAGGTGCAGGTAAAAGCAATAAAGCTGCGTCACCTCCAAATTACGAGACACTAAACGATTACGATCCGGCAATCGTTTCTGATTTGATCAGGAATAGTCAAACATCGATAGAAGAGTTAAAACAAAACATCCAAACGAAATCAGGATCCGACCTGTTTGATTTTATCCTGGAAGATATCCAATTAAGAAAGGCATATTCTGATCCACAAAGTTTCGAGTGTGATTATGGCTGGTATGAATGCTTCATCATGGATCAATGAAAAAATGAACGAATGGTTAGGTGAGAAAAATGTAGCAGACACGCTTTCTCAATCTGTACCAAACAATATTACTTCGGAAATGGGTCTGGCACTATTGGATGTTGCAGATGTGATTCGTCCTTATCCGGAAGTAATTGATTATTTACAACAAGCAAAAGATGATAACTTTTTGGATGAACTGGTTAAATTGAATGGCGGAAAGGAAACCCGCGACGCTATCAATGCTTATCTCGACAAATACGGAATGCGATGCGCCGGAGAAATCGATATTACTAAACCTCGCTGGAGCGAAAAGCCAATCACACTTGTCCCCTTGATTCTCAGCAACATCAAAAACTTTGAGCCGGGCGCAAGCAAACGAAAATTTGAACAAGGGCGACAGGAAGCTTTGAAAAAAGAACAAGAGTTATTGGATCGATTGAAGCAATTACCGGATGGCGAACAAAAAGCCAAAGAAACAAAACGAATGATCGACCTGGTCCGGAATTTCATCGGTTATCGTGAATATCCAAAATATGGCATTGTAAGTCGCTATTTTGTTTATAAGCAAGCTTTACTGAAAGAAGCCGAAAAGCTCGTACAAGCCAACGTCATTCATGAAAAGGAAGATATTTACTATCTCACCTTTGAAGAACTTCGCGAAGTTGTTGCGCACAAATAAACTGGATTACCAGGTCATCAGCAAACGAAAAGAAGAGTACAAATTATATGAAAAACTAACTCCTCCACGGGTGTATCACCTCTGATGGTGAAATCATTACAGGTAAGTACAAACGAGAAAATCTTCCCGCTGATGCTATTGTAGGTCTACCTGTTTCTTCAGGCATGGTAGAAGGGCGGGCACGTGTTATCTTAAACATGGAAGATGCTGATCTGGAAGATGGAGATATTTTAGTCACCGCCTTTACTGACCCTAGCTGGACACCATTGTTTGTATCCATAAAAGGACTTGTCACCGAAGTAGGTGGACTGATGACCCACGGCGCAGTTATCGCACGTGAATATGGCTTACCGGCAGTTGTCGGAGTAGAGAATGCTACCAACGCTGATAAAAGATGGACAACGGATTCGGGTGCATGGAACAGAAGGATATGTAGAAATACTTTAAACGGGGAAAGCGATGCAATATAGGCTGATGATATTTTAGAATTAACCTATAAATAAGGCTGTCGCTATAATTTGTTACTTACCGAACGTCAACTGATTTTTTTATGAGATATTATGAATTAAAAAAGCAAACAGATGAAACGAAGTTTACCTATGAAATCGTACATGATTTACTTAGTCATGTTGTTTTTTTACACCAATTTGTATGCACAGGCAGGCACTGTAAAAGCTAATGGAATTACAATTGCATACGAATCCTTTGGCGATACAACAAATGAAGCAATTATTCTGATACAGGGAACAGGCGCCACCATGCTGCACTATCCTGTTGAATTATGTGAAAAGCTGGCAAATAGTGGTTACCGCGTTATTCGGTTTGACAATCGTGATATTGGTCTATCATCAAAATTAGATTCGTTAGGACAACCCGATTGGGCCGCAATTTTACCTTTGGTTAAAACTTGAAAACTTGCAAACCTGCTCTTCTCCCTTACACTTTACTAGGCACATATCATCAGGAATTGATATGGCACTTTACTTAGCAGACAAGATTGCAGGCGAGACAGAAGCCAAAGTAGCTCAACTTAGAATAGAATATGATCCGCAGCCGCCATTTAATTCCGGTAATTATTTAAAGGCCGATGAAGAAATAATTAAGATTGCAGAAAAGAAAATGGAAAAAGCTGCCAAAAAAGAAATCGGGTTAATGGACTTGATAAAATCCGGAAGGACTATTATGAAAATAAAAAACAGCGGCGGTACCTTGTGATGCTGAAACAAGTTTATAAAAAACCCTGTGCATCAGGAAAAGAGTATAGGCGTATATGTTAGAGGGTTCGTTAGAATCCCTTAGTCTCCGCTGAAATCAGTTATTTGAGATAAAGTAAAAACTTCTTTAGTTTACTAATATTTACTCCACTTTATTGCTATTTAGGTGGAGTAATTTGTGGAGTATATACTTCTCTCTATAATTACTCCGTAAAAACATTTAATTCATGCCCGAATATTTTGCAAAGATTTTAGATAAAAAAATAAGTGATGATATGAAGAGTTTAAGATGCAGGTTTTAGTAGAATCTTATGTCGAACTTGATTATGAAACTAGATGCATCGCATTGACTTTATTGTATTGTGCTCTATCCGCTTCAAAAAAATTTTAATAAATTCGTATGGTTGTTTGAAGGCACTGCATAATGATGAGATTTACGCTTTTTATATTCCTGCTTTTTATTCTTAGCTGCAATAAACCTAACACACTTTTTATTCAATTATCCTCATCGCAAACAGGCATCAGCTTTAATAACGCGATTACGGAAAATGATTCCATCAACCCACTCGATCTTGAATTTCTTTACAACGGCGGCGGTGTTGCTGTAGGTGATTTTAATAATGATGGTTTGCCCGATTTATATTTTACCGCAAGCACAACATCAAATAAGTTGTATTTGAATGAAGGCAACTTGAAATTTAAAGATGTTACATCTGTTGCAAAAGTTGATGGTGAAGGCGAATGGAGTAATGCAGCTTCTGTTATTGATATTAATAATGACGGACTTGAAGATATTTATGTTTGCACAACCATTAAAGAACAACCGCAACAAAGAAGAAATCTTTTGTACATCAACCAGGGATTAGACAAAAATAAAATTCCTGTTTTCAAAGAAATGGCGACAGAATATGGATTGGCTGATACAAGCTGGAGCGTTCAAGCAGCTTTTTTTGATTATGACAATGATGGCGATTTAGACATGTATTTAGTAACAACGAAACTTGCACGACGGCAAAGTGCTTCGTTTAATTCTAATACAATTAAAAACTCTGATGCTGACGTTGATAAACTTTACCGCAATGATTGGAATCCTGTTTTAAAACATCCTGTGTTTATAGATATTTCCAAACAAGCAGGCATTAGTGAACATGGCTTTGGCCTGGGTGTTGCCATTACAGATATAAATAATGATGGATGGAAAGATATATATGTAACTAATGATTTCTATGGCAGCGATCATCTTTACATTAACAATCGCAATGGCACTTTTACTGATGAAGTGAAACAATATTTTAAATACACTTCACAAAATGCAATGGGCAATGATATTGCTGATATTAATAATGATGGCTTGCCCGATATTGTTGCTGTTGATATGAACCCGGAAGATAATTATCGCAAGCAAAAAAATATGGGCAGCAATAACTATTTTATTGAACAGAATATGTTGAATGAAAACCTTGAGCTGCAATATGTGCGCAATACACTACAGTTGAATTTGGGGAATGCTGTTGGTGAAAATGATTCGATTACGCATCCTGTGTTTGCTGATATAGGTTTTTTTGCTGGTGTTGCGCAGACCGATTGGAGCTGGAATCCTTCGCTTGCTGATTTTGATAATGATGGTTATAAAGATTTAATTATTACTAACGGTTATCCGCGTGATGTCACTGATCATGACTTTGCTGCTTATCGCAACAAAGCGCAAAATTTAGCTTCCAAACAGGAAATTATTGACCAAATTCCGCAAATAAAAATTTCCAATTATGCGTATAAAAATCCTGGCAATTTAAAATTTGAAAACGTTACGCAGCAATGGGGAATGAATGAACCTTCATTTTCAAACGGTGCAGTATATGTTGATTTGGATAATGATGGCGATTTGGATTATGTGGTGAACAACATTAACGATAAAGCTTTTGTATATGAAAACACAACGAACACAAAAAATAAAATCAACAAAAATTATCTCGAAATACAATTTAACGGAGGCGATAAAAATTTGTTTGGCTTAGGTGCAATAGCAACAATTTATTATGGTCATGGGAAAATGCAACGCTATGAAAATTCACCTTACCGCGGTTATCTTTCAACGGTTGATACAAAAGCATTTTTTGGTTTGGATACAACACCAGTTATTGATTCGGTCGTTGTTGAATGGACAAATGCCAAACAGGTTTTATACAATGCAAAAGCAAATCAATTGCTGCATGTTGATATTAAAGATGCAAACGAATCGATACAATATTTTCAACCAAATACAACGAATGCTTTATTTACCAATATTACTGCTAATGCAAAAATTAATTATACGCATCATGAAATGAATTTTGTTGATTTCAACAATGAAAGATTGTTGCCGCATAAACTTTCACAATATGGTCCGGGGCTGGCAGTGGCTGATGTTGATGGCAATGGTTTGGATGATATTTTTATTGGCGGCACCGGCGATTACAACGGAACATTTTTTTTGCAGCAGCCCGATGGTACATTCAAACCAAAGCAACTTGATTTTATTGCCGGCGGAAATATTCGCAAGCCTGAAAACATGGGTCTGTTTTTGTTTGATGCAGATAATGATGGCGATGATGATTTGTATTGCGCCAGCGGCAGCAATGAATCACCTGCACAAACAAGAAATTACCAGGACCAGTTTTTTGTAAATGATGGTAAGGGAAATTTTACAATAGATACCTCAGCTTTGCCTTTAAATTTTACAAGTAAAAGTTGCGTAAAAGCTGCAGATCTTGATAATGATGGCGATCTTGATTTGTTTATCGGCGGCCGGGTATTACCTGGCGAGTATCCAATGCCGGTCAGTTCATTTATTTATCGTAATGATTCAAAACCCGGCAAAACAAAATTTACAGATGTAACCGATTCTATTGCACCACAATTAAAAAACATTGGCTTAACATGTGATGCATTGTGGACAGATTTTGATAATGATGGCTGGACAGATTTAATTCTTGCCGGCGAATGGATGCCGCCAACATTTTTTAAAAATGAACATGGTAAACTGGTGAATGTAACTGCTTTAACCGGTATTGAAAATGAAAAAGGCTGGTGGAACAGTATCGTTGCCGGTGATTTTGATAACGACGGAGATATTGATTATATCGTGGGTAATTTGGGTGAGAATTCTTTTCTGCAGGCAAGCAATCAATATCCTGTAAATATTTACGCAAAAGATTTTGATAACAGCGGCAGGGTTAGCGCAATTATAACTTTATATTTAAAAGACCGGCAGGGTAATAAAAAAGAATTTCCGGCGGCAACACGTGATGATGTATTGATGCAGTTGCCTTTTTTAAAGAAAAAATTTTTCACATATAAATCGTTTGCTGCCGCAGATATACACGATATTTTTTCAGATTCTCTTTTGAACAATGCTTTGCATTTACAGGCAAACAATTTTGCAAGCTGTTATATTGAAAATCTTGGCAATGATAAGTTTAAAATGCATGCATTGCCCGTAATGGCGCAACTGGCGCCGGTGTTTGGAATGATCGCAGACGATTTTAATAATGATGGAAATTTAGATGTGTTGCTTTGCGGAAATGATTTTGGTAATGAACCTGCCAATGGAAGATATGGGGCAATGAACGGCCTTGTTTTGCTCGGCGATGGCAAAGGCAATTTTAAACCGCAAACAATGATGCAAAGTGGTATTTGCGTTCCGGGCAATGCAAAAGCTTTGGTGAAGTTGCGTGGTGCAAATAATCATTATTTAATTGCCGCTTCGCAAAACCGCGGGCCGCTTGAACTGTACCGGTTAAACAAAAATGATAAAAATATTACACTCAATAAAAATGATAAAACCATTTTCATTCATTTAAAAAACGGCTTTACAAGAAAAGAAGAAGTGTATCATGGCAATTCATTTTTATCACAATCATCATTATTCATTCCTGTAAACGATGTAATACAATCAATCGATATTATCAATAACAAAAACGAAAAACGAACGCTAAAATTTAAGTAGTATGAAATTATTTTCAATCATTTCAGTGATGCTCTTCATTACAAATTGCAATGCGCAAACAAGGCCAGCACGGTTAATAATTCGTGGTGATGATATGGGCTTTTCTCATGCAGGAAATTCAGGTTTGATTGAATGTTATAAAAATGGAATTGAAAAATCAATAGAGGTGTTAGTGCCTTCGCCCTGGTTTCCTGAAGCAGTAAAATTGCTGAAAGAAAATCCTGGTGCTGATGTGGGTATTCATCTTACATTAACGAGTGAATGGGATAATGTGAAATGGAGACCATTAACTGATTGTAAAAGCCTGGAAGATTCAGATGGATATTTTTACCCGATGATATGGACAAATAAAAATTATCCAAACAGAAATTTATTAGCACACGCATGGAAGATTGATGAAATAGAAAGAGAGTGGCGTGCGCAAATTGAACTGGCGATAAAAAGCATTCCAAACATCACACATATTTCCGGTCACATGGGCTGTACAAATATGGATACTGCTGTTACAACTTTAGCAAAACGATTGGCAGCCGAATATCATATTAAGGTTGAAACCGGTGATATTAATGTAATTGATGCGGGTTACAATGGTGCACATACAACAAGCGCGGAAAAAATAAAAAGTTTTATTGCTATGCTTGATACACTGCAGCCCGGCAAAACTTATTTGTTTGTTGACCATCCTGCCATCAATTCACCTGAGCTGCAGGCAATTCATCTCATAGGTTATGAAAATGTTGCAGAAGACAGGCAAGGTGTAGTTGACTTGTACACAAGCAAAGAAGTGAAAGCAATTATTAAACAAAAAAATATAGAGTTGATAAGCTATAAAGATGTTCTGAAAAATTAATTATTTCAACACATCTTTATATATCGATGCATCATCTAAAACCAAAACCCAATCATGCCCATAACCCGATGAAGGTGGTGTAAATTTTTTTGTACCTGCGTTTGAAAAATTTCCAACCTCAGTTGTTTTTCCATCACGCGGATTATACCAGTAAGCATGTAAAGTGTGTCCTGAAATTTTATTTAAGATAACGGTAAAAAACTTGCCTTCTGATGTATAAATAAATGCGTAATCGTTGCCGCGGGTTGCCTGTATACGTTCTGAAGGAAGTGTGTTATTTTCTTCTATGATGGATTCGTCGGGCACACGTTCAATCATCGGATGCGATTCAATTAATTTGCGTAGAAACTTCATTTGATTAGCTCCCGGCAAATTCAAAGCCTGCTGCCAATATACGTGGGGACCATTTATCGCTTCATGTTTTGGCGAATAAAATTGCCAGATATCATGGCAGCCATAGGTGTTGCCAAATGCACCGGCAAACACATCGAGATAAGCATACTTTCTTACATCATAAGCACTGCTTGTTCCCAAATCTTTTACATTAAAACAAACCGGGTGGTCTTCATACAATGACTCGCCATCAATCACCGGTTTTGTTGGTTGCATGTTATACGCCAACTGAATTTTATCATACACATTCATATCACGGCAGTGCCCGTTTTGAAACATATTAAATGCCAGCCATGCTTCATGATGAAACCAGGTTGCCGAACCTGAATCGCAAGGCTGAGGATGATAAGTGATGATGGCCTTTTTATTTGTTGCCTGCATAAGACCTTCGCCCATTGCGTTCCATATTGCAACATCATTTGCGTTACGAGGATTACGATCGCCACCTAAAACCCAAATAATATTTGTTTTGTTTTTGTAGCGATTGCCAATCCACATACCAAAAATTTTCGCGTTGGTTGTATTAAAAATTTCAGGACCAGCTCCCCACCGGTCTTTAAAAATTTTATCGCCCCATGTTGGCAGCATTGCAATGTTTAAATTATAATCATTTGCTTTGTCAACCACATAATCAACAAACTTAAAATATGCTTCGTTGGGCTTTGTGGGGTCATCATTAATCAAAGGTTTATCGCCATTTGCATTTGGCGAATCCAATCCATTTATTTCAGCCAGCACAACCGCCTGGATAACCGTAAAACCTTCCTCAGAACGTTTTTTAAAATACTCTTTTACTTCATCTTTATTTAAGCGATGAAATAATTCCCAGCCAGTATCTCCAAGCCAATAAAATGATTTGCCATTTTTTAATAAGTAGCGATGATTGTCACTTATAGTGAATTGAGCAAAGCTTTGTGTTGTAATGAAAATGAGAAATAAAAAAAGAGAGAAATATTTTTTCATGCAGAGATCTTTTATTTAATAATTTTTATGTTGATGTTAATGTCGCTCATTCTATTCAATTACAATAATGATATTTTGCTAATAAACCCGCAACTGCCTGAAAAAAAAACTTCCATCCGCATTTTTTGTAGCTTCTAACGCCTGTTCTTTTAAACTAAGCAGAATCTTTTTAATGTTTTCCATAACACGTATTGTTTCTTAAAATGCAAACGCAACATATACGTCGCTTGATGTTGTTTTTAATTTGCCGCCGCCGCATGCAATTATTAAATATTGTTTCCCGTTAATTTCATAAGTTGCCGGCGTTGCAAATGCTGCAGCCGGCAATTTATATTCCCACAATAATTCTCCTGTACGCTTATTAAATGCACGTAAATGACCATCGCGTGTTGCAGCAATAAATAACAATCCGCCTTTTGTGATAACAGAACCACCATAATTTTCAGAACCTGTGTGCAAACCTTTTGCAGCGAAGTATGGATAATTGCCCAGCGTATCACGCCAAACATATTTACCAGTATTTAAATTAATGGCGGTCAAAGTTCCGTAGGGTGGTGAAATAGCAGGCAAACCTTCTTTCGATAAAAATAAATTATAACCCGTAACTGCATAAGGCATTTTAAAGTATGGGTCAACAGGTTTAGATGAATCAATAAACTTTTTTTGTTGCGTTGAATGATTATTCAAAATAACCGAAGCAATCGCTTTTTTTTCTTCATCATCTAACCGCGTAAATGCAGGCATCATTCTTCTGCCTGTTGATACAAGTTGAATGAATTCTTGCTCATTATATTTTTTATTCACGTCAATTAATGATGGATAGTTTGCACTGCCCAATCTTTCCGGCCCGTGACAAGCCATGCAATTTGTTTGATATAAACGTTGCCCTGCTGTAAGAAAAGTTTCATTGTGCCGTGGGCTGCTTTTCAAATCGACCATCTGCAACAGATTCACCATTTCATTTGCATTCACATATAAAATGCCTGTGGTTGGGTCATAAGATGGCCCGCCCCATTCTGCACCGCCGTCTAATCCCGGGGCTACGATAGTTCCTTCTTTTGAAAGCGGTTCGAACATGTTGCTGTGCTTATAACCTTCAAAGCGTTTCTTTACATCAGCATAAGAACTATCAGGCAAAAATTTATTTAAATCATTTTCTGTGATGATTTGGCGAACAAAAGGTTTTGGAATGGATGTATAAGGTTGTGTTGGTGAAAGATATTCACCTGTTAATTCGCTTGTATGCGGCACTGATCTTTCTTCAATTGGATAAACGGGTTTGCCGGTTTCTCTATCGAACACAAATACAAAACCGGTTTTGGTTGTGAGTGCAACTGCATCAGTTTGTTTTCCATTTTTATTTATTGTAACCAATGCTGGTGGCGATGATAAATCGTGGTCCCATAAATCATGATGTATAGATTGAAAATGCCAGATGCGTTTGCCCGTTGATGCATCCAGCGCAAGCAATGTGTTGGCAAATAAATTATCGCCGCGTCTTTTACCACCATAAAAATCAAACGATGCAGAACCTGTTGGTGCAAACACAATTCCGCGCTTTTCATCCAACGTTAAACCGCTCCAGGCATTAGCGCCGCCAATATGTTTATAAGCAGCTGTATCTTCCCACGTGTTATAACCGACTTCATTTGGAAAAGGTATGGTGTGAAAAATCCATTTTTGTTTTCCTGTTCTTACATCAAACGCCCGAATGTGGCCGGGTGCAGCAGCAGCGCCTTCATCCACCCGACTTCCCATGATGATTAAATCTTTATAGATAACACCTGGTGAAGTTGCTGTTACAAAAAGGTCTTTTACATCACGATCTAAACCATCGTGCAAATCAATTTTACCGCTATCGCCAAAAGTTAGCACGGGCTTTCCATCATCTGCATTAATGCTATACAAATAAGAACCTGCTGTATAAAAAATTCGTTTATCATTTTTGCCATCGCTCCAATAAGTTATGCCGCGACAATTATTCAAAAGGAAGAACATTCTTTTATCACCACTTAAAGAATCGAATGGGTTGAATATCCACTTTTGTTTTCCTGTTGTTGCATCTATCGCAAACAATTTCATTAACGGCGAAGTGCCATACAACATGCCGCCAATAATAATGGGATTGCATTGTATTTGCGAATGATTTGCTGTATCAACATCTCCGGTATGGTAAATCCATGCAACTTTAAGCTGCGTTACATTGTTCGTATCAATTTGAGTTAATGATGAATAGTGATTATTATCACTGTTACCGCCATACATTTTCCAACTATCATAGGAAGTTTTGCGAGAAGTGCATGAAAAAAACAGGCACGTGAAAAAAAGAAATACCGAATAATATAATTTCATAAAAGGCAAGTTCATTTGTAGCGTATCTGAAAAGTTTTTAAACCATCAGCATTGTTTTCAAAATCTGCGTAATTAGATTGTTCAATTGTTGATTGTTTGAAAGAAATATTTTTATTCCCTGATGTTACTGAAACCACGTTTGTGTGTTCAGGCAATAAAACATGGAACTGCATTTTATCTCCGCCACTTGATGTTGTTATTTTTATTGTGGCTGTTTGTTTAATGTTTAAATATTGATAACTCACATACCCTTTTGATGCGGCATAACGAACCGTAACATTTACAGAATCCGAATTTGTAGTTATCCATTTTGGTGATATAACAGCTTGATTGAATGCTTCGCTATGTTCACTGTTTTTTACACCAGCTAAACCTTCAATCATAGCTGCCATATTTGTTGCGGCAGCCCAATCATCTGGTCCGCCAAATGAAACAGGGTTTATAGGAACGTAATGTTTCTCATTGGATAAAGTGATAGCAAGCACTGCGTAAATATTATTGTTTTGCGAAGAAGATAAAATGATGCTTTTAATTTTTTTCTGCGGATGCGGATTATCAATCGCACACCAGCTAACACCAATGCCTTCGCTTATATCATTTTTTCCGTACCATGCAATGCCGGAATAATCTGTTTTCAATTCTGAAAACCACCAATAAGCGAGTTGCTTACCCATAATGATGTATTGCAAATAATTGCTTCCATCATCGTAAATAATTTTTATACTGCCTGCCACATTTTCTGATGCAGGCTTGCTTGCTGTATGCAATAAATAAATACACGCCGCTGTATCATTAACCGAAATGTTTATTGAATCAGGAAAATCTTTTTGATGCGATACGGCAATAACTGCGTCGCGGTTATTTGTTGCAGGATTTATTACATTAAATTCAATGCTGTCAAAAATCTGTTTGCCAACGGGAATATTATGTAAATCATCGCCGTACTTTCCGCCATTCATCCATTTATGTTGTGCAGTATTATTTGTGTTTGATAAATCCATATTTGCATACGATGAAATATCAATTGGTTTATAAACAGGTGCAGGAGGTGGCGGCGGAATTGAACCTGTATAAGCAAACGAAATTCTGTTGTCATATTTTTCCCCAAGCGCATATATTCTTTTCAAAATATCAGTACCATAATTTTCATAACCATTGGCATAAGAGCCGCGTGCAATTCACCGGCAACATGACCGCCAACACCGCCATTCATATATTGCCATATTGCATCATGTAGTTCAAAACCTTTTTGAAACGGCGGATAAATAGTATACCACTCTCCCGGCGAACCAACAGGCAAATGATTTTTCAAATTGATATAGCTTTCAATAATCGCCTTGCTTTGTTCATGTGTAATATCCCTGTTGATAGAATAAGCGTTTGATTGAGCAAGCTGCTTTTTTTCATCAACGCCTAAATGGCGATGCACTGTTGAATCTTCATCAATAAAATGTACAAAGAAATGTCCGTTCCATGTAAGTTTATTTAAGCGTTCACTTATTTCATCGCCGCGTTGTATATATTTTTTTGCAGTTGCCGAATCGCCTGTTGCATTAAGCATTTCAGCCAGGTTATAGCATGCCTGTATATAACCCGTGTTGTCGCCAAAGAACACACCAAACTTTGTCTTGTTTGGGTCTATAATCATCGTATTGGTAATGCCGATATCAGGAGTGTATTCATCATTCACTGCGAAATCCCAGCTATCAATTGTATATGCTCTTTTTAATAAACCAAATCGATTGCTCCAACGTGCAGCATCGTTCGGCGCATAATCCAAAGCTTTTTCTGCAGAAGGTAAATTTTCTTTCATCCAAGCATTATTATCATCAGATTTCCATACGGCATAAATTGTATTTACATATAAATATTCAGGGTGATTTTCTACGGGCTGCCGAACAAAAACTTTATCACCAATCTTTTTACTATAACCAGAAAATTTATCTCTGGTTAAAAAATAATCAACATTATCCTGGTATTGAATATAACTGTAAATCATGCCGTCATCTCTTTGCGATTGCCGCATAATATCAATTAATTCTCTTCCGTTCGGCATAAAATATTTCATGCCTTTCATGGTTTGATAATTATCCAATACCCACGGTACAAAAACATGATATGTTTTACCATTCCATTCAATAGAAAAAGTTCCTTCTTTCACATCGGCAAACATGCTGTTATAAAAAAGATTAAACATGTCGTTTATAATAGCCGCCATCATCAATATTTGTTGTTGCATCTAAATAAAAAAATAAGGAATCTGTTGGCTGATTTTTTTTGTTATAAATAATGATTGATTGCTTACCTAAAGCGCCTCCTGCAAAAAATTTATTTATATCGTGAACGGCAGATGCATAATATTTTTTTGCACCACCATCAAACACGGCAAATGAAAATCCCTTTGCATTAATGAATGCTAATTGCTGTAATGGCTTCACGTTAATTGTATCGTTGCTGTTTATTGAAACATCATTGTATGCAAGTAATACAGGCTTTAATATTGTTTGTTGTGCCGGTGCTACGGAACTGAACGAAATAAAAAAGCAACACGATAAAAGAAGTTTAATCATAAAGCTTAATTCTTTTTATATAAGGTGACAACTGAATTTGCAGCTATTGAAAATACATCGCCGCTATTAACTGTTCCATCATCTTTGCAATCCTCTGTTTGCGATGTGACATATTTATTGAACTGCGGAGGTAAAGTATTGCCTGAAAGTTGAACTGCTTTATCGGATGCATTATCATTAATCAATACAATAGTTGTTGTATTAGCGGTATCATTTTTAAATGCAAGTGAATAAATTTTCGGAGTTATCATCAGCCGACACATTTTATTCTGTAATCGCCGGGTCTTACATAATGATAAAAATTTTTCGAAACATAATACCTCTTGCTTTTTCCGCCTGATGAAGACATCAAAGAAAATGGATCTAATGTTGACTTTGGCTTAACTCCCAATACAACCATGCTGAAACATTTCCAAAATTAATCGCTGTGTACATAGCTTTTGAAAGATCCATTGCACCTTTCATATCATTGCTATAACCTGATGTTTCTGTCATCCATAAAGGTATATTGTACGTGCGCCCCAGCTATACATCGTATGCCATGTTTGTGCATCTGGTGAGTTTGCGGTAACACCATCCAACGCATAGCCATGCACAGCAACAATGCTTACATATTTTCTTGCATCGGCATCATTTAATGTTGGCTGCGCCATACCAGAAACTCCATCGAGATAGCCAATATCCTCGGGCATAAAAATTTTTGTAGTGATGCCATCATCTGCAAATCTTTTTCCAACCACTTTTATCAAATCTCTTAACGCTTCACCATTAAACACACAACTCTCATATGGCTCTGTAAAACGCGGCTCGTTTTGCAAACTGATTGCATATACATCGATGCCTGTTTCTTGTTCTAATATAGTAATATATGCAACACAGCGTTCCGCAAATTCTTCATACATATCTGTGCGTAATTGGTTATCGGCACTCGTTGGGTTTGGATTGTATTGGGGCGCATCTGCCTTATCACCATTTACATTGTTGTTTGTTTTCATCCATACAGCAGGCGACCAACAACTAATAATAAGTTTCTGCAAACCCGCAGCCTTCATGTCTTTTAGATATTGAATATGATCTGTAAACGAGCCATAATGAAAGTTGCTGAGATTGGTTGTATGCGGATCGCCGTCATCATTCACATCTTCAAAGTTTGTTGGAATATTATCGCGAAGAATAGTCAGACCCAAATCTTTTATTAAATCATTTACAAAAGAGGCACTTGTAAAAGGTCCGCTGCTCCAGTAAACATCCTTTGCACCAAAACCGCCAAAACCATCCATGGTTTGATATTTCACAGATGCATCGGCAACAACATTTATTACCTTAGTGTTTATAGTTGTTGAAGCAGCAGCAGGTGGAGCTTTCCCATCGCTTACACTTACTTTAATAGTATATGTTTTATTTTTTTCGAAGGTGTGCGATTCTTTATTAGTTCCATTTTTGGTTGCGCCATCACCAAAGTCCCATGTATAAGTAAGTTTATCGCCATCTGCATCAGATGCCGTTGCAGTGAATTGATAGGTGAAAGGATTTGCATTTGTAAGATTTGATGCGACCGCAACTAACGGCACATGGTTGTTATCGGATGAACTGGTTTTTTGACACGCGATCAAACAATTGAGTATGACAAACAATAAATTTTTCAATGGTGCTTTGTTTTAACAAGTGAGCCCTCCAAAGACTTGAAGGGCTATAGATTGTTTATGAGAAAACCGTTATAACTAATAACCCTGATTCTGGTGAACATTTGGATTTACATCTGTTTCTGAATTTGGGATTGGCAAATCCAAATGCTTCGGTAGCTGGAAAGACATAGTTGAAGTGTTTGAACTAAAGTATGCATTGTCCAGGCTGATGACGCCTTCCATTTGCCATCTTCGTAAATCAATCCAGCGCTGGCCTTCACCTGCTAATTCAAGTAATCTTTCTTTTATGATCCAGTTCATGATGGTTGTTTTGTCGGTTTCGGTTGTTGCATAATCAGCAGGTTCGGTCCCAGCTGTAACCATGTTCCTTGCTCTTGTTCTTACCTGGTTAATAAGACCAATTGCTTCTGCAGTGCTGCCACCCGATTGCAATACAGCTTCTGCCTGCAACAACAAAACATCTGCATAACGCAAAATCCTTACATTGTTTACCGAACCGACACCTGATTGATCGAGCTTATTATCGGCTACATATTTTTTAACCGTTCGATCTCCCGGATCTAAAGTAAATGGTATGCGGGGGTCGCTTGCATCGAATGAGTTCAGCAATTTGGTGGTTGCATAAAAGGGAGATGTTCCGAACAAACCAAAATTATTATCATAAAATCCCCAGAAGACAGACAGATTTCCGACTGCATTATCGAAATCATTCGACAACCAAACATTATTAAATCCAAACGCCTGTGTTGCCTGGTATTCGAAAAGTGATTCCTGGTTATTTTCGGTATTTGTATTGAAGTTATCGTCGAAATTTGTTGTTAAACTAACACCTGCAATTTTACCAAAGGCTGCTATTGCATCAGCATAATCCGCGTTGCTTTTGGCAACAGATGCCCGGAAAACAAGCGCTTTGCCCAACATGCCGTTTGCAGAATTCTGTGTCGCTCTTCCCCGGTTACCTGCATCCCATGAAGTGGGTAATAAATCAGCCGCCATTTGAAAATCGCTGATTGACTGGTCAAGCAATTGTGTGCCCGATGTGCTGGGTGGTGTAAATTGATCTGAAGATGTAATACGGGCTGTATCTAACGGTGAGGTTTCAAAATAATTCCAGAGATAGAAATAAGCAAGTCCGCGCAAAAAATACGCCTCGCCCTCATGATAATTTTTAAGATTGGCTGTAGTATAAACGCCATCAGCCACCTCAGCCGTTTTTTGCAATACAACGTTTGCTCTTGAAATGAGCTGGTACCATGTGCTGTAAAAATATCCAACACGGCCACTGCTGGACTGCAATGAACCAAACTGCTCAAATTCTTCACTTGAGTTATTAGTTGTAATATCATCGCCGGGCAAAAGAAATACTGTTATTGTAGTTGATCCGGCGCCACCGTTATACCAATAGAGATCATTCATTTTTGCATAAACACCTAGTACCGTTTTTGTAAAATCTGATTCCTGGCTAAAGTATGCCTGTTCTGTTGGGTTGTGCGGTAAAAGATCGAGATGTGACTTCCTGCATGACAAGTTCATTATGAAAACGATGCCAAATACAAGAAATAATATTTTGATGAGATTGAATTTCATATACTCGTTTTAAAAAGTTAGTATTAAAAATTTAGCTTCAACCCCGCAAGAAATTGTCTCGTAGGTGGCACTAAATCGTATTCCGGATCATACCCGGTATAGTTGGTTATAGTAAAAAAGTTAATGGCGCTCACATACAATCTGAAGCTTTGAATGAAGCCGAGGCTTGCCATTAATTGTTTAGGCAATGTATATCCCAGTTGTATGTTCTTTAGCCTCAGGTATCCTGCATTTTCAACAAATCTATCAGATACCCTGTTAGCACTTGCCGGGTCTCCATAAACAGCTCTTGGCATTGTTGTCGAATGATTCGATTCTGTCCATCTGTCTAATGTTCTTGTATCCGCATTAGCAAGACCAGACATGCCTTCTAAACTTGCACGGACAGTGTTTAATTTCTGCACATCACCAACGCCCTGGAAGAAAATGCTTAAATCAATTCCTTTCCAGTTTGCACTAAGATCGAAGCCGTAATAATAACCGGGAATCGTTTTTCCAAGAAAGGTTCTGTCTGCACTATTAATGAGGCTGTCTGGTGTAGGGCTATATTGGGTTTTCGGGTCTTTTGCATTACCATGTACATCCTGAAAATACATATCGCCAGGTTTGTACTGATAGCCTGCGGTTGGATCAGTTAAGCTCTGGCCAATATTTACATCCGCATGTGTTCTTGTCCACTCATCAATTTGGGCTTGCGTTTGGAAGATTCCACCAACTTTATATCCCCACAAATAACCTATCGGGTAACCTTCTTCAATTCTTCCATACTCATCGCCCAATGGCGTTCCGCCATACAATTTTAAAACTTTATTATTTACAGTTGTTATGTTTCCACTAACATTAAGATTTATACTACCGATGTGTGTGTTATAGCCCGCATCAACTTCAACACCTTTGTTTCTAACTTCTCCTATATTCAGGTCAGCGGGATTTTGAATACCTGTGTTCGGCGGAAGAGCTACAGATTGGATAATACCATAAGTTAGTTTGTTATAATAATCAACCGTAAGATTTACGGTATTATTAAAAAGTATTGCATCAAAGCCAAGGCTGGTTGTTTTTATTTTTTCCCATGTAAGATTTGTATTGGCAAAACTCGGTAAAGCAGCGCCCTGGTATTGCGTGCCAAATGGATCGCCGTTGCCTGAACCTGTTGAATAATCAGGCGTTAAAGACACGCCGGAGAGAAATTCATAATAACCAGCTGACTGGAAGTTGCCAAGCTTGCCCCATCCACCTCTTAATTTCAGATCGTTTATGAAATTTGTTTTTGGGAAAAACTTTTCTGAACTAATTCGCCATGCTGCTGCAAAAGATGGAAAGTCGGCCCATTTATTCCCCGGTGCCAGGCGTGAAGATCCGTCATACCTGTTAGTAACATCGAGATAATACTTTTCACTATAATTATAACTTATTCTTCCTACATACCCTATCAAATCATCTTCCTGCAAAATGTTAGAAAACCCTGATGTAAATGGTGGTTGATTGGTAATACCTCTGAACTGGGGATCTGAATAATTTACAACACCATTTAAATCATTAACCGTCCATCGTGCAAATTGGTCTGATGCATCGAGAAGAATATCTACGTGATGTTTGTTTGCAAACAGGTGTGTATATGTTATCCCTAACTCTTTATTGAGATTATAAGTTCTTCCTGTTCTTTCACCATAAGTGCCTTTGCCGTTACCATCCTGCCCGCTGTAGGGATTGCCGGGAGTTTGGGAAAATCTCCATGCATCATAGTCGTTCCAGTTTTTCCTGGTGTTCTCATAATAACTTCCACCAACTGATGCTTTAATTTTTAAACCTGTCACCGGTTCTACCTGAACATATGCATTACCCAATGCATTATATAAACGATAGCTGTTGTTGTTCAATTGCTGAAAAGCAAAAACATTGAACCTTGTTTGCGGGCCATACAGCAACCTGGGATCGCCGTCCGCAAAATTATATAAAGGGCCGGGATTGAGCAGGGTTGGATCATAAGCGGGATTGGGTACAAAAGTTCCACCAGACACAGGCGCAAAACCCGTTTTATCGTTGTTATCAAAGAAAGGTTGAAAGGGAATGGTAGCTGCCATTGTAGGCATATTTGCCTGCGAATTGTCCAGCGCATTTTCCTGTACAAGCCTTAATGTGAGGCCCGCTGAAAAAACTTTGGAAATTTTTGAATCAAGATTCGTTGCTATTGAATAACGTTCAAGACGGTTGCTCTTAAGAGGGCTTTCTGTTTTAGAATAGCCTGTAGAATAATAATAGCTTAATCCTTCTGAGCCGCCGGAAACCCTTGCGCCGTAATTCTGGATCACTGCATTCCTTTTTTCCAACTGCCTTTGCCAGTTATATGTCGGTGCTGTACCCGCATAATTTGTACTGTCGGGACTATAGAAACCACCGAACTTAACCCCGATTGGAACACCAACGCCATTGTTCATATCCGGGTTAGCGTTGTAAGCTTCAGTTACAAGGCTGAAATAATGAGGCGTATTTAAAACATCTATAGTTTTAGGAATATTTTGAACCCCATAGCTTCCACTAGCTTCTATTCTTGGCTTTCCTGTTTTCCCTTTTTTTGTTGTAATCAATATAACGCCGTTGGATGCACGTACACCATAGATTGCGGCGGCAGATGCATCTTTCAAAACAGAAATAGATTCAATATCATCAGGGTTGATCAGTGAAAAAATATTGATATTGGAGCGAATATCGCCGATAGCTCCAGTCGTAACCCCGGCGCCACCCTCATAAACAGGCACGCCGTCTACTACATAAAGAGGTTCCGAATAACCAAAAGTATTTACGCCCCTGATGCGCACTATAGGTCGGGATTGGGGATCGCCGCCGCCGCTCTCTATGAATACTCCCGGAGTTTTTCCCTGTAACGCAAGTTCGGGTGTCATTGCCGTACTCTTTTCAATGTCTTTCGAGCTTACTGTAGAAACGGCACCCGTCAGGTCTTTTTTCTTCCTCGTTCCATACCCTACTACAACCACTTCATTTAATCCTGAAACATCCTCTTCTAACCTAACATTAATTTCCGTTTCCTTTCCCACTTTCACTGTTTTTGTTTGATATCCAATACTGGAAATTTCCAAAATAATATTTTTGTTGTCAGGAGCAGTCAATGCAAAATGGCCATCATTGTCAGTAGTAGTTCCTATTTTGGTGCCGGCTATTAAAACTGATACATTTTGTAAGGGATCTCCATTTTGATTCAGAACCCTTCCATGAATTTCAACAGGTAAAGGAATAGCCTCAGTATTGACTACAACATTGGCAGCAAAAGGTGAAAAGGTTTTTTCCGGCTGAATAACAATTGTGTTTAATACAATTGTATAATATAATTGCTGATCTTTTAAGCAGGCAGATAATGCCTGGTCAAGTGTCGCATTTTCAATCGTAATATCAATAGGCTTCTTTTTTGCTATTAACGCTTTATCATAAAAAAACAGGAAGCCAGTTTGTTTCTCAATCAATTTAAAGATCTTTGATAAGGAAATTTCTTTCCTGACAATAGTTACTCTTTGCGCATAAGTTTTTGCACTAACCTGGAAAGTGAAAAATAACAGCAATACAATCGTTAATTTCATAATCATCCATGTTTTGGCACTTAATGATTTGGTGCCATTTTTGTTTTGGCAGCCTTCAGTTAAAATCATAGTTTTGATTTGATTTGGTTAAAAAATTTGTTTCACGACAGTTTTTTGCCTATAGCCAGCGATGCTACGAACATGGCTGGTTTTTTTTGCCTTTTTTTGAAAGCGCTGCTGAACCATTGATCCCTTTATTCAACAGATGATTCTAATAATTAAATAATAATAGTTTGATTATTGTACAATAATTTTATTCCCCACAATCGAAAACTTCACATCGCTTAATTCCAATATTCGCAGCACATCTGATAATTGAGCATCCCTGCTTATTTTTCCTTCAAATTGCCGTTGGGGCACTTTCCCGGAATATTCAATTTCCACATCATACCAGCGTCCAATTTCTCTCATGATCGTAGTGATATCGGCATCATCAAATTGAAACAATCCATTTTTCCATGCCATCACTTCATCCATATTGGCCTTCCTGATCTCTACTTTATCTGCTTCATTTTTTAGTATTGCCTGCTCACCCGGTTTCAAAATGCCGGAAACGGCGGCTTTCGTAACATTTACGCTGCCCTCCAATAAGCTTGTTTTTATTGCGCCTTCATCTGCATAAGCATTTATGTTGAAATGTGTTCCTAATACTTTTACCTGCATGTCACCCACCTTTACCAGGAAAGGCTTTTCCTTATTTTTTGCCACTTCAAAATAGGCTTCGCCTGTTAATTCAACAACACGTTGATCCCCTCTAAATTCCGAAGGAAAGTGTAGTGATGAAGTTGCATTCAACCAAACCTTAGTTCCATCAGATAATATAACCTGATACTGTCCTCCTCGAGGAGTTGAGAGGGTATTATAAACCACGGCTTCATTCTGATTGAGGGAAACTGAAACATTATAAGTCAATAAGCCGCCTTGCTTGCTGATCTTCGTTGACCCTTTTTGCAGAACGGTTCCATTTTGCAAGCTATCCAATACTATTGTGGTCCCGTCAGATCTTGTCAGCACCGCCTTGTTTCCCCCCGGCACAATTGGATGTTTTTCATTTACGGCTACCGGCTTTGATTGTATATCGATTTTCTTATTTAATATCCGGTAGACAGAAGCGCCCGCTATAAGGAGAATAACCGCTGCAGCCGCACGAACCCAAAAGAAGAAAAAAGGCTTGCGCCTTTTAAGCGGAACAACAAGAGCTTTATCCTTTTGTAAAATGTTTTGCAAAATGGAAGCAGCTACCTGGTTGGGCATTTGTATTTCTGATCCTGTCTTTTCAATTAGTTCATCAATCAATTTTTGCACAGCCACCTGGTTTTCAGATAGTGCCAATAATTTCATCAACTCCTCCTCCTCATGGGCAGAGCAATTATTTTCTATGTAACAATTAAATAAGTATTCTAAACGAGATGGAGACATAATTTAAATTGAATTGAATAATCAAGAGGTTTAAAGCATCCTGCTTATGTGAGAGTACTTTGAAAAGGCGGAGGGGTGGGTGGAATCAGAAATTAATTAGTTCTGAAGAAACGGAAAAGAACGATGATGAATCCGATGAAAATATCTAAGTGAAGCATACAAAAGGTGCGAATATTTTTCATAGCTTGTGCAAGATGATACTTGACAGTTTCCGGTTGAATATGGAGTTGATGGGCAACTTCGTCCCGTTTTAAATCTCTTTCTTTTATTAATTGATACACCTGTTTTTGCTGGCTTGGCAAGCGGTCAATCGCTTTTTGCAACAATGACCTATATTCTTTATCCACCAGGTAATCCTGGGCATTATTGTGAGTAAGAGGCTGATTATTTTCGGCAAGCGGAACTATTCTATAGTTTTTTGCAATTTGCCTTAATATTTTGTACGCCTTGTTTCGGGCAATAGTGAACAGGTAGGCGCTAAAATTTTCTATTTCATTTAAAGTAGCTCTCCTTAACCATATTTTTAAAAACACATCCTCTACAATCTCTTCAGCTACTGTAGTTGAATGGGTAAGTTTTAATGCAACACCATATATTTTGTTTCGATAATAATCAAACAATTTAGCGAAAGCGTTTTCGTCAGCCTGACTAATAAGCCGTAGCAATTCTTTTTCGTTATGTAAATCGGGTTCAAGCAAAATGAGCAGTTAAAAAAAAGCGGCAAGGCCTAATCGAAAGTAGGCAAAATGAAATAACGCAACAAATTTAGTTTCATCCAATCCGTCATTACCGAATATGAATTCCGGGTAAAGAGTACTCGTAAATCCGGACACAAGACAACGATGAAATACCGGCGTATTTTAAGAAAATTATCTTGCGTTGTTAAAAAATGAGCGGCTCCAAATAGATACCATTCCTTGCCTGGCTACAACATAAATACCATCCTGTTCTACTGCAATTTTATTCGTCTTCAGCAAGTTTACATCACGATAAATACCAGAGCCCGTGTAGCACCTGGAATTGGGCTGCCGGCTGTTATCAACTTTTACAGAGATTACATTTTCTTTATCAAAAAAGCAGCTGTAGATGTGCGGATCAAGCTTTTCAAACTAAATTTTAATTGACTTCCACCATTGCTTTAATAACGCCATTTACAGGATCAAGCCAACTCTGAAAGTTATCTTTTACTTCCTCAAACTTTACACGATGTGTTATATAAGTGGCAGGATCAACCTGCCTTGTTTTCATGCATTGCATCACAAAATCGAAATCCTGGCGGGTGGCATTACGACTACTCATTAATGTGGCCTCTCGTTTATGAAATTCAGGATGACTGATTATGATTTCCTCCTTTTGCAATCCCACCAGCACATATCTTCCTCCATGAGCCATATATTGAAAAGCATTATTGATTGCCTTCAGGTTGCCGGTTGCATCAATTACTACAGTCGGCATATCATTATGTGTAATCTCTTTAAGCTTGCTTATTACATCTTCCTTCAAAGGATTGACAGTATGTTCTACTTTTAATTTTCCTTTGCAAAAGGATAATCTCTTTTCATTTACATCCATCGCAATTACATGCGCTCCTGCTATGCTGGCAAATTCCATCAGGCCCAATCCTATTGGCCCGGCGCCAACCACCAGCACATATTCTCCGTGATGCACATTTGCTCTTCTTATTCCATGAGCGCCTATGGCCAGCGGTTCTATTAAAGCCATTTCATCAAGTTCCATTTCATTTCCCCGCAACAGGTATTTTGTTGGTACCGATATATATTCTGCCATGCCTCCGTCAATATGCACACCAAAAACATTAATCGCTGCACAACAGTTAGACAGACCGTTCCGGCAGGCAATACATTCACCACAATTAAAATATGGAATTAACGAAACACGATCGCCAACGTTGAACTGATCATTTGGCTCAATATCATCCACAATAGCAGCGAGCTCATGCCCCAACACCCGCGGATAATTGAAGTAAGGCTGCGTTCCTTCAAATGCATGAAGATCTGTTCCGCAAATTCCAACCCGTTTTATTTTTAAAACCGCGTTTCCTTTTTCCAAAATAGGCTTGTCCCTTTTGATATAATTGAGCAAACCCGGCTTTTCGCAATTCAGAACATTCATAAATTTTATTTAATTGATACTACATAAAAATGATATTTCCCCGAATCGGTGTTGATGATAGCCTTATCATTCTGAAAAAGAATTTTAATCAGCTTCCTGCCGTTCACTTTTATTAAGTACGAAGTTAACGCCGGCAAGTATATTTCTGCACCCGTATTGGCAGAATTTCCACATCCTGATTGCACCTATTCTCTCTTATGCCATTCACTCTTTATCGGTCCATATATTGAACAATAGGACGCTTTGTAGAGCAATTCCCGGAGTAACAATATTTGTATTTCTTAAATTGATTTCTATATAGCAATCAAGGTGGTTTGAATTCCCTGGTCACTTAAATTTTTAAATCGGGGCCTGCTAATTGCAGTTATATAAGGTGCTGAGGAAAATCCTCAATCTTCTTACAACATATTTGATCCATCACCTGCTGCACTTGTGTTTTTAAAATGGATATGGTATGATTACCACCCTCTTTGCCTAATGCCGAAACTCCATACATAAATGTTCGTCCCATAAAAGTAAAGTCAGCGCCCGAGGCCAATGCCCTCGCTACATCCGGGCCGGAGCGAAGGCCGCTATCCATCATGATTTTTATTTGTCCCTTATATTTTTCAACGATAGGTATCATAGCTTTTATGGATGATTGCCCGGCATCCAATTGTCTTCCCCCATGATTAGAAACTATTATTCCATCGAATCCTAATTTTACCGCCATGGCTGTATCTTCTACACTTGCAACACCTTTCAATACTAATTTACCTTTCCACATATCTCGTATAGGCGCAATTTTTTCTTCGTTTACGCGGCCGGAAAAAGTCCTGTTCATAAAAAGTCCAAGTTGCTTCATATCCAATCCCTTTGGCATATAAGGTTTCATCGTTTCGAAGGCGGGTTGTCCGTGAAACAAAGTTCGTAACGCCCATTCCGGTTTGCCCATAATCTGTAACATATTTTTCAGTGTCATCCTTGGCGGCATCGCCAATCCGTTTCGTATATCACGGGGACGATACCCGAAAGTTGGCACATCGGAAAGAACCACCAATACCGGACATTGGGCGTCTGCTGCTCTTTGTATAACACTGTCTCGTATTTTATCTTCTGCAGGATGGTATAATTGAAACCATGCTCTTCCTTCTGTCAGTTCACTTATCCTTTCAATGCTGGATGTAGTAACAGTGCTCAGGATAAAAGGGATGTTGTGGTTAAAAGCTGCTTTGGCGAGTATCTCCGGGGCATTCGGCCACATCAGTCCCTGCAAACCAACCGGCGCTATTCCAAAAGGCGCATCATATACATGACCGAACAATTCGGTTTTCATATCTGAAGAAATATGCCTGGTAAGATAGTAAGGCTTTAGCTCTACCTCTCTTATCTCTGCTGTATTTTTATATAGGTTTACATCTTCGTTACAACCACCATCTAAATATTCAAAAGCAAACTTTGGGATCTTTCTTTTTGCTTTTTTTATAAGGTCATCAATTGAAGGATAATTTGAATTGTATTTAATTTCCATACTCGCAAATATTCATTTATAATTTTCTGTTTTATTTTTTAGGGAAACTTTTTCATCCAGTTCATTAATCTTTCAAACCACTGATCATCTGTCGTTTTATTATGCAATCCAAATCCATGGCCTCCGTAAGGATACAAATGCATTTCAGCAGGAACATGATTTTTTAAACATGCTTCATAATAGCGAATGCTATTTTCTACAGGAACCGTGTGATCATCGCCTGCCTGCACTAAAAATGCGGGGGGACTGTCTTTCGTGACCTGCAATTCGTTTGAAAATTTTTTTACCAATTCCTGCGGCGGATTTTTTCCAATAAGATTTTCTTTAGAACCTTTATGCGTGATGCTGTCGTTAAAACTTATAACTCCATAAATAAGCATTACAAAATCCGGGCGCACAGACGTTGTATCTTTTATGGCTTTATCAGCCAGAGAATTGAAATGAGTTGCAGCCGTAGAAGCCAGGTGGCCGCCGGCAGAGAACCCCATGATGCCAATTTTATTTGGATTCAATCCCCATGCAACTGCTTTACTTCTTACAATGCGGATGGCTTGTTGTGCATCTTCCAATGGGCCGATCGTTTTATCAACCATTATAGAATCGGACGGCAAGCGATATTTTAAAACAAGCGCGGTAATCCCATGTTTGTTAAATTCTTTCGCTACCTCCACTCCCTCATGATCAATAGCGAGCCTTGCATAGCCGCCGCCCGGACAAATAATAACCGATGTTCCATTAGGATTGACGGGGGTAAACTTTGTAAGGGTTGGTGTAACGACGTCGGATATACGCACTCCTCCATTCTTAAAGATGATTTGCTCTGTGACCGGTGATTTTTTTGAGTCCGTAATTGTTCCCTCATATAAATTCATTTCTTCAACCGATTGGGTAAATGCGGAACCTGAGATTAGTAAAAGAAGAAAGAAGAAAATTTTATTAAGCATACTTGAAACAGATTGATAACACGTTTAACAATTGTGGAAATATAAATTATTTTTCCAATTGGTACACCTCACTTGCCCCCAATAAAAAGCATCCCAATCCAAAATCTTCAAAGTCGGGAACATGATCATAACCCACCGGCTGGCTGTCTTTTGGTTCTTTACCGGTTCCCTGTACATATCCAAGAAATCCATTTGGATGGACGCATTGTGTCATTGCATTCCATGCTTTGATTACTAACGGCAAAAACTTTTTCCTGTCAAGAACATTGTTGTTAATTCCCCATGCCATTCCATAAGTGAATAACGAAGTGCCGGTCAATTCTTTTCCTCCAAAATCGGTTGGATCGTGTAAGCTTACATTCCAATATCCATCGCTTCTTTGCAAAAGAGCTATGGCATTCATCATGCTTTTATAATCGTTCAGGTATTCCTCATAGTTTGGATCGGTTTTAGGAATCAATTGTAAAACTCTTACCAAAGCCGCTACCACCCAGCCATTGCCGCGGCTCCAATAGCAATCCTTTCCATTTGGTTCTTTGTATGGAGGCGTAAAATCTTTATCTCTCCACCACAATCCGTCAGCGGCATTATATAAACCACCGCCTTGCTGATACTTCGTATAATCATACATTTCATGCATACGGTGAAAATAATTTGTGTCATTGTACATCACACCCAATCTTGCAAATACAGGCATGCCCATTTGAATTGCGTCTACCCATGTCCAGTCATTTATCTTGTCGGTTGACATCATTGAATCAATGGACGCTTTAATATTTTTGATGCGTTCTTCCTGCTTATCTAACCTGTATAGGTCGATGTAGGTTTGTCCGCATGCCTGGTTATCGCCATTTCTTGTAGCTATCCCTCCTCTCAAATTCCAGTTATGTTTAACCGCCCAATCAACTGCATAATTATAAAAGATTTTCTTTTTATCAATACGATACAACGCCATCAGCCCTTCGTAATATACGGCTCTTGTCCAGATATTGCTCGGCCACGTTTTATTTTTCGAGGGGACAAAAATTTCTTTTCCCGGATCTGGCCATTTATTCATGAAATAAGTATTGGCGAGTTCTGCGGCTTTCAGCACTTCGTTTTTTGAAGGAATTTTTTGGGCAGTTAACTGTAAGAATAAAAAGATGAAGAAAGGACAAAGCGTGCCCAATTTTATTAAACTTATTTTTTTCATGACAGCAATCGTTATTGAATGATGCATATTACATCTTTCGTCCTTAATAATTATCCTGTGGCATCCTGAATGCTATGGCATCCGTTTCAATCCTTCCCATCTCACTTTCCATTTACCATTTTTAGGAAAACCGGGATTAATAGCTTTACATCCGTCGAATCCTGCACACATCATTGCTATGGCAGCAAGTAAACCGCCATTGCCAGGAAGATAAATTGTCAGACGATCGTCCTGGTAATTATGGCCATTGTTTAAGTACGTATTTGTTTGAATCGGCATTAGCAAAGCATCGATTGCTTTCTCGGGTAGCCCTAACCGTGTTGCCGTCATGGCCGTCATGGGAAAATCCCATCCCCACGTTTTATTCCACGACCAGTTTTTCCATATCCAATTAAATGTATTGTGCATGATAGCAGTGTCAACCTGCCCGGTTTCTGCCATCATACCCAATGCTCCGAAAACAGAAGGATGATCGGTTCTGTATTCAGGATTGGTATAAGAACCTGCCTGTCCGGTAGGCAGGTCGGTAGCGCTTTCAGTGAACAAATATTTATCATCTTGTATAGGTAAGGGAGATAATTTTCTTATAACGTCGTCCCATTTTTTATTGGCAGGTAAATGCAATCTTCTTCTCCATTGTTGCGCAACGCTTAATGCCCAGTGCCAGTAAACCAGTTCGTATGTTGGGTTAAAAGTTTCCATAGCTTTAAATCTTTCCTGCGCAGGAATGACGCCCGTGCCTAAAATATATCTTTGCTTCGCAGAATCATAGTAAGCATAAGAATCCATAAAATCAGCCGTTGCGAAAACGAGGTCTTTATATTTTTTCAGCGTAGCTACATCCGGACGATTGCGATAACACAATTCCGCATAGTAAATAAAATGCGGTTGCTGCCATATTAAAAATGCACCAACAGATGAAGGGCTTTCTTCGCCTTTATTGTCCGTCATCTTTTGCCATCGGACGCCATCATAACCTTGCCTTTTTGCAATTTGTTTAGCTCGCCGGTTCCACTTTCTTATACCACCCTAAACTTTTTTCAAGCAGATCATTTCTTCCCCAAAGTGAAAAATGAATGCCGTGCCACCAATGCATTTCGAGATGCGGCTTGCCATACCAACTGTTATAAGTAAGCCCGGTTTCCTGCGGAGGGTAATGGCCTGCACATTGTATTTTGGTTACGTATTGTGATAACACAATTCTTCTTTCCAATTCAAAAGCTCTTGGGTCTGTACTGCCTGAAAGGTCAATGGCGCCGCCACTTTCCCAGAATTTTCTCCATTGTTGTTGGCTGTTAGTTTCAGTTGCTGCAAAAGATGAAACAGATGAAATATTTTTATTTGGGCTAAAATAAAATGTTATTTCAAAATCGCCTGTCACATCAGGAACGATGTTATAATAATGCGGACCTATCTTTTTAATACTTGATTTTTCCTGCCACTTTGCTGCAACATAGTAGATTGTTGTATCGATAGTATGCTGAAACAAAGCGGCATTGTTTTTTTGAAGTATAACTTTTGAAACATGCTTATCATCGTTTGTAAAATTATTTCCTACATCAGCCCACGCAGCGGTAGGATAAGGGAAGCGTAAACGCAGATGCAACCTTTGTTCTTTAAGCAGCGGAGAAATGACCTGAACGGCAATAGCATCCTGTTGCTGATGGCAAATAGTAACTACGTCGACAGGAATATTTTCAACTGTAAATTCAGAATGAATTTCACCCGTCCACAGATCTAGTGTCTGATGAATATTTTTTATATCATCAATTGTCGCAAGGCTTCCATCTTTTTTAATAATATTAAAACCAATATTTCCTAACTGCAACCTGTGGGGGTTTTGCCTGAACCAATTAACTGCTTCCTTCTTTCTTTCAGGGTTTTTTATTTCCACCGAATAAGGAATATTTCTTCCATGTATAGCATAATCTTTCAGCGTTTCAGCAAATGTGTAGTGATTGGTATTAATGAAACTGTGCCAGCCCCATTCACTTTCTGTTCCGAGCGGAACACCTTTCGCATAGGCGCCTGGGAAAGATTGCAAACCGGTAACATCAACTGTAAAAGCAAAACCACCATTGCCAACTGAAAGCGAAGACAGGGAATCGAAATGATCATTCACTACTGTATGCCTTTCCACAAGCGCCTTGCGGTCGATTTTTGCTTGTGCAGCAGTAATCGTTGATATAAAAAAACACGCAACGAAAATGAAACAGGTTTTCATCATTACAATCTAAGGTATAAACTTTATTAAATTAATGAAGACGAATTAAGCAGGATGCAACAGGATGCATTGTTTACCACGATATAATAACTTCAATATTGCATTTTGCATTCTGCGGACATTTAAACGATTGACTCTATATGAAAAGTTATTTTCTTACCGCATGTATTTTTTTTACCGCAACAACAGCCGCCAATTGCCAAGATAAAATTTTATCTAAAAAAACTTTTATTTTTTCTGCGATAAAGGGAACCAAGAGTAAACCTGACTCTGCTGTTCTTCCAGCCAATACAAAATTTGTAAAACTATCCGGCGGCGATACCTCGGCGTTTAAAATTCTGTCATTTAAAAATAACGTACTGGCAATTACGTTTACCCCTGCCAGTAATTTCGTTGGAATAACTAAAGCGAATTTGGTTATAAAGAATGCTTCTGGAAAAACGATCAATAAAATTACTCTAACAGGGCTCAGCACAAATGGCCTTGAGGGAGAAAATGAACCAACTCTGCAAAAGGTAGCGGAAGCATTGGGATATAAGATAAATATAGGCTGGACGACACTGGCAAATAACAGTCTGCCTCAATTGCAGGGCGATGAGATTCCTTATTCGCTTTTTCTGAAGGCTGGAAAAGGTGATGTTGAAATTTTGCCGGCAGCCAGGTATTCACCGGACTTCAAACTTCCTTTTGGTTATTATATTGACTCAGCTTCTTCTCCGGAAAAAAGGCAGGTTGGCGTCTTATCGAAATCAGGAACGTTCCCCGAACATCAATGCTTATTTCCGTCAATCTCATCCGGAACAACCTCGTTTGACCCAGGTAAAAATATGTTTGGATTTTATGCAGCAGGTCCAACACATACTGCCTTCTCTGAGGATGTGTGGAATATGTTATTTTTTCCGGAAAATGCAGTGCATGCCACGCGAATATACCCATTGAAAGACGGTGAGGGGAGACTGATTCCCAATAACTACCTGCTGTGCTTTGAAGAAGCAAAAAATGGCGATTACAATGATTATGTTTTTGTAATAAAAAATGTAAAACCGGTAACAAAAGATTTCTTTACCTATTTGTTTAATGGAAAAAATTTGAAAGGCTGGCATACTTATCTGAAAGATATTGGTGTCAACCATGATCCCGATTCTGATTTCAGGATTGAAAATAATGCGCTTCACGTTTTAGGGAAAGACCTTGGATATGCGATGACCAACGATGCTTACGGCAACTATCATTTTAAAGTGGACTTTAAATGGGGAGAAAAAAAATGGCCGCCGCGTGAAAATGCAAAGCGGGACGGCGGTGTATGTTATAATATCCCCGCTAATTCGCCCGATTCCATCTGGCCATCTTCCATTGAATGCCAGATACAGGAAGGCGATGTGGGCGATTTCTGGTTATTGGGTTTTAGCACCATCAAAGTAAAAGGAGTGGAGAACAAACCTTCGGAGCATACGAGAATGCAAAAGTATGCAGACGGTGAAAAACCAAATGGTGAATGGAACACCGTTGAGATCATTTCATACAATGGCAAATGTATCCAGGCGGTTAACGGTATTGTTGTAAATGCGGGAGAGGGCGCCAGTAATAAAAACGGAAGAATATTGCTTCAGTCGGAATACTCAGAAATATATTACCGCAACGTAAAAATCAGGAAGCTATAAAACAATTTTCCGCGTCTATTAGTATCCGTTATATTATACATTTACAAATAATGCAAATGCAAAATGAATACAATCGCTGCCAAATTTAGTTACTACTTTTTAATCGGCTTTTTTGTAAACTCGCGTGGTAACAAGGGCCAGTCGGGATTTCGCACATGAGCTTCTTTTATAATTTCCTTAATCCTCTTTACAATTCCAGGATACGTAGCCGCTACGTTTTTTGTTTCTGAAGGATCTACAGCAAGATTATATAATTCAATTGGCGCATCAGCATTTTTATTCACTTCCAGTCTCACCCCTTTCCAGCTGTTCCATCGCACCGCCTGCCTTCCGTTATTTTCATGAAATTCCCAATAGAGATATGTATGCTGCTGCTGTTTTCGCGTATGCAGTAACGTTGGTACAATGGAAATACCGTCCGTTTTGTTTGAACTTGTAATCCCTGCCAGTTCCAGGAAGGTTGGATACATATCCCATAGCGCACAAACCTGCGAGGTAACACCCGGCTTTATTTTGCCCGGCCAATAAGCAATGAAAGGCTCTCTGATACCACCTTCGTATAAATCACGTTTTATTCCCCGGAGTATACCACTGCTATTAAAATATTCGGGATCATTGCCGCCTTCCGCATGTGGGCCGTTATCGCTTGTGAAAATGATCAACGTATTATCAGCAATACCTTTTTGCTTAACTGTTTTTACAATTTCACCAACGTAATTGTCGAGTCTCGTAACCATCGCGGCATAGCATGCCCGTGGATAAGGATCTCTTATCCTTCCATCATATTTGTGCTCGCTGGTATCAGGCTTTTCATTGAATTTTTTTATGTAATAATAATAGATGCTGTCATGTGGCACTATCAACTCCGCATGAGGAAGCGTGTAAGGGAGATAGACAAAAAATGGTTGGTTGCCTTGCCTGATAAATTTCAAAGCACGCTCATGAATAAGGTCTGCAGAATAAACAGCTTTCTTTTCATAATTGTCTTTAAAATCTATTCGCTGGTGATTATTCCACAAATGATCGGGATAATAATTATGCGCCAGCGTCTGGCAATTGTATCCGTAAAATTGATCAAATCCTTTCTTTGCCGGATCACCACTTGTTGTTATGTAACCCAAACTCCATTTTCCAAACGCACCAGTCGCATAACCATGTTGCTGTAAAATATTTGCAAACGTGATAACAGAATCCGGTAAAGGCGTTTGACCTTCCGGCTTAAAAGTTTTATTACCACGAACCGGTGAATGTCCTGTATGTAAGCCGGTCAAAAATGTGGCCCGTGCAGGGGCGCAAACAGAAGAGCCGGAATAAAATTGTGTGAATCTAAGCCCGCGTTTAGCCAACGCATCAATGTTTGGCGTTTCTATTTTTTGTTGGCCATAACAACCAAGGTCGCCATAGCCAAGATCGTCTGCAAAGATGAAGATGATGTTTGGTTTTGAGTCGCTATGAGAATCCTGGGCACGTGTTGTTATAAACGCCATGCAAAAGGCAAAAAATAAAAATGACTTTATGTATTTCATTTATTCAATAAGTACTTTTTCAATTGGCAATGTTGTAAATTTTTAATTCCATCGATTACAATTTCCGCGTTTAACATTCCTCCTTCTTTATTTGTATGCGTATGATCCTTGGGGAAAAAAGTGGCTACTTTATCAGCGCCCAATTCTTCATACTTATCAGCAATTATGTTATTGAGATCAATAAAATAAGCGCCTTCCTGTATTGCAATCTGTTTCGCCCATCCAGCATAACTGTCCGGCGAGCGCACTACTTTTCCGTCTTTCCAAATGTTTCGCGGAATAGGTGAACACACAATAGCAACGGCTCCTGCAGCCTTTGTGTCTCTCACATACTTGCGCATATACCAACCGTAAGTATGCACCACTTCTTTTTGCTTACGGATGGGATTATAAATTTCTGTACTGTCGTCGCCAATACCTTTGATAGTTCCTCTTGCTCTAGCCGTGTCATCCAAAGGTCCGCCATCGTTGTGCCCGAACTGCATGATAACATAGTCTCCTTTCTGCAATGTTGCAAGGATCTTGTCCCATCTTCCATCGGTTAGAAAAGTCCGGCTGCTTCTTCCCCCAATAGCATCGTTTTGCACATTGATTTTTGAAGTATCAAAATAATCTGCCATAAAGCTTCCCCAGCCCTGCAAAAGATTTGTACTGCTTCCGCTTCCATTCCTGACGGTAGAGTCACCGATAATGTAAAAGGCCGGCTTATGCGTGCTTGAAATAAATGCTGTTACTGTAATACCGAATAATAGCATTAGGAATTGGAATGATCTTTTAATTTTCATGTTAATTATTTCAAAACGTTAGTTTGTTAGTTTGGTACGGCCTTTAGGTCGTCGGTTACAATCAGTATTTGAATTCGCTTGGCCAAATGATTACATAGGTTTTGGTTAAAGCCGGTAATGATTTTTGTTTTCCACGGCCTAAAGGCCGTGGCTATTGTCAAGCAGCAAAGCCGATAGCGAAATAATAATGTCATTGAATAAAATCGTTTTTTAGTTTTCATTTTTTAAAAAGCTATTTAAAAATTGTCTGTATTGTTCTGTTGCCACGGCCTTTAGGTCGTGGTTTAAGAATTATTTGAATTGGCTTTAGCCGAACATTTAAATAAGTTTTGGCTAAAGCCGTTAATTCTTTTCTATCAGTCCAGGACCTAAAGGTCGAGGCAATGCAGCTTGAAACTTAATTAAAGCTCTTACTCATCTAAACCTAATAATTTATTCTTTTCCCAAAACATTTAAAATAATTTTTCCCTGCTTCAAATTAGCGCCACTAGCCGTTACCGTTATATTTCCATTATACGCATTTGCTTTTACTATCGCTACGCAGGTTCCTTTATAGGCCCATCGCTCGTTCGATTGAAAAGGTTCGGTACTCATTACATCTGCATTATCCACGCCAGCAATAACGCCAGCTCCATCAATGTTAAATTTGATTTTGTTATCAGCACGTAAACAGGGAATTCCATTTTCATCGGTAATCGTTGCTCTTACGTAAACAACATCATTCCACGAATTTTTCACTGTTGACTTGTCAGCGGCCAGGATTATTTTAGCAGGTTTCCCTGCAGTTCTTAATTCCTGTTCAGCAACAATTTTTCCATTATTTCTTCCAACCGCTTTCAAAGCCCCCTTCTGAAATATAACTGTCCATGTTCTTGGAGATGCATTATCTGGAGGGCGCTCTTTAACTCCAAGAGATTTACCATTTAAAAATAATTCCACTTTATCGCAATTACTGAAAATCTGTAACTGCGCTATATCATACGTATTGAGATCAGTCGGGGTCCAGTCACTGATCCAATCTCCTGCACCGGCATTTTCTGATTTCCGCATAATGTAGACCATTGGCGTATCACTCCACCAACTTTTTCTTTGCCAACCTGCTTCCCTTAAGTCACCGGTTTTATCAACTAATGAATTTCCGAACACAACCGAAGGCCAGTCAGATTCTCCGAGATAATCAAAACCTACCCATAGAAATTGCCCTGCTATAAATGGATTATCACGAAGAGCAAGCCACGTATCTTTTGTAAGACCATTCTCTGTTCCGATAACTTTCCAGGCAGGATGTTTTTGGTGAGCCGCTGTTAATTCATTTTCGCGATAATTCTGGCCAACCACATCCATCATATTTGCGAAACCATTTTCATACACATGTGATAACGCAGGACGAAACAATGCCATGGTAACAGGCCTGGTAGCATCTAATGAATGAATTAAATCCTGTTGCATTTTGTATTTTCCAAAACCCGCTGAATCATTGAGATTATCATGAATTTCATTGCCAACGCTATAAATAACAATTGAGGGATGATTCCTATCTCTTAATATCATATCCCTTGTGTCAGCTTTCCACCAACCGTCGAAATAAAGATTGTATCCATTTTCAGCATGAGGCTTTTTTGCTTCCCACGTATCAAAATTTTCTTCCATTACCAAAAACCCCATTTGATCACAAAGGGATAAAAACTCCGGTGCGGGCGGATTATGAGATGTTCTTATAGCATTGACGCCGATACTTTTTAATATACCCAGCCTGTATTTCCAAACGCCTAATGGAACCGCCGCTCCTACTGCTCCATCTTCATGATGCAGGCAAACTCCTTTGATTTTTATGTTGCTTCCGTTTAACCAAAAACCTGATGCTGCTTCAAACTTTGCATCACGAATTCCAAAGGGAATTTGCACCTGATCCACCTGTTTTTTATCGACAAATACTTTTGTAACGGCAACGTATAAACGCGGATCGTCCACATCCCATAAGCCAGGGTTTGTGATTTTTATTTTTTGGGAAATGGTGGCATCTCCCGTTGCAGGTATTTTCTGTTTTGTTTTTGTCGTAGCAATTACGTTACCTGAAGGAGAAACAATGTCTGTTTGAAATACTATTGCTTTGTTTGCAATACTTTGATTTATTACAGATGCCTGCACATTTATTGTAGCACTTTCCTTTGTGATGTTTGAGCTTGTAATAAATGGACTCCAGTGCTCAATGTGCACAGGGTTCGTTATTACGAGATGAACGTGCCGGTAAATTCCTGCACCAGTGTACCACCTGGAGGCTGGCTGAATGGAATTATCTACACGAACCGCAATTACATTCTTTTTATCTTTTCCAAAATTTAAATGACCCGTTAATTCATATTGAAAACTACTGTAACCATAGGGCCGCTTCCCTAAATGATAACCATTGATCCAGACATCACTATTGGCCATGACGCCGTCAAAATCAATAAAGATCAACTTTGCAGTATCCTCATCATCCAAAGAGAAAGTTTTCCTGTACCAGCCAATACCATCCGGTAAATAACCACCGCCCCTGCCCGTTGTATTATTTCTGTCGTAGGGGCCTTCGATGCTCCAGTCGTGTGGAACATTCAGTGAGCGCCAGGCCGCATCATTGAATGACGTTTGCTCAGCACCGTTAGTGTCGCTTTTAAGAAATTTCCATGAGCTATCGAAGGATTGAGTGATTCGCGGGGATTGATTTTGGGCGTAACCAGTTGAGCAGAATAGTAAGAGGAAGAACATAATACAAACCTCATCCCAACCTCCCGACTTATCGGGACAGACTCTCTCCGAAGGAGAGGGAAAAGACGTATAAGGAAACTCTTTAAAAATTTTATCTTTTTTCACTTGAATGAATTTTGGTCATCTCTAATTTTTCAATCTCTCCTGTTGCGCTTTGCCGTTCGAGTCGACTGAAATATTTTCTCTTTCATCAATGGTGAGATTTACATTGTTGAATTTCCAGTCCCTGGTAAATTCAAACAGGCCGATTGCGCCGGCAGAGAGATCGCAATTGGTAAATACGAAATTTTCCAATAACGATTCTTTATAGCCTGATCCCACGAATGCATGATTGGCGCGAGTAACCTTTACGTTTTCTACATAGATATCTTTTGCATGCGGTATCCCTTTTTCCGCGGGTGTTACTTTATGCAACATCGCTTTCCAGTGTGCCGGAATAGAATCGTAATTATACCCTTTGGGCAATTCAGAATAACTGTAAGAAGGATTCCAGTTTAAATTAAATTGAAACGCATTATTTACAGAATCCAACACAGAGTTGTTGAAATGAATATCTTCAATCATACCACCACGGGTAAACGCAGATTTTAGTCTCAGGCCATTGTCAGTATCTTTTGCATAAAGGTCAGTCGCCAAAACATGCCTGATGCCACCTGATGTTTCACTGCCGAGCGTTACCAATCCGGCGCCTCTTCTTGCTAAGCATTTTTTTATGACGATATATTCTGCAGGTCGATTAACACGGAGGCCATCCCAATCGCGGCCTGCCTTCAGGCATATATTATCATCGTTACAATCAATGTCACAATTTTCAACCAATACCCATGTTGAGGAATCAATATCAACGCCATCAGTGCTTGGACCGTGTCCATCTTCATTGTTGCGAATAACCAGGCCATCAACACTTACCTGATTGGAATATAATACCTGCACCGTCCAGAAACCAGCGTTCTTTAAAGTGATCCCTTTTAAAGTAATATCAGACGAATTTTGAACGAGTATATGTTCTCACTCGCTTTGCATCATAATCAACTATCCAACGTAAACCTTTTTTATCATAATCTTTGCGCATCGTCCAATATTTATCCCAGCAAAATTTCCCTCTTGCATTCACAATTCCCCCACCCGTAACGGCTGCATTTTTTGCATCAATTACATTTATCATTGCTGAAGGCCAACGCATTTCAATACCCGCAATACGGGTGTCTATTTGAGGATAATCATTAAAGTCTTGCGAACCCAACAATGTGACACCTTTATCAATTTGCAGATGAACATTTGTTTTTAAAAATATAGCGCCGGTAACATACACACCGGGATTGAATGAAACAATACCGCCGCCGCTTTTTGCACATTTATCTATGGCTGCCTGTATTTGCCTGGAAATAATTTTTGATGTATCGCTCTTTGCTTTTACAATAAATAATTTTCTTGAGGTTGGAAATTGTTTTGCGCCTACATCCTTTGTCCAGCTTAAATCACCGCCTCCAAGGGATTGGCTAAACGATTTTTTGCAACAAGAAAAAAAACACATGAAAAGAAAACAATAAATTATTTTTTTGTATTTCATATCTGCAATCATTATAAGTGATGAAGCGTTAAGGTGACAAAAATTTTTCTCTTTTGCATCCTGCACACACCTGTTCAAAGTATTATTATCGCTGTTTTTAATTCTACACTAATTATTCTACAACCTAAGACCATCAGTCCAATAACGACATCATTGGCAATTGCTTTTACGAAGAGTCCGCGCCTCATTATCCCAATAAGTTATTGAATCATTTTGCGCATCTGGTGAATAACCAGGAGAAAGAAAAAAAACGATTAAAAATGCAAAACGAATGGTACAATTATTAATATTCAAAATGCAACTGCCTGAATTATTTTAATCAGTTAATACTACAATTTTATTCTTTTTGATATACACGAACATAATCCACTTCAAACTTATTCGGAAATTTTGTTCCATCTAATTCGCCGCCACTTCTGCCGCCCATAGCAAGATTCAGTAGCATATAATGAGGCTGGTTAAATGGGTTTATTCCCGTCCCATCTTTATTGATCAGTTTACCAAGTTCCACCTTGTTCATTAATGAGTCGTCTACATAAAGGGCTATCGAATTTTCATCCCAGTCCATGCGCCAAATATGAAATTCGGGAAGCCCACTTGCTGCCACCCAATGAATCAATTTGCCTGTTTTTAGAAAACCACTCAGCTTTATTAGGCTGTATCAGTTCCGCAGGCGATATTAGCCAATAGTTTTTTGGAATAATATTCCATAATGTCAATTTCGCCGTTTGATGGCCATTTACCATCTACACCTAAAGTCCACCAGGCAGGCCATAATCCGGGACTAACGTTTATGCGTGCATGCATTATAAAACGACCATACTGCCAGCTATGTTTACCCGAAGTATTGATGCTCGATGATGTATATTCAATATCTGTTCTTTGCGTTCTCCAATCATTGCTTCCCGTTAAATAATTTGGGTTAGGCTTTTTTTCTTTACGTGCCTCTATAATCAATTTACCATTTTCACACCGGGCATTACCAGGCTGATACCATTGCAATTCTTCATTACGAACGAAGCCATTTTCAAAGCGCCAATTCCTTTTATCCAGGTCGCCATCTTTATTAAATTCATCTGACCAAACAAGTTTGTACCCATCAATCTTTTGAATGGGTTCTGCAAAGCGGGATTGTGTGTGAGCATTGCAAGACCAGCAAAAACATAATATCATTACAAGCTTTTTCATTCAACATTTATTTATTCTTCTTACAGAAAAGATACGGTGTTTGTAAAATATACGAGAGCGAATACAGTTTCCCTGATTTATTCGGTATTTATTATAATCCGATTATGGTTACCGGCCCTTCTAATCCTGACTTTTGGGGTTGCCATTTTGATGCATTAAACAGACCGTCAGTTTCACGGTCTTGTGGAAATTTTGCAGGGAAATTAGTGTTATTGAATTTCTTCCAGAATACACTTCTTTTATCCAAATCAATGATCCTGTTGGCCATGCTATTTGACACTTTTATTTCAAGCAGGTTATCAGCTTTTAAATCATTACGGTTAACCTTACACGAAAATACAGGACCAATTAAAGTTGCTATTTTTTTACCGTTAATAAATACTTGTGCGCTTTCAAATACTTTACCAAGATCAAGTATATATTTCGTTGATGTACCGGGAGGTTTTTTAAAATGAATACTATAAGAAGCAGTTCCTGAAAAAAATTGATACGAATTATCTTTTAGATCTGTCCATGGCTGTAACTGATTCATTGTAACGGATGCAGGCAGGGCAGGGCCGCCATCGGTAAATTTCAAATTCCATTCACCTTTAATTTCGGCAGCGGTACTTTTTGTTTTGATATAAGGATAAGGATTTCCTTTAATTACTTTTCCGGAAGTCTGAACAATAATACTTTCATCAGGATTTAATTGCAATAAAACTTCCATAAAATCTTTATTAGTGTTTCTGAATTGAGCAACTCCTGCTTCTCCAGTCATTGGATTGTATAACGACACACCATTAGCTTTTGTTTGTAAACTTATCCATTCATTAATTCTATGTTCGCTTCTGTTGGCTATAAAATAAAATTCAGAACCATCAGCATTTTTACGCCGGGCGAATTGTAAATCTTTACCCACCATACCTTCCCGTCTTATGGAAGTTGCATTTAATAATGGTTGAAGATCATTGCAAATTAAAAATCTTCCCTTTCCAATTGATGCAGATTGCACACGGGGGTAACTTGCAGGAGTAAAATTTAATTGGTGCATCAACTTTTGAAATGCTTCCCTATGTTCTTCTAATTGGCCGTAGCCGGGAACACCTGTTGGTAAATTTTTATAAACAATAATGGTGGCGCCTGTTTCAGCAAGATCAAACAATTTTTTCAGCGTTGATGCTTTCATGAATTTACAGCCAGGCAGTACAATAGTTTGATAAGAAGCACCACCGGTTTCTATCGTATTATTTTTTGTTGTGAGATTAAGTATTTGCCTGTCGGAAATATAATCGAAAGCATAACCTTTTTGCTGCATGGTATCTGCTGCCAATTCAAACGGCGTTCCATTAAAACCAGGTTTCATTCCATCAAAGTGCATCAACAGTTCTCTGCCCGGTTCAGAATATTTATCATAAATAGGAAAGTAAAGCAGTATGTCATTGTCCGCTTTGCCCTGTTGCAAAAATGATTGCGTTCTTGCAACGTAATTGTTCAATGCAGAAAAATTATTCCAAAAAGAATTCGCTTGTGTAAATTCAACAGAAGCATAAAATAGCCTGCCAGGCCACGGTTCAGACGGCGGCGAATAGGCGGTACCGTGATATACAATGTGATTGACGCCGCCAATGAAATAAACGTCTACAGCTTTTTTTACATCGCTTAATGTAGAGAGAAAATGTTCATTCAACCATGTTGCCGATTCTGAAGAAGCGAGTTGCTTTCCCATTACATGCGCTGTTGATGGCGCAAATTTGATGCGAAGAATTTCTGTTCCTTCCGTTTCGGGAATATCCACCACTCCATATAAATCCAATGTATTAGCGGGTGAACCATGCGATTGGTTGCGCACAATTTTACCTTTGCTATGTGCCCACCTATACCATTCTTTTGTGAAGTTTTCCAGGATAAGTTCGTCTATGGTCATCCGGTAGTCGCAAAGAATACGGCTGCTTTTATCTGTTGGCATCTTAGTAAATAATTCTGCCAGGTGGTTTCTTAAATCATACCCTCTTCTCTTTTTAAATTCTTCAAAAAGCAAAGGCGTATAATTAGATTGGCCCATTGCATCATCCACTTCGTAAGAGTCATTAAAAAATCCGCGGAGGCCGTTTAGATCGTGGCCTCCAAACGCTTCATCAAAACGATGTAAATAATGATCCAAAGCTGCAGACGAAAAGTGATCAATAACATTTCCTTCGCCACCGGGGGCAGCACGCTCCACCTGCTTTCCATGCCATCCCATAAACAAGGCATAAAGCTTCCAGTTCCCTTTAGGAGCGGTCCAATTTAGCTTTCCGTTTGCGCCTACTTTATCGGTTACATTCAAAGTGTCTCCTTCTTCTGAATAAGCCATCAATGCCTGCAATGGTAATGGTCTTCTGAATTTGATCTGATCTATTGAAAGGGTTTGCAGATTTTTGTTGGCAGATATAGGAAACAATATATCGTCAATATTAAGTTTGCTTCGATGTTCGGTTCTTACTAACGGTTCTTGCATAAATTGAATGGTGTCCTGCAACGTTTCCCCTTCGTGAAGCGAATAAGTTTTATAAACCATATCCTTGCAAGCATCTTTGTCGTCAATCCAGGGACCGCCAAAAGGCCAGCCTGTTGCATTTGCTAAATCGAGACCGAGATGTAGTTGCCTCGCTTCCTGAAGTGTATAATCAAACATTTCCATCCACTTTGGCGAGAGAAAATTTATATACTGATCCTCTTCGCCCTGTACGCCATAGATAGGAGTTAATTCAAGCCCTCCAAGGCCAGCCTCATGATATTGCTGCATTACGGTTGTAAGATCTTTTTTATTGACTTCGCTTCCAAGCCACCACCATCTTGTCCAGGGTTTTGTTTGTTCCGTTATTGCCGGCCATTTTATTTGGGCTGAAATATTTTTTAGCGAGGTTGAGAATAATAAAAAAAGAAGTATTTTTTTCATTTTTGTAATGACAAAATATGCTGGATTATTTCCTGATCTGTCAGGCCTCACCTCAATCCCTCTCCCAGGGGAAAGGGAATTAAACACTTTAAGTTGCAAAACGCTTTCATTTCTCATAAATCTTTTCCAAATAATCTAAAAAAATTATAGATTGCTTTTATTAATTTCCACGGCATAAATATTTTCAATGCCTTCAAAGTTAGCCCTGAATATTATCCATTTACCATCAGGTGAGAAATGTACGTTTGGCTCTAATTTGTATTGATGATGTTTCATGTTTACCAATTTCTCTGACGAGAATTTATTTCCGTTTGGTGTAAACAAATAAATCCATTTGCCGTCAGCGGCTTTCGCTACTGCATTTGGATCACCTCCGTCTCCTGCAAATAATTTTCCATCCGGCGATGAATTATAATGCACACTCCATTCGTTTCGTTCTACCTGGTATTTTATCTCTTTGCCCGTTTTAATATTTGCTCCCGCAACAAAAAAAGCTTCGCCCTTTGGCATTTGCAGGTCGAACCAAATAGTTTTACCGCTTGCACCAATCCATTCATGTCCCGCAATTTCCATATTCATTGTTCGTTTGTGCATCAGCGTTACCTTTTTTGTATCGATATCAATCGTCCAGATCCTGTCTACTTTATGCCACGGACCTTCGTGGCAAAACATCAGCAACGACGGATCTGTGGGAGAAAACTGCACGTGATTTAACCATGCACTATCAGTGAAAATTTTATTGAGCTTTCCGGTTTTAATATTAACAGTAAAAAGAGTCCTTGGCAGTTTAGCTTCGAAAATAATATTGAAATAATCTTTTTTCTCCGGATGATCTTTAAACAGTTCCTTTTCTTTATCCTCTGACCAGGCGCCCGCGAGTAACGTACCATCTGCGTTTATGGTAGTAATAGCCGCTTTAAAATGTGGCGGGAACACATATACCAATCTCTCTTTTTTTGTATCAATATTTACTGCAAACACACTATCCTTTATTTGATAAAAAGCTTCGTGTAATTTGGGAGAAACAATTTCCCCGCTCATTGTTATGTGATGATTCGTAAGCTGTGTTGCTTTATAGGTAGACAAGTCAAGTTTATACAACTGTTTGTTCCTTATGTTCTGGTTATTGATGTCAAACTTTTTATTTTCATCTTCTGCTCCTTTTGGATTGCTGCTGTTATAGAAAACCATTTCGTTTCCATCAAAAGGATTATTGTGAAAATAAAAACTCATATTGCTTCCCGGTATCCGGGATAATTTTATGATCTTATGATGTGTGTCTTTATCAATCCAGACATTGGGCATTGGCCTGCCGCCTGTTTCCAGTAAAGGTTGTGCAAAGACTACAGAGTAAATCGATAGAAAAAACAGGCCGGTTAGAAAATATTTTTTGATAAGCATAGCAATCGTTTAAAAGACATTTGTTAGCTACCATTAAAAGTATTGAAAGCCTCATGCAATATCATCCTGTGCTATCCTGCGATATAACTAATCTAAAATGATTGCGTAACTACAAGGTTTGTTAAAAAAGAAAGAAGAAAAATATTAAAAAACCGCTTGATCATTTATTCTATTTGAATGGAACTATTACTCTTAGTGAATTAATATGACTTATATGCATTTGTATACTCGCCAATAACTTGAAAAGTGTTTTATAGATAACAGATTTATCATTTCCGTACTTATATTTTTACTAACTAAAAAGACAGGCTTACACCTGTCTTTTATAAACTTAATTATTTAAAACTCAATATCCCGGGTTTTGCATTGCCTGCTTTTCAGCTGCTGTTAATGCAGCACCGTTTGCCTGGATACCATCAAGAAAAGATTGAGGAATTGGCCTTAGGGTATTATTATCTTTAACATTGGGTGCCGCTTCCGGGTTAAATGCCTTAGCACGGGCAACCAAAGTTTTTGTACGTGACAAATCTTCCCAACGGAGATATTCGCCCATTAATTCACGGGAACGTTCATCTAACACAAGACATAACATTCTATCATAAGGATCTGACAATCCTAAAGTGCTAATAACATATTCGTCTTGTGCAGGTAAAGAGCCAACATCGGTAATAGTCAGATCTATAGAGGCGGCAGTAGTTACCGGAATATTGTTCGATTCATAATATGAATTTCCGGGATAAAAAGAATTGGCTACACCAGCGGGTTGAAGTGACTTGGACTGCAATGTATTACCTCCATCATTATAAGCAGCTCTATCTTCTCCATTAACGTATTCTGCACGCGTACGAACTGCATTAATGTAAGGCAATGCATCAGCATAGCTCCCCTGGCCAGCCTTAGCTAACCTGATTTTTATTTCGGCAGCCATTAAATAAGTTTCAGCCGAACGGGCTAAGATAAAATCTCTATGGCCAACAACATCATTTAAGGAATTTCTTGAACCATCGAGATGTTTACTTAAAGATGGGAAAGCCTGATAAGCCGTCGTCAAATCGGTATTTAATGCCCCATCTGCTGTTGCACCATTGGGGTAAGCAACATAAGTAGTTGGTATCGGCCTTCCGGTACCATTAACATCTGCAACAAGATTACTTCCCGATGTACCTTTACTAATTTTGGATAAAGGAAACCGTGTATCACCGGGCTGATCGATTACAAACATAATTCCTAAATCTCCCTGAACATTTGGGGCAACAGGTTTTGCTCCATTGATAGCACTTTTAGTTCTAAAAGATTTCCAAAATCTTGAATCATTAACCATATCATACAAATGGTAATCGTAATAAGTAGATGCCATTCTGCTAAAGGGCCGGTCGCCCGTTAGGTCCCGGGCCATCTGGTCCTGTATATCATATCTTGAAACAAAATATAAATGTTGGGTATTCCCGTTAGCCAGGTTGGTAGTTACATCATTTGTAAATTGAGCAGAAAGAATAACTTCAGGCAAAGATTCATTCGCCGAATTGATGCCCGTAAAATTCCATAAACTTTTAAAATCCGGAGCTAACGGATGATTGGCGATTACCTCGTCGCAAAGTGCAGCCGCAGTTGTTAAATCTGAAGTTACTGTAGAAGAATTCCATGAACTATTTATTTCACTTGCCCTGGATAAATATGCTTTTGCCAAATAATGTGCAGCAGCATCTTTTGTAATATGATAAGGGCCTCCCGAATTTGGCAACAAGTTATGAGCACTATCTAAATCAATTATGATCTGTTTAAAAACATCCTCCGGAGTGGCACGTGTAAATTCAAGAGATACCGAAGTTGTTGGGTCGGTTACGAGCGGAACAGCACCATATTGAGATACCAATCTTAAATAGTTATATGCACGCATAAAAAGTCCTTCTCCCAAAGAGGTACTCTTAACGGCAACGGAAGTAGAAGTGCTGTTTCTGGCGTTTTGAACTAATAAATTAGCGTCTCCAATACCTGTATATAAGGCATCCCATTGAACATTCATTCCTTGCAGATTACCATTGGTAGTAAGTCCGGGATTAAAAGTTTGATCATAATTGTTCCAGGGTGAATTGGAAGGATCCCCACCAACATGAAATTCATCAGTTCCATAATTAGCAGCAGAAAAATACCATTCTCCGTTTTCCGGAGCATTAAAAACCTGGTAATAAGTACCTACCGCTAATTGCAGTATGCCGGCATCGGTTTGATAAAAATCGGTAGTTGCCGCAGTCGTAAGTGTTTCATTTAAAAAACTCTTTTTGCAGGATGAAGTGATAAAAAGTGCTGCTGCAATAATAACCAGCGGTATTAAAAATTTATTTTTATACATAATATTTAAATTTAAATTTATTAAAATGATGCATTAAATCCAACGGTAACACCCCTGTTCCAGGTTGGGCTGACTACATCCATGTCCCGGAATTTAATCTTAGTGAATAACATTCCCGGATTCGTCATTTGCGCATAAACTTTTATATTAGAAATGCCCTTATTAGCTAATATATTGCCGGCAAAATTATATCCTAACGATATGTTTCGGATTTTGATAAATGAAGCTTTCAGATACCCTAACGCAGCGTAATAAGGATCAACAGGTGCACCGCCCGCATTAAATATTGGTTTTTGAATATCAGCATTTGTATTGTTTTCATTATAATAATTAACCTGCCTGGTAACATAACGTGCTGCTTCTGCTTCACCTCCATAATTATACAGATAGTTCAATCGTCCGTAGAGGAAGAAAGATAATTCCACTCCTTTATAATTAATTGTATTGGTCATACCAACTACCCACCGCGGCCTCGTCCATCCAATAATCTGGCGATCATTGTTTGCATCAATTTTATTATCGCCGTTAAGATCTGCGATTCTTACATTGCCCGGGCTAAATGAATTGCCATTTGCATTAAAGGCTTTTATTGCTGCGTCATCAGTAGTATGCCATAAGCCTAAAGCGTTATAACCATAAATTACGTTAAGAGGTTGGCCAGGAAACCAGGTATTGCTTATATCCGGTTGAGTTCCATTTGACAACGATACAATATGGTCTTTTTGCCATGAAGCATTTAAAGTGGTAGTCCAGGTTAGATGTTTTGTATTAATGTTAAGCGTCGTTACAGAAATATCAATACCCTTGTTAGCAGTTTTACCAATATTTTCATAGGTGGTAGTGTAACCTGTAGTAGTTGGAATATTGGCCTTCAATAACAAATCTGACGTGTTGGAAGTATACACATCTATACTACCGGACACTCTTCTGTTAAATAAAATATAGTCTAACCCAAAGTTGTATTGAGTTGTCTTTTCCCATCCCAGATCCTTATTTGCGAAAACTGAATTCAGTATGGAACCTGGAGAACTGGAATTAAAAAAGGGATAAAAAAGTGAGGTCACGCCACCTTGTGTCTGATAAGGAGCAACAGCTGAGTTTCCGGTGACTCCCAGACCCACTCTTAATTTCAAATCATTTACCCAACTGGTTTTCATGAAACTTTCTTTGCTAATTCTCCAGGCCAATGCTGCAGAAGGGAACCATGAATATTTATGCCCCTCAGCAAGTACCGAAGAACCATCCTGGCGGGCTGAAACCGTCAGCAAATATTTATCTCTATAACTATAATTAAGTCTGCCCATATAAGACAATAATTGTTGCTGAATAATACCGGTACCGGTACTGAGCTGCCCCGTAACCGTACCACTGGAAAGTGAATTCCACAATTGAGATGACAAAGGAACTCCGTTTCCTGTAATAATACTCGTATCCATTGTATAAGCTGTTTGACTTGCTAATAATGTTACCCCAAAAGTATGTTGCCCGATTGTTTTGTCGTAATAAAGCAAATTATCCAATGTATATGAATAGGTATTCACCTTTTTAAGTGAAGCATAACTACTACTACCTCCATTGGCCACTGAGTTTTTATCAATATAATTTCCATCACTATAATAAGACAAGTCAGGTCCGAAATTCAGACGGTACTTTAATCCTTGTAATACAGGGGAAATTGAACCAAAATTTACCTGGGCATATATACTTCCAAAAGCTCTCAGAGTTGTCCTTTCATCTATATTATATTTCCATTCGTCAACAACAGTCTTTACAGCATTATCACCTCCCGGAAATGAAATCCTGTTACCTGCAGAATCATAAGGAACCGCATAGGGATATACTCCCCTCGCGGATTCATACAACCCCCCCTGGGGATTACCGACAGTGGAAACCCCTATATTCGATTGTCCATATTCCTGTTTGTTATAATTAATGTTGATATTAGTTCCTAAAGAAAACCATTTAGTAGCGGCAATATCAACATTTGCTCTTGCGGTATATCTTTCAAATGATTGTCCATGTATGGTTCCCGTATTGTTCAAATAGCCAAAAGAGCCATACGCCTTAATTTTATCAGTACCCCCACTTACACTGATTGTATTATTTGAAGTTATTCCCTGTTGGGTAACCTTACCTCTCCAATCAGTTGTTTTAACTTTAGAAGGATCCCATGTTCCGCCAGCCCATCCCTGCTCGATATTGGCCCATGCATAAGGATCTGCAGTTGCACTAAAAAAAGTTTTATCAAAAGCTTCATCCGGCTGATCTCCCCTGGGATATGTACTGATACCGGTGGTTGTATTTAACCCCGCATAATAATATGCCCAACGACGGAAAGTAATAAAATCTGTGGCATTAAACATTTTTTGATCATCCTGTAAATTTTCAAAAGTAACAGAACTATTAAGATTTAATGTAGCTTTCCCAGCTTTGCCCTGCTTAGTAGTAACAATAACAACCCCATTGGCGCCACGCGAACCATAAATGGCAGTTGCAGAAGCATCTTTCAATACATCAATTGATTCAATATCTGCGGGATTAATATTTTCAATTCCGCCGGTAATCAATGGAATTCCATCAACCACAAAAAGCGGAGAATTTGATGCAGTTAAAGAACGAACACCACGGATATTAATATCGCCAACTGTTCCGGGACGTTCGTTGGAAGAAATATCCACACCCGCAACTTTACCCTGCATTGCTTCTAGTGCGTTATCTACCGGCCTTGACTTAATTTCTTCCTGGCCAATGCCGGAAACCGCACCTGTTACATCTTTTCTTTTAACAGTGTTGTAGCCCACTACAACCACTTCATCCAGCTGTTTAGTAAATATAGACAAAGTAATATTTACATTACCTGACTGGGCAGTAACCGGAACTAGTTTTTCTGAATAGCCTGTATGAGTGACAACCAAAATGGCGCTTGGCCTGGTGACTGCAATACTAAATTTTCCGGAAGCATCTGTCACTACATTCTCATTAGTATTTTGTTCATGAACGACAACTCCCTGTAATGGCTCTCCTTTTTCATTGGAAACAATTCCTTCAACAATATGACTTGTTGGCTTTTGGGCAAAGAGATTTTGCTGAAAAATCAGCAGGAAGAATAAGCTCGCAAAAAACAAGCTTTTAGGGGGGAAACTATTTTTTCTCATATAGCATGTATTTTAGTAATGAAAATATTTTAAATAAAATTTTAGATCGCATCGTTGATGAATAAATTTTATGTTATCATAAAAAATAATTTAAGGGTAAAAAAATAATATTGATTTCGGGGTATCGTGAGTTACTTTTTCATTCGTACAACGAGAGTTGTTTTGTGAGCGGCTACCAAAAACAAGTGCTAAAAATATAACTGCAAAGTCTTTTGCAAAGGGAAATTTTAATTTCATACAAGCAATCAGTTAGTAATAGAAACAAGCTACACAATAAATATATCGTAATAAAAATCACATCGCGTCCTGCACCGTCCTGTAAATCTATCAATTTTTTTTAGTTTATTGAAATAAAAATGGCGCTCCGAAAAGATGGAGCGCCATAACATTAACATTAAAACTACCTGCTTATGAGAAAACTAATACCCCGGATTTTGATCATATAATCCCGGCGCCGCATCCAATTGCGTCTGCGGCACAGGATATATGATATCATTGGCTGTTACCTGGTTCATCTTATGCAGTGTGGCGTCTTCAACAGCGATCCATGCATTCATAATCGATATAAGGTTTCCACTTCTTTGCAGATCGAACCATCGCAAACCTTCGTTGGCAAATTCTCTTCTGCGTTCATCATATAACTGGTCAGGAGTTACGCCTGTTATCGGATCCAATCCCGCCCTTGCTCTCACCTGGTTAACAATAGCATCGACGTCGCTTTGAGAACCGGGCGCTCCCTGCAAAATGCACTCGGCTTTAAGCATCAATACATCTGTATATCTTACGGCAATAAAATTGATGCCCCAGTCAAAACGACTTGTCGGAATTTGAGTGGTATCTAAATATTTTTTTAAGAACGGATGCGGATCCACAGTGCCGTTATAAGAAAAAGGTGTAGTATGAATGGTTGGCGCCAGGCGGGCGTCAGCAGGATCATAATCGTTGAACAGATCGTTTGATACATTAGGGTTTCCAATAAGCCCGTTTGCTGCAGTATTACCTGTTGGGAACGAATTGAAATAGTTTTGAGGTGAAAGCAGCCAGGGAAAATCGGTTCCTAAAATCGGGTTTTGGCCCCTCAGAAACATAATATCAAAAACTACTTCTTTATTAGCAGCAGGGTTTTGATTGGCATAAGAAAAAATGTTTGCAAAATTGGCGTTAAAGGCAAAAAGCCCACTATTAATTATGTCCTGCAATAAAGGCAATGCTAGGTTCCATTCACTTAAACCTAAACCGGGTCCTTCGATACCATAATCGGGTCCAGAACGTGTCATGTAAACTTTTGCCAGCATCGCTTCAGCAGCATATTTGGTAGCCCTGCCAACATCTGATGAACTATATGCGGGGAACTTACCGCTATAATCAGCCGGTAAATTGGCCACCGCAAATTGAAGATCGTCGATAATAAATTTATAAACATCCGCCACAGCGCTTCTTGAAATTGCATTTGCTTCCGCGGCTGATACCGGATGGTCTATTATTGGCACCTTGCCATAATACTTTATCAAGTCGAAGTAAAAGAAAGCACGAAGAAATTTCGCTTCTGCAGTTAACCTCGTCACTAATGCTTCAGAGCCCGCATAACTGCCGTTTTTGGAAAGTTGATCAAGCACTGTATTGGCATCAAACACACCATTAAAGTCCGAACGCCACGCTTCTTCAACATAAGCATTTGTAGGAATGTTTTTCTGAAAATTATTGATGGGATCATGATCGCGGGCAACGCCATCAGAGTTTTCCGGGTAGATATTGTCTGACCTCACTTCCGAAAGAAACATAAGCCTGTCGGGGTACCCCCTGAGGTTATTGTACACTGCATTAATACCTTGTATAAAGTCGCTTGGTTGTTGATAGAAAGTTGCGGTTGTGGCTTCAGAAACAGGTACCTGGTTCAAATCTTTATTGCAGGAAGCAAATGCCGCAAATACTATCGGTAAAATAAAATATATCTTTTTCATTTTTAAATAAGTTAGTGATGATTAAAATGTAAAGTTTAAACCGAATATTAATGATTTCGGCAGCGGCAAAGCGCCATAATCACCTGCTTCAGGATATGAGCTGTTAGAGCTTACGCCAGTATTGGCTGCTTCAGGATTTAAACCATTCGTATATTTATCATGTCCAAAAAAGTTTTCTAAACTAAAGTAAATCCGTGCGCCTTGTATATAAGATGTCTTAATTACTTTTTTCAAATTATATCCCAGTGTAATATTTCTTACCCGAATGTAATCTGAGGAGTAAACCCAATCTGTGGCCGCGGTAATAGGGCTAAGGAAGGTTGCATACGCTTTGCTAAACCTGCCATCTCCCTGGTCTGTTGGTGATTTCCAGCGGTTATCGTAAGATGCAGGGCGGTTATCAGACCTACCCTGTCCGGCACGCGAAATAGCTCTTCCCAATTCAGAGTAAATAGTGCCACCCGATTGTCCCTGGACCAGGACACTTAGATCAAAATCCTTATACCGAAATGTATTGGTCATTCCGTAAGTGTAGTTCGGGTTTGGATGTCCCACAATCACCTTGTCATCTTCATTTATCACATCATCACCGTTAGTATCCTGGTATTTAAAATCACCCTCCTGTTCTTTGGTACCATATTGCGCTACACCATTGGCAATGTCTTTGTCCGACAGAAACCCGATTATTTTTAAAACATATACACTGTTTATCGGCGAGCCCACACGCAAAATAGCATTGGATTGATCAAAACCGTTAGGTATGATAATCTGAGTTTGGCCTGGCGCCAGGGCCAAAATCTTATTACCATTATGAGCTACATTAACTGTAGTGTTCCATTGAAATGCATGCACCATATTATGTGAAGTAATTTCCAGTTCCTGGCCTACATTCCTAACGGACCCTATATTTGTAAGAGCGCTTTGAAACCCGGTTGCTTCCGGAACCTGCACATTTAATAAAAGATCTGTGTTTAGTTTATTGTATACGTCGAACGAACCGACAATCCGGTTTTTCAAAACACCAAAGTCAAGCCCAAAATCATAGGTTGTTGATTTTTCCCATTTCAAATCCGGGTTAGCCAGAACATTTGGTGATTGGCCAATTACCGGTGCCTGCGTTGCGCCTAAAACATAACCTGCAGAACCAATGGTTGCAATACTGGCATAATCATTCGGCAAATTATTATTACCATTTACGCCATAAGATGCTCTTATGCTCAGGTTACTGATAACAGGTATTGATTTCATAAAGTTTTCTTCGCTGGCTATCCATTTTACGGATGCAGATGGGAACGTTCCGAATTGATTGTTGATGCCAAACCTCGAAGAGCCGTCTCTGCGTATGCTGGCGGATAAGTAATATTTTTCTTTATAGTTATATAACACGCGACCGAAGTAAGAGATCAATACACTTTTGGTAGAAGTAGTATTACCCGTGACCGCTGCAGCTGCATTTAAAGTTTGTATAACGGCACTTGTAAATCCACCATCTGACTTCATGGTTACTGCATCAAAACGATCTAAATTATAAGAGTATCCTGCCAGCAAATTCAGGCTGTGATCATTTTTAATAACCGTATTGTAAGTAAGCGTATTCTCATTTACAAAAGTTTGTCTTCTGTATCCATTAAAGGAACCGGAGGTTGCAGCAAGCAAATTGTTTGATCCCGTAAATCTTCTTGCCGCCTGGGTACCTCCTATAACGTAGGGGCTATACGCAGTTCCGTTATTATCAGTATTGTCCAAATTTATAGAAGTTCTGAAATTTAAACCTGGAATAATCTGGTATTCGCCATATACCGTACCTAAAGTGCGATATCGTTTGGTTGTACCCTGTCTGTACTTTAATTTAGCATAAGGCGAATTGGTGCTGCTGCTCCAGGAATACTGCCCGTTATCAAGGGCATTAACTAATAATCCCATCGTGTCTTCCTGCACCGGCCCAAGGCTCAATGCCTGGTGAAAAATATTATCTTTTCCTTCTACTCCGGGATCCTGTGTTATGGAATAAGTAGGTGCAACGTTTAAACCGAACTTTAATTTTTTTGAAGCATTTACTTCCAGGTTCGCTCTAACAGAATAGGCCTTGTAACCAACGCCAATAATAAAGCCATCCTGGTTAGCATAATTCCCTGACACATAATATTTTACTGCATCTGTTCCACCACTCGCTGAAACTTCATAATTCTCAATTTGGCCTTTCCTTTCTATAGCATCCTGCCAATCTACATATTCCAAGCCAGGATGTCCTGGCATACTCCACCGGGGATCCAGGATGTAATTAGCGTTAAAGGCCCCGCCGTTGCGAGCCAGCCTTGTATCATAATCATCGTTAACAGAAGCGCCGGCAGCTCCGTATTGAGCGAGATATTGTGCATTGATTACTTCGGTTGCAGTGGCAATCCATTGATCGCCGTTCTGCATTTGCAGTTTTTTGCTTGCCTCGTTATAACCTCCATAAACATTAAAGCTGATCTTTGGTTTTCCTGTTTGACCACGTTTAGTAGTGATCAATACAACTCCATTTGCCGCCCGCGATCCGTAAATAGCAGCCGCAGCGGCATCTTTTAAAACCTCAATGCTTTCTATGTCGTTAGGGTTAATATTATCCAGAGGGTTACCTGTTGAATAATTACCGTTGCCGGTATTAGAAGAATTTGGCGTTAATGGAAATCCATCAATTACATAAAGCGGCTCATTACCGCCGCTAATAGAACCTGATCCACGAATCTGGATGCTGAAAGCTTTACCAGGTATTCCGGTAGTCTGCTTAACGGTGACACCGGCAAGCTGACCTACTAACGCCTGATCAATTCTTTGTACAGGGCGCTCGTCGAGCTTGCTTGCGTTAAACGAAGAAACGGCGCCTGTAACATCTTTTTTCTTTTGCGTACCATAGCCTATTACAACAACACTTTCCAACTCCTTTTGCAAAGGGCTCAGGGATAAATCAATTACTTCCCTGTTATTGATGTCAACTGTTTGTGAAGTATAGCCAACGTAACTAAATTCAGCAGATTTTTTACCAGGGCTTGTAACAATCCGGTATAGGCCATCGTCTCCTGTCACGGCGCTGGCTGAAGCGCCCTTAATGCCCCTAACCGTTACCGTTACCCCGGCCAAACCTTTACCGCTTTCATCGGTTACTTTTCCGCTGATGATTTGAAGTTCTCTCTTTTTTTGGGCCTGCAAGGCTGTTATACCCAAAAAAATAAATGCAAAAAATGTTAATGCAGTAATTCTTACAAGAATTAGATTTGATTTCATACAAGCAATTTTAAGTGGCAATCGAATTTAATAACACCGTAAATGTATTCCGATAATAATTAGACATCATCCTGCACTATCCTGCATTTTTTAAAATAATTGTAAAAGAAACACATAAGAAAAACCGGCTGAATGAAATAATTAATGGAATGAAATAGTTTAAAAAATAATTTTTTAAACTTAAATATTCAGGAGATAATATTGTTTTTATAATAAGCTAGTTTAACCATGTCAGCGGGTACTGGCAGAGGATTCCAGGAATCGTGAATGGCGAGAGCGGCACCCATTGCAGTGGCTTGTGCAACAGATGCGGCATACACTTCGAGTTGTGGAAAGGCATAAGCAAGCAAGTGCATGTAAATAGAATTATTACTAAATCCTCCGTCAACAAATATTCGCTTTATATTAGAATTTTGAAGCACGAGTTGCGTAGAAATAAATTGCTGTTGCATGATATCATGAATAAGGCAATGATAACTTTCTTCATAATTTTTAAATTTTTTGAATTGTCTTTTTTCAAAAATTACCTTTGCTGAAATATGATTACTAACCTCAAATTTATTTTTTAAAATGTCCGAATCCTCTAAATGTTTAATTATTAATTCGTCATATTTTATGGTTTTATAAAATTCATTTGGTTTTTGAAAATGTTTTGCAATGCGCTTTATTTGTTGTTCGTGATTGTAACCTGCAAATAACCTCGAAGCCTTTACAGGCTTTCCTTTATAATCAAGATAGCACAAACAATCATGTTTAAGTTCTTCAACTGTTAATGGTTTTTTATTGAAAGGATTTAATGATATGCACCATGTTCCGGTAGAAATTAAAATAAATGGTTCTTTAAAAACAGCAAGATAAGGAATAAGGGCAGCAGAGCTGTCATGCAGGCCGGTTCCAGCTTTCAATCTTTTATTATTGAAAGTTATATTAAATGCTTTGCCGGAAGGTTTTATTTGAGCCAGTTTTTTTTCACAGCCTTCTTCTTTCACCCATTGATGATAATTGTTTTTATTGAAGTTCCATAAAAGCGTATGGCAACCAATGCTGGTAATATCAGAAACCATTTTTCCTGTAATAAGAAAACTTACATATTGAGGAAGGTGCAATGCATATTTTACCTTTTTATAAAGTGCGGGCTTTTCAATCTTTAATCTATACAGTTGCAACCCGGAGTTTAAACTTTCCAAAGAAGGCGAAGCAGTTTCGCAGGAAAGATTTTCTTCTCCGCCATATTTTTTGTAAAAAGCATTCTTTAATTTGGCCGGATAATCTTTTAAATAATTATATAGCGGGGCAATAATTTTTCCATCAGCGTCTATATAAACAAAGCTTGCGCCATAAGCAGAAAAATTAATTGCTTTTACCTCATATTTTTTTTCGGATAAAATATTTGTAAAGGTTTTTGTTATCCAATTGGTAAGAGCGTTTATATCTTCACAAGCGTCTCCGTCTTCATCAATAATTTCGGAAAATGTTATTGACTGCTCATGCACTATTTGGTAACCAGTATCAAGAAGAAAAAACTTTTTATTGGTTTTACCAATATCAAATATTGCTATAACAGGTAAGGAATTCATAGCCCTGTTGCAAGCGATTTATTGCCACGAACTTTAATTAATTCTTTGCGCACATTTAAAGTTCTGAAAATTTCTAATGGGCGCAATGCACCACCAGAGAGCATCCTGGCTTCAGCAATAATCGGACGAACATCAGTAAGAAATGCCGATTGCAAAAGTTCCTGCGCCCTCACCACGTCATTTTCCTGTTGCGCAAGATGTAAGGCTGAAGCATCAACAATTAGTGCCCGTGCGTAAGCAATCATAATAGCTTCAATTGATTGTAACAAGTCTTCCAAAGGATCTTTCACATTGTGCGAAGCATCAATCATCCAGGCAAGATCAGTTGTATGGTTAAAACCCCTCGCATCCATGCCTTCCACCAGTTCTTTAAAAATAAGAAACAACTGGTAAGGCTTTATACTTCCTACCGTCAGATCATCATCTCCATATTTTGAATCATTAAAATGAAAACCTGCCAGCTTATTTTCCATCATCAGCAAAGAAACAATCTGCTCAATATTTGCGTTGGGTAAATGATGCCCGAGATCAACCAATGAATATGCCTTACTACCAAGCTTAGACGAAAATAAATATGATTGCCCCCAATCGCCAACAGTCATGCTATAAAAGTTAGGTTCAAAGGCTTTGTATTCAATGAATATTTTCCAGTCCGTTGGAAGTGCATCATAAATTTCACGAAGACTCGCCAATGTTCTTTGAAAGGCTTCCCGGAAATTTAACTGTCCCGGAAAACAGGATCCGTCAGAAAGCCATACCGTCAACGCTTTTGATCCAAGCGCTTCTCCGTGTTTAATTACTTCAATATTATGTTCAATCGCCTGCCTTCTCACCTTTGCGTCTACGTGTTGCAGTGAGCCATACTTGTAGCTATACTCCTGGTCGGGTTGATCCTGGAATGTGTTGGAGTTTACTGCGTCAAATTTTAAGTTATATTCAGCTGCTAAACTTTTAATTGCATTAGCATCTTTCGGAATATCCCATGGAATATGAAGAGAGATAGCACCACTTGACTGGTTGAGAGAATGTAATAAACCGACGTCTTCAATTTTTTCTTCCAGGCTTGCCGGTTCGCCACCGCCGGGAAAACGGCCAAACCTTGTTCCCCCTGTACCCAGCGCCCAACTTGGAATGGCAATTTGAAATGCGATTAACTTATCGATAATATTTTTTATACCCGGAAATTGAGCTGCAATAAAATCAAATTGCCTTTTATGTTCAGGTAAATACTTTTGGTTTAATTCCTGTATCGTTTCTTTTTTAATTAGCATGGAAATATTTATTTAAGGCAAATGAAAAACTTCTTTTAAAGATATGCTTACTGGTGAATTGTCTTCGTTCGATTCCATTATATCTTTCATGTATGCCCACCATTTTTGCATTATGTCTTTAGCGGGCAAACTGTCTAGTGCATTTGCATCATCCACTTTTAGCACGCCAAAAAGATCGTTTGTAGTTTCATCCACGAAAATGGAATAATCATTAATCCCCGCATTCTTCAAAAGTTCTATAAGCTCCGGCCAAATTTCGTCGTGGCGCTTTTTATATTCTTTCTCAAAACCTTTATGCAATTTCATTTTGAAAGCAATTCGTTCCATCTTTGTATAATTTATGATTGCAGCGCGATAGCCAATAAAAAATGTAAGCCCTGGGTTTAATCTTAAAAAGGGTTGACAGATTAGACAATCATCAACTCTTTATTGATTGCCCGAAAAAAAACCGGGTTTATTATCTTACAAATGCGGTAGCTACTCCTCCGTCCACATTCAAAACGTTTCCCGTTGATTTATTTAGAAGACCGCCGACAAAAGCAAAACATGCATTGGCGATGTCTTCCGGATTTATTATTTCATTAAGCAATGTTCGCTTTGCATAAAATGATGGCAATTCTTCAACAGTAACTCCATACGCTTTTGCCCTCCCTTCGGCCCAGGCTCCTTTCCATATTTTACTGTCTGATATTACCGCATCCGGGTTAACAACGTTCACTCGTATTCTATCTTTGCCTATTTCAGCAGCAGTGAGTCGGCTTAGGTGTAACTGCGCTGCCTTGGCCGAACCATAACCTGTATTGTTTGGCCCGCTTACCAATGCATTCTTGCTCACAATGTTTATTACATCACCACCTAAATTTTGCTTCCGCATAATATTCAATCCTGCCTGGGTCACCAGGAACTGACCTTTTACCAAAACATCATACAACAAATCCCAATCATTTTCCGTGTGCTCCTCAATTGGTTTCGAAATAGATAAGCCCGCATTATTTACAACGATGTCTATTCCGCCAAATGCCAAAGCTGCGCTATTATAGGCTTTAGTGATCGTATCGCTATGAGTTACATCAAGCAGTTCTGCTATGAAAACATCTTTGCCATACGATTTTTGAAACTCTGTATTGGCAATTTCCAGGCGGGCCGCATCATTATCATTTATAATAACACACGCACCTTCATCGGCAAATTTCTTCGCAATGGCTTTTCCGATACCGCCGGCGCTTCCTGTTACCAAAGCAATTTTCCCTGACAGGGCTTTAGGCTTTGGCATTCGCTGCAATTTGGCTTCTTCCAGTAACCAGTATTCTATATTAAATGCTTCCTGCACCGGTAGAGAAGTATAGGTTGAAATAGCTTCTGCACCCTTCATTACATTAATCGCATTAATATAAAACTCTGCGGCCACCCTTGCAGTTTGCTTATTTTTCGCAAAAGTAAACATGCCCACACCGGGATAAAGAATTACAACAGGATTTGCATCACGCATTGCGGGACTATCAGGATGTTTGCACTTGTCATAATATTGTGCATACATCTTTCGGTAATCCGTAAACGCTGATAAAAGTTTTTCTTTAACAGCATCAGCATTTGAAAGATCTTCATCTGGCGACAATGAAAGTACCATTGGCCTTATCTTAGTACGCAAAAAATGATCAGGACAACTGGTACCCATAGACGCTAATCTTTCAAGATCATTTGAGTTGATAAATTCCAATACTCTTTCATCATCCGTAAAATGACCGATCATATTTACTTCTGAAGAACAAAAACCACGTAACACCGGAGCAAGTGCCGCAGCTTTTTGCAGACGATCTGCTCCTGGTATTGACTTAATTTTTGCACCTCCAAAAACAGGTCGTTTTTTCCCAAGGTTTTCTTCGAGGTATTCCGCACATCGCTCAATTACTTCAAGCGTGTTGATATAACTTTCGTAAGCTGTATCTCCCCAGGTAAATAGGCCATGTGAACCAAGCATAATACCGCGAATACCTGGATTTTCATCAAGGCATTTTTTCAATTTTAATCCAAGGTCAAAACCTGGCCGTTGCCATGGCACCCAGCCAATGGAACCATTAAACAATTCCTCGGTTATTTTTTTTCCATCTTTGGCCGCAGCAATTGCTATTGCAGCATCCGGATGTAAATGATCGATATGTTTAAATGGAAGGAACCCATGCAAAGGCGTATCAATTGAAGGCGCTTTTGAATTTAAATCATAAATGCAATGGTTAAATAATTCTACCATTTCATCTTCATGCTCGATACCGCGATATACATTTTTTAAACTTCGAAGCCTGTCAACATATAAAGCTGCCAACCCACTTCGCTTCATTGTTCCAAGATCGCCGCCGCTTCCTTTTACCCACATTACCTCAACTTCTTTTCCCGTAAGTGGATCTTTTGCTATTGCTTTGCAGGACGTGTTGCCGCCTCCATAATTTGTAAGTCTTAAATCTGCGCCCAGGAGGTTGGACCGATAAACTAATAACGCCACTTCATCACCTTCAAGAGCCGCTGCTTCCTTAGCATCCCATAAGTAACTTACGTGTTTAAATTTTTTTGCCTCAACTATTTCCATATCAAAATATTTTAGTTTTCACTTAACCCGATTTGAGAGAATTACCATAACCAACCAGTATTACAGAAAGTATAATTGTGATAACTCCTATTATGATTGTTGTCCGCGTTTTTTTGCTAACTCCTTTCCACTCCTTTAGCGCAAAGCCCCACATATTTGCCACTAAAATTATAAAAGACATGTGGAGTATCCACGAACTAGCGCCATTTCCCAATTTACTTTCCCCCATTCCATAAAAGAAAAACTGAAGAAACCAAAGTGTGCCTGCCATTGCACAAAAAATATAATTCCGGAGAAGTGGCGTTTTTTTATTGGCGTAATCGCCGAAACTTTTATTACGAAAATTTAAAAACATCGTCCAGATCAAATTGGTGGTAAGTCCACCCCACAATAGAACAATATAGATGACATTATTACGGTATAAAAAGTTACCCGTTTCTGCGGGGTTAGCTAATTTCCACATTGAATTGGCGACGTCTGCCATTTTAGACCCCGCTTCAATTCCATAATTAAAACAAGCGCTTAAAATTCCGGAAACAATGCAAACAACCAAACCTTTTACAAGGCTGAATTCCTTTACACTTTCCTGCTTTTTTTCTTCTGATAATTCCCGCTCTTTTGAAACACCGGCTTTACCGCAAATAAAAATGCCGAGTAAACAAAGCACAATACCAATAAGAACAATTTGCCCCCAGGAGCTTGTAAGCAGATCGTTGAAAGTTGTCTTACCTGCCTGCGGATGAAAGTTATAATAAATTGATGGCGCCAATGCTCCAAATGCCGAAGTAAACCCAAGCAACACAGAATTACCGAGCGACATTCCAAGATAGCGCATACCAAGACCATACATTAAACCGCCAATGCCCCAAAGAACACCCCAGAAATAAGTCCAGCCAAAAGTAGAAGCAGGCGTTTGTGCAATGATATCAGCAAAGTGAGGTACCGTTAGCCACGCAGCTAATGGAGGAATAATGAGCCAGGAAAAAAGTCCGCCAACAATCCAGAAACTTTCCCAATGCCAGCCTTTCACTTTATTATAAGGCACATAAAAACTTCCGGAGGCAGCGCCACCAATAAAGTGAAATATTATTCCTAAGATTATTTGCATTGTAAAAGTTATTGTTTTAATTCATTTTTATTCATTGCAACAATACCGGCAAATGAATGAACTATTAAATAAGATGCTAACGTAGAAGAAATGAGCAACCCGGGAAATAAACCATCTCTAACCCTTAAAATTTCGTAAAGCCATTCCGTTACTTTTTTGTAAGGCGTGTAAAAACTTCCAGAGGCAAAACCACTTGTAAAGTGGCAGATAACACAAATGATTACTCGCATTTAAAATATTTTCATATAAGCAATAGAATGCTAAAGATAAAAGTATATCGCATATTTTCTATCATGTACTGTCATGGTGAGTTTTGTTCAATAGATGCACAGGAAAAAACTTGTTGAATAATTACAGTAAGTTTGATAAATAATTTTTATGATTGCGACATGAAACATGACGATATCTTCAAATATCTTCTAATCGATTATTTTTCGGCTACACCAAAATATCTGCAATTGGCCAATTGCATTACCAAAGCAATAGGAGAAGGAATACTAAAAGAAAATGATTTACTTCCTTCAATAAATGAATTGAGTTTTGAATTTGAAATTTCGCGTGACACAGCTGAAAAAGGATACAAGCATCTGAAAAAAAACGGGATCCTCGGTTCCGTTCCTGGTAAAGGTTATTTCGTTAAAAACGCGGAAGTAAATCAGAAGCTAAAAATATTTTTACTATTCAACAAACTCAGCGCCCATAAAAAAATTATTTATGATGCTTTCGTTGCATCGCTTGGAGATCTTGCTGCTATTGATTTTTATATCTACAATAATGATTTCCCTTTTTTTAAACAATTAATTAACGGACAAAAAGACGACTATACGCATTATGTGATTATTCCACATTTTACAGATGTGTCGGGAAGCGTTTCTGAAATAATTAATACCATTCCTAAAGACAAATTAATTCTATTAGACAAGTTAGTTCAGGGCGTTACCGGCGAATACGCTGCCGTATATGAAAATTTTGAAAAGGATATTTACGACGCCCTCGTTCAAGCCACCGAACATCTAAGCAAGTACCACACTATTAAAATAATCTTCCCGAACTATACCTATCATCCAAAAGAAATATTGGAAGGATTTTATCGCTATTGCCAGGAGTACGCTTTTAATTATAAAGTGGTTCAAAATCTGCAAAAAGAACCTGTAAAGGAAGGAGAAGTTTACATTAACCTGATGGAAAATGACCTGGTATTCCTGATTGAAAAAATACTTACGACTAAAATGAAGGTGGGGAAACATGTTGGTGTTATTTCGTATAATGAAACTCCGTTAAAGAAATTAATTCTTAATGGAATTACTACTATTTCAACAGACTTTCAAATGATGGGAGAAAAGGCAGCTCAATTAATTTTGGAGCGATCGAATGAACATGTGGAAATACCATTTTATTTAAGGCTAAGGGCTTCTTTGTAATAAACCAGTTTTACAATCATTCTTTTTTAAGTACTTAACAGCAATAATTTTTTCTAACATTTAGTCTCTTAAAACAACATGAAACATAAAGCAACCCGCAGAAAATTTATTAAAGGTGTAGGATTAGGCACTATTGCTACCGGTCTTTTTCCTGGTACCTTAATGGCTAACACGGAAAAAAAACAGGAAAACGAGTTTGAAGGTGAAGAAAATTCCCAATCACCGTTAGCTTCAAAAAATTATTCAGGCGAATATTTAAACCGCATTGCTTTTCCTATTGGTGGTATGGGTGCCGGAATGTTTTGTGTTGAAGGAACAGGCGCCATATCGCACATGTCGGTGCGCAATAAACCTGATGTATTTAACGAGCCTGAAATGTTTGCCGCCTTGGCGATTAAAGGAATTACTAACGGTGCAAAGGTTATAGAAGGGCCGGTTCCAGGCTGGAAAAAATTTGGACAACATGGATCAGGAAATGGTTCAGGCAGTGCGACTACTGGCTTACCGCGTTTTCAGAAAGCTACTTTTAATTCCAAATTTCCTTTTGCAACGATACAACTTACCGATAATGAATTACCGGTGAAAGTTGAACTAACGGCATGGAGTCCTTTTATTCCAACCGATGAAAATAATTCAAGCCTCCCGGTTGGTGCATTAACTTATCAAATAACCAACACCGGTAGCAAAACTATAGATGCTGTATTTTCTTACAACGCCGCAAATTTTTTAAAAGTTGACAATGGAAAAAATTCAATTCGTCCATTTCAAAATGGTTTCATTCTTTCTGAAGAGGGTACAAAAGAAAAGCCATTTTTGAAAAGTGATTTTGCCATTTTTTCTAATGATGAAAATACAGTAGTTGATCATAGCTGGTTTCGGGGCGGTTGGTTTGATCCTTTAACTATTGCATGGGAATCTATTAAAAATGCTGAACTAAAATCTGTACCTCCTGTTCCCGAAGGAGCGCCAGGCGTTTCTTTGTATGTTCCTTTTACGTTAACTCCGGGAAAAGTAAAATCATTGCAAATATACTTGTGCTGGTATGTTCCTGATTCTAATCTCACTTATGGAACACAATCTAAGGTAAAAGAAGATTGCGATCCGAAATCAGGATGTTGCTCCTCACCTTCGCAACTTGATCTGGATCCTTACGACAAAGATTTTGACGGACCTTTTTACAAGCCATGGTATAGCAGTCAATTTAAAAACGTAGAAGAAATATGTGAGCACTGGAAAAAAGAATACGACAACTTGCTGCATAACACTAAATTATTTTCCGATGCATTTTACGCAAGCACATTGCCCGCTGAAGTAATGGAAGCAATTGCGTGTAACCTTTCAATTTTAAAATCACCAACGGTATTGCGTCAATATGATGGAAGACTGTGGAGCTTTGAAGGATGTTCTGATGATGAAGGTTGTTGTCATGGTTCGTGTACACATGTTTGGAATTATGCGCAAGCCATTCCACATTTATTTCCGAAACTGGAGCGGAGTCTGCGTCACACGGAATTCTGTGAAGATCAAAATACAAAAGGTCACCAAAACTTTCGGGCATTACTACCTATTAAACCGGCGGACCACTCCTTCTATGCCGCTGCCGATGGTCAATTAGGAGGAATCATGAAAGTGTATCGCGAATGGCGCATAAGCGGCGACGTTAGCTGGATAAAAAAGATGTTCCCTATGGTTAAAAAAGAGCCTTGATTTTTGCATCGACACGTGGGATCCAAAAGAGAAAGGAGTTATTGAAGAACCGCATCACAATACTTATGATATAGAATTCTGGGGACCGGAAGGAATGTGCACCAGTTTTTACCTTGGTGCATTAACTGCATTTATTGCAATTGGTAAATTTTTGGATGAAGATGTAAGCCGATATCAACAGCTATTTTCAAAAGGAAAAAATTATTTGGAAAATCATTTGTTCAACGGCGAATATTTTTTCCAGGAAATAAAATACAGCGGTTTAAAAGCAGGAAATCCTGTAGAGGCTTCAAAGATTTCAATGGGAGGCGAATATTCGGAAGAGGCTAAAAAGTTATTGGAAGAAGAGGGGCCAAAATATCAATATGGCAAAGGATGTTTATCAGATGGCGTGTTAGGTGCATGGATCGGTGCCATGTGTGGTTTGGATGATTTCATTGATCCTAAAAAAATTAAAAGTCATCTTACATCAGTTCATAAATACAATTTCAAAAAAGATTTAAGTGACCATGCCAATCCGCAACGTCCTTCGTATGCATTGGGAAATGAAGGAGGCTTGCTGCTTTGCACGTGGCCAAAAGGCGGAAAACTTTCCTTACCATTTGTGTATAGTAATGAAGTGTGGACCGGAATTGAACACCAGGTGGCAGCGCATTTAATGATGACCGGCAATGTTGCCAAAGGATTAGACATCGTACGTGCGAGTCGCAAAAGATACGATGGCAAAGTGCGCAATCCTTTTAATGAATATGAATGCGGACATTGGTATGCAAGAGCCATGTCGAGCTATGGATATTTGCAAGCGCTTACGGGTGTGCGTTATGATGCAGTTGAACAGAAGCTATTTATCAATTCTAAAGTTGGCGATTTTACTTCTTTTCTTTCAACAGAGAGTGGCTTTGGAAATGTGCATTTTACAAAAGGCAAAGGCACGTTGAAAGTTGCTTATGGTTCAATACCGGTAAAAGAAATTGTTATTGAAAATGCCTAAAATAACCTGAGTCCGGAATATGATTTATTAAACCTTAAAAGAAAGCAGTCTAATTTTATTTTTACCTTATTACCTTATTCAATTATTGGGGCAATAAGGTAATAAGGTTTGCCCCGCATGGGATAATTTTTCTACTAAGGTTTTATAAGTTTTAATTCCGGGCAGTTATATTTTTAGATTAATTTTCATCAATAACATGCATTAATCATTATTTTCTTATTCCAAACGCACATCAATATAGGATTTCAGTTAGCAATTCTGTAAGTTGGCCTCGGGAAAGCCTGGTTTAAAAGCAGAAAGCGATTGTATTTGAATTTTGCTTTTTGTTTTTATCGCAACTTCGTTTATAGCGTCATACATAATCTCCTCTAATATTTCCGGTGTAGTTTCCACTCTTGCGTTTATTAAAACGGATACATTCTTCGAGATCATGTTAAAAATCGGCTCTTCATAATTGGAGGAAGCAGTATAACTCATCTTAAATTGTTCCGAGCCATCCGTAACTAAAAATTTTAAATGACCGATTACGTAATTCTTATTCCCAATTTTTTCGTAAATCGTTTCAGCAAGTTTTACAGCCACTTTCGACGCAGGCATTTTTTCAGTTGCCACGAGCAAGTCCGCGTCCAGCCACGCAAGTTTTGCTTCGCCATCGCCGTAAATTGCGTAGTCAATGTCAAGAGAGCATTTGTATGAAAAATCCTCTTCGTTTTCCAGGTAATTCAACCATTGATGAATGTCTTTATTTTGAAGCGAGTTTTGCAAAAGCACTTTCTTTTTCGGATAGTCACGCTGAATTACTTCCTTTACCTCTTGGAGATGCTGTGGGTTCAGCAAATCGGTTTTATTCAAGATCAAAATATCGGCCTCTTCCATTTGTTTTTTAAAAATGTAACGAACCGAGTCATTTATAAAAGATGATTTTCCCGACATAAAAGAGTATAACAGGAACGAGTCAACGAAGACAGAAATATTTACAGTAAGCTCAGGGTGCATCTCTGCTAACGGCTTCGCGATTGTTGCAACAAGATCTGTACATGAACCAACTGACTCAGCAAATATGATTTGAGGATTTATTGTTTCACTGAAATAACGAATGTTTTCAAGAAGCGAATTATAATTGCAACAAAAACATCCTTTCGTAACTTCCTTAACCGGTATTAAAAAGTTTTGTAAATATTTACTGTCAACTAATTCTTCGCCCTGGTCGTTAGTTATAACAGCAACCTTTACCTTCTCTTTTAAGAAGTAAATTACATGCATGCTGAATAGCTGTTGTTTTACCACTTCCTAAAAAACCGCCCGTTAAAATTAATTTCATTACCAGTAAGGTTTTCGATGAAACTTATTTCATTTTATTAGCGTTTACCAGTTCTTTACTTCATCCAGGTTTACTGATAATAGTTGCTTCGCTAATTCCTTTAATGACGAATAATCGCCCTGGAAATGGCAGGTTAGCTGATGATAGGATTGCGTTTCGCCCGGCTTCAATTCTTTTGCCGGTGACGATGACTCGATTTCGTAAAAAGGCCCGAGTTGCGATCCATCCGCTAACGGACCATCATTATATGAATTTATAACGTCGCCGCTATAAGGTTCTTTTTGAATTTCCCATTTCGAATTCACATACCTGTCACCGTTATGCACTTCAGGAATTAAAATAGTGAGTACATTTTTTTCAAAATCATAACTTCCTACAATTGGCTTTGCAATCATGGGAGATATTCCCAGCTTACCGCGTGATTTGCCATCGCATCGAAAAAACAAAATGCTATCCTTCACTAACAATCTGTCTTTAGGTATTTCACCAAAATAATCATCCGTTATATATGATTTGGCATTTTGTTTAGGAACAAACGGAATCATAACTTTTGTCTCTGGCGTTGGATTCATCATCCCAAGTAACCAAATTGAAAGAAGACCATCTTCTTTTTTCCATTCCTCATTTCCTGTATTTTTTATTTGGTTGTTAGATTCATACGCCACATATTGAACGCCAGGGGGAATAGTTATTTGCAAATTTTTTTCGACTGAATTTTTATCAAGCAATTCAACCGTTCTTTTGATATCAAGGTGAAATGTTGTACCTGAATAATTTGTAATAACCGCACTTTTAGAAAAGGTCGCCGATGATTTGGTCGATTGTAAAACATCATAAGCTTCCGTATCAACAACCGGGGGAACCTGCCAATGGGCAATATTAAATGAATCTCCTTTTTTGAAATAAATAGAGTACTGGCCTCCTTCCGGTCCAAGCCAAAATCTTTCTTCGCCACCTACCGGATTAAATTGTTTTTTCTTTTCACCCGATGAAATTAATCCATAGTTTATCCATCCAAAACTGCTACCACTATCGCCGGCAGCAGTGCTTGTCATTACTCTTCCCTGGTAATTGGCACTTAGTAAAACTTTCATGTTTTCATTTTGCAATTCAACGAGGTCGGATGAATATTTTTTTAGAAACGCTGCATCATAGCCGTAAGAACCCTTTGCTAATTGATTACTGCTTTCAGTTCTTTTATCAGTATTGTTACTGTTACATGCCATAATAAATGAAAGGGGGATTATCAAACAATTCAATAATTTATTCATATCAATCATTTTTTGTAATAGCGAGTCCAACAAAAGAATCTGCGGTTCCATAATACATAAACCATTTTCCCTTAAATAAAATAAGGCCTTCGGAAAAAGTGGTGCCTGCCTTATATTGACCGGAAACCTCATGAGGTAAAGTTGGTTTCACAAAAGGTGCATCCGAACGACTTATAATTTTTTCAAGATTGTCTTTGTCAAAAATTATTTCACCAACAGAATAGGTTCCCCGCGGAAGAGACGGATCTGCGTTTGCATCAGTAGCATTTTTTCCATTATAAAATAATACCACGCCTTTATCTGTAAGAACAGCCGGTGGGCCGCATTCAGTAAGGTCACTATCAAATTTTTTGGGTCTTGGCACTGCCACAGTTTTTAATGATCCATCGCTGTTTGTAAGCGGATTCCAATCGTACAAATTATTACTCCATGCAAGGTTAATAAATTTTTCGCCCCAGTACATCCAGTACTTACCATTTATTTTTGCGAGTACCTGTTTACCGTTTTCAAATTTCGTTACCATCGATGCTGACTTACTCCAACTGTCGGCATATTTACCGTTGCCCGCTTTTAAGAACGCCGGGCCTTTTTTCTGCCAATGAAAAAGATCTTTAGAAAATGCAATGCATAACCTGGCAACTTTATTATTCCATGCCGTATAGGCAACTACGTATAGCCCATTTGCCGTTTGCGCTAATCTTGGATCTTCACAACCTCCCGGGTATTCATATTGTTTAAACGAATCATTGGCAGGATACAAAACTGGTTGAGGGAATTTTTTGAAGTGAATACCATCTTCACTTTCTGCCAGGCCCAAACGTGATGTTCTGCCACCAATTGCCGCCGCAGGATTGTCCTCACACCGATATAATAAAAACACTTTCCCGTCCTTTATAATTGCGGCAGGATTAAAAACATCAGCTCTCTGCCATCTAACTATTTTTTTGCTAATCGGGTCCCGGAATTTATAGGATGAATCGGCTTTTACTATCGGATTTTCTGCAGGTTTGTAAAAACCGTTGACATTAATATTGATTTTATTTTGTGAGAAACAATCGCTACAAAACAATAAGCTTGCTACCATAACTAATAAAAAAGTCTTCTTGTTTTTCTCTGTGAAAATCATTGTCTTAATTTTATTTACAATTGATTTTGATCGAATTTTTAATAAAAATAATTATTATATAATTCATATTGATTTACGGACATTCGTATTAGATCATTTCCTCGCAAAGCCACGAAGAGCACAAAGTTTGTTTTGGCAATCCTTAGAGGCCTTTGTGGCTTGGTGGAAACAGGATATCGGCCAAATTTAAAATTCCTTTATATAATTTATCAACCCCTGTAACTTTTTTCCATTCGGTTCGTAATACCTCTATCTCCTAAAAAAAAATTAAATAATCATGAAAAAATTATTGATAGGCTTATTTGTTTTAATAAGCATTAATGCATCCGCACAAAAGTGGGAAACTATTAAAGGTAACGGCGAAGTAAAAAAAGAAACCCGTGAAGTTAGCAGTTTCACCTCGTTAGCTTCCCAGGGTTCGATGAATGTGCAAATTAGCTATGGCAATTCTAATAGTGTAACCGTTGAAGCTGATGAAAACCTGCTTCCTTATATTGAGACTACCGTAGAAGATGGCCGGTTAATAATTAGACCAAAGAAAAATGTAAATCTTAAATCCAAATCAAAAATGAATGTGTATGTTTCTATGACCAAAATAAACTCGTTAAAACTTAGTGGCAGCGGAAATATCAGTGGCGATGGCGCATTTACAAATGATTCAAAAACAGATATGGCTGTATCGGGTTCAGGAAACCTTAAATTAACATTCGATAAATTTAAAGACCTTGATTTGGCAATAGCAGGAAGCGGGAATATAGATTTAAAAGGTAACGGAACAAATTCGATTAGCGCTCAAATAAGCGGAAGCGGCAACATAGATTGCAGCAACATTAACAGCAATGATGTAGATGCAAAAATCAGCGGAAGTGGTAATGTAAGAGTTTATGCAAGTAATAGCATTGATGCAAAAATCAGCGGAAGCGGTAATGTATTTTATAAAGGAAACGCTCCAAAAATCACCAGCAAAGTTGCGGGAAGTGGTAAGGTTCTGAAAATGTAAATAACTATTGTCCATTGGCGATAAAACAGAAAAGCCGTAATTCTTATTGCAAGAATTACGGCTTTGTTTTTATTGAAGTTTATATTCAAAAACTACGAAAATATTACCCTCAATTATGTCGGCATAGACGCAATAGATTTTTATTTGATGAATATTTTTTATCTATCATTATTTAAAAAAATGTATGTGTTATGTTTGTATGAATATAATTTATTTGACTCCTGTAACTATACTACCAACAATAAAATCGATATAAATGAAGCAATTACTTTTAATAATTACTTGCTGTGCATTAATGCATACCAATATTTCGGCTCAAAATTATAAGCCAACACCGGAAAATTTAAAAGCAAGAGAAGTCTTTAGTAATGACCGATTCGGGCTTTTTATTCATTGGGGAATTTTTAGTATTCCCGGTGCCGGTGAATGGGTAATGAATGACAGAAGCATTCCTGTAAAAAATTACAAACGATTAGTAGATTTTTTTAATCCAATTGATTTTAATGCGGCCGCGTGGGTAAGTATGGCAAAGAATGCCGGCATGAAATACATAACATTAATTACGAGACATCATGATGGATTTAGTATGTGGAATACAAAATTTACTGACTACAACATCATGCACACTCCGTTTAAAAAAGATGTTGTAAAATTAATTGCAGATGAATGTCACAAACAGGGAATTCAACTATTCTTATATTATTCACTTTTAGATTGGAGCAGGGAAGACTATCCTCACGAAACAGGCAGAACAGGCCAGCACTCCGGCAGAAAAGGTAAAGGCGATTATGCACACTACCTTCAATTTATGAAAAATCAATTAACAGAATTACTAACTAACTATGGAAAAATTGCAGGCATTTGGTTTGATGGCCATTGGGATCAAACAGCGCCGGAAGGAAATGCAGATCGTTCTTCAAGAATCAACTGGCACTACGACGAGATTTACGGTTTAATACATAAGCTTCAACCACAATGCCTCATTGGAAATAATCATCACCTTACGCCATTCGACGGAGAGGATTTCCAAATGTTTGAAAGAGATCTTCCCGGTCAGAATAATTCAGGCTTAAGTTTTCAAAAGCCTTCGGAACAATTGCCGTTAGAAACCTGCGAAACAATGAATAATTCATGGGGATTTAATATTACTGATACGAGCTATAAATCAGTAAAACAATTGATCCATTATCTTGTGAACGCAGCCGGGCGAAACGCAAATTTTTTATTGAATGTTGGTCCGATGCCTAATGGAAAAATTCAACCTGAATTTATTGATACGCTTAAGCAAATCGGAAAATGGATGCGGGTTAATGGCCAAACAATTTATGGCACAAAAGGCAACATTATTCCACCGCAAAAATGGGGAGTAATCACTGCTAAAAATAAAACGCTTGTTTGTGCATATCTTGGAAATTCCTGCAAACGAATCTTACATTCTTATCCCGGATTTAAAAGAAAAAATAACCAGCGCATCGCAATTTGGCGGAGCAAATAAAATTAAATATCAAACAATCCCCTGAGGGCACTTAGATCTATTTGGATGGAATAAAGACAGATGATGCAGATACTATTATTCAACTAAATATTCAATAACAAATTCAAAGAAGGCTGGGACAAAATGTTATTAGCTAAAAAGAAATGATCTTTTGATAATAAAGCAGTGCGAAAACTATTCCTGCAATAATAATCAAACGATATTAAGATGGGTGCCAAATATCCCTTTCGTTTGGTTTCAGGATAAAGTT
>CAVWQJ010000001.1:0-328875 GCA_963756945.1 uncultured Chitinophagaceae bacterium | reverse complement strand
CGAACTCTGTGTATTAAATTTATGTGCCTGTGTGTATAAAATGCCGCGTTCTTTTACGCCATGGGAATAAACATCGCTGTCAGAAGTATTTTCTAAAATTAATAGGCGTTCGGCCGGAACCCATATCTGCTCTACTGTTTGGCTATGCGGATATTGATAATCTACTTCGTACCGGAGAAGGTCGTCACTATGTTTTCGGATGGTTGCGTTGCCTGCAGGTTTGTAGTCCGTATTCAGGAGTATTACGGTTTGATTAGGTTCAAATCTCATAATGGCAGTTTTTGTTTCCTTTATTACAAGCAAAATTTGTGCCCGGAAATAGAAGCTATCTTAAAATGAATTCATGAATATCTTACTCCAGAAAATTCATTCGAGGTAAAAAGTATAGTATAATATAAATAAGACAGTATTGAATCAACCCGGCTGGTTATGCGTCGATCACCGCTTTTAATCTCCTGGTCACTGTAATTGAAGTAATATACTTTTGAGGCATGCGGAGAAACAAAAATCCCGACGCTCTGATAACGTTTCGCACCTTTTAAATTTCTTACCAGGTCGTGCAATTTTTCTATTACCGGCCTTGCCTCATTTTCGGGGAAACTTTGCAATAGCTTCTTTTCTTCCTGGCTGATTGCCGTCGCAAGTATTGTATGCAGGCCCGTTGTTGTGCTCATCTTTGTTTCAAATGGAATAACGATTGAAATAGAAGGAAATTTTTCAGGAATGTCGGGATATTCAGTGTTGTACTATTCAATTGCATAATGGTATCAATCCAATCGCTATGCAGACATAGCTTTTTGTTTTAACAGGGTTTGTAAGTTCGGTTTGTTCAGTGTTCGAAAAGGCCCCTGCAAGCCGCAGTGGCACCGAACAGTTATATAACGCAATGGCAGTGTCAATTTAATATATTTAATCTGATGTAGTAATTTTACTATGATGTTTGCCGGCAGTACTTTTGATCTTTGATGAGCGGCTCCATTCGGCTCATTAGTAAATTATGCGCATATCGCATTTTCATCATCCGGCAGCTATTAAGTGATACGACCTACCTATCCTGCTTCAAGCTGTTAAGAACTTCTTCCAGCCGCGTATTGTAGTAGCGTATTGAATCGTTGTAATCACCCGATTCTTCATTTACGGCCTTATACATTAATCCATAGCTCGCTATCCTGTAATTACAATAATTAATTAATAAGTCTGCCTGTCCCTTAAGCCGGGCCGGAATGTTCAATTGCTTAACATCCATTGCTATTTTAAGATCCTGCTGCCAGTTAGTAATACCTGTTTTTGTAAGCGCTGCAAGGGTATCCTGCCTTGTTGCATCGGCAGTTAGTTTAAAAAATGCCAGCGCTGCATTTTCATTTTCAGAAAAGCTTTTCATTTTTTCTTCGTATACGGCTATATCGTTAGGGATCTTTTTATATATAACCACCGATGCCGTGAGGCATACTGCTATTACCAATGCCAGTATACCGTTACTAAGCTGTGCAGACGCTGTCTTGCGCAGCGCAAAATAATATAGGTATCCTATTACAATACCACTTACCAGCCCGCCGACATGCGCAGCATTATCAATGTTGCCTTTGGCGCCATAAGCCAGGTTATACACAACGAAAATACCAATACTCGTAAGCAACGGCTTCCGCTGGTTCTTCTCAATAAAATTGGTAGTAAGCATTGCCAGGAAAACCCCGTACATGCCGAATATGGCGCCGGAGGCGCCGGCACTTATGGTGATGTCGTGCCACCAGAGACTTGTAAGGCTGGCCAATATACCCGTAAGCAGGTACGCCACCGCAAATTTTGTTTTACCCAATATAGGTTCCAGCAGCATACCGATAAACATAAATGCATACATATTAAACAACAGGTGCAGTATACCGATATGCACAAACGTGTTGGTAATTAAGCGCCACCACTGGCCGCCTAAAGTAAGCGGGGTGTAATTGGCTCCCCATGCTATAAGGCTCTCGCTCGACGGTTCAAAAAAACCTGCTCCCGAAATTACCATCAATATAAAAACGGCAATGTTAGCATCAATTATAAGTGGTGTAATAAAAAATCCCTCACGCGGAACAAACAAGGCTAACACGCCACCTTGTTGTTTACCCAGCGATGGATTAATTAACGCATCTTCCTCCGGCGGCGTTAGTGCAGGAGCCAGCTCTGCGTATCGTGCATCCAGCATGGCCGGTGTAAGAATGGCTTTTACGCCGTTCATTGAATCGGTAAATGCAAGCAGGGTCTTTTTATTTCTTCCCATGTCGAACATTTCACTGCCGGTAGATTCGCTTTTGAGCGTAACAATGCCTTCGTCTATAACTACTGTTACTTTAAACGCAGGTTTAAATGCCTTGCGCTCCGTATAAGCAACTATGCCTACGGTGCTTTTATAACTAATGTTCCACTGCATTCTCTCAGCGGTTTCAACGCACAATGCCAGGAACTGTTGGGGCGATAAGCCATCAAGCGAAATTTGCTCAACATACTTTGGAGTAAAGCCAAATGCCATAAGGTTGTATTAGTTTGGTAAAGAGGTATTGTTAGTGGTGATAGTTTTGGTCGCGGGGATAAATATAAAAATTTTCTTTTGAATTATGCAATACCCTATTAAAACAATTTATCAATAATAAATAAAGACATCTCATAGCAACGCAGAAGTTTTTCTATTGCAATTATTTTAACGTGAGTCCGGGATAAGCTTTATTATGTATCGTGCGATGGCACTTGTTTTATAATCAGTTCTTATTTCACCGGATTAAAATCCGGTGTTATAAAATAAACCAGGCCTGCGGCTTTACGTGATGTAAAGGCGTTAGCCTTGATTCATATTGTAACAATGGACCTCAGTCCGTTGAGGAATAAGATATATGAATTGAAAGCCATAGGCCTGGTACATATTCTTATCCCGAACTCACGTTATTTTAATATATTTGAATCTCTAATTAAAAATAACTGCAAAGTTTCCCGCCCTTTTAGTATCAAAAGCATTCGCTTTCGGAAGGTATAACGTACACGATTATTCGCAATTATAATTGCGGTATAGTCTATGGGTACATTTCAAAATGTCGCTCTTTAAAGGTTGCCAACCTTTCAGATGGAGTTTTAAATCTGGAATTTAACCTGGTGAAGGTTGGCAACCTGGCAACATCGGTAAACACAACCAACCGTAAGTTGATGTAATTTTTTAACCATTACTAACCCGTCATGCTTGCACACATTACAATCGTTATTGCACACAGCCATCCCTTGTTTCGCCCGCTCCTGCAAAATACTTTTAACTCAAAACCCGGCATTTGCATCGCCGCCATTGTTGCCGATGCTTCCGGCCTGCAGAAAGCCATTACCAGGCACCAGCCAGACGTTATCGTTGCCGATATTTCTCTCCCCGGCATGCGCCAACTGCCGCAACTGGCGGTAGTTACCCAGCGTGAGAAGCCGGCCAGGATCATTTTCCTCTGGCAATATTGCCATGAACCGTTAGTACGAAAAATGATACATAATGTTGCAGGCTTTATTGTACAGGATGCATCCCCGGTAGAATATTTTGCTGCTGTAAAAGAAGTGATGAAGGGCAACGCATATTATTGCCCGCAAACAGAAAAGTTTATAAGCTTTCTCAATAATAATGGCAACATCGCTGCGAGCCTGCAGAAGCTGAATGAAAAATACCTGTTGCTGTTGCTTTGTACCCTGAATGACTTCTCCATCCAGGAAACCGCGATAGCTACAGACCTTGCAGAGAGTACTGTAGAAACCTATCGTAAAAGATTTAAGAAGATGATCGGCTCAAACAGTTATGCCGCTATTGAGTATGTGCTGAAGAGCGTTAAGAAGCAGAAATTGTGAATTGTGAATTGTGAATTGTGAATTGAGAATTGAGAATTGAGAATTGTGAATTAAGAATTGTGAATTATGCATCAGTGATCAGGTATGAATTATTAATTATTGGAATTTATTAGGGATACGTCATTGTAAGGCGCACTCATAAACTTTGAATTAAATAAACAAAAGCGTTTATGCGTCGCTGTTAATCCCTGCTCCGCAATAAGGAGATTGCCGCGGCCCAAGGTTACGTCATTGCGAGGCGCACTCATAAACTTTGAATTAGATAAACATGATGCAAGCTTGTCCTGAGTTTGCCGAAGCGACGGCAATCTTCCAATTAGGATCATAATGCACATCACTACCATTGTTCAAAAAGCGTTTATGCGTCCCTGTTAATCCTGCTCCGCAATGAGAAGATTGCCGCGGAAACATGCTTGCTTATTTTAATTTCAAACCTCCCTAAAAAAGCCGCATATTTCCTCGCAATGACGGACACCTTGGAGCTCCTGCTCCGCAATGAGAAGATTGCCGCGGCCCAGAGTTACGTCATTGTAAGGCGCACTCATAAACTTTGAATTGGATAAACAAAAGCGTTTATGCGTCCCTGTCAATCCTATCCCGCAATGACGGACACTCTGCAAAACAAAAAAACCACCCTTTCGGTGGCTTTTTATAATGAGGCTATGATGATAAAATTATTGCGAAACTCGGGTAACAACGTTACTTGCTACACGTTGGTTGTACGACCCAACCGAGATGGCCTTTACAAAATAAATCGTTCCTTTTGTGAGACCTGTAAAGGTATAGCTGGTAGTGGTAGCAGCAAAGCTTACCCAGCTTTCCGGCGCCAGCAGCGGGTCGGCAGTGTACAGGTGAAGGTAGCTTATTGCGCCCTTTGGCCTTTTAAACTTTAAAGTAAGCTCGCCACTGTTAGGCCCGTCCGTAAGCACCAGGCGGGTGGGGGCTTCCAGTTGCATAGGTTCCGGCAACTTGTTAAGCTGAAAGCCACTCTGCGCCAGTACCACGGCGTCTGTGCTGGTGGCATTTACATAATTGGCGAGCTGCGTCAGCATCAGCAGCAGGTTAAACCGGCTTTGATTTTTAAGCCATACCTGGACTTTATCCCTGCTTTTGGCGCTGGTGATAAGAGCCTCAAAATTATCCAGCTCGTCATTAATGCCGGTGAGGGCCGGTACAGGAGCAGGAAACTGGCGCTACGGCAGCAGCCATAGAACTGGTTACATTTCTTCCGAAGGCCAGGAAATTGGCGTCGGATAATTTTTTGAAGGTTTTTACAACCTTACGAAAGAATTTTTTCATACAATTTGGGTTTAAATTTTTATAGCCTCATTCTTTGTTTCGTGTGAACGAGACCGCTAAATTGCAACACAACCACATACCGGTCAAGTCCCAATATTGGGACAAAATAAAAAGCACACTCATGGCGTTGCTGTGCTAAAATGCCTGTAAACACTGCATTCCGGCAAAGAGGCATGAACCGGATATTTTTTTCAAATACCCAAAAAAAAATTATTTATCCACATTTCCGGGCCATAAATACCCCATAAATGCCTTGCTAACGGCGCAGGGTAGGGGCCGCCTCATACAAAATATCGATTGGAAAAGTTCTTCGGACATATATACCATGACCTTTGTATCATGATACCATGACCTTTGCATCATGATACCATGACCTTAGTATCATGATACCATGACCTTTGTATCATGATACCATGACCCTTGTATCATGATTCCATGACCTTTGTATCATGATACCATGACCTTTGCATCATGATACCATGACCCTTGTATATATATACCACGACCCTTGTATCATGATACTACGACCTTTGTATATATATACCATGACCCTTGTATTAAGATACAAACCACTTCTTAAACCGGTAAAGAATGCAAAGCGACTTTCTATTTGCTTATACATTTACTGAGAAAGTAATATATTTGAATCTCTACATTGAAAAATCTAACTGAAAAGTTTAACGCCGCCTCTTATTTAAACTGACGGATTTTAATAACAAATGCTGCACAACGTATAAGTATATACGAAGTTATCTGATTGTTGTATTTATTTGAATTGTTATGCAATTTAAAACACGTTATTTATTATGGAGAAACTGTGATTAAGGAATGTTGGGTAAGGACACCCGCCAGGAAGAAGGGTTCTTTCGCAACTAAAATATTCATGGGCTGCTTTCAAAGATGTTGTGATTTGCTTTCAGATTTTTGATACTAACTTAGTTCTTTCACAACAAAAGCTATTTTGTGATAATCATCATCTCCGAATATGTCTGTATAAAATATCTCTTTTTCTCCGCTGTTAAGGTATGCGGTTGAACTATCAGTGCCAATAAATTTGTATTGTGGTAATACATCAGTTAAGGAATCTTCCGCAGCTTTCAATTGTTCATAATTTTTTGCCGGTAAATGACTTGTTTGGGCAAACAAACGTGATGCAAAACAGAATACAATAAATAGCAATGTCTTTTTCGTTTTTTTCTTTTAAACAGTTTTATAAGAGCTTTCATAATTTCTTTAATCAATTCCAATGCTGTTCGCATAGATGCCGGTCGATAGTCTTTCATAATTATGTATCTTAGATTTTATCATTTTTATTTGGAAATGCGGACTTAATTTTTCTGACTTCGATCTTTGCTTTATTTAACCAATTGCTGTCTGATTTCAATATAGATTTATAAAATCCAGTACTCTGTCCATATAATATCACCACACAACGTGGATTATTAAAATACCCTTTTACACTTATTATTACTCTTCCTGACGAACTAACATTAGCAATTGAAAAAACGATATTACCTGCTTTGTCAATAACTTCAAACTTGTCGTCACCCTCATGATAATCTAAATATTCATCTCTATATATTTTCCAATGATTGAATCCCATCTCTCCAATTTCATTTTCGGTTATTAAGTCGATAAACTTACATGAAAAATAAAGTCTATCTCCTTTAGCAATTATACCAATTGGATCGGGATCACATGCGTCATCTTTAAAGGCGTTAAATATATTTGTGATATCATGTAGTTGTGATATGGTAATTCCTACCATATTGTCGTTCCCGAAGTCCAAGTCGATGTGTTGGTCATCCGACATTTTTTCCAGGTTCTTTATTAAAATTCCTTTAATCATTGGGTAATGATAGGTATTCGTATCCACATAAAACAATTTGTCATTAACTATACTCCGGGTTTCGGAACTCTTTAAAGTATCTGATACTGGTATAGTTGGAAATTTTACCGTGCCCTGCCTAATGTTCTCCTCTTCAAATTTTTGATGCTGGGATTTGAAATATTTGTCATAAATGAAATACCCGAAAGTTATGGCGGACATCGTCAGAGTAATCGAGCTAATCACTATTTGCTTCCTCCATTTTTTAAAAAAGCTATCTTTTTCAGGAGGCTTTATTGGTATAGGAGTTTGCATCGGTTCTTTTATCAGTTCTTGTTTCACCTTCAGTTTTCGCGACTTTTTTTTCTTTCGATTTTTGTACCTGCTCGGCTTTTTCATTGTTCAATATTTTCTCGCAGTTAGTTATTTTCCAATATAGTATAATTACTATAAAGTTGAGTATAAATAATTGAATTGATAATAGAATGTTGCCCATTTTTTTTATTTAAATCTTACTTAAATGCCCTTCATATACCTTTTGAAATTGCGTTACCAGGACAGGCAGTTCATCATGAGTATACTTGCTAAACTCCCCACTGTTGGCGCAAGCATAACGTTAGCGCAAGCGTCCGCTTGTGCTGCTACCAAAAATAAATTTGCGTTTAGCTATATCCGTTATGCAGATGGAAAATAAAAATATTGCCTAAAGGGTTAACAAAGTTTAACTTCATGATAAGCACAAGCCGATGCTTGCGCTCAATAAGGCACACTAAGTGTAGCGAGGGGCTTTCCTGGCCCAAAAAGGATTAGATTGGAAAATGATGGACCACCCGCGAAGGCTGAGCGTCTATTAAATTTTATAACCGAAACACTTGTAAAGGCTGAAAGTTGTTTCTCAGGGATACTACTGTTTTATTATGATTTCTTTTTCTTAGGTTGGTATTTTGGAGAAATAGCCTTAAGAAAAAAACTGTTAGCTTTTTTGTAAGTATCATTTTTCTTGAACTTAATATTTTTTAAATCACTTACGTAAAACTTGTTATCTAACGTCATTATTTTCCCTTCAAACTTTTCATTGGTGCTATACATCAAATAGTTTCTGAAATTTAAAAAACTGTTTTCTTCAGAAAATGTTCCTACGCTCGGCACAGTTACATCAACGCTGACTAATCTAAAGTCCTTTTTTTTAATAAGGGCGTGTGGTGGTATTACAGCGATTCTCTCTTGTCGAACTGATTTTGATGCGCCTCTTGATGAAACCACCCCTGAGTATAACCAGGAAGATGCCGTTGTTGAAGATCCAACAGTGTTAGTTACGTCCTGCCAATAACTTACCATTTGATCATTGGGAATAAAAGCCGAATTTTTCCAGTCAAAAAAAATTGGCTCATTTATTTTATTGTAAATATCAAAATCCATAATTCCATTTTCTGCCCAAAAATTGTAGGTAATTCTAACTGTATCATTTTCGTAAATAAAGCTTGAATTTTTCTGAGGAACATTGGGAGATGATATTGTTGCTAATTTACCGGCCGTACACGAAAATAAATAAGTTGCAATGATAGAAATCACAATTAAATTTTTCATGTTTCAAAAATAGATAAAAGATATTCTATGTCCAAATTATAAAAGTACTGCTATCCCATGCCATCGTTAGAATGTTTTAATAAGAAAATACTCTCACTGCGCTTCGTTTATTTTGATATATTTATTAGATGTCTGGGTTAAAAAAATATATTTTAGTTGTATTTGCATTCCTATTTGCGATATCAGTTAAAAGCACAAACTGTTTTTAAGACACCTTCTGGAGCTAAATATCATTTGGCATCTTGCAGAATGGTGAAGAATGTATCAGAAGAAATAACAGTAGCCCAGGCAAAAGAAATGGGCCTGCAACCTTGTAAAATATGCAAACCGGAAAATATTTACCAGCAGGGTATTGTAGTTCATAAGGCGCAGGGACAAAACAAAACTGTACAATGTAGGGGCTTTACGAAAACCGGCACAAGATGCAAACATATGACGAGTATAGCAAACGGATTTTGTTATCAGCATCAACCAAAATAAATATATTGACAACCTCCCAAATTTCTATCCGTAGAATGTTTGGGTAATTAGGGACTGCTGTCCTGATGTTTCCGCCCCATTGTTGGCTCAAGCATAGGGTTAGCCCCACTGTTGGCACAAGCATAGGGTTAGCGCAAGCGTCCGCTTGTGCTGCTACCAAAAATAAGTTTGCGTTTAGCGGTATCCGTTATGTATGGGGTAAAATAAAAATATTGCCCTGTTAGTGCAAGCATAAGGTTAGCGCAAGCGTCCCCACTGTTGGTGCAAGCATAGGGTTAGCGCAAGCGTCCGCTTGTGCTACTACCAAAAATAAGTTTGCGTTTAGCTGTATCCGTTATGTAGAGGGAAAATAAAAATATTACCTAAAGGGCACAAAGTTTAACTTCATGATAAGCACAAGCGGACGCTCAATGTCATTTAGTTAAGGGATTTTTATACTTGAAAATTGAGTGTTGAGTATTGGTTATTGCATGTTTTCAAGTTAAATTCTCAACACTCAACATTCAATAATTAATGCTCAAGTGAGACGATATTGCTTAACTAAATGACATTGAGCGGACGCTCGCCAATATGGGGAGTAGCAACTTACTTCATTTGCACAACCTCTTTGAGCAACGCGCTTTTAAATTTTTTCAAAGAAGTATAGGTGGTGTCTTTTAAAATGTATATAATTTGTATTGGGTAATGTGTAGGTCTCAATTGAGGTAATTCAAGGGTATAACTTATGAGCGCTTTGCACTGATACTCTATGGATTTATACGCAACAGTAAACTTTAGTATTGTAATCCATTCTCCTGTAAGAGGCATTTCATTAATAACAAATTTTCTGATTGGAATAGATGAATGTTCTGCTAAGTTAACTTCAGGAAGTTCAACAGGCTCTCCTTCATAGCGCATTTTAATCGAATAGTCCAACCGGATTCCGCTAAGAGGGTATTTGCCTGAATTTTGCAATATTGTTGTGATTTTCTCCACCGGTTCCTCCATTGTCTGCCCTTCTATTGCAGGCTCGAACACGGAATCCATTATTAAAATTGGTATTGAATTGCCGCCTGTAAACAAATTGGCGTTTTCACGTTCTAAAAGGATAATAGTGTCTGACTGTCCATGTATGGTATCACCTTGCGAAACAATTCTTGCGTACAATTTTAATTGCAGATTAACAAGGTTCGAAATACTGTCTGCAAGTATTTTGATTTTGTTCGTTGTATCGCTGAGACCTTTGTTTCTATCTGCTAAAATTGCATTTTCATTATCAGTGTGAAATGCGGCGAATAAATCAAATAATCCAACTATAACAAGAACAAAGACACGTTTTCGAAAGGCAGATTTGAAGACTGCTCTTTTTGGTCCATCATTAGTTTCAACCTCCTTTTCCTTTTTATCGACCGAGCAGATATAAATAGCTGTACCACTTAATATTATTGCAGACCATAGATTAAGACTCGTCAAAGTCCCCCAGAAAGTCAGAAAGAATTCCATGAGTGAATTTACTTATTAATAAATAAAGCATCGATAGAAATCAGGGCGATTTTTATAAGCCGCAATCCCCCTGTTGGAGCGTCCGCCCGAATTAAAAAGAGTCACGGGTAAAGAAATATAAAGCCTGAAGTTATGGGATTATTATCCTGCAGGCAAGGATTAGTTTAACCAGGTTAAAATTTATACCAAGTGAGCGGACTTTAACCCCAGTCTTCGCACAAGCATAGCGTCAGTGCAAGCGTCCTTGTGCTGCTACCTAAAATGAGTTTGCGTTTAGCTGTATCCGTTATGTAGAGGGAAAATAAAAATATTGCCTAAAGGGCTAAGAAACTTTAACTTCATGATAAGCACAAGCCGACCTTGCGCTACAATAGGGGCTTGTAAGTACGAGTAAATGTTAGGGTTCCGATTGTTCTAACGACAATACAAAAAGTATAATTGCAAGTTATTGGAAATCAAAAGAATTTTTTTGCAGTATTACGTCTAATAAACATCAATGCTAAATGTTGGCGGCAAGCTTAAATTGACTTTCTAAATAAATTGACTTTTCTTGTAACAAAAATGAACACTTGATGTACCAAAAGCGACCAGTGAAAATTGTACAATCGAAATAGAATTGCTGATAATCATTTGCGTAAACATCTGGCATTTAAATGGGAGTCTTTATAACATGTGTAAACCAAAAGCAATTGCCTTTTTTTTATCATTTGTACTCGTATCGTCAATTTTGCTCAGTTGTCATTCACATTACCGTTCTGCCGAATATTCATATGTAATACCCAGGCAGCTTGCTGATGGACTTCCTGTAGATGCAATGTATAATGAAGGGATGGACACCGGTAAAATTATAGCGCTTACCAAAATGATCCTTGCGGATTCATTTCCTAATATCCACAGCATGCTGATTTGCAGGCATGGTAAACTGATTTATGAAAATTATTTTGCCGGTGAAGACGAAATTGATGACGGAAGCCCTTTGGGTTATATAAACCAAACGATTGACTAGTCTGCATGATTGCAGGAGTGTTTCAAAAAGTTTCACCTCGGCGTGCATTGGTATTGCCATAAAACAAGGCTTTATCAAAAGCATTGATGAGCCGATATTTCCGTACTTTAAAGCAATATGCAAAATATTTCGATTCGGCTAAAAGAAAAATAACGATACGTAACCTGTTAACCATGACAAGCGGATTAGCATGGGATGAAACCGATTATAACGATCCTAAAAACATCTATTTTCAAATGGGGCAAATGAAGACCCGATCACATTTATTTTGAGCCGCAAGCTTACAACTGTACCCGGTACAATTTGGAATTATTGCAGCGGCAATACACAGATTTTGGGAGAGATTATATGGAAAGCTACGGGTGAAAGACTGGATAAATATGCGGAAAAGAATTTATTTAGGCCTTTAGACATCACCAGGTATGAGTGGCGCTCCATGCCTAACAATAATAACCTGCCCGCTGCTGCATGGGGCTTACGATTAAGGTCGAGAGATTTGGTTAAATTCGGGCTCCTGTACATGAACAATGGTAAATGGGATAATACACAGATTTTAGACAGTGATTGGGTAAGTCATTCATTAAATACCCAAGTATCGCGGCCAACAAGCTGGGTGAATATACCGAGTGGTTATGGTTTTCAGTTTTGGATAGATTTGGTTATTGAAAATGATTACAGAGAAGATGTTCCCTATGCAAGTGGGTCTGGCGGCCAGTACATCATTATATGGAGAGCAATGGATATGGTAATAGTATTTACCGCCGGGAATTATAATAGAAGCGATATTAAAAATAACCCCGACAGGGCGTTTGTAAATTATATCGTGCCTTCAGTGAAAGAGATGCAACCCTATTTAAGTAAGTAAAAGGAACGAATAGTAAATAATCAATTTCTTATCAGCAGTGTCTGCTGTAGTCCGGTGCGTAGATGTGACCCCATGCTGGCCTTAGAATGTTTAAATAAGAAAATACTCTTACTGTGCTGCCCCCATCTTTGCGCAAGTATCGTCCTTTTTTCTATCGAATATAAAAAAGTAACGTTAGCGCAAGTTTGGTAGCCTGGCTTAGTGTGTTGGCTATACTTGTGCTATATTAAAGAGATGCTTATATTAGCATATGAGCCGTAAATATAAATTCCACGATAACGATAAGTTGTATTTTATTTCCTTTGCTACTGTTCATTGGATAGACGTTTTCATTAGGGAAGAATATAACCGTATAATTATAGATTCATGGAAACATTGCCAGGAAAAAAGAGGTTTGGAAATTTATGGATGGTGCATTATGACGAACCATGTTCATATGATTATTGGCAGCAAACAGGACAAGTTGGAAGACATTATTCGTGATATGAAAAAGCATACTTCATCAGAACTTAAGACTGAGATTAAAAACCATCCGCAAGAGAGCAGAAAGGAATGGATAATTTGGATGATGGAAAGAGCAGGAAAGAAAAATAGCAATAATAAAGATTGGCAGTTTTGGCAGCAACATAATAAGCCACTTGAGATTACGAGCCAGGAAATGTTTGATGAAAAATTAGTTTACATACATCAGAATCCGGTTCAGGCGGGTTTTGTAACAAGAGAGGAAGATTGGAAGTATAGTAGTGCACGCGATTTTTGCGGGATGAAAGGATTGGTTTCATTAAGTTATAGTTAGCCTGCAGTGGCACAAGTAGGCCAGGCTTGAGCTAAGCCTCATACTTGCGCCATGGAACATTCTTTATACTTGGACGAACAGGAGGTTCCCTACAGATAGCTTCGCCTGAATAAACCCACACACCGCCGTTGTTGCGTGTTCGTGCGGATGGTTTTGCAGCAAAGCATTCACCAACAACTCTTAGAGAGTTATGAATTAAACACAGCCAAACTTGCATTACTTTAAATATCTTAGAAGCTGTTTAAAAACGATTGAGCATAATCCTTATAGCGGATAAATGCACCATTGCCACACTCGTACTATTAAGTCGTTCATAATTTTTTGAATTTCTTCTATTGGTATCAATCCATGCAAAAGTTCTTTCTACAATCCATCGTTTTGGCAATATCTTAAAAGTGTGCAATTCATTTCTTTTTATTATTTCAAGTTCGATTTTGAATGTTGTTTTTATAGTCTTTATCAATTGACCTCTATATCCGCTATCAGCAAATATTTTTATTATTTTCTTCCAGCTCTCAAGCATTTTGTTTACTACATCAACTGCACCATCCCGGTCCTGTACAGATGCACTTTGAACAACTACTGCAAGAACCAGCCCAAGTGTATCTACAATGATATGCCGCTTGATGCCTTTTATCTTCTTGCCTGCGTCAAACCCTTTATTTTCGCTGCTCACAAGGGTGTTCTTTACCGACTGTGCATCAATAATACCTACGCTGGGTTCTTCGCTTTTCCCCTTTTGTTTTCTCGTTTCCTCTACCAATGATTCATGTATAATTTCAATCGTTTCATTGTTTTTCCAAACAGAAAAGTAATAATAAACAATTTGCCATTTGGGAAAATCACCCGGTAATAGCCGCCACTGGCATCCAGTCTTCACTAAGTATAAAATGGCATTAACTATCTCTCTTAATTCATATTTTCTACTTCGGGCTAAATCTAAATCTTTTGATATAAATTGCCACTGGTTGTCGCTTAAATTGGTACTGTAGTTTGTCATACTAATTGAGTTTGTTGTTATTCACAATTAGTAAAACTTGGTTTCAATTAAACGACAACTTTTTTATCCACTTTTACACATAATACTTTTCTAAATCCTATTTTTAAACAGCTTCTTAGCAACAACAAAACATTTATATTATTACTGACAATTATCCTCAATATTTCACGGCCACAATTTTAGAGTGTAAGCACCTTTTAAAACCGGATAAATATAAAGACGTTATAACGGGTAGTCTTGCAACGATGGTGTCAAAAAAATGGGTGGAAGTAAATGCGTTTGTTATCATGAGTAATCACATTCATCTGATTTGGCAAATTCAGAATGGTTATGAAAGAGATGCAATTCAAAGAAATTTTCTAAAGTTCGTATCGCAGACAATCCAAAGAGATTTGCAAAAAAATCATTCCAAAGTTTTAGAAAGATTTTATGTAGGGGCGAAAGACAGGAAATATCTCCCGATGTAAGAGGGATCAGGAACGCAATCCATTAAGTGTGGATTTATGGACAAAAGATGTTTTTATACAAAAGATGGAATACATTCATTACAATCCTGTGGCAGCAGGCTTATGCATTTACCCGGAAGATTATAAATATTCGTCGGCAAAGTTTTACGAAAGCGAAAAGGATGAATTTGGGTTTCTTACACATTGGATGGTTTAGGATAACGTGTGGTACGAGTTCAAACTGATGTTGGTGATGCCGGGCTGCAACGCCATCCGCACGGCCTGCCCCGCTTCCCCCCGCGGGGAACACACAACATCGGCGCCCTCTTTATTGTCTTAGCAATGATTTAAATTTGGAAGAAAGCAAAGACCAACATAGGCTAAATTATTCACGATGCGAAGCACATAGGGATATTAATTTTGAAGTTCTTAGTTATCTAAAATCTAAAAAATGAAAATAGCTATACATGACCGTGCCGGTAGTTTCAGTGACAGATGGATAAAGTATTGCATTGAAAATAAAGTTGCTTATAAATTAGTAAACTGCTATGACACTGATATAGTGTCACAGCTCGATGATTGCGATGGATTAATGTGGCATTGGGATCTGAATGATTATAAGGCAGCTTTAATTGCACGTCAATTAACTCTTTCGTTGGAAAAAAAAGGAATGAAAGTTTTCCCGGATGTAAATACAGCCTGGCATTATGATGATAAAGTGGGTCAAAAATATTTACTGGAAGCTTTGGGTGCCCCGCTTGTAAAATCTTATGTTTTTTATTCCAGGCAGGAAGCAATGAATTGGACTGATAGCGTCACGTTCCCAAAAGTTTTTAAACTTAGGGTCGGCTCCAGTTCGGTTAATGTAAGTCTCGCGGAAACAAAAAGGCAGGCCAAAAAATTTATTAATACAGGATTTGGGAAAGGCTTTTCACATATTAACCGGCTTTTCCGTTTTAAAGACAGCTTACGGGTGTTGAAACGGGATAAGGATTTGCACGCGATGAAAGGTGTTGTATCGGGCTTTGCCAGGCTATTTATCCCAACAGAAGTTGAACGATTTTCCCCTTACGAAAAGGGATACATTTATTTCCAGGATTTTATTGCCGGAAATGAATACGATACCCGGCTGGTAGTTATTGGAAATCGCTGCTTTGGGGCGCGACGCTATTGCAGGCAAGGTGATTTCAGGGCTTCGGGTAGCGGTATTTCAAGATATGAACCTGAACTGTTAGATAAAAAATGTATCCAAAGTGCATTTGATGTAGCTAAAAAAGCTAAGTTACAATCTGTCGCTTTTGATTTTATCTGGGAAAACCAGGTCCCAAAAATCGTCGAAATAAGTTATTGTTTCCCAATGGGATTGGTTGCGGATCAATGCCAGGGATATTGGGACGATAAGCTCGACTGGCACTATAAACCGGTCAAACCTCAATATTTCATGATTGAAGATTTCCTTAAATTGCTAACCAACTCAGATTATGCGCATAGTCTCCATGCTGGCCTTAGAATGTTTAAATAAGAAAATACTCTTACTGTGCTGCCTCATACAACGCTTAAATAATTAGGGACTGCTGTACTTAGTTTGTAACTAAGTACATTTTATGTAAGATATTTATAGCAGGGCCAGAAATTATTATTATGGCAGGCAATGCGGGCTCATTGAAATTGAATTTTTGTTATAGATTCAATGTTTGTAAGTATTTAGTTGCACACTAAGGCAGCACAGCTAACGGTTATGAGCACACTAAGTGTAGCGAGGGGCATATTTTAAGCCCTTTGGAAGATATAGAAAGTCTATTAAAAAAATAAGAAAAGTTGTATTTACGAAGTACGTTTGGGCAGCATATTTACTTCGCGAAATTGGCCTAAAATATTGTAGTTAGTACAACAATATTTTTAATCAAAAACTTATGGGATGTTGGGGTATTCGTATATATTTGAATTGGCGGCAAGCAATTCGGCAATGCTAATTCAGTTCATTGCTTATTTAAGATAATTTATTGAGGAGTAGTAGCGGGTGCAGCAGCGGGAGATGCATCTTTAGCAGGCATGGAATTGTTTGGAAACAAGAAAATCTGCTTAACATATTTTCCGCCCAAAAATCCTTTGAAAATTATTTCTAAATCAATGGTTTTATTTTGAGGAATCTTATCTTTTTTTATTTTAAATAAAACCTTATCATCTTTTGATAAAAAAACAAAACCTCTTGAAATATTTGGTAAAAAATAATCAGTTTCGTCTATCCTGTATTCGGAAAAAATTTCTTTTATTTCAATATAACTAAGTTTATATCCGCCTGACCTACCTGTTCTGTATTTAATGCTATTAACCAATGCTGAACCCATTCCGACGTTTCGAATATGAACTTGCCATACATTTCCAGAAATTTTTTCTGTACAAGGAGCAGTGACATCCCTTGATTCATAAATAATTCTAGGTTCGAAACCAATAATAAAGTGTTTTCTGATTAAAATAAGACTTAGCAGAGTTATAAAAATAGTACAAGAAGTTTTTGCATCGAAAAAAGTGTAGGTCTCAAAAAATGTTCGCCAATTACTTTTAATGCCCTGAACCTCCGGATACCATATATTAAGGTTATCCTTGATTATATTGTAAATTGTAAAAAGCAAAAAAATGATACACAATATTATAAGCAGCGCCAATAATAGATTTATAGTTAACTTGGATACCTGTTGTCCCGGAAGGGAATCATTTTTAGACTTGAATAATGTCATAATTAAGTCGTTTTAAATACGCCCCCGTGCCAGCATTCAATGGTGCATTCACCAGTGCCAATATTTTTAACTTTGTGTGATTGCATTGGAGCAATTTTGATTGCCTCATTCAGAGGCAATTCTATTTTTTGTTTACTATCCTCGTAAGTTGCTTTTCCCGACAAAAGCTTTGTAAAACTTTCCTCGTTATGTGAATGCTCAAATACTTCATTTGGTTGTAAAATAATTTTTGCCATAAGTAAAGTTTTGCTATAAAGATACATATCTTATTATTTTCCCCCATCTTCAGGTCCGACCAGAGTCTCCTGCAAGGGACCCGGCGTGTGAGGGACAGCGAACAGATTTCCAGTCTGTCATTCTCACAAATTGATCTCGCCGTGTTGCCTTACCAAATCATTTTATTTAGCCACCATTTCAATTACTGGCACAACGTAAGGCGGAGCATTTTTGGGCAGTTTCAAAATCAAATCAGTTCCATTTTCTGCAACGGTAAAAGGCACTTCGGAGTCGTCGTTCAGAAATTGGGCATACTTAATTTTACCATTATAACCGGGAAGCGTCAATTGCCCGTCTGCAGGATAATTAAAAAGATGCAGGTACAATTTTTTTGTGCCCGGGTTGTAGGTTAACCTGTCATTCATGGAGTCGGGTATATTGTATTCATCGGGAGGATATGTACAATTGTAAATGGATAGATTGTTTTCATGCATCCAGTAAGCGAGACTATCCAGCGCTTTTGTAGCACGGTAATCAAATTCACCCCGGGCTGTGGGTCCTACATTCAGTATGAGGTTACCTCCATTGGCGGCAGAAGTGATCAATAAGTCGAGCAACTGCCGCTGATTCTTCCAGGTAGTCTCATCACGGTAATAGCCCCACGAACCTGAAAATGTCTGGCAGGTTTCCCAATATTTCCCTTTGTATTTAAGAAGTTCTGCGGGCTTCACCTGCTCCGGCGTTACAAAATCGCCTCCATCGGTATAGCCATCCTGGTCCAGGCCAAGCCTGTTGTTCACAATAATTCCCGGCTGCAGTTTCCTCACCAGTTTTACCAGGTTTACAGCATCCCAATCCTGCGGATGTTTGCCATATTTAGCATCCTTACCCCATGTCCAGTCGAGCCACAAAATATCTATCTTTCCGTAGTTGGTAAGTAATTCAGTGATTTGATTTTTCAAATATTGCCGGTATTTATTCATGTCACGGCCTTTATTCACTTTTGCATAATAAGCGGCTTTTTGTTCCTCGGTATAATTATCCGGTGCCCGCTGCGGATGCGCATCATCAATAGTATAATCGGGGTAATGCCAGTCGAGCAGGGAATAATAAAACCCTACCTTAATACCTTCACTGCGAAACGCTTCTACAAATTCTTTTACAAGGTCACGATGTGCCTGCGTGTTGGTGGCTTTATAATCAGTGTATTTCGAATCGAACAGGCAAAAGCCCTCATGGTGTTTGGTGGTGAGCACCGCATATTTCATTCCCGCAGCTTTGGCTTCTTTCGCCCATTTTTTTGGTTCAAATTCATCGGGGTTGAAGTTGTCAAAATATTTTTGATATACTGAATCGGTCATTCTTTCATTATGCTTTACCCATTCGTGGCGGGCGGCTAAAGAATAAGTGCCCCAGTGAATGAACATGCCGAAGCGTGCATCTGTCCACCATTTCAGCCGTTCTGCTTTTTGTTCGGGCGTTTCGTTGAATATTTTTTTCTGCGCATGAACCGGGTTGAAGGCTAATGTGGCGATTAACAAAAAGAGGGTTATTTTTTTCATCAATGATTGTGTTTTGAAGATACTATGGTAATTACACCATACCTGCACGAATATCCAACATCTTTACATCTAAAAAAATTTTCGCATCGTTGGCACAGGTTTGCTTCACTTCATCCAACTACAAAAATTAAAGTAGGCCCCCATGCTGTCCTGAGTATGTTTAAATAAACAAATCGTCTTCGGGGCCATCTCGTACCGGGTTTAATTTATGCAGATGTTGGTGTTCCGGAACGTAGGTCCACCCACTGTTGGCGCAAACATAGGGTTAGCGTCCGCTTGTGCTGCTACCAAAAATAAATTTGCGTTTAGCTGTGGCGACAAGGGTTGCCAACCTTCCAAAGGTTGGCAACCCTGGGATTTTAATTCTTTAAAATCATTTTCTTTACCGTTTGAACCCGTCTTAGCGCAAGTACCTTCCTTCTTCTTTCAGTCATTAAAAAGTAACCTTAGTGCAAGTTTGGTAATGTGGCTTTGTGTGTTAGCTATACTTGTGCTACATCGAAAGGATTGTTTTTATTAAGCCGGGTTAATACGCGGTGGCACAAGCAGACCGGGCAATGGCTAAACCTCATACTTGCGCCATTGAAGGGGATTTGCAGTCCTTTAGTTTCCGCCCCGGCGGGCAAGTGTAGCAAAGGACATATCTTTTTATACGGATGCCGGTCTTCCGAAAAAAAATCCTTCCTGCTTAGAGCCACAAAGCACTAGTATCTTATATTACCGCAAAAAATCAGTGCTGGTTGTGCGGATGGTTCTGTAGCTGAGCAAACACCTACAACCCGCAGGGAGTGAGGAAATGAAAATAAGTAACACTTTATTTATTTTAAAGAATGGTAATTTTAAAATGTATTCATGGCCAAACATTATATAATAGCAACGGCAAATAAAAATTTTAACTGATAAATTTATGTCAACGATTTATTGACCCGATAATAAAATTTCATTTTATGAAAACAAAATTGATGCTGGCCGTCTGTATATTTTGTATTTCTAAAGGTTCTGCTCAAACAGGAAATAAATATTCTGTAAAAAGCGGAGAGATACCCAATAAAGTAATACCAAATAAAGCAATGTACCTGTTGCCCGGCTTCACGCCAGGCATAGTTTTTCTTAAAGATGGAAGTTCTTCGAAAGAGCGTTTCAATTATAATTCTTTGCTGGATGAAATGCATTTTATAAATGAACATGGAGATACGCTTGCTATTGCTGAGCCTGCACTGATAAAATCAGTTGAAATTGATTCTATAAAATTTTATTACGATACAGTTTATCTACGGCAGGTTTTCACAAAGGGGAATTATAAGCTGGTGATAAAAGAGAAATGGAAACAGATACCGGGTAAAAAAAGTGGTGGTTATGATATGGGTTCATCTACTGGTTCCATACAAACATATTCAACGATCAGCGGCAGCAATGGCTCAATAGCAAGATTGCAGGTTCGCCAGGATGTTTTATATATAAAGGAAAATTCTTTTTATATAGGTGATAAGTTCAATCATTTTCAAAAAGCTAATAAGAAAAATTTTCATACTCTTTTTGAAGATAAAAATGTAACACAATATCTGAAAGAACATAGAGTTGATTTCAACAAAGAGGAAGACCTGGAAGCACTGTTACGGTTTTGTGCAGAATAATCAGTAAGCAGGTTGTTTAGCGCAAGCTTTGTCGCATAGCCTTGTGCGTTAGCCATGCTTGTGCCTGGGTAGAGGGTTCACATAAAGGCGTCCGCTTGTACTGCTACCAAAAATAAGTTTGCGTTTAGCTGTATCCGTTATGTAAGTGAAAAATAAAAATATTGCGTAAAAAGCTAACAAAGTTTAATTTCATGATAAGCGGGCGCTAATGAGGAGCGAAAATTACAACAGAGAGACCAATGATTAAATCCCTAAATCAGATTTTAGTTTTTATTCTTGAAATTATTATGCTAATTTCTTATGGCTATTTTGGAATGACAAGGCAGTGGAACTTAGCATCAAAACTTTCATTCACAATCATTATTGTTTCAATTGTTATTATATTATGGTCAATATTTGCAGCACCTACATCAGGACGTCGTTTAGAAATGCCTTATCTATCTATATTCAGGATGCTTATGTTTTCATTGTCTGCATTTTTGCTTTTTCAATCAGGGCATAAAAACCTGGCGATAATTATTTTCGTTTTGTCTCTGCTAACACAAACAATTAGCTATTTTGCAGAAAAATAATGGACAGTTAATTCCAGCAAGCGTTGGTGCAGCCTCTCTTTCGCAAGCCCGCACTAAATGCTAAGGAAGGCTAAACTTTTTCATCTCTCTGCATCACCGGATGTAGTAAAAGCGCACCAGGCATTAGATAAAGCTGTTGATCTTTGTTATCGTCCACAACCTTTTATAAACGAAACAAAGAGGATTGAGTTTTTATTTGAGTTGTATGATAAGTTGACGAGCGGTATGTTTGGCCGCCGGAAGTAGAGGGTTGCCAACCTTTGAAAGGTTGGCAACCCTGAAACCTTGCAACGGTCCGCAACCTTTTATAAACGAAACAAAAAGAATTGAGTTTTTATTTGAGTTGTATGATAAGTTGGTGGGTGGGATGTTTGGCCGCCGGAAGTAGAGGGTTGCCAACCTTTGCAAAGGTTGGCAACCCTGCAAGACAAAAAGGAATTATATCTTAGCTATATGCCAATACAGGAAAAATATATTGCGGATTTTGAAGAAGGTGAAATATTTCATGTTTATAACCGAACCAACAATAAAGAAAAATTATTTTTAACAGATGAAAACAGGCTTTTCTTTTTAAAACGGTATAAAGAAATAGTTGCCCCTTTTGCAGATACCTACTGCTGGAACCTGTTGCCTAATCATTTCCACATACTAGTTAAAATAAAATCTGAACAATCAGTAATTGCTTATCTGCAAAGTAAACCAAACGAAGCATTAACGGCTACAGAAAGAAAGTTCCTGGCGTCAAGGGTTGCCAACCTTCCAAAGGTTGGCAACCCTGGCGACCTTCCAAAGATTGGCAACCCTGAAAGCATTCCTGGAATCACCTTCAGCGAGTTAATAGAACGAACTTTTAAACGTTTTTTCCAATCTTATGCGTTAGCTTTTAATAAACAGCACAACAGGCAGGGGAACCTTTTTTACAAACCATTTAAAAGGGTAAAGATTGAAAACGATGCCCAATTTACTATGGCGCTTATTTATATACATGCAAACGCGGCTAAGCATGGTTTAGTAAAAGATTTCACTTCTTATGCATGGAGTTCGTGGCATAGCATCATATCAAAGCAGCCTACTTCACTTTTAAGAGATGAAGTAATAAAATGGTTTGGCAGTGTGGAAGTATGCCTAAAATCGCATAAAGAACTTGCAGCAAGCTATTATAATTGTGAAGTGGCAATAGAGGATTAGGGTTAGAGGATTAGGGTTGCCAACCTTTCAAAGGTTGGCAACCCTCGAAAACCTTTTATAAACGAAACAAAGCGGAGAGTTTTTATTTGAGTTGTATGATAAGTTGGTGAGCGGGAGGAAACACAGCTTTCTTCCCGCAAGTTTAACGGCTATCCGGTGGCCGGTTAAGTTTGCGTTTAGTTGTATCCGTTATGTAAGCGAAAAATAAAAATATTGTGTAAAAAGCTACAAAGTTTAACTTCATGATAAGCACAAGCGGACCTTACGCCAACGACGGGTGAACATATATTATCCGGATGGGGGGCCATAACCACCCGACCTCTCCGGAGGTTCTCATGAACGAACGCGGATGATCGTCTTCCCCTTAGCCCGCTTCGCCGGATTGAAGGCGGCAATGGCATCGTCGAGGGTAGCCACGTTGCCGATGTTGGTCCGCAGCTTACCATCCCGTACCCGTTGAACGATCTCACCCAATTGTAAGAGATCAGGTACTACGACGAAATCAATTGCCAGGCCGTCAACAGGCCGCGCTTCGGTCGGGCCGGTCACAGTTACCAGTGTTCCTCCTGCACGAATAACGCCGGCAGACCGCTTCACGATGTCTCCACCGAGGACATCAAAAACGAGATCAACCTTGCCTATATCTTCCAGCACATCGCTATCGAGGTCAACGAACTCCTGGGCGCCGAATTCGAGAGCGGCCTGGCGGTGGGCGCCGTGTCCGGTGCCGATAACGTATGCACCTGCCTCACGTGCGAGCTGGGTTGCCATCGAACCGACTATGCCGGCTGCACCGTGCACCAGCACGCTTTGTCCCGCACGAACACGGCCGTGGTGAAACAGCCCCTGCCAGGCGGTCAGGCCCGGCATCACGATGGATGCTCCTACCGTAAAGTCAACATCACCGGGTAGCGGCGCGAGGTTGCGTGCCTCAACTGCTACATATTCCGCCAAAGTACCGTCGCGATACCAGTCTGTAAGGCCAAAAACCCGCTGTCCTACCGAAAGCCCCGTAGTGCCATACCCGAGGGCGGTAACTACTCCGGCCAATTCGTGACCGGGGATCGACGGCGTCCGTTCGTAATCCTGGCGATTGGTCCAGGTTGAGGGCCACGACAGCTCATCCCCGGTCATACTTGCCGCGTAAACCTGGACGACAACATCGTTTATAGCCGCCTTTGGTTCAGGCCGCTCCACTAATTTCATCCCGCCTGTTCCCGCAGCCTTGTCCGTTACAACGATTGCTTTCATAGCACACCTCCTTTTTTGTTTGTCAGCAAACAATCACTTAATGAAGGAATCTCGCTGTATGATAATGTTTTGAACCTGGTTTTCAGCATGATTTTAATATTTAAAGTTGTTCAACGATTTTATCGGTTATTAGGCAAAATTATATACTTATTTGGCTACTCTCATGATCCAATTTCAAAATATATAGGGTCCGGTTATGATTAAAAAGATACTTGAGATTTCATTTAAAAAAGACGGGTAGCATAGGCCATTATACTTACAATAAGAATCGGAAATTATTCAGTTGATTTGTTGTGGTATATTGAAACCAGGGCATGCACTGACTCGTCCTGGCGTGTGTCCTCACCCGGCATTCCTGAATTTATATTATCTTAGAAATATTTATGTCAATGCCTTTTAAATATTCCGGAGAACGAAAGAGTCATCAATTATTAAATGATTTTTCAACCTCTGTTATTCTTTCTATATCCATAGTTCGCATTTCTCAAAAAATGGGTTTCTGTTCAAGACACAAGCCACGGGAGCGGGTTTAGTGATGGCTGATAGAAATATTTATGGATGAAGCTTATTAAACCCCCGAATTTTAAAAATTGTTTATCTTTTAAAAAAGTTTGGTAAATAATTTTAACCCATGCATGAAGTTGGATTAATTACGTTACTGTTATTTGGAGTAATTGTACTGGCAATTATCAGTAATAAATATAAATTTCCCTTTCCTATTGTATTGGTGCTTTCCGGGATAATAATAAGCCTTATTCCCGGCCTGCCTGCGATATCACTGCGCCCGGAGATCATCTTCCTGATTTTTTTACCACCATTATTATACGACGCTTCATGGAATACCAACTGGTATAATCTTAAAATATATAAACGTAATATTTTATTAGCCGCATTCGGCCTTGTTTTTTTTACTACGTTTATTGTAGGTGTTGTTGCACATGCATGTATTCCCGGTATCAGTTGGCCGTCGGGTTTTCTATTGGGTGCTATTATTTCTCCTACCGATTCGGTATCGGCCATCTCTATTACGAAACGGCTGCCGCTGCCACGGCGAATCACTTCCATATTAGAAGGCGAAAGCCTCATAAATGACGCCAGCGGCCTGGTTACCTATAAATATGCAATTATAGCGGTGTTGGCCGGTAATTTTGTTTTTTGGGAGGCGGGTTTAAATTTTCTTTGGACAATTGCGGGTGGAGTGGGTACCGGGCTTCTTATCGGGTACCTGGCATTTCTTTTATCAAAGGGGAAAAATTTTGATAGTGTTATCCTGACGTCAATCAGCCTTATCGTTCCATTCACATCTTACCTGCTTGCTGAGTATGTTGAAGTATCGGGTGTACTGGCCGTGGTAACAACCGGGTTGTTTTTATCTTATCATTCGGAGTCAATTATTACACACCAGGCAAGAATTACAAGATATGCGGTGTGGGATGTGATCGTATTTATTCTGAACGGGCTCATCTTTATTTTAATCGGCCTTCAGCTAAAAAACATAATGGCGGGGATTACATCCTATTCCCCCGGGCAGCTTATTTTTTACGGTATTCTCATAAGCGCTGTTGTAATCGTTGCCAGGTTTATTTATGTGGTACCTGCTGCATTGTTACCGAGATACCTGAGCAAACGAATAAGAGAAAGGGAACCTTTTGATAAACGGTATATGTTCATCATGGGATGGACAGGTATCCGCGGTGTAATATCATTGGCTGCTGCTCTGTCGCTGCCTGTGCTGTTACCGGACGGCAGCGCCTTTCCCGCACGCGACCTTATTATCTATCTTACATTTTGTGTAATACTTGCCACATTGCTGTTTTTAGGGTTGCCACTGCCGTGGATTATCCGGAAATTAAAAATACAGGCACATTCAATTGTTGCTGAAGAATATGAAGTACGAACAGCGATCCTCAACGCCACAATTGACCATCTTGATCAAAACATCGAAAAAATAAAAGATGAATTCAGGGAAAAAATCAAAAGGAAATATGATTATAAATTAAAGCGTATTCAAAAGACAGATCTTCCGCCCGGCTATTTTGGAAACCTGAAACCAACGATGACACCTGAAAATATTTTCAATGAATATTCCCAACTGGAAGTTGATGTTATTAAGGTGGAACGCCGCCAGTTGCAGGATATGTATCGCAAAGGGAAAGTAAGTGAGGAGATAGTGCGTAAAATTGAAAGAGAGCTTGACCTTGAGGAGGGCAGGCTGGCGATAGTGATGGGCCTGTAAACAATATTTTTTCAATGTACCAACCTTTTGACTGCCTGTACGAATTGTTTCCCTATTCACTTTGCGAACTAAATACATAATCCTATTTAGATGTAATAGTTGCAAAAATCATTAACTTAGCCAACTGTTTATTTACTTGATTGCTGATAATCAAATATCCATTATAAGGATAATACCAAAGCTTGAAATAATTATTAAGATTATATTGAACTGAAGAACTGGGCAGGTCTTTGGAAACAAAATAATTTTTAACGGTATTGCTTATCCGGATTTTAATATGAGATCAAAAATATTGTTTGTAATTGCCCTTTTTATAGGGGTTGGTATTACATGGATTTCGTGTATGCATCATGATGATAGTAAAGAGCCCGCCTTACCTGATGTTGTAAGTTATAACTTTCATATTCGTCCCATCTTATCTGATAAATGTTTTAAATGCCATGGTCCGGATGTTAGCAAACAGAAAGCGGGCCTGCGGCTGGATTATGCTAAGTACGCCTATGCGCCTCTTCCCGAAATGAAAGGAGCCTTTGCCCTTGTTCCCGGCAAGCCGGATGAGTCTGAATTATACAAACGCATCTCTTCTACTGATTCATCTTATATGATGCCTGATCCTGAATCGCATCTTGGTGCATTAACTCCTTACGAAATAAAATTATTCAGGAAATGGATTAAACAGGGTGCGAAATATGAAACACATTGGGCGTTTATTCCACCTAAAAAAAGCGCATTGCCTGTTGTAAAGGACAAAGCGTGGCCTAAAAATGAAATCGATTATTTTATATTGGGCAAGCAGGAAGAAATGGGTTTAAAACCTAATCCGGAAGCTGATAAGGAACGCCTGTTGAAAAGAGTTTCATTAGACCTGACAGGTTTGCCGCCATCTGAGGAAATGATGAATGCGTTCATGACGAATAAAGATTCCAATGCTTATGAGAAAGTGGTTGATGAACTGTTGAATTCGCCGCAGTATGGGGAGAAAATGGCGCTCCACTGGCTGGACATAGGGCGTTATGCGGATAGCTATGGCTACCAGGATGATAATATCAGAACGCAATGGCCATGGCGTGATTGGGTGATTCATGCATTTAATAAGAACATGCCATACGACCAGTTTATAACCTGGCAACTTGCGGGCGATCTGTTGCCCGGTGCTAATAAGGAAGAGATATTAGCAACTGCTTTTTTAAGAAACCAAAAGTATACGGAGGAAGGTGGTATCATCCCGGAGGAATACCGTGTTGAATATAATATTGATAAAACAAAAACATTCGGCAGAGGTATTATTGGATTAACGGTTGAATGTGCTCAATGTCACGATCACAAATACGATCCTATTACTCAAAAAGATTACTACCAGCTATTTGCTTTTTTTAACACAAGTAAAGAAGAAGGATTTGAAGGAGATGTAGGTGTTTCCAAACCTGCCAAAAAACCTATACTTAATATTGATAAGGATGATATTCATAACCTGCTTTCTTTTATTAATGACAAGGATAGCAGCAGCCTGATGGTTTCGGTTATGGGTGACCGTGATACACTCAGAAAAACGTTTATCCTTAACCGTGGTGTTTATGATCAGCACACGTATGAAGTACTACCTTCTGCGCCGAAAGCTGTTTTATTTTATGACACAACAAAATTACCGCGTAACCGGCTTGGCCTTGCGGAATGGACTGTTAGTAAAAATAATCCTTTGACGGCCCGGGTTTTTGTGAATCAAATGTGGCAGGAAATTTTTGGAAGGGGCATTGTAAAAACTTCGGGAGATTTTGGTGCACAGGGCGAATTGCCTTCTCATCCTGAATTACTGGATTGGCTGGCGGTTGATTTTGAGGAACACGGCTGGGATATTAAAAGACTGATGAAGCAAATAGTTACTTCGGCAACATACAGGCAGTCATCCAATGTTGCGGAGGATAATTATAATAAAGATCCCGAAAATGTTTACCTGTCACGTGCGCCGAGGTTAAGGGTGCAGGCTGAGTTTGTGAAAGATATTATTTTAGAAAGCAGCGGCTTATTGGTAAAAACTATCGGCGGGCCAAGTGTAAAACCCTACCAGCCTAAAGGACTTTGGGAAGCTGCCACATCTGGCAGGGGAGTGCTGGCAACCTACAAGCAAGACAAAGGTGAAAGCCTTTATCGTCGTGGCATGTATACGTTTATAAAGCTAACCGTTCCTCCTCCTAACATGGCGATTTTTGATGCCAGTAACCGTGATCTGTGCGAAGTAAAAAGATCAATAACCAGCACACCTTTGCAGGCATTAATGATGATGAACGATCCAACAGTTTTGGAAGCGTCGAGAGTATTGGCTCAAAAACTAACGGTAGAAAAAATATCTGTTGATGATAAAATAACTAAAGCGTTCCATCGCATCATTTGCCGGATGCCTGATGCAAAAGAACTCGATATTTTGAAGAATTATTTTGCTGGTCAGCTACAGGAATTCAAACAGAGAAAATTAGACGCGGCTGCCACTATTAAAGTGGGAGAATATCCGCATGATGATAAAGCCGATGTAAATACAACTGCTGCATTAATGAAGGTGATCAACACAATTTATAATATGGAAGAGGCTATAACAAAATCCTGATCATGAATAAAGAATTATTAGAACACAACCTTGGGATCAATCGCCGTAAATTTCTTTCTAAACTAAGTTTGGGAATTGGAAGTGTAGCACTTGGCTCTTTACTTGATCCCCGACCTCTTCGGCGGTAAGAGTGATGAAGAGATGTTGGTTACAGGACTTCCGCAATTTGCGCCAAAGGCAAAAAGAATTATTTATTTATTTCAAAACGGCGCCCCGTCGCAACTCGATCTTTTTGACTACAAACCCAAATTAACAGAGATGTTCGGGCAGGATCTTCCTGCGTCTATCCGTATGGGTCAGAGACTAACGGGTATGACCGCTGATCAGAAAAAATTCCCGCTGGCAGCTTCAGTGTTCAAGTTCAATCAATATGGACAAACGGGTGCATGGATGAGTGAGTTGTTACCGCACACTTCGAAAATCGTGGATGATCTTTGTATTGTAAAGAGTATGTACACCGAAGCGATCAACCACGATCCTGCCCTTACATTTTTTCAGACAGGAGCGCAGGTTGGTAATCGCCCGAGCATGGGCTCATGGCTCAGTTACGGGCTTGGCAGTGAAAATAAAAACCTTCCCGCGTTTTGTGTTTTATTATCAAAAGGAAAGGGAAACGGCCAGGGGGTTTACTCTAAATTATGGAGCAATGGTTTTTTAGATTCTGTTCACCAGGGAGTACAATTCAGCAGCGGGGAAAACCCGGTATTATATCTCAATAATCATGATGGCATCGATAAAAGCGACCGGCGGAAAATGCTTGATGTTTTAGCAGGATTAAATGAAGAATCTTTTAAAGAAACAAATGATCCTGAAATTCACGCAAAGATTCAACAATATGAACTGGCCTACCGCATGCAAACTGCGGTACCCGAAGTTACCGATGTAAGTAAAGAACCGGAAGATACTATTAAACTTGTATGGACCTGATTGCCTGGTGCCGGGAACCTATGCTGCCAATTGTTTGCTTGCAAGAAAATTATCAGAGAGTGGTGTTCGGTTTGTGCAGCTCTATCACCAGGGATGGGATGGGCATAATAATTTACCGGGCGAAATAAAGGGTCAATGTATGGATACCGACCAGTCGTCTGCCGCATTGGTAACGGATTTAAAACAAAGAGGTTTGCTGGATGAAACGCTGGTGATATGGGGAGGAGAATTTGGAAGAACGAATTACTGCCAGGGAAAACTTACCAAAGAAAATTATGGACGTGATCATCATCCGCGTTGCTTTACAATATGGATGGCGGGCGGTGGTGTAAAGCCCGGCGTATACGGTGAAACGGATGAATTCGGTTACAATGTTACTCATAACGGTGTACACGTACACGATTTTCACGCAACAGTTTTAAATCTTATGGGTATTGATCATGAAAAATTAGTATTTAAACATTTGGGAAGAAGGTATCGATTAACAGACGTATCGGGCACAGTAGTTAAGGGTATCATTGCTTAAACACGAATTACTTGAATTACACGAATTATACGAATTACACTAATAAACTAATACTAACTAATAAACTTCAACAATGGAACGCAGAAACTTTCTAAGAAATACCTCGCTAACTATGGCCGCGTTAATGATAAAACCTCCCATTCCAATGAAAGAAGATACGGTTCTTGGTCAAGGTAATAAGCGCTATAAATTAGATAACCAGTGGAGTAAGGCAGATGTTGCCAAATATCCTGTGAATGATTGCCACGAAATGATACAGGATAGCAAAGGGCGGATACTTTTGCTAACTAACGAGACGCATAACAATGTACTCATCTACGACAAAAAAGGGAAGATATTAGATTCATGGGGACATGAATATCCCGGGGCGCATGGCCTTACGCTGTTTGATGAAAACGGAACAGAAGTTTTATTCATTTGCGATAATGCCCGTCACCAGGTAATTAAAACCACCATCGATGGAAGAGTTCTGATGACATTGGATTATCCTAAAGAGACTGGCCAATACACCAAACCGGAAGAATACATCCCGACAGAAACTGCGATTACGCCTAACGGTGATATATATGTTGCAGATGGATACGGAAAAGATTTTGTTATTCATTATGATGCTTCGGGCCGTTACCTTGGCTACTTTGGCGGGAGAGGTCCTGAAGAAAAACATTTATTAAATGCGCATGGTGTTTGCCTTGATTTCAGGGATAACAATCAACCCAATTTAATTGTTACCTCCCGCCAGCAAAATGCATTTAAGCGCTATACGTTAGAAGGTGAATATATAAATACAATTGCATTGCCCGGTGCATGGGTTTGCCGCCCGGTTATAAAAGGTGATTATTTATATTCTGCAGTGTTGCAAACCAACTCGCGGCAGGGAGACCATTCAGGCTGGGTGACTATCCTTGATAAAGATTATAAAGTGATTTCCAATCTCGCCGGATCAGTTCCTAATTATGCAGATGGCAAGCTGGATGAAATGTATCAAACCATTAAATGTTTTTCTTATCCGCATGATGTATGTATAGATGATGAAGAGAATTTATACATTGCTCAATGGAATTCGGGGAAAGTATATCCTTATAAATTATCTCCCGTAATTTGATGAAGAAATTATTATTGCCATTACTAACATTGTTGTTTTTCATTCATTGCTTTGGGCAACCGCAATTTCAATTGGCGCCGCCGGTGTTGCAGTATCATTCGGCTTTTTTTAAGGATTCGGAAATAGCTTCGTTGAAATTTGCGCAGCCAGGTACAAAAATATATTATACGTTAGATGGCGCAGAGCCAACCCAAAAGGATGTGGTTTATCATCAACCCATAGTTATAAAAAAGTCGCTTACAACTTTAAAGGCTAAAGTGTTTGGCAATGGGTTTCTTCCTTCAGAAACCATCCAGGTTACCTTTATTAAAGATGGATTGAAAATAAAATCCATCGATCAAAGCCCGGCAAATGAAAAGTATAACGGTAATGGTACCACGACACTCGTTGATAATGAAGGTGGAATTGCCGATATGCATAGTAAAAACTTTCTTGGCTATCAGCAGGATTCAGCAGAGATAAACGTCACGCTTGATAAAAAGCAGCCAATACATTCTGTGTTATTGGATTTTCTTCGTGATGAAGGAAGCTGGATATTTCCGCCGCAAATGATTACTGTATTTTATTTTGATGATGCAAAGAGTGAATTTGAGAGAATGAATAAAAAAGAAATTATTGCAGATACGATCGCTAAACCAAACGCATGTGTTTTTGAATTAGTAAAAGGTAGAACTAAGGTTAATACTGACCGGCTAAAAATTGTTATACAACCTTTGCAATCAATTCCCAAATGGCATCCCGGAAAAGGGAAACAGGCCTGGTTATTTATAGATGAAATTAAAATTTATTAAGCGCATGCAACGTTGGAAAAATATCATTTTTAATTTCACATTTGCGCTCAATATATTGTTGCTCTTCCTGTTTTTATTTGATAGCAGGTTGCACGTGCCGCCGTGGTTGCAGGTTATAGGGCGCATGCACACTATGTTTGTTCATTTCCCGATTGTGATGCTGGCATTGTGTTTTTTCTGGGAATTGTTTTCGGGCTACAAAAAATCATACGTAGGTGTTAAAGCAGAAATAGGAGATGATCTCTTGTTGATTGCGGCGTTCACTTCTGTTATCACCGCGTTGATGGGTTTATTTTTATCAAGGGAAGAAGGTTACACAGCAGACCTATTGGTGTGGCACAAATGGGGCGGCATTTTTATTTCTTTTCTTTCGCTGGCATGGTATGTATTTAGAGACAAGGTACGGCAGGTAAAAGCTGCTTTATTAAGCACAACTCTTGCTGCCATGGTTATGATTATTATCACCGGTCACCTTGGCGCTGATATTACCCACGGCGAGGATTTTCTGCTGGCACCGGTTACGCCCGAAAAACAAAAGCCTGCGATATTATTTGAAGACGCAGCAGTGTATGCCGATATGGTGCAGCCGATATTGGAAGCCAAATGTATGAGTTGCCATAATTCTGATAAGGCAAAAGGCAGGCTCGTAATGGAAACGGAAGAGTTGTTGTTGAAAGGCGGAAAGGATGGAAAATTATGGGACACAACGCAGAATGATTTTGGATTGCTGATGCAGCGAATTCATTTACCGCCGCAAAGTAAAAAGCATATGCCACCGCAAGGCAAGCCGCAATTAACCGAAGAAGAAGCGCAGATATTTTATTATTGGATAAAAGGTGGTGCCAGCTTTACCGCAAAAGTTGATTCACTTCCTGAAAAAGATAGTTTGCGTTTATTAGCCGCGTCATTATTTCAAACGATAGAAACGGATGATTATTCATTCGCCCCGGCAGATGAAAAAAAGGTAAATGCGTTGAATAATAATTACCGCGTGGTGAAACCGCTGGCGATAGGCTCACCGGCGCTCGGCGTAGAATTTTTTAGCATTGAGCAGTTTAAGTCTGAACAATTGAAAGAATTGCTGGATGTGAAAAACCAGGTTGTATCTCTCAGTCTTGATAAGATGCCCGTGAGTGATGTCGATTTGAAAACCATCAGTCAATTTACAAATTTGCGAAAGCTTAATTTGTCATTCACCAATATTACCGGCGCTACATTAAATGAACTTACGAAATTGAAGGAATTAAAATTGCTTTCTTTATCAGGAACAAAAATAAAATCGTCTAGCCTGGCTCCGTTAGTTAACCTTCCCAAATTAACGCACTTATTCATTTGGAGCACATCAATACGTTCCGGGGATATAATGAAGCTGCAGCAACAATTTAAAGCTACTGCTATTGAATCCGGTTTCCGGGGAGATACGGTAATTATCAAACTAAATCCGCCGGTTATAGAAAACGAAGAGCAGGTAATTACGCAGCCGGCGCCTCTTTTGCTAAAACATTATGTAAAAGGGGTTACTATTCGTTATACAACAGATGGCTCCGATCCTGATAGCATTCATTCTCCCATTTACCAGGAAAACGTAATGCTTAATAAAAAGCAAACGATAAAAGCGAAAGCATTTAAACCCGGCTGGATAAGCAGCGATATTGTTGAAGAGATTTTTTATAAAGCCGGCATAGTCACGGATTCTGTGGCGCTCGTAAATGCACCCGATTCGGCATATAGAGGAGATGGAGCAGCAACCTTACATGATGGAAAAAAAGGAAGTATTAATTTCCGGGATGGCATGTGGCTGGGTTACCGGGTTAAGCCGTTAGAGGCATTGTTTTATTTTGATAAAGAAGTAAGCGTTTCTTCTGTTACCGTTAGTAGCATCGTTGATATCGGCAGTTACCTGATGCCACCACAGGAAATAGAAGTATGGGGAGGAAATAGTACAACATCACTTCATTTAATTAAACGCATACAACCGGAACAGCCGGCTAAAGAAAAACCGGCATACCTCACCGGGTATGATGTAAATTTTCAGTACAACGAAACTGAAAATATTAAAAGTGATTTTGAAACCCATTAGTAAACTACCGGTATGGCATAGGGGCAAAGGTGATAGGGGTTGGGTTTTTGCCGATGAGGTTTTTTTCAATTGATTCTAGTAAAAGTATATCTTCCATTAAGGCGGATTGATAAAGATTCCCGGTTGTATCCGCCGGACACTAAAGGGTAAAAATATTGATTTATGATTGTTACATTGGAAAACAATTTATTAAAAGTTGACATAAAACCCAAAGGCGCAGAGCTGTGCAGCATTTTTGGGAAAGATAACGGGCTTGAATATATGTGGAGTGGTGATCCGGCTGTTTGGGGTAAAACATCGCCGGTATTATTTCCCATTGTAGGTACCCTAAAAGACAATACTTACTTTTATAACGGTAAGCCATACACGCTTTCTCGACATGGCTTTGCACGAGACGCCGAATTTGAGATAGTCGATCAGGAGCAGCAAAAAGCGTCATTTGTTTTACGGGAAACGAAAGCGTCTCTTGACAACTATCCATTTTGGTTTGAATTGATACTTACTTATGAATTGGATAATGACGTATTAAAAGCGACATACGAAGTAAGGAATACCGGTACGGGCAAAATGTATTTTTCTCTCGGCGCACATCCGGCTTTTAAAGTGCCGCTAACCGCGGGAACAACTTATGAAGATTATTACCTGCAATTCGATCACAATGAAAATGCCGGCCGCTGGCCAATAAGTAAGGAAGGATTGATACAGCAGAATCCGGTAAGCTTTTTAAATAATTCTTCCCGCATTAATCTTACCCCGACGCTGTTCCATGAAGACGCTTTAGTATTTAAACATTTACAGTCTCACAAGGTTTCTCTTATCACCGAACTTACTAATCATGGCCTTGATTTTTACTTCGAAGGATTTCCCTATCTCGGTTTGTGGGCTGCTAAAGGCGGTGATTTTGTTTGTATCGAGCCATGGTGTGGAATTGCCGACTCAGTTGATCATGATCAGCAACTGGTTCATAAAGAAGGAATAGAAATGCTGGCCGGTGGTAATACGTGGATGAAGGAATGGAACGTGCGGTTTTTTTAATTTTAGCGAATCGGTGCGGTTGCTAATTACAAAAGATACCGTGCTTGCGCCAATTTTGTTGCATCGGCTTTCTTCAATTTTTCAGTTGTATAATACACGCCATCTAATAAATTGTTTTTCCCGGGCAGGAATTCATTTTTCTTTTACAAAACTCCATTCATACTTTTTCATGAAACTATCTATTTCATCAGTAAAAGATTTTTTTGTATGATGCTCTTCCTGATTATGAATATATTCTCTTACAGATTTTAAGTGACTTTCGCTTACGCCCACCACCCAGTAATCATCCTGCCAGTTAAATTTGTTTTCTGTAATCTTATTTTGGTTTATCCAAAAAGAAGATTCCCCTTTAATAAGTTGTGCAACTTTGCTGAACGTTTGCTCTCTACCCAATGAGATTAAACAATGTGCATGTTCCTGCCAGCCATTTACGCAATCAAGCCAAATTTCCTTCTCTTCCGCATTTTTTTTAATATGTTGAAAAACCTGTTTTCTTAATTCTTTTGAATTTAGAAATGGCTCTCTGTTTATTGTGGAAAAGACCATGTGAATGTAAACTCTTACCCAACTCATAATTTTATTTTTTGATTTATGTGGCTAAAGCCTTAATGAATTTAATTCTTTTTCAGTCAGATAAATCTGACTGCAATGGATGATCCATTACAGTTTGGAAATGATTCACAAATTTCTGTCAACAAAAAATCTGTGAACCTTTATCAGTCAGATAAATCTGACTGCAATAAATCCAGCCGTCCATTGCAGTTTGGCTTTAGCCAACTGAAAACGAATAAAATTACTTCTTGTTAGAAACCCGATTCTACTTTTCAACATTTAAAATAAAATGCGTAGCTCCTGCCTCACCGTTTGATGAAATACCCTGCAATTCGACCAGGAACTTGCCCGAAATATCGCCTGTATAAAACGATAAATGGCTGTCGCCTTTTTTACCGGTATTAATCTCGGGGGACCAATAGAGCACATCCCTGAAATCAGGCAAATGACTGTGAATCGCATCAGAGGTGGAGTAGTCCGGCGAATAAAAAATCCTTTGTTGCTGGAGGCCTTCATAATCTACAACGAGGTCATGGGGGTTAAGTGTATATCCGTCAAGATTGCCTTTGTAAGTAGTATAGCTTGTAATTCCATTAGCAACAACAGGTCCCCAACGATACCTGGAAGTTACAACTTCCAGTTTCTGAACTTTTAAGGGATCATAAGCTATAATGTCGTCTGCGTTGAATACCGGAACACCATCCAACAGCATCAATGGATTTGTATCGAATAAAACTTGTGCCATTTGCTTTGAGTGCAACTCAAATGCTTCCTGGTTTAGTGTAAAAAGATGATACGTTTTACCTCTCCTGCTTACGTTTACTTCAGCCACGTATTCCCTAAGAACTTCTTCCATGGTGGTAAAGCGGGTGTAATTATCCAGCAGATAAGTTTTAGATGGTTTATAGTAAAAAGGCAGGGTATCGATCAAAAGAGGTTGCATTTTTTGCATTTCGTTTTGATGATAAGCATTTTGAATTTTCATATGCAGATTCGCAGTTTGTAATTCATTGCCGCTGGTTTCTGAAACGTGCAATGATGGCCATACATTATCGGAATATTTCTCTGAAAAGGCGCTAAAAACCTCAAGGTGATAACTGGTGTCGTTCGGTGTATTCGTTTGGAGCACCACCTGGGCAGCGCCGTAAAAATCTTTCATGTCAAAATGAATTAACCCCTGTTCATCACTCACGCATCCATATAGTTGAATGCGTTTACCCGGTACCGATAGATACACCAGTATTCCGGATGCAGGATTTCCTGTAACTTCATTTGTGAGTCTTCCTGTAATAATATGACCATAATTTTCCGGTACATAGTTAAATGAAAACGTCTTTGCCTTCATGGCGTTTTTCCAATCAAACTTTCTCCATCCCTGCGTGAGTAACAAATTATCAAGATCAGCATTTGTTTGGGCATCATCACTTTTAAAATAATATCCTGCATCTTCAATATAACCCCTGCAATTGGATGAAAGCCATAAGTACGAAAAGATGTCTTCGTTTGAAGATGTATGCAGGCTATCCAGCCTGAAAACGGCAATCGACAAATTACTTTTAACCGGGTCTCCGGATTGATCTGTAGTTAACAGGTCAATATTAATTTTATCGCGATGATTATAATTTTCTTTATTCGCTGTTGCCTGTATCAGCATTTTATTTTTTGGCCTTTTAAACCAAAGGCGCTCACAAACCGGCTGAAGATTTTGATTAAAGATTGTTATTTGTGCCATGCCTTCACCGAGGCTGTCTGTGTCAAACATTAATCCGGCGTTGTTATTTTCAACCGGAATTACTTTCGCAAAATCAATGTGTTGCCGGGTTTCAGCAATAATGTACAAGTCCGACGAAGGCATATCAGAAGAGGATTGAACAGAGATTTTTAAATGATGAGTATAGGATTCACTCACATGCATCACATATCCGTTATCGTAAGCGACAGGTAATGCTTGAGTAATTATCGAACTATCATTCATTTTAACAACAGCAGTGTAACTTTTTCCATTTTGTGGCGTAAACGAAAATTTTCCCATACCAAAATGTGATGATTGGAAATGAGCGACTGTATCTTTTGATTGATCAATTATCAACCCTTTACAATTGATACCGTTTCCGTAATTATCATTTACCTTAAAAGCTACAACGCTCGTTAATCCATTCACCAGGTTTCCTCCTTCGGGAAAAAATTGTGCCGCATAATTAATGTTGTAATGCGCCAAACTTGTATCAAGGTTTTGTGTAGTGTTTATTATTGTCACGATCTTTTTGAAATAATGATCCGGCGAATTATTCTTCATCCAATTGGTATAAGCTCTTAATTGATAATTGCCCGAAGGGAGTGAAGCAGGTAATTCAAAAGATCCACTGCCGGTTCCGTCTTCAACAGCTATCTTACCTTGTAATACTGGCTGGTGCATAGTGTTCAGCACTTCTATATAGGCTACTTTACTCACCAAAAGAAGTTGATTATCGGCGTCGTTGGCAACGTAAATTTTAAACCATAAAATATCTCCGCACAAATAATAAGAGCGGTCAGTATGTACAAATATTTTTTCGCTCAAATGAGTTTTGACGTAATCATCGTAACCTGTTTTTATTTCATCTGTTTTATTTATTTGGCTAAAAGAAACAGCGTGACAATAATACCAGTTGCAAAAAACAAGGTAACCTCCTTTAAAAATTTGCTTAAAATTGAACTGCTCATTTTTTATTCTTTATGGCCAGAAAACCGGTTTCACATTTGGACCGCCACTATTTCTGCAATCCACACAAAGGCTCGTGGATCCGATATAGGTTCCCGGTAGTCCAATATCTATTGGTATATAACCCCCCCGATTAAAATAATAATCGACGCTATCGGACGTAACTACTATTGACGTGCAACCAGGATTTAAATTCCACGTGGAAGGCATTGCGGAGTTTGGTATAAAAAATCGTATGCTGTCAGTGGTTCCGGCGCCAACGTATCCAATTACAGTTTCGGATGTATCAGTAACGCAATGAATATTTCCTTTGGTTTGGTTGGGCTGCGGATCGAAAATTGAACCGACATCTTCGGTATTACTTTTTATTGCCTGCCAATAATTGTAAGCCAGGGAATCCAATGCGTATTGCGTAACAAAAATGCTGTACAATACGCTTAACCGGCTATTATGAAAAGGAATAAAAACTAACGGCGCCTGATGAATGACGTCGACGTTTAATTTGGCAGAGGAACCTAATAATATATTTGTTGAATTTTGAGACGGCCAGCAATTATATATCTGGTCAGGCCTGCCTACTATTGAACCACTGGCTGCATCATACTGCAGAATGGAATAATAGGAAGTATGGACCTGCCACGTTTCTGTGTAGTTCCAGCGATAATACCTTGTTGCATTTTGAGGATCATGTGTATCGAGATAGACCTGCACATCGTCGCCTTTAAAACGCCAGCCCATGCCGTCTATCGGTGGCGATTGTTTATAGGGCACGTAATCTGATACATATTTTCTATTGCCCGATGTATGAATATGCAAACGATACGTATTAGCCGGATTTAAAAAAGTATTGGCTGTATAGATACCATTACCTTCCTCAATAAGCGGATACGCAGCATTGGTTTGATCTTCAATAGTCACAATGGCATTAAGTTCATTTATGTGATTAACCGTATCTCCCGAAGTGATATTCCTTGTGCGGCTCAGTTTTATAGAAGTTATTCCGTTACCATTTATATAACCTTCTACTACAAGATAACTGGTATTGGAAGATAGTATGGCAGGATTGTAAGGATCTTTGCATCCCGAAAAAAGCAGGAGCAGTATGCCGTATGTTATTATCTTCCACGGAAAAATTATTTTTTTCATCAGAAGTGAATGTTATAAGTTAAAAAAGGAATAGCGGTTCCGAAAATGGATAATTTATAGCCCTTTATATTTCCATTTTGTGAAATAAAATAAACTGAATAGGCATTCCTTCTCGCTATTATATTATATATACCCAATGTCCACGAGTTGTGAGTTAGCTGATGCACCTTATGATTACCCAAAAGATTCATGGAAAGGTCTGTGCGGAAATAGTCAGGGATTCTATATGCATTTCTATCGGAGTATATAACCCTTACTGAGCCTGCATAATCATACTCGGCTATTGGCAATGTAATAGGCCGGCCTGTGCTGTATACAGCATTAAGTGATACACTAAAGCGATGTGTAAATCGAAAATTTCCAATTAATGTAACATTATGAGGCTGATCAAAATTGCTCGGGTACTCTTTACCGTTATTAATCGTTTCGCCGGCATATGGGTCATCCTGTTTTAATATTGAACGTGAATAGTTATAACTAAACCATCCATTAACTTTACCGGTGGCTTTTTTTATCAGCAGCTCTATCCCATACGCTTTACCGTTAGTATTAATTACATCTGTTTCAATATGATGATTTAATATAAGCTGTGCGCCACTTTTATAGTCCAGGTAATGCGTAAACCATTTATAATATACTTCCACCGATGTTTCAATAGTATTGTTTTTAAAATTTCTATACAAACCTATTGCAACTTGTTTTCCTAATTGCGGCTCCACGTTTGGATCGCTTAATTTCCAAACATCGGTTGGTGAAATAGTAGTTGTGTTAGTTAACAAATGAATATATTGATGCAGGCTGTTGGCCGATGCTTTTATAGAAGTGTTTTCTGATAAAGAATACCGGGCAGACAACCTGAACTCAGGTCCTGTATAGGTTTTAATGATTTTGCCGGAAGAATAAAAATCGGTGCTTAAAATGTTGCCTTCGTTTTTCGGCAAATCCGCAGCATAAGAATTTACGTGTTTTGGCCCGAGGTAGTTAAATATGGAAAACCTTACGCCGCCATTAATTGAGAATTTAGGAGATAGATTATATTGGTCGCCGAGATACACAGCGCTTTCCAGCGCATGTTCGGCTTCAACCGAATCTGCAAATATAAGAGATGCATTTCCTAACGGATTGACCGATCCAGAATGGACATCATAATAAAGGCTACTAACTCCAAATGACAAAGTATGTTTGTTGTTTAGAAAATAACTAAAGTCAATGTTTGCCTTATATTGATTGATAGCGAATTTTAGTTTATATGCATTTACAGAATCTCCTGTGTTGGCAACCTGGTAATCGTAGTGATCGATACCTGCTGAAAGCACTCCATAAAAACGATTCGTAAAATTGTGCTTCCAGTTAATATTTGCATTTTTATTGTGGTACTGATAAGTTGTATCACTGTTTAAAGTGAATTTATCGCCACTGATATATCCGTTAATATAAACATTGTTTTTGCTGTTTATTTTATGATTGATGTGCAGCGTTCCGTCCTGGAAAGAAGCGTTACTGTTTCTGTAATCTTTAGGCAATAGTTGTAATATCCAATCGGAATATGTTGTTCTAACACCGGCTACAAAAGTTGTCGTACTGTCTATCAAAGGGCCTTCAATAGTTACCTTGCTGGTAAGCGGCCCGAGACCGGCGGATCCTGTGAATTTTTTATCGTTTCCATCTAATGAAGTAATATCAAGAACCGAAGAAATTCTGCCACCATACTTTACCGGGACGCTGCTTTTATATAAGGTAACATCTTTTATTACATCCGGATCAAAGGCAGAAAAGAAACCAAAGAGATGTGAAGGGTTATATATATTAAGCCCGTTGAACAAAATTAAATTTTGATCGGTGGCGCCTCCTCTAACGTTTAAGCCTGTACTAGCTTCCCCAACAGATTTTACGCCAGGTAATGTAAGCACCGCCCGCAGTACATCCGCTTCTCCCAAAACAGAAGGGATTTGCTTTATGTCGGCCATGTTCAATTTATCAATTCCCATGCTTGTGCTTCGCACGTTTTTTTCTTTTGTGGCTTCAACAATCACTTCCTTTAACTGTAAAACTTTGTCATTCATGGTAACGTCAAACTTGCCGTCAGAATAGAGCATTACCTGGCGTTTTGCGTCAAACATGCCCGGGGCAATAATATACAGCGTATGCCTGCCCGCGGGTAATATCATTGAATAATATCCAAACTGATCGCTATTTACCTGGATATGCGGATGATCAATATAAATAAGAGCACCGGATATTGATTCACCTGTTTGCGATTGTCTTATGTAGCCTGCAATATTTACTTTGCCTTTCGGTACTTCGTTTCGTTTTATTCCAATATCATATAATTTATTTTCAACCAGAACTTCTTCCTTTATTATTTTTTGATGGTTCATATAAACCATCGAACCTGAATCGTTTTTAGCAACTATTTTTCGGGTATCTTTTTCACCATTAAAAAAGCCATAGGGAAGGTCGGCTGCAAGCGCAGACCCTTTGGTAATAAATACATCGTTATCCTTGTCGATAGTATAAAAGCAATTGGCGCTTCCCAGCACTTTGTCTAATACAGCAGGTAAATGAACATCTTTAACCGAAATGGTAATAGTAACGCTGTCAAATGCCGAAGGGTTGTAATAAAAGTGATAAGCAGTTTGGGCTTCTAATTTTTTAATAAAATCTCCGAAAGGAATGTCATGAAAATCCCCGGTAATTAAATCTTTTTCCGTTTCCTGAGCAGAGACTTTAGTGCACGTAAATAATACAATAAAGGAAAAAATTAGACTGAATCCCTTTTTCATTTTAATGAGTTAGTTGGTCATAAAATTCCACTGCGTTTTGCAGGCTGGTTTCAAAATTTTTCCGTTTGATTTTAATGTGCTCACGCCGCAACATTTTTTTTACCTCGTGTTGTTTCTCAGCAAAAACCCGAAAAATTTCTTTCTTATCACTAACGAGGTAGTACAGACCATTTTTGTGAATATAAAAACGATCTTTTTCTGTAAACACCCGTATTACAAAGTTATCTTCAATAACGTCTTCCATTGTTTTCATTCGCCTTGCTAAAAGCTGTGTATGGCCATTGTGCAGTAAATCGTAAAATCCCGTATTACCCAGGTTTTGTTTATAGTCTCCCTTTAATCTTATGAAGGTGTGCCCTGCAAAATAAAAGCTATCCACGAGATCATTATTCAAAACAATTCGTGCAAAATTATCGGCGCTCGCAATAGTTACCTGGTTTCGTTGAATGTCGTATCCCAAACGCAAAGGGCTATACATTCGCCCTTCATAACCTACCCAACCGGTTGTAAGATCAACCGTTAAATAAAAAGGGTCACCCTCCATTCTAAAATGATAATACAGGTATTCCTCACCGTTATATATTGGTGCATTAGCGCCCGTATATTTATTGTAAATGTCCAGCGCATTCTTTACCTGTAAATTTTTTACAGAATCTGTCCGTAAACTTTGAGAAAAAGAAACAGTTAGCAAAAAGAGGCTGGGTACCAGGATTACAAAAAGCTTCATTTACATTAATTAATTAAACCAGTTTTATAATTGAGACGTTTACAATAACTGTAAAGTAATGTTATCAACTTGGAATTCCAAAGCTATTATTTCCAGCCAAAATTTTTAATCCCGACCAACCAGAAGCTAATATACCCGCCAGTTGTAATAATATACTCATACAAGTGTAAATAATATAATAATGAGCTATAAAAATATTAGAACGTTGCATAACAATCAGACCGCCTGAGTTATCATGCTCAAAAATAGGGAATATCATATTTTCTGTTCTTCAATATCGCTTCCAAAGGCAAGAAGAAAATTAAGAAGCCAAATGAAAAATGTGAAGATCGTATAGAAGGACAGCGTAACTGCAATTTGTTCTATATCATCTTCACAAATTAATAAAATGCCAGTTGCTTATGATTTTAAAAGCAATTAGTAATCAATTAGTGCATGCCTTTAATAAAAGAAGTACTTTCTTAAGAAGTAGCAGTACCCTGGGTTTTGGCTGCATATTTTTGCAGTAAGCCCGGCAATGCGCCGGCAATTGCGCCCGTAACTGATGGAGGCAGGCCAAATTTACTGGCAAGGCTGCTTACCAATCCGCCTTCGATTGCGCTTGCAACCGGGCTTCCGGAAGCCATTTCACTTTCAAGTTTTGATAACAGGCCGCCAAACATCCCGCCGATACCACCGCTATTTTCCGTTGGTTGAGTTGTTAAACTGTTCGTTACGTGGTTAGCGATTTCATTGTGCAACGCATCTTGCTGGTCGGCCGGAACATTTGCCGTTATTTCCGGATTGTTGCCTAAATGTTCTTTTACTAATTCAAGAATTTGATCAAACATATATATCGTTTTAGTTAAAAATGAAGAATCTAAAAGTAATAAAATTTCCATTACAGTTTGGAAAGAACCATATTAAATATGTATGATATTCCAATTAAATTATTGATTGGTTTACGCGACAGCAATGTTATTAATTGTTACCAGCTTCGTGTGAAGTGAATAAATTAACTGGCAGCAATAAGACTTTTAATTCTTTATTTTGCTTACTTAAAAGCGTTGCATGTACGAACTGTTATATAAAAAGATATCGGAGTTGATTGTAATTTCTGATGAAGAATTTAATTTTTGCAAAACACTTTTTGTTCCAAAAAAATTAAGGAAGCGGCAATACCTTCTGCAGGAAGGCGACGTATGTAAGTACAATAGTTTTGTGTCGAAAGGCCTGCTGCGGTCTTATACAATTGATAACAAAGGAACCGAACATATTCTGCAATTTGCATTCGAAGGTTGGTGGATAGGAGACATCTATAGTTTTATTACTGAAAACCCTTCGAACTTTAACATTGAAGCCCTTGAAGATTGCGAATTACTGCTAATTACAAAGCCCTCAATGGATATATTATTTGAAAAGGTGCCAAAATTTGAACGTTACTTCCGCATTCTTATTCAAAACAATTTAATTGCAACGCAAAGAAGATTGATGGGAACTTTGAGTGAAACGGCGGAAGAAAAATATACTAATCTTATAAATAATTTTCCCGGTTGTCTCCAACGTGTTCCGCAACACATGATCGCTTCTTATCTTGGCATTACCCGGGAAACGCTTAGCCGCATACGTGGCCAGATGGCTGCACGCAAATAATTCTGTTGACATAGATCAATGCAATTTATTATCCTATCGCAATGGGTCAACCAATGTGCAAAAGTATCTTTGTGTTATAAAAAAAAGCGCTATGGCGGCAAAAAAAACAGTAGCAATCATTGCGTCAACAGAGCAAAAAACAGCGGCAGTTGTTGATAAGTTTTCTGCGGAAAATTACCGGTTATTATTGTTGCAGAAAGAACCAAACCAGTTAAGTAAAGTATCAACTGAAATAAAGCTGAAGCATCCGGATCTTGAATTTGAAATAGTTGATTGTTTGAGGGATGGTTGCTGGGAAGCGGATATTATAATTCTTGATATATCCTGCGGTGAACAGAAGGAAGTTGCTGAACTGATTAAAGAAGTTGCCACGCAAAAACCTGTGATAAGTTTTTCAGATCATGAAAATGTAGAATTGGAGAATTCGTTGAAATATTCGAAGGTAGTAACGGTGGTAAAAGCAGGCGATTCAAATGAAACTTCTCTTTGCGGTAAAGATCACGATGCGTTAATGGAAGTTTCGGAAATTTTAAAAAATGTAAAACAAAGTAAAACTTAAAAAGTCAAAAAAATTAAAAAATAAAATAGATAATCATTAAAAATTTAAATTATGGCAAACACTAAATGGGCACTCGACCCGATCCACAGCGAAGTAGTCTTTAAAATTAAACACCTTATGATCTCCACGGTCACAGGCCATTTCAAGAAATTCGACCTGGTTGTCGAGACCGAAACAGGCGATTTTAGCTCTGTTAAAAAACTTGAATTCACAGCCGATGTTGATTCTATCACTACGCTTAACGATCAACGCGATGGTCATCTTAAATCTGCAGATTTTTTTAATGCTGAACAATTTCCTCAATTAAAATTCATAGGTAAAAAATATGATGTGAATGATGACGAAGGAAGTATTACAGGCGAATTAACTATGCATGGTGTGACCAAACCCATAACATTAAAAGTTGAATTTGGCGGCATAGTGCAAGATCCTTACGGGCAAACAAAAGCAGGCTTTACTGTTACCGGAAAATTAAACAGGAAAGATTTTGGATTAAGCTGGGGAACCGTTACAGAAACAGGCAACGTAGTTTTGAGTGACGAAGTAAAAATAAATGCGGAAATTCAATTGGTAAAGCAGGTAGAAAAATTAGCTAAGGAAGAACAGTTAGTATAATAACTTTAATGAAAAATGGAAGACAGAATATTAGGACTACATCATATAACGGCAATTGCCGGCAATGCTAAAAGAACCCTGGAATTTTACACAAAAATTCTGGGGTTACGTTTGGTAAAAAAGACGGTGAATTTTGACGATCCCGGTACCTACCACTTTTATTTTGGAGACGAAAGAGGTACACCGGGAACTGTTCTCACGTTCTTTCCCTGGGAAGGAATGAGGCAAGGTAACCCCGGAACTGGAATGGCCACAGAAATCGGCTACTCGGTACCGTTAGATAGCCTTGAATTCTGGTCAGACCGTTTGAAACATTACGAGGTAAAACATGATGAAATAGAAGAAAAATTCGGAGAAAAATATCTTTCTTTCAGAGATCCTGATGGTTTAAAAATAAAGTTAGTTGTTCCATCAACTCCTGATAACAGGAAACCGTGGGAAACTGACGAAGTGAACGCAGCCGTGGCAACGAAGGGATTTCACAGCATTACGTTAATGCTGAAAAACGTAACGGCTACTGCAAAAATTTTAACTGATATTTTAGGGTATCAGTTAACCAGGCAGGACGGTATTAACTATCGGTTTGCCACAGACGCAGTTGACAATGCGTCTATAGTTGATATAATTGAAGCACCGTCTGTGTCACACGGCATTGTTGCCGCAGGAACGAATCACCATGTTGCTTTCAGGGTAAAGGATGATAATATATTGATGGATTATCGTGAAAAGATTGAGCGCTTTGGCTTGAACATCACCCCAAAAATTGACAGGGATTATTTTTTCTCACTTTATTTTCGGGAACCGGGTGGCGTATTATTTGAATTGGCAACGGATAATCCCGGCTTTACAAAAGATGAACCATTGAGCGAACTCGGGACACATTTAAAATTGCCCAGGCAATATGAGGACTCAAGAACAGAGATTGAAAAAGTGTTGCCGGTGCTTAGTTAGTGCGCTGTCAACTTTTAAAATGATAATCAGAAAGCCTTACTTAATTGAAAACAATAAATGATGCATGAGGTACAATTGGATTTGAAGAAGAACGGGAGTGGATATTTTTATATAAGTGACGGTGAAGAAAAGGTTGGCGAAATGATGATAGATATCTCGGGAAACGATCTCACTGTTTACCACACGGAAGTGCTGCCAAAGGCAGAAGGTAAAGGGTTGGCAAAAGAAATGCTTGCTTCGATGGTTGATTACGCAAGAAAAAATAATTTAAATGTTATCGCATTTTGCCCTTATGTTCATGCGCAGTTTTTAAGACATCCCGATGAATACAACGATATCTGGAAAAATAAAAAAAATTAGTTTATGCATAAGAAAGAAGAAATACCGGTAATAGAACCAAAAGATATAATAATTGGAAATGCAGATGCACCGCTTAACGTTATAGAATTCGTAGATTACGAAAGTGAAAAATGTGCCCAGGTTCATGAATGGCTAAAGGGAATAATGCAAAAGTTCGCTGGAAAAGTAAATTTTAATTTCAGGCATTTCCCCCTGGTAAAGATTCACCAAAGAGCACACAAGGCCGCTGAGGCAGCCATTGGTGCGGCGCAGGAAGGAAAGTTTTTAGAAATGCATGAGATGCTTCTTAAAAATCGCAGGCATTTAGGCACCATTACACTTAAATCGTATGCGAAAGAAATAGGGATTACTAATAAATCATTTTTAAATGATTTAATCAATAGTAAATATGGATGGTTTGTGCAGGATGATTTAAAATATGGAATAGATCTTGGCGTAAGAGATGTTCCGGCCTTTTTCATTAATGGTGAAAGACTAGAAGGAAATATTACTGCAAAATCATTAACAGAACTTATTAATGATGCCTTAAAGAAGAAGAAAATACGGAAGGCGGCATAAGCAGGATCTTTAAAAATAAAACATGGGCAAAGTAATCGCTACTGCTGAGGTTACTAATAACGGCAACCAGTACACGTCAGATGTTAGCATCAATCAGCATGATCTTTTGGTAGATGAGCCCGTGGAAAAAGGAGGGGAAGATTTAGGCCCTGCGCCGGGGGATTATTTATGTGCAGCACTCGCATCTTGCAAAGCGATTACATTGCGTATGTATACCCAACGCAAAGGCTGGAAAATTGATCAGATAAAAGTAAAGGTAGACCTGGTAAAGAATATGCAGAGCGGGCCGGTATCAGATACTTTTGTTTGTGAACTCAGTTTTGTTGGAAATCTGGATGAAGAGCAAATTAAAAGATTAGGAGTTATTGCCAGTTCATGCCCGCTTCATAAACTTCTTAGCAGGCCAAACGAAATAATTACAACGCTGGTACAGGAAAGTACCTTATAGTTTTTAATAATGATCGACACAAATAAATTCCATACAAAAAAAATACTTCGTGCAGGTAAGAAAACAGGGGAGGCGGAGAAGGCTTTAATTATGATTCATGGACGTGGCGCTAATGCACATGATACCCTCTCACTTGCGGATTATTTACAAGTAAAGAATTTTGCATTACTTGCTCCCGAAGCAACCAGCAACACCTGGTATCCTTATTCTTTTATGGCGCCTGTTCAGCAAAATGAGCCCTGGCTGTCTTCTTCCTTAGAGGTAATTAAAGAGCTCGTAAAAGATCTTAACGCCGAAGGAATCATTTCAAAAAATATTTATTTCTTAGGTTTTTCTCAAGGCGCATGTTTAACGCTGGAGTTCGTGGCAAGGAATGCAATGAGATACGGCGGTGTGGTCGCTTTTACCGGGGGGCTAATCGGGGAAACTATTTGTTCAGAGAATTATACCGGCGACTTTAAAAATACACCTGTTTTCATAGGGAGCAGTAACCCGGATCCGCACGTACCTGTTGAAAGGGTTCACGAGTCAACTAAAATTCTAAAAGGTATGAATGCCGCTGTTACGCAAAAGTTGTATAACGGTATGGGACATACGATTTCTCAGGATGAAATTGACCTTGCCAACACCCTCGTTTTTTTTTCCAACTGATCTACACTTTTTACCGCAAAAGAATTAGTTTCTAAGGAAGCAGAATTAGTTTCTAAGGAAGCGCTGTCATTACAAATTAAGTGAAAACAGAGTACAGGCTACCCATTCCCGTTAGTTAATGACAAGTTCGGGGTTATTTAAACTTAAAGTTTACTGAAATTACATCTGATACAAGATTTGTTGTTTGTGTATAATGCCCGTATCGTAACTCAAGTGCATTCAATCCTTTGAATACTCCTTTCGGTGGAGCGATGCGAAAATTCACTCCAAAAAACTGGCTATTGAAGGCTGATAGTGAATAATTGCTTGTATAGTATGAGTCAGTTTGCCTGTGGGCCTCATAGGGAGCAAAGTAACGGGCCGCGGTTTGAGTATAGTATCTGTAAAAAGGCGCTACAGAAACGAATGGCGTAATCTTTACCGGAACTTCCAGGCTTGCTGTATGCGATTGCAATCCCCAGCTGTCAACGTAATACCGGTAATACGATCGGAGAATAATTTTATCGCCAAGGAAATAATTAAGCCGCATGCCTACCGGTAATTTTAATCTATTCGATGGAAGATTTTCCACAGCCTCTGTTCCATTATTAAAATAAACCCGGTGAAATGGCAGGCCGAGATAACCATTTTGATAGACACCATCCACAAGAATTACACCTTGTAATCTCTTATTTATGACTTGTGAAAAAGACAGAGATAAAGTTCCTGTTGTTCGGGGCTTGGACGGAATCCTACTTTTACTTTCTTCGCCACTTGCTGATGTTACTGTAACCTCTTGTACGAATTCAGAAGGATAAATTAATTTTACGCGATCAAAATATCCGGTGACCTTCGCACTCAACTCGCCATTATTTTTTGTTTTTTTAGAGACTTCTGCGTCTATCCCAAATGATGTATAGTTATATTCTCTGGAATAATAAATTCCCAATCCCATTCCTGTACCTTTTTTCGCATTTTCCATGTTCCAGTTAAGCGAAGGATAAATGCGGCTGCCACCGGCTTTAGAAGCTCCTGACTTGTTTACGAAAGCAGATGACGCAGATGTATGATGATCAATTCCAAGCCCTGCAGTTAAAGTATGTTTGCGATTCATATCATCCCATCCCACCCATTTTACCTCAAGGCCGTTAGACAGGTCGGTTACCTTCTCAGTGCCGATTCCGCCGGTAACGGCAGAATGATCTCCGTCTTGTTTATAATAACTTGATACAAGATTGATCTCATCAATCTTTAATGGTTTAGCTATATAAAATGAAGTATCCTTATCCTGTTGGAATTGCGAAAAGGCATGTAACATCATTAAATAAATACCAACAAGCGTTAAGCAAATCTTTTTCATGAATTATTTTACAGATGAAATATTGGAATTAGTTACAGCCACAACCACCACCGGTTTTACCGCCATTGGCACCGGATGCACCTTCACGGTAAGATTGAAAATTAAGCTCATTCTTTTCAACCTTGCGGTTGCCTAAAATCATTTCAGAATCATTGATCCTGCTTTTCTGGTATTCTTTTACGTTAGCACAGGACGCTAATATTATAGCAGCCGCTAAAGCAAGAGACAATTTTTTAAGAACTTGTGTTTTCATATTTGTTTTATAAGAACCGTTAAGTGAGTTGGTTCATTAATTATATGGAAGAGTGAATCTTTAATTCGTCAGTTTGCTTGCATAGCAAATATTCAGCACTTCGCCCGAAAATTGCTGTACGTCCTCATCGGGGTATCCGTCCCAGGCTTTTAAAACTTTGCCGTCAGCATCGAGCAAGAGTGTATATGGAAATTTTCCTTCAGGGTTATATTTGTCCGCGAGAGCATCATTTTGCTTCCTGGCTTGTGCATCCAATTGATTTTTTTTGTTTCTTGGAAAATCAGCATTCACCAGGACCAAGGTCGTGTCTGCCATTTTAGTAAAAACTTCATTATCCAAAATCTCTTTCCTTAAGCGCATGCACGGGCCACACCAGTCGGAGCCTGAGAAGTTTAATAAGATGAACTCATGTTTTTCTTTTGCAATTTTCTTTGCTGTTTCAAAATTCGGCTGCCAGTTGGCAAACGACATGGTAGTAATACTTAAAACAAGTAATAATAGTTTATTCATGAGTTATAATTGTGACCAATAATTTATAGATGCTGATTATAGATTATGGTTGGGTCAAATATTGGTGGTAACTTTTTTTTAACAAATTTGTTTGTGCCGGAAGGTTCAAAACATCAAAATTAATTTCCAAACCAAATGAGTCATCACAACAAATCATTAATTAACCAAATTTTCTAAATAACCAAATCTTCGATTTTTTTTAACTGCTACCGGGCAATTTTTCAGCCGGAAAATATATCTGAGGATGATAAATTTATTTTTAACTTTTAGGAAGTAAATTTCTGTTTGGTTTAACAATACTTTGTCTGAATTGTGCGTTTCCTAAAATTTTTAAGAGAACCTGATGTTATCCGAAGCATAAACAGTGTCGTTATCATCTATCACAATTGCCTCGATATCTTTCATTTGGTTAATAAGGTTCATCCCCGCTTTAATTCCCATTATCATAACAGGAGTTGCCATTGCGTCTGCAATCTCGGCATTGAGCGTAATAATAGTAACACTCTTAATTCCGGATACGGGTAATCCGGTACGCGGATCAATAGTATGCGAGTATTTTTTTCCATTGATGATTACAAACTTTTCGTAATTGCCCGAAGTCGCAACCGCCAAATTTGTTACATTGATATAAGAAAACAATTCGTTAGATGAATTTGGATTGGCAATTCCTATCGTCCATGGGTTACCGTTAGGTTGCAGCCCCCAGGTAGTAAGATCGCCGGAAGCGTTTACAATTCCACTTTCAACGCCCGCCGATTTCATAATATCCCTGGCCCGTTCCGCAGCATATCCTTTACCTATTCCCCCAAAACCAATTCTCATTCCTTTTTCTTTAAGAAACACAGTACAATTTTCATCATCAAGAATAATATTCCTGTAATTGATGAGACGAACCATTTTTTTTGCCGTCTCTTTATCCGGCAATGCCTTCATGTTTGTATCAAAATTCCAGAGCCGTTTATCTATCGATCCATAAGAAATGTCAAAGGAACCTTGCGTAAGCCTTGAGATGCGCAGCGACCTTTCAATAAGATCAAAAGTTTCGCGTGATACGGTAACCGGAGCCATTCCCGCATACCGGTTAATGAGGCTCGTTTCACTATCTTCATTAAAAGTAGTTAGGAATTTTTCAATACGCTGTATTTCATGAATTCCTGCATCTATATGCTCATTCGCCCACGCTTCGCTATCCGAAACAGCACTAATTTCAAAGTGGTTTCCCATCAGTTTCAATCCTTTTTTGAAAGCGGTGCGTTCTGTCATGTCATCAAATTAAAGGTTTGTTTAAGGGAATTAAATGCTTTTAAATTTTTTTGGAAAAATTAATAAACGAAATTAATATCAAAAAGATCAATCGTATTTCGAGCCCGCAAAATATATGTTAAGTCGGCGTTAATAGGAGCTTTAAGCGCACCCGGTTATAATTCAAGCATTGCACGACCAGTCAAAAAACCATGAGGATTTTTCTTAGAAAGACAAATGGATTTTTTTTATGAAGATGCTACGCCTTGCCCCAAATTCCTGAGGTGATTTTCGGCGCATGATTTAAAAATAACTATGATTTTTCACCAATTAAGGAATGACAATAATCATATCTCCCAATAAATTAAATTAATAATTTTGTGAGATTTTAAATTTTGTGTAGCTTGATTTAGCCCTTTTATTTTTTCGAAAAGGGTGATTTGGTCTCCTGGCTTGAAATTGCCAAACAGGGATTTTTCTTCCGGGAGATGGTTCTTCAGAATCTAAAAGACATGTGCCCAATTCACTTTTAAAATTCCAAAACTCAAACGATGACTAACGATATTGAAAAGAAGTTTAAAGAGCCAGCTCAAACACAAATGCTGAACAGGTTGTGGGAATTACAAAAAAGCAATGGATACGTTCATGACAGTGACATTAAGCAACTTGCCAGCTTATTTAATATTTCAGAGGTTGAGGTTGAAGGTGTCGTTTCATTTTATCATTTTTTTCAACGTAATCCAACCGGTAAATACACCATCTATCTTAACAACAGTATTATCGCAGATATAAAAGGATTTGAACGGATTAAAGAAGCATTAGAAAGAGAAACGGGAGCGACGTTTGGAACTGTCGATCGTACTGGTACTTTTGGTCTTTTTCTCACTCCCTGCATAGGCCTGAGCGATCACGAACCTTCAGCATTAATTAATTTTTATCCTTTTATAAATCTGAACACGAGTAAGGTAAAAGATATCATCACGAAGCTTAAGAATGGTGCTGCTCCAGAATCAATATGTGATGATCCGGCCGATAATATTCAATATACACCTCCAGGCAACAGGACTGTTTTTTTTAAAGAGTTTAAACCGGGAGTTGCCATTGCGAAGTTAGGACAGGCTACACCGTTAGGTATAATAGAAGAATTAAAGAAATCGGAACTTTCCGGCCGTGGAGGCGCATATTATCCTACCTGGAAAAAATGGGATGCAGCAAGAGTACAACCGGCTTTGCCAAAATTTGTTGTGTGCAATGCCGATGAAGGTGAACCCGGCACGTTTAAAGATCGTGTGCTGATGAACAGGGAGGCTAATTCTCTCATTGAAGGAATGATTATTTGTGGGTACACAATTAGCGCTGAATATGGTATTATTTATTTAAGGGGAGAATACTGGTGGTTAAAAAACAAACTTGATGAGGCAATAAGCGATTATCGTTCACATGGATTGTTAGGTAAAAATTGCGGCGGCATAAAAGATTTTGACTTTGATATCAGGATTCAAATGGGAGCCGGTTCTTATGTTTGTGGCGAAGAAACGGCTTTGCTTGAATCATTGGAAGGTAAGCGTGGAGAGCCACGCACCAAATGGTTTTTCCCTGTTGAAAAAGGCTACTTACAGCTCCCAACCACTATAAATAATGTAGAAACTTTTTGCGCTGCCGCGAGAATAATTGAAATGGGCGCCCAGGAATATATTAAACTTGGAATCCCCGGCTCGCCCGGCACTAAACTCATTAGTGTTTCCGGTGATTGCCAACGGCCAGGCATATACGAAATTGAATGGGGAATGACGATTGAAGAATTGTTGAATCTGTGTGAAGCAGATGATCCGTATTATATTCAAATCAGCGGACCTTCAGGCGAATGTATTTCAACAGATGAAAAATCGCGGCGTATGTCAATGATTGATTTACCGGGACAGAAAGACATTCGTTGCGGCGGATCTTTTATGATCTTCAATAAACATCGTGATATTCTAAAAATCCTTGTGAATTTTTCGGAATTCTTTAAACATGAATCCTGTGGTATTTGCACGCCATGCAGGGCTGGCAACTTTATCATACAAAGAAAACTGGATCGATTGAATAATGGGTTTGCAAACGAAACAGATCTTGATGAAATAAAAAACTGGGGCACCGTAATGAAAAATACAAGCCGGTGCGGCCTTGGTAAAACGGCTGCCAACAGTTTGATAATTGCATTGGATAAATTTCATGATTATTTTGAAACGAAGCTTGATAAAAATTTTGATGGACTGAATCTGAAATTTGATATGGATGCGGCAACTAAAGATTATGAAGAATATAAAATATAGAATATGGCAAGCATGGTCAATATTACAATAGATGGTAAAAATTTTCTTGCTGAAGAAGGTAAAAATCTTATGCAGGTAGCAAAGGAGAACGGCATTTTTATTCCTTCGTTGTGTTATTATGAACACATAGAACCACCGTTGGGAACCTGCAGGGTATGTATTTGCAATATCAATGGCAGGCCTGGCCCGGCTTGTACAGAAAAAGTTAAGGAAGGCCTCACTGTTGAAGTAAATAATCCCGGGTTGAAAGACACAAGAAAGGCATTAGTGGAAATGACATTTGCTGAAGGAAATCATTTATGTCCCGCATGTGTTAAGAGCGGCAATTGCGATTTACAACACATGGGATATGAACTCGGAATTTCGTCTACCCGCTTTCAACATTTATTTAAAGATCGCACCATTGACTATAAAGCTAACAGGATAGTGATGGAACACAATCGTTGCATTAAATGCTTGAGATGTGTAGTGGAAGTGGTTACAGATGATGGTAAAAAAGTATTTAACTATCAAAACAGGGGCTTTGAAACTTATGTAGGAGTTGATTATGAACAGGAAGCTAAACTAACAGAAGAACAGGCTATCAACGCAATGAAAATTTGCCCCACCGGCGCAATCATGGTAAGAGGCGTAAGCATACCCGAACCATTTGGCGAAAGAAAGTTTGATATGGAATCTGTACAGAAAAATTATAATGTAGAAACTATAAAAGCCAGTGGTACAACTGCAATCAATAAGAAAAGAATTGCTACTATTTCTTTAGCGGGCTGCTTTGGTTGCCACATGTCTATGCTCGACATAGATTTAGGACTTCTTGATTTAATAGAACTCGTATCGTTTGATAAATCGCCGCTGACTGATAAAAAGAATTTTACTGAAAGATGTGATCTCGGAATAATTGAAGGCGGTTGCTGCAATGATGAAAATGTAGAAACACTTAGAAAATTCAGGGAGAATTGTGATGTACTCGTTGCACTGGGCGAATGTTCTGTATGGGGCGGTCTCCCTACTTTACGTAATTCTATTCCATTGAGTGAATGCCTTGATGAAGCTTATCTGAATTGCGTTACCAATGAACCAGGTAATAACATTGTTCCTTATCATGAAGATCTGCCAAAGATCCTTGACCGCGTATATGCCGCAAATGAAGTTGTAAAAATCGACTACTATATTCCGGGATGTCCTCCCGATGCAAGCATTATATGGAAAAGCGTAAAAAATATTCTTTGGGGAGAAAAGAATCCTATTCTTTATTCTGAATTTAAATATGACTAATTGAATTAAAATATTATGAGCAGAAAAATAACTATTGATCCTGTAACAAGAGTGGAAGGCCACGGCAGGGTTACCATACATCTTGATGAAAAAGGAAAAGTAAAAGATTCTTTTTTTCACATAGTTGAGTTCAGAGGCTTTGAAAGATTTGTACAGGGGCATCCTTATTGGGAAACGCCGGTCTTGGTACAAAGACTCTGCGGTATCTGCCCCGTTAGTCATCATCTTGCAGCAGCCAAAGCTATCGACCAGATTGTTGGGATTGATCCAAAAGACTTATCGCCAACTGCGTCTAAGCTTCGCCGTTTGATGCATTACGGGCAGATTTTTCAATCGCATGCATTACATTTTTTCTACCTCGCTTCGCCTGATTTATTATTTGGTGTAGATGCACCGGCAGAGAAAAGAAATATTGTAGCGGTAGCTGTTGAAAACAGGGAACTGGCTATCAAAGGAATCACAATGAGAAAGTTTGGGCAGGAAATTATTAAAGCGGTTGCAGGAAAAAAAATTCATGGTATTCTTGCTGTGCCCGGGGGCGTTTATAAAAATTTAACTCAACAGGAAAGAGATTATTTTTTGGATGGGAAAAATATTGAAAGCATAGATACAATGATTGAATGGTCGCAATCAATGGTAAATTTCATGAAAGAGTATCATGAGAAGAACCGAAAATTTTTGGATGAGTTTGCAGCATTTCCATCCGGTCACCTGGGCATGGTAAATGATGAGGGAGGCTTGGAATTGTACGATGGAAAGTTAAGAGCTATCGACAGTGAAGGTAATATTACATTAGATGATATTTCAACTGACTTGTACGAGGACTATTTTTCGGAAGCAGTTGCGCAATGGTCTTACATGAAATTTCCTTATTTGAAAAAGATTGGAAGAGAGAAAGGATGGAACAGGGTAGGGCCACTGGCACGAATAAATATGTGCGATTTTATACCGACGCCTTTAGCGGAAAAAGCAAGGCAGGAGTACATTGGTTTTACCGGAAAGAAAGTTAATAACAGTACTTTATTTTCACATTGGGCACGCTTAATAGAAGTATTGCATTGCGCAGAAGAAATGAAAAATCTTTTGCAGGATCCTGAATTAATGGGAGATGAGTTGGTACGAAAAGGTATTGGCCGTTTAAAAGGTATAGGAATAATTGAAGCGCCCCGCGGCACACTTACTCATCACTACGAAGTAGATGATAAAGGGATGGTCGTCCGCTGCAACCTGATTGTTTCAACAACTCACAATAATGACGCAATGAACAATGCAGTAAGATGGGTTGCAGATAATGTTATCAGCGATAAGGGAACAATTACAGATGGAATGCTAAACCAGGTTGAGATTGCCATAAGGGCTTATGATCCTTGTCTTAGCTGTGCAACACAGGCGATAGGTAAAATGTCATTGAAGGCTGAATTATATAATCATTACGGAGAATTGATCGATGAAAGATTTAAAGATTGATCCGATGGCTCCCGATAAATATCGGGACGGATCAAATAAAATATTAATTATTGGTATCGGAAACTGTGGCCGCGGAGATGATGGACTAGGCTGGAAGTTTACGGATATGCTTAAGCGTTATAAGTTTGATTTTCTTGATTATGAATACCGGTATCAATTGCAGGTGGAGGACACACTTTTAGTTTCCCAATATAATAAGATCATCTTTGCAGATGCATCACATAAGGTACTTGAAAATGGATTTGAAGTAAAACCCTGCACTCCCGCGAACCACTATTTCTTTTCTTCCCACATACAAAGCGCCGAAACGATTCTTTACCTGGCGAACGATCTTTACAATAAACAACCTGCCGCATATACTATTGCCATTTCAGGCTGTCATTGGCAATTGAAAACCTCGCTGAGTAAGGAGGCTAAAAAAAATCTTCAATCAGCTTTTACTTTTTTTCTAAATAGTTTTTTGCCAACGATTCAACCGAAAAATACATCTCCAAAAAATCAGGTAACGTTTTAAGCATTCACATCACAGCCGCATTCAATCGGAATGCATGATTAGAATCACAATTTGTTTTGATAACAATCATCTGATCAATACCCTTTCTATGTTGAAGCCTGTAAAGGTTATTAACTGCGGCTCGAAGCAGGCAACATCATCCTTTTGGCTGATTAAAATCATAGCAGGAAACTGCATTATTTTCTAATATAGCGTTTCTTTTGAGATAGTTAAACTCTAGTTTATGTATTCCTTAATCATTAGCTTATTCGTTGCTCCGGTAATCGTAAGTGCGTTATTGTTAATACTGCCTAAAACATTTTCGAGAATACTAATCATTGCTACGTCCATTGTACTATCGGCAATATCACTTTATTTATTTTTAACGATAAAGGAAGCTGTTCATTTTGGTGTTCCTCACTATATGAACGCGGTTGTATCTATTGCGGATATATTATTGCTGTTATACTTTGGAAGCGTAGCGTTTCGTAAAAAAAGCTTGCTTGTTGGTTTGCTGACTGTTTTGCAGTTGGGAACGCTGCTTTATCTACTTACTATCATCCCCTCGGAATATGAAATGCAATTCACCGTTGACAAGTTGACTGTCTTCATGTTCCTTTTAATAAATGTTATCAGCGGATTGATCTCTATATTTTCAATTCAATATATTGATGGCGAAAATTGCAGCGCTTTTCGCAAAAAATATTTTCTATCCATTTTATTCTGGTTCATAGCCGTTATGAACATGATTGTTTCTTCGGATAACCTGGAATATTTCTTCCTGTTTTTTGAGTTGACGACTTTGGCCTCATTCTTATTTATTGGTTTCAGAAAAGATGCAACCTCTGTTAAGAATGCCCTCACTGCATTATGGATGAATCAAATTGGCGGCCTTGCTATTTTAGCGGCTATATTTTTTATCATCTATAATAAATATGGAACCGCAACATTCAGCAATGTACTGGCACATTCATCATCAACAGGTATCTTATTACCTCTTGCCTTGCTTTGCGTAGCTGCATTGGTCAAGGGTGCACAGATGCCTTTCAGTAAATGGTTGCTGGGCGCTATGGTGGCTCCGACACCCGTTAGTGCTTTACTGCATTCGTCCACCATGGTAAAAATTGCGCCGTTTATTATTCTGCGTCTATCGCCCGCATTAAAAGGAACGCCTGTTGCATCTGTTGTAATTGCAATGACCGGTTTTGTTTTTGTGGCCGCAGCCATTGGTGCATTATCGCAGGATAATTTCAAACGAATATTGGCTCACTCTACAATTGCTCTTCTCGGATTAATGATTATGATGGGGGCAGTTGGTACGCCCGTTACAATTATTGCAGCACTAACGCTTATGTTTTTTCACGGTCTTTCAAAATGCATGCTGTTCCTGAATGCTGGTATACTGGAAAGAATATTTCATTTTAAGGAAACATCGGATATGGATAGGTTAGCAGAAACCGGGCCTTTCACTTCATTGGTAGTTTCAATTGGGTTTATGTCGTTGCTCCTTCCACCCTTTGGAGCCTTCATCGGAAAATGGTTTAGCATTGAATCGTTAGGAGCACTTGCAATAAACCAAAAGATTTTGGGTGCCTTGGTTATAGTTGCAATAGCCTGTGGTGGCGCAATTTTATCATTGTTATATTTTAAAGTTCTGGGTTTATTAATTGCCCGAAGAGGCAGCGAGGATGTTATAAAATTTGAAAAAACAAAGCCATTATTTTCAGATACGATCATCATTTTAATGGGATTGATAATATTAAGTGTTTTGACCTTTCCTTTTTTAATGACACATTATTTTGTACCCGTTGCTTCGCAAACAATAGGTGAACCAATTGCTGTGACAATGTATGGTTGGAAATTGCATATAGGAGCAATGACATTGCCAATTATTCCATTGTTAATTGCTTTTTTATTGCTGCCGGTAACCATCATAACGGCTATGTTTATACGATTTAAAAATGTGGACAGGGCAAAAGAATATGCCTGCGGCGAAAAGATTGATTATTCTTTTTCATCATTCTATTTTGCAACCGACAAAGCCACGCCCTATTTTTCTGTAATCGGTGTTTTGTTTTTTGTTGCACTTATTGTAGTGTCCGTTGTGTAAAGAAGTTGAAAAATGAAAATTATTTGACAAAAAAAGATTGATCATGAAAGACGTTTTAATTCCGGTTTTACTCATACTCCTGGCACCGCTTATCGGTGGGTTGCTCTATGGTTTTGAGCGGATCGTAAGAGCCCGTATGCAAAGAAGAGTTGGCCCACCATTGTTGCAGCCATTTTATGATTTTTTAAAACTCGCTGATAAAAGGAGAATGATTGTTCACTCCTCACATGCGTTTCTTGGCATCATGCACTTTGTGTCTTTATGGTTTGCGCTGGCAGTTTTATTATTAGGTGGAGATTTAATTTTAGTAATCTTCCTTCATCTTTTATCAACAGCTCTTTTAATACTTGCGGGATACAGTACCCGCTCTATTTTTAGCCATCTTGGCGCTAACAGAACAGCAATTAGTGTCCTGGCTTACGAACCCGTTTTAATATTAATTGCTGTTTCTGTTTTCACGTTTACCGGAAGTTTTGATGCTTCTTCTATCTTTAATTTTAAGGAACCCTTGCTATTTAAAATGCCATTAGCATTTATCGCATTGCTGTTGATATTACCTATCAAATTAAAAAAATCTCCGTTTGACGTTGCTGAGGCTCACCAGGAAATTACTGGAGGTGTAGAACTTGAATTTTCAGGAATATTTTTCGAAGCAATTTATACGGCCAAATGGTTGGACTATGTATTTTGCTATACGCTCGTTTATCTTTTTGGCGCCAGCAATCCTTTGTTGGGATTGGGTCTTGTGTTGGTTGTATTTATTTATTTGAACGCTTTGGATAATTCTTCTGCAAGGGTAAATTACAAACAGATGCTCCGATTTTCAATGATAGTTGCTTTACCTGTTGCCTTCATTAATTTATTGTTAACCATTTTACACTGGCAATTATGAAATTAAATTCGTTTAGAAAAAAATCACCATGGATACTGCATTACAATGCAGGCGGGTGCAATGGTTGCGATATAGAAATATTGGCATGCTTAGCGCCCAAGTATGATATTGAAAGATTTGGAATGATCAACTCGGGTAATCCAAAGCAATCCGATATTCTTCTGGTAACCGGCCCCGTTACCAAGCGTTCACGCGAACGGCTGGTGGAGGTTTATGCTCAAATGCCTGAACCGAAAGTAGTAATCAGTTGCGGCGCCTGTGCTTGCACTGGTGGGGTTTTCAGGGGAATGTATAATTGCGAAGGTGGCATAGATCAATATATTCCTGTAGATGTATATGTATGCGGATGCGGAACCCGGCCGGAGCAAATTATTGATGGTGTAATAGAAGGCCTGGCGATATTAGAGAAAAAGACAAAGGATTTAGAACAATCTGTACGTTTAAAAAAAGAACCAGTAAAAGAAGATACACAGTTAAACAGGAGAGATATTGCCGCTGAAATTAAAAAAATTGCATAGTTCATGAATAGAATTGAAACATCCATTGATAAAGTAAAAGACGACATCCGTAATTTTTATAAACCGGAGTTGTATCATTTTATGGTTATTAATGCGGTAGACCTCGGGGAAAAAATCGAAGTGCAATGGTTCTTTAGCGAGTATGCTAACCCATCAAATATTATTGCTTTTTGTGTTCAAATTAATCCGGACATAGAAATACCTTCTATCAGGGATATTATTGAATCTTCATGGGTAGCCGAAGCTGAACTGGTAGACCTGATGAATATTAAAATTCAAAATACTGCAAAAGGATTTGTATTGGAACCCGATTTTGAAAGTGGTCCGTTAAGAAAGAAAAAATAATTATGGGAAAGTTATATGAAATACCGTTAGGCGCTCAGCATGTTTCTTTGCTGGAGCCGCTTCATTTTAAGTTCACAACGGAGAATGAAAAAATTATTGATACGGTTGCTAACGTGTACTATGTGCATCGTGGTATAGAGCAGGCCTGTTGTTCGAAATTTAAATTCCGGCAGGTAAGTTTTGTTGTGGGGCGTGTTTGCGGTTTATGTTCTGTATCACATACTACCGCTTACTCACAGGTTGCAGAAAAATTAGTTAAGATTGAAATACCGCGTCGTGCGAAATATTTAAGGATGTTGGTTATTGAGCTCGACAGAATTCATTCGCATTTATTATGCTTGAGTCATGTTGCGGAAAATTCAGGCTTTGAGGCGTTGTTTATGAAAACCATGCAATACCGCGAGTTTGCAATGGAAATGCTTGAGGCTGTATGTGGCAATCGAATTCAATACGATTTTTCCATTGTAGGTGGTGTTGCCCGCGATTTAAAACCGGAAGTTGGAAAAATGATTTTGGAGAAATTAAAAACGTTTAAACCGCAGTTAGATGAATTGGTAGACATCTATCAAAATAACTGGACTTTATCTTTAAAGAACAAAGGTGTCGGAGCTATTACAAGAGAAGACGCTTTGAGACTGAATGTGGTTGGCCCTTTTGCAAGAGCAACCGGACTTGCAGTTGATGTTCGCAACGAAACTGAAGATCTGCTTCCGTGGAAAGAAGTTGGGTTTGAAATGGTATTAGATAAAGCAGGTGATGTTCATGCCCGCAACATGGTTCGTTTGCATGAATTGTATGTATCAATGCGTATTATCGAAAATATAATAAATGGTTTACCTGAATCAGCACTTGTTACTGAAACAAAAGCTTTTCCTGATGGCGAAGCGGTTGTGAGACTGGAAGCGCCGCGTGGTGAATTATTTTATTATGCTAAAGGAAACAAAACACAAATACTGGAACGGTTGAAAATTAAAGCGCCAACATTTTCAAATGTACCGGCGATGGTAGAAGCATTTAAGGGCAATGAATATGGAAGTGCACCGGCTATTATTGCATCTTATGATCCGTGCCTTTCATGTACATCAAGATGATTAAAATTTATTAAAATGAAAACATTCTTTAAAGCCATCGGAAATATATTCAGGAAGCCGGTAACTACTAAATATCCTTTTGAAAAGACTTATATACCTGACGACTATCGCGGCATGATAGGCTTTGATGAAAATTTATGTATTTGGTGCCGCCGTTGCGAAATGGTTTGCCCGCCCGGCGCTATTGTTTTTTCCCAGGATATGGAAGGAAAACAAACCTATCATTTCAATCGTGCCGTTTGCATTTACTGCTCGGAATGTGTACGTGCCTGTCCGAAAGAAGGCGCTATTTTTCAAACCAATCAACCGGCAAAATGTGCATTGAAAGAAGAAAATATAAATAACGGATGGAATAAATTATTTGAAGAGGCTATACAAAGCCGTGCGGATTATGCAGCAGAAAAGAAAAGACTGGCTTCTGAAAAAGCAGCTTTATTGAAAACAGGGAATAAAAATATTTAAGACTAAAACGTTACCAATTCTTTTATTGGAGCGGCAATTCAATGGCCACGCCTTTTACGTCGGAGACAATTTTCTTTGGCTTTAGGCTTTAGCCAAAAGCATCCGGCATTATTAGAATTGTGGCTAAAGCCCGAAACCTTTTTCATTTTAAACCCCGACCTAAAGGATCGGGGCAATTAATAAACATTATTTGTAAATGGGCTTTGCAAACCAAATTCATAACTGTATCAAATAAACTTCAATCCTTCCTGTTCAAGCTTTTTGTATTTATCATGATCGAACATGTAATAAAAACTACCTCGTTTTGACAAAAGTTTTTCCTTTTCATTTAGCTTTTTCAGAATATCGAGCGACAATATTTTTCTGAGGAAATTGCGTTTATCAAATGTGGTTTCATAAATAGTTTCATAGAGATTTTGCAATTGAGCCAACGTAAATTTTTCAGGCAATAATTCAAAACCGATAGGGTGGGTGGCTACCTTTTGGCGAAGACTCTCTTTAGCCATCATTATCATTTTTTTATGGTCAAAGATCATGGCAGGGATGTGCCTTATATTAAACCATTTGGCGTTGTGTTCTTTCATTAACTCCGTCTTGTAATCATCCAGTTTTATCAATGCGAAGTAGGCGATGGATACAACGCGGTCAGCAGGGTCGCGATCTACATCGCCAAAACAATATAATTGTTCCATGTAAATATTGGTAAGGCCGGTAAGTTGTTCAAGAATGCGTGTTGCACCGTCGTGTATGCTTTCCCGTGATTTTACAAACCCACCCATTAAAGACCATTTACCCAACCTTGGTTCAAAGCCTCTTTTTATCAATAAGGCTTTTAGATCTTTTCCATCAAATCCAAAAATGATACAATCCACCGCAATAAGCATCCGGTCATGTATCTTGTAATCATTTACGTTACTCATCTCTCATATTATTATCTATTTAAAAAACTCATTCACATTTTAATAATCAGTTACCAAAACTTAACATACAGAGCTGAAATTAATAAGAGCGTGATCATGATTAAAAGGATGGTTTGCGGTCTTAATCTGAACATCGTTTTATCAAGTTCAAATGCTTTAGGATTTATTTTTGGCCCGCCAAGACTTATTAGAATCATAATTATCATTGTGAACATAAATGATAGGCCCATACAAATATGAAAAGGAATTTCATAGCCGCCAGTTCCATTTGCGTAAGCCGTATAAAGGAAATTTTCATTCCCTAAAAGTTGAGGTGCAAATTCGTTAAAGAACACAGACAATACAAATCCAATGATCACACCGACTATTGCAGCGAGGCCTGTGGTTCTTTTCCAAAACATGCCCAGGAAAAACATAGCAAAAACGCCGGGACTTATAAAGCCCGTGTATTTTTGAATGTAGGTGAAGCCGCCAACGCCGCCAATACCTAAAAGATCGTTCCATGTAAAAAGAACTGCGAGGATCATCGCCGCAAAAACAGTTGCCCTGCCGATCATTACCTGTTTTCTTTCGTCAGCCTGTTTATTAATATATTTTTTATGAACATCAAGCGTATAGATCGTGGAGATACTATTTACTTTACCAGCTAACGATGCAACGATTGCTGCAGTTAAAGCCGCAACGGACAACCCTTTTAACCCTGTAGGTAAAAATTCAAGAACCGCTGAATATGCTCCATCTTTGCCACCAACTAATTTAGGTAAATAACCTTTAGAATATAAAACGAAAGCGGCAATTCCCGGCAACATAACAATCAATGGCATTAATAATTTTAAAAATCCTGCAAATAGAATTCCCGTTCTTGCTGTTTGCAAATCCGCTCCCAGGGCCCGTTGCGTAATGTATTGATTGCATCCCCAATAATTAAGATTAATGATCCAGATGCCAGCGAGATAAGAAGCGAGGCCGGGGAAAGTAAGATACTTATTCACTTCGTTTTGCGTAGAAGAAGCTGTTGGCCTTGGAATAATCATTTTAAAATGTTCGGGGGCATTGTGCATAAGCGCCTTAAAACCGGCAATGGCATCGGGGCCATAGCCGAACTTTTCGCCAACTACTGTTAAAGCTATATAAGTTGTTACTAATCCCCCAATGATTAAAACTGCCACCTGTATAACATCGGTATAGCCGATCACCTTCATGCCACCCAACGAAATGATTAATGCAAAGATTGACAAACCTATCATGATCACATGCAGGTATCCACCGCCGGTAATACCATTAATTGCTACCGCTCCTAAATATAAGATGGAGGTAAGATTTACAAACACATATAGGAATAACCAAAAGATCGCCATGATCAACGCCACGGTTTCATTGTACCTCGTTTTTAAAAATTGAGGCATGGTGTAAATATGATTCTTCAAATAAACAGGGATAAACCAAACTGCAACAATTATCAAAGCAATGGCCGCGATCCATTCGTAAGCCGCAACAGCAATGCCCAGGAAAAATCCTTCACCACTCATGCCGATGAATTGTTCTGCAGATATGTTAGAGGCAATCAATGAAGCTCCAATCGCCCACCAGGTAAGTGTTCCCTCGGCAAGGAAAAATGCTTTGGCATCATGTTCATTTCTTTTACGTTTATTATAAATATAATAACCATAGCCTGCTACTATAATAAAATAGAAGATGAAAATGGCATAGTCGGTAAACGCAAAATTCTTGTTCATAAGCAGTCGTTGGTTTTTTAATTTTAGTTATTTGTTTGATAAACTTAATTCAAAAGTGATTGCCGGCGTAAATTAATTACACATGCAGCAGAGATGCCTTATTTATTATTTAGTTGGTAATATACCTCGTTCCATGCAAGTTCTTTTTTAAATTCACGGAGCCTTGTTTCTTTATCAATAAAAACAGTTTCAATTCCCGCCATGCCTGCAAAATCTTCGAGGCATTCGCTGGTTAAGTTTTGACTGAAACAAGTATGATGTGCGCCGCCTGCCAATATCCACGCAGTACATCCCGTTTTTAAATCAGGCAAAGGCTTCCATAACACCCTTGCAACAGGAAGCTTTGGTAAAGCATTTTTTGGTTTGATGGCTTCCACTTCATTTACGAGCAAACGAAAGCGATTGCCCATATCCACTATAGATGCATTTAATGCAACGCCACCGCTAACGTTAAAGACTAAACGCACCGGATCTGCTTTGCCGCCAATACCCAAAGGATGAATTTCGCAGGAAGGTTTGGCATTAGCAATAGAAGCACAAATTTCCAGCATGTGAGAGCCTAACACCATTTCATTGTTGGGCTGAAAGTGATAGGTGTAATCTTCCATGAAAGAATTACCACCTTTCAATCCACTGCCCATTACTTTCATAGCACGTACTAATGCTGCAGTTTTCCAATCTCCTTCTGCTGCAAACCCGTAACCTTTCGCCATCAGGCGTTGGGCTGCAATGCCGGGTAATTGTGTCATTCCATGCAAGTCTTCAAATGTATCGGTGAATCCTTTAAAATTTCCTTCCTCCAAAAATGTTTGTAAGCCTATTTCAATTTTTGCGGCATCCCTCAGTGACTGGTGTTGTTTTTTTCCTTTTACTAACGTTGAAGATAATGTATAACTATCAGCATATTCTTTAACCAATTTATCAATTGCGGCATCACTCGTTTCATTAATAACTTTCACCAGGTCACCAACACCATAAGTATTTACTGAATAACCGAACTTGATTTCAGCTTCCACTTTATCGCCTTCGGTAACTGCCACGTTTCGCATGTTGTCGCCAAAGCGTGCAAACTTTGCATTTTGCCAATCGTTCCAACCTGCAGCAGCTCTTGCCCACACATTGATTTGTTCCAGAACGGAAACATCCTGCCAATGGCCTGTCACAACTTTTCTGTTAAGGCGCATACGACTTACAATAAAACCAAACTCACGGTCGCCGTGTGCGCTTTGATTGAGATTCATAAAATCCATATCAATCTTATTCCATGGAATATCGCGGTTAAATTGCGTATGCAAATGCAACATCGGTTTATTCAAAATCTTTAATCCGCCAATCCACATTTTTGCCGGGGAAAATGTATGCATCCATGCAATGATGCCAATACAATCTTTTGAAGTATTTGCCTCTTCACAAACCGCATAAATTTCTTCGGCAGATTTTACTGTTGGCTTAAACACAACCTGCACGGGTATTTGTGGTGACGCATTAAAAGATGTGGCAATAGTTAGAGAATGTTTCGCTACTTGTTGTAACGTTTCATCTCCATATAAATGCTGGCTGCCTGTTACAAACCAGACTTCCATTTTTTGAAGATTGATCATCATGTTTATTGTTATTCTATTTTTTTGAATCGAGATTACTTCTTTATAAAAATTATTTTGCAGCTTTACTTATTTAGTTTGCAAAGCCTGTTAACGTGATCTTAATTGCCCCGATCCTTTAGGTCGGGGTTAATAATGAAAAACTTCAGATGGCTTTAGCCACATAATTAAAAAACAGAAGGCATATTTGGCTAAAGCCGAAAAACAAAAAAATCTTTGTCCCCCGACCTAAAGGATCGGGGCAAGTGATTTGCGCACCAAACACATATTCCCATTCCATCCTTATTTATTTACCTGCAATTAAATCCACATCCTGTATTTTTTCCGGGAACCACATCATCATTTCTCCTTTACCCCGGTTGGCCCATGCATAATAGGGGATGGCAGTAAATGATTGTTGAACTGTTTTTATTCCTTCACCATTTTCACCGATAACAATAGCAGGCACTTCGGCCTTTATTTCTTCTATACCATTTAACTTACCAGGATTGAACGATGACGTAAACTCAGTGTTGGCAGGAACAATACGATTCGCAGCCTTTCCATTATTATCAATCCATTCTGCGCAATACATGAGCGGTCCCCTTTCCAGAGCAATTTTACCAACATCATCTTTCACATTATTGTTGGCAACAACTTTTCTTACTTCCATTGGTAGCATTACTTCCACCTTATCATTTTTATGCCATGTTCTTTTAAGTATTGCATAACCGTTTTCCATTGCATATTCAACGGCTTTCCCGTTAATTGTTATTGCAACCTTCTTATTTATTTCCTGTTGGAATGAATACAGTTCAGAAGGCATTGCTTCATTTTGCGCCCAGCCAGGGATGCGTATTAGCAGAGAAAAATTTGCAGATGTCTTAGGATTAATTGCGAATAACAAATCGCCATCCCAGGGATAATTATTTTTTTGTACAACCTCAACCTGTTTGCCTGCGACGTTTAATGAAGTAGTACTGTTGATAAATAAATTGGCAAATATTTTATTATCCTGTTGAGCATATACATAACCTGGTATAGATGGAATGAGGCGCACAAGGTTCGTCGGACAACAAGAACAGGGAAACCAACCAGAACGTGTTGCTTCAACATCTTCAGCGGAGAAACTATTTTTTACCTGCATGGCATTAGTATAAAAAAAAGATTTTCCATCAAGGCCAATACCTGATATTAATCCATTGTATAAAGTTTTTTCGAGTACGTCAATATATTTGGAATCGCCATGCAACAGGAACATTCGTTCATTCCAAAATACCTGTGCAATAGCTGCGCATGTTTCATTGTATGCCGTTGCATTAGGCAATTCATAATTATCACCGAAGCGTTCCCCATTACCGATTGCGCCAACACCACCCTGTACATACATTTTTTTGCTTACCACATTAGTCCATATTTTATCAACTGCATTTTCCAACAGCGTATCGCCCGTAAGCGCTGCCACATCGGCCATTGCAGAATATAAATATCCGGCACGCACGGCATGCCCCTCCGCTTCCGTTTGATCAACTACCGGAATATTGTCCTGCCAGTAAGCGCCGTTTTTCCATTCGTCTTTACTGGTAGAATCATAATGAACATCATGACCTCTTTCTTCTATAAAATATTTAGCCGTTTGCAAATATTTTGTTTCACCCGTAATCCGGAATAATTTTACGAGGCCCATTTCCACCACTTCATGGCCGGGAGCTGTATGTTTTTGATTAGCAGCAGGACCAAACACCGAGCAAACAAGGTTTGCATTTTTTAAAGCAATGTCGAGAAGATTTCTTTTACCGGTTGCGAGATAATGCGCTGCTGCGGCTTCATACAAATGACCGGCATTATACAATTCATGGCTTAGCTGTCTTTCGTTTATCCATCTCTCGCTGCCTGCCCACGAAAATGGATGTGAAGGATCAATGGAACGGGCCGTGTACAGATAACCATCAGGTTCCTGCGCTTTGCCAATAATTGCAATTAATGAATCAAGGTAAGCTTCCATTTTTGGATCGGGGAACAAGCTTATTGAATAAGAAGCGCCTTCAATTGTTTTGTAAATGTCTGTATCATCAAAAGGGTAGATGCTGCAAAATTTTCCGGTATGCGTTGCAGCCAATACAAAGTTTTTCACTCTACCTGTTTTATCACATCTTTCGAAAGATGCCGGAATAGTTATGAGTTGGTTGGTCTTAATTCTTGGTAACCAAAAATTATCGGTAAGTTTTACTTTCGTAAACGGAACGGCCTGTATAGAATAATCTTTCTGTTGGGCACGAATACCAGTTGAGATGCTCAAGGCAATGAACAGCAAAATATTTCTCATAAAGACTTTTTTGATTGTTAAGAAATAACAAGAATCCATTTTATCTGCGATGTTTCATTTATCAACTCTGTCCGTAATAGCTGTCTTTACCATGTTTCCGCTCATAATGCTTTTTTATTAATGCATCTTTTAACCTGGCAGCATCTGCGTTTATGGCTTGCGTTATGAAAGCCATTTGCGCCACATTTTCGAGTACGGCACTGTTATATACGGCTTTTTCTGCGGTCTTCCCCCAGGTAAAAGGTGCATGGTTTCCTACGAGGATCATTTCCATTTCTTCATAACTCATATTTCTTTCTTTCAATGCGTTGATGATCTGGAAGCCCGTTTCATATTCATAATCGCCACGGATCATTTCATCACTCATGGGTGCTGCACAAGGAATGTCAAACGTTGTGTGATCTGCATGGGTGGTTCCATAAACAGGAATATCACGAAGGCTTTGCGCCCATGATGTTGCATAACAGGAATGCGTATGTGCAATTCCGCCAATGTTTTCAAAATTTTTATATAACACGGCATGTGTGAGTGTATCAGACGATGGTCTTAAATCTCCTTCAATCGTTTTGCCGTCAAAATCCACAATTACCATTTTATCCGCAGAGAGCTGATCGTACGGAACACCACTTGGTTTTATCGCAAATACTTTTTCATTTCTGTCAGCGGCGCTTACGTTTCCAAACGTAAAAAGCACCAAACCTAACTTTGGTAATTGCATGTTTGCCTCAAAAGCTTGCTGGCGGATATGTTCGTACTTGTTCATAATTATTGCAGTGTTATCAGTACTACACTCATGGGAGGCAAATTTACTGACAACGTTTTGCCATTGGTTTTAAAGTCAGAAAACGCAGCCGTCTTTACTCTATCGGGTTGTTCGAAAGTGTTGATATCATTGAATTTTTGCGAGGTCAAGATTTCGCCTTCTCCTTTTTTCGTTGAAGTTGGCAAAGCTGCGTTCACCGATATTTTTTTCTTTGAATCCAGGTTTACCAATGTTATGTGAATAGCTCCTGTGCCGTCTTTTGATGCGGATGCATTTATTGCAGGGATGCTTTCATTTTCAAAAGTATATTCCGGGCTGGTAAATTGCAATGGCAGTAAAGTAGCGTCCTGATGTGCTTTATACAAATCGAATACATAATAAGTTGGCGTAAGCAGCATTTTTTCTTTATTGGTTAGAATCAAAGATTGCAACACATTTACGGTTTGAGCCAGGTTTGCCATTCTTATGCGGTCACAATGGTTATTAAAGATATTTAAAGTAGAAGCAGCAATCAATGCATCACGTAAGCTGTTTTGCTGGTATAAAAATGACCCGTTAGTACCAGGCTCGGGGTCAGTCCATATTCCCCATTCATCAACAGCAAGAGCGACTTTTTTCTGCGGGTCGTATTTGTCCATTATGGCGCTGTGCTTGTTAATTAAATCTTCAATATGCAAACAATTTTTTAGTCCTTTAAAATATTCGCTTTCATCAAATGAAGTAGCGGATCCTTTGTGCTGCCAGGTATTTACTACCGTATAGTAGTGCATGGAAAGGCCCCACATGTTGTTCAAAGGAATATCTCTCATGCACACATCCGTCCAATGGTAATCGTCGGAGTTGGCACCGCTGGCAACTTTCTTTAACGATGTGCCGGGGTAATTTTTACAAAACTCTGCATAGCGTTTATATTGATTGGCGTAAAACTCCGGTGTCATATTGCCGCCACAGCCCCAACTTTCATTGCCCACACCCCAAAGAGAAACATTGTAAGGAGCATCGTGGCCATTCGTGCGGCGCAAATCAGCCAGGGTGCTTTTGCCATTGAAGTTTAAATATTCGAGCCAGTTCTCCATTTCCTGTGGGGTACCTGAGCCCACATTGCCTGCAATGTAAGGTTCGCAGCCTATTAATTTACACAACTCCAAAAACTCATCCGTACCAAAACTGTTGTCTTCTGTAACCATTCCCCACATTGTATTCACCCGTTGTGGCCGCTTGCTGCGGTCGCCAATACCATCGCTCCAGTGGTACTGATCGGCGAAACATCCGCCGGGCCAACGTAAATCAGGGATTTGAATCTTTTTCAAGGCTTCTACAACGTCTAAGCGTATACGATCTTTTTTTGGAACATTCAAACTTTTGTCTACCCAAAAGCCGTCATAAATACAACGCCCCAAATGTTCCGCAAACTGGCCGTATATATATTTACTGATTGTTTCGTGTGACGTATCTGACACGGCTATTTGAACAGTTTCCTGCGCATGCATCGACGAAGTTGTTATCGCACATAAAATAAAGAACTTAAATTTTTTTACGATTGAACGAATTACGGGCGATGAAGAAATGTTGCTTCTGATTTTCATGTTACTTATTTTATATATTTTTCTCTTACAATCATTTTTCAATAAAGTTTCCCAGCATTTTGTATTTATTAAATCGGTCGCTATACAGGGCTACTTTATTTTTATCGGGGTAGAATTCTTTATCGAATCCTTGCCCCATAGCGGCCATAGCATCTTCTACTTTATCATAAATTCCTGCCGCCGTTGCTGCAAACATTCCGGCGCCAATAGCGCAGGTCTGCTCTGATTTGTGAATTCGTATCGGCATATTCATTACATCAGCCATTACCTGCATAATGTAATTCGATTTTCTTGCAACGCCACCTAAACCGATCAATCCTTTTACGGGAACGCCTTCATTGTTAAAGCGGTCTACGATTGCTTTGGCTCCAAAGCAGGTTGCTTCCACCAATGCTTTAAAAATGCGGGGTGCATCTGATCGCTAAATTTAAATTCATTATAGCCGCTTTAAGCATTTGGTTGGCATCGGGTGTTCGTCTCCCGTTTAACCAGTCGATTGCCAATTCATCATTTTTACCTAAAGGAAGTTTAGCGGCTTCATTGGAAAGTTCTGTTATTAATTTTTCATGAATTTCTTTTAGTAATAAGTTGGCGAGTTCAGGATTAATAACTTCAGAATTATTTAAAATATTTTTTATTGAATGCGTAATAACATTTCTAAACCATGCATATGTGTCTCCAAATGCACTCTGGCCGGCTTCCATTCCCATCATGCCGGGTATAACGGAGCCGGGTACCTGCCCGCAAATACCTTTTACCAATTTATCGCCTACTTCGTCTATTGGAGCTACCAGCATATCGCAGGTGGAAGTGCCCATTACTTTGCTTAAGTGATACGGTTCTATTTGGCCGCCGACAGCACCCATGTGTGCATCAAATGCGCCAACACCAATAGTTACATCTTGTGATAATCCCAAATGTTCGGCCCATTCTTTGGAAAGATAGCCGGCTGGTTTATCCGCCGTATATGTTTCTGTGAATAATCTTGAAGTAAAGCAATTGAGCAATGGATCTAACGATTCGAAAAATTCATTGGGAGGTAACCCGCCGAATTCAACGGCCCACAAAGCTTTATGGCCTGCAGAACAAACGCCACGTTTCATTTGATGAATATCTGTGCCGCCGGTTAATAAGAAAGGAATCCAGTCGCAATGCTCCACCCATGAATAGCAATTGTTTCTAACAGTATCGTCTACCCGAAGAATATGCAGCAGCTTGGCCCAAAACCATTCCGACGAATAAATGCCGCCAACATACTGCAAGTAGTTAATGTCAAATTTTGTTGCATGCTCATTTATTTCTGCCGCTTCTTTGGTAGCAGTATGATCTTTCCAAAGTACAAACATAGCATTAGGATTGTTTTCAAATCCCGGCAGTTAATGCAAGGGGAGTACCTGTTTTGTCTACTGCAACCGGTGTAGAACCGGTGGTATCTACTGAAATGGCTTTTACTCCGGATCGACTGACAGTTGCCGGCTTTATGAAGACATTCTTTAATGGTGGATTCCAATCCTTCAATATAATCGAGCGGATGTTGCCTGAATTGATTTTGTACCGGGTCGCAATACAATCCATCTTTCCATCGTGGGTAAACAAAAACTGATGACGCAATTTCCTCACCATTGGCATGTATCCAATATTACTGAACGAACGGAATCTGTTCCGAAATCAACGCCTATAACATAAGATTTGTCGGTCATTTTGAAAAGCAATCTTTAAAGAGAACAATATAATGATATTTTTATAAGTGTCAAAATAACATTTATCATTTTTTTAATTTTTGATCTTTTTTTAAAAACCCAGCGGGACTTACAGATGCATAATCTTCAATAAACGCGATTATATTATTATAATTTTTAAATTCATCTTTCGAATGCATAGTAGTGAGTACAACACATTGCATGCCTGCATTTAAAGCAGCTTCAACTCCTTTTGGCGCATCCTCGAACACGAGGCAATCTGCCGGAGCAACATTTAATAGTCTGCACATTTAATAAAAGTTTCCGGATCGGGCTTGCTGGTGATCACGTCGTCAGCACTCACTATTGCTTTAAAAAAATGGCGGATGTTTAAATTATCTAATACAAAATCTATATTAAATGGAATAGCCGCGGAGCCAATCGCCATTGCAATGCCGCATGTTTCGGTCTTCTCTAAAAATTGTCCGCAATCCATTTATCAAGGCAAGGTGTGGCAAATAGGCCTCCTGGTATCTTCTTTCCTTTTCAATCGATAATTCCTTTATCTTTTGCTGGCGAAAAATGATTTTCACCAAAAATCCTTTCAGCAGTTCATCATTTTTTCCATACATCTGGAGCTTTAACTTCATCCCATGTGAGGCCTGCTTTCAAATCATTATTTAATATATCATACCACGCCCGTGCATGATATTGCCATATCATCAATCATGGTTCCATTCAAATCAAAAATAAATGCTTTTTTTCCATTGCTAGGTAATTATGCCCTTGCCCTGTTAGGTAAAGCTGCCGGCACGCAATGATGATTCATTGGCGTATTAATTTTTTTTAGTATCTATTAAATGAACAACAGCGTTATGGACAAAGCTAATCGAGTTTCACTTTATAAACTGTAACCTCATGATATTTTTCTCCCGGCTTTAAAATTGTTGAAGGAAAATTAGGTTTATTGGGAGAATCAGGAAAATGCTGTGTTTCCAGGCAAAGCGCTGAGTGTTTGGTCATTGGTTTCCCATCGCGGTTTTTAAATTTGCCATCTAAAAAATTACCGGTATAAAATTGTAGGCCGGGTTGCGTAGTGTATACTTCCAAAGACCTGCCACTAATTGAATCTGATACCTCAGCAACTTTTTGCAGGGAAGAATCTTTTTTATTCAATACCCAATTATGATCGTAGCCGCCTTTTACCGAATCAATATCCCGGCCAATTTTTTTGGCGATGTAAAATCAAAAGGTGTTCCTTTCACAGGTTTTATTTCTCCTGTAGGAATTAAGGTGCTGTCGACCGGCGTATAATTATCAGCATCAATCATCAATGTTTCATCCAAGTATGGTGTTGCTCACATCGCCTGATAAATTAAAATAACTGTGGTTGGTTAAATTCACCGGTGTGGCTTTGTCTGTTGTCGGCATTATATTCAATCTTCAATTCATCGTCATCGGTTAAGGTGTATTGTACCGTAACATGCAAGATTGCCGGGATAACCTTCTTCGCCATCTTTACTTACATATTTTAAACTAAGCGAAGGGATATCGTGTCAGAGGAATCGGTTGCATCCCAAACTACTTTATCAAACCCTTTAATGCCACCGTGGAAGTGGATTTTTTCCATCATTGGCCGCAAGCTTATAGGTAGTACCATCTAAAGTAAATTTTGCATCGCCAATGCGATTTCCATACCGGCCAATCAATGCGCCAAAATACGGAGGCTTTTGTAAGTAAGGCTGTAAGCTATCGAAGCCAATTATGATACTTGATTTTTTCCATTTTTATCTGGTGTAATAAACGAAGTAACGGTACCGCCGTAGCTGCTTATAGTAACAATAGTTCCGTTATCATTTTGCAAAGTGAAGAGGTATACTTGTTTGCCATCATATTCGCCCCAATCCTGTTTAGTAATTCCGGATTTTGAAGTCGAGGTATTCTTATTTTCAGAACCGTTATTGCATCTTGTAAATAGAATGCAAGTGAAGATAACGATAAGCAACCTGCTGAATGTTTTCATGATATTAATTTGGTTTGAAAGTATACAATGATCTATACAATGACAAAATTTTTTTTGCAATTGACTGTTTCGGGTGACCGTTATAGCAACAAAAAAATAATTGAAATCATACATTAGCCTCACCCCAACCCCTCTCCCGAGGGAGAGGGCCGTGACGTTTGTCCTCAAAGTATTTTAGCCAATTCGCAGAATTATAGTCGGACAATTATTAAAAAAAATTCTTACTGAAAAGAATACTATGGCCTGTCCAGGAAGGATGTTCCCCATTTCGAAGATGGTTTTTTACCCATTTCAATTATTAAGGTACCACCGTTCATTATGTCGGCATATGTTATGTATGATTTTGAATACTTTTTACTATTCAGCATAATTTTTTGAATGTATTTATTAGCCGGGCTGTTATTTTTCATGATCATTGTAAAGTGTTTGCCGTTGCCAACATCAATTGAAGCTTCATTAAATAACGGACTTCCAAAAACATAAATTCCCTGGGCAGGATGCACCGGGTAAAAACCCAGCGAACTCATTACATACCAGGCTGACATTTGACCAACATCTTCATTACCGCTTAATCCATTCGGGTTATCGGAATACAAACTGTCAAGGATGAAACGAACTTTTTCTGCTGTCTTCCATGGATGTCCCGCGTAAGCATATAAGTAGGCAATATGATGGCTCGGCTCATTGCCATGAGCGTATTGTCCTATTAAACCTGAAATATCGTTGGAGGCCTCTTTACCCATATCACCTTTAACTACAAATAGTGAATCGAGTTTTTTTATAAAAGGTTTTTCACCACCCAGCATTTGTATAAGACCGTGTACATCCTGCGGCGCGAGCCAGCTGTATTGCCATGCATTGCCCTCTGTAAAATCGTCTTTCATGTGCCGGGAAACAAACGGACTGAAAGGCTCACGCCATTGCGTATTCGAAATTCTGCCTCTCACAAAATGAACGGTATTGTCGTAATAATTTTTATAATAGCCTGCTCTTTTAATAAAATATTCATAGTCATTTTCCTTTCCAATTCGTTTTGCCATTAATGCAGTACAGCCGTCAGCAATAGCGTATTCCATCCCGGTTGCAACAGACTCAACCATACTGTCTGCCGGTATATAGCCATATCTTTTTACATATTTCATTCCCCTGTCATCGAGCATTGCGGTAGTTTTCACTGCTTCATAAGCCAATGCGGTATCAAAGCCTTTTATCCCTTTTAAATAAGCATCTGCTATAACCTGTGTGGCGCTGTTGCCGGGCATTGTATTGGTTTCGTTCGCCATTAAATGCCATACAGGAAGCTTGCCTTGCTGCTGATAAATTGCCAGCATCGAGTTGATAATATCACTTACTCTTTCCGGTTGTAAAACGGTAAGTAAAGAATTTTCGCAACGATACGTATCCCATAAAGAAAGCGTAGTAAGATTGGTGAAAGGAGCAGCCCGGTGTACTTCTTTATCAGTTCCGTAATAGTCGCCATTTACATCATTGAAAACTGATGGCGCAATAAATGAATGATATAACGCGGTATAAAAAATTTGTTTTGCAGTAGCATCCGGAGTTTGAATAACAACTTTTCCGAGTTCTTTATTCCATGCTGCGGTTGCATCATCCTTTACTTTTTCGAAATTCCAGCCCGGAATTTCTGCAGCTATATCCATCAGGGCATTTTCTGTGCTTACGGGCGAGATGCCAACTTTCAACTGAATAATTTCACCGTCATGAGTAGAAAAATTGATGGCAGCTTTTACACTATCGCTCATGGCTACACTACCCAATTGCAACTCGCCGTTCTTATATAATTGGATATCCTTAAAAGGTTTAGAAAAAATTGCTGCAAAATAGATGCGTTGATCCCTGGCCCATCCTTTTGAAAAGCGATAGCCCACAAGAGTGGAATCATTTAATTTTTTTATATAACCGTACATCGGCATGTCCCAACCGACTCCCTGCACCAGATCAATTATTATATGCGATTGCTTCGATGCAGGAAATGTATAACGATGAAAGCCCACTCTTGTTGACGCCGTTAGTTCTGCTTTGATGTTATATCTTTTTAAAAGAACGGAGTAATAGCCAGGGCTTGCTTTTTCATCTGCATGGCTGAATAAAGAAAAATTACCAGGTTTTTTTAAGGTTCCTTTATTCATTATTAGATTGCCTGTAGTTGGCATCACTGCAATATCGCCGAGGTCACCGATTCCAGTACCACTTAAATGTGTATGCGAAAAACCAATGATTGTTGAATCTGAATAATTATAACCGGAACACCAATCCCATCCTTCAGATATATTTACCGGACCTAATTGAACAGCCCCGAAAGGAACATTCGCTCCCAGAAAAACATGGCCATGGCCACCGGTGCCGATGTAAGGATTTACGTAACTAACGGCATTTTGAGAAAGGCCTGTGCGAAAACAAAAATTTACTAGGAGGGTTGCAATCACAAAATGTTTTGTACAAAAGATATTTTCATTTATTAAGAACTTAAAGTTTATTATGGAGTTCATTTGATTTTGATATTTGAAATTTTATGCAAAGTATACTTAATTATTAACCGGAGTATATTTCAACCGCGCTTCCGGTATTTCTGCAGTTTTGTTGTTTCCCTTGCTGTATTGCAATGCCAACTTAAATCTGTAAGAGTTATAGGATTTGGATAGATAAGATACCCTGTCTTTCTTCCGGAATAATTAATTTTTATAATATGAGAATACGAAAAATTATCATCGTAGTCAGTTTAATTCAATAAATACGCTGCAAAAAATCGATTCTTCTCCAGACAAAATAAAACCGGCACAGTTTTCGTTATTAAGTAACGATTGACCTAACAACATTTTAACCTATGGATTTATTTCAAAAGCGAAGCAGCCTAAAATATATTTTTATAAGCCTTGCAGTTTTAGCAGCAGGGTTTCTTTCAGCGCTTTGGGTATACAGCGGCACCTAAGATTGCCTGTAATTCCACCGCGAAGAAGCTATGCATATTGCAGAGAGGCAATTACATTATTTAACGTCTATCCTTTCCAGTTAGTTTTAGCCGATGCAATAAAGACATGGCAGCAACAGCGTTTCTATAAATATCTTCCCGGTGGGTCTTTTATGCAAGACGAAAGGGAGACAAATCAGCATTCAAATTCCCTGCAACCATCGGATTCCATTGCGATTCAAAATGAACGACGAGTAATATTTAGTGTTATTATCTGCGCATCGAAAGCTATTTTGATAGCCATTCTTACAACGCAATCTGTCACTTTCATTTTGATTATCTTCATTGCTCATTATTTCTTTTTCCAGAAACTTGCGTACAGAACTTATCGGATGAAGCAATACATTTTACTTACTATATGCATGTTTTCGTTTGTGTTTACACGGGCGCAGGATGCCAAACAATTATATGATAAATGGCAGGTTGTATTGGAACGTAAGGATGGTAAGCTGGTTCCGTTTATGCTTGAGCGAAAAACGGAACAAGGTAAAACAACCTTATATATTCTTAATGCTCTGCGAGAAAATAAAAATAACACAAGTAACAATTGCAGGTGATTCTATGTTTTTTGCAACTCCTGCATTTGAATCTTCATTTAGGGTAAAACTGCTGATGAATGGCGACATGAGTGGAACGTATATAAAGGGTACAGCCGGCGCCACGCAATACTGGCCACTTTACGCTTATGCAAACAGGAAGTATCGTTTCATTACCAACTCAGGAGATGCAAAAAATAATATTTCCGGCAAATGGGATGTAACAATAACCCGGGCGAACGGTACCGTGCGCAAAGCATTGGGGGTTTTTGAACAAAATATAATATGCTTACAGGAAGTTTTTTAACGCCGGCTGCAGATTACCGTTACCTGGATGGGATAGTAACAGGCGACTCGCTCATGTTATCGGGTTTTGATGGCGATAATGTGCACTTGTTGGAAGCAAAAATTGATAATGCAAACACCATCACCGGTGGAGTTTTTTATAACGGCTATACGGCCAAAGAAACATGGATAGCACAAAGAAATGACACTGCTGCATTGCCAGAGATAAATGAGCCAACTCATTTACGCGAAGGAGCGTCAAGACTAAGTTTTACTTTTGATGACCTGCAGGGTTTGCCCGTTTCAATAAATGACGACAAGTATAAAAATAAAGTTGTAGTTGTTCAGCTAATGGGAAGTTGGTGTGCTAACTGTCTCGATGAGACGAAGTTTCTTGCTGATTATTATAAACGTAATCATTCAAAAGGCATAGAGGTTATTGCGTTGGCTTATGAATTAACCACAGATGTCAACAGATCGAAAAAAAGTTTAAGTCAAATTTCAAAAATTACTGGGTGTAACCTATCCTATGTTGATTACCGGTGTTACGGCAAGTGATGAAAAGAAGGCTGAAAAAACATTGCCGCAACTTACTGCTATTAAGTCTTTTCCTACAACTATCTTTATTGATAAAAAGGGAAAAGTGCGGGAAATACATACCAATTTTTATGGTCCCGGGAGTGGTGAATATTATGTGGACTCTAAAAATAAATTTTATGAAACTGTTGATAAGTTGCTTAATGAATAGCTATTTGTTTGTAGGTTTCTTATTAGTAAAATCTTTCAATAAAATTTCTTTTGAGAGGAATAAAAATTATTTATTATTTCCAACCCGGTAGTACAGGTGTTTTATAGTCAATATTGTAAGTTACTTTTTTGTTTTGATTGGGGTTGCTCTAAAACTTCATAAATTCATCTCTCAAAATAATTGCTACTTTACACGTATAACTTTTCTCAAAATCAAAACACAGTCTTATGCGAATTGTATCTATTTTAATAGTGTTGGCGCTGGCAGTTAGTTCCTGTGATCAAACCCAAACAATATGATACCATTATAAGAAATGGTACAATCTACGATGGGAATGGCGGCGAACCATTTAAAGCAGATATTGCGATCAATGCTGATACAATTGCATTTATCGGAGATCTTAAAAATGCTCACGCAAAAAATGAAATAGATGCTGACGGCAAAGCTGTGTCGCCCGGATTTATAAATATGATGGGACATTCCGAAGAAACACTTTTCCAGGATGGCAGAGCACAGAGTGATATAAGGCAAGGTGTAACCACAGAAATATTTGACGAAATGAGTTATGGCCCTTTAAATGCAGCAATGAAGGAGCAATTGCAAAAAGGGCAGGGTGATATAAAATATGATGTTACCTGGAACACGCTGGGCGAATATATGAATACGCTGGAGCACAAAGGCATTTCCTGCAATATCGCTTCTTTTGTTGGTGCCGGCACTGTAAGGCAATATGTAATTGGAGAAGACGATAAAGCACCGACTGCGCAACAACTTGGACAGTATGAAATTACTAGTTGATACTGCAATGGAAGAAGGCGCATTAGGAGTTACCTGTGCACTTATTTATCCGCCCGATAATTTTGCAAAGACCGATGAACTTATTGCTCTCTCAAAAGAAGCAGCTAAATATGGAGGCACTTACATCAGCCATATACGCAGTGAGGGAAACCAACTCACGCAGGCCGTTAATGAAATTATCACGATTGCCAAAGAAGCTCATATACCGGTTGAGATATGTCATTTAAAAGCTGCGGGAAAAGATAATTGGAATAAAACTAGACAGTGTGATTGCGATGGTGGAAGCTGCCCGTAAACAAGGCATTGCTATCACTGCCAATATGTATACTTATACCGCGGCCGCAACAGGATTAACCTCTTGTTTTCCTCCAACATTGCAGGACGGAGGTTTTGGAAAATTAAGACTTCGTCTACAGGATCCCGTTATACGAAAACAAATGGTCTCGGTTATGCATACAAATGCTAATGATTGGGAAAATTTGTATTATGGTTCCGGCGGCCCTGAAAATATTTTGTTGCTGCAGTTTAAACAGGATTCTTTGAAAAAATTTACCGGTAAAACGGTAGCTCAGGTTGCGAAGATTCGTGGTACCACTCCGGAAGAAACAGTAATGGATCTTATTGTGCAGGATAGCACAAGGGTTGGCGTTGCTTATTTTTTGATGGATGAAAACAATATAAAAAAAGAAGTTGCATTGCCCTGGGTAAGCTTTGGGAGCGATGAGGGCTCTTATACGCCCGAAGGAGTTTTTTTAAAATCAAACGCCCATCCACGTGCTTATGGATGTTTTGCGAGAGTGATAGGCAAATATACCCGTGATGAAAAATTGATGACTCTGCAGCAAGCGATTTATAAACTGGCCAAGCTTCCGGCGACCAATATTAATTTAAAAAAGCGGGGAGTACTAATGGCAGGCAATTATGCTGATGTAGTAATTTTCGATCCCAACGCTGTGCAGGATCATGCGACTTACGATAAGCCGCATCAATATGCAACCGGTGTTAGTGACGTTTTTGTAAACGGCGTACAGGTCTTGAAAAATAATGAGCATACCGGCGCATCGCCCGGCAGATTTTTAAAAGGACCGGAAAATGCTATAAATAAAAGGGTTGTAATTTCTCAGGATGCCGATTTTTTGCTGTTCATTCAAATGGCGGCATATCGCATACTAAAAAAAATATCGGCACGTTTAAACTTTATTAGAAATTCATAAATTGTAGTTATGCAAAACTTACAGGAAACAATAAAAAAAGACGTGATAAAACACCCGATCAGGAACATAGAGATAACTTATGAACCAGGTAAAACTGCAATGACTGAACAGGATGAGCAGCTGCTTGCTGCTTATATAAAATTGCATGACTTTGAATTGAAAATGCAGAAAACTGCAGATAAATTATTTCAAGAATCTATACCCTTAAGCAAAACAATAGAAACCCTTCGGGAAGAATTAATGCATGTTCAATCTGTTTTTGATACTTGCATGCGAACTGGCAGATAAGCTGTCTGATATTTCTTACAGTTCCAATGAAACAAGCTTAAAAAAACTCACCGAGAGCCAGAAACAAGCAAATGATGCAATAATGGCCTATAACGATTAAAATAAAAGACGTATATGAATTGACAGAACATCTTTCAAAACAAGTAAATGAATATAACCTGGCAAATGAAGATGAAATGAATTTATTCTATGACGAATTTTCTGACATTGATCTCGCCCATTCGGCGAATTGGGAAATTAATTCAATAAACATTGCAACGTTTGACGATGAATATCAAAAATTTCTTAGTTACAGAAGTGAACGGGAAGATCGGCGTATTTCCCTCATGGACTATTGTGACAAAGCAATAAATAATTATACAAGTCTGAACCTCCAAACCACTACATTATATAATGTGTGGAACGAGTTTCTAAAACGCTGCGATCTTTTAAGGAAGATAGCTGACCTACACACAAATGCATTGTCGATCAATGAAAATTAAGACATGACGGCCTGGCTTTCGGATAATTAACAATTGAACATGGTGCATCGGGATGTAATATGAATTGATAACGTTATTGCCTACACGCAATAAATTTTTTGAAAGAAATTAGTGGCATTAAATAGTTATTCAATTATAAACCAGGTGTAAGAGCGTGCAGCAATTGTAACAGGTAGCTCAACAGAATAATCCCTGGACAAATGATACAATTGCATTTGATTTTCCTTTTCTCTTATATGGACAACATTAGTTAAGCCGGTGTAATATAACGGCAATTTTATTTTCCTTGTAATTGGCTTATCAAGTGGATTATAAACCATCACGAGGGCCTTTTCTTTGCCGTCGGCATCTACATGCATCACTGCGTCATAATCTCTTCCATCCGCACGGCGTATATGTATGATATCAGCGTTAAGTATCTTCCGGTATTTTTTATACCATGCCACTTCTTTTTTTACCAACGCTTCTGTTACGGGTGTATCATATAACCGTGGTCCCCGGTAACAAGCCTGTACTCCGCCTCCAAAATTCTGTACAAGGTGGGCTTCATATGCATCAAGGTGCTCATGCAAAGGTTCGATAGTCGCTGCTGCTCCTCCGCCATGGTATTGCGTAAGTGGCACAAAGGTCCAACTCATACCCGGTGCCTTTTCCCAGGTACCATCATATATGTTTTGTCGTCCCAAAATAATTTGTCTCTCCCTTGGTAACGACCAATTGTCCTCACGATAACCTATTGCAATTTTGCTGGAGCCATTTAAAAAATACCAATCGGGAGCATTGAGATAAATATCTCTTTCTCTTAGCCAGCGGTAAAATGACGATTCTAAACTCCACTGTTTCCATTGTGAATCATTAACGCCCCTGTGACCGGGATGTGAAGTTGACGCACAAATATCGCCGGGATAAGGGCCATCATTTTCCAATACTTTAAATCCTGTTTTAGTAATAAATGTTTTTAATTTTTCAAGATAGTCAAGTCCCCAATTGCTTCCCAGGCAAGGAGCATCGCCAAAAATTGCCCCGCCGGGTTTACCCGTTTTAGGATTAATTACATCATCCGTGGAATCTATATGCCGGCTTGAAAATAAAGAGTATCCCCCGATTTCAATTCCTTTCGAATGCGCATAGTCTGCCAGCATTTTAAACTTTTCGATATTAGCATTGCTCGTATCTTCCATGTCTAGTCCGCTGCCGAAGCTGAGAATTACCATTTCAAATCCGACATTGACGCATTGATCAATGGCAGTTTTTACTTCTTGAGGATCGGTGGAAGTTAAATGAAGAAATATAGGATTTTCGGTTATCCATGGTGCTAACAGCCGGTACATTTTCCTTTCTGCAAGACCACAGCGCTCTCTGTCATAATCATCATACATTAATTCATAAGTATGAAATGTTTCAAATTTTTGTCCCCGTTCTAAAAGATAATCCGGGCCTAACGGAGGCTTGCTTTCAAGAAGGCAACGGCTCTGCAGGTTATAATTTACCTGCGATGTAAATAAAGAATCTGTTACCCAGTAAGTAGTGTGATTGGCATCTGCATAAGAACCTCCTCCGAAAGTATAATCGCTTTGTATGCAAATATGCGGAGAAGGCAGGTAGCCGTCATCGTTAGTGCCTGCACTTTCTTCCACCATAGCCAGTTTCTCGCTCTTAAAAGTATTAATAACTATGGCGGCATTGGTTTGGTTATGCACTTCCATCGATTTTGAAATTAGCGGAATGTTATCATACATTTCGTATGATATATTGATCGTAACGCCCTTTATTTCCTGGTCAGTTGGCTGGTAAGTAAAAACTATTTCTTTCCCCTTCGGTGGCCATTGGTTATAGCCGTTCCATCTTGCAGGCTTCCATGTAAATCTTTGTCGTATATCAGAGATTGAAAAATTAACTAATTCAAAAGCCCGTTCATCCCGTGTAAATTTATCAAGCCAGTTATATTGAAGGTAACCTCTTTCAAACTGACCGTTTACGCCTCCCACATTATAAGATTTACCATTGATAGAAACTTCAGCTTCCGGCTCAATGGCACGCAGCATTTCCTTGCCGGTAACAAGATTTCTGAATCCAAAACAAGCCACATATGGTTGCACTCTGAATTGCCGGCAAACGAGCCCGTTAGTGATAAAAATGTCCTTACCGTTTTTACTTTTAAAAACCTGCGTTACGGCATGTGTGTTACCCAATAGCCAATCGCCGGGTGCTGGTTTAATTTCACCCGTAGGATAAATGGGGAGTTGGTTTAATGTTTTCTGTAGCGGACTTTGCGCCGCCGCACATTTAATAATCATCGCAAACAAAAAGAAACAAATTGACTTCATATGAGTTATATTAAACTTGCTTTATAGAACTGATTGAATAAATAAACTGCCCGCAATTCTATTTGCTATTCTATATTTTTAGTCAGGCAACAAATTACTAAGAATATTATTATGGAAAGAAATAATAATGATGATTAAAATAGTAGCGCAAATTATAACTTAAAAAAGCGGGATGGATTTGCAGATTAGGTTTTTTGGAATCGTTCTATTGGCAAAGTATTCCGGTTCTTTTTTTACTTATTAGATATTTTGAAATTCAGATGAAATATATTCTTTTATAAAATTAACTGACGTTAGAAATTTAGATAACCAGGTTTTTCTTCTGCAATATTTTGTTGTAAAAGACGTTTTGTTTTCAATAAAAACTACACATTGGAACTATTCAAAATCTTCGTTTATTTTCTGGTTGCAGTAGAAGTCAGCTTAACAATTTTATTGGTTATTATCTTATTATATCTATTGGGTTTAATAGGTAAACAAGACAATTTATAACGATTAGCGCATTGTGCTACATGGCTACATAACTGACAAATATAGAAATACTATTTCCCTGGCGCTGAGGATCAATTGCGTCGCTCCATCCTACGGCTGTCTTAGGCCCAAAAAAGAAAAAGTCAGAACTGTTTATAGTAATCTTCCGAATTTCCAAGTCTTGATTCTGGCATGATAGCTCCTGAAGAAATTTTGTTTTCGGCTGCTGATGCTCCACTTAGCGTTACGGGCGCACCCCAACCATTTGTGTTACCTTGGAGTCCGTAGAGAATACCTTCATCGAATGCAATTAAATTCTATTTTTGTTTTGATCAAATTAATAAATGTGTTCGCCGTAAATAAATTTTATGAAAAGAAATACAATAACCTGGCTGCTTATTTTTAGTGCATTAAATATAACTGCCCAACAAAGCAATTCATTTAATGGAATAGATGTAAACATGAGTAACCTGTATCGTTTGTCCAATGCAGTATCCCGTTCAATAAGCCCTGAAAATTTTACCGGGGCAAAGGGAGAAGGCGGTAAAGCTGCCACGGGCACAGGGTTCGCGCCCTGCACGGGATTTGGGTGTCGGTTGGAAAATGAGTCCCAGTGTTGTTATTAAATCTAAAACAACTTTTACATTAGCGGAAATAGAAAATGCCGGATGCATAAAACATATATGGATGACTCCAACAGGTAATTGGCGAAATGAAATCCTTCGGATGTATTGGGATGACGAAACATCACCTTCAGTGGAAGTTCCGGTGGGTGATTTTTTTTGTATGGGTTGGCGTCAGTATGCTCCGCTGCAATCTTTAGCAGTTGCAGTAAATCCGGGAAGTGCATTTAATTGTTATTGGGCAATGCCATTTCGTAAAAAGTGCAAAATAACAATTGAAAATATTGCAGATGAAGACATGGTTTTATATTACCAGGTTGATTACATCCTGACCGATGTGCCAGCAGATGCGGCTTATTTTCATGCGCAGTTTCGTAGGGTAAATCCGCAACCATTTAAGGAGGATTATGTGTTGGTTGATCATATAAAAGGTAAGGGTCAGTACGTAGGAACTTACCTTGCTTATGGCTCTCATCATAATGGCTGGTGGGGCGAAGGTGAAATTAAATTTTACATGGATGGAGACTCACAATATCCTACTATTTGCGGCACAGGAACTGAAGATTATTTTTGTGGTTCCTATGATTTTGACACCAGGAAGAAAATATCTGATGGCGTTGAAACGAGCGCTTACACTGAATTTTGCACGCCATATAGTGGTTTGCCTCAAGTGGTTCGGGGAGATGGACACTATAACATTGAGCAGCGTTTTGGCTTATACCGGTGGCATATTGTTGATCCTATCCGGTTTGAAAATAGCCTGAAGGTTACGATACAGGATTTGGGCTGGCATAGTGACGGACGGTACTTGCCGTTGCAGGATGATATCGCTTCAGTTGTATATTGGTACCAATCTGAGCCCCATAACCCATTTCCGAAACTGCCTTCAAAAGATGAACTGGAGGTAAATTAATTTAGCAATGAGCGTTTAACCGTTCATGAAAGTTCGGATGATTCGAAATTGGGTAATGTTAAAAGGGGAATGCGGGTTCTTTTCGCCATTTGAATCGTTTTGCTTTTATGCCAGATACTTTCCCAAAAACCATATTTGCGAGGGACCATTATTAACAGGTCAGCTCCCCAATTTTCTATTATTCTCTCTATTCCCCTTAAAACATTATTATCATCTATTTCTGTATAAGAATGTTCGGTATCGCTAAGAATCGCTTGAGCACTAAATGATAGACTTTTTGCCGAAACTTCATTTGTTGTCGCTTGCATGCTTTCTTCTACATGACAAACTTGTATCTCTGCATTAAAATGTTCTGCAAATTCCATCATCATAGGAAGTTTATTCACCTCTTCAATGCAGTCAGGATTAAATGCAAATAATATTTTAGAAATTCTATTAAATGATGCTTCTTCCGGTACTGTAAGAATTGGATATTTTGCGTGATGAATTGCTGTTGCGGTGGAACTGAATGGCACAAAACCTGAATGAATATCCCGCATTCCCATTATCACAAGGTCTGCTTTTAAATGCTTTACCTGGAAGTCGAGTTCCTCCATTAAATCAGATGTCCTGCTGATGTAATCAACGTTTATTCCATATTTGCCCGATAAATTCAGAGCGATATTTTTTAATTTATTATTGTTCTCGGCAACAAGCCTTCCTATCGATGAGCCCGGCAGCAGAGCATTTGAGGCATGTACTGAAAGTTCGAATGAGTTAAAAAGAACCAATTTTGAATTTAGGTGACTGGCTAATTCAGCGGCGTAATTTACCGCGTTATTGGCTTCCTTTGAATAATTAGTGGCCACTATTATGGTTTTCATAATCGTTCATTTATGTACTATAAAATTATGAGCAACTTACTGCAGCAACAATGACCATAATTTGTCTTTTAGATGACTCACATCACAACCTGTCTTTTAAAGCGAATAGTTGGTTTGTTGTTTGTATTGACTTTATGTATGCCGAATAAAAGAGACTTATACCGGTTCTGGATATAAGTGAAAAATTCCGGTGCGACAATGGAGTTTTCAACGATAGGCTCAGCAAATAAAACTGCGGCTATGCATGCCAGTTAATTATATTGAATAATTTGCAATTCATAAAACGATTAACGCAACCGATAATATTAAATTATTTAAATGAACAGGATATTTGCGATAGGTGATATACATGGATGTAATAATGCATTTCAACAAATGCTTTTTACAGAAATAAAAATAAATAAGCAGGATGAGATCTATTGCATCGGAGATTATATTGATCGTGGCCCGGACAGCAAAGATGTTATCGACACAATAATTTCGCTTAAAGAACAGGGTTATCAAATTCATACCTTAAGAGGAAACCACGAACAGATGATGCTCGAGGCGGAACAGTCTATAGAAAACTTTCAACGCTGGTATCAATAACGGAGGAAATACAACATTGGAAAGTTTCGACGTAGATAAATATTCGGCAATGCCAGAAAAATACAAAGAGTTCTTTGAAAACACTCAGTATTATTTCAGTACTGACGATTATATTTTTGTTCATGCAGGTTTGAATTTTGAGAAGGATGATATTTTTGAAGACAAAGATGCTATGCTTTGGACACGGGATTTTGCTCCTCAGCAAAACAAACTGGGAAATAAACTTATGATACATGGACATACGCCACAATCGCTGCATTATATCTTAAATCAAAAAGGAAACTGTATAAATATTGACGCAGGATGCGTTTACAATAATCGTAGAAATTTAGGAAACCTGGTTGCAATCTCTTTTCCCTCAAAGGAATTTATCGTAGTTAGAAATAAACAAAAAAAGGATAATTAATTACGGGAACTGATGAAAGGACAATAAAAAATTATGCCCTTACACTTACCTGCCTGTTGAGCATTTTCGAAAGCATTACGCTCCAAAATTCTGCCTTTGCTTTTAACAGGGCTAATTCTTTTTTGGAATTTAATAAACTATCATAAAATTTTATAGAAGCGGTCTGAGCGTGGTTTTTGAATTCGAACTGCAGTTCAATTGCAGCCTGGTTTTTTTCAATGTCAAATTTTCTGAGATTACCAGTATTTAATACTCCCGCACTTGTAACCAATTCGCAATGTTGTACTTCGTCAAGGCATATTATTGAGCAATTATATGAATTCTTAAATCTTTCAAGGATCATGATCTTCCGGTGTATTCCATCAATACCAATTACTTTATTTTGAAGAATTTCCTGGCTGCAGAAAGTAAGATTATTTGCAGTGCCTTCCTGGCTCAGGCGAATAAAAAGTTTTTCTTTTTTCTTTTTTTCATTCTTAATAAAAAAAGATAAAAAACCAAGAAAAAGTGTTACTGATGCGATAAGAATAAAAATTGTAAATATTGGAGTCATAAAAGCAATTGGATTGTTAACAAAATTATGTCATAGGAGCTTAAATAATAACTGTTTTTTTTTAAAATAATTGCACATGATGGCAATTTTTTTTTGAATAAAGTTGACATTGATATAAAAAAAAGTATAAATACCTGCAACAGTTGGAAATGATACGCACCCAATTATTAATTATACTATAGAATATATTAAGTTAGCCGAAATAGGAAACTTACTAATTAACTACAATAAACGTAGTGAATCGAAACAACCTGGTTTTCTATTTGGGACTGGTTGTAACGGCGCCGGCTCCGTTAGCGTTTTTCTTCCAGGTGTCATATTGCGGAGTGCTGCTTCCCAGTCTTGTGTCCATGTTTGCAGGAGCCGGGGAGGCTTGCTGAACAGGTACGATGCGGGTAATTGTAGTAGGGGTATTAACTGTAGTGGTAGCGGTTACTGCAGGTTTTGTTGTCAAGGACGGGATGCTTTCGGCCGAACGGGTAGTTGTGTCTGCAGCTGTGGTTGTTACAATTAGTGTCTTTGGGCTTGTATTTATTGATGCAGCAGATACAGGTTTTGTTTGCGAAGAAGAAGTTATTTGCGTACCGACTGTTTTATTGGTATCGACCACTTCTGCCCGGGGATAATATTTGTCAAGCAGAGGATGTTCCGATGGTTCGGCGGCTTGAGAAAATCCATGCAATGAAAATAACGCAGTAAATATTGAAAGCAATTGTAATCATTTTATTTTGCATACAATTTCTTTTCTTTAAAGTTATTTAATATTATTTCATCAAATTAGATTCGAAAAAAAAATTATAAAAATTTTATATGCGGGCAAATTTGAAGGAGATTGAAAAATTGCAGATACTTTGTCGCATTAAATTATCTCAAATGTGGTGATACTGTGTTTTGACCCGAGTAATGCTGCAATTTTTAGAACATAAAAATATTATAAAGCAGGCTTACATTAGAACCGGCGATATGTAAATTATCGTATCTTTTGTTTTGAGCGTCTAATCCTTTTACTGTTGAAAGCCTAAAAGTATGTTTCCAAAGAAAAAATACCTGCTCTTTTCATTTCTATTGATATTTAATTTTTGTAAGGGTCAAAATTATCATGCCATTAATGGTTCGCCTTATGCCGGTAGTTTAGGTACCGGTTATAATCCTGCTTCCATTGTATATTCGCCCGATGCCTGGGATATTACACCTCTTGCTGTACAGGCAAAGCAAAGTACCAACGCATTTACCATTAAAAATTATTCCCTGCTTTCGAATGTAAAAAATGCAGAAATATCAATACAAAACGGAACAAAAAAAAGATATTTTTTTGCTAACCAGGATATTCGATTATTAAATACGAGAATAAACCTGAATGCGAAAGCATCAATTGCTTTTGGAGCTAATATCCGCAACTACGCTTATGCCCTAAATAGTAAATCCAACTGGCAGGATTCTATATTTAGCCTGCGGGATTTCATGAAAATCAATACCGGGCATTTGCCATTGTCCGGAGAATTTGAGGGAAGTGCATGGACCGAAATATATGGTTCCTATGCGCAAACAATTATTGATGATGGAAAGAGGCTCTTAAATGTGGGTATCACCCTAAAACTAAATCATGCGATAGCCGGAGGATATGCAAATTCGCACGATGTAAATTATGTGCCAAACTCCGTGGAAAACGGAACGGGATATTCGGTTACTACCGGCAGTTTGCAATACGGCTATTCAAAAAATTTTGACGCAATCGATAATAGCATGTCGGCAAAGGACAATAGGAAAGCTTTTTTACAAAACACATACTCAGGGATAAGCGCTGATTTCGGCATTGAATATATTCTGCTAAAGGATGAAGATAATGAAGAAGATAATGAAAATGACTATGATACAAAAATAGGTAGTCTCGATTATGGACCTCGGCAATAATAAATATAGTTACAGCAGCAAAAGCCGCTTTGCAACGGCCGGCAAAGAAGGCATAACGGATTCACTTCTTGAAAATAAATTTTCATCATCGGGTACTGCAGATAATTTCAACGATAGTCTTGCGAGTATTTCAAATTCGATTGTAACCCCCGTCAGGGGAATTTTTTTATTTATGAACCCACCCGTTTAGTAATTAATATAGACAAGCACATCAATCAAAATTTTTTTATAAATGCTGAAGTAACGTTACCCCTAATCGACTTTCGCGTCAAACAATACATTGTATATAAAAGATATGAATTTACTGGCATTAACACCACGATGGGAAACAAAATCATTAGGCGTTTATTTCCCTTTACTTTTAAATACGAAGAGGCCAGGTATGGGTGGGAGGAGCATTTAAAGCCGGGCCGGTGTTATTCGGCCTGCATAATTTTGGCGATTTATTTTCAAAGAACAAATCGCAAAATGGCGGCCTTTATATTGCATTTACGATAAGGCCTGCAAAAAAATATCGCCGGCAAGAACATTATCCCAGGGTAAAACTAACCGCGAAAGGAGAGACGAAGTTTAACGTGTCCGGAACTTTAATAAATTTCTATAGGAAAAGGATTGTGTCAAAAGGTATTTTATCCATTTTTAGTTACTGATTTTCTAATAGATTATCTGCAATTTCTTCCAATAGTTTTATATTATCATGAACGAATGTCAAGCCTGCCTGGTAGAGATTATTTACATTTTCCGGTGTTGCGATATCCATTTCAGAGCAGGCTTCTTTTAAGCCAGGCTCAAGGCGAACATAATTTTTTTGATCTTTTTTATCTAGCGTCAGAAACATTTGTGTAAGCTGGTATGCAACCGTTTCCGAGTTACCTGACATGAGAATGTCAATTACAGGATGCAAGCCATCTTAATTCGCCTGTATGTATAAAATCCTTGTAACTATACTTCTTCTTTACTGAACCCGTGCCTATAGAGATAATGATCATATCTTTTGCAGTAGGATTATCTTTTTTATTCTTGTCATTTAGAATTTTTGAAAATTCAATTTTTCTTGCTTCAGCGTAAGCGCATAATGCGGGGTTGTTGGCAAACATACCTCCATCAACTAAAGTAAATAACTGGCCATTGAGAGATTCAATGTGGGCAGGCGGAAAATATGTTGGCGCTGCAGATGTTGCTTTTGCTACATCCCTTATTTTGAAATTATAAATGGCTTCGGTTCTGGCCTCAGTACTTGAAAAGAAAACAGCCTTCCGGTCGGTTATCTCGTATGATGTAATGAGACTCGGCTTAATAAAATGATCGAGTGTTTCATTGCCAAAGTAATTTTTAAGTAACCCTTCTAAAGAATCATTAGAATATTTTTCATGAAAGATGCCTCCTCCGCTGGATATTTTTTCCAATAAATTGCGGTCAAATATTGTATGGCCATTTTTTAAATACAGGTCAAGTGCATCTTCTGCCGAATACTTTGCTTTACCATCTTCACCGGGCATTAAATAAATACAGGATAATATGCCGCCGGTGCTGGTTCCAGCGATCATATCAAAATAATCTCCTAACTTATAAGAGTTGCCGGAATCTTTTCTTTTAAGTATTTTTTCCAACTGCATAAGGATAGTTCCCGGTAATATTCCCCTTATGCCACCGCCATCGATGGATAAAATTCTTATTTTTTTCATAATTGAAAATTTAATTAAACTTAAAAAACTTCCAATAAATGTAAAAGAATTTATAGATAGCGGGTAAGATAAGTTGATGCAGCGTGTTTTTGCAAATCAGACATGAATGCATTGGAAGACGTTATGATTTCAAAACGTCCACTATTATTTGTGTCGACAGTGACATAGTTGTTTCGTGGAATCTTCTATTCGTGCAGCTTGTTATTTTTCTTATCAATATAAAATACTTTACCATCCGTCATAACCCTTGCTTCACCGCTCACAAAACTATCGGTATAATCATACATGGGATTTATTACCCAGTTGCCTTTGCTATCGATATAACCCCATAAGCCTTTTGCATTTGCAGCAGGTGCAAGGCCTTCTGAGAAAGGATGCGCATTGGAAAACTGCTAATGGTATTGCTACTTCACCGGCAATATTGATATATCCATAATGGCCATTTTTTTCAACAGACGCCAATCCATCGCTGAAGCCAAGAGCTTCTTCATAAATCTGCGGCTGTAATAGCTTTTCCTGTGCTATCGAGGTATAACCATTTGTCACCTTTCTTTACTGCTGTGTATCCCTCATTAAACGGTAATCCCTCATCATATTGCGGTTTTATTATTTCTACACCTTTTTTATTTACGTATCCTACCTTGCCATTCTTTTTAACTTGAGAAAGGCCACATACGCAGTCATCCACGTAGTCATAATTTTTCTCCCAATTTTGTGCATAGCTGGCTAATACCGGGGAAAATATTATTAGCAGCAGTAACTTTTTCATTTTATTTATTTTGAAGTAAAAAATTAATCGTTTGCACAAAATATCCATTCATATAAAATAAAATGATGATTGCGATTAGGAGCAATTATGATTTTGGTATCATGTTCGCGAAAAGGAAGAGCGGCTATATTTTGTTCTTTATGGGTTTGTGATATTTGTTTTAGGTCCGTCCGTGGAAGATAATTGTCATTCATTTCAGAATAGTTATAGATCAAAAACTGCGTTTAATACATGCCGTTAGATCGTTCCATTTTTTATACAAACAATTCTCATTGTGATTAAAATCAGAAATTCCGGAATGGAAATGATATAAATCATGCATCATTAAGTTCATGAAATGTTGATGAGAAGAAATTCGATATAAATGATTGTTTATCAATAAGTAAAGTGTCTGATTTTAAACATAATGAGCAGTGACCTTCGTCATAATAGCGACATCTGTTCTTTTCTAAATTTGATTATTTCATTATGAACCTTTAAAAATTAAGTGAGATGAAGAGTTTAATAGCAGCACTTGGTATTGTTGCAATAATTGCAATTTTGTATTCGTTTAAAATACAACAGGATGATCCATGGAAAGTCCCTGAAAAATATCAAAACATGAAAAACCCTGTAATAGCAGATAGTGCTTCAATAAAGTCTGGAAAAGAATTATATGTTTCATACTGCATTTCGTGCCATGGAAAATACGGAAATGGAACGGGGAAGAGAGCTACAAATTTGAGTACACAACCTTCTGATTTTACTTCCGAAGCATTTCAAAAACAAACCGACGGTGCATTGTTGTATAAAATATATTTTGGTCACCAGGAAATGCCAGGATTTAAAAAAAGAATACCGGGTAATGCAGACGTTATAGAAGGCACCTTTGGTAAAACCCGAAGCCCGGGCGATCTCATAAATTACCTACGTACCTTCGGCAAAAAAATAATAATTTATCAATAATAGATTTTTATTTCAATCCCGATAACGTACTTATATATAATCTGCAATAGTAACAATTGTTGATATAGAATTATATCTTGCCAGCTAATAAAACGGTATCAAAAATTTTAACCATATAGTGGGTTTAAAAAAAATATCTCCATTCCTAATTTGGTTTAGTGTACTGGTGATCGTTATGCTCATAGGTGTGTTGGTTTTATGACAGTTGAGGGCTATACGTTTATTGATGCAGTTTACATGACGGTAATAACAATAGCTACTATTGGCTATCATGAAGTAAAGCCTTTGACTGAAGCAGGTAAGATATTTAATATAGCGTTTATTATTACTTCATTTGCCATTTTTACGTATGCGCTTAGCGGCCTCACTAAATATATTGTAAGCGGGGAAATGGCAGCATATTTTAAAAACCGAAAGCTTATGAGTTCGATCGATAAATTTTCCAATCATGTGATCATCTGCGGATTTGGCCGTCATGGAGAACAGGCAGCCCAAATCTTAATGGGCCAACAAAATAGATTTTGTTGTAATTGATACTTCCGAAACTCACATCAGGAGCTGGCTGAATGAAAATAAGTCGTTGGTGTATATTCATGGAGATGCTACTGACGACGAGATACTTAATAAAGCTGGTATTAAAAAAGCTAAGGCGTTATTACTTACGTTACCGGCAGATGCCGACAATGTATTCATTGTTCTGTCTGCAAGATCAATAAATCCGGCATTAACGATCATTAGCAGGGCTCAGCATAAAAACACTGTCATAAAATTAAAAACCGCCGGTGCTGACCACATCATATTGCCTGAAATGATTGGCGGCTCACATATGGCTACGTTAATATCAAAGCCCGACGTAATTGAATTTATTAACAACCTTTGGGGAGATGAGGCAGAATCAATAAACATAGAATCCGTTGCTTATGAAGTGCTGCCAAAAGATTTAAAAGACAAATCAATTTATGAAATTATCAAGTTTGGTGGCACAGGGGTGAATTGCCTGGGGATAAAGAACAAGGAAGGAAAGTTTATTATTAATCCATCACAGGATACTATTATCGGGGAAAAAATGAAAATAATGCTCTTTGGCACTATGAGCCAAATAAATGAAATGAAAATAAATTTTTCAAAGGACATGTAACATTTTATTTGAACGCCGAATGAAATGTTAGTGAATTAACCGCAAGATTGGGAAGGATAACTTTGAAACATAACTTTAACGGTCCATGTTGGATCGTTATTTACCCACTTCACTTTAACACTTTTGGAATCTTGCAAAGAGAATGTTGTCAGAAACTTTCTTGTTCGGGAGTGGACTTTCCAATACGGAAGTGGTGTCTCGTTTAAGGCAATGTGGTCAATCCCGATTTTTTTTTGCTTTTTAAAAACGGAATAAGAGATGGCATATTTTTTGACAATTTGTAGATCAATATTGGAAATGTGATATTAACGGCCACGGGCATTTGATTTGCCTGTTACTAATTGCATACTAATTCGGCTTTATTTATGTCCTATTAGTTAAAAACTATAAGTTCAACTTTCATTGCTTAAAACCGATTTATGAAATCACAAACCTGCTTATTTTTAATCAGCATTTTAATAATGCTAAATGCCTGTAAAAAGGCTGCAGTTACGAAACGGGTAAAGTTTACATCAACGACCTACCAAAACCTCGGCGCATTTGATTCCGATGGAAAGCCGACTTATTTGATGCAGCCAGATACGATTTCTGCCGATTTAAGCAACTTTGTACAAAACACGCTGCCTGATGGTAATAATTTACCGAAATCACATCCGGAGCTATTTACAACTTCTGCTATTGCTGATGTAACAATAACTGCACAATCGGATGTTTATATAACTTTTGTTTCCGAAGGTTGCTGGTATGCAAATTCGCTTGCTTTTTATACGTATCCCACCGGTCAGTCCCCAGTAAGCGCCAAAGACATAAAACTAATCACTTATATTTTCCCTAATTGCGGAAATTACGCGCCCATTGCGTTCAGGTGATAAAGTTAAGATTGGAAATTTTGGCGAAGGTACCTCGATGGGATTTGTTTTAATGCAAGGCGCCTGGGATACTACGGTTAGGAAACTTAAATAATGATGCAGTGCATTTCTGTACAAACGATGCATTAAATCCTGAAGTTGATCCTAACTTGAAAAAGCATGCGGTTTTAATTAACTATGCTCCTGAAAATAAAGTATTGATTGGATTTGAAGACCTTAACAGAACAAATCCCAATTGCGATAATGATTTTAATGATGTAATTGTTTATTGCACAGTTAAGCCTTCATGATTCTACATGTAACGAAAACATATTCTTCCTTCGATTTTAAAATAATTTTTGTATTAGTCTAATCGTTACCGTTAGTATTGGAAGGGTGATTCTTGATCTAAACCGTATTTAAGCCTGGATTAAAAAAACCGATACTTCCCTTTTATTTGTTTTTAGTACATTCATATTTAAAACAATAGTTGTTTAAATATGAAAATGTACTGTTTCTTTTTAATTACATATTGCGTTGCTTTCTCTGCCATGCATCGCACAGGTTGATGTCATTCAAAATATTGACAGGCCGCAATATCCAAAACCTCGATGGCCGCTGGCATTATTTCATTGATCCCTTACGAAACGGGAAGTAACAATTTTTATAAGAACAAGGAACAACAGTCCAAATCAGATTTAATAGAATATGATTTTGCAAAATCGCCAACGCTCAATGTGCCCGGTGACTGGAATTCACAGAATGATCAATTGTTGTTTTATGAAGGAACCGTTTGGTATGAACATGATTTTAATGTTGCGCTTAATCAAGTGTAAAAAATATTTTCTTTATTTCAAATCGGTTAATTATGAAGCTGTGGTGTATGTGAACGGACAAAAGGCCGGCGAGCACAAAGGAGGTTTTACGCCTTTCCAGTTTGATGTAACATCGTTACTGCATGATGGAAATAACTTTGTGGTTGTAAAAACAAATAACATACGACGTAAAGAAAATGTGCCGACAGAAAATTTTGACTGGTGGAATTATGGAGGTATTACCGGGTGACGTAGTGCTGGCCGAAATGCCCCGAAACGTATATCAGTGATTATAAAATTCAACTGTCAAACGCAGATAACAGGAACATCAAGGGATTTGTACAATTAAAAGGACAGCAAGCTGCCCAAAAGATAACGGTGGGGATACCCGAAGCAAATATTCGTATTACAATTGTGACGAATGACAGTGGCTATGCAGCGATTAATATACCCGCTAAAAATCTGCATTACTGGTCGCCAGAACATCCGAAAATTTACGATGTGTTCATTGAATCTGCTAGATGATACTGTAAAAGAAAAGATAGGATTCAGAACTATTGAAACAAAAGGGAAAGATATTTTACTCAATGGCAAATCGATTTTTTTAAGAGGTATCTGTATGCATGATGAAGATCCGTTTATCCCCGGACGTCCGCGTAATGTAAGCGAATGCAGAATGATGCTTTTATGGGCGAAAGAACTCAATTGCAATTTTATCCGCATGGCTCATTACCCGCATAACGAGTTGGAAGCGAGGCTTGCAGATTCTTTGGGCATTATGCTTTGGGAAGAAGTGCCGGTTTACTGGAGTATAGACTGGGAAAATCCTTCAACCTATGATATTGCACAACAGCAATTATCTGAACTTATCGCCAGGGACAAGAACAGGGCCAGTGTTATTATTTGGTCTATTGGAAATGAAACTCCCGCAACTGCTGCAAGAGAAAAATTTATGGAGAAACTAGCTGATCATGCGCACGAGTTGGATAATACAAGGCTGGTTTCCGCTGCGCTGCTTGGGCATATTAATAGTGATACTTTTCATCTTGATGACCCGCTTGGAAAAAAATTAGATGTGGTAAGCTTCAATGAATACATTGGCTGGTATGTAGGGCTGCCGGATGAAATGGGTAAATACAAATTCAAAATTGATTATGACAAACCGATCATAATTACCGAAACCGGAGGAGGCGCTCTTGCTGGTTTTCATGCCGATGAAGCAACAAGATTTAGTGAAGAATTCCAGGAGGCAATTTATAAAGGCCAGGTAAAGCTTTTTGCCGGTATCGATGGTCTCCGTGGTACGACTCCGTGGATATTAGTTGATTTTCGTTCGCCAAAAAGATTGAATCCCACCTATCAGGATTACTGGAACAGGAAAGGATTGATATCGGAAACAGGCCAAAAGAAAAAAGCATTTTATGTATTGAAGGCATTTTATGATCGGATGGAAAAAAAATATCCGGACTAATAAATCGTTAAGCAATTGTTTTGAATGACACCTTTCGGAGGCAACGACTTCAAATACCCCATCTTCAAAAGGTCGGAGTGTCAAACCAAGAAGGTTTTTGTGAGAAGCAATGAAATAAAAAAGTTCAAATAAACCTTCTTGGTTTTATCAGCAAGTGTATACGTTTTTGTTGCTTTTTATCCAAGAAGGAATTGGAATACCCGCCAACTAAAACCTTCGCTATCTTTGCCAGTAAATACTAGTTATGATTGCAAAAGAAGTCTATATCATTTCAGCAGTACGAACTCCAATAGGAAGTTTTGGTGGAACATTGAAAGATATACCTGCAACAAAATTGGGAGCAACAGCTATAAAAGCCGCAGTAGAAAGAGCGGGAATAAAACCAACCGACGTTCAGGAAGTATATATGGGTTGTGTGCTGCAAGCCAATCTTGGACAGGCACCTGCAAGGCAGGCAGCTATATTTGCCGGGTTACCGGAAAGTGTTTGCTGTACTACCGTAAATAAAGTGTGTGCCAGCGGAATGAAAGCTATTATGAATGGGGCACAAAGTATTATGTTGGGTGATACAGATATTGTTGTTGCCGGAGGAATGGAAAACATGAGCAGTGTGCCTTTCTATGCTCCAGCTATGCGTTGGGGAAATAAATACGGAAACACCAATTTGATTGATGGCATGGCAAAAGATGGCCTCACTGACGTTTATAAGGATTATGCCATGGGTAATGCGGCAGAGTTGTGCGCAAAAGAATGTAACATCAGTCGTGATCAGCAGGATGCATTTGCCATTGAAAGTTACAAACGCAGCCAGGCTGCTGTAAATGAAGGAAAGTTTGCTGATGAGATTGTTGGTGTTGAAATACCACAGCGTTCAGGCGATACCGTTATGTTTAATAAAGATGAAGAGCCATTCATGGTAAAATTTGAAAAAATACCTGGTCTTAAATCTCCGTTCGAAAAAGGAGGAAGTGTTACTGCAGCTAACGCCAGCACGATTAATGACGGCGCAGCCGCGGTCGTCTTGATGAGTAAAGAAAAAGCTGATGCGCTGGGATTAAAACCTATCGCAAAAATATTGAGTTATGCAGATGCGGAACAGGCGCCTGAATGGTTTACTACAACGCCTTCACTTGCAGTTCCAAAGGCCGTGCAGAAAGCGGGTCTTGCATTACAGCAAGTTGATTATTTCGAATTGAATGAAGCCTTTAGTGTGGTTGGAATTGTGAACACGCAAAACATGAAACTCGATCCTGCTAAAGTGAATGTGAATGGGGGAGCGGTTTCGTTAGGCCACCCATTGGGTTGCAGCGGCGCAAGAATTATTGTAACACTTATCAATGTACTGAAACAAAATAAAGGAAAAATTGGTGCTGCGGGAATATGCAATGGAGGCGGCGGGGCTAGTTCAATGGTAATTCAACTGTGCTGATTATATAACGGGTATCCCTACCTGCATTTTATCTACCAGTTAATCAGAAACAATTAATGTATCTGTAGTTTCTAATTCAATTTTCACCAGCTGCCTGGTTTCGCCACTTTTTACAGCAATCATTGTTAATATAGCCGAAAGAAATAAAGAGCCTGACATAAATATATAAGAGGCATCAAAGCCGCCTGTGGTGCCATTTAAATAACCCACCAAATAAGATCCGGCAAAGGAACCTAAAGCGCCAAAGCTATTAATTAATGCTATGGCTCCGCCGGATACATTTTTTGGTAACACTTCTGTAATGATGGCGAAGAACGGTCCGTAAGGCGCATACATAGCGCCGCCTGCAATAACAAGCAATACAAAAGACAACCAGAAATTACTGGTGCCAACAAGGTACGACCCATAGAAAGCAACGGCACCGATTAACAGGAAAGGCCATACAAATACTTTCCTGTTTAATCTTTTATCAGAAAAGTGTGAAGCGGCAAGCATCGCAATAATGGCAAGCAGGTAGGGAAGCGATGATAACCAACCGGTATTGACCATGGTTAAGTTTCCCGCTTTTTTTATAATGTCAGGTAACCAAAGCACAAAGCCATAAACACCGATGCTCCAAAATGCATATTGAAGACAAAGTAGGATAACCACCTTCGATTTAAATGCTTCAGCATAATTTTTAACGGGTTTAATAACTTGCTGTTCCAACTGCAGTCTTTCTTCGAGATCATTCTTCTGCGTTTCAGTTAACCATTTTGCATTTCGCGGTTTGTCCTCTATTATCCGCCACCAGATAAAAGCCCAAATTATTGCCGGAGCTCCTTCATAAATAAACATCCATCGCCAGCCTACAGATTTTACAAGGTAGCCTGACAAAATCGACATCCATAGAATAGTTACCGGATTACCAAGAATTAAAAATGTGTTTGCTCTTGATCGTTCGGACTTTGTGAACCACCTGCTTAAAAATATTATCATTGCCGGCATAACGGCGCTTTCAACAACGCCCAGCATAAACCTTATCACAATCAAATAATCTATATCACTTATTATTCCTGTAGCCATTGCTAACAGGCCCCACAATATGAGTGACCAGAAAATTAATTTTTTTGCGCTTTTATTGGCAGCATATAACGCTCCTGGAATCTGGAAGAAAAAATAACCAAGGAAAAATAATGAGCCAAGCAAAGAAGACATGGAAGCTGTTATGTTGAGGTCTTTCGCCATGCCACCGGCAGTAGCAAATCCAAAATTTGCCCGATCAAGATAAGCAAGACTATAAGTGATAAAGGCAATTGGAATAAGTCTTATCCAGCGTTTTTTAGCAATCGTATTTTCCATCGTTATTTATCTTTGAATTGAATGAAGGTATTATTAAATCAAAATACCAGCTAAAGAATTTTCCAATCAAAACTACCAGGTTCTTTTGCTCATAATTTCATCAAGCTTTGCCCTCGTCATCTTTCCTAATTCCGGATGCTGATCAAGCCATTTAAGAAAATTTTCTTTGATGTCATCCGTCCATTGACTATCTATTTGCCCGGTTGTGTAACGATTCGATTTTACCATTTCAAAACCGAATTGATCTTTTAATGTGACAAACTCTGCCGTGCTGATAACAATTTCAGCAAGCTGTGCCGGAACAAAAAGTACGCCTTCCCTGTTGGCAATAACCAAATCGCCCGGCATTACAATTGCTTTGCCTATTCGTATGGGTGTATTCAATCCCATTAAAACTTCTCCTTCAAGAAATGAAGGATTAAAGTCACGTACAAATGCATTAAATCCTTTAATTTCAGAGAGCCCTTGAGGTCGCGTGCTGATGCATTAAAAACCACACCGTTACCCGATTTGCTATAAATTGAATTTCCCAATGTACTTCCAATTAGTGTTCCTCCGTCAATTTTGCCGAAACCATCAGCAACATAAACATCACCTTTCGTTAGCACATCTATCGGCCATGAATTTGTGTTGCCTTTTCTTCCTTGCTTCAATCCTCTTTCTTTAATACTTTTTTCAACATCTGGCCTTGAGGGCATGAACATAGCAGTAAGTGCCCGGCCTATAACAGGAACGGTATCGTTCACCATTTTCCATCCGTATTCAAACTGGTTTGTATAACCTAAATTCTTTAAAACGGTCCACGCATCATCAATACCGATGTTTGCCGCCCGTACCAACAGATCATCCGGCACTTTTGGACGTCCATCGGGAAATCTCTCTCCTTTCCATTCTGAGGTTAGAAAAATTAATTCGTCGCGTGGAATCGTTTGCGCATAAACGTTAGCTGTTTGGAAAAATATATAGAACAAACAAGGCGGCAACAATCCTTTTAATTTTCATCATCTCGATTTTGATAAATATTTTTTATAAGGTTATAGAATTAGATTGCAAATCAATGCTCCGCTTCTTTAGCACGGGGTAAAGGTTTCAGTGTTTCCGGCTAAGGCCAAAATAATTTTTTATTTGGCTAAAGCCCTTCATTCTCTTCAGTTCATAACCCGACCTAAAGGATCGGGGCAATTAAGAACCTCACAATTGTAATTTAATTTGCGACACAGCCAAATAAATTTAATGTCTTTAACAATGAATAATTAAGTCAATCAAAATTTTTAATCTGCAGTCAATTTAGCCAGGCACTCTTACTTTGATTACGATCTTTTTTATTGTATCATACCCATCAACTTTAATAGCCGGGCGATGCATTTCCTGTGGCGAAAATATAAAGAAGGTGTTGGGATCTGCATCAAAATATTCACCTCCATCGTTGGTGAAATTTTCATTATCGTTTGTGTTGGAATAAGGAATTATAAGCGTTCCCCGCGGATCAGCGCTTGGAGCGACACCCATTAGCGCTTTACCTTTTATTACATACTGAAGGTCATTGAAATTTCTATGTGCTTCCCATTTAACATCCTCAATTTTTTTTGTTGGTCCTTCTGAAACAGTGGCTGTAACATTTCCGGAGTCAATAACATACACGCCCGGTGCAAGATTAGCAAGATCCTTTGTTTTCAAAAATGTAAATGCTTCAATCCACCAGGTACTGTCTTTACGATATTGCCTGAAAAATTCCTGTTGATTAATACTTTTACTTGGTGTAAGTTTTAAGCTGTTCTTTGATGGTATGGTATTATACCAGTCGGAAAAATTTTCACTGGCATTTGGCTTAGGCGGTACAAGCCGTGCAGGAGGATTTATTGGGTTGGCAATGCCGTTTAAATCATAAACAATTCTGCCATCTCTGATGGTCATTTCACATTCCAGTTTTTTATCAGTTTCCACTTTGTAACCCGTATAATCAAAAAGACCGAATTTGCCCTTCCTGATGTTCAGGATGGCAACATCGGCTCCTGAGCCAACCGAGAGATTACCCAATTCTTCATGATTAATTTCTTTAGCAGGATTCCAGGTGCTTGCTGTGATAACGCTTTTCAAATCCATCCCGATTGCTAAAAATTTGGACATAGTAGTAAGCATATCTTTCATCGCGGCATTCATGCTGCCAACATGCAAATCTGTACTGATTGAATTTGGATAAAATCCTTCTTTTATAGCAGGAATTGCCTGTGAGTAAGAGAAGCTTATTCCCCCATATCCCACATCGAAAATAATTCCCTTTTTACGGGCCTCGAGAACAAATGGTTTTATTTTTTTAGTTAACGTATCCAGGATAAATTCCCTGCCGCCTATTTGAGCAAAGCAATGCGTAAAAATATCTCCGGGGCGAAGATGATTCAAAAATAATTCTTCTATCGAAAGTGGTGGTCTGCTTCCGCCAAAATCAACCATTACAGGGATGCCACCCGCAAGGTTACCCGCTTCTACGGCCCTGTCCGCAGGAGTCCAGTCCCAGCCTTCGTAATGAGCGAGTTTAAATCCAACAATTATATTTCTATATTGTCTTGCAACCAAGTGCCGACATTTTTGGATCCATATCATTTTCATTCTGCTCATAACCGCCACGCATTCCTTCACCAACAATGTTTAAAAATGCCAGCACGCGGGTTTGAGATTGATCGATTGTTTGTGCTTTAAAAATTGGAAACGTTCTCCAACCTGAACTTCCGGCATCCACAACTGTTGTAACGCCATTGCGAAACGTAAATCCATCGGGTTGTATGGCCAGGTTTCCGTCTTCATATTGATGATTCGGTTCTGTACCCCAAAAATCATGGGTGTGAATGTCTATTAATCCCGGAGTAACATACATGCCTTTTGCATCTACTACCTGTGCTGCATTTTTTGTATCGATATTTTTGGCCACCTTCATTATTTTGCCACTATCAATCGCAACATCCATTACCTGGTCAATGTTATTTTTTGGATCCATTACATGCCCTCCCTTAATAACGATACTATATGTTTGTGAAAGAACCGGGCTTGATGCAAGCACATAAAGCCGCTATGAGAATCAGGAATATTTTTTTCATCTGAATATTTTTATGGTTTACAGTTGAGACAATCGATGTCTCTATTTTCCTTCTTAATAATAAATCTAAACCGCCTTACTTAAAATTTCTTTTACCCTCCGGGCTACAATATCTACCTGGTCGGGTCTTAATAATACAACCCCGATGTTCAATACCTTATCATTGCCATTTGCCACAATACTGGGAGTGCCATTTTTGAGTTGATCAAGTACATCTTTAGGCGTGGTCTTTACTTTCTCCTGGTCCCAGGTTAGATGCAGGCTGGGAAAAGCATTTGCCGGTCCTGGCTCAACATGTGTTTCACCTTTTACACAGGCGATGGTTTCGAGTTGTGATTGTATACGACTTATGCGATCCAGCCAATCCTGCCATTCCTTTTCATGATCTCTTTCGATGTATGACTTTAAAGCGGCATACATGCCAAACATCTCTTCTTTATTTACTTTCATTGGCCTGCCAATGGGCGCCTCATGAGGACTGTGATTTAGTTTTGCTGCTTCAATCAAATCTTTTCTTCCGAATAATAACCCGGCACTTTGCGGGCCTCGAATCATTTTACCGCCTGAGAAAGTTACAAGATCAAATCCCATTTTTTGATATTTGAAAAGATTTTCAACCGGTGGTACGTCGGCAGCAGCATCTATAAAACTTGGTATTTGATGTTTCTTACAAAGTGCTATAAAATCTTCACGGGTTACGCTTGAACTTCCGGCAGCATTAAAGAACAACGCCAATACTGTATTACTGTTGAAAGCTTTGTCCATTTCATCGTTGCCTTCAACTTCAATAATCTTTGCACCTGTGGTTGTGATGGCCTGGTCAAAAAGATAACGATGGCTCTTTTGCATAATTACTTCCGGTCGTGGTCCCGGAAGATTAGGGATCAATTTTATTTTTTCCTGGTCGGTGCCGGTGATAGCAGCGGCGGCTCCAAGAAGCAATGCACATGCGGCTCCGGAAGTAACCATGGCGGCTTCGCAATGTAACATCTCTGCAATCTTAGCACCAACCTTATCCTGCAAGTCATACATATTTGCAAAGTCATGCGCTGTTGAATTGATGGCGTCCAATGTTTCCGGCATCATCAATGAACCAGATAAAAAAGTCATAGTTACTCCTGCATTAATTACCCTGGTAACACCTAACTCTTTAAATAAATCCCTTGTTGGAGACAGGTGGTTCAGCATGTACTGATTCCGAAGATAACACTCCCCCGATTACTCCGCCTGAAAGGGGTAGTAAGCTTAATCCTTTAATAATATCTCTACGTTTCATGATTCTGTTTTAATTAATAATAATTATTTATTTATGGTTCTAAAATGTTGTATGCGGAACACGCATATCTCTAAACAGAAGCTTTAAGTAATTCCTCCTTAATTCTCGCCGCCACAATTTTTACCTGTTCGGGTCTCATCATCCACGGAGAAACAGTAATGGAATTTTTACCACCGCCGTATGCTTCAATGGAAGGATTGCCGTTTCTTAATTTCGTTAAGAGATCATCTCCGGAAAATTTTACTTTATTAGTGTCCCACGTTATATTAAGCGTAGGAGTGTGGTCTGCAATTGGTGGAACATAAGATTCAGTTGTAACTCCATTAACTGTTTCAGCCGCTTTTGCAATTTGCGAAACCCGATCTTCCCAATCCTTCCATTCTTTATCATGATCCTGGCTAATGTATCTTTCCAATGCTACATACATTCCAAGAATTTCTTCTTTGTTAACTTTCATGCCTCTGTCCTATAGTACCGGAATGTGGTGAAGAATTTAAACGGGCTCCTGCAATGATCTCTTTTTTGCCCATTAAAATTCCTGAACTCTGAGGTCCGCGAATTGCCTTGCCTCCTGACAGGGCAACGAAACTAAAACCCATATCATTGAACTTCCAGAGATTTGATAAAGGTGGAATGTTAGCTGCAATATCGATGGATGTTGGCAAATTATGTTTGTTGGCTAATGCTATCCATTCTTCATGCATAATTTTTCCATTGGGTGCACCGCTTCCCGAGGAAATGCATAGACGCAGTTTTTTCGTTTACAGCCCTATCCACATCGTCCGCCGTTTCTACATAAATTAATTTTGCACCGCAATTAAGAAATGCATGATTATAATCAATTTGATGACCTTTCTGTATAATCACTTCCGATTTCATTCCGGTTCCTTCCAGTTGAGGAAGTTGTGCTACTTTCTTTAAATCAGTACCCGTAAGGATTCCAGCCATGCCGAGCATTAAGGCAGAAAAAGCACCTGCAGATACCAACGCTGCTTCAGAATGAACCATCTTAGCAATTCTTTCTCCTACTTTGTCCTGGAGTTCTTCCAACATGCAGAAATCTTTTGAAGTATCGTTTATTGCATCCAGTACATAATCGTGCATTAGTGAGCCAGACATAAACGTTATAGTTCCCCGTGCATTTATGAATGTGCGCACGCCGAGTTCTTTAAATAAATCTCTCTTTGGTGCATGCGGCTCAGCAAAAACTTTTTCCGAAGCAAGGACTCCGCCCATAACTCCGCCGGATAGTGGTAATAAACCTAAGCCTTTCAGAATATCTCTGCGTTTCATCGCGAAGTAGTTTAGCGATTAAAGAATTTTATTTTACCCATTATTATAAATAAGCAATGCAATCCATTTCCACTAATGAATTGCCTGGTACGCCACCCTTGGCAACGGCAACGGTTGTACGAACCGGGGGATTATTTCCGAAGCGACCTTTATATACTTCGTTCATTCCCTGGTAGTCCGCTATATCGTTTAAAAAAACACTGACCTTCAAAACTTTTTCCATTGATGAACCTGCTTTAATCAACTCTTCCTCCAATCCTTTCAACACTATTTCGGTATGAGCTTTTATTTCAAAAGGTTCAACGTGCGCCCCTTTTCCTGCGATATAGACTAAATCTCCATGTATTGTATGGCCTGAAAATAACGGCACATCCTGGAAATCGGTAACATTCCCAACCCGTTTTTCTTTACCGGTAATTCCTGTCGCTTTTGCCGCAAATCCTAATCCTACTAATGCGGTTGCAGAGGCCAACATCTTTTTAATTAATGATCTTCTTTCTGTTTGCATAAATTAAATTTTTAAAGGTTTATATAATTGAATTGTTGAAAACTTTGCTGAAACGGTTGCATTGTAGTTTTTTAATTTCTTTGTTGTGACGATAAAAGATATGTTTGATTTTTCTTATCAAAATGATCTGCCTTCAATAATAAACAACGTCTTCTATATGATTTTTTTTTGAGCCTGTTTCTTTTAAATCTATTTAGAAAAATTGTCAACTTGCAATTCTCCCTCTTCATTAACCGATAAGTATTTATTCAAGCCAGGGAGAAGAAATTGTATCCAAAACTGGTGCTCATCCGCATATAACTCAATGTTAGACTCCGTTTTTTTTAAATCAGATCCATTTGAATAAATCTTATCTAAGTCATCAAGACTGCTGGTATATTTCCCATTTTCACTTTTATATTCCTGTTCCAGGTAATAATATTTCCAAAGAATTAATTTAAGTTCTTCGTTTTTTTCAGAAAGAAAGCCTTCCTGGGTAAGGTTATCAGAAAACTGTACATAGCCCCATCTTTCCGGGTAATGTAAATTAATAATGCCCTGCGGAGACCATACTGCATAATGTTCCGGCAGCAATTTGCCGGAAACGCTATCTTTCCTTCTAGAGTAATGACCCATTTAAAGTATCAACGTCCCATTGCAACCGGGAAAAATTCATTCGCCAAATAGTTCCTTTAACGGGACGCCTGTTACCGCTCAGGTTGACGGATTTAAACGGAATCGCCAATTCAATACTCCAGCTTTTGTCTGTGTCTGTAGGATTGTTAATTGTTCCATTTAGTTGTACTGCCTTTTTCAAATCTTTTAAGTCCCAACTGGTTAAATTCTTTACCACCGTTGCGATAAGGCTTTGGCATAAATAAATCCCATACAGTTCCGTATGCATTAATTTGAAATTCAAAATAATTAAAATTGCTTCCTGTCGGATCAATAAACATTTCTAATGCATTATCCTGGAATACGGGGCTGTCGTGTTGGGTTAATGAAGCCCACAAGTTGGTTTCAGTCCAAACGGGCAAATAAATATAAATAATCATCATCCCATAACATTTTACAATGCGACTTTCTTAACGGATTACTATCGACTCCACTGGCAATATCTGTAAAGAGTTCAGTCCACGGTGCTTTACTCCAATCTGTTTCATCGTCCTTTCCATCAATTGTTACATTCCCGGAAGTCTTCAAAATCGTGTATTGCAGGGGAACTTTCAATAGCCTCTTAAAATCCACATCATTTAATTGTGCATCGGCCATTTCAAAAAAAAGCGAAGCGAATAGAACTGATAAAATGAATACGCCTGTTTTTATTCTCATTTTTAATATTCCATCAATATGATTATTTATCACAGATTTATTTAATATTCCCGCCTAACGACTTCCTGGTGTTGCTCACGTCCTCAGTTGTAACAGCGCTGGCATTGTTATTAAAATTCTGCCTGATGTAGGTTAAAATCTGGGCGATATTTCCATCAGACAGAAGATTAAGCCGGGGCATTTTATTAGTATACGATTTGCCCTTAACTGTAATATTTCCATCGAGACCATTCAATACAATAGCAATTAATACACTTTTATCACCGGTTACCCATTCGGATCCGCTTAATGGCGGAAAACGGTCATTCCCCAATCCATCTCTCTGGTGGCAAACAGAACAATAGGTGTTAAAAGTTTTCCCTGCTATAGTTACACTTCCTCTATCCAAATTATCCCTTATGGAGTCAGGTATTTTTATATTCGTGGCCTCATTTTTTCGTTTAACCATATCCGCTAGATCCGCTTCGCCAAACTTGCTGGTGTCTCCTTTATACATCACCCGCCATATTTTTCCCTTTTCAGAATCGGAAATATATAAAGAACCGTCCGGCCCCATGGATAATCCCATTGGCCGATATTTGGCATCACTTGTATTAATAACAGTATCTACCCCTGCAAATCCGTCAGCAAAAACTTCCCAGGGGCCTGAAGGTGCGCCATTTTTGAAAGGAACAAAAGCTACAAAATAGCCGGACTGTGGATAAGGTGCGCTGCTCGTTGATCCATGAAATGCTATGAAAGCCCCGTTCTTATAGTGTGCAGGAAATTGGCTGCCCGTATAAAACAACAGATCGTTCGGTGCAAAGTGTCCCGGGAAACCTATCAAAGGTTGCGTGTATTCGGCACCGTTACCTTCCTTTTTCCCATCGCCTCCGTATTCCGGATTTAGCATCAATTTCCCTTTTATCTCATCATAATAATAGTATGGCCAACCAACATCTGATCCTTGTTTCAATTTTAGGAATTCTTCAGCGGGCAGAACTGCACCCTCCCATTCAGAATAGTACTTTGGCCAGGTTGCATGCAGGTAATCCCTTCCGTGCATCATCGTAAACAGGTTATGATCCTGGTCGTTCCATTCCAGTGCGACAATGCTTCGCAGACCAGAGGCGAATTTTTGCCCGTCTTTTTGAAATTGATCTGTTTTGTTTGCATCAAATTTCCAGATGCTTGCCCGGTTCACAAGTATTGGACAAGGATCCATTCCTGGAGAAAATGGTGTTCTGTCTTCAAACTGGCAACAATCAGATGGAGCGCCAAAGGGAATATACATGTTTCCTTTATCATCAAATGCAATGGGTTTGGTATCATGTTGACGCGGTGGTTGCGTATCTGTTAACAGTAATTCTATTTTGCTATCAGGTACTAATTGGCCCGGCGTTAGTTTCTGCCGGAACACCCTTGTAACAGAACTAAAATAAAGATAACCGTTATGTATTCTCATTCCGGTTCCGTAGCTGCTTCTATCCTTGTAATCGTCAAAATCTTTAATAATGTCGGCTTTGCCATCATTGTCCTCATCTCTTAAGGCAGCATTTCCTCCTTCCGCTGTTGGGAATCTTAATTTCACGTACACGTCACCGTTAGAATTAACGGCAATGTGCCTGGCTGCTCCTTCAAGGCTATCCACAACCACTACTGCTTCAAAGCCTTTTGGTAAAACAAGTCCACCATTGTCCGGATCGCCCGGTGGCAACCCTCGCCGCCGGCACTGGGTAAAATAAACAAGAATAAAAAAAGAGAGTAATACTAAAAAGCCGCTCAGCCTCATATCGTGGGGTTTAATTTTTTTGATGATTAAAATTTGATGTTATTCAACATTGCCGACTTACTTCCGGAGTTGTGATGCCATTTAAATCGTAAACAATTTTTCCGGCACGAATCGTCATCTCACACTCAAGCCGCTCTTTACCTTTTAATTTATATCCACGCCTATCCCAAAATCCAAAGTCTCCTTTCCGCAGATTTAATATAGCGATGTCGGCAACCGAACCAACCGATAAATTTCCTAATTCTTCATGCTTAATTTCCTTAGCAGGATTCCAGGTGCTTGCCTGGATAACGTTTGGCAAATCCATACCCATTGCCAAAAACATAGACATAATATTCAGCATATTTTTCATCGCAGCATTCATACTTCCTGTGTGAAGATCGGTGCTGATTGAGTTTGGGATAAAAGCCGCTTTTAAGCGCCGGAATGGCTTGTCGAAAATCGAAGCTTGCGCCGCCAAAGCCAACATCGAATACAATTCCCTTTTGCTGAGCGGGCAATACAAATGGTTTAAGTTTTCTTGTAGTTGTATCAACAATAGGGTCTCTTCTTTTTAATTCAGTAAAAGTGTGCGTATAAATATCGCCCGGGCGAAGATGTTTAAAAAACAGTTCTTCAATCGATAATGGCGGGTGAGAATCGTCGCCACCAAAATCAATCATTACGGGCAAATCAGTTAACTTACCTGCTTCCACTGCACTATCTACCGGAATCCATTTGGCAGCTTCGAAATGAGCAACTTTAAATCCAACAATATAATTTTTATATTGTTTTGCGACATAGGCGGCCATTTCCGGATCCATGTCGTTAGCATTCTGTTCATAAGCACCTCCTCTCATCCCTGCGCCAACTATATTCAGAAATGCAAGTACTCTTGTTTGTGACCTGTCTATTGTTTGCTCTTTAAAAAGCGGAAACGTACGCCATCCTGAACTTCCCGCATCAACGACGGTCGTAACGCCTACCCGAAAAGTAAATCCATCAGGAACTATCGCAGCGGTAGCATCCATTAAATATTGATCGGGATTATTCCCATAAAAATCATGTGTATGAATATCGATGAGGCCCGGCGTAACATATAAACCATGGGCATCCACAACTTGTACGGCATCTTTTGCGTCGATGGTTTTTGCAACCTTACTATTGTATCGCCTTTGATGGCGATATCCATCAACTCATCAATATTGTTTTTTGGATCGATAATGTGGCCGCCTTTTATAACTATACTGTAAGGTTGAGCCTGAACTAAATTCTCTCCTGTGCAAAATAAAGAGAACAGCAAAAAATATTTTTTTAGCATTGAGCTTCCCCGAAATTTAATAAATTAAATAAATGCAATTAGCCTGCATTGAATCGTTAGGAAGAAGCTGTCGAAAGTTCTTCCTTTATCCTGCGAGCCACAATCTTTTCTTCGCCCTTCTTTAACATAAAGACAGTCAGACTAATGCTATGATCTTCATCTCCCCAGGAAATAACTTCGATAGAAGGATTTCCATTACGCAATTTATCGCCAAGATTTTCCCGTGCTCATCCTTATTATATTCTTATCCCACGAAATTTTTAACTTCGGTGTATGATTAGCAATTGGCGGAACCGAAACTTCTGTGGTAACTCCTTTAATATTTTTGACTGCATCGTTTATAACAGCAATATTATCTTCCCACATCTTCCACTCCTTATCATGATCCTTGTTGATATATGCATCCAGCGCCGCATACATTCCCAACATTTCTTCCTTATTTACTTTCATACCCCGACCTATTGTAACTCCGTTAGGAGAATCATTCAAACGGGCGGCTGCAATAATATCCTTTTTGCCCATTAGTATTCCTGTACTTTGCGGGCCGCGTATGGCTTTGCCACCGGACAATGCAACAAAACTAAAACCCATATCATTGTATTTCCAAAGATTCGATACAGGCGGTACATCTGCGGCGATGTCAATTGTTGCCGGCAGGTTATGTTTTTTTGCAAGTTGCAACCATTCTTCATGCATAATTTTTCCTTCGAGTGCATTACAATTTAAGAAATGCATAGACGCAGTTTTTTCGTTTACGGCTTTATCGACATCATCTGCATTTTCAACAGGAATTATGGTGACGCCTGTATTGTAAAGAGCTTGTTCATAACCGTCAAAATGACCTTTCTGCAATAACACTTCCGATTTAATTCCTGATTCTTCCAAACGATGTGGGATTTGCTTCACTTTCGCCTGGTCCATTCCGGTAAGAATTCCTGCCGTGCCAAGTGTTAAGGCGGAAAAGGCTCCAGCCGTAACCATAGCGGCTTCAGCATGCACCATTTGTGCAATCTTTTCTCCCACCTTATCCTGTACTTCGTTCAGCATACAAAATTCTTTGGCACTGTGGTCAATCGCATTCATGACCTCGTCATCCATGAGAGATGCTGTCATTGTGGTATAGGTTCCCGCTGCATTTATGAACGTGCGAATACCAAGTTCATCCAGCAGATTACGCCTGGCCGGAGATTTCAACCGACTGCCTGCTTTTGATTCTGAGGGAAGCACCGTCCCTAAAAGGCTTCCTCCCAAGGGCAAAAGCGTTAGCCCCCTGATAATATCTCTACGCTTCATATTCAATTTGTTTAATAGTGATGGAATTTATATTTTAAATTTAAATGCGCTTAAGCCAGTCCGTTATTAACATATTCAATGAAGTAATTTCTTTAATTTTTTCTCTGCATCTTCCATTCTCTACCGGGAACATCTACACGAAAAGTCTCCAGATTACCCATGTCCATTAACGTCACATAAACCGTGCAACCATCTGCTCCTCCAAAAGCCACATTCGTTGGTTTTTTCCCAATTAATTTTATTTCATTTAATATTTCCCCGTTGGGAGAAACTTTTGCCACAACACCTTTTCCGATACGGGCGATATATAAATTTCCCGCAACGTCGCAACGCATACCATCACAACCAAAATCCGGAAATTCAATTAATAAACTTTTATTGCTTAATGTCACCTTTGCGTGATAGATCATAAGACCATACTTTCCTGCCTGCATTTACATATAATTTCTTTTCATCAGGACTTACTTCTATTCCATTGGCTGGTCCGTTTAGTGTATCTAATAACGTAATCTTTCCATGCCTGTCGACTCGCCAAATGCGACCTGTGTTTAATTTAAAGTTTGGATCGCTGGCGTAAACCCGGTTCTTGCTGTCAATGGCTATGTCATTAGGTTGCGTCATCTTTGACTTCATGAGCAAAAACAGTGATCTTCTTTGGTCTGTCATATTAACCTTAAGCACATTGTGCTTTGTGTAATCTGCAATCAACATATTACCGTGGCTGTCAAACCTGATTCCATTTCCAACACTGCTATCAGGAAGATCAATAAATAAACCCGGATTTCCTTGTGTGGTTATAATTCCTATTGTTCCCTCTCGTGAATAATTTACGGCATAAACATTACCAAATCGGTCCACCGCCGGACCTTCCACGCCATGTGTAAAGCTGTTTGGAGAGGTAAATTCTTTCGAATTATATAATTGAGATGAATCATGAATTTGTCCATCGGTTTGGAGACTAAAGCCGGGCAATAAAAGAATACCAATTAAGATAGCTGATATCGTATTAAATAAAAATCGTCTATGCTTCATTATAGTTTTATATTGAAAATCTTTAAAAGTATTTTTATCTATTCAACAATATTTTACTAGTGCTTAAGCAGACTGTTAGCAATCATTCCACCGATGTAAAATAAATGCGCATCGTTTCGTTTATTGTTAACTTGTTTATTAAGTTGAATCTCAAAAGTTCTCCCGCTAAATATAACGAAAGCCCGTTTAATTATTAAAGTCAATCGTTTGCATAAATATATTTTGTAATGGAAGTGAGAATTTTTATTGATTCCCTATAGAAATATTTCGGCATTGACTTTTGATACTTCCATTCATTTCATGGAAATTATAAATGGTAAATCCCTTTTTTGAATAAACGTTATTTTTGTGCTCTAATAAATATTAATGAAAAAATTCACATTCTTTCCGATAATTATTTTATTCATAAGCTTGAATTGCTTTGCACAGGATTCTTCATTTACGATCAACGGGCAATTTGAAAAAATACAAAAAGGTATTGTTTATTTAAGTATCTACGAATCGGATAAAACAATCCAGGATTCCGCTTCAATCACCGATGGTAATTTTAAGTTTACCGGTTTTGTTAAAGATCCGTTTTTCGCAACACTGACCATGCCCACGGCAAAACCAAATGATTATTTTGCTTTTTATATTGAACCGGCAACAATGAGTATTTCAGGTCGCGGCGATTCACTTCAGCTTCTCACGGTGAAAGGTTCACCCATAAACGACGACGACAAACTGCTGAAAGAAAGAATGAAATATGTTACGAAATGGGAAGATGCAAACAGTAAGATTTTCGAACAGGCTTATAAGGATAAAAATAAAAATGTAATGGACAGCCTTGATGAAGTGGACTTTGCGGTTTTGGCTGAAAAAAGAAAAGTTGTTTCAGAATTTGTAAAAGCTTATCCCAATTCTTTACGGGCTGCAATGGCGATATACGAAAATTATGCCTATTACGCTGAAGCCAGTGAAGTACAACCTTTATACGAAATGCTTTCGCCTGAAATTCGAAATTCAGCCAAAGGGCAGGAGGTAAAAAAAATGATTGATACTTACAGTAATGTGGCTATTGGTAAAGTAGCTCCTGAAATTTCGCAAAACACAACTAACGGAAAAACGCTGAGTTTATCTTCTTTACATGGTAAATATGTATTGGTAGATTTTTGGGCGAGTTGGTGTGGCCCATGCCGCAGAGAAAATCCAAATATCGTTTCGGCTTATAATAAATTTAAGGACAAAGGATTTACCATTTATGGTGTTTCTTACGACTCAAAAAAAGATAAGTGGGAGAAAGCTATTAAAGACGATAAATTAAACTGGAACCAGGTTTCGGATTTGCAGGGATGGAAAAACAGCACTTCCGATCAATATGGTATCAAGGCAATACCATCGAACCTTTTATTGGATAAGGATGGGAAGATCATTGCAAAAAATATTTTCGGAAAAAAATTAACCGATAAACTTTCCGAGCTAATGCCTTAACTGCATTTTATCACAATGAGTTTTGCTCATTTGCCCCGTAACCGATATTTTTGCCAATCAATTTTTTAAATTAATGAAAGAAGTAGCATTTAGAGAAGCATTACGTGAAGCGATGAGCGAGGAGATGAGGCGTGATGAGAACGTTTTTTTAATGGGTGAAGAAGTGGCTGAGTACAATGGAGCCTATAAAGTAAGCCAGGGAATGTTGGAAGAGTTTGGGGAAAAAAGAGTGATAGATACGCCGATAACCGAACTTGGATTTACAGCAATTGCTGTAGGCGCTGCGCAAAATGGGCTTCGCCCGATTGTAGAGTTTATGACATGGAATTTTGCGAATCTTGCGCTGGATCAAATTTTAAATACAGCCTCTAAAATGCTTGCGATGAGTGGCGGGCAGGTCGGTTGCCCGATTGTATTTCGAGGCCCTAATGGAAGTGCAGGTCAATTAGGCGCCCAGCATTCTACCGCTTATGAATCAATGTATGCAAATATTCCCGGCCTTAAAGTAATATCGGTAAGCAATCCTTACGATGCAAAGGGTTTACTAAAAAGCGCCATTCGTGATAATGACCCTGTAATATTTATGGAGAGTGAGGTAATGTATGGCGAAAAAGGTCAAATACCTGAAGAAGAATATTTGATACCTATTGGTAAAGCAAAAGTTACTCGTGAAGGGAAGTGATGTTACTATAGTTTCTTTTAATAAAATGATGAAGGTTGCAATGGGGGCGGCCGCGGAACTAGAGAAAGAAAATATAAGCGCTGAAGTTATTGATTTAAGAACCATACGGCCATTGGACTGGCAGACAATTCTTGAATCAGTTAAGAAAACCAACAGGCTTGTGATTGTTGAAGAGCAATGGCCATTTGCTTCTATATCTTCTGAAATTGCTTACCGCATCCAAAAGGAAGGGTTCGATTATTTGGATGCTCCCGTAAGACGTATTACTTCTGCAGATGCACCAATGCATTATGCTCCTAATCTTGTAGCTATGTATTTACCTGATGTTCCGCGTACCGTTGAATTGGTTAAAGAAGTTATGTATCTAAAAAAATAAAATTGCAGGTTTGTGGTTTTATTTTTACATCTAACGATAATGCATACCCTGCATTATCGGCTTAAATAATAAATTATGAATACCGGTAATTTTTATTATCCGCTTCCTTCAAATGAACCTGTGCTGAATTTTGCACCCGGAAGCCCGGAAAGAGAACTGGTAAAAAATACTTTAAAAGAATTAAAAAGTAAGAAGGTTGATATTCCGATGTACATTGGAGCTGATGAGGTACGAACGGGAAATAAAGTTGCTATACATCCTCCTCATGAAAAGAATCATATACTCGGCAGTTTTCATTTTGGTGATGCATCTCATGTAAAAAAAGCAATTAATGCAGCCTTAAAAGCAAAGGAGAAATGGGCCAACACCAGTTGGGAGAACCGGGCAAACATTTTTTTAAAAGCGGCAGAACTTCTTGCGACAAAATACCGGCCTTATATTTTGGCAACAACTATGCTTGGTCAGAGTAAAAATGTTTACCAGGCTGAGATAGATGCTGCTTGTGAGCTAATAGACTTTTTAAGATTTAATGTTCATTTTCTAAGTGAAATTTATAAGCAGCAACCTTCGAATAGCCCTGGTGTTTATAACAGGATGGAGTATCGTCCGCTCGAAGGATTTGTTCTTGCTATAACTCCTTTTAATTTTACGGCAATAGGAGGGAACCTTCCCACTTCTGCAGCGATGTGCGGTAATACTGTTGTTTGGAAATGTGCCCACACACAGGTTTACAGCGCCCAAATGTTTATGCGCATTTTAAAAGAAGCAGGGTTACCCGATGGCGTTATTAATTTAATCTATGTTGATGGGCCTACTTTGGGCGAAGTTTGTTTCAATCATCCTGATTTTGGAGGAATTCATTTTACAGGAAGTACTGGCGTATTCAACTCTATGTGGGAAACGATTGGAAAAAATACTAAACTGTATAAATCCTATCCAAGAATTGTTGGTGAAACAGGCGGTAAGGATTTTGTCCTCGCTCATAAAAGTGCTGATGTTGATGTGGTGGTTACAGCTTTGTGCCGCGGTGCATTTGAATACCAGGGACAGAAATGTTCTGCTGCATCGCGGGCATATATCCCCTCCAACATTGCACCGCAGGTAAAGAAGAAATTGGTCGCTGAAATAAAAACAATGAAGATGGGAAGTGTGGAGGATTTCACCTGCTTTATTAATGCAGTGATTGATGAAAAGAGTTTTGATAAACTTGAAGGTTATATCAAACAAGTGAAAAAAGATAAAGGCGCTAAAATATTGGTTGGCGGAAAGTGTGATAAAACCAATGGCTATTTTATTGAACCTACCGTAATAGAAGTTACCGACCCACGCTATGTTACCATGTGTGAAGAATTGTTTGGACCTGTACTAACGCTATACGTATACGATGAAAATAAATTTGACGAAACCATTAAGTTAGTTGATTCAACTTCGCCTTATGCACTCACAGGATCCGTAATTGCGCAGGACCGTTATGCTGTTGAAATTGCTACAAAGAAACTTACTAATAGCGCCGGTAATTTTTATATAAATGATAAGCCAACTGGCGCCGTTGTCGGTCAGCAACCTTTCGGTGGTGCTCGCGGCAGCGGAACCAATGATAAAGCCGGCAGCATTCTTAATTTATATCGTTGGTTAAGTGCAAGAACGATTAAGGAAACATTTAACCCGGCCGTTAATTACAGATATCCGTTCATGAATGAAGAAGTTACGACTTCATGAAAACAATTCTCGACAAATATCAGCTTCAGATAACTATTGAGCGACTGGCCTACCAGCTGATAGAAAATTATTCTGATCTTTCTTCCCTTGTTATTATTGGAATTCAACCCAGGGGCATTTATTTATCTGATAAAATTTATGAACAGTTGAATAAGATCGTTCCAGATAAAGTAATCCCCTACGGGAAAATGGACATAACTTTTTACAGGGATGACATCCGGCAGGAGTTGCATAGTCCTAATCAAACTAATATTTCTTTTTCTATCGAAAATAAAAATGTTGTTCTTATCGATGACGTGCTTTATACGGGAAGAACCATACGTGCAGCCCTAGACGCTCTTTTGGCGTTTGGCCGACCTAAAAAAGTTGAGCTTTGTGTTCTTATAAATAGAAGGTATAGCCGCCAATTGCCTATTCAGCCTGATTATTGCGGAAAGGCAATTGATTCACTTATTTCTCAAAAAGTTAAAGTAGAATGGGATAAAGAGCAAGTTGTTTTGTATTGAATATAATTTGAAAAAGATAAAAAATACCACTTCAGATAATTTTTTTATTTAGCTTTGACCTTTAATGCAACTTTCTACCAAACATCTCCTGGGCATTAAAGATTTACAACTCAGCGACATCGATCTTATTCTTTCAACAGCTACCCAATTTAAAGAAGTGTTACAAAGGCCTATAAAAAAAGTGCCATCCCTTCGTGATACAACTATTGTGAATTTATTTTATGAAAATTCCACCCGTACGAGAATTTCATTTGAGTTGGCGGAAAAGCGATTGAGCGCCGATACATTAAATTTTTCCGCATCTGGTTCGTCAGTTTCAAAAGGAGAGACTTTGCTGGATACGGTTAATAACATTCTTTCAATGAAAGTTGATATGGTTGTTATGCGCCATAGCGCGAGCGGCGCTCCGTCATTTTTTGTCAAAACATATTCCCGCAGCCATAATCAATGCCGGTGATGGTATAAATGAACATCCAACGCAGGCGTTGCTGGATGCCTTTTCAATAAAAGAAAAATGCGGAACGCTGGCAGGGTAAAAAGATTGTGCTGGTTGGTGATATCATGCATTCAAGGGTAGCCCTTAGCAATATCTATTTATTGAAAAAGGCGGGCGCAGAAGTTATGGTAGCTGGGCCGCCGACTTTGATTCCAAAATATATAAAGGAAGCATTTGATATTCGTGTTGAGTATAATCTTAAAAAAGCATTGCTGTGGTGTGATGTTGCCAATGTATTGCGTATCCAGTTGGAAAGACAAAACCAGGTTTTATTTTCCTCCTTAAGGGAATATAATTTGGCTTACGGTGTAAGCAGGAAATTATTGGAAAGTATCAATAAAGAAATTGTTATTCTTCACCCGGGGCCCGTGAACAGGGGAGTGGAAATTGATAGCGATGTGGCAGATTCAAAACAATCCATTATTTTACAGCAGGTAGAAAATGGTGTTGCCGTAAGAATGGCTGTCCTTTATTTACTTAGTAATAAACAAAATTTCAATTGATAAATTAATTGAAAGCCCTATTCATCTAAACGGCGCATAATTTTTTAATAAAAACCAAACAGGTAACATGGAAAGAATTTGTTTATTCCCCGGAACTTTTGATCCTGTTACATTAGGCCATACCGATATTATAAACCGGGCACTTCCTCTTTTTGATAAACTGGTTATCGGAATTGGCAGAAACAGTAATAAGACAGCGATGTTTTCAGAAGAACAAAGACTTCAATGGTTACGCGAAATTTATAAAATGAACCCAAAATTAAAGTGTTGGCTTATGATGGACTAACGGTGGAATGCTGTAGATCAATAGGCGCTGACTTTATTTTAAGAGGAATTCGTTACGTAAACGATTTTGAATATGAGAAGGCTATTGCTGATATGAATCGCAGTTTAGCTCATAACGTTGAAACTATTTTTTTAACATGCCTGCCCGAATTTACATCTGTTGCGAGTACACTTGTACGTGATGTTATACGAAATGGAGGAGATGTTTCGCAATTTCTTCCCGAAGCTGTCAAAAATAATATCAAATAATATGTCAATCTGGTTTGATAAAACAATAAGTATTGATAGAATCAAGGATTTAGGGAAGGATTCTATGGCGGGCTTTTTGGGTATGCAGTGGGTTGAGATAGGAGAAGATTATTTGCGTTTATCCATGCCAGTGAACGAGCGTACGATCCAGGTATATGGAATATTGCACGGCGGTGCTTCCTGCACGCTGGCAGAAACGGTGGGAAGTGTGGCGTCAGCCCTTGTCATTGACCAGGATAAGTTTTATTGTGTAGGCCTGGAAATAAACGCAAACCATATAAGAAGCGTGAGGCACGGACTTGTTACCGGCACTGCGACACCGTTACACTTGGGAAGAACCACTCATGTATGGGATATTAAAATCCGCGATGAAATGCAAAAGCTGGTATGCGTGAGCAGGCATACGGTAGCCATAATTCCCAATAATGGTGTTATGCCGAGAATGTAACGATAGATTGGGTTCAGGCATTTTTTAAAACCGAAATAATAGTCGGAAAGGTATTCTCCAGGAAATCGTTTAAATCTTTCTTCTTAATCCATCGAATTTCTGTTATATCTTCTTCTGTTTGTGGGGTGAGTGCATCTTCACCAGGCGCCAACATCTTGTACCAGTGAGATTCTTTAAGTATATGTTTGCCAAAATCAACGTAGGTATGATAAGTGGTGTTGATTTCTTCACCTGTTTCAATATGTGTTAGACCTGTTTCTTCACGCACTTCTCTTACGGCACATTGTAATAATGTTTCATTTTCATCAAGCTTGCCTTTTGGAAGATCCCATTTTCCGCGGCGGAAAATAAGTAAGATTTCGCCTTTTTTATTTTTCACGAGGCCTCCGCAAGCTGTTACCAACTTGAAATGTTTAAAGAATTCTTTTTTGAGCTTATCGAAATTTTGATGGATAATAATTCCTGCATGAAATTCCTTTTTTCCAATTTCATGTAGTAATGAATTTACCGCAGCACTGGAGAGTTCATCAATAAACACTGCATCCGGATGGTGTCTTACCTCCTCGATTTCCCTGGTTAACTCATCGCATAAATAAACGGGCTTCTCTCCAAAGTAAATTGTTATATAGCTCATAGCTGTATGTTATCTTCGCTGCATGAATAATAAAAAAGCCGTTGCAGAAAAGCTATTACAAATTAATGCAATTAAATTGAGTGTAGATAAACCATTTACCTGGGCCAGCGGGTGGAAGAGTCCCATATATTGCGATAATCGCAAGGTACTTTCTTATCCATATGTCAGGGATTTTATTAAATCCGAAATTTGCAACACGGTTTTTCAAATGTATGAAAATGCCGAGATGCTTGCAGGTGTCGCCACGGCGGGAATAGCATGGGGAGCGATGGCTGCTGACCAGTTAAAGCTGCCATATATTTATGTAAGGCCAAAACCAAAAGAACATGGACTTGGTAACCAAATTGAAGGGTATTTTGAATCCCAAAAAAAGGTAGTCATAATCGAAGATCTTATTTCAACAGGCAAAAGCAGTCTACAGGTCGCAGGGGTTTTGAGGAATGAAGGGCTTATCGTGGAAGGTATGGTTTCGATTTTTAATTATGGGTTTGATGTGGCTACGAAAGCATTTAACGATGCAAAAGTAAATTACCATTCCCTTACCGACTACGATACGGTGATCGCAATGGCAATCGAGAAGAATTACGTTTCAGAACAGGATCAAAACACCTTGTTAAACTGGCGGTCGGATCCAGCAAATTGGAGTGTAAAATCCTAAATTCGTAAAAAAAAGATAATGAATAGCGTTATACTAAGCCTAATAATGTTAACAGGTTTTACAGCATCAAGTTATGCTCAGCAGAAGGCCGTTCAAAAAGCCGTAATCCAAACACCCAATGTTCAATGTGAAGCCTGCAAAACAAGGATTGAAAATCATATGGCTCATGAAGATGGAATTTCTTCGGTAAAAGCGGATTGGAGAAGGCACACCGTAACTGTTGTATGGTATAATGACAGAACCAATATTGAAAATATAAAAACCGAACTCGCAAACCTGGGATATGATGCCGATGATGTAACTGCTGACCCTGATGCCTACAAAAGACTACCGATTACCTGCCAACACGTGACCCATCCTCCGGCATCAAAAAAATAAAAATTTTAATAAATAACTGCTTGTTAAAACAACGAAAAGGTCTCTTTGGTCTCATAGTTAACAGGGAAACTCATAAATACGTTTGCCTTACCTATTCTTATTTTGCCAGTTAATTTTACTGTTACTTCTTTACCAGTTAAAGCACTAAAGGCATTTCTATAAATATTCTGCATGTTTACATCAAATTTTACCGGAAGGTTGAAAGTATCTCTTCGGGGAATCCTGATCAGGGTATCACACGAACTATGGCCTAACATGCCGCCGTCTATGTAAATATCCAGGTCACTGTTCCTCAATTGCATTCCAAAATTATTTGGATTATAGTATACAATATCCAGGCTCACCGTTGAATTATTAAACCCTAATTTCTGAACTGAAAAATTATGAAATGATTGATATTCCAGTTCCTTAGGAGATGAACACGAAAAAACTGTAAACATTGAAATAAGAGAAAGCCAGGTCAAATTTTTCATCTTTCAAAAATTGATTTTTTTCTGCCAAATAAACTTGCGGATACTTCACAAGTTAAAGTAACTATTTATCACAGCCACCTTGAAAAATGATTTTGTTAAAACATTATAATTCCAGATCAAGCTCAGATCACTCTATTTCCCTTTACTTCTTTTTGATAGCTTTTTAAACTTATCGGCCCAAACAAAGATGGCTTGAAAATGTGCCCATAATTCTGTTAATCATGGAAACATAATTCTCATCCTCTCTGCTATCTTTTATTGAATTGTCTGCCTTCAAAAATTTAAGATTCCAATTTAAATTTTTGATCACATAACGACAAAATCTCTTAAAGCAAGGTTGAGTTTCATTTCTATTGTGATTTTTTCCATTCTACCAAAACTAAAAGTTTCGCAAAAGATTAATCCCGCTTTTTTAGACTTCGTATACTCTCGGCGATGGACCCTAAAAATATTTTTTTAGGAAAGTAGGAGGCGAAAGTAATACGCCAGTATGGCATATTCGTGAGAAAGAGATTTTGCCTGAATTTTGGGAGTTTTATTCCGGCACTCTTGTGAATACAATAAACGTTACTAAATTAAATAGTATTAAAGAAGGGAATGCATGCAAAAACTAATGATATATTGGTTAGCATTGTAGTATTATAATTATGGATTGTTTATTAATATTTTACGATATCTGTTAGATATTTAATATTAGAATTTGTGGGCTCAAATGGCCCATTAATAACTATTAATTTGGCTAAAACTGAAATAGCTGTCAAATTTTCATGATAATTACATTAAGCTGTAGATGGTAAATAAGTTAAAATGTATAAAGGATATTTAATATTAATTGATATTACTAATAAAGTAAAACTTTAATATGCGGGACTTTTAATCGCTGAAAATGCAAGAATAATTTAGATGTATAAAGATTTTTAGTGAAATAATGGCAGCTTTTTGTGGAAAGAGGTATTATTTTGAGGAAATTTGCGCCTGAGGCTTAGTTGATTTAAAATATACTAATTATTTGCGCCAAAATAAAAGTTATATTTATAAAAAACCATTTATAATTGAAATAATCTAATAATTTTCTAAAATGGTGAAATTTGTCTAATAGCCTTGTGACCGTAAATTTACGGTCTTGCTTTATTGAAATATGTAATCTATGTTTGCATCTGTAAGTGAGAATTGTTTTACCTAAACTTCTTATTTACCACCAAATTACTACCTGGTGCATTTAACTAACTGTTTCATATCCTTTCTGAAATCCGCTTATTTTGGTTACGACATCAGTCATTAAATTAAGAAACGCAAACACAAGAAATGAATAGAAACTCTACATTAAAAGGAAAGATTATTTCAATCTTTACCGATTCCGCTTTCTTCTCTTTTTATTTTGGCCAGGCATTTTCCCTTGCTATAAAGCACCAATTTATTCAACCTGCTTTAGTAAAAGAAAGATCTCAACCTCGCCCTTTATCAAATAACTTGAGATCGGAATTCCGGCATTAAATGATCATTTCCCTATGGAATATTTATCATTATCCGGAAATTAAAAGCAGTTTCTATTTTTAAGTGAATTGTTATATTTATACGCCAATACCTCATGTAATTCTAACCCCATCCAATATTCATTGCAAATCAAAATTTTAATAATTAAAAAATTTAAGCAATGAATACGAAGCAAATAACAAAAAATTTAATGGCGTTTGCAGTATTAATCTGGGCTTATTCAGAAGGCATGTGTCAAACTCAACAGGCCAAAATAAACTATACAAGCTTTACCGTAAATGCAGTTAAGAAAGTAATAATGATTGACTGGGCAACAGACAATAAGGTTGCCACTAATTATTTTGAAATTCAACGGAGTGTTGATGGAGTGAACTTTAAAACAATTGCGATGGTGATGGGACCTGATCCTAAACAAGCGAATTGCGATTGTTACGAAGGCTTTGACAAGCCATCGACAAATAGACATAAATATTTTTATCGCCTTAAGCATGTGAGCACCGATGGTGAAGTTGATTTGAGTGAAACGAAAATGCTGGCAATAAATAACTAATATAAAATTATTCGAACTCGTTTTCTTTGGGGGTTACAGAACCTAATTGGTTCTTAACAAACGCCGCATTTCTATGCGGCTTTTTTTTGTGGGTGAAGCATGCATATCAGCTACATGGTGCAAGTCCCGAATACGCTTTACTGAGTATTAGCCAAGAGCAAAAGTGTCCATCGTGAGATGGAACCTGACTGCCGTCAGGCAAGTTCTGAAGGAAGCGGTTGAAAAGATTCGAGCCTGCATTTCGATGAACTCAGGATAAACAAACAAAAGGCCGATACTGTACAGAACGGTAATATGTAAATGCAGAGATTACATAAATGGAAAGCGGATGCGCTAACCCAACATGAGAGAATATCAAAGCGGGAACAGATGTTAGCCAGAGAATAACATCATACGTAGAAAAGTCAGCGGACTACCGTCAACAAGGAAGCCGCTGGCGTCGATAATATGCACACCGATGATGAACTTCGTGACTACATCAATGTTAGCTGAATATTCCGTTGAAAGTGAGCCAGGGAGTGAGTTTGCTCCAATCAATCTTAGATATCTTCTTTCGCTGCATAAACTTCTTCGTTTCTTCCGGGTAAACTTTTATCAGGTGAGTATGTATCAACGCAGCAGTAGGCACAAAATTCCCTGGCAGTAAAAGAGCTACGGACATGGATGGCTGTTTGGGCATGTGGCAGTTAACACAATTAGACTTGATTGATGAAACCGGTAGCTGATTTATTTTGCAAAAGGTGCCATGTTCTTTATTATGGCAGGTCATGCAACGTTGTGAAAATAGTTCAGTTTTTCCCCGTTCATTTTCATGAGTATTGTGGCAAGTGACGCAGGTCATCGTTGCACTGTTTCTAAAGCATTTGCTTTCGGTTAATAATCCATATTGATTTCCATGTACATCAATTTCCTTTGTAGCAGGAGCGGAAGTATTCTTAGTAAAATATTTTGATAAAGTATCCCCAACTGTAAATTCAAATGAAGGTGTTGTTTTTTGAAGCCTTCCACCATGGCACAATGCGCATAAGTCGAGGCTTTGTTCCATGGCATAATGCCATAAGTCGAGGCTTTGTTGCCTTGAAAGCATGGCAGGATTAACAATGTATTTACCTTGTTTGCCAGCAGGATTTTGCGTTTCATACGCAACATGTTTTTCACCGGGCCCATGGCATTTTTCACATTGCACACCATATAAAATCTGGTTGTGATCATATTCTTCAGGTTCTTTACCCGCAGGCGATATAACATCAAAATAAGTGCTGTGGCATTCAAGGCATCGTGAAGTTACCGGCCTGTTATAAATTACTTTTCCAGGATCGTACCCGGGACTGTTAGCCCATTCATTGGCAGCAGTAAAAAAAGAAATAGGTAGTTGAAAAAGTTCATTCTTATACCACGATAAATAGGTTTGTCCTTTTGCCCCGGAACCTGTAACGATGTCAAAACGCTTTGCAATTTTTTCAACGCCTCGTTGCCAGGCAACCTGGAACAAGCCGCTGTCCCTTTTTTCCATGCTCACATAAAGATGATCGTTAAAAGGAAATATGTTTTTTCCTTTCTCAAAACTCCCCTTTATATATTTTTCCGAAGCAGGTTGCGATGTTAGAAAATGATTCGTATGGACAAAACTTTCATAAATTTCTTTATGGCACTTCATGCAGGTAGCAACTCCTGCAAATTGTTTAAAATTCACTTTTCTTTCATCAGGTACTGCTGCAGTATTATCTTCTCTTTTATTCTTTTTTTCCCCGTTATTGATACATTGAATCAAAATAAAAAAGCAGGAAATAATAAGAGATATAACTATAAAGATCTCCTGGTGCTTTTAAATATGTTCATGAAAACTTATATGATTATCAATGTAAACTGCAAGCTAATCTTAAAATGAGTAAGCCCCAAAAGCTGCATGAGGCACATAAATAACCTGTATATTTACAACATAAAATTACTACTAATAAACTTCTGAATTATGCCTTCAAAAAGGCTTACTATTTTCTGTTTTCTCTTATTTACTTTGATCTCAGTTTCCTGTAACAGGCACAAAGATTTATTTACAAGTTTACCTGCGTCAACTACTAAAATTGATTTCGCCAACAACCTGGAAAAACGTGACCTCTTTGGCATCCTTTACTATTTATATTATTACAATGGCGGTGGTGTTTCTATAGGAGATATTAATAATGATGGACTGCCCGATATATATTTTACTGCTAACAGTTATGGACATAATAAACTGTATTTAAACAAAGGCAATTTTGAATTTGAAGATATTACGGACAAGGCAGGAGTTGCGGGAACGGCCGACTGGTGCAGTGGTTCAACTATGGTTGATATTAATGGTGATGGACTTCTGGATATTTATGTAAGCTGTGTTGCCAATCATCACGGGTTAAAAGGCCACAATATGCTTTTCATCAATAACGGCAATAATACTTTTACAGACAGCTCAGCCCAATATGGATTGGATTTTTCCGGCTTCACTACACAAGTGGCTTTTTTTGATTACGATCATGATGGTGATCTCGATTGTTATATGCTAAACCAATCGCATCAGCCCAACCAGAATATCGTTGATACGAGCAATCGAAGAAAATTTGATCAATTTGCAGGCGATCGCTTCTATCGCAATGATATGAATACGCCATTTAAAAAATTTACTGATGTAACCGCAAAGGCCGGTATTTACCAAAGCAGCCTTGGCTATGGTTTGGGCATTTCAATAGGAGATGTAAATAACGATGGCTGGGATGACATTTATATAGGCAACGACTTTCATGAAAATGATTATTACTATGTAAATAATGGCGATGGAACCTTTACCGAAAGTGGTGCGAAATACTTTGACCACTATAGCCGGTTTAGTATGGGTAACGATATGGCCGACTATAATAATGATGGCCAGCTAGATGTCATAACAGTTGATATGCTTCCACAGGATGAGAAGGTTTTGAAGACTTATGGCAGCGATGAGAATCCTGATATCTACAGATTAAAATTAATGAACAATGGGTTTCAATATCAATATTCAAAAAATTGTTTACAGCGAAATAATGGTAATGGTACCAGTTTTAGCGAAACCTCTTTATTAAGTGGCGTTGCTGCTACTGACTGGAGCTGGAGCCCACTCTTCGCCGATTTTGACAATGACGGAAATAAAGACTTGTTTATATCAAGTGGTATTGTAAAGCGCCCTGTGGATATGGACTACGTGAACTTTATTTCAAACTTGTACATACACAAGCAATTGAACACGTCGGATAAATACGATGATATGGCATTGGAAAAAATGCCGGATGGAAGTTCTCATCCTTTCCTGTATAAGGGAGATGGAAAATTGTCTTTTAAAGATGTGAGTGATGATTGGGGCACCGGCCACATGAAAGGGTATTATAACGGTGCCGCGTATGCGGATTTAAACAATGATGGCAAGCTTGACCTGGTAATAAATTGTTTAAACGCACCCGCTATAATATTAAAGAACGATGCGCCAAAGAAGAATTATGTCTCTATTGCTTTCAAAGGGAATGATCTCAATACTTTTGGTGTTGGATGCAAAGCATATATTTTTCAACATGGAAAATTGCAATACGAGCAATTAATGCTCACAAGGGGTTTTCAATCTTCTTCTGATACACGCTTGCATTTTGGATTGGATTCAAGTTCGGTTATCGATAGCATCCTTGTTGTTTGGCCCAATCAAAAATTCCAACTGGTAAAAAATGTACAAGCCAATAAACAGCTAACCTTCTACCAGAAGGACGCTTCCGGCGTATTTGATTATCCGTCATTTTTTAAACCAGCGCCGGTTTACTTTAAAAATGTGAGTGATTCAATACCCGTAAACTGGAAACATAAAGAAGATAATTTTGATGATTTTAATGTGCAATACCTGATACCGCATGAAGAATCTACGAGAGGTCCAAAAGTAGCCGTGGCGGATGTAAACGGAGATGGCCTGGACGATTTTTATGCATGTGGTGCAAAGGGGCAACCGGGAGCATTAATGATTCAGCAAAAGAACGGATCGTTTATTACCGCCGATACGGCTGTATTTAATATGGATGCCGGTTGCGAGGATGTAGACGCCACATTCTTTGACGCTAACGGAGATGGTTACCCTGATTTGTATGTCGTGAGTGGTGGTAATGAATACACTGGCAATTCTAATTACCTTCTTGATAGATTATACTTCAATGATGGAAAGGGCAATTTTAAAAAGGCTATTAATTCCTTACCGGAGATTTTTCAAAACAAGTCCTGTGTTACTGCGGCAGATGTTGACCATGATGGAGATATGGACCTCTTTGTCGGCAACCTTGCCGACGCTCATGCTTATGGCATTCCTCAAACTTCGTTGTTATTAATAAATGATGGCAAAGGAAACTTTACAATTGCTAATGAGAATACAATAGCACTTTCGAATATTGGCATGGTTACGTCTGCTGCTTTTGCCGATATTAATAACGATGGCTGGAAGGACTTAATAGTCACGGGTGAATGGATGCCAATGACGATTTTTATAAACAATCATGGGAAGTTTGAGAAAACAATTGTTCCCAATTCTACCGGTCTGTGGCAAACCGTCTATTTGGATGATGTAAACGGAGACGGTCATGTTGATATAATGGCGGGTAATTGGGGATGTAATAATAAATTCTGGAGCGGTAAAGATGGCCCCCTTAGGTTATATGTTGGTGTATATGATGGAAGCGGCCACGAAAACCAGCTAATGTCTTACACGTCTAACGGTATAGAATACCCGTTCCTGGCAAAGGATGAAGTGGAGAGGCCGTTACCTCTTCTGAAAAAGCATTACCTGCTATATGCTGAGTATGCGGGAGTGCCCATGAAAGATGTTTTTTATGGATGGATTGATACCGTAAAACCGATAATGGCAGAAAGACTGGCTTCAGCAGTTTTTTATGGCGATGGCAAAGGAAATTTCACGATTAATGATTTACCGGCCACACTGCAACTGGCTCCCGTATTTTCTTTTCAAAAAATTGCGAATAATCCGTTTCATCGAAAATACCTATGTAGCGGGCGGAAATTTCTTTGATGTAATTCCTTATGAAGGCAGGTATGATGCGCAACCTGCCGCTCTTTTTACCTTTAATAAAAAAGACTCGTTTAATTATATACCTCAACAAAATTTATCTGCTATTAAGGGAGAAATAAGGGATATTAAATGGATACGAACGGAGCGGTATGGCAATGTAATGATGATAGCGAGAAACAATAATTCAATTATTTTTCTCGCGGTAAAAAAATAAGAGTTTATGGTTAATTAATTGTTGAAAATTTATGAAAATTGATGTCTTAATTTATTGAGTAAATTTGTTGCATGTACAATACCGATCAAATAATAAACATCCTTGCAAGTCAGAAAAAAGAATTGGAGAAAAAATATCCTATCTCCGAATTGGCATTGTTTGGTTCTTACGCAAGGGGCGATTACAATGAGCATAGCGATATTGATATACTAATTGATTTTAATGCAAGAATAGATGCCTTTGATTATATCAGGATAGCTCATCAACTTGAAGACTCTTTTCAACATAAAATAGACCTTGTATCACGTAAGGGCATCAAGGCACAATATCTTCCTTTCGTAGAAAAAAATCTTATTAATGTCTGAAAGGGAAACAGTCTTGCTTTTACAGGATATCCAGGCTTCGATTACCAATATTTTAGAATTCACAAAGCATACAACATTTGAAATGTATGCATCTGATTTGAAAACAAAACATGCTGTAGAAAGAAATTTTGAAATTATTGGTGAAGCCGCATCGAGAATTTCCGACAGTTATAAAATGATTAATCCACAAGTTGAATGGAGAATATTAAAAGATTTTAGAAATTTTATTATTCATGAATATTTTGGTATTAATGACGAAATAATTTGGGATACCATTCAATTCAGGCTGCCAGAATTATTAAATACTTTTTCAGATCTTTTAAAATAAAACGGATTTAATTCTGGATTTTATAACATTACCTGATATTCATGACGAAATATCTTTTATTAGTTTTTACTTTTTGGTTCACGGGTTGTTCGAAAAAATCATCCGCACCACCGCCAACTCCCGTCGGAACTTCATTCAGCACTACAATAATTACCATAAACGGAAAGCAGGAAACCTCACTGGATTATAATATCAATACAACCCCGCTAATTAAATTCTCATTTTCAACTGCTGTTGATCAGGCGTCAGTAAATAACAGTTTTTCGTTTGTAAACGGCGTCAGTGGCACTTCGGTTTCATTCAATGAAACTTATTCCAATGGTGACAGTGTAGTTATTTTACAGCCAGCTTCAGCTTTAAGTTTTCTCAATAGGTACACCATAACGGCGTCGACTACCCTGAAATCAAAAGCAGGCGGTAGTTTAAAATCAACCGCCAGTTTAAGTTTTATTACCCAAATTGATTCTGCCGATAAATTTTCACGTATTTCAGATAGTGCATTATTGGATGTAGTGCAGCAGCAAACTTTTAAATATTTCTGGGACTTTGGTCACCCGGTTTCAGGAATGGCGAGGGAAAGAAATACGTCAGGTGATATTGTAACAATAGGCGGAACAGGCTTCGGAGTCATGAGTATTATAGCCGGCATCAGCAGAAATTTTATCACGAGAGCAGAGGGCTTGCAACGGATCAGCACCATTGTAAACTTTCTAACGAACAACTGTACACGTTATCATGGGGCTTTTTCCCATTGGATAAATGGATCAACTGGTGCAACGGTTCCTTTCAGTCAATATGATGATGGCGGAGACCTTGTTGAAACATCTTTATTAATGCAGGGCTTATTATGTGCCCGCCAGTATTTCAACACAGCCGATGCTAATGAGGTTTCGCTCCGTAATGAGATTAATGCATTATGGGATGGAATGGAATGGAGCTGGTTTCGGCAGAATGCGCAGAATGTTTTGTATTGGCATTGGAGCCCGAATTATGATTTCCACATTAACCAACAAATAACAGGATGGGATGAGGCATTAATTGTGTATGTATTGGCCGCGTCTTCCAATACTGATTCGATACCTCGTATTGTTTATGACAATGGCTGGGCTCAAAATGGCGGAATAAAAAATGGTAACACCTATTACGGCGTACAACTGCCGCTTGGTCCAGATCGAGGCGGACCGTTATTCTTTTCTCATTATTCTTTTTTAGGAATAAACCCACACGATCTTACTGATGCGTATGCAAATTATCTTACTCAAAATACCAACCATAGCCTGATTAATTATAACTATTGCGTGGCTAATCCAAATAATTATTATGGTTACAGTTCAACGGATTGGGGGCTTACAGCGAGCGATGATAATATTTCGGGTTACAATGCCCATTCACCAACAAATGATGATGGAGTTATTACTCCTTCTGCGGCTATCTCATCGTTGCCTTATACACCTATCCAATCTATGAATGCGCTAAAATTTTTCTATTATACTTTGGGCGATAAACTATGGCAGCAATATGGCTTTGTTGATGCTTTCAACCTGAAAGACCTCTGGTTCGCCGATTCATTCCTGGCAATAGACCAGGGCCCGGAAATTGTAATGATAGAAAATTACAGAACAGGTTTGTTATGGAATTTGTTTATGAATTGTCCTGAAATAAAAAGAGGTATGAAGCAATTAGGATTTCAAAGCCCGAATTTGTAGGATTCTTAAGCCTAAATAATTTTTGTTTTTGTTCTTTTTTACCCTGTGTAAAATCTTTAATTCCCTTTAATATACATCTTGTCAAAATTAAGAATCAGTTCATTGAATTGTGATGTAAAATCGTTTCCAATATTCCCATACATTTTTTCATCGGGAAAAATCTTCTGTAACAAAATATCCGCACTGTCAAGTATTACTTTCTTATTTCCGAGAGACAGTTCGATATTCGGCATTGTATACACCACCTTTTTCTGTATACCACCTGCGCCTCCAAGTTGAATAGTTTTTTTGTGGCCATCTTTTAAGACCTGTTGTTTATATTTTTCGAAATAACCGTAATATAAATCGGAAGTGGTTGCCCCAAGATCAAGATTAAAAAGGAGGGTATCCTTACCCGTTAGTAAAGATATTACCGGGTCAAGCCCATCCAATGCAAAATTGTGCAAATCGCTTGCAGATTCCTGCAGCGGGATAATCATCTGACCTTCTCTTAAGATGTGAATTTCTTTCAACTGGTTAATAACAGGAAACCCTATTATAACATTCAATGAAAAATTAATGGGTGCCAAATACAATATTGAATCGGGCATAACCTGGAATACGGCATTACGAATAAGTATATCGTCAACGTATAAACTATCTGCAATGCCAAGCCCCGTTTTAAATTTAATGCCTGTTATGCCACTGCCTTCCTCATAAGATACATCGAGAATTTTCAAACCGAGTTTGGCCGCATACGTTTGTGTTATTGATGAAATATTCGCTCTTGTATCGAATATGCAACTATAAGTTGTTGTATCACGTTTTACCGGAATCTCAATGAGACCAATAGCATCTCTTGTCCACCTGATATTTGTATTGCGTGTTATTGAAATGAATTGTGGAGGCGTAAACCGTAAAGCATTCCTGATTAAAAGATCATTTTTTATATCACTTATCTTTTCACTGTCTAAAGATGTTGAATAGTGGTCCAATACAACGCTGACATTTAACGCGGCTTTTTCATACTGAAATAATTTAAAATAACAATCTCCCTGCAACAATTGTAAAGCCGCTTTTGATGAATCGGTTAATGAAGATGAATAATTGTTTAAAAGCGAGTCTATCGTACTAACGGATGCTTCATTTCTGTTAAATGCTTCATCAATAAATGACTGAAAATATAATCTTTGATCATCGCTAATATTTTGCCGGTCAGAATTTAGCTGCTTTTCCAGTTTAAAAAATTCTTTTTGATTTAAAAGTGAACTAAGTTTTGCCACAGCTGCTGCGGACGATGCCGTTGTGGAATGCTCAGTACATTTCAGTAATAAAATTGACGGCGCAATAATTATTAGGATAATATTTTTCATAACGATGTTCATGTTAACATTGATGCTACAATTCAGCATTCAAACTCTTATAACAAACGCCATTAATTTTGTTGTTGACAAAAATAGATACATCATACTGAAAAGTTTTTCTTCAATTTCAAAAGGTAAAATTTTAGGAAGGCCGACCATATTAATACATGAACGGAAGCGGCACCATTGAATGAAATTCATTTAATTTTACCTTGAAAAATATATCGTAATAAAAGCCAGTATTCATTGGCCAGATTTGTATGAGAAAAATTTTAATCCTCTCTTTTGTAACCTTAGCTGGATGTCATCTTCCGGAAAATAAAAATACAGCACTACCGGAGGTTTCAAAAAAACAGGTTGTTAATTTGTCGGGCGGACTTGGAACTATTTCTTTGGCTTTACCAGCACGATATGATACCATTTTTACGTGGATTCATTACTCCGATTGTGGCGCACCCTGTGAGAAAAGAAAATATAGGTTTCAGCCAAAAGCCCTGCCCGTTAACATGGAAAATGGCTATTTCTATAAAACATTACAGGACTCTGTTGAGCAATTTACAATTGTTCATAATCCCTATATACCAGTAGGAGATAGTGATAAAACCGATAATCGTGATTTTATTATTTCATTTCACGATCATAAAAAATTTGATATCATTCATGATCCGAGGTTGCACTTGATAAAATCTGATACGATTGAGAAAATCGGCGACCGCTATTTTTCCATTATCGTTATTGATAAGTTTGATTCAGCTAAAGTAGAATATTCAAAAAAACTTTTATCCACCACAACAATAAAAAGAGGAACCATTGATTTTAATTTCGAATTAGCCACGAAGCGGAAAGATTCACTTGCAGATAATTTTATTAACAACGCGAAATATTATTTAAGAACCATTCGTGTTAGCAATAGTAATAACCAGGACAAATGAAATGTAAAAGTGGTGTGCAATAAAGATGTCGATCAACCATCAATTTTTCTTTAGGTCTGCCCAAAGTGAAATTAATCCCAGTGCAAAAAATAATGCTGCCTCAATCCAGTTTTTATTACGAAATGCTTCTATTAATGCTATTCCGAAAAATAGTATGAAGACTGCGATATTTGTAAATTTTATGGTTTTCATTGTTTCAAATATTATATAAGACTTTCAGGCTGCAGTTGGTTTAGATAAGCTATCGTAGCCTTCTTTTCTTTATTAAGAATTCTGACCGTTTTGTTATATAACTCAATTGATATTTCGGGCGTGGAGCCAATGCATAAAATGCCAAGTTTACCATATTGTGATAAAGCGCCTATCATGTGAAACATTACGCCTTGCTGGGTGCTGCCATTATACAAGAGATCGTTTGCTGTAGATATTTCAATCAGGTCATGAGGTGTCAGGCCCCTGTAATATTCGCTTTGCAGGTTATCTGAAAAGAAATAATATCGCTCTTGTCTTGTTGCAGTAAGATAAATTCCTTTTGCTGCATCATAGTCACCATCAGTTAAATATTGCAACATCAGGTATGGATGAGTAGTGCCGCCTTTCCGTAAATTTATTTCAATTGCAAAATGTTTCCATTCGTTATTTTCTTTCACTGAAATAAAGTCAATGGAAAATCTTCCTAATACGCCATAGCTTTTTAACTTTTCAGTTATCCGCTTTCCCAATTCCCCAATGGCAACTGCGTATTCTTTATTGGCTGGAAAATGGCCGCCTAAAAATACCTGGCCGCTTTCACCCCCGAGAAACTGGTCATGAGTTGAGATTACATCCGTTTCGCCTAACGGTGTTACGCGGCATTGCACCGAAGGAAATGCTTTTTGCTGTCCATCAATATAAGCTTCTACAATGCCCCCCATCATTTGAAACTTCTCCATAAAACTTTCAAATATTAAATCCTTTGCGACGAATTGTAAACGATGGGGAAGTATTTCCTTTATCCATAATTGCAGGTACTCGTTACCGGGAGCACCTTCAAAAGAGAAAACGGCATTGCCTTCGCCGGAGAATCCGTCATTCAACTTTACAACGGCTTTATTGAGTTCAGGGAAAGTTGTTTTCAAACTGAATAAGGAATTAATAATGTCTTCTTCAGTCTTGCAGTCTTCGAAGCCGGGTGGTGTATCAATATTGCATTCCTTAAATATTTTCCTGCTGAAATTCTTTGTTCCCAGGTACAATAAATCAGGGTCGCATCCATATATCGGCATTTTAAGTTTTACAGCAAGAGAACGTTCTGCTTCTGTTACATTAAAACATGCTATATGCGATACATGGTCTGCAGGAATACTTTTACGTATGCGTTCAATTAGTCTCGGTCGCTCAAGTATTTTTTCTGTAAGAGACCGGGGCGATGCATCAAAGCAACTCAGGGTTTTTAACCGCTGGCGTGCATGATAGCTTGTTATTCCCGGCAGCAGATGCAGGTAATAATCCATAATAATATTGTGAACGGGCATGCTGGTAACATATATAACATGCGTGTTCGGCATGCGCAGGAGCATCAGCAAACACAGCAATCGTTCTTCATAATGAATAACACCGTCAATTTTTGCAAGTATTTCCTGGTCTAACGTCAGGCTTGGAATAATCACAACTGTCTTCGCAGCCATCCTGTCCGGGAAAAAAGATTCATACTGAAACGGAAACTGTTCCTGTAATTGTTTAAATTCAAATATTTCATTGGAATTGTCAGCCATTTTTATATCCTGGGTATTTGACGGCACAATGAATTTATGAAAAATAATACAAATATTTTTTAAGCGTGGTTGCCAACAATATCTCCAGGCTGTAAAACAGAATCTGCGTTTATATCACCGTTATACCAATACAGCCAGCCATCTATTACCTCTCCATTATCTTTATGCACCGATATTAATTCACGCCTGTACAAAGGTTTTTCACCTTGCTCAACAATTAAGCCTTCATAGTCGTCCAATTGGCCGAATACATACGAAAAATCATGTTCATCATTCAATTTATACAATTCACCTTCAATGAAAGAGTTGCCATCGCCGGGAGTCGCAAATAGTTCGCCATTAACTTCTCTTACAATACCCTTAACTTTTGCGGAGGACACAAAACTAAAAAATTGGGTTATATAATCGTAGGCGTGCTGGTGAAAGCCTTTTCGAAGAGAACTGTAAACAAAAAGATGTTTGGACAACGATGCTTCCATGATCAAAAATTAAATGATTTTCAATTAAAGATTTAAATGAAATACTATTGCCGCATAAATCTATGAAAATTCAATTGTTAGTTCTATGATAAAGAGCAAGAGTAATGATGATTAAAGTCATAATGAAATTAACAAAAAACTGTAATAAACAGCGCAATTAGCAGCTTTTTCTCTAAAGAGAGTATTGTAACCAGGTTACGGTCGTTTTTTTTGAATTTCATGTTGCCCTGTTATTTATTATATACTGAAAAATCGTTGGCCGTTTTACCCAAATTCAGGCGATCAGAAGGTTTGTGTAATTGACAATAAAATTGGCAACATACTTGTAACAGTTTTAGATTATGAACATGTATCAATTTTAAAAATTACTTTATGAAAAAGGTTCCTATTGCGATATTTATTGCTACGTTATATGCCTTGCTCTTCCAGGCAACACCATATATTGGTATTCCCGACGATGTCATTTTTGGTATGTTTCTGCTTTCACCATTTATAGTATTGTATATGGTGTATGTAATACTGAAATATGGCAAACCCTCCTCTTATACATTTGAAGAGAGATTTTATGATGACTATGATTATGTGAGAAATGGAAAGGAACAGATGGATGGAGAGTAGTATTTCTAATAAAGGAATCTTTCCGGGAGTACTGGCAAAGATGCCAATTCAATAGAACATTCAAATGTTATAATAAAGCCCGGGCTTAAATCTTTTTGCCAGTAAACCTGTAGCCAAAGCAATATCAATATTTTTCATTATTACACCTTCTGTCCCATAAGGCTGATGGGCAATACATTTACCGTCGGGAGCAATTAATGATGTGGCAGATTCCTGGAATCGCATGCCATAATTTACGCTGGCAAAGTATATTGTATTTTCCATGGCTCTCATCATCATTGCCTTTTCATAATAAGGATTTTCCTTATTTCCCCATTCAACAAGTTGCGGCCCGTTAATATCACTTGCTGTACACTGGGGGTGAAAAACAATCTTTGCATCACGCATGGCTGCCCACCTTACGGATTCAGGATACCGGAAGCCTTCATGGCAAATTGTAATGCCAAATTTTACACCATTCACTTCAAAAATATTTCGTTCTTTGCCGGCAACCCATCTGTCATCTTCAGTTGGGTCAAGCTGATTTTTTGTTTGATATCCTAATACCTCGCCGGTGTTTGAAATTACAAAAGCCACATTATAAAGTTTATCTTCTTTAAACCAATCCATCGGTAAAATAATAGCGATAGAAAAAGCAGATGCTATCTCACAGACCTGCTTTACCGCCAACTCTAATTTTTCGGCGGCTACTTTTTCAACTTCATATTCTTCCAAAGGATAGCCCGGAAGATATGACTCGGGGAAACAAATAATTTCAACCCCTTTACCAGCGGCATCTTTTACTAATTTCTCTATTTGAAATATTCCATCATCTATAGATTTAGGAAAGGGTGGGGATGCCAATGCGATTTTCATATTACTATATAAATGATAATGAAGGTACAGCAGATTTTTTCACTTTCGATGATGGAGAAACGGAATTTATAACCATGGACTTATCAGGATTTATGCGGTCTCGATTTATAAGTTAACAGTCTGTATTACAATTCCCCGCAAGAACAGTAACGATTCCTGTTGGCACCTATGTTCATACAGTAAATGGAAATAACCAGCAATCTTCCGGGCCAATGGTAATGCAGAACAAATAGCATTCCTTTCAGTCTAAGATGTGTTTGATGATTTGTGGGTAATGTTTACCGTTAGAGATATCATACGGGAAAATAGAGTGAGAAAACCGGTGCAATTCTATACGAAAATATTTTTTGACGCCGGTTTTATAATATTAGTTGCACAGAAATTAATTGAGAAGATTTACTTATTAACCCAGTAATCAACAACAGTTACGTCATCAGCAATAGGAAGTGAGATTTTAAAGAGCCTTGCATACTCCGGAATTTTTGAATAACTCTTCATGTCTTCTTTAGAAGCAAAAGTTGTGGCATATATATGTTTTACAAACCCGGTATCACGGGCGGAAACATTTACGCCCAGCTCAAAGTCCTTTACAAAAGAACTCTTTGATAAGCCGGTATAAACATCATCTAATGCTTTTATACTGTCTTGCGATGCATCCGGTTTAAAAGTAATAATAACAATGTGTCTTAAAAGATGTGGCGACGAACTATTAGTTTGAGCGTTTCCGGCATTATAAAATAAAAGAGCGGTTGTAGTAAATATCAACAGCGTAAAAAGCATCTTTTTCATTTCCCAAAATTTAAGAATCGTAAGCTACTAATAATTTTATTAATTCCCGCGAGGGTGATTTTGGTATGAATTATTTATTTCGCTTTAGTCAATAGAAAGCCTGGCCGAAAATTCATTGCTGAAATTATTTAGAATGTGAATTTGAATAAATGGTTATGCGCCTTGCCATAGCATCAACAAAGTTCAGCACTTGTAAATCAAATTTGTCGCCGGCCAAATTCTCTCCGAAATTTCTTAAATTTCAGGTATAGATTCCCGTTAGTTATTGGCTATTCCATTGTTTGTAACGCTGCCCATTCTTGCCTTTGTAGGATTCTTAATAAGAAATCAACCCTTAAATCTTGCGGAGCTCACATTAAAATACCAGGAAGACAGAAGTGGAATGTGGAACGGAATGGAAGTGAATTAAGGTAAATCAGTTATCTCAACATTAATTACTTTTTTCTGGCCCGATTTGTTTGTGTCGCTATCAAAAGAAAATTGTATAAACTTTTTTTGATGTAATTTATTTGGTCTTACAGTGCGTGTATGCTTAGGTGATAGTGCTATATTGCTGCATGTTACCGTTGAGACATTATTATTTCCATTGATGCGTGCAACAGTATTATCTTCCGCATTTCCTTCAGATGGCCTATTGGTGCTATAGTTTACATCGTAGGAATTATTATTCCACGCCTCAGCATACCCGCTTTGGGCTCTCTTATATTCACGTTGAATTCTGGCGTTATTATTATAAACCATAACCATCCGTCCTTCCGATAATGAATCCCAGAGTTGATTTTCTTTGTTTATTCTTTCTTTTAAAGACTTCGTTGCAATTTTTAATTTATCGCCTTCCAATTTGTAGAGTTCTTTTGATTTTTCAAGCAAGAGTTCAACCTGTTCTTTTGTTGGTAAATTAGTAACCTTCACTTTCGAAAGGTTTTCATTAATATTATTTTGAACTTCGTTCCAGTTAATATTTTCGATTTCTTTAAATGCCTGCTGCAGGTTCTCGTTTAATTTACTCACGTCAATGCCGGTAAGGTCAATGTTGAAATCGGTATTTAAAAATGGAAAATTTTTTATATTAATAGATGAAGGCAATTTCAATTGGCTCTTATCAAAGAAAGCCCCGGGTGTTGTTACAGCCAGGGCTGATGGTGCATTTTCTGAAAATCTGCGTGCAGCTATGTCGTTACTTAAGTCCGCATCTTGTTCTGCATGAAACCCAGGCATAGTTTCATTCCTGAATGGGGCTATCTCTCTTTTCAATAGATTTTGCTTCGGAATTAATTGCCGAAAATTTCCTTTAGGCGTTGCAGGCAAATTTGCTGCAATCTTTGTTGAAAAATTAGCCTTTGATGGTGCTTTTATTTCTTTACTTTTTTGCAAATTTCTATTAACTGTCTGTTTCTTTTCCCCAGGAGAAAGCCATGCTACTGAACAAATAATAGCTGTCACTAATAGAAGCGCAAGCAATTTCTGGCCGTAATTGAACTGCCTTGAGACAACATTGCCATTTGTGATTCTTTTGATTCTGGATAATAGCTGTTTTTTTCCTGAAACTGCGCCTATAGCGAGTTTCAGACTTGTTGCACGGGATTGTTCCAATCGCAACAAAGCATATGCATAGGAGTGGGGATCGTAGCGATACTGCAATACAAAATCATCGCAACAATTTTCTCTTTCTCTTTTTATAACTTTCGATAATAAGACGACAAATGGATTAAAAAACAAAATTGTTTCAATTACAGCTACCATTATGTTGATGAGATAGTCGTTTCGTTTTATATGCGATAATTCATGTAGAATAATTGCTTCCAGTTGATCTCCTGATAAATTATTTAATGAAGCAAAAGGGATAAGAATAACAGGTTTGATAAATCCTATAGTTGCCGGAACATCTATGTGTTGCGAAATCCACACGCCTACTTTCCTTGAAATTCCCATTTGAACAGAAACTTTATTTGCAAATACTTCCAATTCTACGGGCGGTCTTAATAAGCGCTTATTTGAGATAAGATATACATATCTATAAGCAGTAATTAGTCTTGCCATAAAGAACAATAAAAGAAAAATATATGCAACGGACAAGTAAGGAACGGAACTGCCTGCATAAGATAAAAATTGTTGTAAGGCTGAAGATGTATTTACAGCCGGGAGTTCAGGCACGCCTGCAGAAGACGAAATAACTGACAATGCTGATTGATGACTTATCAATTTAGAAATGAAACCCGTAAGGAAAAGAACGAAAGACAAAAACAAAAGTATGGTGCTTAGATTATTTTTAAACCTTGCCGACGCGTTCTTGTATGAAACCGATATTGTCTCATACAAAATCCAAAGTATCAAAACCTGCCATAAACTGTTTAGAATGGCGGTACCAAGCGCTTGTAGAAAAACTGAATGTTGCAGTGCAGCAAAGTCCATTTATTCTCTTTTTAGATTGTCAAGATATTTTTGAATTTCATCTAATTCATTTTTAGATGCTTTTTGATTACCAAGCGCCTGTAAAACTAACTGGGTAGATGAACCATAAAATAACCCCTTGATCATCTTATCAAGGAATTGCTTTTGCGTTTTTTGCATGCTCACCGCGGGCGTATAAATATGTGTCTTCGCGCTGTCATCCCTGGTAACCAATTTTTTTTCAAACATTATTTGCATTAGTTTCAGGGTAGTGGTATAACCTGATGTTTTTGTTTTTGAGAGTTCTTCATGCACGTCCCTGACGGTTGCAGATCCCCGCTGCCAGAGAATTTGTAATATTTCCAACTCGCCTTCTGTTGGATTTAGATTTTTATTTATTGCCATGTTACGACTTTATTCGTAGGCAATATACGATTTTGTTCGTAACGCAAATAACTTTTTTGGATGAATGGTATCAAAATAACTTTTCTATAAATATTTTTATCTTTTGTATCGCTGTCTCAACAAATTATTGATTTTGTTTTCCTGATTATACAAGTTAAGTTCGTTGTAAAATATTGATGAATGAAAACGCAAGAGGTTACGTTTAGTTTTTTATTGTACGAATCTATTGATGAATTAAATAAAGAAGATGCGGATTTGCTCAGAGAAGCGAGAGGTGTAACAAAATTTGCTTACGCACCTTATTCAAATTTTAAGGTCGGCGCATTTGCAAGGTTGGAAAATGGTAAGACGGTAAGTGGAACTAACCAGGAAAACGCATCATTTCCTGCTGGTATATGCGCTGAAAGAACCTTGCTATCAACTGCGTCATCTTTGTTTCCGGGAGTAGGAATAGATACAATTGCAATTACTTACGACAACCTCAATGGCAAAAGTGATAAGCCCGCCAGTCCCTGTGGAATTTGCCGTCAATCTTTAGTTGAATTTCAAGACCGAACCAAAAAGCCAATACGCATTATATTGAGCGGCATGGAAGGCAATGTTCAAATTATTGAAAATGCCAGCGATCTTCTTCCTTTGGTGTTTGGGGCCGGCGACTTGAAATAGTTTAATCCAATACGTGCAAACTTTTTTCAATAATCTTTATACATTCCCTTATTTCTTCTTGTGTAATAAGTAAAGGTGGTGCAAACCTGATTTTATCCCCATGAGTAGGTTTCGCCAATAGTCCATTTTCTTTTAGTTCAATACATAATTTCCATGCGGCATCTTTATCGGGGTTTTCGATAATTATTGCATTCAATAGCCCCTTACCACGAACTTCCCTAATATGCGGTGACTTAATTTTTCTCAATTCTTCCCTGAAAAATTTTCCCATTGCTTCTGCATTTTCCGAGAGATGTTCTTCTTTTAAAACTTCCAATGCAGTCATAGAAACTTTGCACGCTAAAGGATTTCCGCCGTAGGTACTTCCATGTTCGCCGGGTTTAATAGTGAGCATTATTTCGTCATCTGCAAGAACTGCGCTTACGGGTAAAGTACCGCCACTGAGGGCTTTCCCTAATATTAAAATATCAGGTCGCACATTTTCATAATCGCAACAAAGCATACGTCCCGTTCTTGATAATCCAGTTTGAATTTCGTCTGCAATAAATAAGACATTCGCATCGGCACAATATTGTTTTGCTTTTGCAAGATATCCATCATCCGGAACCACAACTCCGGCTTCGCCTTGTATTGGTTCAACTAAAAAACCTGCAACATTTTCATCTTTTAATGCCTCCGATAAGGCAGCCAGGTTATTATATGGAATTATTTCAAAGCCTGGCAGGTAAGGGCCGAAATCGTTTTTTGCAATAGCATCTGTGCTAAAGGAAATAATTCCCAGTGTTCTTCCATGAAAGTTGCCTGCACATACAATTATTTTCGCTTTGTTATCGGGAATTTTTTTTACAGCATATCCCCAGTGACGACAAAGCTTTAATGCAGTTTCTACCGCTTCGGCGCCAGTATTCATCGGTAATACTTTATCGTACTCAAAATACTTTGTAATGTATTGGGCAAATTCTCCAAGCATATCACTATGAAATGCCCTGCTGGTAAGCGTTAGCTTTTGAGCTTGCTCAACTAATGACTGTATGATTTCAGGATGACAATGGCCCTGGTTTACTGCAGAATAAGCGCTTAGAAAATCAAAATATTTCTTTTCTTCAACGTCCCAGACATAAACACCTTTCCCTCTTTTAAGAACTACCGGAAGGGGATGATAATTGTGTGCGCCATATTGATTTTCGAGATCAATAAAATAATCGGTTTTAGAAACAGTTGATAAAACTGACATAAACAAAAAATTAAAAATAAACAAATCAGGTAAAGAAGAATTAAAGACAGGGGATCATATCGTTAAGCCTTGTGGTCGAGAAAATCAAGGTTTTCTAAAAGAAAATGCGGTATGTTAGAATTATTGATCAATTGAAGTATTTACAGTAAAGGTATTATTTATTTCTAAAAGCAAAAAAGCAAAAAATAAAATTTAAAGAGCAGTTGTAAGTTTGTAATAGTGCCCTGGATCTGGCCTGTAATTGATTAATGCATCACTTTTAAATATGCCAAAGATCGTACTGCCGCTTCCGCTCATTGAGGCGTAAACCGCACCTGATTTATAAAGATCTTCTTTAATTGTTTTTATAAGAGGATATCTTTCAAACACATAATTCTCAAAGTCATTGCACAATTCTTCTTTCCAGTTTTCTATGGGCTGATGAATAATATCCTTTATTTTTTTGAGCGGAACAGCCGGTGTAATTTTCTTAAATGCTTCACCCGTACTTATGTGTACTCCCGGGTTAACCAATACAATTTTATATTCTGAAAAGGATGTGCTTATTGGTTCGAGAACTTCGCCACGGCCGGTTGCAAGGCAAGGTCTGTTAAGCAAAAAGAATGAACAATCGCTACCTAACTGCGAAGCATAGCCGAAAAATTTGTCTTGTGGAATATTAAGGTCGAATGCCTTGTTTAATAACTGCAACATAAATGCCGCGTCGGCAGAACCTCCGCCAAGCCCGGCCCCAATTGGTATTGCTTTGTGTAAATGAATACTTATTTCGGGCAGTTCAGGATAATCTTTTTTCAGGAGAAGAAATGCCTTAAGGCAAAGATTGCTCTCAGGGCTTCCTGCTTCTATTCCTGTAACGGTGATCCGGGTTTTAACTGACGAACGGACTATTTCAAGAGCGTCCGTTACAGCAATGGGAAGAAAAACTGTTTCAAGATCATGATAGCCATCCTCTCTTTTGCGAAGAATATTCAGGCCGAGATTTATTTTACAGTTGGGGGAAACTACCACTGATTACGTGAATTATTAGAATTACGGATTAGCCTATAAAAGATTAATTAATATATCAATTCTAACTGCTTCTCCTGGCCTTTATTTCATCTCTTATTGATGCCGCCTTAATATAATCCTCATGTTCCAGAACTTCCGTTAATAAATTTTCAAGTTCCGCAACGGACAATTTTTTTAGGTCGTCGCTGTTAGTATCAGAATGAGACACGACAACCTTTTTCTTCTTATCATCCTCTTCCATTAAAATTCCTGCGCTGTCCAGAATATTATCGTAAGTGTAGATCGGACAACCAAATCTTACAGCAAGTGCAACGGCGTCAGAAGTACGGGAATCAATCTCAACAGTATCGTGTTCGGTTGAACAAACTAATTTCGAGTAGAAGATGCCTTCCTGCAAATCGTTAATAATAATCTCATGGAGTTCAATATTAAAGGCAAGCATAAAATTTTTCATGAGATCGTGTGTAAGCGGCCTGCTGGGTTGCATTCTTTCGAGCGCAACGGCGATTGCCTGTGCCTCAAAACCGCCAATTACTATTGGAAGCCGGCGCAAGCCATTCACTTCACCCAAAACAACGGCATACGAATGCGTTTGTGTAATACTATGAGATAGGGCAACTATTTCCAATTCGATTTTCTTCATACCAATCCCTGCATTTAATGAATTTTGATATTAGCAAATATATAAAAATTAAACCCGTCTATATATGAAACAGGCTATGGAATTAATTTATTTAAAATTTTTTTTGTTCGTTTCAGCATAAACTCACAATCCTTTTAATTTTTTTACTGCTTCGGTAATTTTCGGGACAACTTCAAATGCGTCACCCACAATTCCATAATCAGCTGCTTTAAAAAACGGTGCTTCCGGATCTTTATTAATTACAACAATTGTTTTGCTGCGGTTAACGCCCGCAAGATGTTGTATGGCTCCTGAAATGCCAATGGCAAAATATAAATTTGGCGCAATGGCGAGCCCTGTTTGACCTACATGTTCATGGTGAGGCCTCCATTCGCTGTCACTTACGGGGCGGCTACACGCAGTTGCAGCGCCTAAGGCTTTTGCAAGATCGGTAATGATACCCCAGTTTTCCGGACCCTTTAATCCGCGGCCACCACTCACTACAATTTCTGCTTCAGATAACGGAACTTCACCTGCCGCTTTGTTTATTTCTTTTACAATTACTTTTGACGGCGGTACTGTAACATTTAATTCTATCACTTCCGCAGTTCCCTCGCCTTCGCTAATTTTATAAGCGTTTGCATTTAGCGAAATAATTTTTATCTCAGTTTTGATTGAGACATTGGCAAATGCTTTCCCGCTAAAAACATTTTTCTTTACAACAAATCCATTACTTAATTCCGGTAATGCAACAGCGCCGGAAACTAATCCTGCATTTAATTTTACTGACAACCTTGGGGCTATCGCTTTCCCATTAAAATTGTTTGAAAAAATAACAACATTCGCACCAACAAGTTTTACAGCCTCTGCTATTACTTCAGTAAACACACCATCGTCAAAATTGTTTAGCGAATCGTTTTTTGATAAATGAACCTTTTTCAATCCATATTTACCCAAAGTGCTGAGGTCTTCGTTTATCGTTCCCAATACAATTCCTTCGGCTGCAGTGCCAAGCATTTGCGCCACCTTTGCGCCATAAGAAGCAGCTTCCAGGGAATTTTTTTTAATGTGCCCTTCAGATTGATCAAGAAAAATTAATACACTCATTTTATTAATTAAGAATTATTAATTAGAAATTATATATCTCAAATCTTTTATAAACTTTTTTATTTCCCTTTGGGGTTAGGGGTTAAAAAACTTTTGCTTCCTCATGCAACAATCTTACGAGTTCCGCGGGATTATCTGCCGGAACTAATTTTACACCAGCTTTTGCCGGCGGCAATTCAAAAGAATCTATTGATGTTAAAGTTTCTGCATAAACCGGTTCAACTACTTTTAATGGCTTTGTTCTTGCTCCCATTATTCCTCTCATGTTAGGAATGCGTTGTTCCGCAACACCTTTCTGGCAGCTAACTACAACCGGAAGGGAAACTTCATCTGTTTCTTCACCTCCTTCAATCTCACGGTTAACAGTAGCCGAAGTTCCGCTGAGTATAAATTTTGCAGCTAAAGAAATATAAGGCAAACCAAGCAATTCAGCCACCATGCCTCCAATAGATGAACCATTAAAATCTATGGTTTCTTTTCCCGTAAAAATAAGATCGTAATTATTTTGTTTTGCAATTGCTGCAATTTGCGAGGCTACATAAAAGCTATCACTGCTTGTGCTATTTACCCGATATGCTTCATCACCGCCAAGTGCAAGTGCCTTGCGTATAATTGGATCAGCATCTGCACTTCCCACATTTATTAAATGAAGAACTGTGGTTGGGTCCGCCTCTTTTAATTCAATAGCTCTTACCAGCGCATACCATTCATCGTAGGGATTCAAAATGAATTGCACTCCCGCTTCCGCAAATTTCGTATTGTTATCAGTGAAGGCTATTTTTGCTGTGGTGTCAGGGGTTTTGCTAATGCAAACAAGAATCTTCATGTACCTCTTTTTTTTGATTTGCGAAGATACTAAGGAAACAAAACGTAAAAAATTATTTGATGGACAGAATCGAAAAACTAAAAGAATATATGAAAACTGCGGGAAAAGATAGTTTCCTGCAACATGCATTGGCATTAGAGTATATCAAGATTGGTAATAATGAAGAGGCGAGACAACTATTTAATGAAATCCTAAAAAGAGAACCTACATACGTTGGTTCCTATTATCACCTGGGGAAGGTGCTCGAGAAACTGGGAGACAACGTGAAAGCACTGCGTGTCTATCAAAGAGGAATGGAAGTGGCAGAAGCAGCCAATGATCATCATTCATATACAGAACTTCGTGCGGCTTATGAAGATCTTGAAGATATTGAAACTGCATAAACAAATTACAAAATGTCTCTTCTGCAAAAATTCGTTGATAATATTCAAAATAAAAATCTTTTTCATAAAAAAGATCATTTACTGCTGGCCGTTAGTGGTGGTGTAGATTCAGTTGTATTGTGTGAATTGTGCAGCCAGGCTGGTTTTAATTTTGAAATAGCACATTGTAATTTTCAATTAAGAGGGGAGGAGAGTGAAAGAGATGAGGCCTTTGTTCAATCACTCGGTGATGTGTATTCAACACAAGTTTTAATAAAAAAATTTGATACTCAGGATTATGCCGCTGAAAAAAAAATTTCGATACAGGTTGCAGCAAGAGAATTGAGATATGAATGGTTTGAGAAATTGTTGAAAGAGGTACCAGGTAACAGGCATCAGGTACCAGTTAACATGTATGAGGAAAATACAACAAACGGCTTATCACATCACTCATCTGGCATCGTACATCGCACATTTTTATTAACTGCGCATCATGCCAATGATAATATCGAAACTTTATTAATGAATTTTTTTAAAGGCACCGGAATAAAGGGTTTACAGGGTATTCCGGTAAGAAAAGAATTAATGCCATTGATTACCCGTCCTTTATTGTTTGCAAAAAAAGAAGAAATACTTTCATTCGCCAAAGGAAATAATTTATCATTTGTTGAAGATTCTTCTAATCTATCGGATAAGTACACACGAAATTATTTTCGCAACCTGTTGATCCCGTCTATCAAAAAAGTTTTTCCCGAAGTGGAGGAAAATTTGCTTCACAATATTGAAAGATTTAAAGACGCCGAAATGTTATACGAACAGGCCGTTGATCTTCATAAAAAAAAGTTGCTGGAATTTAAAGAAAATGAGATACACATACCTGTTTTAAAACTGCTTAAGGCCCGGCCATTAAAAACTATCATCCATGAAATTATTAAGGAATATGGTTTTACAGCTCATCAAACAGAAGAAGTACTTCATTTATTAAAAAGCGGGAGCGGCAGGTATGTTTCATCATCTACCCATAAAATTATTAAAGACCGCAAATGGATAATAATATCTCCGCATAATACGAAGGATGCTTCTAATATTTTGATTGATGCAGACGATAAAAAGATCGTGCTTGAAAATGGACAGCTAGAATTAATAAAAACTGAAAAAACCAATACATTACTTTCTACAGAAAGCTCAATAGCAATGCTGGATGCAGGAAATATTACTTATCCATTGTTATTAAGAAAATGGAAACAAGGTGATTATTTTTATCCATTAGGAATGCAGAAGAAAAAGAAGTTAAGCCGTTTTTTTATTGATGAGAAGTTGTCACTTACTGAGAAGGAAAAAATTTGGGTAATAGAAAGTAATAAGAAAATTGCCTGGATTGTAGGAAAACGAATTGATGATCGTTTTAAGATTACCGCCGCAACAAAACAAATGGTTGTGATAAAGTTTAATGTACAGTAATTATTTTGCGGGGGTCCATGTTCTTTACTGCGTCAATAAAATGATCCAGCACCGGATACCCTGAAAATAATTTGCTTGCGAAAATAAGAAAGACAATTCCAAAAAGTGCTCCCCATATATGCGCAGAATGATTGATGCGCCCGCCACCTTTTCGATCTAACCAATATGACACGCCGAGATAAATGATGCCAAAGAGAAAACCTACCATATACACAGGTATAAATATCAATCCTATTCCTTGTAATGGATTAAACAAAATATAAGCAAAAACCACTGCCGATACGGCACCGGAAGCGCCTAAACTCCTATAGTTTGAATTCGTTTTATTCTTTAAGTAGCTTGGTATTACGCAAATAATCAAAGCAAGCACATACATAACGACGTATAATAATTTTCCATAGTTACCGAATATGGCATTAAATATTTCCTCGGTAATATTTCCAAATAGATAAAAGGCATACATGTTAAAGAACAGATGTCCCGGATCGGCATGAATAAGTCCACAAGTTATAAAACGGTAATACTGCTTTTTGTTGGTGATGGCAGGTGGGTAAAAAATCAGGTCGTCCATAATTTTGGGACTGCGAAACGCAGCTATCGAAATAATGGAAGTAATTATTATTATAATAACAGTAATGGTCATCGTTACGGTTTCTGTTTATAAAAACATCAAACATACACATAAACTAAGAATGATGATATTTTTCGTTCCGGATGATTGTACAGGCCCTGTAAACCTGTTCAGAGAGTAACAGCCGTACTAACTGGTGAGGAAAAACTAATTTTGATAAACTCCATTTATAATCACATCTTTTTAAGACCGTTTCATGAAGGCCGTAAGCGCCTCCAATTAAGAAGATTAAATTTTTTACACTGCTGTTTGCCCGTTGTTGAATAAATACTGCGAACTCTTCCGAATTCCATTGTTTGCCATTTTCATCCAATGCTACAAGAATATCATCTTTTTGAATGGCGTTAAGCAATTGCGTTGCTTCATGTTTCTTTATTTCATCTTCAACTGTATTTTTTGAAGAAGTGAAGATTTTCCATTCTACCGGATAGTAATGTGAAATTCTTTTTGTGAAAGTTTCAATTCCGTCTTTTATATAAGATTCATGAGCTTTACCGACGGACCAAAAATAAATTTTCATAATTTTATTTAATTGCAAGATGCTAAATTATTTGCCTCAACAAATTATTTATTATTTTTGCCGCCCATTTGCTGCGTAGCTCAATTGAATAGAGCATCCCGACCGTGGGTTCGGGAAGGTTTTAGGAGTTGAGATGCGAAGTATATAAAGTAAGAATTGGCTGCGTAGCTCAATTGAATAGAGCATCTGACTACGGATCAGAAGGTTTTAGGTTTGAATCCTAACGCGGTCACTGATTTTCAATTATATGGAAAGAGATTGATTTTGATAACTCAAGTCAATCTCTTTTTTTTTGAGGGCTTGTTTTAGCAAATCGCCTTTAAAACAAGTGATCTCTAGAATTTCAAAAAGATCATTATTTTTCAAATTTGCAAACAAACCAACTTCAAATAATTAATCAGATTATTGCATGGAGTGATGACGTTGATGTAAAGAACTTGATCTTGCAATTGCAAAACATAATTTCCTGGACAAATTGTTAGAAAATAATGCCGATAGACTTGCTGCATTTGACGGCTTTTTTAATTTCCTTTCTTACCTGGCAATTCATCAAAAACAGGAGCAGCCTCAAACAAATTTTTTGATACTTAATTAGTGGGAACTGTGTAAAAATCCGGCACATGACCGGTTGAAGTTTTTTATTTTAACCGATGCAAGGGATTTGCTATATTTATTTCAACATCTGTAGATAGTTTTTTCACAGACTGCCGTTACCTGCAATCCCTTGGGGACGGTGCTAACTTGTGGCCAACCATAATAAATTAATTTTGACATCAAACAGTAACTAAAATGGACAAGAATAGAGTATATAGAATTGTTTTTGCCAGTGTCTATCCGTTGTACATAAAAAAAGCGGAGAGAAAAGGGCGCACAAAGGAAGAAGTTGACGCCATTATTTTTTGGTTAACTGGTTACAACAAACAAACATTGCAAAAACAAATTGACAAGAAAAATGATTTCGAAACATTTTTCGCCCAGGCGCCTGCACTTAATCCGAATGTTTCAAAAATTACAGGTGTAATTTGCGGATATCGCGTGGAAGAAATTGACGACAAACTCATTCAAAAAATGCGTTATTTAGATAAGTTAATTGATGAATTAGCTAAAGGGAGAGCCATGGAGAAAATATTGAGAAAGTAAACAAATTTAATGGATTCGCAGGCCTGCAGGTAAGTAACTCTAAAAGATCGAAATTTATACTATGGCAGATAACAAAAGCTTATTATTAAGGAATAAAGCGGATTGATTGCAACGCTATCTTTTTATTAATTTTAAAAAAAAAACGGCAAAGAATTAATTTACATACCATGAAACGAACTATATTGACTATAGCACTGATTGCTACTTCATTTCTATTAGGTTTCGCTTTTAATACAATAATTTCTAACAAAAAAAAAGACCCGTCAAAAATGAAAAAAGTAACAGGAATAGGAGGCATTTTCTTCAAATGCAAAGATCCAAAAGCAATTAACGAATGGTATAAAACGCACCTTGGGTTTGACACAAGCCCATATGGAACAAGCTTTGAATGGCGCGAGATTAACGACAGCACAAAAAAGGGGCTTACCCAATGGAATCCTTTTGCAGAAAACACAAAATATTTTGATCCTTCAACAAAAGATTTTATGATAAACTATAGGGTAGAGAATTTAGAAGCATTAGTGGAAGAATTAAGGAAGGAAAACGTAACTATTGTTGACAAAATCGAGACTTATGAATATGGGAAATTTGTTCATATTTTAGACATTGAAGGAAATAAAATTGAATTGTGGGAGGCTATTGATAAATAGCAGACGGGCGACCAAAATTAGACTTCACCTGGCACAGGGTGCCTCGGATGAAGGACTGGTGATTGATCGTTGAGTTGAATAAGCTTTTTCGAATATCGTTGTGCGTTAGTTATGCGTCCGCAAAAACGGACAAGTGGTGCTTAAGTTGCCATATCACTAGCATAAGAATTGGGCGCGGTGGTACAAAATCATATTAAAAGTATCAGTAACGGTTATGAATATTCGAAAAAAATAAAATAAATATGCGCATTTCGGAAGCTACAATACATGTTTATAACGAGCAGCAGAATGCTGTTAACCAAATCGCTCAATGCAAGCAGAAAGGGAAACTTCTCATAACAGAAACGCAATCATAATATTTGTGCGCAATCCTGTTTTAGGCCAGGTTAAAACAAGACTGGCAGCTTCCTTTGGTGAAGAAAAAGCATTGACAATTTATAAAGAATTACTTCAACATACTTTTGATATAACGGTATCTGCAAACGCAGATAAATATATTTTTTATGCAGACTCAATAAGTGAAAATGACCTTTGGGATGCAGCCGGGTATTTTAAAAGAATTCAGTCTGAGGGAAACCTTGGAGATAGGATGAAAAGGTCGTTAAGTGAAATATTGGATAGCGGTTGCAAAAAAGTTATGATCATTGGAAGTGACTGCATTGAATTAACAAGTTCCATCATTGAAGAGGCTTTTAAAGAATTAGACGCCAATGATGTTGTAATCGGCCCTGCAAACGATGGAGGCTATTATTTGCTGGCTATGAAAAAAAAATATCCTTTTCTTTTTGAAAATAAACAATGGAGCACCGATAGTGTCTATGGTGAAACTCTTGAAGGAATACGAAAACATAATTTATTGTTTCATTCATTAAAGTTCCTTACTGACGTTGACACTGAAGAAGATTGGCTGAAAAGTAAAAAAAATATTTTATAGTTGCAGCCTGCTCACGGTTTAGCCTGCACGAAAAAACACAAGTAATCATTTTCATTTCGCTATCTGCCTTAGAATATCTTTGGGGCTATTATTCCAAAGACAAAAAAATATTGCAGAGTATAACCTTAAAATTCAGGCAACTTACTTCGTTTCAATATGCGCTCTCCCGAGGTAAAAGTTGGAGTTTAACGAATCAAGAATTCTGGTTGTGTCAGAAAGCGGAAGCATAAATGGTTGGGCCACTTTATAGGTCATCGAGTCGTTAGTATACATGATTGCATTTCTTCCATAGCTTTTCAATTTAGCAAGTCTTGCAAGTGCAACTTCTTTATTGGTTGTTGTTTTAAGCACCACTTTAAAAGTGAAGGAATCTGCAGGATTTTTTTGGGCATTCGTAACGCTGTCAGCTATTCTCTGCGCTTCAGCTAAAGAATCACTTTTTTGTTTTTGCATTAAATCAACTGTGTCCTTAAGGGGCACGATATTCCCTGTGGACGGAACTTCAGGAGTTTCTTTTTTAAATGCAAAATGCCAAACAGCCCATGAAACTAATCCCAATAATACCACGATTAAAATAATTAACAGTCCTCTTCTATTATTTGATGAAGATTCGTTTTGATAATCATGAAATAAATTTTCTTCATATTTTTCGCCGCCTTCATCTTCAATTTTTGGTTTTGGAACTTCTATCCTTTGTATGACTGGTCCGGGCTTAAATTCAAGCTCTCCCGAATTTAATTTTTCAAGTGTTCCCAGGTTCTGAATAGTGAATGGCTTACCGATATTAAGAAACTGCCGGCCTAATGTCAAAAATGAATCGAGATCGGCGGAGGCAAGTGGTTTTATTTTTTTTGTATGTAGAACTATAAAATCGATAACCTCATCATCTTCCTTTGTTTTTGGATCATAAGTAAATGAAATGGCTTCAGGAGGAATTACAACAGGTTTGTCGTGGTCGTTGTTTTCGGGTATTGCTCCATCAATTTTAAATGTTCCTATTCCCTGCAGAGAAATTTGTTTGTGTTTTAATAAGTAGAGTACGAGGGCCTGCTCAATTTTCACAATTTAATTTTTAATGAAAGCAAACCTACATTTTATTGAGCGAATTCCAAAAAATGCATGACGGCTGTTAATACCATATTTTTTTGCAGGAATTTTACCTGGTAAATTTGCGAATGCTTACAAAAGACGAATTACTTTTTATAGAATATTGGGAAAACAACAGGGATAAAGAAAGCCGGCCTTTAAGACAGTTAGCAATGGGTCTCCCGATGGGACTTGTGTTTGCACTTCCGGTTTTGTTGGCGGTAATTTTTCATGGTTGGTATAAAAACATGATCTACATTTCTGATGCCCAAATTATTGTAATTATTATAGCGGTATTATTGGTTGCTATTTTCTTTTCGATATTCCGTGGCAAGTTTAAATGGGAACATAATGAGCAACTATATAAAGAGTTAAAATTTAAGCAGAAACGATACGATGCAGCGCATTAATAATTTTTATGCTCTTTATTTGCAAACAAAAATTTTAGTGATAGTGAAAGGAATGATGTTTGGCTTAATTACGATTTCAATAATATTTACAAGCTGTCTGAAAAAAAGCAACACCAGCGGAGTATGTGGTTTTCCTACGTCTAACGTCACCGTTCCGGACTCGCAGGTTGTAGCAACCAACGATTCGATTAATGCCCATGGAATTCATAATGCAACTCTTGATCCGGCAGGATTTTATTACCAAATTGACAACCCGGGATCAGGAGCTACAGTGTCAGGTCTTTGTTCAACAGTGTACGTGACTTACCGGGGCAGCTTTTTTAATGGGGTTACTTTTGATTCCACAGCTAATAACGATGTTGCCTCATTTCAACTTGGACAGGCGATTGTTGGTTGGCAAAAAGCCCTTCCCTTAATTAGTAAAGATGGTGTAATGACTTTATATCTTCCTCCTTCTTTAGCATATGGCCCTAACCCTGTTCGTGACAACTTTGGTAATATTGTAATACCGGGAAATTCATACCTGGTATTTAATATCAGCCTTAAAGATGTACAATAAATTGACTGCAAACTTTTTTGAAGGCTTTGATGGAAACATCAAAGCTTTTTATTTATGATAGTTATTTCCAGGCCGTAGCATATCCTTTTACATAACTTTGGTGTATAAATTTCTTAATTGAGCCACGAAGCAATTTCTGTTTTCGATATGTTTAAAATAGGAGTGGGGCCGTCAAGCAGCCACACACTTGGTCCATGGCGTGCCGCTCGTCTTTTTTTAAGTTCACTACAGCAAAAAGATCTATTACATAGAGTCTGCAGGCTGGAAGTATTGCTTTACGGCTCTCTCGCAAAAACAGGAAAGGGCCACGGTACAGATATAGCTGTGCAACTTGGCTTAGGTGGTGAAGATCCGGTAACATTTGATGTCAATATGATTGATGCTGCTATCAATGATATAAAGGTGAATAAAAAATTATTGCTTGATGGCAAATATGAAATTGATTTCGATCCGGGTGAAGACATAGAATTCCTTTACACTGAAACGTTGCCGTATCATCCCAATGCGCTCACTTTTTTAGCCGTATTAAATAATGAAGAACATCTTGCTGAAACGTATTATTCTGTAGGCGGTGGATTTGTTCATAAAGAAGGTGAACAATTAAGCGACGATAGCAGTGTAATACTTCCCTTTCCCATTAACGATGCTGACGATTTACTGCATTGGTGTATGAAAACGGGAATGAACATAAGTGAGGTAGTAATGGAAAACGAAAATGTGTGGAGAAGTGAGACGGAAACACGGTCAAGGCTACTCGAAACATGGAACGTTATGAAGCAGTCCATATTTAAAGGATGCCATAGCCAGGGTCTGCTTCCCGGCGGCCTTAACGTAAAAAGAAGGGCTGCACTTTTGAGTAAGAAATTATTAAAAGATAATCAATACACTGATTTCGATTCATGGCTGGAAATAATAAAACAAGGTGGAAATGATTTTAAGTACATCCTTGATTGGGTAAGCTGTTTTGCATTGGCAGTTAATGAACAAAACGCATCATTTGGAAGAGTTGTAACTGCGCCTACTAACGGTGCCGCCGGAGTTATACCAGCAGTATTAGCTTACTATATTATTTTTTGCGATGGCAACGATGATAATAAGATCATCCAGTTTTTATTGACCGCTTCAGAAGTGGGATGTATTTTTAAAAAGGGAGCAACTATATCTGCGGCAATGGGAGGTTGCCAGGCAGAAATTGGTGTTTCATCTTCCATGGCTGCTGCGGCGTTAACTGAATGTTTTGGTGGAACACAAAGACAGGCATTAATGGCTGCTGAAATTGCCATGGAGCACCATCTCGGTATGACTTGTGATCCCATCAATGGTCTTGTTCAAATACCGTGTATTGAAAGAAATACCATGGGAGCAATAAAAGCTATAACTGCCTGCCAGCTTGCTTTGCAGAGTGCACCTGATTATGCTAAAGTAAGCCTGGATAGCGTAGTTAAAACGATGTGGAACACCGCCTTAGATATGAGCAGTAAGTATAAAGAAACTGCTGATGGTGGATTGGCAATTAATGTACCGCTGAGTTTGAGCGAATGTTGATGTTTTATTCTTTTGCGTTTAGCCTTTTAAGTTAGATATCATACTCCATATTTTCTCTTGATATCCCGGTCGCTTTCGCGTTCTTTAATCGTTTCTCTTTTATCGTATATTTTTTTGCCTTTACCCAAACCTATTTCCATTTTTGCAAACCCGTTTTCCGCAATAAAAATTTTCAATGGAATAATCGAATAACCTTTCTCCTTTATTTTGCCTTCAAGCTTACGCAATTCTTTTTTATGCAGTAATAATTTTCGCTCCTGCATTGGCTCATGATTGTAATGAGTGCCAAAATTGTATTCAGAAATATGAAGGCTCTTTACAAACAATTCACCCTTATTAAAAATGCAGTAACTATCATTAAAGCTTGCTTTGCCCGCACGAAGAGATTTTATTTCGGTACCGGTCAATACCATACCCGCAATATATTTCGTTTCAATATTGTATTCGTAATATGCTTTGCGGTTACTGATATCCATATGGATGGTGATTAGTCAATAGTCAATATGGTCAATAGTCAATGTCAGAGTCAAGGGAGCTGATTCACAATTGGCAACTCACAACTGACAATTCACCATCTAATTCCTAAACAAAGTCAACAACTGTGTCAACTTATCCTTAAGTTCTTTTCGTGCAACTATGAAATCAAGAAAACCATGTTCCAGTAAAAATTCACTTCGCTGAAAGCCTGGGGGAAGATCTTTTTTTATTGTCTCTTTTATCACGCGTGGACCGGCAAAGCCAATAAGGGCGCCGGGTTCAGCCATAATTATATCGCCAAGCATTGCAAAGGAAGCAGTGGTCCCACCAAAGGTAGGGTCTGTACAAAGTGATATATAGGGTACTTTTGCATCAGACATTTTAGACAATCCTCCGGATGTTTTTGCTAACTGCATCAGCGAAAATGCACTTTCCATCATCCTGGCGCCGCCACTTTTATTAATGATCATAAAAGGGATTTTATGTTCAACGCAATAGTCGCATGATCTTGTAATTTTTTCACCCATTACGCTGCCCAGGCTTCCACCAATAAATTCAAAATCCATGCAGGCAACAACCATATCCATACCTCTTATTTTTCCATGAGCAACAGTAATTGAATCATGGATCGAGGTTTTGGCGTACGTCTCTTTTAATCGCTGGGAATAAGATTTCAGATCAACAAACCCTAAAAAATCTATTGATTTTATATTGGGAAATAACTCCTGGTAGATATTATCATCAAAAATGATTTCGAAATATTCCGCGCTTCCAATTCGATGATGATAATCGCATTTGGGACATACAAATAAATTCTCCCTTAATTCAGTAACGGTACAGGTATAACGGCAGGAGGGGCATTTAGTCCAAAGTCCATCGGGCGCTTCCTTCTTATCTTTTGTTGATGTAGTAATTCCTTTCTTAATTCTCCGGAACCACCGTCGCTTGGTTTCCTCAGCCTCACCATCTTCGCCTGCAAGGTTTGCATCAAAATCTTCTTCCTGTTTCATAAAAAGTCATTAAGTCATTTGTCATTGAGTCATTAAACTCACGATCATCACTAAACGCCAATGACCATTGACTTAATGACTTCCTTAAATTTTAGGCGATTGTTATGCTATTATCCAGATACACATCCTGCGTCGCCTTCAATAATTCCACACCTTCCTTATATGGTTTTTGAAAAGCTTTTCTGCCCAAAATTAAGCCAGTTCCACCGGCACGTTTATTAACAACTGCAGTTTGAACAGATTCAGCTAAGTCAGTTGCGCCTTTACTTTCTCCACCACTATTTATTAAACCAATTTTTCCGCTATAACAATTTAATACCTGGTAACGGCAAAGATCAATCGGGTGATCTGTAGTTAATTTTTCATAAACCAATTTAGAAGTCTTCCCAAATTTTACAGCATTAAATCCACCATTGTTTGTAGCCATTTTCTGCTTGATGATATCTGCCTGTATTGTTACACCGAGGTGATTGGCCTGTCCTGTAAGATCGGCAGAAGTATGATAATCCACGTCACCAACTTTAAAAGCATTGTTTCGTGTATAACACCAAAGAATGGTTGCCATTCCCAATTCATGGGCCAACTCAAAAGCCTGGCTTACTTCCTGCAATTGGCGGGTGCTTTCCTGGCTACCCCAATAAATAGTTGCACCAACAGCTACAGCGCCCATATTATAAGCGCTTTTTACTGTGCCATACATTACTTCATCAAATTTATTAGGATAGCTTAATAATTCATTATGGTTAATTTTTACAATGAAAGGAATTTTATGCGCATATTTTCTGCTCAAAATACCCAACACACCAAATGTAGAAGCAACGCCATTGCAGCCACCGTCAATAGCAAGTTTTACAATATTTTCAGGATCGAAATAAATTGGATTTGGAGAAAAAGATGCGCCGGCACTGTGCTCTACTCCCTGGTCAACAGGAAAAATAGAACAATAGCCAGTATCTGCCAAGCGGCCATGGCTCATGAGCATTTCCATACTTTGCACCACCCGGTTATTGCGGTTGCTATTCACGAAAATATCATCAATGTAATTCGGTGAGGGTAGTGTAAGCATTGATTTGTCAACGATACACTTGTGATTTAATAAGTCATCGGCTTTGTCGCCTAAAAGTTCAGAAATTTTTTTTGAAGCCATTACAATATTTTTTTTTAAATGTATGCAAACCTACATGAAAATGATAAATTCACAATACAGTTCAATTATTTGTAATGAATGGTGTTCACTAAACAATTGACACTAAAATATTTGTCACTGTTTTTCTTTGAGATTTTCGTGGAGATCTCTAAAATAACCGGCAGCTTTTATCAGCCTGCTTCCATACCAGCTAAACATTTCGCCGTCAACCAGCATAATTTTCTTCGAGGGAAGTTTGAGCTGAATTTCTGCAAGGTGTTTTTCTTTAAATGGATATGGTTCCGAAGAAAGAAGAATTAAATCGCAGTCTCTTTCTCCAGGTTTGCTGCTGTGCAAATCTTCCAACCTTATTTCAGGATAGCGCTCTACGTTAGTAAAAATATTTTCCAGTCCGCAATATGTCATCATGCTATCTATAAACGTATGTCCACCGACAGCCATGTAGGGATTTTGCCATATTAAATAAGCTGCTTTTATTTTTTGTTTGGCCGCAAATGATCCGGATAAATTTTGAAATTTCTTTTCAATTTGCATTGCGAATGATAGAGCCTTAGTGGCTTTGCCGGTTAAGGTTCCAACATCTCTTATCATGCACAACGCATCGGCAAGGTTATTTACATCAGTAACAAATACGTCAAAAGTTTTGGCTAATTCTTCAACCTGCTCTTTTACATTCTCTTCTTTATTCGCAATTATAAGGTCGGGGCTAATTTTTTTGATGAGGTCAATCTTTACATTTTTTGTTCCGCCAATTCTTGTTTTGCTCTTAAACCAGGCTTTTGGATGAACACAAAATTTGGTAATGGCCTTTACTTCTTCATTAAGTCCCAGGTCATATAAAAGCTCCGTTTGAGATGGTACCAAAGAAACGATTCTTGAATATTTTTTAAGAGCGGGAATGTTGTCTGGATGGATAATCATTGTAGACCTGCAAGGTATCCGTAAAATAAAAAACTTCTGCATTATTGAATAAATCAAATATGCAGAAGCAAATTTTTTTCCCCTGTTACAGGCATCCGGGGCGTGTGTTAGCCTTTAAAGGATTTAAATTTTAGTGTTTTCGTTGGTTCGTTTTTCAAAAGGAGCAAATGGTTTTGGTCTTCTTTGGATTTTTGTTGGTTTTCATAAGAATAATAAGATCTCTGGCTTTTATTTTAAGAGCAAATTTTTTATTTTTCTACTTTACGTTTTTGTAAAGAAATGATATTGGAAAAAATAGAAGTTGACTGATACTGGATTTTTGATTTTTCGGGAATTTGGATAGATTCTGATCTTTGCTTTTCGTTGGATACTGGATTTATGATTAATGCTTAAATCAACATCAATCAACTTCTGGTACAAAGATATAAACCTGTGTATATGTATACAATAGCGATAATGCTTAATCTTCAATTATAGAAAAATACTATTTGTTAATTATTTGAAAGAAAATTAACTAAGAAAAAATACTTTTTGCAGCTGGTAATTTTACGAAATTATTTATAAAAAAATTTGTAACAAATGCAACTGATTGTTTGTAATCAATAGCTTATAAGCTGTCAATTTTTCGGAGATTTATTTCGCCAGGCTTTGTATAATGTCGTACTTGGTTACAATATGGTATTCACCGGTTTCGTCTTTGCTTAGAACCGCACCAGTTTGTTTTGATATAAGTTTACTTAGTTTTTCAACCGGCATATCGAATGCAACCAATGGATATTCTTTTTCCATTACCGATTCAACAGTCTGGTTTTTAATTTCCGGATCTGATAAAATTTTGTCGAATAATCCTCCTTCACTTAATGAGCCAACAATGCCTTCACCATTAATTACCGGGACATTTTCAATGTCATATTTTTTCATCATTGCAATTGCCTCCGCCACTTTTTGTTTGGGCGATATAGTCACTAATTTTTTTGTACCCCGGCCGCTAACAAGATCCTTAAATGTTTTTACTTCCAGGAATCCTCTTTCCATCATCCATTGATCATTATAAATTTTTGCAACGTACCTGCTGCCATGATCATGAAAAATGCAAACCACAACATCTGTTTTTTTCAATTCATTCTTCAATTGCATCAATCCCTGTAAACAACTTCCGGCACTGTATCCGCAAAAAATTGCTTCTTCTTTTGCAATTCGCCGTGCCATAACAGCGCCATCTTTATCAGTAACCTTTTCAAACCGGTCAATATATTTCATATCGTAATTGGCAGGAACAAAATCTTCACCAAATCCTTCACTGATATAAGGGTAGACTTCGTTTTCATCAATTTCACCTGTGTCAAAATATTTCTTAAGTAAAGATCCATAGCTATCAATCGCCCATACTTTAATCTCCGGATTTTTTTCCTTTAAATATTGCCCGGTTCCTACGATGGTGCCGCCGGTTCCCGTGGCAACAACAAGATGTGTTATTTTTCCTTCCGTTTGTTCCCATATTTCAGGGCCGGTTTGTTCGTAATGGGCCAGCCTGTTTGCCAGGTTATCATATTGGTTTACATACCATGAGTTGGGAACTTCTGCGGCAAGCCTTTTCGATACAGAATAGTAGGAGCGTGGATCTTCGGGATCTACATTTGTTGGGCACACTATTACTTCGGCCCCTAATGCTTTTAAGATATCTGCTTTTTCTTTTGATTGTTTGTCTGTAGTTGTGAAAATACATTTATAGCCTTTTATACAAGCGGCAAGTGCAAGACCCATTCCTGTGTTGCCTGATGTTCCTTCTATAATAGTTCCGCCAGGTTTTATTTTGCCTTCCTGTTCAGCAACTTCAACCATCTTTAAAGCCATCCTGTCTTTAATAGAATTTCCCGGATTAAAATATTCTACTTTGGCAAGTACCGTTGCCGGTAAACCTTTTGTGATCTTATTCAAACGGATAAGTGGCGTATTTCCAATCGTCTCTAAAATGTTGTTCTTCCACATAAAATTGTTTTACTTAAAGTTAAAAAATTTAGACCAACCACTTTATTTTATAACCTGTGAAAGATTTGTGCCATTTATAACCTGTAAAGCTTTTTGAACCGTTTCGTCTGTAGGATTACTCACTTCATACAAGCCTTCGGTTCGCCATATTTGCCTTGCAGTAAGAGATTTAATTTGCTTTTCTAAAAGTTGTTTCCCGGTTGCATCTTCAAGGTTATATTTAATGGAATCTTTAGCTGCATATTGTTTAAAATCATTTAAGGTGGCCGCATCTACCTTGTATTTTTCCTCGAAATCTTTTGGAGATTTATAAGAATTGAATTCTTTTTCATGATCGAGATAATTATTGTATACAAAATTATTAAGAGTTCCACTGAGATATATTTTTGCAAGTTCTTTGTCAAAAGAAGTTGTATCGTAAGCCACAAAAACATCCGGAGTTATGCCTCCGCCGCCATATACAATTTTTCCCGATTTTGTTTTGTACATTTTTTCATTTGTATGTTTAATAGAATCAGCGTAACTCATTTCACCATCATGAAAACGGTTCATAATATCCATATTATATGCTTCCACTCCATTCTTATACGATTTTTGAATACTGCGGCCAAGCGGTGTATAATACCTGGCAACCGTTAGTCGCAACCCTGATCCATCGCTCAATTGAAATTGTTCCTGCACCAGGCCTTTGCCAAAAGTGCGTCTACCCACTACCGTTGCCCTGTCCCAGTCCTGCAAAGCGCCAATTAATATTTCACTGGCCGATGCGGTTCCTTCGTTGGCAAGAACTACGAGTTTACCTGTTTCAAAAATGCCAGGTTTACTGCACCGGTATTCCTTTTTAGGAGAATGTTCTCCTTCGGTATATGTGATTAGTTTATCATCACTTAAAAATTCATCGGCAATGTTCGTCGCTTCTGTCAATATTCCGCCACCATTATCCCTCAGGTCGAGGATCATACTTTTCATTCCTTTCTTTAGCAGGTCTTGTGTGGCATTCATAAATTCATCATAAGTGGTTTCCGAGAATTTATTAAGACGGATATAACCTATGGTATCCGCAATCATGTAAGCAGCATCCAGGCTATACAACGGTATCATACCACGGGTAATACTTACTTGCTTTTGACTCCCGTTTCTAAGTAGTAAGATATTCGCTCTGGTGCCGCCGGCGCCACGTAATAATTTTCGTATTTTTTCTGAAGTGATGTGAACCCCGGCAACCGTAGAGTCGCCGACTTTTAAAAATTTATCACCCACCTCAAGTATTTTATCTGATGGGCTGTTTTGAAGAACGTTTAATACATTTATGGTATCGTTAAAAATATTGAATTCAATTCCAATTCCATAAAATTGTCCTTCAAGGTCTTCATTAACTGCCTGCAGTTCCTGCGGCGGTAATAGAACAGAGTGGGGATCAAGCTTGGCAAGCATTGATGTTATGGCCACATCACCCAATGAATCTTCATTTTCTTCATCAACATATTCACGTTGAATTAAATCCATAACTTCCTGCACAGGTTTCGGCCTGTTCGTAAAAAATATTCCCGGTATTGGGCATATTGCCTTTTATGCGGTAACCTACAAACATTCCTGCAATCATGCAAAGACTTAATATCAGCGGAAGCCAAACCTGTAATTTTTTATTGCGCATACAATTCTTTATTATCTAATTTTATTTTTTTAAAGTGCAAATTTCCTTAATAAACCCGAGATAATCATGCCAGCCATCAAATTGATTGCCGATAGTGGTTCCACGAAGACCGAGTGGTGCCTGCTACAGCGGTAAAAAGAAAACAATTATTTATTCCCAGGGAATGAGCCCTTATTTTGTTAATGATATTCAAATGGAAGCCATAATAAGGCAGGAAGTAGCGCCCCATTTAAATAAAACAATTGTTGAAGAAATATTTTATTACGGAACAGGATGCACTAACCCGGAAAATGTAAAATTGGTAAAGAAGGCGTTAAAAAGTATTTTTCATGAAGCTTCAGTAAAAGTTGAAACCGATGTGGATGGCGCCGCTAAAGCGCTTTGCGGCACTGAAAAAGGGATCGCTTGTATTTTGGGAACCGGTTCCAGTTCCTGTTATTATAATGGAAAGCGAATTGTAAAAAACAATCCGGGCCTTGGATATATTTTGGGTGATGAAGGAAGCGGCGCTTATCTCGGAAAGAAAGTAATTCAATATTATCTCTATAATACTTTTGATGAAGACCTTCGGGCCAGGTTTGATGCAAAATTTGTTACCAATACTAATGAGATTTTAAATGCAGTTTATAAGCAGCCTCTTGCCAATCGCTATCTCGCTTCTTTTGCAATTTTTTTAGCTGAGAACCGCGGACATTATATGATTGAAAATATTATTGAAGATGGTTTCAATGATTTCTTTTATAACCACATTTATAAATTTAGCGAGAGCTGGAAATACCCGGTCAATTTTACCGGTGGCATTGCCTACGGTTTTAAAGATGTATTAGCCGAAATGTGCAGCAATTATCAATTACAACTTGGAAGTGTTTTAAGAAACCCGATGGAGGGCTTGATAAAATATCATGGAGGGTAAAATGCAATGGGTTGTAACAACGGATTTTAATCCGTTGCAGTAGATGTCAAACCTCAAATTGATCAATTGGTATTAAAAAATAAGAAAATACACCATCAGGTTAAACGAATTATGATTTAATAATTAAGGAGAATGATTTACGCGGGCTTCAGTGCTATTAATGATAATTGTTAGGCTATACCGGTCTTAATTTTGGGTACCGTTCACCAGGGAATAATGGTTTATTAATACTCAATTCAATAACAAGTCTTTATTCGGAAAGTTTATAATTATTTTTAATGCAAATACAAAACGCAAATTCCCTTATGAAAAAATACATTTCTTTAACAGTAATAATAATCATAGCATTTTTATCATCACTAAAAGCACAGGTGTATGACAAGAAAACAGTGCATGCAGGACAAAGCCTGTCAGAAGTTTCATATTACCTTTTTCCATCGTTTAGAGATGCAAAAGTGCAATTTAAAAAAGGCGGTGAACTTGTATCGAAATTGAATTTCAATTTGCTGATATGCCAGATGCAATTTATAGATCCAAAAGGGGATACATTGAATCTTACCAGGCTTGAGGACATTGATGAAATTGATTTTGACAGCACCTCTTTTTTTTATGATAAAGGTTATTACCAGGTTCTCGCAAACATCGATGGTACCCAGTTGGCAGTTTTACGAAAAGTGTCTTACGAGCCGATCAAGATCGGGGCACTGGGCTTGCGCAATCACAGCGGAACAGGCACGGAAGAAGAAGGTTCATTCGTTCACAAATCCGGTGACAAAGAATTGACATTGAATGAAGATGTAGATATAACGAGGGAATCAATTTTCTTTTTGATTGTCGCTAACAATGGGATGATAAAGGCGAACAAGTCCGGTTTTCTTAAAGCGTTTTCAAAAAATAGTCAACTTGTTAAAACATACATCAAGGCAAACAAGCCCGATTTTAATAAAGTAAATGATTTAAAAAAACTATTTGAATTTTGTACTAACGTTCATTGATATCCGCAGTATATTATCAGGAAATTTTAAATTGATATTTCTTATTGATTCAACCGGGAATAAAAACGGGAGCTTTTAAATTAGGTAAAATTCAAATCTCATTCTTTCGGTATTTCCAAACCGTGTTGTCGTAAAAAAGTTAACCTGTCCCAATAACCTCTCTGAAAAATTATCTTATCATTTGCTAACATGAAAAAATCCGCAGCCTCTCAATCCCAGTGGATCTTTCCATTCCAATATAGCCCACTCACCGTCTTCAAAAATGTTTTCAATAACACATACCATATTTGCTTTTGCAAATTCTTCTTCAAACATTTTTTGTATCGCTTCTTTACCCTCTAACGGTAAAGTATTCACCTGGTGATTGATCAGCTGTTTCACTATAAAGATTGGCAAGCCCGGGAGCATCTGCTTTATTAAACGTATCAACCCATTTAATTACGATTTCTTTTGGAGTCATATTCAATGTATTATTAAAATGGCAGCCTATATCCATAATATTTTCCAGGTGAACCAATCGTCCATCAGCTCGTCATTCCTTCAATTATCACCCTAAAAGCCTGGCTAATGTCGTTATTATAAAATGATAAGGTTACCTTATTATTTGAAGAGTTTGTAATTACCTGTGGATTCCAGTATAGTGTAGTCCGAATATCTTTCTTATTATCATTCTCATTGAATGTGCCATAGTTGGGTGAATAAAATTCACGCATTGAGGTATAGCCTCTCACAGAATTATTGCTTAGTCCTTTGCCGGGTTCATTGGCCTGTCGTTGCCCCTTTTTGTGTAAATGGCAATGGCGCCACTCGCACCGCCTCCGGTACCGCCGAAAAATGGCGGGCGCAAAACTTTTACATAAGCCACATCCGTAATTGAAAGTGAAGAAATCATATCCGCATCTGCGGGCATTTCATCGAGATAAATTTGTGGTGTACCTCCGCGCCATTGCAATGAAGTGGGTGATTCCGGTAGTTATTTGTAAGCCAGGTACGCTGCCTTGCAGGTAATTAAATATACTTATCGCCCCAACTGCGCTGGGATCGTTTAAAAGATCGAATTGATAAGCATCTCCGCCACTAAATAAACCGGAAGTATATTTTTCATCCAATACATCAACTGGCTTTTTTGTTTTGGCCTTCACAACTACATCTTCCAAAACTTTAGCTTTATAAAAACTTGCCAGTTGCTTTTTCCTGGTCGGCAAGCTGCAGATGCCGGAAGTCGCCCGCCGTATCTGAACTTTGATTATTATAAAATCCTGTTGCCGCGGTATTGTTAGAAAAAGGAGGAAGCCGGTTTTCCATAAATTGAACAGAAGCATCGCCGAGGCCCTTTTGATTTAGGAAGCTGGTAATAAACACTCACTGTATCAAAAAGAATAGTAGATGGATCAGTGAAAGTTCCGTTCGGTTGTATTGGCACCACTGCCATTTTATTTTCTTTTTTTTCCTGCCGCATGAGCACAACAATGCTTCCCGCATCGCGTAATTGCGATGGCAATGCGCCATATATTTTTCCGGAAAGGGTAAGGTACGATGTGTCCTTAGGATAAATAATTTTTGGAAGCTTTCCCGCCGTAACATCTTCCCACTTAAACCTGCGCCAGCCATGGGTAAGCATTACAAGGTCAAGTTGCTGGCTCATGGTATCTGAATTATTGGAAAAATAATAAGCCGGGTTATAAACCTGTCCTCTTAAATCGCCCGTTAATAAAAGATGAGAAATAATATTATCGCTGCGTATCAGCATCAATATTATTGTCCGTTACTGCAACAGAAAAAGTTGCCGCAAGGCTATCGGGTACTGTAATAGATATTTCATCTCTTGCTCTCTTATTAAGGCCCCAATGCTCTACATTAAATTCGGCATTAAACAAATATTCCTGGTTATTGATGTAAGTAATTCGTTCTGCAAGCGGCGCCCATTGGCCATTAAAAACTGTAATGGTTAAAATACCGGTAGGCAAATTTTCTGTTGGTATAATGCCTTTAACAATACCCGATGAAATATCTTTCGTTAATTTAAATATTTCATGCTGGTTCATGGTGCCAATAAGATGGATATCTACCTAATGTAGCAGCAACATCTGGTGCAGCATTCACAAGAAAACTTCTCCTGTTTTCCGAAATACCTATCTGCATCGATACACCCGTATGTTTGATGGCAGGTAATTCGGAAATATGTTCAATTCCTTTTTGATCCTCTCCATTTAGCAGTGAAGGTTTCTCCAGGTTGGGGGAAAATATAAAAATAGCCCATACCATCATGAATGGTTCGAAGGCTGTCAATTTTAACGCCTTTATTATTTTCGACAATGCCTTTTATTTTTATCGGCCTTCCCCATTGGTCGTTAGCTTTAAAAACAATCTTATTCGTAACGCCTTCAACCGCGTCTCCGCCTTCAGGAAAAAATTGCAAGTAGGAAATTACGGCGGTTTTTGAGCCTGCAGTTGTGTTAGTCTTTGATAAAATGCGGATATCTTTATTATATAAAAATGCGGTATCAAAATTCAGCATCCATTTCGTGTATGCCTTTACGTGAATATATTTACCCGAATAGTCTGCAGGAATATCAAACTGCACCGGCGGCGGTAGCATATACAATCGGTATAATGCTATGCGAAATCAATTTCCCTTTATCGTCAGACCAGTCAACATAAAAAGTTTTGCTTTCATCTGCCGCATAAATGCCGTTCATCAGGTAAGCCTTATACCAGATAGTTTCACCCGTTGCGTAAGTGGATTTATCATAATGGAGATAGGCCTTTTCCTGTCCGAAATCATTTCCATATTTTTCAATGGTTGAATCAATATTTTGTGCATTGGTATTAAGAAATAGAAAAAGAAAGATGGAAGCAAGCGATATAATTTGTCTCATTTTTTTTAAGCCACAATTTACAGGTGAGAAAATATTGGCTGTAAATTACTATAGAAGGATATATGAAACAAAGTTGATTAAAGTTTAACAACAATTTTAAAAACATTTTTTGCACGGAGAAATTATTTTTTATACTCACTATATTTTAATCTTCAACAATAATTAAAATAGTTCAATAGTTTTGGAGCGGTAAATCAATTAGAATTAATATGAGTTTCAAAAAAATAACGGAACAACCTTCACATTACAGGCATCTTGAAAAAATGTCTGTTGCGGAAATAATCAGCAATATTAATAAAGAAGATTCCGTCGTTGCTGACTCCATTCAAAAGGTGCTTCCTCAAATTGAAAAAATTATAACCGCTGTTTCAGAAAAAATGATTGACGGTGGGAGATTATTTTACATTGGAGCAGGAACCAGCGGAAGGCTGGGAATTTTGGATGCAAGTGAATGTCCGCCAACCTATGGTGTACCGCCGGGCCTTGTAGTTGGTATTATTGCGGGCGGAGAGAAAGCAATTATTAATGCCATTGAAAATGCCGAAGATGATATGCAACAGGGTTGGAAAGATTTGCAGGCGTACAACATCAATGAGGCAGATGTTGTAATAGGAATTGCTTCGAGTGGCACAACGCCTTATGTTATTGGAGCCTTAAAAAAATGCAAAGAAAATAACATTACTACAGGAAGTATTGCATGCAATCCCGGTTCCCCTGTAAGTGCGGTGGCCGATTTTCCGGTAGAGGTAATTGTGGGACCCGAATTTGTAACGGGAAGCACCCGTATGAAAAGTGGCACAGCGCAAAAAATGGTATTAAATATGATTTCTACTACGGCTATGATACAATTGGGAAGGGTAGAAGATAATAAAATGGTAAATATGCAACTGACCAATAAGAAGATTATAAACAGGGGAATCCGAATGCTGATGGAAAAATCTGGTATCCGGGATGAGGCTGCGGCAAAGAAGCTATTATTGAAATATGGAAGCGTAAAAAAGGCCATTGAAAATTTCAAATAATTAGTGGGGAATAATTTAAAATTGTATTAAATTTATAGACCATTCATAAATTTTTAACCAAAAAACTTTGCACTATGAAACTAAAAATTTTACTCACTCTTATTTACTGGCTCCTCTTTTTTTCACCGGCTTTTCTCAACAAAGCACATTTAGCGTATGCCATTACGGGCGAGGTTAATGCCAATTTCAACTGGTCGGATATTCGGGTGATTGACATGGCGACCGGCAACACCAATTCAACACTTTTTGAAAATGGAAAAACACGATTTTCATTTATTGACGCTGAAACAGGGCATGGGGTTGATCAACTAACACTAACGGGCAATCCTGCTATTCTTCAGCAAAACGATATGTCAATTTCAGCCAACAAGATATTAGTTACAAATCCATCGCCAACTTATTCAATGAGTGCTGCCGCAGCATACGATAGAAGACATGATAAATTATTCTTTGCCACTATGCGCACCGGCCAACTTGTTTGGCTTGATCTTAGAAATAATATCGGTACGCCGTCATTTTATACGATTCAAAAACCATTGATAAGTAATGTGGATTATAATGACCAGGCTATTAACATAACACGCATGACTATTGGTGCTGACGGTAACGGCTATGCGCTTACGAATGATGCTAATCACTTAATTCGATTTACCACCAGTAATAAAACTGTTATTACAGATATGGGCAGCCTTGTTGACGCAGCTTCCAATAACGGAATTTCGGTCCACAACCAATGCAGCAGCTGGGGTGGCGATATTGTTGCCGACGCATTTGGAACATTATACCTTTTTAGTGCCGGCAGAAATGTTTTTTTAATTGATCCGCAAACAATGACCGCTACATACAAAGGAACCATTAGTAATTTATCCGGAACCTTCAGTGTAAATGGCGCCGCAGCTATTGACGACGACCATGTAATCGTAAGCAGTGCTAACACTTTTGAAGGGTTTTATAAAGTTGATATAAGTAATCTTGCGGCAACCAAAATAAATACAACAGGAAAAATTTACAACGCTTCAGATCTTGCAAGTTGTAACCTGCTGCATCAGACCGCAAAGCAAAACAGCATAGGTACACCAACACTTAAAAACCTGGATGTTATTGGTAATAAGCTAATAACAATTTATCCAAATCCGGTATCAGATGGGCAAATAAAAATTACGTTTGAGGGAAATGTAGCTGGTAAATACCGCGTTGATTTTACTGATCTTGAAGGCAGGCTTATTGAAAGTAAAAATGTGTATATAAAAGGACCGGGACAAGTTGAAAACCTGCAATTGCAGAGAAAACAAGCAGGAGGATTGTATATGATAAAGATTACAGATGCAGCCAGCAAAGCCATTTTTAGCGATAAATTAGTTGTGGAATAATAAATTGAGGTAGTAATTTAAAGGCCGTTCTATGAGCGGCCTTTTTTATTTTGATTATTTTAAAATGCAAATAACCTGCAACTTTGCCAGATGCAATATTTTTGTATCGGAAACTTATTTTAATGATGATTGAATTTTTGAATGCAGAATATAGAACCATACGACAATTGGCAATATTTATATACATCCGAGGATGATGAGCGCTCGCCATTTTACGGGAGAGAATATAGTGAATTTGCGTTTACCCAAACCGTTTACAATTATTATATTCATCCCCAATGGGATGAATTTGGCAGTGCTACTTTGTACCTTAAAGTTTTGATGGCAGATTACCAGGAACAATATGCAATCATTGAATTAATAGGCGAATGGAACGATGCTATAGAAAACGATATCATGACGCTGAAACGTGATGTGATTGATGATTTCGAACGAGAGGGCATTACAAAGTTCATTCTTATTGCCGAAAACGTTTTAAACTTTCATAGCAGTGACGACAGTTATTATGAAGAATGGTTTGAAGATGTAAAAGATGAAGGCGGCTGGATCGTAGCTCTTAACATGCCCGAACAAACGCAATATGATTTTAGAAGAGCGCATTTAAATAATTATATTGAACTCATCAACTTTGTTCCCTGGCGCACGATGAAACCGGACATACTGTTTAACCAGATTGATAATATTTTATTAAGAAGACTTGAGTAAATCTTATGTTCGATGTTATATTAATTTATACAATTCTCAATTTTTAATTCATAATTCATAATTCATAATTTTCTAAACTTCCTGTAGTATTTTTGCACATCTGAAATTTATCAACTCTCTCACTTATGACCTGGAAAAAGTTGTTCACTTCTTCGATCGGGAAAAAAATATTGATGGCATTAACGGGTTTTTTTCTGATTATTTATTTGATTGTTCATGCTGGTATTAATGCCCTGATTTTTTATAACGATGATGGAGCCACATTTAATGCGGCTGCATCTTTTATGCTGCATAACTATTTTATAAGATTTCTTGAAATGGGCTTGTTTGCTATTTTTATTTTGCACATCATCCAGGGGCTTTTGTTGTGGCAGCAAAACAGGGCGAGCCAGAAAAATAGGTTATGCAAAAAAAAATTTCCCACGTGAAATAAAATGGTATAGCCGCTATATGGGATGGCTGGGAACTTTTTTACTGTTGTTTCTTGTAATGCACTTGTATCATTTTTGGGCAAGCACCAAACACGAACTGTATTTTAACGGGCCGGTAATAGATCTTTACCAGGAAATGAAAATAATATTTACAAACCCTGTTTGGTTTACTTTGTATATGATTGGACTGGTCTCACTTTTATTCCATTTGCTGCAGGGTTTTCAAAGTGCGTTTCAAACCTTTGGAATTAACCACAGGAGGTGGACTCCCATTGTAAAAGGGATTGGTGTTTTTTATTCAGTCGCTATTTGCATTTTGTTTGCAATGATGCCGGTTTCGTTTATGGCGGGATGGCTGCAATAAATTTTTAATAAACTGAAAAAAATATTTCAGCATAAAATATTTAATACTAACGTATGGCATTAGACGCAAAAATTCCGGAAGGCGATCTTGATAAAAAATGGACGAACTATAAAGACCATGTAAACCTGGTAAGTCCCGCCAATAAAAGAAAACTGGAAGTTATTGTAATAGGAACAGGGCTTGCAGGCGCTTCGGCTGCGGCAACTTTGGGGGAACTGGGATATAAGGTAAAAGCATTTTGTTTCCAGGATAGTCCGCGCCGGGCACATTCTATTGCGGCGCAGGGTGGCATCAACGCTGCAAAAAATTACCAGAATGATGGAGACTCTGTTTTCCGTCTTTTTTATGAAACAGTAAAAGGCGGCGATTATCGTTCACGTGAAGCAAATGTGTACCGGCTTGCACAAGTGAGCGGAAATATTATTGATCAATGTGTGGCACAGGGCGTTCCTTTTGCCCGTGAATATGGCGGCTTATTAAGTAACCGTTCATTTGGCGGAACACAGGTACAACGTACTTTTTATGCTGCGGGCAAACAGGCCAGCAATTATTGTTAGGCGCTTATAGTGCATTGGAACGGCAGGTGGCTTTGGGAAATGTTACGATGTATTCCCGCCACGAAATGGAAGACATTGTAAAAATTGATGGTAAAGCAAGAGGCATTATTGCAAGAAATTTAGTTACGGGAAAACTGGAAAGATATTTCGGACATGCGGTACTGATATGCTCCGGTGGTTATGGAAATGTATTTTATTTAAGTACCAATGCCATGGGCAGCAATGTAACCGCTGCATGGAAGTCGCATAAAAAAGGCGCTTATTTTGCCAATCCGTGTTTTACACAAATTCATCCAACCTGTATTCCTGTTACCGGCGATCATCAAAGTAAACTTACTTTAATGAGTGAAAGCCTTAGAAATGATGGCAGAATTTGGGTTCCTAAAACATAAAGACGATAAAAGAAAAGCAATTGATATTCCTGCTGAAGAACGTGATTACTATTTGGAAAGAAGTATCCTGCTTTTGGAAATCTTGTTCCGAGAGATGTGGCATCGAGAGCCGCAAAAGAAAGATGTGATGCGGGTTACGGTGTCGGCACCACGAAGATGGCCGTGTACCTTGATTTTGCAGATGCTATTAAACGCTATGGAAAAATAGAAGTGAGCAAAAGCGGGATTAGAAGATGCAACGGATGAAACGATTGTTAAATTGGGTAAAGAAGTTATTGCAGATAAATATGGTAATCTCTTTGAAATGTATGAAAAGATAACCGGCGAAAATCCTTATGATGTTCCGATGCGCATTTATCCGGCGGTGCATTATACTATGGGCGGCCTTTGGGTTGATTATGAATTAATGACAACGGTTCCGGGTTTATATTCTTTGGGTGAAGCCAATTTTAGCGATCATGGGGCTAACAGGTTGGGCGCTTCTGCATTGATGCAGGGATTGGCTGATGGATACTTTGTAATTCCGTATACGCTTGGTAGTTATATGGCCGATGAGATCAGGAATCCGGCAATTCCTACTTCTCATCCGGCTTTCGAAGAAGCAGAAAATGCAGTAAAAGAAAGAATAGAAAAGCTGATGAGCATAAAAGGAAAAGAATCGGTTGAAAGTTTTCATAAACGTTTAGGAAAAATTATGTGGGAAAAATGCGGCATGGCACGAAATGAAAAAGGACTAACGGAAGCAATAGACGAAATAAAGGCATTAAGAAAAGAATTCTGGGAAAATGTAAAAATACCCGGAGAAATTTTTGAAATGAATCCTGAATTAGATAAAGCCGGCAGGGTAGCGGATTTTCTTGAACTGGGCGAACTGATGTGTATGGATGCATTGAACCGCAGGGAAAGTTGTGGCGGCCATTTCAGGGAAGAAAGCCAAACAGCAGAAGGTGAAGCATTACGCGATGACGAACATTATAGTTATGTTGCTGCATGGGAATATACGCCTGAAGGAGAACAATTAAATAAAGAAGAATTGAATTTTGAAGTGGTTCATCCGAGTCAAAGGTTATACAAATAATTTAGAATTAATTAATATCAGTGATATGGAACATTACAATATGAATTTGACTTTGAAAGTATGGAGACAAAAGAATAGCGAAACAAGGGGACGTTTCGAAACTTATGAGGTAAAGAACATTTCTTCTGAAATGTCTTTCCTGGAAATGTTTGATGTGTTGAATGAAAGATTGATTGAAGAAGGTAAAGAACCTATCACTTTCGATCATGATTGCCGTGAAGGTATTTGTGGCGCATGCAGCATGTATATTGATGGAAGGGCACATGGGCCATGGCAAAAAAATACAGTTTGCCAATTGCACATGCGTGCTTATAAAGATGGCGATACGATTGTTGTAGAGCCGTGGAGGTCTGCCGCTTTTCCTGTGATAAAAGATTTAATGGTTGACCGAAAAGCCTTTGACAGAATTATAGAGGCCGGTGGATTTATATCAGTAAATACCGGTAATGCCGTAGACGCAAATTCATTACCTGTTGACCGGGCGAAATCTGAAGAGGCTTTTAATGCTGCTGCCTGCATTGGTTGCGGCGCTTGCGTTGCCGCATGTCCTAACGGTTCAGCGATGTTATTTGTAAGTGCTAAAGTTTCTCAATTGGCTTTGTTGCCACAAGGTGAGCCGGAAAGGCACACAAGAGTTTTAAACATGGTAACCCAAATGGATAAAGAAGGCTTTGGTAATTGTGGTAATATTTATAATTGCGAAGCCGAATGTCCTAAAGGGATTTCTGTTGAAAATATTGCAAGAATGAACCGGGAATACCTGGGCGCATCTTTATCTTCAGAAATATAAAATTGACAGTAATGATTTTATAAGACTGCATAGAAGGCAAGTGTTTGCTGCGATTACGCATTTCATCAACTCTTAAATCTTTTCTATGCGAAAAATCATATTCACACTCCCGCTGATATTTTTCTTTTATTTTCTTTCTGCCCAGCAAACGGTTAGCTATGTTGATTATGTTAATCCTTTAATGGGAACAGATTCCAAACCTGACCTTTCTAACGGTAATACGTACCCTGCCATTGCATTGCCCTGGGGCATGAACCTCTGGACACCACAAACCGGTAAAATGGGTGATGGCTGGGCCTATCAATATACTGCCAATAAAATAAACGGGTTCAAACAAACACACCAGCCTTCGCCATGGATGAACGATTATGGCGCTTTTGCAATAATGCCAATTACCGGAAAAATAAGATTTAAGGAAGAAGACAGGGCAAGTTGGTTTTCTCATAAAGCGGAAATTGCCAAACCTTATTATTACAAAGTTTACCTGGCTGATGATGATGTAACAACAGAAATTGCGCCAACAGATCGTGCTGCCATTTTCCGTTTTACTTTTCCAAAAGCGGATAGTTCTTCCGTAATTATTGATGCGCTGGATAAAGGATCTTATATAAAAATTATTCCTGCTGAAAATAAAATAATTGGTTATACAACCCGTAACAGTGGCGGCGTTGCTGATAATTTTAAAAATTACTTCGTAATTGTTTTTGATAAACCATTTAATTATACCTATACTTATTTGGATAGTGTTATTACTAATGGTACCGAACAAAAGTGCAATCATGCCGGGGCAATTATTGGTTTTACCAATACACGAAAAGGTGAAGTTATTCATGCAAGAGTTGCCTCATCATTTATCAGCTTCGAGCAGGCTGAAATTAATCTGAAAGAAATAGGGAATAAAAATTTTGAAACAGTAAAGAACAATGCAAAAGAGATATGGAATAAAGTTTTGGGAAGGGTAAAAGTTTCAGGTGGCACAACAGATCAATTACGTACTTTCTATTCCTGTTTGTACCGAATGGTTTTCTTCCCATTGAAATTGTATGAAAAAAATGCTGAAGGAAAAATCATTCATTACAGTCCTTACACCGGTAAAATAAAGGATGGCTATATGTTTGGCGGCACCGGTTTCTGGGACACATTTCGTGGATTGTATCCTTTTTTAAATTTGGTATATCCTTCTGTTGTAAAGGAAATGCAGGAAGGTTTGGTGAATGATTACAAAGAAGGAGGCTGGTTGCCGGAATGGTCGGCACCCGGTTATCGGGATGTGATGGTTGGAAATAATTCTGCATCTATTGTTGCGGAAGCTTACTTAAAAGGTCTGCGCGGATACGATATTAATACTTTGTATGAAGCATTAAAGCATGGCGCAAATAATGAAGGCCCGCAGGGAACAGGCAGAACTGGTGTTAAGTTTTATAACGATCTCGGCTATGTGCCTTACGATGTTGGCATAAACGAAAATGCGGCGAGAACATTGGAATATGCTTATGATGATTATTGTATTTATCAATTGGGAAAGGCGTTAGGTAAGCCTGAATCGGAAATTGATATTTACAAACAGCGTGCAATGAATTACAAAAAGCTTTTTGATCCCTCTCATTTATTGATGCGTGGAAAAAATAAAGATGGAAGTTTTGAAACACCGTTCAATCCTTTTAAATGGGGAGATGCCTTCACAGAAGGGAATAGCTGGCATTACAGTTGGTCAGTATTCCAGGATATCGCAGGATTGGTGAAACTCATGGGTGGAAAGAAAAATTTTGTTGCCATGCTGGATTCAGTATTTACAATGCCACCCACATTTGATGACAGTTACTATGGTTTCGTTATTCATGAAATAAGGGAAATGCAAATTGCCGACATGGGACAATATGCTCACGGCAATCAGCCGATACAACACATGATCTACTTATACGATTATGCCGGTGCAGCCTTGGAAAACGCAATATTGGGCACGGGAAACCATGAATAAATTATACAAAGCATCGCCCGATGGTTATTGTGGTGATGAGGATAATGGTCAAACATCTGCATGGTATGTATTTTCTGCTTTAGGCTTTTACCCGGCAACACCGGCGAGTGTTGAATATGCGGCTGGAGCACCTTTATTTCCTCATGCAGAGATCGACTTTGAAAACGGGAAAAAGCTAATGATCAATGCACCAGGTAACAACGAAAGCACCCGTTATGTCAAATCAGTTACTTTTAACGGTAAGGATTACACGAAAAATTATTACAATCATTTTGATTTGGAAAATGGGGGAGTGCTTAATATTCAAATGTCGATATCTCCAACTAAAACAAGGGGTACTGACGAAAAGGATTTTCCGTTTTCATCTATCAACTAATAAGTAAGACAGGGGCAATAATAAAATTCTTTATTTCCTTTAAAAATTTCATCAGAGTTCGCCCGGGTATAGTTTAAATTTTCCAGGAAATACCATCAGGCTTCAAGGCGTGTTTCATAAAACGATGATGTTAAACTGATTGCTTCAGTCTTTCTGCATGGCAGAAATTTCTTTAATGTGCCAGCATACTTTTTCCTATAATTTGAAATCCTTTTTTATTATCTTCATTAGGTAACGATTTATTATGTCGCTAATACGCCAACTCAGCGCAATAATGTTTGCCGACATTGCCGGTTATACAGCTTTGATGCAGGAAGATGAAAAACTGGCATTACAGCTCCGCAGAAAATTCCAGCACAAACTGGAACAGGAAGTGTCCGAACGTAACGGACGCATACTTGATTTCAGGGGCGACGGCGCTTTGTGTATTTTTACAAGCACCATTGAAGGGGTGAGGGCGGCGTTAGCTGTGCAACTGGACATGCAAATAAATCCGGTAGTGCCTCTGCGCATTGGCATGCACACCGGGGATATTTTAATCGAGGGAAATAACATCTATGGCGATAGCGTAAACATCGCTTCGAGAATGGAATCATTTGCCATTCCCGGCGGCATTTTCCTCTCGGGAAAAGCACATGATGATATAAAGAATCAAAAAGACATACAAACAATTTCGCTCGGCAGGTACCTGCTTAAAAATGTCAGAGAAGAAGTTGAAATTTTTGTCATCAGCAATCCGGGCATACAAATACCTGGCGAAAACCATCCCTACGGCAAAGGGAAAAAAGTACCCGAAAATAATAACATAGAAAGATCCATTATGGTATTGCCTTTTGTAAACTTAGGCAATGATGCAGAGCAGGATTATTTCAGTGATGGACTTACGGAGGAACTCATTACCAAATTATCAAAGCTCACAGAAATAAGAGTCACTTCCCGGACTACCTCCATGTTATATAAAAATACCAGAAAGGATATTAAAACAATTAGCAAAGAAAATAAAGTGAATTATATCCTGGAGGGAAGTATACGAAAATATCAAAATGACCTTAGGATAACAGCCCAGTTTGTTGACGCAAATAATGATATACACCTGTGGGCAGATACCTATCGGGGAACCGTAGACGACATTTTTGATATCCAGGATCGGGTATCAGAAAAAATTGCGGAAGCTCTGCGCATTCAAATTACTAATGAGGAACAGGTGATGCTGCGCAAAAGATACACAGAAAATACGGATGCTTATCAGCTATACCTTCGGGGCCGTCATTTCTGGCAGGAAAGAAATGAAGAAGGGCTTAAATCTGCAGTAATAAATTTTGAAAAGGCACTCGAAAATGATTCTCGGTTCGCCCTTGCGTGGTCGGGCCTTGCAGATACTTACAGTCTTATGGGTGAATACACCAATATTTCAAGGAGAGAGCTTTTTCCAAAACAAATGGCTGCCGTATATAAGGCATTACAGATTGACAACCGGCTTGGAGAGGCGCATATTTCGCTCGGTATTTCTCTTATGCTCAACGAGTGGGATTGGGAAAATTCAAGGAGAGAATTTCTCATTGGGTTAGAACTTAGCCCTGATTATGCAACCGGGCATCATTGGTATGCCGAATGGTTATTGTATATGGGAAAGACGCAAGATGCATTCCGGGAGATTTCACTTGCAGTATCTCTTGATCCCTCCAGCCCAGGAATATTAAAAGACAAAGGGATATTTTATTATTATACAGAACAGTATGAAAAGGCAATTGACACCGGCATGCTTACGATGGAACTGCACCCGGCTTTTATTACTGTGTTCCGCCTGTTGTCTCTTGCTTACCTGGGGATGGAGATGTACGAAGAGTCAATTAAACAAAACCAAAGATGGGGTGAACTTACAGGTAACGTAATAAAGACACAGGTTTCGCTTGCGCAAATTTATGCAGCCGCTGGCCGGAGAAGTGAAGCAATGGCGATCGTTGATACAATAGAAAATCAACAATTAGGCGGCAACGATTATCGTGGTATGGCAATGGTGTATGCAGCCCTCGGCGATAATGATAAGGCCTTTACCTGGCTTGAGAGAAGTTACCAGCGCCATGAGGAATCTTTATGTAGTTTGAAAATCGATCCTAAGTTGAACTCCCTTCATAGTGATCCAAGGTTTAATGAAATGTTGAGAAAGATAGGGTTGGAATGATGAGTAAATATGCCACTATTAAGGGAATTTTTTTAATAAGGAAAAAAATCTTTCCCGCTTTTTACTTTATTTAGCTGCGGGAAAGATTTTGATGAATTCTGATTATTGTTTTACAAACTTAATCGTCTTGCTTTCGCTGCCACTTTTTACAGTTACAATATAAGTTCCTGAAGTATATTTTTCCACAGGCAATTTTATAAACATCGCATTGATATTATTACTTTGCCATAGTCTTTTGCCACTAATATCCGTAATTGAGACAGATACATCTTTTGTATTACCGGTTATGCGTAATGTGGCATTTGATATTGCAGGATTGGGGTATAACACTGCATTGAAATTGCCGTTTGATATTACCGGTTTATCCAACATAGAAACAGGTACAAATTTTTCGGGTTCGCAGTTTGTAGCTACGTACAATTCCGTACCATATTCCTGTGTGTTGGCTGATATGAAAAGCTTCTCGCCGGTTGAAAAAATCGCTTTGATTTCTGCATTTGCGATTTCGGGGTCTTCTACCGGATGGGTTCCATCCGCTGTGCCATCTGAAACCCAGAGATAATATCTGTAATACACTTCATTTTGAATATTGATATCCCCTTCATTTTGAAAATACAATTTTCCTCCAAAACTTGTGAGCCCGTTCATGGGCCCGCCCGGTGTGCTGGATATATAGTTGTACGGAGCTACATTTTTTACAAGTTGGGTGCCATCCGCAGTGCCATCCGTTTTCCACAACTCTATTCCATTTACACCGTCATTAGCCGCGAAAAAAACTGTTCCATTCACATCGGTTAAATAGTAGGGACCAGGGGTTACACTGCCATTATAAGGATTAATATCCTTTACAGGCTGAGTGCCTGCAGTAGTGCCATCTGTTTTATAAAGCACGGTACCGTTTGTATTGGAATAATCCAAAGCGCTGAAATAAAGTATATTTTTTGAAACGCAAAAATATCGGGCTGAACGGGTGACGTCGTTGTCCCACCAGGGATCAATATTTTTCACTTCAACAGTACCCGATTTCAGTACCATCAGATTTCCAGAACGCATGATTCACCCCGTCATAGCCGCCAAAATAAACTGCATTTTTATAAATGAATAACCCGCCCGGATAGGAGCTTCCATTACCGGGATTGATGTCTTTTACCATCTGAGTACCTGAAACGGTTCCGTCGCTTCGCCACAGTTCATAACCGTTATTATTGTCGCCGGCAACGAATAAGGCTCTGTTGCCAATTACCTGCAGGTAATATTGGGAGTAAAGTGTTGCTGACAGTAAGAAAGTTCCAACGGCTGTACCATCTGTTCTCCAGAGTTCATAAACACCAGAGTTGTCATTGTACAGAACATAAAAAACAATTCCATTGTCTGCCACGGCAAAACTTTGCACAAAATATTGCGGGTTTACGATTTCCCTAAGTCCATTCTTTGTGCCGTCTGTTTTGTAAATAGCATAATGCTGGATAGCGGGTCCCGGCGTAAAGTAGACTGCATTATTTTTTGATGAAATCCGGTAAATATTAAAACTTGTTTCTCCGGGTATAACATCATTCAGCAGACTTGTGCCTGCAGAAGTGCCGTCGGATTTGTATAATTCATTTCCGTGCGCTCTTTCGTACGCATTGAATAAGACATTTTTTCCTAACGCCGCCATTCCGCTGTAGTAGTTGGAATAATAAGAATTATAGAAATTCAAGCCTGCATTGGAACTTGAGGTAGTAGTTGTATTAATATCTTTTACAATGTCAGCACCAAAACCGAATTTATTTGTCATAAAAAGCTCATTGCCTTTTTTCTCGTCTGCAGCCGTAAACATCAATCCTCCTTTGAAAGCCGTTAAATAACATGGGAAAGAACTTGTAGCACCTTTGAAAATGTCACTTTTTATTATCGGGAATGAGCCAAAAGGTGTTTCTACAACCCTCCACAATTCGGTGCCAAATATTTTGTCGTATTTTACGAAATATAAGGTTCGGTTTGCTGCATATAAGTTATTGATAGATTCTTTGGAAGATACCTTATAAACGGGTCTTGTAGTTGCTTCGCTACCCTGCGAACTCCATAATTCGTCATGTACATCTCCGCTATTAACGGTTACTTTAAAATAGAGTTTATTATTTAACGCCTGCATCTCTAAAGGCACAATGGCAGCCCCGCTTGTGGTTGCAGAAATGTCTTTAACAAGCACTACTCCATCATTGTTGGATGCATCGTATTTATATAAACCATCATTTCCGCCCGAAGAAGCGCCGGCAAAAAATAAAACATCATTTACCACAGGGAAAGGTTGGAAACTATTACCCCAAACATTGTTTATAAAACTTACATCAGGGAATACATCCTGGTTGGAAGGTACAGGCATAGTACCTGCGTCTGTGCCATCCGAAACCCAAAGCCTGCGGCCAGTACCATCGTCTGAAGAGAAATAGAGCTTGCCGTTATAGTTTGTAAGCTGCAGGGGAATGTCAGCCAAAGAATAATTAGTGCCCAATTGGAAAGTACCCGCTTCGGTTCCATCACTTCTCCAAAGCTCAATATTACCGGTATTATAGCTAATGATCGTAAAAAATAATAACACCGTTTACTACTGTAGGTTGCAATATCAGAAATCCAATAGCCAGGCCACTGATGTCAAATACCTGTTTGGTGCCGGCAGTAGTCCCATCTGTTTCCCACAGTGCGGAGTAAAAATCGCCACCGTCGGCAACAAAATATGTTTTGTTCCCCAATGCGAAAAAAGCCGGGTGGGTTCCATGCGAAAGTCAGGAACTGCGTGCCGGCTTCGGTTCCGTCTGATACCCATACTCCCCATCCTTCTGCAATAGTATAAGCAGAAAAATATATTTTGCCATTTACCGCCGTAATATTGTAGGGACCAGAAGTTCCAACCAGGTTATTAGGACCAGGACTACCAACACCCGGCTCAAGGTCTTTTACTAAATATGTTCCGGATTCGGTTCCGTCGCTTCGCCACAGTTCATTTCCATGAACGCCGTCGTCCGCCGCGAAATAGGCAACATTGTCAACAACGGCATACGGTAAAGTTGGACTATATGCATTGTCGTCAGCCGCAACGTAAGGGCGAGACCAGGAAAAGTCAGAGTAACTGTGTGGGTTGCTTTCCGCAAGTGCATTAATATCTTTCGTGAGATGAAAATTGCAATTGTTACCATGTCCATGGCGTTTGTCGGCATTCGCAAATTTGATCTGGAAATCAGGAGTTCGTTCTTTTCTCTTTTCGAGTAATTGCTGCCTGTAGTCGGTCATTGCTTTCTTTATTGCATTTATATCATGATGGTTTTTGCCTTGCATTAATGACTTATATATGTTTGAATTTGTTGTCTGCGGCAACGATCTTTCAGTGTCTTCAGTGAGATCAGGTGGCGGCAACTTTTTACCAAAAGGAATATTGTTTTTTACTGAAGGTCTTTTATCAGACCCTTCCTGGGCATTGGAATTAATTGATAATGCCAAAAGCATGATAATAGTTAAAATGTGAAACTTTTTCATACAATAAATTTAAAAGTGAGGAGAATAGAGAAGATTAATTTTGGTTAATTAAGATTGTTTAGTGAAATGTGACTTAAACGATATTTTTTGCGTTGATTTTTGAACATTTATTTAATGTGTCCACACACCGGTTTGCACATCATAGATGTCAACTGTTTTTACAGCATCAGTTCCATTAAAGCCCCCGGCAATTACTATTTTATTACCCGCCGCGGCGCCGGCGACAAAATCCCTGGCTTCACTAAGGTTAGCTGATGTCCAGGTATTTGTATTTGCGTCATAGACATCCACTGACTTATAAAAAATTTGTTGTCCATTAGTGTCAACTCTCACACCACCTGCAAAAACAATTGTATTTGCTGTTCCCACAGCAGCTAAATAACTCTTTGGGTCACTGAGTTGGGATTTAGTCCAGGAATTAGTATTCACATCATATATATCTACAACCTTAGAGTATGCATTTATAGCAGAGGCCCCGCCAATACCACCTGCAAATACAACTTTGCTTCCCGCTGCAGCTCCGGAGTTGCTTCCATAAAACCTTTCTTCACTAAGTTGCGATGTAGTCCATGTGTTGGTGGCAACATTATAAATATCCACTGTCTTCCCGGTTACCGCCGAATCATCAATGCCGCCGGCAAATATGATTTTATTACCAGCAGAGGCTGCAGACAATCCAAATCTTGCTTTACTAAGTTGTGCGGAAGTCCAGGTATCAGTGGCAACATCATAGATATCTACAGTTTTAGAATATATATAGTCACTGGGCGAACCGCCTGCAAAGAAAATTTTCGTTCCGGCTGACGCCGCAGATAAATGAGATCTTGCTTCGCTAAGATGTGCCGTAGTCCAGGTATTCGTGCTAACGTCATATATATCTACTGTACTTACAGAACTGTAGTCATCCAGGTAACCGCCAGCAAATAAAATTTTGTTGCCTGCCGAGGCTGCCGTAAGCTCAAATCTTGCCTGGCTCAGTTGCGCGGTAGTCCATACATTAGTAGTTACATCATATATATCTACAGTTTTAGAAAATCCATGTATGTTTGAGCCACCGGCAAATAAAATTTTGTTGCCTGCTGAGGCTGCAACCACTCCACCCCTGGCTTCACTTAATTGATTTAGGGTAACGGTAAAATTATCAGCGCTGGCAGCAGTATTAGAAGAAACTTTGACAGTTATTTTCCCTGTAGTAGCACCATTTGGAACACTTACAATTATTTGGGCAGAAGTTGCGGAAGTAACAATAGCCGAGGCACCATTAAAGCTTACTATATCATTGGCAACAGTAGGGCTGAAGTTTTTTCCACTGATGGTAACGGTTGTTCCGGCGGTACCTGTTGCAGGACTAAAACTATTGATTACAGGAAGAGCGGGTGAAGGTGGTGGTGTTGTGTCTGAACTTTTTTTGCATGACGCAAATAAAATTATTATTATGACAAATATTTTAAGGTTTGTATGCAGGTTGAAACTCTGTTTCATTATGTTGTTTTTTCATTTTGAAATGGTTTTCAAGTATCAATTTCAAACTTATCAGCATTCTTATTTTATTCCTACAATACAAGTGTGGAGAAACAGTTATGTTTAGGGAGAAGCGGATTTATTGAGGGAAGAAAAATATGATTATGGACTAGAAGTATTATCGTAACTATCTTTGTCATTTCGTTTACTCAACAGTTAAGCTGCTTACCATCTAAAAACTACACATAGCCATAAAAAATTTAATGCTCGCTTTATTCAGTTTAACTTTAGCTTAAATAAGTGAGTTGTCTTTAAAAATCCTAATCATATTTATATCATGTAGTACAACATACTTTTGTAAAGGGCAATCCAAACAGTATATAACACCGGCCAACACCATTTACATAACAAAATACGATTCAAATCCGCCGCCACTCAATTTTCGCAGCTTTGGAATTAAAGATGGTTTACCGAGAGGTGAGGTAAATGAATTTACACAAACAGATGACGGTTTTGTGTGGTTTAGCATGTCAGAGCTTGGGCTTGTGCGTTTCGATGGTTATCAATTCCGGGTTTTTAATTCCTTTAAAGAAGACACAACAAGCATTCCAAATGAGCATATTACATCGATGGCAAAAAGCCATAGAAATGGTTTGTGGCTTGCAACCACCATGGTATTGTATGGTTTGACCTAACTACTTATAAAAGCAAACTTATCCCTCTGCCCGCGGGGATGTCATCCCTTTATTACAAGTTGTTTGAAGATAGTCACCAAAGATTATGGATCTATTACAGTGAAAACATTTTTTTGTATGAATCTGCACACAATGAATTTATCGAGTTAAAAAGCCGCGGAGCGACAGATGCTTTTACAGGGGAAAAGGTAAACATTGACAGGGCAACAATTTTTGATATGAGCGAATCTGAAAACGGAGATTTGTTTTTGTTAGGAAATTGCCTTTTGAGGTTAAACCCTAAAACACTTGCCTTTATATACTACAAAATACCAAACACTCACAGTCCTTTCTTTACATTTATAATTGATCAGGATAAAAAAAATATTTGGCTTTCAGGATGGGACGGCCTTTTGAAATTCAACTATAAATCAGACAACCTTACGCATTATACGTTTGAGAAGATAAAAACACAGGCATCCATTGAAAATCATTCCTTTGTTTCTCAAAAAAATGATAGCCAATTATGGCTTTCTAATGAACAAGAAATAAGAATTTTCAATAAGAACACCAACAAAGTAAGCGTTTACAAAAAAGCTAACAACGAAAATATTTCTGTTACTGAATTCAATGCCAAGGGGATAAATGGTATAGACTGGTTCTGGAGTTATAAAATTGGGTTTACAGGGTTATTTCCCGATATTAATCGCTTTTTCTATCACAAATTTTTGCCTGGCAATAACCGCTCTCTTTGTCAATGGCATGATGTTAAAAATAATATCATTTGGTTTGGCAGCGAGGATAGGAATAACGAGGCACATATCTATAAATATGATGCCGCATCAAATAAGCTTCACGAAATAAAGCTTCCTGTTAATGGGATGGGGTCCCCGCGTTTTATTATCCCGTTTTCAAAAGGTAGTTGTTTAATAGCCGTCGCTGGTATAAATCCAATAGCGCGAAGAGGTCTGACCTTAGGGAAATTATTTCTTTTGAATACAACAACAAGCACTATAGCGAAAATAACGATGCCAATAGTAATCATATTGGATTTACTACTGACAGTTTAAGATATCAAAATGGTTTTTCTGATAAAGCCGGCGATTATTGGATTACCACAGAAGGACAGGGTTTGATTCATTATAACCATCAAACACAACAATTTTTTCAATATGCTTCTGATGCAAAAGACAGTAATACTCTTTCAAATAACTATCTTTATTCGGTTGCCTGCGGTGCCGATAACACGGTTTGGGCCGGTAGTATGTATGACAAGGACAATGTTTATAATAAGGCTGATAATGTATTAAATCAATTAGATGTAATAACAGGCAAAGTAAAGAGAATCTCGTTATTTTCTAAAGATGAGTCTGTAAAACCTTTATGTGAGGATAAAAAAGGAAATGTTTGGATAGATACTCCTTCGGGTTTAGTTTGTTATAATCGCTATTCTGGTAAAAAATATAAAGTACCAAATTTAACACATATTTTTAACCAGGGCTTGTGAGGATTCAAAAGGGAATATTATTTTACTGGCAAGGGATGGTGTCTGGTTTTTCGATCCTGTAAGAAAAATTTCAAGATTGTTTAATGAAGAGGATGGAATACGGCTTGAATATTTTGAGGGCGATTTTCTCGATAAAAGAATTTCTTTATTTAATGATTCGATTTTTATCAGCGACTCTTATCGCTTTCCCGTAAGCGATCTCTATCCTAAGAAAGAAGTACCACCCCTTCATTTTACAAGTATTAAAATATTTGGTAAAGAGATTACCAACACGAAAAATGTGGATGCTTTAGATACATTGGTATTACCTCATAATGAGAACCAAATAGGTTTTGAATTTGCTGCACTTAGCTTTTTATCAGCCGAACGTAACAGGTATGCGTGTATGATGCAAGGTGTTGACAAAGACTGGCAGCAATTGGGTGCGGACAACACCATTACTTATGCTAACCTTTCGCCCGGGGATTATTTTTTTAAAATAAAAACTGCAAACCTTGATGGTGTATGGGGAAAAGAAAAAGGAATCCATATAAAGATTGTTCCGGCATTCTGGCAAACAGCCTGGTTTAAAATATTAATTGTATTGCTGATTGTCGCTTTTTTTTATTGGTTATTTAGAAATCGCCTTAAACAAATCAGGCTCAAAAATCAATTGCAGAATGAACACCTGGAAGCTCAAAAAAAAGATGCAGAATTTAAAAGAAAATTATCGGAGATAGAGATGACAGCATTGCGTTCGCAAATGAATCCGCATTTTATTTTCAACTGTCTCAATTCAATAAAATTATATACGGTTCAAAACGATTCTTATTCAGCATCCGAATATCTTACCAAATTTTCAAGATTAATACGATTGGTACTAGAAAATTCAAGAAAGGAAAAAATAGAACTTCAATCAGAACTGGAATCTTTAAGGTTGTATATTGAAATGGAAGCGATGCGTTTTAAGGAAAAGCTGCAATATACGATCATCGAAAATATTGATACATCTTTTACAGAAATACCACCTTTGCTAATTCAGCCTTACGTGGAGAATGCAATTTGGCACGGATTAATGCATAAGGAACTCGGTGGTAAAATTGATATTCTCATTGACAAGGGAGACAAAGACGATCTCCTGCAAATATCGATTACTGACGATGGCGTTGGAAGGGCAAAAGCACTTGAGTTAAAAAGCAAATCTGCTATGAGAAATAAATCTTTCGGAATGAGGGTGACTTCTGAAAGGATAGCGCTTATTAACCAGTTGTTCAATACGAATACAAGGGTAGAGGTTATAGATCTTTTTGATGAAAAAGGGAATGCCTCGGGTACACAAGTAATTATACAAATACCTGTTTAATGCCACTAAGAACGATCATAATTGATGATGAACAGGACAGTGTCACATTGCTGCAATTGCAGCTTGCGGAGCATTGCCCGCAGGTACAGGTCGTTGGAAGTTATACCAGCACCGTTAAAGCGTTGAGCGGTATTGAAACCATGCTTCCCGATCTTTTATTTCTTGATATTGAAATGCCGGTAATGAATGGATTTGAAATGTTGGAAAAAGTGCTGCATACTCAGTTTAGCCTTGTGTTTGTTACTGCCTATAATCAGTTTGCTTTAAAAGCGTTCCGTTTTAATGCCCTGGATTTTTTAGTGAAGCCCGTTGATACCAAAGAATTAATAGAGGCAGTGGCAAGAGCAGAAAAACGTATAAAGCCAACCTCTTCACAATTAGCAATGTTACAAAAACAACTGCGTGGCGAGCCGGTTACAAAGATTGCTATACCAGCCCAACATGGAGTTACTTTTATTGATCTTAATGAAATAATTTTCGGTGAAGCAAGTAATAATTATTCAAAGCTCGTATTAACTGATGGTCGCCACTTTCTTATTTCTAAAACACTGAAGGACGTCCAGGAAGTTTTAGAAGAAGAACATTTTCTTCGGGTGCATCGTCAATTCATTATAAACCTCAATCATGTAAAACAATTTAACCGCAATGAAGGAATTTTAACCATGAGCAATGGAGAACATATACCTGTGGCCCGAAATCAAAAGGAACACTTAATTGAAAAGTACCGCTGGCTGTAAAAAGGTAATTGGAATAAGAAGTGTAGAATATTCTTTTAACTTCGACTCATGGGAAATACAATTCAACAATTACAATCAATAATAGAAAATTATACACCCCAACTGCAACGCCTACCCGAAGATGCGTGGTCGGATAAACCCAATCCCGCCAAATGGAGCAAGAAAGAAATATTAGGGCATTTAATAGATTCAGCCCAGAATAATATCCGCCGCTTTATTGTTGCACAATACGAGGATAACCCAAAGATCACTTATGCACAGGATACCTGGGTTGCCGCTTCCAATTATCAAAACTACTTAACAAAAGACCTTGTTGATTTTTGGATACTCATAAACAAACATATTTGCATGATCCTTAAAAATATCCCTGCAGGCGTTGAAGAAAGATTGTCTGAAACAAGTGAGCCACATTCTATAAAATGGCTGGCCTCAGATTATAATAAACATTTGCTTCATCATCTTCACCAGGTTTTGGATTTGGAGGCTGTTGCGTATCCGTGATCAAAACCGGTCCAAAAAAATTATTTTCTGCTTAAATAGTAATTACCAGTTTCCGTAAATACTTTTAATCCTTTATGGTCAGTATCAAATTCGATATCAAGATTCGCTGCTGCGAGCCTGAATTTATTTTTACTAATGTATTCCAGCGGCAGAGAAGTGAATCCCATTCCTCCTGCTTCTAATCCTCTTTGTGTTTTTTTGATTATGATTTTAAAAGGAAACATTTTGTTATCGTATACTCCTACGTACCTTTTCAAACGTTTCGTTTTCGATACGGTAAATTTCATTTCCGAAATGGGCGGCGCTTTTCCAAAATAAATATCCATTGCGATGGTAATGATATTAGGCGCAGGGTAAAGTTGACCGTTAGAGCAGTATGCAATTGATACGCTATCATCTTTAAAGTATGCAGCTACCGAAACAAACTCATCTATAGAGCCTGTGTGACCGAAAACCTCCTTTCCCTTGTAAGGAAACTTCATCATCCCCATTCCATAGCCATCGTACATGGTTTCCATTTGATTAAGGCTTGTAAAGCTGATTAACTTTCCTGAGAAAAGTGCGTCCATAAACCGGGTAAGCGCAGCAGGTGTAGAAACAATATTGCCTGATGCTCCCGGTACGCTCATATCAGTTGCAGGGCATTGTTTCCAACTTTTTTTAAACCGGTAGGAATAACATTCATTGTTTTCTAAAGATGTTTTATGACCACAATAAATATCCTTAAGATTGATTTTTGAAATGATTCTTTTGTTAACAATGGTTTCATAGGATTCTCCGCATATTTTCTCAATGACATAACCCAACAATAAATAGTTTGTATTGTTGTAATCAAATTTTAAACCGGGCAAAGATTTGGTGGCTCCTCTTTGGAATAATCGCAAGCATTTCTTCATGCGTTTTTGGGGCTTCTCCAAATTTATGTACGGAAAAATTATGAAGGCCCGTTCGGTGACGAAGCAGGTCCCCAACCGTTATAAGTTGCGCATTGGGAATACCAGAAAAATAGGCTCCCAGCGTACTTTTAAGATCCAATTTACCTTCTTCAATCAATTGAAAAATAATAACAGCAGTAAACATTTTAGTGATTGATCCGATCCTGTATTTTGTTTCGCCATCTGCATTTGCAGGTCTTCCGGTATTCAATAATTTGTGCCCAATCGAATGGCAATACGAAACTTCCCCGTTTTTAGAAATCGCGATACTTCCCATGCCCTTGTCGGCAGCAGTAATTGCGGAGAAAAAACTATCTAATTTATTTGCATTGGGGCATTGTGCAAATCCCGTAAAAAGAAGAGCCCTGGAGGCCGCCGGAAAAAGAAATGCCGTGATAACTATTTTTGAGATATGGTAACGGCAAGGCATACCTGAGTTTTTCAATAAATACAGATCTAACTTTTTTGCTGTTGAAGTGTTCCTAATCTAAATCTAATACATTTGAAAGGTATAGACAAGGGGAAATTCTGCAGCCCTGCGACTTTAATAATGCCTTACTGTCATTATCATCAGGATAAAGAACCAACAATTATTTTATCGAACGGCTTTTCAACTAAAAAACTTGTGAACCTTTCTCATTGCTGCGGCGCTCAATCCGGCGCAAACAGGCGGCATGAACTTGTAGACGGTATATAGTTCTAAATAACTAACTCCGTTTCTTCCAAGATCAAAAATATTTCGTCACACCCGGGAATTGCAGCAGCATACATCCCATTTTCATCGGGTAATACAGGCGGCTTGCGCATCGAAATCATATTTCTCAGGCATAATATTAATACCGGAATTGATTGCCTTCTCCCAATCTATCACCTGGCCGGAATAAGTGGCCATGCGACCAAGAATAGAAGTCATGGTACTTTTTGCCGTGCGTTCCGCATCATTGAATTGATATACCCCTTTGGCTACCGCAGCAAATAATTCATCATGCTCGGCCTGGTAAGGTTGATTTTCAGTTTTCTTATCAAACTGATAAATCGTTTTGCCTTTATGATCTGTGATTCGGGCCTCGCCAAAAAATACCTTGCCCTTCGTGCCGATCACCAGTTCATCTACTTTACTCATCGTCCCTTTTATATGACGGCACTGGCTGTTTAAAATTGCGCCATTGCCATATTGAAATTCCACGTAAGTGATGATCAAAGATTTCTCCATAATCTTTACCCTTGCGCACTTCACGGCCTCCCATGCCCTGGGCTTTCGGCGGGAAATGCTTCTAACGCCCAGTTAATCACATCCAGGTTATGGATATGTTGCTCAGTAATATGGTCCCACAAAGCCAATTAAAATAGTACCAGTTGCGCATCTGGTATTCCATTTCCGTCTGTCCTTCCTGGCGGGGGCGCACCCATACGCCATCGTTATCCCACCAGGCTTGCGCTGATACGATTTCACCAATAGCGCCATCATGAACTCTTTTCATCAATTCCCTGTAAGAAGTTTGATACCTGCGCTGCAGCCCGGTTACCACATTTAATTTTTTTGCCTTTGCAATTTGTGCGGCAGCCAATATTCGTTGAACGCCCGCCGGATCAGTAGCCAGGGGCTTCTCCATAAATACATGCTTATTTTGTTTTACCGCTTCTTCAAAATGAATAGGCCTGAATCCGGGAGGAGTGGCGAGTATCACCACATCCGCCATTGCAATCGCATGTTTATAAGCATCAAAGCCTACAAATTTGTTTTCTTCGTTCAACGTTAACCCGGTCTTTTTTATCGGTCATCTCCTCTGAAATATTTTTATAGCTTCCATCCAGGCGATCTCTGAAAGCATCCGCCATGGCAACCAACTGTACATTTTGTTTGGTACTTAATGCCTGCACGGCTGCCCCGGTACCCCGTCCGCCACAACCGATCAACGCTATTTTAATTACGGCATCTGAACCGGAAAAAAAGTTAGCCTGAGAGAGTAGGGGTGCGGCAAGCAAACCGCCTGTAAGCAATGAAGAGTTTTTTACAAATTCTCTCCTGCTTTGATGATTGTTCTTTAAATTTTCATGATTCATATAGTTGTAATTTTTAGGATGTAAAAGTTTTATTTATACTGATAAATATTGAGTGAAAAATTGGCTGACCTCTGCCGGTGCAGGTTGCCTAACGGGACGAACTACACGAAATCCAACAAAAGGAGCATCGGTTATCCACCATTTACTTTTTGGGATCTGCGGATCACGGGCATTCCATTTCGGTGCTGAAGGCAGACGGGCCGCACATCTTACGTCAGCCGGGTTATCACTAAAGTAACCTCCCTTTAAAGTGATCGGGTATTTTGTTTTGAGTGGTACAACAGGGTTCACCGCATTTGTTTTTAACTTCTCAAAATAAGTTTCATCATATTGGTCCAGCGTCCATTCGGCCACGTTGCCTAACATATCATACAATCCCCATTTATTGGGCTTTAATTGTTTTACGCGATGGTATTTGTTTTCGCTATTGGCTGCATACCAGGCATACTCGGCAAGTTGTTTTTCATCATCACCAAAATGGAAAAGCTTTCTCTGAGCCCGCTCTGCATGCATATTCCCATTCCGCCTCAGTAGGTAACCTGTAAAAGATTCCGGTTTTATTATACAGCCATTTGCAATACATCAATGCTGCGTATTGTGTCATGCTATTTGCAGGGAACCCACCGGCTTTACCCATGCCTAACGTGAAATCTACATAAGGGGGACTGGGTCTTGTAATTCCATCCGGCAAAGGACCGGTATCTACACTTTCATCAAGAAAAAAAACATACTCATCATAGGTAACCTCGTGTTCACCCATCCAGAATCCATCTAATTTTATTTTGGTCACAGGGCCTTCATCAGCCTTGTGTCCTTTTTCTTTTGCCGGGCTGCCCATATAAAAAGAGCCTGCCGGTATCGGTATCATTTTAAAGTTAACAGCAGTGCCGGGAATGTTTTGCTCATAGCTTGCCGAAGCTGAATCATCTTTATTTTGAGACCAGGCCGCCGGGCTAAATTTTAAAGAGACCAACAAAAAAAGTATCGCTAATCTTTTTCATTAAGTTTTAAAAAAAATCGTTGCTGATGAAGATAATGAGAAAAAAGATCACTTGTATTTTTAATTTTCAAAATAGTCTTTGAAATTTTCAGAACTCTTTTGAATTAGTTTTCCATTTCTTCAATTCAGTTATTAATATAGCAGCACCTTCAAATTTTTTAATTAGTGCAAAGGACTTATCAATTGGAAGCACACTGCAGGCTGTCGAAAGCCAGTCGGAAATTGTTCCATTTTTAGCAATGACGGTTACCGTTCGTTGCGTAGTGATACCAAGTCCTGTCCTCGGATCAATGATGTGTGAATACCTTTTTCCGTTGATATCCAAATGCTGGTAAACATCGCCTGAAGTAGCTACCGATGTATTTTTCAGCAATAATAACCGGGGCATTATTTCTTCTTTTTCTTCCGGAAGAGTAATGCCTATCCGCCAGCCATTCCTTCCCGGAGGTGCATCCCCTGTTACTATTTTTCCGCCTGCATTTACCATAGCTGAAGGAAACCCTGCAGCCTGGATTATTTTCAAGGCGGCTTGCGCCACATGACCCTTTGCCTAATCCTCCAAGGTCCAGTTGCATTCCAGGTTTTTCAAGCCATACAGCCTGGTGAACCGTATCTAAATGGATAAACTTATATCCTACTTTTTGTAAGGCAATTTGGAGAGAATCGGCATCAGGCAACTTCTGTTCTGCACGGGCCTTTCGCCATAATTTTACCACGGGCCCCATGCTGATATCATAACTGCCCTCACTTTCCTGCGCAGCTTCCAAAGAATATTTTAAAATATCCAACATCGCTGCAGATATAGGTACATAGCGGTTTTGTCCGCTTGTAGCATTCAGGCGGTTTAACTCGCTGCTGTCAAGATAGTCGCTGAAAATCATGGTTAAGAGAATCTGCACAATGAAATGCTGCGTTGGCAGCCTTAGCAGCTTTTACCGAATCATCTGCAAAAATGGAAATAGTAAAGGGCGATCCCATTTTTGATTGTTCAAAAACAAATTTTTGTTGGGCATATAAAATTTGGAGATGATAAAAAAACGACAATAAAAATGATAGAAAAAAATTGAAGAACGTAAAGCCAACGAACCATGCTGATTATTTTGAAAATACCGATAGATTAAAAACTTAGGTTGAATAACGGAGCAACCGAAGCTCACTTAAATTCCTATAAAGAATGTAAATATTGCCAGGCTTCTCTACGAATAAGTTGTTGTTCCAATACATATTTTTTTGTGAGAAAAAGAATAGTTAAATGAAATTATCCGAATCTCTATAAGCCTTTATTAATGCTGCTTCACCCTCTTTACCTGGATTGGCTTTTCCATGTTCCATTCCTAATATTCCCTTGTAACCTTTTTCATATAGGTGTTTAAAAATATTCTTATAATTTATCTCTCCGGTGGTTGGTTCATTTCTGCCGGGATTATCTCCAATCTGAAAATACGCGATCTCCTCATAAGCGATATCAATGTTATTAATAAGGTTACCCTCGTTCCGTTGCATATGGTATATATCAAACAATATTTTACAGGATGGGCTATTCACCGCTTTGCAGATTTCATAAGTTTGATCTGAAGTGCGGAGAAAAAGATTGGGCGTATCACTTAATGGCTCCAGGACCATTACTATGTTGTGTGGTTCAAGAATTGCTGCTCCTCTGCGTAATGCCTCAATCACATTGCCGGTTTGGATGCCAATAGGTAAATTTCTTTGAAAGTCGCCCGGTACAACCGTTGTTAATTTGCCATTAATCCGTTTCGAAACTTCAACTGCCTGGCGGCATCCTTTTAAAAATATTTCTATGTACTCAGGTTTTCCGGCGGCAAGTGTATTGGCGCCATTGCCTCCTTTATCCAGGACGAAAACACCCATGCTCATGCCTAATTTAGCCAGCGTGTCGCCAATTTTTTGTTGTTCCGCAACCGGTCGGTTAGCCATTCCATTGTCTTCAATAGCGCGGAACCCCCTGTCGTAACCATATTTTATCTGGTCAATAAAGTCATTGCCACCGCTATTTTTAAACATGCCATCGTGAATAGCATAATTAAGATGAAAAGGCTGATCTGCTGAAGGTGTACGTCTCTTGGGAAGAGCGGCGTTGGCAAGTGAAGCTGTAAAAACTGAAGCGCCGGCTAAAACAGAATGATGCATGAAGTCTCTCCTTTTCATAAAATAGTGTGTTTAAAGTTTTAGTCAATATAGCTCCCGTTATTTTATATTGACAATTTATAGAATTATTTTGAATATCAGCAATCAGGAAGCCCGATAAATATAAATATTTTTAATTGCAGATTTAAAAAATAAGTAAAAATTATTTCAGCAAATGAGATTCGATAATTTTTGGCAGGATATTATCGCCATTTGTAATTATTAAGTGGGGGAGGCTGTAATAAGATGAATCTACCGGACTGAAAACAAGCAGAGCATTCTACTAGTGTTGTGGCAACTTTCAAATGACGTTTATCCCACAAAGACACTAAGATCACAAAGCATTATTCTTAGTGTTCTCCGTGGCTCTGTGGAATATTGATAAAGAAATAATAGACTGGCATGACTCTCGGGTAGATATCAAAAAAATCCTTCAGGATTGTATTTATTTAAGAAATCACCTTCTTAAAAAACTCCACCAATCAATTCATACGAATGAATCTTGGCATCGTTATCATAAATATAAGATGCCACCATTATTTCATCAACCTGTGTTTCATCTAAAAAAGATTGTAAGCCTTTCTTCACTGTTGCTGCGCTGCCGATAAATGTGTATTTCATCATTTGCAATACCGGGGCTTTTTCATATTCATCCCATTCTCTAAAAAATTTTTTACAGGAGGCTGCAAAGGTTTTCTTTTGTTGGTAACAATGCCAGAAGCTAGTTTGTAAAAAGAACTTGCAAGATAAGTTTGCTTCTTCATCTGTATCAGCAGCAATTACGTTTATACATGCCAGTGAGTAAGGTTGTTGCAATTGATCGGAAGGAGTAAAACGCTGACGATATAAATGCAAAGCATCTTGCAACTGTGCCGGCGCAAAATGACTGGCAAATGCAAAAGGCAATCCCAACGCGCCGCTAACTGTGCACTGTAAGTGCTGGAACCTAACAGCCAAATAGGAACCTGCGTTCCTTCTCCGGGAATAGCACGTACCGTCGATTTATCGCTATGCGGCGCTAAATAATTTTTTAATTCAATTACATCCTGTGGAAAATCATCAACGATACCATTTAAATTTCTGCGCAAAGCATAAGAGGTAATTTGATCAGTTCCGGGCGCACGGCCAAGACCCAAATCAATTCTACCGGGATACAAAGATTCCAATGTGCCAAATTGTTCTGCAATAATTAAAGGTGCATGGTTGGGAAGCATTACACCACCGGATCCCACTCTTATTTTAGAAGTGTTTCCCGCAATAAAACCAATCAGTACAGAAGTGGCAGAGCTGGCAATATTGGGCATATTATGATGTTCGGCAAACCAATAACGTTTATAACCTAATTCTTCCACACGTCTTGCCACCTGCAGGCTTTTCCTGAAAGAATCTTTTGGAGTATCTCCTTCAACAATTGTTGCCAGGTCAAGAACACTTACCGGTATGTCGCTTAACTTTTTCTTCATATTTTATTTGTAACGATGTAATTTTTTAAACTTTCCAAAAGTTAATACAAGTAATTCAGTGACTCTACAAATTAACTTTTGGAAAGTTCGATAGTATTTGATTTTTAAACTTTCCAAAAGTTGATATTATTAATTTGGTGAGAATGCGGATTGACTTTTGGAAAGTTTGAAACTACTCTGCAAAAATGCTTCCCAAAATATTATCCTGACATGCTAACATATTTCCGTTGGTAATAACTGCAATAAATTCTTCTTTTGAATGCAGTATATTGCAATGGCAGAATTCTGCGCATCTTTTTAATTTTTAAACTAATTATTATGGCACTCTGGATAGTTCTTGGCATAATCGTACTGCTCGTTCTCTGGATCATCGGCATGTATAACGGACTCGTAAAAGCGAAAATAAAAGTTGATAACAGTTGGAGTGATATCCGCGTTTTTTTGAAAAAAAGATTTGATCTTATTCCCAACCTTGTGAATACGGTTAAGGGATATGCGACACATGAAAGCTCTACGTTTGAAAAAGTTACCGCGGCACGCAATGCAGCAGTGGCAGTACCTCCCGGCGATGTGCAGGGAGCAGCACAGGCCAACCAAATATTGGGTGGCGCATTAAGAGGTTTGCTGGCGGTTGCAGAAAATTATCCTGAATTAAAAGCGAATCAAAATTTCCTGGAACTGCAAACCGCATTGCAATCAATTGAAGGCGATTTGGGAAATGCACGACGCTACTACAATGCAACCGTTAGAGATTATAATACATCCATCCAACAATTTCCCGGCGTAATCGTTGCTAACATGGCAGGTTTTAAAGCACGTGAGTTTTATGAATTAGATAACCAGGAAGAAGCAAAGAATGTTGAGGTAAAGTTTTAACTCATAGCGTATAATGAAAAATTTTGCGGCATTACTATTGGTATTTTTTATTGTTGGTAAAACACAGGCGCAGGAATATTTTACGATTACGCATTATGATGTAACGATAAAAGTAAATAAAGATGCGTCGCTGGATATTGCAGAGAAGATCGATGTTCATTTTACTGAACCGCGTCATGGCTTCATCCGGAAGATCCCTTTCAAATATCAAATACAACCATTGGCGCCTGGTACTGAGAAAGCAGAACGACAATTGGAATCTAACGGTTATACACACACGATGGTTGAGGATATTAAAGTTCCCGGCTGGAACTACGATGTTAGTACAGAGGGCAATAACAAATCAATAAAAATTGGTTCTGCAAATAAATATGTTGAAGGAGACCAGCAATATGTAATAACGTATCGCATACTCAATGCAATTAATTTTTTTAAAGATCATTCGGAATTATATTTTAATGTAATAGGCAATCAGTGGGAGACAACTATTGCTGCTGTAAATTTTAAAGTTGAATTATATCAGCCTCTTCCTGTCACTCCCGATTATTTTGTCGCAACAGGATCTTATGGGTCGAGGGAAAATAAAACAGTAACACGATGGGAGGGAACCGACACATTTTCAGGAAGCACCACTGAACAATTAAATCCCAATGAAGGAGTGACGATCGGTATAAGTTTTCCAAAAGATTATTTAATAAAACCAGATTATCGTTTCATTGGCATTTACTGGTTGGTGTTGCCTTTTCTTTTTTTGCAGGAATGTTTTTAATCTGGAAAAAATGGGGTAAAGATGATGAAGTAACCATACAAACAGAATTCTATCCACCTGAAAATATAAGTCCCAGTGTATCCGGCTACGTTATAGACGATAAACTCGATAGGAGAGACCTAACGGCTCTTGTTCCTTACTGGGGAGCTGGAGGCTATCTGCGAATAAGCGAATTGCAGGAATCTTCTTTATTTGGTTTATTGAAACACAAAGAATATGAATTTATAAAATTGAAAGACCTTCCGGCAGGTGCGCTAACATTTGAAAGAACATTGTTTAATGGAATATTTGCAAGCGGCGACACAGTTAAGCTCAGCGACCTTAAAGACGTTTTGTATATAACCATGAACAAAGCAAAAAAGGAATTGGAAGAAGAAATCGACCAGGATGATTTTTATGTGAAAAGGTCAAGAGGATTTAAAGCTTTATTTTCTATCATCGGCGTTATGGTTTTTGCTTTTGGTATTATTAAAATTATTTCTGACTGGCAGGAAAAATTATGGATGGGCATTGCATTAATGGCGAGCGGTATCATCATATTTATATTTGGTTTGTTAATGGCTAAAAAAACAAAAAAGGGAACGGAGTTATTTCAAAAATTGTTAGGCTTTAAAGAGTTTCTTAAATCTGTTGAGAAAGATCGCTTACAGGAATTTTTAAAACAAGATCAAAATTATTTTGATAAAGTATTGCCGTATGCAATCGTGTTTGATATTGCAGATACATGGAAAGATAAACTAGCCGGATTAGATATACCGCCGCCAAACTGGTATTCCGGCGCTTATGCAGGAAACAATTTTAATACACTGTTATTTATGAACAGCCTTGATAGATCGATGAATGCGATGACCAACACCTTTTATAGTGCACCCAGCAGTAGCGGCAGCGGTAGCAGTGGCGGCAGTTTTAGCGGTGGGGGCGGATTTTCAGGTGGCGGCTTTGGTGGCGGTGGTGGCAGCAGTTGGTAGTTGTTATTCACATCATTTTTTAATCATTAAATTTTATAAGCTGCGCTTTTTTTTGATTTTGCGTTGTTATTTTGCACGATGACCAAAATTTCCATAGTCCTTATTTCCGTGCTACTTTTTAATGTTGCTGCGGCACAGGATAATTACGAGATACAGGTGTATGCATCGCCGACGCAAACAAAAGGCACTACCATGTTTGAGTTGCACAGTAATTTCACTTTCGATGGGCAAAAGAATATTATTGATGGGGTTAGACCGAGTAATCATGCGCTACATGAAACGGTAGAGATAACGCATGGGGTAAGCGATAACTTCGAAATAGGATTTTATTTTTTTACAAACTATACAAGCCCTTACGGGTACAAATATGTTGGCTCTCACATTCGCCCACGGATAAGCGTACCCGAAAAGTGGCACTGGCCTGTTGGCGTTAGCCTTTCAACAGAAATAGGATTTCAGAGCAGTGATTATTCTGCAAACACCTGGAATATTGAAATAAGACCGATCGTTGACAAGGAGTTTAATAATTTATATGTTGCATTTAATCCAACATTTGGAATTGGTCTAAAAGGTAGTAGTGATCATTCGCCTTCATTTGAGCCTAATATAAAAGCGTCTTATAGTATAGACAAGGTTGCATTGGGTTTTGAATATTATGGAAGTATCGGACAGTTAGATAATGTGCCTAAAATAAAGGAGCAGGAACATGCATTGTTTGCCGTGGCGGACCTTAGCATTGACCCGAGATGGGAAATTAATTTTGGCCCCGGCTGGGGTTTAACAAAAGTTACGGACGCCTTTGTTTTTAAAGTTATTATCGGCAGAAGAATTACGTGGAAGAAAAGAGAAAATTAAAAATTCCGGCTGCCTGGTAATTTATTCGAGCCTTCATTTTCTGAACTCTTAAACTCCAACATTATGAAAAAGTTTTTTTCTTCTGTATTGTTGAGTATTAAAGACCAGGCATCACTTGATAGTCGCTGGTTTTTATTGCGGTTTCTTTTTGTTCAAGGCTTACTGCTGTCATGGTAAAACTTTGCTTCTTTTTCTTTTTGTTCTCAAAGTTCATTTCCATCAGTAAGGCGTCTTCTTTCAGCACTTCCATGAGTGCAGGATCAAACCCTTTAGGTGTATTTTTTTGGGAATAGGCAAAGATCGCACTAAAACTTACAGGAGCATCTAAGGTAAAGTACATGGTGCCTATATAATCGGCATTTTCTACTTCAATGCCATCGCATTCATAGCCCAATATTTTTTTGGTGCCAATTTCTTTAAAGCTCATTTTCGGGTCTTTTCCTTTTTTGGTTCCTTCTTTAGGGAGTTTACCCAACATGGCCATTTTTTGGCCTTTCGAGCTCATGAACGTTGTAGAGGTTTCAATTTTTGGATCTACAACAATGCACATAAAGTCCATTTGTTTGTATTCTTTACCAGACATTTGCATGCCAAAATAATCACTGCCCTGATTAATGAGATAATCCATGTTCATTTCTTCATTTGAAGTTTTCATAATGGTTTTATATTTCCACTGAAATTGGTAGGTATCTGGTAATTTTGAATTATCAGATTTTCCTTTGCCCATCATGGACTCCATCAATTTTTTTTTGCCCTGGGCATTTGTATTTAAGTTAAAGCAAAGGCTTAATAGAATCAGTATTGTAATTTTTGTTTTCATAGTTTCTTATTTATCGTTGTTATCCTTTTTTTTGTCATTCTTATTGTATTTCCATGGTTCCAGCCCTCTTTCCAGATTGAGCATTTTGCCAAATGGACCTGGAATCATGGATTGTTCTTTAGCATCAGGCAGTTTTACGCTTACATCCTGGTATGTGTAAACAAATTTGCCTGTAGGATGATCTTCTTTTTTTACCTCTGGGTTGGTTGTGCGTATATACAATTCAGACAACCTTCCTTGATCGTCAAACTGTATATAACTTCCCGGATATTCCGGATCGTTATAACTGAACTTTGTACAATTTTCTGAGTTGTTGCATTTGGTTTTGGAAGGTATGTAGTAAGAGTCATCTTCAAAATCGCCTGGTTTATAGATAAAAGCCATTTCTAATACTAAGAAATTGAGGTTAATGTCTTTTTCCTCTAATTTTTGATATGCATCTAAATAGGGTTCTGGTGGAAGTTTATAAGCCTGGGGTATCATGCCGGCAGTCATGAAACCCATCCCACTTGAAGACAACAGTTTTGATTTCTCATAGGTTCCTTCAGTTTCGTTGTAGGCATAGAAAAAACCTTTACTATCATTAAATAAAGGTTTTTTTGCTGGGTCCGGAAATTCGGTACGCATGGCAATGGCATCGGCATCAAAATATTCAGTTTGAATAACGGCGCCAGTTTCATAGTATAGTTTCATAACTACATCAGTAGTAAAGAAATCTTTGGCTGAATTGATAACAAGTTCTTCCTCACCATTTGATGCTGTTCTATTCTTTGCATTCTCTGTAGTATCATACGACACTTCTCTGGTAACAAGTCCTTTTTCCTGCGCTCTTTTTTTCAACTTTTCCATGAGCTGTGCTTCGGCATTTAAACCCATGAAAAACAAGGCAATTAATGTCAGGTTTATTTTAGTTTTCATAAACCGTGTTTTTAAATTTTGATAAACTCAACTCTTCGGTTATTAGCCCTTCCTTTTTCGGTAGCATTATCATCTACCGGTTCCGCTTCACCTTTACCAAGAGCCGATAGCCGGCTTTCAGCAATTCCAAATTGTTGCACCAGCGCCTGGATAACTGCCTGTGCCCTTCTTTCCGATAATAGAAGGTTATAGTCATTTTCTCCTTGTGCATCTGTATGCCCGATGATCTGGATTTTTACTTCAGGGTTTTCTTTTAAATAATCTGCAACAGATTTGATAATGGCATATGATTCGGGTCTTATATCGGCCCTATCCGTATTAAAATAAATACCCGTTGTGCTGAACCGTCCCTTATCCAGCAGTTGAGAACGTAAGTCTTCTGTAGATTCCGCAATTTTAAAATTGGAGATAAGAACGGTATGTCCTTTTTCAGGATTAATACCATACGTTTCAAACAGCATATAACGTCCCATATTTCCCACCAGTAAAGAAGGAACATCCGTAATTTTGTCTTCTTGCATCCATATACGTAACCGGTTTTTATTTACCGTCATGGAAATATGAACCAGTGTATCCAGGTTAAATTTCCGGTACAGTTTTGTGCCGATCCGTGGCGATCGCTCTGCGCCGGTATTTCCAATAGAAAGTCCTGCGCTTTTGTGAAGGCTTATTTGAAGTTGTGCATGTCCTCCTGCACCTCCCATTGTATAGCTCTTCTTGTTAATGAAGGCAATTGTTAAAAAACTTGCGGAATTATTATTTCCAAATCCGTTAGTAGCAAGATCAAATTCAACTGTATAGTTTTCCGGTAATTCAACAGTTGACGGAAAATAGCCTGATCGTCCGGATAATGACAGCCATTTTCCTTCATACTTTGAATTAGTAACCACCTCCCCACTGGCGTTTGTTTCCCAGTTCACGGGAAAATCTCCAAGTGCGTCTTTCTGGAAATCATCATAAAAAATTATCTTATTACCCGGTTCAAAAGTGAATTTGGTGTATACGCCAAACCCGGTAGTATCGGTTTTTGGCATATTGATATTGTCATTCGCCGGTTGTTTCGGGACCTCAATATCTTTTCCCGCCTCAGTATCTTTTCCGGAATTTTTGTCCTTCTCGCTGAAAACAGATTCTACCCCCTTATCAATTGCTTCACCCGTGGCTTGCGATATTTTTTGTTCAGCTTTCTGTTTGGCAACTCTTTTTATTACTTTCCCAATCTTCTGACCGTAAATATTACTTATTATAAAAAATTGAAACAAAAAACCAATCCATATTGTAAGTCTTTTCATAACACAATATTTAGAATTAATAGAAATAAAAGAATATACTACAGGTATTCAACGGATAGGATTAGGGATAAAAGTTCTGAATAGAAATCAATCAAAATTAGAATCTGCTGTTAACGGGAAAAATCATCTTTTAGGGGGGTATTTATCGTTCCGGTGGGCACAAATCAGGTATCGATTTTTTCTGAAAGTATTTTTGCTATGGCTTCTTTGCCGCAGTTTACGTGGAGCTTCCTGTAAATATTGCGCAGATGAGTGCGGGTTGTATCATACGAGATGTTGCTTTCTGCTGCTATTAATTTAACACTGTAACCCTTCATCAGCAATTGAATTATTGCGGATTCTTTTGGTGTAAGATTATAATGAGCACCAATAGGTTTTTTTCTGACGAGGAAAGAGTTAAGGACTTTTTTGGCGATAGAAGGAGACATTGGCGCTCCGCCGCGGCACACTTCATCAATAGCATCAATTAACTTAAACGGAGAAACTTTTTTTAAGATATATCCATCGGCCCCGGCGCACAGACTTTCAAATAATTTATCATGATCTTCAAACTGTGTATACATAACAATGAATACATCAGGTTTAGCTTCTTTTATCAATGATATAGCATTGATACCACTTATTCCAGGCATATTGATATCCAGTATTACTATATCAGGCATTTTCTCATAGGTAACATTAACAACATCCGACACATCTTCATAATCACCTACGACAATATAGCGATCACTGTTGTTAATCACATTCACCAATGTCTTGCGTAATTCCATATTATCCTCAAACAAAATAAGGCTTGCTACCATTAGATGAAATTAGTTTTAATTCCCGCCTCCGAATATCCTCTTTATGTGTGATTTTTTTTTGACGGGCAGGTTAATAATTATAGAGGTGCCTTTATTCTTTTCAGAAATAACCTGTACCTCTCCACCCCATTTTTTTATGCGGGAGTTTATATTTTTTAATCCGTTTCTGTTTGTAAATTCATTTGTATCAAATCCTTTTCCATTATCGTTTACCTCCAGAAAAATGCTTTCGTTTTTCCCTTTTAAATCAATGTGTACATTGGATGCTTCTGCATGTTTTTTAATATTATTCAGAATTTCTTTGAAAGCAAGGAAAAGGTCCCTTCTTTTTTCCAGGGCTATTTTTCTAAAAGCAATTTCATTAAAAACATTCATGTTTACATCGGGCTTGCCACTTTCAAATACTTCTCCTGCATAACGCCGCATCCGGGCAGCAATATCGTCCAGCTCCTCATCATGCGAATGCATATTCTGTACTATTTCATCAAGGGCTTCACTGGAGGTTAATGCTTCTTCACTTATCTTTTTTAGTTGCTTCTTCTTTTCATCGGGGGGAATATCCTCTTTTTCTCCCAGTATAGATAATACCCTAATATAGGTTAGCCGTGAGCCAATGTCATCATGCAGGTCTGATGAAATATTATTGCGTACATGTTGAAGCGCAAGTAGCTGATTTTTGCGTACCCTGTAAATAAGAAAAACCAGCGAGCCGGCTACGATGCATAATGCTATATAGAACCACACTGTTTTATAAAAGGGGGGAAGTACCCTGAATTCAGCAAATGCAGCATTCGCATGATGATTAATATTTTCTCCGGCGATCTTTATTTGCAATTTATAAATACCCGGAGAAAGGTTATTCAGATTCAGAGAATTTACAGAACCGATAAATTTCCAGTTTTCATCACTGGAAAGTCTGTATTCAAATTCCGGCGACTGAATTGTATGATGAAGGTCCGTAACAGCGAACCTGATTTGAATGTCATTATTTGTGTGATTCAAACGAAAGGGCTGACTAAAATCCTCATATTTATTATTAATTAAATTTTTTATTCCGCAAATAAAAACTTTCGGATTTGAGGAAGTAGCTTCAATTGAAGAAACATCAATCAGGGAAAAAGTATTGGAGAATCCAATTGCTATAGTTTGTTTAACCGTATCGAAATACATGGCCTCCCCGGTATTTGATTCATCCGGCAGCCCATTCTTAAAAGTTAAAGTAACAAGACTATGGTCTTTCGTATCGTATACCAGGATTGAATGTCGCAGATTCATCCACAGTTTTCTTCCTCCCGTCATCATCAAACAATCTGTATTGTCGTCTGCCCTGTCGTTGGTAGCCACAAACCGTTTAAGCGAATTATTCCTGATATCATATTTCACCAAACCATAGGAATTAATAAAAAACCAGAGGTTATCATCTTCTGCTTTTGCAATGCCTGAACAATTAAACCCAATGAATCCCTTTATAGGCCATTGCTTTATTAAAGTATCAAATTTTTGTTTTTTTCTGTTCCATCGTGCCAGACCATCCACCCAATGTACCATCCAGATATTGCCATTATTATCTTCTGCAAAGGCTCCCACACTTCTGATCGGGAAATCCGAATCGGTTCTGCCCGGTTTATAATGCTTAATGATTCTTCGCTGCTGGTCGATTCTCCAAACACCGCCCGTTTGGCCGCCACTTAACCATAGTATGCCCTTTGAATCACGGAAATATTTTTGAATAGCAATTCGGGACAAATTGTGATAAGGACCGGGAAAAGAAAAGTCAGTGTTTGTATAATTATTCACATTTACAAAATAATCACCACTCTTGGTACCTATCAGCAAGGTATCTTTTGTCCATGGTACGATAGACACGATGAAATTCTTATCTGCCGGTTTTTTGATAAAATCCATTCTTTTAATTAGTCTGAAAGTGGTGTCCAAAACAAGTAATCCCGCTTCCCTTGAATACCCGCCGATCCAGTATCTGTTGGGGTCAGAATATACTGCTGCAACAGGGTGATAACTGTCCTTTGGCACATAAGGCTTAATAGAAATATTCCTGATATGAGGATAATCAGAAGTTTCCTGCAAAAAACCTGTTTCAGTAGCCACCCAAAACTGATTTGATTGATCGCGTAAAATATATTGTGTAAAAACGTTCGACGCCTGTTCTCCGGAAATTAAAGTCAAATCAGAATCAGATGAATTATATGAAAACAGGTAATATCCTTTTCTTGCAGTTGTAATAGTTAATAAGGAGTCACTATGAAACTGAATTCTTGAATCCCAGCGTATATTATCCTTTACAGCAAAAGGAAGTTTTTGTGCAACTACCCGCTGATGTGGGATATCAACAATATATATGCTATCGGTAAATGAGAGGTTGTCAATAAAAAAAAGTTGATCAAAATTATTGGCCGCATAAATATAACTCGGTTTTCTTCCATGCAGTAATTTCACGAGCTGATGATATGCAGGTGTATTCAATGAATCGAGAGGAAGCACCTTCTTTTTCTGAGAATTATAAAAATAAAATCCGGTGCTGGCTGCAATGAGTACATCGCCATTTGAAAAGGAAGCAAGTCCTCCGACAAAATGCAACCATCTTATTCCGACATCACTAACCTTATAATCAGAACGAACACTATCAATCAGATTTCCTTCCCGATCGAGAATATAAGCGCCAACATAAGTCCCTAAAACGATTTCATCTTTGCTGGTATAAGCGATATGGCGAACAGTATTGGCAACATTTTCTAACCCCTGAAGCGACGGGACGGTAAACAGTTTCATTATCGCCGTGCGGGTATCAAGCAAAATTGCTCCATAACCCGTTGCCAGCAGCAATTCATGAGTTCGTGCTTTCTTAATTTCGTAAATCTGGTTATCCTTTAATGCACTGTTCCCCGTATTATAAACAGTGAATTCATTTCCATCAAAAAAATTTAACCCATTCGCGGTACCGATCCAAATAAAGCCACGGTCGTCCTGCACAATATTATACACCCTATTATCCGACAATCCATCCTTGACTGAATATGAAGTGTATTGGCCTGTCGGTTGAGAGAAAACCTCAAAGGAAAGAAATATAAAAAAGATGATACCTGGATAACGCATTTCTCTTTTGAACTTTAAAAATTATGTTTTTCCCGGGTTGGTATAATATACAATAATATTATCATGATTTCAAGCAGGTAACATGTGGACGGCTAATCGCTTCCAACTTCACTATTAATTTTGGGTATGTTATTTTTAAAAATAGCCGTAACCAGATGATTATTGAATTACAAAAATATAGGTTGAAAAAAGGAGCCAGGGGGCCGGATAACTTGTAAAAAAAACAAACAACAGGTAATATTTTCAAACAATCGATTGCATAGCAGTACGGAATTACAATCTTCTGATACTTGCAATATTTCCGTAAATTCGACGTGGCGTTTAAACCACTTTCACGATACCTCTTTCAAATTAATTTTCCATAATGCCTGGATGGAAATATAAAAGATTGCTATTGATTTTACTGGTTGTGATAATAATTGCAGCTTCGGCTTTTATTATAAGTGCTCACAACGCTACAGTTGATTTCAATTCACAGGTGAAGCCAATTTTAAATCACAATTGTATTACCTGTCATGGCGGAGTAAGACGCCAGGGAAATTTTAGTTTGCTTTTTCGACCTGATGCCTTGAAGAAAACAAAATCAGGCAAATATGCCATCGTGCCGGGACATGCGGATAAAAGTGAAATGATCCGACGCATTAAACTAAATGACCCTGAAGACCGGATGCCCTATAAACATACTCCTTTAAAAAGCAATGAAATTGAGATACTGACCAAATGGATAAACCAGGGCGCCAAATGGGGCGATCATTGGGCGTATGTGCCTGTAAAAGAAGAAGAAATTCCTGTACCAAAATCGTCTTTCTTTGGATTAATACCTGCAAAGAAAATTGCATGGGTAAAAAATGATATTGATTATTTCATCTATGATAAATTAAAGAAAGAAAATTTAGAACCGTCGCCTGAAGCAGATAAACCAACTTTGTTGCGAAGGGTAAGTTTGGATATAACGGGACTACCCCCGTCAGTAAGTTTAGCGCAGCAGTTTTTAAATGATCCAGTAATAATGCTTATGAAAAGTTAGTTGATTCATTGCTTGCCTCGAAACATTATGGTGAACGCTTCACTTCTATGTGGCTTGATCTTGCCCGCTATGCTGATACAAAAGGATATGAACGCGATGACAGCCGCTCCATCTGGCGATATAGAGATTATCTCATCAACGCATTTAACGAAGACAAACCTTATGACCAGTTTTTAATTGAACAATTGGCCGGGGATCTTTTACCCGGTGCAACAGATGAACAGTTTATTGCAACTGCTTTCAACCGCAACACCATGACGAATGATGAAGGTGGTACGGATAATGAAGAATTCAGAACCGCTGCGGTTATAGACCGGGTGAACACAACCTGGCAGGCGCTGATGGGTACAACGTTTGGATGTGTACAATGTCATAGTCATCCTTACGATCCGTTTAAACATGATGAGTATTATAAATTTCTTGCCTTTTACAATAATACAAGAGATGAGGATACGGAAGCCGATTATCCGTTGCTTCGAACTTACAACACAGAAGACAGTGTGAAATTGTTACAGGCTGATCAAATGGTTTAACGACAATGGTTATACGCAGAGGGCAAAAGAAATTTATACATTTTTAAAAACATGGCAACCGGCAATCAATTCACTGACGGCAGATTCGTTGGTAAACAGTGCATTGAGTGATACCAAGTGGCTCGTATTACGAAACCACGGGATAGCCCGTTTGAAAAAAGTTGATCTTGATAATAAAAGTGAATTAATATACCGATATAATGCATTTGTAAATAATGGTACCTGGGTTATTCATTTAGACAGTCCTGGTGGCCCCGTATTGCAAACAATGAAGGTTGTCAAAAACAAAAGGCTGGACAATCACGAGTGTAGATCTTCCTGCAGCTTCAGGTGTTCATGATTTGTATCTTACGTATACGAATCCCGATTTAAAAACGCCGGATGCCAACGGATTACTATTTGATTGGTTTTATTTTACCCAACCGTTGCCCGGCAACGATAAAGAAGGATATACTGATGCGAAAAAAACTTTTTGGGATTTAGTAAATGCGCCCGTAAGTACCACACCGGTGATGATGGATAATCCTAGGATATGCATCGTGCCACGCACGTTTTTGTTAAGGGAAACTGGCTGGTGAAAGGCGATTTGGTACAACCTGGTGTTCCGGAATCCCTGAATCCTTTCCCAAACAAAGCGCCACGTAATCGCCTGGGAATGGCCATGTGGCTGACCAGTAAACAAAATCCTTTAACGGCAAGGACGATGGTGAATAGAATTTGGGAACAACTTTTTGGAAAAGGCATTGTGGAAACATTAGAAGACATGGGTACACAAGGAGCAACTCCTACACATAAAGAGTTACTGGATTATCTCTCCTGGCATTTTATGAATGACTATAAATGGAGCGTAAAAAAATTAATTAAGGAAATTGTGATGTCAGCAACGTATCGCCAGGATTCAAAGGTTACAAAAGAATCAGAAGAAAAAGATCCCTTTAATAATTTTTATGAAAGAGGCTCACGGGTTAGGCTATCCGCAGAAGAAATTCATGACCAGGCACTCGCCGTAAGTGGCTTACTAAGTGAAAAAATGTTTGGCCCAAGTGTAATGCCATGGCAACCTGCAGGTATATGGCTCTCGCCCTATAGCGGCCATTCCTGGGTGAAAAGTAAAGGTGAAGATCAATACAGGCGGGCAGTTTATACCTATTGGAAACGAACGGCGCCTTATCCTGCCATGGAAAGTTTTGATGCATCGGCCAGGGAATCGTGTCTTGCACGACGCATTAATACCAACACACCATTACAGGCTTTGGTTACTCTAAACGATTCATTTTATTTGGATGCATCGCGCCATTTCGCTTATCGTATTATTGAAAAAGCAGGATTAAAAGATGTAGCTAAAACGATCCAATGCGGTTATCAAATAGCAATGGATAAACCGATTACACAACCCAAACTGGTAGCCCTGGAGAAATTGTATAATGAAGCATATAAAGGGTTTGCCAAAAACGAAGAAAAGACTTGTGAGATAATTGGTGAAAAAAATGAGCATAATAATCCTGGAACGGCAGCGCTGGTAATTGTTGCCAATGCGATATTAAATTTGGATGAGATGATAACAAAGAATTAAAAATTTGATAACATGAATTAGTCTGCGATTAATGCATCCCTTGATTGTGCGAATTATTAAGCCCCCTCTCCCGCGGGAGAGGGGGTTGGGGGTGAGGCTTAAAATAAAAATATTATGACACAAAAAGAATTACATATTCAGCGGTTAGTTAATGAAGCAAATAAAAAAGCATTTCAACTCAATAGCCGTCGTCATTTTATTAAAGAAAGTGCCATGGGGCTTGGTGCCCTTGCCTTAGGTTCACTTTTACACAGTTGTGGGCTTGGTTCATCATCAACTAATAATAATATTGTCTTTGATCCCGCACATCCGTTAGAGCCTAAGTTGCCGATGTTTCCGGGTAAGGCAAAAAGTGTTATTTATTTGCACATGGCCGGTGCGCCATCGCAATTGGAATTGTTTGATTACAAGCCAGAACTTATGAAGCTGGATGGGCAGGATTGTCCTAAGTCTTTATTGGAAGGAAAGAGATTTGCATTTATTCGCGGGGTTCCAAAAATGTTAGGTCCACAAGCTGCGTTTATGCAACACGGTGAGAGCCGTGCATGGGTAAGTGAAAACATGCCGCATTTAGCAACAGTCGTCGATGAGATTACTTTTTTAAAAGCATGTACAACTGATCAATTCAATCATGCGCCGGCACAATTAATGGTGCAAACAGGCTCACCCGTTTAGGGCGCCCAAGCCTTGGTGCCTGGACTACGTATGGCCTCGGAACGGAAAATCAAAATCTCCCGGGCTTCGTGGTATTGACTTCAGGAGGCAGTTTTCCTGATGCTGGTAAAAGTGTGTGGGGCAGCGGCTTTCTGCCATCTGTTTACCAGGGCGTGCAATGCAGAAGTGAAGGAGATCCGGTTTTATTTATAAAAGATCCCGATGGAATGGATAGAGATTTACGCAAAGCATCCATAGATGCAATTAACGAAGTGAATCAGCAGGAATATAAAGAATTTAAAGACCCTGAAATACTATCAAGAATCTGCCCAATACGAGATGGCCTATAAAATGCAGATCTCCGTTCCTGATGTAATGAACATTAATGGTGAGCCTGATTATATTCACGAGATGTATGGAACCAAACCTAACAAAGCCTGTTTTGCAAATAATATTTTATTAGCAAGAAAATTAGTTGAAAAAGGTGTCAGGTTTGTTCAGCTATTTGATTGGGGCTGGGATACTCATGGCACGGATGCCAGTACTGCAGTTGATGTGGGTCTTATTAATAAATGTCGGGAAGTGGATAAATCAATTACTGCATTAATATTGGATTTGAAACAAAGAGGTTTGCTTGATGAAACATTAATAGTTTGGGGTGGCGAATTTGGAAGAACACCTATGATGGAAAACAGGGAAGGAAAACCCAATCCGTTTAAAGGAAGAGATCACCATGTGGGTGCATTTACAATCTGGATGGCAGGCGGCGGAATTAAGAAAGGATATTCGTATGGCGAAACGGATGAGATTGGGTATTCTCCCGTAAGCGGCGCCGTTACCCCATTTGATGTGCAGGCTACTATATTGAACCAGCTTGGATTTGATCATGAGAAATTTACTTATAATTTCCAGGGAAGGCCTTATAGGTTAACAGATGTGTCCGGAAAAGTTATAGATGAAATTATCGCGTAATATTTTTAGAGGGAAGAGGCTTTTCAAACCAGGAAGGTTTTTTATAGACTCACCTTGAATTAAATGCTATCAAAAAACCTTCTTGGTTTAACGATAACTGACCTAATATATTTATACTGAAAAAAATAATCTTAAAACAGAGCGTGTCCCCTCTCCCTTTGGAGAGGGGGTTGGGGGTGAGGCTCAATCATTATGAAACAAAACCGTAGAAAATTTATTGAAACAACTGCCTCAGCAACTGCTGCATTACTGTTAGCGTCTATGCCAACATTTGCAGATACAAAACAATCAAAAGAAAATATGAATAATAATTTTGAATTAAAACTCTTAGCCACCAACTGGGGCTTTGAAGGAACCATAGATGAATATTGTGATAAAGTGAGAAAAGCCGGATACGATGGTATTGAAATCTGGTGGCCGATGGAGAAACCAGGACAGGACGAATTATTTGCTGCATTAAAAAAATACAATCTTGAAGTTGGCTTTTTATGTGCAGGACACCAAACCGATTATAACGAGCATCTGCAGTTATTTAAACAAATGACTGAAGCAGCCGCAACTAACACCATTCAAAAGCCATTGTATATTAATTGTCATTCAGGAAAAGATTTTTTTAGTTATGAAGAAAGCAAAACTTTTATAGATCATACCCTGCAACTTTCTAAACAAACTGGAATTCCGATTTATCACGAAACCCACCGGTCACGAATTTTATTTGCAGCGCCCGTTGCAAAGCAATACATGCAAAAAATTCCTGAATTAAGAATAACATTTGATGTATCGCATTGGTGTAATGTAAGTGAAACTTTATTACAGGATCAGCCGGAAACTTTAGCGCTTGCGATTGAAAGAGCCGATCATATACATGCAAGAATAGGACATCCTGAAGGCCCGCAGGTTAATGATCCAAGAGCGCCCGAATGGGAAGCCGCATTAAATGCGCATCTTGCATGGTGGGATGAAATAGTAAGCCGCAAAAAGAAAGCAGGAGAGCGTTTAACAATACTCACAGAATTTGGCCCCGCAGATTATATGCCTACAACGCCGTATACGAGACAACCGTTAGCTGATCAATGGGGAATAAATGTTTACATGATGAACCTGCTTCGTAAAAGATATGCTTTGTGAATAGTGAGATGTGTCAATATGTCAATGTAGATTCTATCGCAATTCATTGCCTTGTCACAACTCACCATTCGACTCACAATTAGTATGTTCTTAACCATCACCGAATTTATTGGCCGCTTTCATGTATTGCTGGTGCATTTACCCATTGGTTTTCTACTTATTGGTTTATTGTTGCAATGGCTTTCGGTTTATGAAAAATATCAAATATCACCACAGGTAATTAAGGTGATTATTTTTTGCGGAATGATTGCCGCGATTCTTTCCTGCATCACCGGTTATTTATTATCATTAAACGGCGATTATGATGAAGGCCTTGTTGGATGGCACATGTGGATGGGAATTAGTGTGGCTTCAATTTCATTTCTGCTTTATGCAAAATTACTTTCCGGGCGATTGGACATTTGGTATAAAATGTTATCTGTTGTCTTGTTGATGCTCATTTTTATAACAGGACACCTTGGTGGTTCTTTAACCCATGGTTCCGATTATCTTACGTCTGCCTTATCTGATGAACCTGATTCCATGGTTATCGTAAAAAAAATAATCCAAACATCCAGGAAGCAAATGTTTATGGCGATGTGATTCAGCCATTGTTGCAAGCAAGGTGTTATAGTTGTCATAGTGCAAAAAAGACAAAAAAATAATTTACGACTTGATGGCCAGGAATGGATAATGAAAGGAGGGAAACATGGCGCTGTTCTTAATGCTAACCCCGAAGAAAGTAAAATGTTGAAACGGATATTACTTCCCCGTGAAGATGATGATCACATGCCGCCAAAACAAAAGCCACAGTTTACTGAAAAAGAAATTGCATTAATACATTGGTGGATTGACGAAGGCGCTGATTTCAATAAAAAAGTAAAGGATTTAAAACAGCCTGAATTAATAAAACCTTACTTGCTCGCATTGCAAAGTGACCATCTTGAAAAAAAGGCGATTCCAATTATTCCAATTGAACCGGTAGAAAAAGCAGATGAAAAATCTTTACAACCGCTGATTAATAAAGGAGCGATTATAATTCCGGTGGCTCAAAACTCTAATTATCTAATGGCCAATTTTGTTTCTGCAATAAACATTACTGATGCTGATATTAAATTATTATTGCCCGTTAAAAAACAACTGGCATGGTTAAAGCTAAATGATGCAAATGTTGGTGACAGTGCTTTATCTATGATCGGCCAATTTACAAATCTTACTTTATTGCAATTGAATAATACAAAGATTACGGATAAAGGTTTAGGGCTTGATTAAGAACTTAAATAAGTTGCAATCTATAAGTCTTGTAGGCACAAAAGTTACAGCCAAGGGAGTTATGCAACTGCAATCGATAAAAGGGTTACAGTCCATTTATTTATATCAAACGGGCGTAAATAAAAATGATTGGACGGTTTTACAAAAAGCTTTTCCTAAAACTGAAATAGATAGTGGAGGTTATGTGGTTCCCTTGTTTAGCACTGATACAATATTTGTAAAGGCGCCGAAAGCAAATAATTAAAAGATACTCCGAGTGAAAAAATAACTGGAAAGGTTATTCGCAATATGAGAATATGGTTTGAGAGATTATTTATTCTCCGTATCAGTATCTTCCTTTTTAGAATTTCCTGCGAACCTAGATGACTTGAGTTTTCCCAAAAGGAAGCCAACCACAAAGCCGCCGATGGCGCCTGCAAGAATTCCTGCGGAGATAATTCCGACAATTTCATTTGTTGAATGATTTTTTGCCCGACAAAAGACTATCAGAAATAAAAAGAATCGCCATGCTAATTCCAAAAATAAATCCGGTTCTGATTTTGTTATTCATGCCTGGTTTTTAGTCGATAAAAGTGATCTTCAAATATAAATAACACAAACCAAAGAAAGGATACGAAGTTGCCTTCATTAGCGTTTAATGTGTAGTGCGCAATTTCCAAATTCAAAAAAAACAAAAAGTGTGGCAACTCCGCTTCGGCAACTTCCATTCATAAACACTAATTTTAGTGATTCTAAAATCCGAACTGATTGAATTCCCAAAGAATATACCTGCTTATTGTTTTGCTGTTGTTTTTTGAGGACGGCTTTTCTCAAACTAATCCGGAACATCTTTCCAATTTGAGGAAGAAATATATTTCTACAAAAATAAATCCTGTTCACTTCGACAGCAGTAGTATAATTCCAAACACAGTTTCCATTGTGGGGATTTCAAATGATTCTTTTCGCATCGACTATGTTAATGCATTGATCACGTTTACATCAATACATTTACCTGATAGCGTTTATATTACTTATCGTGTTTTCCCGTTCAAATTAAATAATGTTTCCCGCCATTTTAATTATGATAGCATCCGTTTCAATTTTGAAAAAGAAAAGCCATTTGTTTACAAAAACAACCAGGCGCAAAATAATAAGGTTATAGATTTTGGCAATATTACTTATAACGGAAGTATTGGTCGTGGCATTTCATTTGGTAACAGCCAGGATGCTGTGGTAAATTCTACTTTAAATCTCCAGTTAAATGGATATATAGGAGACAGCCTTGAACTAACTGCCGCCATAAGCGATAACAATATTCCCATTCAACCGGAAGGTAATACGCAAAATCTTCATGATTTCGACCGGATATTTATGCAAATAAAAAAGCATGGATGGCAGGCGAACTTCGGTGATATTGATATCAGGCAAAGCCAGAATTATTTTTTGAAATTCTATACACGATTACAGGGCGCTTCATTTTTAACAGATAATAAGATCGGCAAAAATTCAACAAACTCTTTATTGGTAAGCGGCGCTATTGCCAAAGGAAAATTTAATCGCAATATTATTACGCCGCTGGAAGGAAACCAGGGCCCTTACCGCCTTTCGGGCGCAAACGGCGAATTATTTTTTACGGTACTTGCAGGAACCGAAAGAGTATTTATAGATGGCCAGTTGCTGACAAGAGGAGAAGACCAGGATTATGTTATTGATTATAATACGGCAGAACTAACGTTTACGGCTAAACGCTTAATTACAAAAGACAGCAGGATACAGGTAGAGTTTGAATATTCTGACAGGAATTATCTTAACTCGCTTTTATACGCCAATGATGAAATAAGTTTAGGAAAAAAATTAAAGCTAACGATTGGCGCTTATTCCAACACCGATGCAAAAAATACTTCCATCAATCAATCGCTCGATGCCAATCAAAAACAATTTCTTTCGCAAATAGGAAATAATACGGATAGTGCCCTCTATCCTGATGCAGTTCGGGATACGTTTTCTGTTGATAAAATTTTGTATAAAAAAATTGATACCGTTTATAATTCGATTCACGATTCCATTTATGTTTATTCGGTTAGTAAAACAGATACGTTATACAATCTTTCTTTTACAAATGTTGGTTTTGGGAAAGGGAATTACGTACAGGCGACCGGGAATGCAAACGGCCAGGTTTTTATGTGGGTCGCACCCGTAAATGGCGTTCCACAAGGTGATTGGGAACCTGTTGTTTTATTAGTTACACCAAAGAAACAACAATTGATAACTATCGGCGGCCAGTATTTTATCAATGATAAGTCATACATAAAAACTGAAGTTGCATTAAGTCATTATGATGCAAACACCTTTTCGACTATTAGATAAAAATCAGAATAATGGCCTTGCAGGTAAGTTCGAATATACCACACAACAAAAAGTATTTCGTAATCTTCAGAAAGATCTCACACTGCAAAGCAGTGTTATTTATGAATATGTGCAGGATAAGTTTAAACCAATTGAGAGATTACGAAGCGTAGAGTTTAACCGTGATTGGAGTCTGCCTTTCGATGCGCCTGCTGCAACAGAAAATTTAATAACCGGTTCCTTACAATTGCATGATTCAAAAAATAATTATGTTCATTACGAGCTTACAAACTATAACCGCAGTGATAATTATAATGGCGTTCGCAACTCAATTGAACATGTAATGGTTTTTAAAGGATGGAAAGTTGCTGATAAATTTTATATAACCAATATCAATAGCGGCATTCAAAAAGGTTCTTACTTACGGCCATCCATAGACGTTTCCAGGAAATTCGCCTCACTAAAAGATATGACGTTTGGTGGCGGCTTTTCTGCAGAAAATAATAAGCAACTTAATAAGCAGTACGATACATTAATGCCCGAAAGTTTTGCTTTTAATCTCTGGCAGGTATATGTAAAATCATCAGAGAAAAAATTGAACCGTTGGGGCATAACTTATTTTACAAGAACCAATAAAATTCCTTTTCAAAAAGATTTAATAACCGGCGACAAAAGCCAGAATGTTAGCGTTATAACTGAATTTTTGAAAAACGAAAATCACCAGTTTAAATTGAATCTAACGTATCGCAAATTGAATGTAATTAACCAGGGAGCGATAAATGAAAAAAGTGATCAAAGCCTTTTGGGCAGGGCGGAATACGCAGTTCATGAATGGAAAGGACTTTTAACCGGAAGTGTCTTATATGAATTAGGATCGGGGCAGGAACAGAAGACCGAATATACTTATATACAGGTTCCGGCGCCGCAGGGATATTATACATGGAACGATTATAACGGTGACGGCATCCCGCAGTTAAATGAATTTGAAATTGCATTATATCCCGATCAAAAAACATGGATAAGAGTTTTAACACCTACCAATCAATATGTAAAAGCAAATTACCTGCAGTTTAATTACAATGTTAGCATTAATCCATCAGCAATTATAAAAAATATTGTAACTAATAAGCTTGTAAAATTTATAAACAGGTTCAGTACTAATTCTTCCTTACAAATAAATAAAAAAGAACTTGCAGGCAATAAATCTTTTGAATTTAATCCATTTGGTAAAAACTTGGTTGATACCACTCTGATATCGCTTAACATCATTTTTATCAAACACACTATATTTTAACCGTAAAAGTGTTAAGTGGGGAATTGATATTACGCACCGGCTTAACACCGGCAAAGCGCTTTTAAATTATGGATTTGAAAGTAATAAATTAAGAGACCTTTCTTTAAAAGGAAGATGGAATCTTAGCCGTTCTATTGCTACATCGTTCACAAATAAATATGGATTGAATCAATTAATTAATTCTTCATTTGCAAATAGGAATTATCGTATTGACGAAGTTTCTGCAGAGCCATCGGTGAGTTATATTTATAAAAGTAATTTCAGGGTAAGCCTTATTTATACTTATGATGTAAAGCAAAATAAAATTGATTTTATGGAGAAAGCAATTAATAATGCCATAGCCGCAGAAATAAGATACAATGTACTATCCAATGGAACATTGAATGGAAGATTTTCTTTTAACAACATAAACTTTAACGGAGGTAATGGTGGCAGTGCCAACAGCACTGCCGGGTATATTTTACTGAATGGATTGTTACCGGGCAAAAATTATTTATGGAATATTGAACTTACAAAAAGGCTTGCAGGAAATATAGAAGTTAATCTTCAGTACGAAGGAAGAAAGCCAGGAACCGCTCCTACAGTTCATACCGGAACAGCATCAGTGAGAGCTATTTTTTAATTCATCAATTTAAAGTACGCTAACGTCAACGGTCACGCGAACTTTAATTCTTAGTTTCCGAAACCAGCAATTAAATTAATAGTAAGGGCTATCATAATTGTATTATATCCAAATGCTAAAAGGCCATGCCACATAGCTAATCTCCTCAATGGCTTCGAGGTAATCTGTACATCAGAAACCTGGAAAGTCATTCCTAATACAAAAGAAAAATATGCAAAGTCACGATAATCAGGTTTTTTATCTTCAGGAAATTCCAGGCCTCCCGCATGTGTTGTCAGGATTTTTTTCATCATCGCCATAAAAAATGTGGGCATATCTCAGCGTAAAAATTGTATGAATTAAAAACCAGGACAGTATCATTCCCGCAATAGCTATAATAAGGTGAAAGCTTTTTTCATTTTTAAATTCCTGTTTTGTAAGCAATAATAATAACACCGCCAAAAAACTCGCAAGTGTTGCAATTAAAACTATGAAGAAAATTAATGTTCTGCTGGAATCCTGCACCCTTGCCTGTTCCCTTATTTGTTGAGATTTCGTTATTCGCGAAAGTAATCCATGTAAATATTATCATACATAAACTGAAAGTGTCCCAGCCGATCATTAAGTGCGAAAGAATATCTATATGTTCAATTTGAATAATAAAATAAACAATAGATGCAATGGCAAGACAAATGAAGAGTTTCGCCAATGAATGTATTTTCTGAAAGGACGATGTAATAGAAGAATTCTTTTTGCTTGAAGTCATATTTTCCCGGCAATTCCGGTGTAATTTAATATTAATAACGCGATCCGATAAAAAGAAAATCCTCCTGAAAATTAACTAACGCAGAAGGATTTGTCGTGAAATAAAATTTTTAAGAAAGTGCATTTATCTGCGTGAATGCATTTTAGTATCGCTAAACTGGTAAAAAATTCCAAGCTGAAAAACATTGCTTTGAATGGTCTCACCATTGTGAAGATCGTTGATATCGCTTAATCCAAAAACATACCTTGCATCTAAACCCCAACCCGAAGATGTAAGATAACCTACCCCTAACGGAATTGAAAAAGCGGTAGACTTATATCCTTTATCATCAACAGTAACACCATTTCCCTTTGTATTCGCACTTAGCAAAAAACCGATTTGCGGACCACCTTCCAGCCTGAAGCCATTTTCAAACATGTATTGAAGTAAAACAGGTACATTGATGTAATTCAAATTGTAGTCTATTCCGGAATTATCTACATTTTTTGCGCCTTCCATTGAATACAAGAGTTCCGGTTGAATTGCCCAGGTTTTTGAAGAAGTATGAATATGGGCGAGAACACCGAGATGTATTCCAACTTTGCTCTCAGACGAAATATTATCTTTAAAATGCAGTTGCGAAACATTTACTCCACCCTTCACACCGAAATGCACATCCTGTGATTTTGCATTAATTAGTAAAAAAAGTGACGCGACAAAAATTATTGCTTTTTTCATATAAAGTTTTTAGAGTTAAAGTTTTATAAATGATTCCACAGTTCATCTTTACAAAAGCCATACCTTTTTATAAAATTGTCAATTGATTAACTTTGCAAAACTTTTTATCTGTTTCAATTTTGAAATTTATTTAACAGATTGCATTGGGGAAGAATAAAATTTTTTAAATGTTATGGCAAGTTTACATAATCGTATTTCACAAAAAGAATTAAAACAGCGTTTATATGGGGAAAATGAACCCCGCAAAACCTTGTCATTTTATAAATATGCTCTTATTGAAGATCCAAAAATATTTCGTGATACACTTTATAAGAACCTGGACGAATTAAAAGTGTTTGGACGCATTTATGTTGCCCATGAAGGAATCAATGCGCAGGTAAGTGTTCCTGCTTCTAATTACGATGCTTTTAAAAATTATTTGTATTCCATCTCATTTCTAAATGGTGTTCGCTTAAATATTGCTGTGGAAGATGATGCCCGCCTGAATGACGCAGTCGGGCAGGGAAAAAGTTTTTGGGTTTTAAAAATTAAAGTCAGGAGCAAGATAGTGGCAGATGGTATTAACGATGCAGATTTTGATATGAGTAAAAAAGGAAAGTATGTAGATGCTGCATCATTCAATAAACTTACTTCAGATCCTGAAACTATTGTGGTGGATATGAGAAACCATTACGAATATGAAGTAGGTCATTTTGAGAATGCAATTGAAATTCCTTCGGATACCTTTCGGGAACAATTACCCATGGCCGTTAGTATGCTGCAGGAAAAGAAAGATAAAAATATCATCATGTATTGCACCGGGGGAATACGATGTGAAAAAGCAAGCGCATGGATGTTGCACAATGGCTTCAAAAATGTTTTTCACCTGGAAGGTGGCATTATTCAATATGCCAATAAAGTAAAAGAAGAAAAACTGCCTAATAAATTTCAGGGTAAAAACTTTGTTTTTGATGGCAGGCTGGGAGAGATGGTAGGAGATGAGGTTATAAGCTTTTGCCATCAATGCGGAAAACCTTGCGATACACATACCAATTGCGCTAACGAAGGTTGTCACTTACTTTTTATACAATGCAGGTCATGTGCAGAAAAATTTAATGGTTGCTGTTCAAATGAATGTAAAACCATTCATGCTCTTCCTGAGGAAAAAAAGAAACAAATCCGTAAAGGTGTTAAAAATGGAATTATGGTTTTCAATAAATCGAGGCAAAGAATGATGAAATTGAAAATTTAGTTAGACTTCATAGTTTTTTAAAACCTGTAAGTATTTGCAATAGCCTGGCATTTTTAATTGCCCCGGTTCCCCATGTATTATTAAAATAAATCCAGGCTTCATTAATTTTTTGTTGCGATATATTTTCATGCAGTCGTTTTAAAAATTCTTTGCTGTACACTGACTTGTATAAAACCGGGACACCATGAAGTCTGTAGTATAATGATGGATTTGTTTTTACAACTTTATCCGGTAAACCCGGGTAACTTATTCCGCAGAAAATAATATTATTCTTTTTTAATTGGCGGATAACATCTTTGTTCCACCAACTCGCATGGCGGAATTCAACCACGTTTTTAAAGACCGGGTTTACATTGCTAATTATCTTTTTTAATCGGTCTGATGAATAAATCAATTGTGGCGGAAACTGGAATAATATGCCACCCAATTTTTCGTGTAGACCTGCCTGTGAGGTTTTATAAAAATCGTTCAGCATTCGTTCGCAATCGTTCAATTTTTTATAATGAGTGATCGCTTTTGGAACTTTCACTGAAAATTTAAAATCAGGCGGGCTGGCTTCATACCATTTGGATAATGTTGTTTCAGTAGGAAATCTGTAAAAGGTTACATTTAGTTCCAGGGTATTAAAATGCTGGCAATAGAATTGAAACCATTTCGATTGTCCTAAACCGTTAGGATAAAAAACTGGTTTCCATTCTTTATAATGAAAGCCGGAGCAGCCAATGTATATTTTAGAAGTGAACATGTTTGTATGTGTTTAATTATATGTAATTACATTACTTAGTTCAAAAATGGTGCTCGTGTTTTTACAGGTTGGAAAATATTTTTATGACGACGAAATAATTGGCCCGGTTTTTTTTATTCCTGATTATACTAAAATATAAATGCGTCTATGCCTCTCAGTTCACGAAAAGAAGTTGCAGGGTTTGTTCATAGAAAGCTATTATTCAGGCTGCGGCGGCTTGCGGTATTTTTTATCATTGTCACTGCTATTCTTATTTATGAAATTTCTAAAAATTATATTGCCGGCTATCTTGCCATCGGCGGCTTTATAATCGGCTTTTCAGTAGGCTATATTGTTGCAAAAAGAATGCATGCAATAATGTGGGATGAAGCCGCGGACAAAGTTGTTGGGAAGATGGATACCATCGGAATATTAATTCTCATTGCATATCTTTTATTTACTATTACGAGAAGATGGATTTTTTCTCATTGGTTGGAAGGCCATGCCCTTAGCGCTTTTCTGCTTTCTATAAGTTGCGGCGCCATAATAAGTCGCCTGTGGTTTATAAGAAAAAAGATACGCGATACTTTGAAAAAAGCCGGAAGATTACATCTTCGAAAAGAAGCAGATAATTAGTGTTTATTTTTTGCCCGTTTTTCTGTAGATCCAATTAAAAAAATATAACGTGGAGTTTCGGGGTATTGCTTTTCTATCAAAATAATTTTGTAAATATTATAGATGTAAATAATTTACTTACCTTAATAGTAATTTAAAACATCAACTTATGTCTCAAAAAAAGATCATCGTAATATTTGGTGCCACAGGCGCCCAGGGCGGCGGTTTAGCACGTGCCATTCTTAATGATGCCAACAGCGAATTTGCTGTTCGTGCCGTAACAAGAGATCCCAATTCAGACAAGGCCAAAGAACTTGCTGCAATGGGAGCCGAAGTAGTAACGGGTGATGTAGATGATATGGAAAGTATGAAGCGGGTGTTGACGGGTGCTTACGGGGCTTATTTTGTCACGTTTTTCTGGGCGCATTTCTCTCCGGAAAAAGAAATGGCCGAAGCAAAGAACATGGCCGCTGCGGCAAAAGACGCTGGTTTGAAACATGTCATCTGGTCAACTCTTGAAGATGTAAGAAAGTATGTTCCGCTTAATGATAACAGCATGCCAACCCTCCACGGAAAATATAAAGTTCCGCATTTTGATGGCAAGGGAGAATCTGATCAATATTTTATTGATGCAGAATTACCTGTTACTTTTATGTTGGCATCCTACTACTGGGATAACCTGATCTATTTTGGTATGGGACCAAAGAGAGGCGCCGATGGTAAACTGGCAATAACTTTTCCCATGGGAGATAAAAAAATGGCTGGCATAGCTGCAGGTGACATTGGCAAATGTGCCTATGGAATTTTTAAAAAAGGAGAGGAGTTAATTGGCAAAAGAATAGGTATTGCGGGTGACCAGCTCACATGCGCAGCAATGGCTGAGGCATTGTCAAAAGCTTTGGGCGAAGAAGTTGTCTATAATGAAATTACTCCCGAGCAATATCGTGGTTTTGGTTTTCCGGGAGCCGATGATTTAGGAAATATGTTCCAGTTTTATCGTGATTTTGATGAAGTGTGTAATAGCATTCGCGATGTGAAATTCTCAAAAGAGTTAAATCCGGAACTACAATCATTTGAAATGTGGCTTGCAGAAAATGCAAAACGAATACCGCTTGATTAAAATTTATTGTGTTTGAAACTAAGCACCGCTGTCCTTATGGCTTTAATAGAGCTTTTAGTTGTTAGTGGTACCGAAAATTATTCCTGCATTTAATATTTCTCATTTAAGTCTGAAGCTGTTTGTAGAATTAAAATATATAGTTAGCTCAAGGAAAATATCTGTAAATATTTTTTCTATCTAATACCCTTACTAATTCAACTGTTTCATTTTCGAAAAAAAATCCGATTCGATAACTACCTGATCTTATTCTATAGGCATTCTTGAAACCGAAAAGCTTTTTGCAAGAGGATAATTCAGATAACTTTTTTGCAACTTTTATTTTATCTATTATTTCTGCCATCTCTTTTTTTTTATTTGGTGGCAGTTTCATTGCATCTTTCTCGAAAGATTTTCTGATTTCTACGGTCAATTTCCCTTCTTTAAATTGTCCAGGAATGCTTTTTTTTGATTGGCGTTTAGAAGAGGTGTCTTTCTTCCCTTTTGCATGGCATTATATAACGCAGCATCTTCTTCTGATTCTGAATGGAAGCCGATTTCAAGGCTATTAAGAAAAGCCTTTACTATTTTTTCCTGGTTTTTATTTTTAGGCGTGATGATAAGTGTCATAACTCAAATTTAATAAAACTCCCGGAAAACAGGAAAAGACCTGACAGTCCAACTGAGCAGGCATTAGATATTTCACCTTAATATTTTCAGTGCTGCTATAATCCGTTGTTTTATTTCTTCATCGCTCAACTCTTCTGGCTTAAAATTTTCTCCAATTAATTTTTCATACAGTTCAATATAACGGTCCCGGATAGTCGCTATCCATTCGTCGCTCATTTCAGGAACCTGCTGGCCTTCTTTACCCATGAAATTATTTTCAATAAGCCATTCCCTCACAAATTCTTTACTCAGTTGTTTTTGTTTTTCTCTTTTTGCTTGTCTCTCTTCAAACCCATCTGCATAAAAATAACGTGAGCTATCGGGAGTATGAATCTCATCTATTAAAATAATTTTATCGTTGAGTTTTCCAAATTCATATTTAGTATCAACTAAGATCAGTCCTCTTTTAGCAGCAAGTTCTTTGCCCCTTGCAAAAAGCCGCAGAGCACATTGTTCCAGTTTTTCGTAGTCGTCTTTTGATGCAATATTTCTTTGAATAATTTCTTCCTTGCTTATATCTTCATCATGGCCTTCACTCGCTTTGGTTGACGGAGTAATTATTGGTTCTGGAAAATAATCATTTTCGTGTAGTCCTTCCGGTAGTTTTACGCCACATAAAATTCTCTTTCCCGAAGAGTATGTTCGCCACGCATGACCTGTAAGATTTCCCCGTACAACCATTTCAATTTTAAAGGGCTCGCATTTTAATCCGATGGAAACGTTTGGTGCCGGCACTTCTAACAGCCAGTTGTCGCAAATATCTTTAGTGTTGTTGAGCATATATGCAGCTATCTGGTTTAACACCTGTCCTTTAAAAGGTATGGCTCTTGTAAGAATAACGTCAAATGCAGAGATACGATCAGAGGCGATCATTACCAGCAAACGATCACCAATTGTATAAACATCTCTTACTTTTCCTTTGTAAAAAGCTGTTTGATCCGGGAAAACTTTTTTTTGCATTTGCTAAAATAAGAATAGAAACTTTTACTGTCGGATTTTAATTATTGAAATTGTCAACATCTTGCATTTTGTGTTAAAAAAGAATATATTGTATCCTATATAAAATGCTTATTTTGCCTTGAATTTCAAAACTAAAATGATTGCTATGACAAACATTCGCAAGTATTTTCTGCTATCGATTGTAGCCAATATTTTTTCGATAATTACTTTCGGACAAAATACGATCATAAACGGTTCGGTTAAAAATAGCGCAACCGGCGAACCTATACCTGCAGTTTCTATTACCGTTAAAGGATCAGGCGCGGGAACCTACACAGACGATAAAGGAAATTTTTCTTTAGAAACAAAGACACCTGTTCCATTTACGATCATTGTATCTTCTATAGGATTTAAGTTAGAGGAAGTTCCGGTCAATCTTGCTTCACAAGTGGTTAATATAACTCTTTCACCAGAAAGTGCATTAGGCCAGGAAGTAGTGGTTGCAGCTACCAGAACACCTTCGAGAATTTTAGAGTCTCCTGTAACTATTGAAAGAATTGGGGCCGCTAACATACGCAATTCATCCGCTGTTTCTTACTATGATATGATTTCAAAATTAAAAGGAGTGGACGTAGTAAATTCGTCCCTCACTTTTTCTTCTCCCAGTACGAGAGGCTTTAACGGAAGCGGCAGCGTAAGAGTAAATCAAATTGTAGATGGGATGGACAACCAGGCGCCAGGATTAAATTTTTCTGTTGGAAGTGTAGTTGGTCTGACAGAACTTGATGTTGAAAGTGTTGAACTATTGCCGGGAGCTTCTTCGGCTCTATATGGTCCGGGCGGAATGAATGGTGCAATTATCATTAACAGTAAAGACCCATTTAAATACCAGGGGCTTTCCTTCCAGGTAAAAACGGGAATAATGAATATTGATAATAGAGATAGAAATGCGTCTCCTTATTATAACTGGTCCTTAAGATGGGCTGAAAAGATTAGTGAAAAATTTGCTTTTAAAATAGGAACTGAATTGGTTCAGGCGAAAGATTGGGTAGCGAACGATTATCGTGATTATGACCGTGTCGCACTGGTCGGTGGTGTAAAAGCAGGAACACGTACAACTGATCCAAACTATGATGGCGTAAATGTTTATGGAGATGAGACATCCATTGATATAAAGACAAATGTTTTAAATCCAATCGCACAGCAAGCACCTTTTTATGCCCCTTATATTAACGCAATGGATCCATCAATTCTCGTTTCAAGAACAGGGTATGAAGAAAAAGATATTTTAAATCCAAATACGGTAAACTTTAAATTATCAGGTGCTTTAAGTTATAAGTTGTCACCAAGAACTTCTTTAAATGCCGAAGGGTATTGGGGAACAGGAAATTCCGTCTATACCGGAATTGATCGTTATTCATTTTTGAATTTAAAGATCGCCCAATACAAAATTGAATTAGTAAATAAGAATTGGTTTTTGAGAGCCTATACCACGCAGGAAAATGCCGGAAAATCTTTCGATGCCACCGTTACAACGCGGTCTGTTCAATGAAGCATGGAAGTCAAGTAACGACTGGTATCCTCAATATGCTTTTGCATTCTTAAATGCCAAAATAGCGGGGCAAACTGATATTGCAGCTCATAATACTGCAAGGGCTGTTGCTGACCAGGGCAGGCCTATTCCGGGCACCACTGAATTCAAACAGATCTTTGATAAGGTGAGAAGTATTCCTATTTCAAAGGGCGGCGGTTTATTTATTGATAAAACAGATCTTTATAATGTAGAAGGGCAGTTCAATTTATCTCCTTATACTTCAAAATTCGCTGATGTCATATTAGGCGCCAATTATAAGAGATATGAATTGAATTCGGAAGGAACTTTATTTGTTGATTCAACCGGGAAAATTCCAATAAACGAATATGGAGCTTATTTAGAAGCAACCAAAAGGATATTTAATGACAAGTTGAAGATTATTGCTTCTGCACGCTACGACAAAAATGAGAATTTCGCCGGTAAATTTACTCCGCGTGTTTCTTTAGTATTTAAAGTTGCAGAAGACAATAATATTCGGCTGTCTTACCAAACAGCTTATCGTTTTGCCTCTACTCAACAACAATATATAAATCTTGTAGTGGAAGGGGGAACTCATTTAATAGGTGGTGCAGCCAGCTTTATCGATTTTTATAATTTGAAATCAAACCCTGTTTATACAGTTGATGACAATATGTTTGCGGGAAACGCACAGGTAAACCCCGTTACACATTTTAAAGCTGAAAGTGTTAATTCTTTTGAGGTAGGATACAAAGGGTTATTATTACAGAAAAAAATGTTGATAGATATGTATGGCTACTACGGGATTTACAGCGATTTTCTTTCCCGTGTTATTGTTGGCCAGTCGGTAAATGGTGATAGAAGCGTTTTTACCGGTACGCCAGAACAAATAAAAGCAAATCTTGCTAACCCTGCATTGGTGACTACGTATTCAATTCCGATTAACGTGCAGGGAGACGTAAAAACATATGGTTTCGGTATAAGCCTTACTTATGCTCTGCCCCACAATTTCGCAATCGGAGGTACGGTTAGTTCAGATAATCTTGATAATGTTCCTTCAAATTTCCAGGCCGATTTCAATGCTCCCAAATATAGAGCAGGCATTACTTTCAGCAGTACGGGTTTTGGTTTTCAAAACAGGTTGGGTTTTAGTGTAACCTACCGTTGGCAGGATAAAATAAATTTCGAAGGTGATTTTGCAAACGGATTGGTTCCCGCTTATCAAACTGTGGATGGACAGTTAAGTTTTAAATTTCCTGAACAAAAAGTATTGTTGAAACTGGGCGCTACTAATTTATTAAATCAATATTACCGCAATGGATTTGGCAATGCCACTATTGGCGGTATTTATTATGTGAGCATTGGTTACAATATATTTTAACGCTATTAATTTTTATCATTATTTAAAGAACTAATATGAAAATAAATATTCTTCAAAATAGCAGGATCATAAAAATATCATTGCTTATTGCAATGTCCGCTTTTGTTATTTCATGTAACAAGGATCTGCCGGATGCCACGCCGATTGTTTATCCACCACCAAATAACAGCGCAATTACAATAGGTTCTGCAATCAATAGTGATACAACTTATAGTTTTTTTAAGGCTGCGGTTACTAAAGCGGGACTGTTGGCGGCATTAAGTGATAGTACAAAACTGTTCACAGTTTTTTTGCCCAACAACGATGCATTCAGGGCAACCGCTGCAATAACTAATAATCCTGCATTTGGATCAATTAATGGAATTAACGCAATTCCACTGAACATGCTTGTTCCCTTGGTTCAATATCATATTATTCCAGGCCAACAATACCTTTCAACCAATGTACCCACTACTTTTCCCGATATTCAATTGCCATCTTATCTAACGATTGGTACACTACCGGGAACTCCTATTAAATTGAACATGTCTACTTTTCCGTCAACAAGAACAAATGGTTTTTGGGATAATAATATACCTGTTGTACAACCGGACTTAAAATTTAATAATGGGGTGGTGCATTTAGTTGCTGCGCTCGTAGCTCCGCCCAAGCCAGGTTTTAAAAGATGCTATGTATAGTAATCCTGATCTTACTTATTTTAAGGCAGCGATAGCAAGGGCTGACAGCGGACAAACAGGATTAAATAAATTAGATTCCCTGCTGGGATACGCAGTTACCAATATGACGGTGCTTGCACCGAGCGATGCCGCTTTTCAAACACTCATATTCGGCCTCGTTTTCCAGGGATATCTTGATTATCTGAAATCCTTAGGGGTTGTGCCTAACGCAACGGATTCGGCCAATGCATTTGCTACGGCAAACGGCGCTGTTGCAGCGGGGCCGGCATTTTTGAGCACCAATAATGTTACTACAGCAGAAGTTGCGGGAATTATGGCTTATCATTTTTTGGCAACCGATCAGGGTCTGGGATTTCAACCAAACATCAGGGCATTTTCTGTAAACTTTTCGGCTACGCCTTCGTTTTATACAACCCTTGTAAACACTGTTTATCCGCCATCTGTTCAGCCGGGAATTCTTGCATCTGCAACATTTACCGGGCCGTTTGTAACTAATTTGCAATTTACAGGTGCCGGAACTTTTCCACCGGGAGGCCAGCCCTATTCCGGAGCAGCCGCTACAGCAACGTCGTTGGATAATCATTGTGTGAACGGAGTTTATTATGTAATTGATAAAGTTTTGTTGCCGCAATAGGTTTTTGAGTCGAAAAACATAAATGGCGTAATAACGGTTGCTTTCTTGTAAATGAGACAAAAAGCGTTTAAGCATTATCGTTATTTATTATTTTATAAGCTATATCACAGAAGGTTAATGCTGATTAGCTTTTATTGATGGCATATACTTTGAGGTGTTTTAATTGTTTGTCAGGCGGTATTGGAATAGATCAACTAAATTCAATAAATATATTCGGATGAAAAAAGTACTAATTGCATTGGACTATGAGCCATCTGCTCAAAAAATCGCGGAAACGGGCTATGCATTGGCAAAGGGAATGAACGCAGAAATTGTTTTGTTACATGTTCTCTCCGACGCCGGTTATTATTCTTCTCTGAATTATTTCCCGGTGATGGGTTATGAAGGATTTAACAATTTAAATACGCTGCCGGTGGAAAACGTCGATGTCTTAAGAAATACCGGACAAGAGTTCCTGGATAAATCAAAACAGCATTTAAAGGACGATACTATTACAACAATAATTAAAGAAGGGGATTTCGCTGAGAGCATCATAGCAACTGCAACAGAAATAAATGCTGACGTAATTGTGATGGGTTCTCACGGGCGCCGGGGATTAGATAAAATGCTAATGGGAAGCGTTGCAGAAAGAGTGCTGCATAAAAGTGTAATTCCCCTCTTCATCATTCCCACAAAAAATATTGAATAGGGTTTACATAAACATTGAATTTTCCAAAGAGCCCTTTTTAATAACTTCGATTGTATCTCCTACATGAATAGAACCTATACCATGATGTAGGAGGTTCTGCCCAAAATAAAGTTTATTATTTTTTTGCCGGTAAGTTGCCAGGGTCCTTAACGGTTCAACAGATTTTGATGCATCATTCTGGTTAACGGTTGGTATTGTGCAGCGGGCACAAAGTTTTACTCCAAAAAAATTTACAGAATTAATAGTGAAGTGCATCATCATATCTTCTTCGTAAGGTGTGCCGCCGGTAAAAACAATATTAGGCCTGAAACGGTTGATGGGCAAAGGATCTCCTAGCCTTTTGTTCAAATCATCTAATGAAGATTCGCCTATAATTAAAAAGGGATACCCATCCGAAAACGAAGTAACCTCATTGTTATTTGCATAATTTTTATCAACATATCGTTTTGTGGAGTCAGGCATGTAAACCAACCTGCATTTTAGGGATAGCATTTGCGAAAACCATTCATCCGCAATTTCGCTTACAAAGATTGCGGTACATTTATCGTCAAATATTTCAACAATTACTTCTTCTCCTGTTGGTGGAAGGAAAGGGATGTCTAATATTGAACCGGGATTTTGTTTGTGATAAACTTTTAAACCGTCAAGAGTTGACTCAACCTGCAGCAAAGCCATAGAAGGTACTTCGCGTTGAGTAAGAAACCTGTTGTTTTCATCAACAAGCATCCACCTTCTATCAAAGTCAAAACCTCTGCCAGAAATCGCTGCGGTGGAAACAGAAATTCCGCCTAATGATTTTATGGGATAAATAAATAGTCCGCTTACTCTAAGCATTTATTAGTTATTAGGCTGAAAATAAATTTATTTCTTAAAATAACTGAAATAATTTTTGCACTTTTAGCTGAAAAAATAAAGCAGCCCGCTTGAGCCGCTTTGTTATAATATTGATGCTATCTTAATTCTACCTTACAAATTTTAAAGCCTTTCTCTCATTGTTATTTATAACTTCAAGCAAATAAATCCCGCTTCGTTGAGGAGCAGGCAAGCTAATTTGTCCATTAATATTTTTCATTGATTTTGTATAAACAATCCTGCCGGTTATATCCCTGATTGAGAGCTGTAAATTGCCTGTAACATCACTTAACAATATGCTTAGGTTATCCTGCACAGGATTTGACAAAAGGCGCACATTCCATTTGCCCGAGCCACGGAGCTTCAAAGTGATAATATTAGTGTTTACCGATTTTCCATCGTTATCTGTTGCAACTAACCTGTAATAAATAATATTTTTGCCACTGCTTGCTATACCTGCGTCTGTAAACGAATACGCATGGCTGTTAGAAGCTAACGTTGCCGCCTGAACGAGACCAATATCAGTGAAATTTTGACCGTCGTAACTTCGTTGTATTATATAACTTTTCGTGTTCAATTCCTGTGCGGTATTCCATTTTAACAAGCCCGTTATTACCAACAAGACTAACGGTGAAATCGGTAAGCCTGATCGGCAAAGGTGTAAATGTTCCATCAACTACAAATAAATCTGTGGCATTTGGATCATCACCATCTGTTGCATTAAACATGATTTTGCCGTTAAATATTAATAGCGAATTAGGGTCAGCATTCTCGGCGTTTAGATTAATATCCTTAACCATTGAAGTATTTGCAGAAGTTCCATCTGTTTTCCAAAGTTCGTTTCCAAATGTGCCATCATTCCCGGAAAAAAACAGTGTAGTTGTTGTATATAAGTAGCCACCGCCAGTTGTGTCGACACCATTTCCACTCCCTGGATTTATATCTTTTACCACCTGCGTTCCCCCGGATGTACCATCGGAAATCCAGAGCTCTATACCCTGGGCTGGCGTACGTGCTGTAAAGAAAAATTTATTGCCCTGAAACAATGCCTGGTTAAAACTTGTGTTGGTTATGTCCGCATTATAAGGCAGGAAAACTTCCGGAATGTCGCCAGTAACTACCGGTGAAAATGATTTAAACAAAACGGTGCCTGCCGGCGTTCCATCTGTTTCCCATAGTTCAGCACGAGTCCCGGCATCGCCGTCTGAAACCGGAAAAATAAATTTGCCTGGGTAGTTTACACCATCTATGGCGGCAATAAACGGAATGCTTAATCCTGTTACCGAAACAATATCTTTCAGCAGTATGGTGTTCCCGGTGGTTCCATCTGTAACCCATAACTCACCAATACTGGTGCCATCGGTAGCCTGGAAATAAGCTTTATTATTAAATGTATGAAAACCTATAAAAAAGGGAAACTCGATTCCAAAAAAACTAATACTCGTAGAACTGCCGCTGCCTGGATTAATATCCTTTACGAGAACAGTTCCCCCCGTTGTTCCATCAGTTTTCCATAATTCTTCTCCATGAGTTGCATCAGTAGCTGTAAATAAAAACGAGCCATTTAATGGATAGAAATTACGAGGGTTTGATGAATCCGCATTTGCATTACCAGTATTTATTTCTTTTAATAGAGCGGTTCCTCCACTTGTTCCATCGGATTTCCACAGTTCAAGACCGGAAGCAGCAGTATTAGCTGCAAATAATAAGAAAGTACCTGAAGATGTCATATGATAATTGCCCTCACGATTGCTGCTGTCGGTACCGGGCACAATGTCTTTTACTAATGTGGTGCCTGCATTTGTGCCATCCGTTCTCCATAATTCGCGGCCTTCGGCAGCAGTTCGTGCACTAAAATAAATGAAGCCATTTAGTACTGTAAAGTCATCAGGTGCAGAACTGGTGGTACCCGCAAAAATGTCTTTGACAAGTGTTGTGCCTCCCGCAGTTCCATCGGTTACGTAAATTTCCGAACCCGTTGCCGGTGTGCTGCCTCTGAAAACTAATTTCCCAGAGAGCACAAAGCCAAATGATTCATATTTAACTGGTGTTCCTACGGGTATGGTATTGGCAAGGGTTGCATCTGTTCTCCAGATAGAACTATCAAGTTCAGAAACGGCGATTGCTAAAGTATTGCTCAAGGCTGCTCTAACACTCAGACTATTGTTGTTGTTAATTTGGGTAACCTGGGCATTCAGAAAGAAAATGTTATTTGCAATAAATAATGCTAAGAGTAATTTTTTTTTCATGTTTTCTTTGTATAAATATTAATCAAAATTTATTTTGGTCTTCGAAGAATAACGTTCTGATAAATTTCAATTCTGCTTATGTAAGTAAGATTTAGTCAGATGAATTGAAATCTTCAACAACCGGGTTAGCTATCTTAAAAAATAAAAATGACTTATAGTTGCAAGAGGTATAGTAATTCTAAGGATATGATTTTGAAATTATCCAGGTGGGGTACGAATTTTACAGACATTCGCGAAATATCAGGGGTAAATAAGACAGGAAAGTTATTGAAAATTTTATCGTAAATCAAGAAAAGTGTTATATGAATTATTTAAAAGCCAGTAATCCAAAATAGCGTTATCCGATCTGCATTTTCGAGATCCGTCAATAGGTTGAATTAATTGTACGTTTTAGCGCACAAAAACATGCGCTTAAAAAATACTTTTTTAATTAAGTAGTGCTTTTATAAAGTATGTAAAGTCCAATATTTTTTTAATGGACTTATTTTTTTGAAGCGGACTTTTTTGAACCCGACTTAGAAGAAGATTTTTTAGGAACTTTCGCTCCTGCTTCTCTTGCTTCGGAAAGGCCAATCGCTATTGCTTGTTTCGGATTTGTTACTTTTTTATTGCTCTTTCCGCTCTTTAGTTTCCCTTCATGCATTTCATGCACGGCCCTCTTAACTTTTTTTCCTGCGGCTTTGGAATATTTTGCCATTTTGGTTAAATTTTAAGGTTAGTATACACTTCTAACTACTAACTTTTGTGCCAAAAAAATTTTAGCACTCTATGCAATGTCCATTGCTTTAATTTCCTGTTTATATTTTGAGGGAAGAATAATCGATTTCACAAATCCGTCTAATTTTATAATGCGGCTTAATTTGTAGAAAGGTAATATAAAGGTTAAAAAAGAGAACTTTCTTAAATGCAATAACTGTCGTACTTTTTCAGGAGCTACTATAATTTGTCCTTCGATTAAAACACTGTAGCGAAAGCTTCCAAGATGTTTTTTATATTGTTTATAGAGATCTGTTGAGTAATTACTTTTTACAAGATCGTGTTCAAGGTCATATTGTCTTACTTCAAGCCAATCCGAATAATTATCCGGAACGCCCTGTAAATTCATTCTGTTCCCGAAACGGTAAAACACATCAAACACATCTTCTTTTTCTTTTAATGAAAGTTTTCTTTCCAGCACTTCAAAAGATGCAATGCTATAATGAATCAACATAAAAAGAACATCCCTGTAAGCCCATTTCGGAATCGTTTCACCTCGTGCTTTTTCAATTCTGCTATGAATAGACGAAATGCTATCGATTATTTTTAATGCTTCATCATATTCAGCGAAAAGAATTTTCTTTGAATAACTCACTGTTGAGAATAATCGCCCTAAAGGATCTGATGGCAATTTTCCCGTAAAATAAAGCCAGTCAACGGCTTTATTTAATGCAAATTCAGCAGCAGCTCCGGCGAAAATAAAAAGGACTGTGTCGCTTTTTCCCCAAATCTGCCGGACAATCGAATTTTTTTCAACAAAATATTTCATGATAACAATGCAAGTTATTATCAAAAAGTAATAATCATCTTCAATTTTTTACAAACAGAAGGAATTACAACGATAAACTATTTGAGGATATTATAATAACCGCCTGATAATATTTATGATGATTGTTATGGCAACACTAATCACTATCATCGTAACGATTGGAAAATAGAAACGGAAATTTCCCTTTGCAATTCTAATATCCCCGGGAAGTTTTCCAAGCCATTTGAAATAATCAAAGAAAAAATAAACCAATATTCCCGCAATTAAAATAGCAAAGGCCTGCTATAATAAGATACTTGCCGGTTTGCTGATCCATTTTTTAATATGGGTTTTATTCTCTGCCCGATTTTAATGTTCTTACAAGTTTATTAATTTTCCTCTTATAAAACCATTGAATGATATTTGATCTTTTGAAGTGCTGATAACACTAAGGCTTGCTTTTCCGTTATTAAACACCGTAAAATAATATTGCTGATTTGGGTTTTATCTTTTGGTTTTATTGTTATATACCATCCATCATGCTTATAGGGCGAAACCGAATAGGAGAAATTTGTTGACGTAAAATCAAGTGATGATTTGGTTTGGTTTATCGGTACTGAATACGCATGTCCGAAATAAGGCAAATAACTTATGAAAGAATCTTTTGTTACGGTTACATCATATAATGAAGTTAGGTTTCGAAAGTTTCCTCTAAGTGGTGTTACGGTTTGAGCCTCGAAAACAAAGTGCTGCGAATCTACCATGTTTTTGTACAGCTATTTTTTTATCATCACTTTTTTTATTCTTTTGGGCAATTCCGCCTGGAGAAAAAATAATAAGTGAACAAATAGGTATCAATAAAAAACGCAAATATTTTATATATTTCATTTTTGAAAATTTATTAAATCAGGCTCGCAAAAACTGCACCGTGATTGTATATAGAAATGTGAAAGGAAATGTACGTATCTTAGTTAAAAACTATTAAGGAATATTTAAAGCCTATAAATAAATTCCAATCACCAGGAAAAGTGCACATAAAATAAAGAGGATAATCAATAAGGGATAAATAAATTTCCACCATGCCTTGAAACTTACATTGGCAAGAGCAAGTGAGGGCAATATTAATCCTGTTGGTGTAAGGAAACCCATTATGCCCATTCCAAATAAATATGTATTTACGATTTCTCTTCCCGGAACATGTACTATTACTGCAAGTCCTCCTATAATTGGCATAGTTAATACGGCCATTCCGGAAGAAGATGCGATAAATAATGTAAAGCCCATATATAGAATTAACAGCACAACTATAAATAATGACGGCGGCATTCCACTCACCAAGCCTAGCAGAATAAAATAATATTGAATCACTGATGTGGCCGTTGTTCAAAACTATTGTAACACCCCTGGCAACGCCAACTATAAATGCCACGCCCAAAAGGCTTTCTGCACCTTTAATGAATTGATCCAGGAACTTTTTTTCATTTATTCTTTCAATTAATGCAATTAGTATCGCCGACGCTAAAAACAAGGTCGACATTTCTGTAAGCCACCAATCGAACCAGACAACTCCTGCTATCATTGTTAAAAAAGTTGCAAGGAAAAGAGTGAGTAATAATTTAGTTTTCGACGACAGATCGAGTGACCAATTCATTGCTGTTTATCTTTTCATAAGGTATTGAGATAGGGCCATCAACTTTGTATACAATAGATTTTGATGGGTCTTTCTTAACTTTTTGTGCATATCGGACCAGGTACCAATATTGTAATTGCCGTTGAAATTGCAAACATTAATATTCGTTCTATAAGGCCATCTGACCAATTTACCCCGGCAGCATTCGAGGCAATTATTGTAGAGAATGGATTTGTAAACGAAGACAATGTACCCAATTGCGTTCCCGCAAATATTACGGCAAGTGGTACTAATAAATCGTATCCCGCTGCCAAAAAAAGCGGAATCATTACGGGATAAAAAACCAGTGCTTCTTCCGCCATTCCATACGAGGAACCTGCAAATGAAAATAAAAAAGTAAGAATAATAATGAGCCATGCCTCTTTGCCTTTCATAGTATGCGAAAGCGAAGTAAGCCCTTTAACCATGGCTCCGGTTTCATGAAAAACATTCATAAAGCCACCAATAACCAAAAGAAATAATATTATATCGATAGAATCAAGTAATTCCAAGCAATGGTGCCTGTAGTACCTGTATAAATCCCTGCGAATTCTTTTTAATCTTATGAAAACTTCCCGGCACTGCTACCGGCTTCCTGATAGATCCGGAGGAAAATTTTTCAGGGCAATTTGTATTTGCAGGCTGTCAAGGGTGTGTTTTGTAAAAGGAAGAATAATACTGCTCGTATCATAATTTAAAACAAAGTTATTTTCATTGTACGACAATGTATTATATCGGCCCGCCGGCACCAACCAGGTTGAAATTGCCGCTATAATTATTACAATCATTAAAATGGTAATAGGAGAGAGCAGTTTTTTTTTGGTGGCCATTTTTGTGGTATTTATTGTTCAATCTAAATAAATTTAGAAACTTGCATGAATTTATTTTTAAAATGGGTTTACGTCTGTTTATTTATGGAATCATTAGAAATGTATAAGGGAACGAGAGTCCGCTTAAAAGGGCGAAGGCGACAACTACAAAATTTGCAGGCTATAGAATAGCAGCGTTTGATTTATTTTTAAGGTGCGAAAACGAACTTAATAAAGATTGAATTTTTTGAATATCAGTTTATTGAAAATCTGCCCAATATTTCTCTCGCAGATAGTAAAATAATTTACATTTTATTTCAAAATACCAATAATTTTTTTTACGTTTGTTGCTCTTACCCTCTTGAAACTGAATCCGTTTCCCATCACAAGACCGATTACCCCATATCCCTTTATTACATTATAGGTTGTAATTTTTAGAAAAACATCCACTCCTTTTCCTTCGAATTCCATAATATTTATTACACTTCTAAAACTTTTTTATGGAAAAGAAATTTACGTCTGAAACAAGGACAATTGTTGGTTCACTTATGGCGGTTATGTTGTTATTTTTAACCTTGATTGCTTCCAAAACCTACGCCCAGGTGACTTGTACCAATCAGAAAGTAATATTTTTACAAACTTTCGGAACAGGAACTACTCCTACCGCTGATCCGGATGTTGTTACGACAGGGTTAACTTACCAAGCCACTGGTTCACTCGAAGGTGAGGGAAAATACCGGGTTATTAACAGTACTCAACAAAAACCTGAGTGGCAAAATTCCCCGGATCATACAGGCGATGTTAATGGCAAAATGATGGTAATTAATGGCCAGGCGGAAACGTATTATGGCCATCAGATTGATAGTACCCACGGTTTTGACCCGGGTAGTTACACTGCCAGCCTATGGATAATGAATGTAGATACACTTGGTGTTTGCGGTGTTGATGCGTTACTTCCTAATATAAACTTTAGAGTAGAATATTTTTCTGAAGCAGGTACCTGGGAACCTTTCACAGGTTCAGCGTATTCGGCTGCATCGGTACCGCAAACCGCTCCTTCGGCACCAACCTGGATCGAATTGGGTTCTACATTTATTCTACCGCAAACAGGGTCCTTTAGAGTTACCAGTGTGAGAATTGTACTTTCCGATGGTACTGTGGGTGGTTGTGGAAATGATTTTGCAATGGATGATGTTCAATTTGCATTTTGCCCGGAAGGTGGTGCATTACCTGTAACCTTTTTAGGAATTACTGCGAGACAAAAAGGAAGTGGTGTTAGTGTTGATTGGTCAAGTGCCCAGGAGATCAATAGCAGCCATTTTGATATTCTAAAAAGTGCTGATGGCAATACCAACTGGGAGTTGGTTGCTTCTATAAATGCTGCAGGAAACAGTTCGTCAGTAAAAAAATATAGCGCATTTGATCCTAAACCTTTCAGCGGAATTAATTTCTACCGTGTAAGGCAGGTTGATAAAGATGGCAATTTTACCTATACAAAAACTGTAAGTGTAAATTTGAATTTTGCTAAGGTTGGCATCTCAGTCTTGACAAATCCTTTCCATAATTCTCTCACTGTAGATTTTACAAGCGCCACAACTCAACCGGTTTTTGCAAGATTGATTGATATCACCGGCAAGCAGGTAGCCATGGAGAAATGGACAGTTGCTACCGGAAGTTCTACACAGTATTTTTCTAATATCAACGGATTGCAACAAGGTATGTATATACTTAACATTACCAGCGGAAATGGTGAAATTCTGTTCAACAATAAAGTAATTAAACAATAACACTACACAGGCATCGGCCTTTAAGGGGAAACCATCACCGGTTTCCCCTTTTTAATTAATTGAAAGAAATTTGCTGTTCAAATGTCGAAATTTACCAACCATGAAGGCCTCGTCTTTAAATGATATCAAAAGAGAATTGGAGTATAAGGATGATAGGGAACTTCTTTCCTATTGCATGAGGCTGGCAAAATTCAAGAAAGAAAATAAAGAGTTTCTTTCTTTCCTTCTTTTCGAAGCAGGCGACTTAGTAACTTATATTGAGAACGTAAAAAGTGAAACGATCAAGCACTTTGAAGCGATAAATTTTTCTAACGTTTATTTTGTGAAAAAAAGCCTACGAAAAATTCTGAGGTTTGTCAACAAACAGATTAAAATTTGTTTCATCGAAACAAGCGGAGGCTGAAATTCTTATTCATTTTTGCAACGCCATAATTGATTATTCACTACCTCTTTCAAAAAGCAAGCAGCTTTTGAATTTATATGAAACACAGTTAAGGAAAATTAGTTCCCTTCTTTCCTCACTTCATCCCGATTTACAATATGATTTAGAAAGGCAGTTAAAACGACGTTCACAAAAATAATTGACTGTCCGTTGTTTTTATTTTTTTGGTAACTTTATTATTCATCAAATAAAAAGGAGGTATTCATGCAATCTGCAGATAGAACATGGACTCCTGTGCTGACCTTAGGTTAGCTGGATTCCATAAAAATAATCTGTGCGCTATGCAGCGCTAACACCATCGGTTTTTCCGGTGGTTTTTTTAGTTTATGATAGGGACATATTTATTATTTTAGCTATTGGACCATTATCATCCTTGGAATCAAATTTGATATAGAAAAATTACTGGATACTGGAATTTAATTAACTGATATATTTACATTCACTCTACAAATCAATTTTTCATCTAAAAAAAATCAAAATGAAATTAAAAAAAATTATCCCGGTATTAATAGTGGCCGCATGTACAAGCCTTGTAACACCGGCATTTGCGGGAATTGAAAATCCATTAACGCCAACTGAACAGACAGGTAATGCTAATCACGATCAACAGTTGATGAACAGGCTCAGGGAAATCAAGGATATGGATAAAAGCAATCTTACCTCATCGGAGAAAAAAGCTTTGAGAAAGGAATTAAAACAAATGAAGAAAGAAGCAAGAGCGGACAATGGCAGAAGGAATGGAGTTTATTTATCCGTTGGCGCAATTATCATCATAATTTTACTTTTAATTCTTCTTTTATAAACATTGGAATAACTTAATAAATGCCCGGTTCAAGAACTGGGCTTTTTATTAATCAATATTGGAAGTTACTCCACTAAGTAACCTATTTTTTTCTGCCTGCAACAACTATCACGACTCCAATAACTGCAATAAGGCATCCGGCATACGTTGGCCAGCCAATCCATTTATTTTCGGTTTTACTAACCTGGATAGGCCCGGCGTCTACAATATTTTTTTTCACCGGCACAGAAAAACCTTTAATTAAAATCATTATAACCCCAAGAGCTATTAATACCCATCCGACTGTTTTCATAATATTATTTTAAGTTTATAAACCAATGCGTTTGCTAAATCATAATTCAAACGATCATTAGACAGTTACAACTATCTTACCAAACCTTAGATGATATTATTCGTGATTTGATAAGTATAAGCAATTAATTTTTTACGTTTTATTTTCCTTCATCTTTGACAAAAAAATATTTTAAATGCCTTCTAATCGAAAGTCTGCCCTTGGTTTTATATTTTTTACACTTCTTATTGATGTAACAGGATTGGGTATAATTATTCCCGTTTTGCCTAAACTTATTGAGGAATTAATTCATGGAAATATAAGTACGGCTTCCCGTTATGGAGGATGGCTGACATTTGCTTACGCAATAATGCAGTTTTTATTTTCACCGTTCCTGGGCAACCTTAGCGATAAATACGGCCGCAGGCCCATTCTTTTATTTTCATTATTTGGCTTTGGCGTGGACTATTTATTTTTATCATTTGCACCAACTATAGGATGGCTATTCGTAGGACGAGCTGTTGCCGGTATAACGGGAGCAAGCTTTACAACTGCCACAGCATATATAGCAGATATTAGTGCACCTAAAGACAGAGCCAAAAATTTCGGACTGGTGGGAGCTGCCTTTGGGCTTGGGTTTATTATAGGTCCCGTTATTGGCGGATTGCTGGGGCAATATGGTTCCCGTGTGCCATTTATGGCAGCTGCCGGGCTTACATTTCTAAATTTAGCTTATGGATTTTTTGTGTTACCTGAATCGCTACCGGTTACCAATAGACGAAAATTTGAATGGAAGCGGGCTAATCCCTTTGGAGCATTTAAACATCTAAAAAAATACCCTGCCGTTGCAGCCCTTGCATTGTCGTTCTTTTTGGTGTATATGGCAGGGCAGTCTGTGCAGAGTGTGTGGGCTTTCTTTGGAATTGAACGTTTTAGGTGGAGTGAAAAAGTTATTGGTCTTTCTCTTGGGATGGTTGGGCTTCTGGTTGGGCTGGTGCAAGGAGTATTAATAAGATACATAAACCCAAAAATCGGAAACGTGAAAAGTATTTATATTGGATTTGGCATGTATGCGTTGGGGTTAGTTTTATTTGCATGCGCTACGCAGGGTTGGATGATGTTTGTCTTTTTAATTCCATATTGCCTCGGAGGAATTTCGGGGCCGGCTTTGCAATCTATTATAACGGGTCATGTTCCGGCAAATGAACAAGGAGAGCTTCAGGGTGCATTAACCAGTTTAATCAGTGCCACCTCAATTCTAAGCCCTGTAATTATGACAAGCCTTTTTGCACATTTTACTTCAAAATCGACTTGGTTTTACTTTCCAGGGGCGCCTTTTGTTTTAGGCGCAATATTAATGGCTGCCGCCGGTATTGTAGCTTATAAAGTATTAAATAAAGAAAAAGAAGGCATTGACTATGCCATCAAATCGTCCGGATGAAAATATCTTTATGTGCGAGAGTAATTAAAACAATGAATTTGCGATTATAAATTACTTTATTTGTTTAAGAGCTGAAGCAACTTCTTCTACAGGAATTGGCATGTTTTGTTCTCACAAACATAAATGGTCGTTTTCTTATCAATTAATTTATTCTCTAATAAAGGCAGGTTTCCTTCGTTATCTCCACCCATGTAAATTACATCCGGTAAATAGTTCAGATGAAATTCAGAAAGTTTTTGTTGCCAGTTACTTCCCATAATCGCAACTTCATAAGGTAATTTTATTTGCAATGCCATAACCTGTGCCCAGTTGCTGTAATACGCAGGATTTTTTTTAATATCATCGATAACATTTTTTATTAGTTGCGCAGACTGGCTTTCATATTTATTGTTTTCGAAATAAAGGCCGAGAAATAATAAATTTTTAGCCATTTCACTATTTGAAGATGAAATTACATTGTCCGCAACTTCCATTTTGCGGGCTATTAAGTTGCTATGCTGATCATCGGTATAGAAATACATTCCTGAAGTTTTATCATAGAAATGTTCCTCAACATATTCAGCAAAACTATTCGCTTTTTGCAGGTACTCTTCTTTAAAATTAACCTGGTAATTGTCAATAAGAGTACTTATCATAAATGCATAGTCATCTAAAAAAGCCGGTATCGTAGCTTTACCATTCTTATAATTCCTGTATAAAGCACTTTCTTTTGTTGAAATGTTTTTCAAAAGGAAATCAATGTTTGTTTTCGCCATTTGTAAAAAATCCTTTTCGCCGAAAACATTATATGCGTCAAGCAGGCCTTTAGACATTAAGGCATTCCATGAGGTAAGTATTTTATCATCTGTATGTGGCCGAATGCGTTTATCCCTTGCAGTTAGTACTTTCAACTTAAGGCCGTCAATTTTATCCTGCAGCTCGCTTTTCACTCAAATCATATTTTTTTGCAAGATTACTTTCACTTTCAAGAATATCAGGTATATTTTTGTTTGGTTCCCAATTGCCCTTTTCTGTTATGCCATAATAATCACAAAAAAATCCCGCGTCATCGCCGAGTATTTGTTTTATTTCATCTTTGCTCCATACATAAAATTTGCCTTCTTCGCCCTCGCTATCGGCATCAAGTGATGAATAAAATCCGCCTTCCGGTGATGTCAGTTCCCGCTTAACAAAAGCAATTGTTTCATACACTATTCTTTTATATAATGGGTTTTTGGTTACTTGAAAAGCATGACTGTAAAGGCTTACGAGTTGTGCATTATCGTATAGCATCTTCTCAAAATGGGGTGCATGCCAATTCGGATCGGTGGCGTACCTGGAAAAGCCGCCACCAACTTGGTCGTATATACCGCCATAAGCCATATTTTTTAAGGTTGTTTCAACGGCCTTTAATGCATTGGTATTTTTACTCAAATAATTGTATTGTAAAAGATATTCCCATATCGATGGCATGGGAAATTTCATTGAAGCCTTTGTGCCTCCTTTTTCAATATCAATTCCACGACTCAATGCAGTAAACATTTCATCCATTGTAGTCTTGGAAAATGAAACCGTACTAGTATTCATAGGAACATTTTCAATATCTCTTATTCCTTTGGAAACATTAGTTGCCTGTTCATCCAGCTTTTGTTTTTGATTTTTGTATAAGTCAGCAAAGTAGTTTAAAAGCTGAATCCATTTTTCTTTTGGAAAATAAGTTCCTGCAAAAAATGGCCTGCCATCAGGCATGGCCAAAGCATTCAGTGGCCAGCCACCATTTCCGTTAATGAGGTAAGCCGCATTCATGTAAACCTGGTCTACATCCGGCCTTTCTTCGCGGTCTACTTTTACGCAAACAAAGTTTTTATTCATAATATTGGCGACAGCCGTGTCCTCATAGCTTTCATGCTCCATAACGTGACACCAATGGCAGGCTGCATAACCAACACTTATCAGCAACATTTTATTTTCCTTCTTTGCTTTTTCAAGAGCAACATCTCCCCAGGGGTACCAATCTACGGGGTTATGTGCATGTTGCAGGAGATAAGGACTGGTTTCATGTATAAGCTCATTCGTGTACATAAAATTTTCTTTTTCCGTGACGGTTTTTTTTTGACTGCATGAAGAAAAACTAATAAGAAGAACTATAAAAAAAAGTAAAATTATTTTTCTATCGGCAATCATAGCATTACGAACATTTTGAAGGAATAAGGTTTTCTACAGGTGATAGGTAATTTCTTGAACACCTGCCCGGTTCCTATAATCAACATCAAAATAACGATAAATAATTTTGCCATCTGTATCAATTATAACAACTAAAGGTTAATGATGAATTTTCTTCGAAGGCAGTGTTGGCCTTCAAAAAGTAAATCCTATTAATAAACATGTAATTAACATAAATGGTTGAAAAGATTTTTTCCGCATAAATTAGCAGTTGATGGCAACCCAAATATTTACCGACATTAATTTACTTGTAAATACAAGAACGGTGAACCGCATGCTTCGCGGACATGAACTTGCTGTTTTACCATGTCATTCAAAATGCTTATTTAATTATTGAAGATGATATTATTGCAGAATATGGCGAGATGGATAATTTTAAATATCAAAACCAATAGCCATGAGGTTCCCGAAAATTCAATGGTATTACCTTGCTGGTGCGATAGCCATACCCATCTTGTGTTTGCCGGAAGCAGGGAAAACGAATTTGTGGACAAATTAAAAGGATTGAGTTATGCAGACATAGCTGCAAACGGGGGTGGTATTTTAAACTCTGCAAAAAAACTGAATGAAACAAGAGAAGATGATTTATTTCACCAGGCATCCAAAAGACTCGATGAAGTGAGCAAGATGGGAACGGGGGCAATTGAAATTAAAAGCGGCTATGGGTTATCGTTAGAAGGCGAACTGAAAATGCTGAGGGTAATAAAAAGGTTAAAAGAAATTAGCCGCCTCGAAATTAAATCAACGTTTCTTGGCGCTCATGCTTTTCCTGCCGAATATAAGGACGATCACCATGGCTATATTGATCTTTTGATTAACGATCTGCTGCCGGTAATATGCAAAGGAAAAGCTTGCAGATTATATAGATGTGTTTTGTGAGAAATGGATTTTTTTCAGCAGAAGAAATGGAAACCATCTGCCTTGCAGGAAAAAGATTTGGATTAAAACCGAAGCTACATGTGAATCAACTTCACAGTATTGGAGGAATAGAAAAAGGCATTGAACTAAACGCCGTTTCACTCGATCATCTTGAAACATTAAATGAAAATGAAATTCAAATGCTTGGTAGGTTTAATGGTTGCTCTACATTGCTTCCATCGGCAGCATTCTTTTTAAGAATGCAATATCAACCCGCGAGAAAGCTTATTGAAGCCGGTGCTGCAATTGCTTTGGCATCTGATTATAATCCGGGTTCATCACCTTCAGGGAATATGAATTTTGTAGTAGCGCTAAGTTGTATTCAAATGAAAATGTTGCCGGAAGAAGCGATTAATGCAGCAACCATAAATGGTGCATTTGCTATGGAAATTGAAAAGGATTACGGCAGCATAACGGTTGGTAAAAAAGCGAATCTTATTTTTACAAAACCTATTCCGTCACTTGCTTATCTTCCATATTCGTTTGGGAGTAATTTAATTGATAGAGTGATGATTAAAGGAGAGTTTATCAATTAAGAATTGAGGATTAAAAATTAAGAATAAGCAATGATTTGTCTGTTAAAAGAATAATATTAAACTGGAAAAGAGTTATAACTTTTCAATTCGAATTTTGGAACTATAACTGCAAATTCTTTCGCTTCATTTTAAAAATTTCTAAAACAAAAATAGCCACCTGATTCATAATTTTTAATTCATAATTTTTAATTAAAACATGCAACTCATCGAATGTGTTCCCAATTTTTCTGAAGGCAGAGATCTTAATATCATTAAACAAATAACCAACGAAATAGAAAATGTTGAAGGGGTGAGTTTATTAAATATCAGACCCCGGAAAAGCAACCAACCGCACCGTGGTAACTTTTGTTGGAAATCCGCAATCTGTTATAGAAGCGGCTTTCAGAGCTATAAAGAAAGCAGGCGAATTAATTGATATGAGCAAACATACCGGTGAACATCCACGAATGGGCGCAACCGATGTTTGTCCTTTAATTCCCTATCGCCAATATTACCATGGAAGAAACAGCAACGTATGCACAGGAATTGGCAAAACGTGTTGGAGAAGATCTGCAATATACCTGTTTATTTATATGAAGCTGCGCAAGCCGATAAAAAAAGAAATAATCTTTCAGTGATAAGAGCAGGAGAGTATGAAGGCTTCTTCAAAAAAATTCAACAACCGGAATGGCAACCGGATTTTGGTCCGGCTGTATTCGATGCAAAACGAGGTGCAACCGTCATTGGCGCCAGGGATTTTTTAGTAGCTTATAATGTAAATCTAAATACAACATCAACCCGCCGGGCAAATTCAATTGCCTTTGATGTGCGTGAAGCGGGGAGAGTAAAACGCGAAGGTAATCCCGTTACCGGCAAAATTATTAAAGACAAAGATGATAATCCGGTAACAGTTCCGGGAAGTTTAAAAAGCGTAAAAGCCATTGGCTGGTATATTGAAGAATATGGCATTGCGCAAATCTCGATGAACCTTACCAACATTAATGTTACACCACGTGCATATCGCATTTGACGAAGTTTGTAAAAAAGCGGAAGCTCGTGGGATACGCGTTACCGGTAGTGAGCTCGTTGGGCTGATACCTTTGAAAGCAATGCTTGATGCCGGAAAATATTTTTTGCAAAAGCAACAACGCTCAAGCGGCGTAAGCGAAAAAGAATTGATAAGAATTGCGATACTTTCTTTGGGGCTTAACTGAACTCTCGCCGTTTGATCCTGAAGAAAAAATAATTGAATATAAACTTCGGAGCAAAGGCGACAGCAAATACGTTCGTATGTCTCTCAGTGAATTTGCTGATGAAACAGCAAGTGAAAGCCCTGCTCCGGGTGGCGGCTCAGTTGCAGCCTACGTGGGCTCGCTGGCAATGTCACTTGGTACAATGGTAGCCAATCTTTCATCGCATAAAAAAGGATGGGATGAACGCTGGGAAGAGTTCAGCAAATGGGCAGAAAAAGGACAGCAATATAAAAATGAATTATTGCAACTTGTTGATGAAGATACGAGGGCATTCAACCTGATCATGAATGCATTTTCGCTGCCGAAAACAACTGACGAAGAAAAAATTATACGCACGCAATCAATTCAAAGTGCAACGAAATATGCTATTGAAGTTCCGTACAAAGTAATGCAGGCAAGCTTTTCAGGAATGCAAATCATTAAGGCAATGGCTGAAACAGGCAATCCCAATTCTATTTCCGATGCAGGTGTTGGCGCCTTATGCGCACGCAGTGCGGTGATGGGCGCCTTCATGAATGTTCGTATAAATGCAGCAGGTTACGATGATAAAATTTTTGCTAAAGACATTGTTGCCAAAGGAAAAGAAATAGAAAACAAAGCGATTGCGTTAGAAGCTGAAATTATAAAAATAGTGAACGAAAAGATTGGGATGTAAATTTTATTTTTTGCGCATAGTTCATAATTTGCAATCATTACTTAACAGTTACAAACAACTCAATCTTCCTCCATCAACCGGCAGGTTTATTCCGGTTATATAAGAAGCCGCCGGCGAACATAAAAAGGCAACAGCAGCGCCAAATTCTCCCGGAGTTCCAATTTTGCGCATAGGTATTTGGGTTACGAAATCCGCTTCGATCTCATCTTCCTTTTTTTGTGTTTCAGCCATTTTATTTTTTACAATTGCATCATAGCGTGCAGTTCTTGTATATCCGGGCAAAACATTATTAACCGTAATGCCAAATTGCCCCAACTCATTTGCCAATGTTTTTGCCCAACTTGCAACAGCAGCACGAATTGTATTGGAAACAGCGAGTCCTGGAATTGGTTCCTTTACTGATGTTGAAATTATGTTTACAATTCGGCCATAGCCGGATGCTTTCATGGAAGGCAAAACTGCCTTCACTAAAATATGATTGCAAATAAGATGGCTATTGAAAGCCTGCAGAAACTCTTCAGGAGTGGCATCAACTGCATTGCCGCCTTTAGGACCGCCGGTATTATTTACCAGAATATTTACGGATCTGTTGCCGGTAAGATAATTGTTAATGGCGCTTTCCACTATTTCAGGGTATTGGAAATCGGCAACAATATAATCGTGTTGTTGTCCATACTCGGTCGCTAAATTTTTAACGGCATCTTTAAGTTTATTTTCATCTCTTGCCATTAATGTAACATTTGCCCCAAGTAAAGCAAGTTCCATGGCGGACGCCAGTCCAAGTCCCTGCGTGCTTCCGCACACAATTGCATTTTTCCCGGTTAAATTCAGATCCATTTCAAATTTTAAATTAAATCTTAAGAATATTTTAAATAGTGCAATGCTTCGTTAACAGATTATATCATCTATGCCTGTGGTCGTGTTTGATAATATGTTTATGATGTTTGTGATGGATATAATGTCTGTGGTGTCTATGTTGTTTTTGTAATGCAAATGACGAAAAAGTAATGAATAATGCACCCGCTGTGAGTAGGAGCTATTTTTTTCATAAAGTAGTTTTAAAGGCATAAAGCTACTTGTAAATTTTATTTTTTTTATCAGGATAATATTTCGTAAAGTGAGAAATTACCATGGAAATTTTCCAGATAATATTGTTATTCACACCTGTTTAAAAAATTCAGATTTTTTTGCGTTGCGTGTTTCATTATATTTGGCGCAATGGCTTATAAATAGGAAATTATTTTTTTCGTACTCTAAAAAATTTCATTCCATATTAGATATAAAGTCAATAAAAAACTTTGCTGAAAATTTCTTTCTTTTGCCCCCAAAATATGAAAAACAATGGCCGATAAAAACTTATTTGATTATAATGAAGACTCGATCAAAAGTCTCGACTGGAAAGAACATATACGGCTGAGACCGGGGATGTATATCGGTAAACTTGGCGATGGCAGCAGTGCAGATGATGGAATTTATGTTCTGTTAAAAGAAGTGATAGATAATTGTATTGATGAGCATACGATGGGATTTGGCAAGCATGTAGATGTTGAAATAAAAGATAAAACAGTTACTGTTCGCGACTATGGAAGAGGTATTCCGTTGGGAAAAGTGGTGGATGTTGTGAGTAAAATAAACACCGGCGCCAAATATGATAGTAAAGCTTTTCAGAAAAGTGTTGGACTGAATGGTGTTGGAACGAAAGCGGTAAATGCTTTAAGCAGTTATTTTAAAGTAACAGCATTTAGAGAGGGCAAACAAAAAACTGCAGAATTTGAAAAAGGATTTTTAATAAAAGAATATAAAGAAGAAAAAACAACCGAAGAGAACGGTACGTTGGTTGAATTTATTCCTGATGAAAAAATATTTAAGAGTTATCATTACCTGCCGGAATTTTTAGATAACCAGTTCTGGAATTATTGTTTTCTTAATGCAGGCCTTGTTATCAATTATAACGGCAAAAGATATGTAAGTAAAAATGGTTTACTCGATCTGCTGCAACGCAAAACCAATGAGGATGAAAACCGTTATCCCATTATTCATTTGAAAGCTGAAGACATTGAAGTGGCCATCACGCACAACAATCAATATGGAGAAGAATATTACAGCTTTGTAAATGGACAATTTACCACGCAGGGTGGAACGCATCTCGCCGGTTTCAGGGAAGGGTATATTAAAACCATTCGCGATTTTTATAAAAAAGATTATGATGCTTCAGACATACGGGGAAGCATATGCGCAGCTATCAGTGTGCGTGTGCAGGAACCTGTTTTTGAAAGCCAGACGAAAACGAAGCTGGGATCGCAGATTATGTATGAGAACGGACCAGGCGTTAAAAATTTTATTGCTGATTTTTTAGGCCGTGAATTAAATAACTTCTTACATAAAAATCCTGAAACAGCTGAGGCGCTGAAAAAAAGAATAGAACAAAATGAGCGTGAAAGAAAAGAATTAGCCGGTATAAAAAAGCTTGCTAATGAAAGAGCAAAAAAAGCCAATCTTCACAATAAAAAATTGAGGGATTGCCGGTTTCATTTTAATGATGTTGCTGAAGGTAAAAACAAGAATGAAATAAATGCAAAGCGTCTTGAGACAACAATATTTATAACAGAAGGAGATAGCGCCAGCGGTTCTATCACCAAATCAAGAAATGTGGAAACGCAGGCAGTTTTTAGTTTGAGGGGAAAGCCATTAAATTGTTTTGGCCTCACAAAGAAAGTAGTGTATGAGAATGAAGAATTTAATTTGCTGCAACATGCATTAAATATTGAAGAAGGCTTTGAAGATTTAAGATATAATAATATTGTATTTGCAACCGATGCTGATGTAGATGGCATGCACATACGATTATTGCTGATGACTTTTTTTCTCCAGTTCTTTCCTGACCTTGTAAAAAACGGGCATGTTTATATTTTGGAAACGCCGCTGTTCCGGGTTAGAAATAAACAGGAAACGATTTATTGTTATGATGAAAATGAAAAACAAAAAGCAATTAGTAAACTTGGGTAACAAGCCCGAGATAACAAGGTTTAAAGGGCTGGGAGAGATTTCACCTGAAGAGTTTGGTAAATTTATTGGCGAAGATATTCGCCTGCAACCTGTAATGCTTTTACCTGAAGTTCATATACAGCAATTACTTGAATATTATATGGGAAAAAATTCTCCTTCCCGCCAGGATTTTATTATTGACAATTTAAAAGTTGAATTGGATTTGGCGGAAGTTGTCTGATTAAGAATTGATAATTAAAAAAGATACTTTCTTCAATTCTAAAAACCAGTAAGGGTATCTAATGCTGCGAATTTTAATTCTTAATTCATAATTTTTAATTGATAAATGATACATATAGTTTTTCAGAAGAGTGATGTTGAAACTTTAAAAAAAGCGATGCAGTTGGATGAATCTTTGCAGGGAGATGTTTTCCAGGTGGCAGATGATTTTGCTGTTGGCCCGTTACTAAATATTTATACCAGATGAAGGCATTGAAGCCCGCAAACAATGGTGGCGGGAAGTGTTGGCTGGCAGCCATTACGAAGGAATAGTTGATGACGGTTCTGTTGCAGATGATAATAAAACAGTTGCTGAATTGATAGAAAGATTGAAAGCTATTGATGAAGAAATAGTATGGATTTGGGCTGCGCAAAATAAGCATGATGTATCAGGGTATTATTGGTTAATTAGCCAGCTAAAAGATTTCCAGGGAAGGATATTTATTTTGTATTTGAATAATCTTCCTTTTATAAATGAGAAAGGACATATTTTTTATCCAACTAATATATTTGAAATTCAGCCAAAAGAATTTTTAAAGGCAAAAAAATTAGCCCGCCCCATAACCTTGAGTGAGTTTGAAGTAGATCCTGATGAATGGACGAAATTTGTAACGAAAATAAAGGAGTAAGGATTTTAGAAGGCGGCAAAAAATTAATACAATATGACTATGATTATTATGATGACGAATTGATGAAGTTTATTACGCCTGACTGGCAAAAAGTAAATAAATTGTTACACTCATTTTTTTCAAAATCGAAGATAACTACCGGTGATGCGTACCTGTTATGGAGAATGAGAATTATGATAAATGAAAATAAAATTGATGCACAGGGAGATCCAAAAAATCTGAAAGAGTTTGAAGTGAAATTGAAAGTGAATTAAAGCAACAGCCTCTGATTACACCGATTGACAAGGATAAGAGCGAAAAACCGATATCATTAAGGCATCAGTCGGCTTCAAAAGAAACCGTAAATCATTCGTGAAAATCTGTGTAATCCGTGGCAAACAAAATATTTAAAATGGCAAAAGCAACTAAAGAAGATTATATCCATAATGATGCAGGAATAAGCGGCCAATATAAAACATGGTTTCTGGATTATGCGAGCTATGTAATTCTTGAGCGGGCGGTGCCTGCCGTGGAAGATGGCCTTAAGCCTGTTCAACGCCGCATTCTTCACGCGATGAAGGAAATGGATGATGGCCGTTTTAATAAAGTAGCGAATATTATCGGGCAAAGTATGCAATACCATCCTCATGGAGATGCGAGCATTGGCGATGCGCTGGTAAATCTTGGCCAGAAAGATTTGCTTGATTGAAACCCAGGGTAACTGGGGCGATGTTCGCACGGGCGATGAAGCAGCAGCGCCACGGTATATTGAAGCAAGGCTCAGCAAATTTGCATTGGAAGTTGCATTTAATAATAAAACAACCAACTGGCAATTAAGTTATGATGGCAGAAAGAATGAGCCCGTTACGCTTCCAATGAAATTCCCATTGTTGCTGGCACAGGGAGCAGAAGGCATTGCCGTTGGACTTGCAACAAAAATTCTGCCTCATAATTTTTGTGAGTTGATTGAAGCCACCATAAAATATTACAAAGGGAAGAAAATTGAACTCTTCCCTGATTTTACTACCGGTGGAATGATTGATGTAACTAACTATAATAATGGTATACGCGGAGGTAAAGTACGGGTAAGATCGAGGATAGAAGAAATTGATAAAAAAACATTATCGATAAAAGACGTTCCTTATGGCACCACTACAACACAACTGATTGAAAGTATCATCAAAGCCAATGATAATGGAAAGATTAAAATAAAAAAAGTAACAGATAATACTGCCGCAGAAGTTGAAATTACTGTTGATCTTGCTCCGGGCATTTCACCGGATATTACGATTGATGCTTTGTATGCCTTTACCGATTGTGAAATTTCCATATCACCCAATGCCTGTGTAATTAACGGGCAAAAGCCAGAGTTCCCGGGAGTTGAAGAACTTGCTTAAAGTTTCAGCCGACAATACCAAAGAATTGCTGAAAAAGGGAACTTGAAATAAAGCTGAAAGAACTGCAGGAAAAATGGCACTATACTTCACTGGAAAAAATATTTTTTGAAGAAAAGATTTATAAAGAGCTTGAAAAAAAGCATGAAACCTGGGAGAAAGTAATTATTGCCATTGATAAAGCATTTGTTCCTTACAAAGTTCAACTTAAAAGAGATATAACGCGGGAGGATATTCTGAAACTAACTGAAAAGCCTGTACGAAGAATTTATAAGCTTGATATTGATGAACTTAATGAACAGATAAAAGGCGCTGGAAGAAAACATAAAACAGGTAAATCATGATCTTGAACATCTTACACAATATGCCATAAGTTATTATGAAGAACTACTGAAAAAATATGGGAAAGGCCGCGAAAGGAAAACTGAAATAAAACTTTTTGATACCATACAGGCAAAAGCCGTAGCCATTGCCAACACTAAAATATATGTAAACCGGTCGGAAGGCTTTATAGGAACAGGATTGAAGAAAGATGAATTTGTAGATGATTGCAGCGACCTCGATGATATAATTGCTTTTACCAAAGCGGGTATGATGAAAGTAGTGAAAGTAGCAGACAAAATATTTATAGGGAAAGATATTATTCATGTAGCAGTGTTTAGGAAGAATGATGAACGAACCACCTACAACATGATTTACGCCGAAGGTAAAAAAGGAATTAGCTATGCCAAAAGATTTAATGTAACGGGTGTTACCCGCGATAAGGAATATGATCTGACCAAGGGCGATGAAAAAAGTAAAGTACATTACTTCTCCGTAAATCCTAACGGGGAAGCAGAGACGGTAAAAATAATTTTGTCTCCAAATTCGAAAGCCAGAATTAAAGAACTCGAATTTTCTTTTGAAACGCTGGATATCCGCAGCCGGAATAGTATCGGCAACCAGGTAACCAAATATCCGGTTAAAGCAATTCGATTGCTTGAAAAAGGAAAATCAACACTTGATAAACGCAAACTCTGGTTTGACGGAACTTTCGGAAGATTGAATGTTGAATCAAAGGGAACGTTTCTCGGTAATTTTGATGGCGATGATAAAATCCTTATCATTTATAAAGATGGAAATTATGAAATAACAGGACAGGAAATTACCCAGCGCTTTGATGCAGACAACATTGAGCTGATAGAGAAATTTGATCCGGAAAAGATTATTACCGCTGTTTACCTGGAAAATGAAAAGCTGCAATACAATGTAAAGCGGTTTAAGATTGAGACCAATACACTAAATACCAAATTCCTATTTATAAAAGAAGGAGAGGGAAACCGTCTTTTAAAAGCTACTACAGCAGCAGAACCTCTGCTTGCAATGCAAAGTGGTCGTGGTTCTCAAATTCGCAAAGCGAAAATAAAACTTAATAAAGTGGTTGATGTTATGGGCTGGCGTGCCATTGGCAACAAGCTTACTGACTATTCTAAAAGTGACCAGATGGAATGGGTTGAGCCTGCTGCTGCTTCAACACAGAAAGATTTATTTGAAGAAGAAAATCAATAAAAATTCTTATTTGGAAACATGTGATGAAGCGGCAATTTCTTTCACATATTCCTTTAAAGGCATTTCTATTTTTTTATATTCCTCTTCTGCCTGTTCAGCAAGTACGGTAAGGCCATCATTGATTCCCGCTTTTGCAAACTCTTCCAGCTTAAGTAATATTTTTATAAGCCCATTGGCTTGCACAATTCCGGCGCTGCCTTTCAATTTATGCGCTAATTTCTTAACCGCATCAAAATTCTGTGCTATGCAGGCTTTTTTTAATTCGCTTAGTTCGCCGGGACTATTATAAAAAAGTAGCGTGAGAACTTCGATAGTATAGCCGGCGTCATCCATCATTTCAATTTGACTTAGATCGAATAAATTTTCCTGTGTTTGTTTTTTCAGTTTGACATAAAAGGTATTTTTTTAGGTATGGAATTGTCAAGTAAATAATTAATGCGTTTGTATAAAAAAGTAAAATCAAATGGTTTAGAGAGATAATCATTCATTCCAATTTCCAGGCATTTGGTTTTTTCGCCTTTTAAAGCGGAAGCTGTCATTGCAATGATTGGAATGGAAAGATGCATTTCATTTCTGATATATTTCGTTGCCGCGTAACCATCCATTTCCGGCATCTGCAGGTCCATGATGATTAGATCATAGTCGCTGTTTTTCTTTAAGAAAAAAACTGCTTCGGCGCCATTATTTGCTATATCAACCGTGCCGCCGGCTTTTTGTAAAACGTGGCGTATCACTTTCTGATTTACTTCATTGTCCTCCGCAACCAGGAATTTTTTGCCTTTTAAAAGTGAGCTGTAATTTTTTACATCTTTACTTGCAAAAAGCAATGAACTGCCAGCATTGCTATAAGAATAGGGTATAGAAAATGTAAAGGTTGTCCCCACATTGACTTTGCTTTCAACGGAAATTGATCCTCTTTGCAGTTGCGAGCAATTGTCGTGTAATGGCGAGGCCAAGTCCTGTTCCACCATACTTCCGCGAAGTTTCAATGCTGGCTTGTGTAAAGCTTTCAAATATTTGACTAATGTTTGTCTTCCGTAATTCCAATACCGGTATCGGTTATTTTAAATTCTAAAGTGACTTCATCAGAAGTTTTGTTTTGAATTCCGATTTGTACCGTTATGCCTCCGGTTTGAGTGAATTTTACTGCGTTTCCAATAAGGTTTACCAATATCTGGTTTAACCTGTAAGGGTCGCCGTTTAATATGGCGGGAATATTTTTATCAATGTTGAAGTCAAATAATATTCTCTTATCAAGGATCCTGGGTTTAAAAATAGCTTTGATATTATCTATTATTTCATTGAGCTTAAAGTCAATTTTTTCCAACGTTAATTTACCGGCCTGTATTTTAGAGAAATCGAGGATGTCATTAATAATAACAAGTAAATTGTCGGAAGAACGTTTTATAGTAACAGCAAAATCTTTTTGTTCATCATTTAAATTCGTTTCTAATAAGAGATCCGTCATCCCCTGTATACCGTTCATGGGTGTACGAATTTCATGGCTCATGTTTGCAAGAAACTGTTCCTGCATTTTTTTAGCATCTTCTGCCATTTTTTTAGCCTGTATCAATTGCTCTTCATACTTCACTCGTCTCCGTTATATCCGTAGCTATACCGCTTATTCCATAAATTTCTTTATTCGCATCCAGCAGTGGAAATTTCATGATAAGGATATGATGCTGTCCATCCTCCATCTCAATAATTTCTTCCAGTTGCACAGGCTTGCCGGTTCTAAATACTTCATCGTCTGAATATTTAAATCGCATAGCCTGTTTGCGATCTGCAAAATCAAAATCAGTTTTGCCGATCACCGTATTTTCAGTCACATTTAATGCTTCCTTAAATTGCCTGTTTACCAACAGGTATCTTCCTTCAAGATCTTTTATGTACATCAACGAAGTGGCATTATCAAGAATAGATTGTAAGCGATCCTGGTTTTGCACCAGTTCAACTTCATACTTCCTTAATATGGATTCCATTTCCTTTCGTTCGGTAATGTCTTTTACTAAACATTGAAATCCTGCAGGAACAGCATTTTCAGAAATAAGAACGGCAGATTGTTCCACCCATTTTATATCACCATTTTTTGTTTGTATACGAAATTCATTTACGGTTTCTTCTATATTATTTTTGACTTGATTTTTGTATATCACTTTAACTTCTTCCAGGCAATCGTCTGCTATCAATTTAGTAAAATGCATTCCTGTTAGTTCCTCAAGTGAATAACCGGTTAAATGAAACGCCTTACTGCTGGCAAAACTAATGTAACCATCTATTGAAGTGGTGTACATTACAACTCCGGCATTCTCAATCAGGTTCTGGTATATAAGTTGATTCGCTGCAATTTCATTCTGCGCCTTCAATGAATCTATTGAAGCCTCCCGGTGTTTTTTATCGGCAGTTGCCAACAATTTTGATATACGGCCTATTATTAGTGAAAAGGTGGCGATAACCAAAATAACCGCTACGGCTATGCCAGTCTCCTGGTCATATAATTTAAAACGCATTCCTGCAATTGTAATTATCGCTGATGTTATAGAAATTATGATGCCTGAAAAAAACAGTCCGTCGTATTGCCGCAAAATTATCCTTGCTTTTATGGAGCTTATTCTGATTCATATACAGGCGTTTTAAAAAAGGTTATACAGGAAAGTCTACTGTAGCAATATTTATATTTATCAGGGGTTATATTTCGTGAATTAATACTTTCCATAGGTAGAAGAGTTTAGGGTTTTCTTTGTTATTCTGATGTGATTGCGATTGTGTCTCCTTTTATTTAATTTAAATTTTGTTTTTTAGTTAAGAACCATTTTTCCAATGAATGGGTTATATCTTCCAATTTTACTGGCTTTGAAAGATAATCGTCCATGCCGGCATGTAAACATTTTTCCTGGTCGCCTTCCATTGTATTTGCTGTTAATGCAATAATCACCGGCTGTTTGTCAAAATTTTTCCGGATGAAGTCAGTGGCTTGTATGCCATCCATCTCGGGCATTTGCATGTCCATCAAAATAATATCATATTGTTTTTGCCGGGCCATATCTATAGCCACAGCTCCGTTTTGAGCAAGGCAGGGTTTATAGCCTAATTTATTAAGGATGTATGCAATCACTTTTTGATTTACCTCGTTATCTTCAGCTACTAATATTTCAAGTGGATGTTTTTGGGAAAAATTGCCGGGTAATTTTATCTGTTCATTATTCATCGGTGCTGCATCAATATTTTGAGGCTGCAGGGCCTGCAGAATATGTTTATTTAAGATATGCTGCCGAACGGGTTTGTTTAGTACGGAAGCGAATAAGTGAGATCTTTTTCGTGTAGTCTTCACCGATAGAACTAAGGAAGAATTACAGGGATATATGGATACAATCTCTTAATATTTTTTGTAAGTTCAAGCCCATTCATGTATGGCATTTCCATGTCGGTTAATACAAGTGCAATGTCTCTTTCTTTTGCTAAAATTTTTAATCCATGGCCTGCGGAGCCAGCCAAGACCGGTACGAGCTTCCATAGCTGCAACTGGCTTTTTAAAATAGCCAGATTGGTTATATTATCATCTACTAACAAGTATTTTTTTATTCTGAAATTCGCTCATGTTGTATTGCGTATAAGTTTTCAGAATTTTTGTTCCCCATCTCGTTTTTATAGTAAATGAAAATATCGAGCCTTTGTGCACTTCGACTTTCAACATTAAAGCTTCCCTGCATTAAGTTGACGAGTTTTTCAGAAATGGCAAGCCCAAGACCTGTTCCACCATATTTACGGGTAGTTGATGAATCAACCTGCGAAAATGCTTTGAACAAACGGTCCAATTTTGCCTGGGAATTCCCATACCAGTATCTCTTACTTCAAATTTCAATGTTATATCTTCATCGCCATTTGATGGTAATAAATGTACTCCGACAAATACTTCACCCTTCTCGGTAAATTTGAGTGCATTATTGATCAAGGTTTGTTAATACCTGTCTTAATCTCAAATCATCTCCTACAATTTGGAGGGGCACATTGTTATCAATTTTGTATATAAGATCAAGGCCCTGAAGGCTGCTGCTTTTGGTCCGAAAATATCCAATACATCCTCAATGCATACACGCAAATTAAAATCCTCCTTTTCCAAGTCCCATATTGCCCGATTCAATTTTAGAGAAATCCAGGATATCGTTTATAACATTCAACAGGCTTTCACCACAAGTCGTAATAGTTTTTGTATAATCCATTTGTTGTTCAGTAAGATTTGTTTCGGCCAAAAGCGAAGCCATGCCAATAACGCCATTCATGGGGGTTCTTATCTCGTGACTCATCGTCGCCAGGAAAATACTTTTTGCCTGGTTTGCCTGTTCGGCATTGCGCCGGGCCTTCTCTGCTTCAACCCTTGCTTTTTTTTCTTCACTGGTTAAATAGCACGAAGTTGCTCAGTGCGCTCCTCTACCTGATTTTCCAGCGCTCTTTTTCTGAGCTTTTATAGTTCGGATCCGTAACTGGTAAAATATAATACAAACAGCAACGACAATGATTGCTACCAATGATTTAAACCACCATGTTAACCAAAATGGCGGGGTGATAATTAACTGCACACTTAATACATTTGGGATGACCATTCTCCGGAATTGTTAAGTCCTTTTACTTTGAAAGTATATGTTCCCGGATCAAGATTGGTATAGCTTGCCGAATTTTTATCGCTGGATTCATTCCATTTTTTATCAAAACCCTCGAGCATGTATTTATAACGCTTCTTTGCTTTATCGGTATAATTTAAAGATGCAAATTCAAATTCAATTACAGAATTGTTATAAGGTAGTGTAATTGATTTGGTAAGAACTATATTTTTTTCCAGGGGAGATTTAACCGAATCGTTTGCAACAGGTACTTCTTTATTGGAAATACTAAAACCGGTTAATACTAACGGTGGATCATATGCGCTGTTTTTAATACTCTCGGGATAAAATATATTGAAACCCGTTATTGCCGCCAAAATAAAATTGACCCGGTATTGCTTTTGCAAAATGACTGTTCTTTAAATTCATTTCCCTGCAAACCATCCACTTCACCGATAATTCTTAAAGGTCTTGTTTGCCAGATTGAAACAGGATATTCCGCGGTTGGTACTTATCCATAAATTATTCTTATCATCGCCAAGTATTCCAAAAATATTATTGCCCGGCAACCCATCTTCAATAGTATAATTTTTTATAGTATTTGTTTTGTGGATTTAACTCTGAAAGGCCTGATGCCGTTGCAATCCATATTATTCCTTTACCATCTTCATATACATGGCCAACACTGTTGCCGGCGATGGTATTTTTATTTTGATCATCATGCAGATAGTGAGTGAAAGTGGAAGTTTTCTTGTCAAATAAATTCAAGCCTCCGCCGTCTGTGCCAATATATAAGTGTCCCTAGCGATCATCAAAAATTGAATAGATTTTATCGCTGCTAATGCCTTTTTTATCATTTTCAGAATAACGGTATTTTGTAAAAGAATGCGTCACTGGATTATAACGATTCAATCCGCCGCCATAAGTACCAATCCAAATAGTATTGTCGGCATCGCAGTATATATTCCATGCATTATTGCTGCTTAGGCTATTGGGATCTGCAGGATTATTTTTAAAATGTTGATAGCTGTTTTTTTGCTGGTTATAAACTGTTATCCCATCTCCCCAGGTTCCGATCCATAAATTATGCCCGCTATCTTCACAAACATTTAAAACATAATTTCCGCAGATTGAATTCGGATTAGCAGGATCATGTTTATAGTGGCTGAAGCTTCCGGATTGGAAGGATTAAATAAATTCAATCCGCCACCATCTGTACCTATCCAAATGTTCTTTTTGGAGTCTTCGTAAATGCATAACGTTTTATTATCGCTCAGGCTGTTCGTTCAATGATGAATGTTTGTAATGAGCAAATTGTTTGTCCCGGTTTAGTAGGCTGATGCCACCTGAAAATGTGCCCAGCCACATATTGCCTTTGTTATCTTTGCAAATTGAATAAATTGAATTGTTACTAAGACTACTGTTATCTATTTCATCATAAACATAAGTATTGAATTCACCGGAAGTTATATCCAATATTGATAATCCTCCATTTTCCGTTCCTATCCAAATATTGCCATCGGTATCTTCATTGATGGTTCGAATTTCATTGCGCGGAAGGCTTTTTGAATTTTTAATATCTTTTTTGTGATGTTGAAAAATACCTTGTTTTTGACATCGAATAAATCCAGACCTCCACCGTTTGTTCCAACCCATAAGCGGTGCTTGCTGTCTTCGAATATTCTATAAACATCGTTAGACTGCAAGCGATGTTGGAACAGCATTATCGTGTTGAAACCTGGTAAAAGATTTTTTGTACCAGGATTAAATAAGTTAAGGCCGCCATGGGTAGTTCCTATCCATAAATTCTTTTCTTTATCCTTGTATATATCTCTTATAAAATTATCACTAATGGAACCTTTGTCGCTAGCATTAAATTTATAATGGGTAAATGTTGCAGTCTTTTTATCAAACATATCTAAGCCTGCGGATTCAGTACCAATCCATATATTTCCATTTTCATCCTCCTGCAGGGTGGTAATGAAATTACCTGAAATGCTTTTTGAGTTATTGGCATCATGTTTATAAGAATTGAAAATTCCTTTTTCACGATTATAATGATTTAAGCCTCCGCCCCAGGTTGCAATCCATAGATCGCCGTTTGGGCTTTCGATAATATCAGTAATATGTAATTGTTACTAATGCTGATATTTATCTTTTGGGTCATTTCTGTACACGGTAAACTTGTATCCGTCATATTTATTTAAGCCGTCCCGTGTGCCAAACCACATAAATCCTTTGCTGTCCTGCAGAATGCATATAACATTACTTTGCGATAGGCCGGCATCAGTGCCCAGGTGGTCAAACTCAAGGTTTTTGTTTTGTGAGTAACCGGCAAAAGGATGGATAAGCAAATAGAAAAAACAAAACAGGAAAGCCGCAGATAACTTGATTTTAACGCCGGTTTAATTTGAAAAAAACTATGAAACCTTTTTATACATACCATTGTAAATAACCCGTAAAGAGCGGGATATTACTGCGAACAACCGGGTGTGGAGGTAGATTTTAGGGGTTAGCATTCATTAAATGTTATTGTATGAAATCCGTTTTAGTTATATCAATTTATTTATAGTGTAAACTTTCCATTTTTGCAAGTGACCATTTCTCAAGTTTATTAGTTACATCTTCTAACTTCACCGGCTTGGGAATATAATCATTCATGCCGGCTCTAAAACATTCTTCCTGGTCACTTTCCATTGCATTTGCCGTAAGGGCTATAATTACAGGCTGATGTTCTAAATTTTGCCTGATATATCTTGTTGCCTCCAGTCCATCCATTTCGGGCATCTGCATGTCCATTAAAATAATATCGTATTTTTTTTGTTAGCTTTTTCAACTGCTATCGAACCATTTTCCGCAATACAGGGTCGTAGCCAAGTTTATTAAGAATATAGATAATTACCTTTTGATTAACCAGGTTATCTTCAGCAACTAATATTTCAAGGTGATGTTTTTGCGAAAATTTTTCAGGTGATTTTTCTTTTATAGTTTTTTCATGCTGCAAAGTATTATCCCTGGGTTGAAGCGCATTGAGTATATGCCTGCCCAGCACATGCTGACGAACAGGTTTATTTAATACCGAAGTAAATAGTCCTGAATCTTTTTGCGTGTAGTCTTCGACCGATAGAGCTAATAAGAATTATAGGAAGTGAAGGATATAACCTTCTTATATTTTCAGCAAATCCAACGCCATCCATATAAGGCATTTGCATATCAGTTAATACGAGTTCGATAGTTCTGTCGCCGGCTAATAGTTTTAATCCATAACCCGCAGACTCTGCCAACACCGGAACCAGTTTCCATGACTCTAACTGGCTTTTTAAAATTGCAAGATTTGTGATGTTATCATCCACCACCAATATTTTCTTATTTTGCAGTTCACTCATATTGTGTTGCTCATACAATTTCAGAATCTTTGTTCCGGCTTTGGTTTTAATTGTGAAAGAAAATGTGGAGCCTTTATCAACTTCGCTTTCTACGTTAAAACTTCCTCGCATTAATGCAACGAGCTTTTCGGAGATTGCCAAGCCAAGGCCGGTTCCGCCGTACCTGCGGGTTGTGGAAGAATCTACTTGTGAAAAGGCTTTAAACAACCGATCTAATTTAGAAGGAGGAATTCCCATACCGGTATCTTTCACTTCAAATTGCAACGTGAGTTCTCCGGCTTCACTTGAGTCTAAAAGATGAACACCAACGAACACTTCACCATGCTCTGTAAATTTAATTGCGTTGTTTATCAAATTAGTTAATACCTGTCTTAACCTTAAATCATCTCCAACTATTTGAAGGGGAACATTATCGTCAATCTTATAAATAAGATCAAGGCCCTGGGTGGCAGCCCTTGTTCCAAAAATATCCAACACATCCTCAATGCATACACGCAAATTAAAATCTTCTGTTTCCAGGTCCATATTGCCTGATTCAATTTTAGAAAAATCTAAAATATCATTAATAACATTCAGGAGACTTTCACCGCATGATGTAATGGTATTCGTATAATCCAATTGCTGGTCGGAAAGATTTGTTTCAGCCAAAAGAGATGCCATTCCAATTACTCCATTCATTGGTGTTCGTATCTCGTGGCTCATGGTTGCAAGAAAAATACTTTTTGCCTGGTTGGCCAATTCTGCATCCTGTCTTGCTTTTTCAGCTTTCACATAGGCTTGCTCAAGCGCTTCCGCATTTTGTCTTCTTTCAATGCTCATGAGTGCTTCCTGCTGCAAAACGCCCATCTGCATGGATTGCGCTATGTGTAATTCGCTATACTTATTTAATTGATAGGCCCATAATCCGCAAACAAAAAATATTACTGCTGCAAGAGTAACGTGTATGATAAGTGTTTGCAGGTCAAAATCTATTTGGCTGAAATATACTTTATCAATGCCGATATGCTGGAGATAAGCAAGAGTTGTATGATGAACCACGACAACTATCATCATTGGTATTTGCAGTTTCCAGTTTTGATAGGTGATTAATACAGCACTGCCTATAAATGCAAAAAAATGCATTTCGAACATGCCATGCATCTGGTAAATATATTGCGCCATAAAAATGGCGAGTACAACGCTTAAAATGTATTGATACAAATCAGAATTGGGAAGAGCAATTTTAGTTGAATAATAAGCCGTTAAAGACAATGCGCCAACTCCCAGTGCTATTGACCATGTGTCATAAAACATGGCAAATATCAATCCTGCTATAAACAGGAAAATGAGAAAGTAGTTTATAAATTTATCCGATCTTTTTTTATTGCTAAGGCGGAAGGTTTCTGTGTTTAATTGATTGTCAATAGTTGCGGTAGTTATCATTTTTTTATCTTGTGCAATTTGGTAATGTGCATCCATAAGCTTTTAATGCATACTGGTTAAAGAATACGGGGCGATGGTTTAAAAGACTGTCAATAGCTTGCTGCGCATAATTAGTTCTGCCGTCTGTACAATATCGGGCCTTGTTATAATTTCCTCTATAAAACAATTTTTCATTTCGATCAATAATTACTGCCTGTGGTGTAGAGTAAACGCCGCATGCAGCCGCAATAGATGAATCGAAATAAACGGGTATTTCCAGATCAAATTTGTTTTGTATTTCTTCAACTGTAAAATTTTTATGGCTTATAACTACAATAGCAAATGTTACCTCTGTACCATATTTTTTTACAAGTGTTTTGAAATGAGCCATATTAAACCTTGAACACGGACAATCAGGATTAAAGAAGTGCAGGAAGAGAGGGTTACCATTTTTTGTTTGAGTGTATTTCGCGGGATATTTATCTTATCACCGCAATTAACAAGGTTATAATTTTTGGGAACAGGCGTAGGCAAACTATACACAAATTCATTGTGCCAAAACAAATAAGCGATACCACTAAATATTATTGTGAGCCATACTATAATGATGCTCTTTTTCAGTTTCATATGTGTAAGTATGATTTATGAACGACATTTAAAAACATTAATTGCTATTAATGAATACACCATTATAAAACGATAAAACATTAGAAGATTTTCTACAATTCGTACTTATACTTTTTCCAATTCTTACCCGTTTATCATTGTGCGTGAGTAATAGAATTTGACATTGATTTCAATGCTTAAATTTTCTAACCTGTTTTATCGCGGAACGGTTTAATGAAAGACCCTTATTAATAAAATACACTCTGAGGCAATCTTTCATTTTCATTTCCGTTAAGATTATTTTGGTTGCAAATTTTAATAGTGGTTATTGAATCTTCATATTTAAAACTTTTCAGTGGTAATAAAATTTTATAAGTTCAATAGCATTTCTAACCTAAAAAATATTTTATTAAAACTCATCATGTCCTTAGTGATTAAGCAACCGGGGAATGTATTGCAGGCGGTGATAAATTTTTTTTCTTTTAAAAAAACATCCTCTGCCACACAAACATTAACGGATAAAATAAATATCTTTTTAACTATTGACCAGGCAACTATTCATGAGCATTTTAATGTAAATGATCCTGCGCCTCTATATAAACGACAGCTTAGTCACCAGTTTAACCAATACCTGATGACGTCGATTGAGTCCTGCTAAAAGACATTCCGTTTTTTATTACCGGGTTACCTGCAAAAAAGATAGTGACAGGCAATATGCAGAAGCGTTTATCTATGCAATAAAAAGACATTTTTCTGCTAAAAAACTGCATTGCATTGAGGTATTTGAAAAATTTAAAAGAAGAAGCTACATGTTATTGTTTATGAGTTTAAGCTGTAGTGATGATATGCCATGGGCTTGTGCCTATGGTTTTTTCCGATGAAGCAGGGTTTTTCTTCTGCCCTTCGTAATGGGTTAGATATTTTCAGTTGGGTGATTCTCTGGCAGCCGATCGACAAATTAGTGTTTCAATGGAACCCGCATTTGAAAGAAATTTCTATAATGCACCGGCTGGCCAATGCGGAAGTAATTATTAATGAAAATGTGTAAATTTTTATGATATTATCTTTTGTGTTGTTAAATAATATTGGTTTCCCGCAGGTTCATGGCGGCGTTCAACAATATTATTACGCAGGCGATGGGCCTTCTTCCATTGTTCCCAAAGTATATTATCAAAGTCGTAAAAACTGGTATGGTGAAGTAAGGTACAATTATGAGGCTTCGCAAACCATTTCAATGAACGCTGGCAAAATGTTTTCAAAAAAGAATGAAGTTTCTTATTCTGTTACGCCTGTTGCAGGCATTGTGTTGGGCCAGTTAAATGGAATTAATACCGGGGCAAATATAGATATGGATTATAAGGAATTATTTTTTTCAACCGAAGTTGAATACACTTTTTCAATTGATGAAAATTAACAGGAATTTATTTTTAACGTGGACCGAATTGGGTTATGAGTTTACTAAAAAAGTTTATTCCGGAATTGCTTTGCAAGTAATAAAACATGGACAGAAAAAAATATTTGGGAACCGGGAATTATGGCAGGATGGATGCATGAGAACTGGACTTTCCCTATTTATATGTTTAGTCCTTTTAGTACTCATAGAAATTATGTCTTGGGAATAAACTGGCAATGGAATTATAAAAATTCATAAATACAATGCAATCTATAAACGGTATCTTTTTTTTTAAAGTCAACTAAATTAATATGTGGTTTATTACGGGAACAATTGTTTTGCTTGTTATTGTGGCTTTCAGAATTATCCAGGTAAGTATCTCGGGAATAAAAATGCGAAACCAGGAACTGTTGTCAGAAGTTGAGAAACTCAATAACCAGTTAGATCTTTTATCAGAAAAGGAATCAAAAGCCATCCGGGAAGCAGATATCGCTTATAAAGCTAAAGGCAAACTCTTATCACTGATGAGCCATGAAATACGGACACCGATGAACGGAGTAATTGGCATGGCAACATTATTGTCGGCAACGGAGCTTACGCCCGAACAACATGAATACGCCGGTAACATCCTGGATTGCAGTAAAATTTTATTGACGAATATTAATGAAATTCTAATCAGCGATATGTTGGATTTTTCAAAAATTGATTCTGAAAGCACCGAGTTAGATAAAAAGAATTTTGACTTAAGAAATTGTATAGAAGAAGTGCTGGACATGTTTGGAGGACGAGCAGCAGATGGAAAGACAGATCTTAATTACCAGATTGATGCTAATGTTCCGATACAAATAGTAGGAGATTACAAAAGGCTTCAGCAAATTTTAATAAACCTTGTTGAGAACGCCGTCAGGTTTACTCAAAACGGCGAGGTTTTTATTAAGGTCACCTTAGTTTCTGAAACAGAAAATGGAAATTTGAATCTGGCCTTCAGGGTGGAAGATAACGGGACTGGCATAGACGCAGAAAAACTACGTGAACTTTTTAACCCGGCTTTACCAGCCGATTATTCAACCAAAACAAAAGAAATAAGCAAAGGATTTGGATTGTTGATATGCAAAAGACTTATCGGGAGAATGGGAGGACAAATTTCTGTTGAAAGTACTGTCGGCAAAGGTTCTGTCTTCAGTTTCAATATCATTACTCAACCGTCTCAGCAGGTTACGTCCGATTTTACCGGTAACAATATGTCGGGATTTGAAGGCAGGCAGGTTCTTGTTGTGGATGACAATATTAATAGTGGTAAGATATTGAATTACCGTATGGAACAATGGAAACTACTTCCGGTAATCGCTAACTCCGGAAAACATGCGTTAGAAATATTGTCCCAGGTTTCTGTTGACCTCGTTATAGTAGACTTATTAATGCCTGAGATGGATGGCATTCAACTTTCACAAACTATAAAGTCATTGTATCCTAAAACTCCCATAATATTATTGAACCAGGTACACGACGAACGTTACAAAGAGCAAACTGGTATTTTTAATACAATACTTAATAAGCCGGTGCGATATCAAAAGCTTTTTGACACTATACTTACTGAATTCCGCCATAGTGGCGAAGGGGCAGGTAACAAGGTTACTTTAAACCAGGTATCCGAAGATTTTTCGAAGCAATATCCCTTGCGAATTCTTGTGGCAGAGGATAATCCTGTTAATCAAAAATGGATCAAAAAAATTCTGAACAAAATAGGATACGAATGTGAAATTGTAGAAAATGGAAAGGTTGTTTTAGACAGAGTAAGTCACGATCATTTTGATCTGATATTAATGGATGTGCAGATGCCTGAAATGGATGGAATGGAAGCGACGAGGATGATAAGAGTTTGCCTGGAAACCCAACCGGTAATAATTGCTATGACTGCCAATGTTATGCAGGGTGACCGGGAAGAATGTATGCAGTCAGGTATGAATGATTACATAAGCAAACCGGTAGAATTAAATGAGTTGTTGGCGATGCTTGAAAAATGGGCATTGTCGATAAAAGAGAAAAAGGACCGGAGCAAAAAATGCCCGGTTGGTGTAGTAAAAAAGTAAATTGGATGTAGTAAAACAAATTCAACAGATGTAGTAAAATTTGGATATTGAACTCAAACTAATACATTGAGTCTTCAACAGCAATAACCGTTTTTTGTATGCGTTCGATTTAGAAATTAAGGAGTAAACTAAAAAAATTCCGCTGGTTACTTTTCTAATTCCGTTGATGAAATCTAATACAAAAATTCATATATGAAAAACCTCTTTGCAACCTTGTCGTATCCTTGTTATTTCTTGCAATTTCTCCAAATTTATTTGCACAAAACGTTTCAATTAATGCTGATGGCAGTTTAGCTGATACAAGCGCAATGCTTGATGTCAGTAGCACGACCAAAGGTGTTTTATTGCCACGCATGACAACATCTCAACAGAATTCTATTATTCTTCCTGCAAACGGGTTAACCATTTTTAATACAACGCTTAACAGTATCATGATCAACACGGGTACGGCTGTGAGCCCTGTTTGGTCCGCAGTTACCGCCGGTTCTATCGATACTTCCAGCATCGTAAATTTTTCAACGAAAGTAAGAAGCCTTTTTTCCTCCACTACGCCCATAACATACAGTAATGGCTTAATTGGTATTACCCAATCTGGCTCTTCAACGAACGGTTATTTAAGTAGTACAGATTGGAACACTTTTAATAGTAAAGGGAGCGGAAACGGCACTGTAACGTCAGTTTCTGTAACAACAGCAAATGGAGTAAGTGGTACTGTGGCTACACCAACTACTACACCGGCCATCAGTATTACACTCGGTTCTATTACCCCAACATCAGTGGCAGCCACCGGAACAGTAACCGGTTCTAACTTAAGCGGTACAAATACCGGGAATGTTACTATAGGAACCGCGAATGGCTTAAGCATTGCGGGCCAGGCCCTATCTCTTGGCCTTTCCGGAACTTCAACTACAGGAGCATTAAGCAGCACCGATTGGAACACTTTTAATAATAAAGCTGCAGCCTTTACCACCGGCAATCTTACGGAAACCGGATCTGGAGTTTTGACGATTACGGGGGGCACGGGCTCGGTAATTGGTTCAGGAACCACGGTGCAGGTAAAACAGGCAACAACTTCACAAAATGGATTCTTAACCAATACCGACTGGAATACATTTAACGCTAAACAAACACAACTTAATGGAACTGGATTTGTAAAAGCAACAGGTACCACTATAAGCTATGATAATTCAACCTATCTGACGGCAAACCAAACTATTTCCTTTGCGCCTACGGGCGACGTCACAGGATCAACAACCGGAACTACCACTTTAGCCCCGGCGTTAACGATAGGATCTAACAAGGTCACCAATGCTAAGCTCGCGCAAATGCCAACCCTAACTATTAAAGGTAATAATACGGGTGGAACAGCTAACGCTTTAGATTTAACGGTTGCGCAGGTAAACGCCATTCTTCCTGTCTTTACTTCTACCTTAAATGGTTTAGTGCCTTTGAGTGGCGGTTCGGCCGGAAAGGTATTACATGCGGATGGTGTGTGGAGAGATACAGCTTCTGCAGGAAATCAATGGAGTATTACGGGTAATAGTGGTACGTCTTACCTTACTAATTTTTTGGGAACAACGGATAACAAAAGTTTAAGGTTTCGTACCAATAATACACAGCGGATGAAAATAGACAGCCTGGGCAATGTGGCTGTGGGACAGGATGTACTTGATGCCACTAACCCCGAAAAATTTATTATTAATGCCGGTACCACCGGTTCGGTGAATGGTTTGGTGGTAAAAGGAAGCATTGACAACTATTTCCAGCTTAATATAAAAAATAACTCGAATGGAACCACGGCAACTTCGGATATTGTTGCTACCGCCGATAACGGAACAGAAACGACTAACTATGTTGACCTTGGAATAAACGGATCGAACTATAATGCAGGCGCCATTGAAACAGGTGTTGCAAATGATGGTTATTTAATTTCTGCAGCTAAAGATTTTTATATAGTTAATAGCAGTGCGAATAAAAATTTGCTTTTTCTAACCGGTGGTACCGGTGTTACCAACGAAAGAATGAGAATTTTAGCCAATGGTAGAGTAGGTATGGGTGTTCAGGACCCTGATGCTCCGTTCGTTGTAAAAGATACTATGGAAGTTCGACGTGTAGGATCACTATCTCAACTATTATTTACCAATACAGCTGGTTCCGGTGATTTTAGAATCGGGGGAGATGGTGGCGATCTTTTTTGGCAAGGCGGCGGTGGTCGTGGTTTTCAAATGGGTTCATACTGGACCACAATACTAACGGGTGACCGGCAAACAAGTTCCTACCCTGCTTTTACCAGTACCCCCAATGGCACTGGTGTATTGGTTTTGGCGCAAAGAAACGCAAGTGTACCTTTAGCTGTCCAGGCATTTTCTGGTTCACAAACTGCAAACCTTACCGAATGGAGAAATTCTTCCGGAACTGTATTGACTGTGGTTGATGAGGCAGGAAATTTAGGTGTGGGAACTTCGTCTCCAAACTCAACTTTGCAAAATACAGGTCCTTTTCTCAAAGTATCATTTCTACATCTTCAAGTTACAGTGTTTCGGCAACAGATTATACAGTTGTTTGAACCGGCACCGGTGGTACAAAAACAATTACGCTGCCCACAGCATCAGGTATAACAGGTAGAATTTACGTAATTAAGAGGACCGGAACAGCTAGTGTAACAGTAGCTACTTATAGTTCTCAAACTATAGATGGCGCAGGATCTAAGAGTTTAGCACTGCAATATAACCAGATAACAGTTCAGTCCGACGGCTCAAACTGGATAGTTCTTTCTAATTAACCTTCAAATAAAAGAGACTATGAAGCCATTGTATAAATTATTTGTAGGATTGATGCTGATACTTCCTGGGATGTCCTTTTCCCAGGGAAAGCTAAACGTTCATGGTGCAAAGATTAATGTGACGAAGGCGGCGTACGTGACAGCTTACGATATTAACATGACAGACACTTCAATGCTGAACGTTAATGGTTCAACCCTTAGAGTGGCAGACAGTATTCTTAGTTCCTCCAATATTAACCTTCGATATGGAACACTGGATTTATTTGGAATAAATGCACAGGTAACTCCCGCAAGCCCTTTTGTAAATAATGCAGTAAACGACCTCATAGTAAGTAATACCAGTGCGTCTGGTATTAGTTTCAATGGAGCTTTGGATGTTTATAATTCATTAACCTACTCCGATGTTGGCATGAAACTCAATACCAACGACAACTTAACTTTCAAATCAACCGCTGCTAATACAGCATGGCTGGGCGATATGACAGGCAATACGATCACCGGTAAAGCTACCGTGGAGCGGTATCTTCCTTCCCGCAGGGGATGGCGGTTTTTATCTGTTCCTACCAATACCACCCAAACTATCCAGCAAGCCTGGCAGGAAGGAGCTTCACCAGGTTCTAATCCTGTTCCCGGATATGGCCTCCAGTTAACAGGTCCGGGGGGCACAGCAGCAGGCTTTGATGCCTATAGTGCAACCCCGTCCATGAAAGCATACAGTTCCCTGACCAATGACTGGGTGGGAGTTCCCACAACCAATGCCACAGCTATAAAAGCTACTACCGGTTATATGGTTTTTGTACGTGGAGACAGAACTATCAGTTCTTCTTTTATGGCACCTACTCAAACCACATTACGAACCAAAGGAACAGCTATATACCGGCAATCAAACACCTATTGCAGTGGGTGCCGGGCAATTTACCGCCATAGGCAATCCCTATCCATCCACCATTGATATGCGAAACATAACCAAAACAGGGGTGAAGGATTTCTTTTATGTATGGGATGCGGCATTGGCAGGAGCCAATGGTTATGGATGTTACCAGACATTTTCCAACGACGGAAGCGGCAATTATGTAATCACACCCGGTGGAGGCAGCTATGGTGCTAGCGGCAGCATCAGCAATTATATCCAGAGTGGGCAGGCCTTCTTTGTGCAGGGAGATACAGGGGGTGGAAGTCTTACATTTAAAGAGGCAGCTAAAACCACGGGCAGCGGAGTAGTATCTGTTGCACCACCTGTTGCAAGCCCTCAGTTACGTGCTAACCTGTATGGCATAAATACAGATAACAGCACTTATATGGCAGATGGTTTGCTTATTAATTATGATGATAATTACAGCAATACAGTAGATGATATGGATGGCATAAAACAAACCAATAGCTCTGAGAACCTGTCCATAAAAGCACCAGGTAAATTACTGGTGGTAGAAAGAAGGCATAGCATAACAGATAAAGATACCATCTTCCTGAACCTTACGGGTGTATCAGCCAGAAAGTATCGTTTTGAATTTATGTCAGATGAGTTGTACCGCCCGGGCCTTACAGCATTCCTGCAGGATAATTACCTTCATACCAGCACCCCGCTATATGTTGATGGAACTACTGACGTAGACTTTAGTGTTACCAGCACAGCAGCATCGTACGCAGCTAACCGTTTTATGATTGTATTCAGCCAGCTAAGCACCTTACCGGTTACCTTCACTTCGGTTAAAGCATACAACAAGGATAAAAATATTAATGTGCAATGGACGGTAGATAATGAAATGAACATGAAGCAATATGAAACTGAGAAATCAACAGATGGTAATCAATTTACCAATCTTTCCATAACTGCGGCAACAGCCAATGGCGGCCATAGTGCTAATTACCTGGTGATGGATACACATCCGGTGCAGGGATATAATTATTATAGAATAAAAAGTGTAGACATCAATGGACGGGCAGCCTATAGCAGTATAGTAAAAGTAATGATCGGGGCCGGAACAGATAAACAGGAAATCAGCGTGTATCCCAACCCGGTAGTTAATGGAATTATCAACCTGCAGTTAAACAACCAGCCACAGGGTACCTATGCTGTTCGGCTATTAAATAAATCCGCACAAGTGATCACCCAAAAACAGATTCGACATGCCGGTGGAAGTATAACAGAATCTATTTCACTGGCCAATTATTTGCCCCATGGCCTATACCAGGTGGAAGTAACAACCCCCGGTGGCGATAAATCAATTATTAATGTGATCTACTAACAAGAATATAGAAAGCTACAGTCTCAATAAAATTTCACTCGAACAATGATAAAAATTAACCTGCTCATAAAATGAGCAGGTTTTTTATTGCCAGAAAAACTGATAGGCCGTTTCTGATGAAATGCTTCACAAAATCCCCGTTCACAATTCAGGATTTCGTTTCTGCAGAACATGGGAATAATGACTTTACATCCAGGGGAACAAAGCAACATTGCAAGCCTTTTTCAATATTTCAGCTAACAGATTTCCCCCGATAGAAAGCTATTTTTTAGTTAGGGACACCTCTTCTAAAAAAATTTCTATAGAAACACAACTTCTACAATGAAATATCGTTTCTACTTCAATGTAGAAATATGTTGATGATATGGTCGTTAGATTTCTACAATAATCTTATGAAAATCTACAAACTATTTCCCTCCCAAATGAAACCATCTGTTGTTAAACGAAACGGAATTCTATTAATAGTGATTTTTGTTTTACTTTTTAATTCATGCAATATAAAGCGTGACGAAGATGACGACGGCAACGGCGAAGAAAAAGAAAACATCGCTTTCACGATACAGCAGGAATTTCAACAGGAATTTGACATGACTAAGGACCCCTCGACTAATACAGTTCCGCGGGAAAGGTTATTGGTAGCCAGCGACCGGGTTAGGCAGTTTTTTTCTAAAGATAACGCCATAACGGGGATAAGTTGGGTGGAAAGAGGACCGTCCAATATAGGAGGACGCACCCGGGCTATTCTTTTTGACAAAAATGACGCTACTAATAATACTTTATTTGCAGGCGGAGTAGCGGGAGGCATATGGAAATGCTCGAATCTCAGCAATGCTACACCGACATGGACCAAAATCAGTGATGTACTGGATAATATTGCTATAACAACAATTGTGCAGGACCAGGCATCTCCGTCTATAATGTATTTTGGTACTGGCGAGATTTGGGGCAATTCGGATTCCCAGCAAGGGTTGGGTATTTGGAAAAGCACTGATGGAGGGGCAACCTGGTTCCATCTTTCATCTACTACTTCCAGCCAGTTTAACTATATTCAGAATATTGTACTTACTTCATACGCGATCTTTGCGGCTACCGGATCAGGACTCATGAAATCGACTGATGGAGGTACTACCTGGAGTGACGTTTTAATCAATAAGATTAGTGATGTTCAGCTAGCCGCCAATGGCGATATGTTTGTATCCGATTTTTTGGGCAATGTATATAAATCAACTAACGCACAGCAAGGGCACAGCAGGAAGTTGGACAAATACTTCATTACCGGGCAGCCATCAGCGCATTAAGTTAGCCATCGCCCCTTCCGATGCGAATAAGGTTTATGTAGTATGCCAGGGAGCAGGCTCAAATGAAGTAGACAAAATATACCGGTCTGATGATGGTGGAACTACCTGGAATACATGCGCATTGCCAACCTTAATAGATCAAAGTACTTCGTCAACCTTAACTCGTGGACAGGCATGGTACGACCTGGCTGCTGCAGTAGATCCCAATAGTGCCAACACAGTGATCGTTGCCGGAATAGATGCGGTAAGATCAACCGATGGCGGCGCTACATGGAGCCAGATCACTTCGTGGGTATTACCATCAACAGGCTTTCCCGCCGGAACTCCCACGGTTCACTCAGACCAGCATATTATTCTCTTTTCACCGGGAAGTTCTTCGAATGCAGTCTGGGGAACGGACGGAGGAATATATCATACCACTAATGTAAACGTTACTGGTACCAAACCAACATTTGCGGCTATAAACACTGGCTATGATGTAACGCAGTTTTACGCCGGGGCCATGAATCCCACTTCAGGTTCAACTTATTTCCTGGCAGGGGCACAGGATAATGGTTCACAAAAGTTTTCCGGAGGAGGTGGCATACAAAGCACTACTGCAGCAAGCGGAGGCGATGGCGCTTTTTGCCATATTGATCAGACTACCCCTGCAAATCAGTTTACGTCTTATGTTTATAGTGTCTATTATAAGTCAACCAATTCCGGGGCAAGTTTTTCAAACCCTATTAACGACCAGGCACACGGTTCATTTATAAATCCTACAGATTATGATCCGGCTACTAAAGTTTTATATGGAAATTACACAACAGTAAGTACCGGGGCAGGCGGCGCCTACTCGAGGTGGTTGACAACCGGGTCCACCAATACAGGCGTTACGGTGGCCAATTTTAGCGGAGCCGGCGTAACCAATGTTTATGTATCTCCTAACGTTTCTAAGAGAGTATATTTTGGGTTGGCGAACGGAAGTGTGGTTTATGTAAATAATGCAAATACGGCCACAACAGCTACTGTTACGAGTACAGTTATTCGCACAGGAATCGGTTCTGTTTCGGGGATTGCGATTGAGCCCGGGAATGAAAGCCATATCCTGGTGACTTATTCAAACTATGGAGTTAGTAGTGTATGGGAAACAACTGATGGAGGAACGAACTGGAGCAGCGTTGAGGGAAATCTACCGGATATGCCTGTACGCTGGGTTATCTTTAATCCAGCTAATGCAGGCCAGGCTTTTTTAGCAACTGAATTGGGCGTGTGGAGTACGGATAATTTAAATGGAACGTCTACTTTGTGGGCGCCCACCAATGCCGGGTTGGCAAATACCAGGGTTGATATGCTTAAAGTGCGCATCTCAGATAATACTATTTTAGCGGCAACCCATGGACGTGGTTTATTCACAACTACGTTAGCCAATGTGGTGCTCCCTACTGTTTATTTTGAAAAGAGTAATATTTCTGTTGCTGAAAACGGCGGAACTGTTAATGCATGTTCATTGGGGACTACAACAGTTCCCGTGAATTTATATCTCACATCGGCCGCTACGGCTCCGGTTACCGTACAGGTCAGCGCTTCGGGAAATTCAACGGCTACTAACGGAAATGACTATTTGATCGGAAGCAACTCTGTAACCTTTCCGATGGGTACAACGGGTCCTCAAACGGTGAATGTTACTATCAATGATGATAACTCTTATGAGGGCACCGAATATATCAATCTTAATTACACAATTACGGCAGGTGGCTCGGTAGCCACGACCGGCAATACCTTGCAAAACTGCACCATTAGTATTCTCGACAACGACGTGGCCTCAATTTCCGGGTACCTGAATGTGGTAAATAGCGGAACGCCTAATACAAGCCTGGGCGGCTCAAGCCCTGTTCAGGCGTCACAAACAGATAAAAAATCACAATATTTATATTCGGCTGCCGACCTTCTTGCGAATGGACTGAAAGCAGGCGTAATAACTAACATCAGCTTTACCGTTACTACAAAAGCAAGCACAGCACCTTATAACGGTTTCACCTTTAAAGTTGGCCCGACAGCCGCAGCTGATCTCTCAACCGGTTTTGCAACATCAACGGCGTGGACTGTTATAAACTCCGGAAACTACAGTACTGCCTTTGGTATTAACCAGTTTACCATTCCGGGTGGCTTTACCTGGGATGGCACAAGCAATATTTTGTTTGAATTTTGTTATGATAATTCCGCCGCTACGGCAGATGATATTGTAAGTGGAGAAGCCACCAGCTACGTGAGCCAGGCAAAAAAATCTAATACGGTCGGAACGGATGCGGGATGCGGGTACACTACGGCAACCGCTGTTAATACTTACCGGCCTGTGTTTACGCTTACACAAACAATTCCTCAAACAACTGTTAGTACTGCTTTAAATAGTACTGCCCAGGCTGAACTAGGGAAGAATGATTTTGTTTACTATTTTGACGCTTCCGGCAAAATCATTGCGTCTATTCAAAACCTGATGTCTTTCGATTATGGTTGCACTTCTATAACTGTAGACAGGGCCGGAACGGGCGCCACTGCCTTCACAGATAATACAACGGCTGACTTCCTGATGAATAAAACCTTCCGTGTAATTCCTACGACCAACAATCCGGCAGGGCAATATACTATAACACTCTATTTTACCCAGGCGGAGAAAGCAGGATGGGAGGCAGCGACCGGTAATAATTGGAGTAATATAATGATAATCAAAACCACTAATGCAATATCCGCAGCAACACCAGGAAATCCGGTGGGTGCAGGTACCATTCAATACGCCACTCCGGTGTTCGGAACATTCGGATCAGACTATACATTAAGTTATACTTTCACTAATGGTTTCTCAGGATTTGGGGCGGGAGTGCCGCCAAGTTCACTTGCATTAAACCTGCTTGATTTTAAAGGATTGCAATTAGGCAATTCGGTGGCCCTGAATTGGAGTTCCTCATCTGAAAGAAACACAAACTACTATGAAATTGAGCGTTCAGATGACGGCGTTAATTACCAATCCATAGGCAGCGTTTATGGAACAGGAACTTCCTTTGCTGCAAAAAACTATTCATTTACTGATAGAACTCCCGGCAGTATCAATTTCTATCGCTTAAAAATTGTTGATTTCGATGGCAGATCGACTTTTAGCACTATTATTTCGATAAAAATAGCCGGGCCACAGCAAAAAGTATATTTGTTGAACAATCCTTTTATAAATACATTAAATGTTCGGTTTGCCAATCCTCCAAAAATTAAGGCGATCCTGGCCTTATATGAAATTAACGGCAAAATGTTGGTAACCAAAGAATTTAAAAACCCCGGGAATACTGCACAATTAAACGTGGAGCAAACGAGCTTAACTAAAGGTGTATACCTGTTGAAGGTTACAACAGATGGTGAGATATATACCTTCAAAGTACTCAAAAATTAAAATTGTTTCACCGTTGATCAAAAGAGATGCCATGAGTGGCCTTTCGTTGTTCATAAAATCAGGTTTGCAAGGAATTAATTGTAAAACCGGTCCCATGTTCCGACAAATTTGAATACCTAAAGAACTTTTTTCTACAAATTGTTAGAAAATTTTCTACTTCCAAAATAATAAAAACTCTAAAAAGAAGTTTAATTGGTTGGTCCTGTACCTAAAGAAAATACTCATGAAAGCAAAGTACTTTGCAACCTCCAAAAAAGCTTCATTTTTTTTGAAGCCAGTTACTTCAATTAGAAAATATCTGCCGCTATTGCTATTCGTTGCGTTTGCTCTTTTTTTGCACCATAATGCCAGTGCCACAAAGCGCTATAACATTAATTCAGTAAACAGTTTCACGGGTGCGGGAACTTATTGCCAGAACGCTACCCCGAGTGATTTGACCATAGTCTTGAATACGTGCAATAGTGGTGGTGGAAGTGCGTCTGCAACTACATTTACGATAACCTGGTATTCAAATACAAGTAATTCAACCATAGGAGGAACGCAGGTAGCCCAAACTACCAATGTCTCAACGGGCACATCAGCTACGGTAACGCTTACTTACACACCTTCTACTTCAACTGCAGGCACGTTATATTATTACGTTGTATTATCCAATCCATCATATACAAACTGCGGATTTAATCCTACGCTCACTTCGGTTACGCAAAAAGTTATTGTAAATGGAACACCGGCAGCGGTAACCGTCTCTGGTGGAGGTAGTTTTTGCAATAACACAACCATAACGGCATCAGGAGGGACCGGTGGAACCATTTACTACCAGGGCACAACCATTAATGGAACTTCAACTACCACTGCTTCAAGTAGCCAGGTTGTTTCAACTTCAGGTACTTACTATTTCAGGTCATATAACGGCAGTTGCTGGGGAACACAGGGAAGTGTAACGGTAACCATATCTACACCACCGGCGGCGGTTACGGTTTCAGGTGGCGGAACCTTTTGTGGAAGTACTACAATAACAGCATCTGGCGGAGGTGGAGGAACAATTTATTTTGAAGGTACAACGAGCAATGGAACTTCAACAGCGACACCTTCGGGCAGCCAGGTGGTGTCATCTTCAGGTACCTACTATTTCAGATCATATAACGGTAGTTGCTGGGGCACACAGGGAAGTGTTACAGTTAGCATTAATGCGGCGCCAACGGCTGTTTCAGTTTCTGGCGGTGGAACTTTTTGTACCAATACAACAATAACGGCATCGGGAGGCACAGGGGGAACTATTTATTTTGAAGGTACTACAAGTAACGGAACATCAACTGCAACGCCCTCTTCAAGCCAATTGATTTCTACATCAGGAACATATTATTTCCGGGCTTACAATGGTTCATGTTGGAGCACCCAGGGAAGTGCCACGGTAACCGTAAATACTTATTATGCGCCCGGCACATATAGTGTGGGCCCCACGGGCACTTTCACATCAATAGGCAATGGGCTTGCTGCAATAAGCACTTGTCCGCCCATAACGGGAGCATATATTTTTGAGCTACAAAGTACTTATGTGTCGTCTGTGGAAACTTTTCCCTTAAATATCCCCATGATTTCGGGTACAAGCGCAACAAATACAATTACTATACGACCAGCGACCGGGGCAACTAATCGTTCTATCACTTCCAACAATACAACGCGGAACCCTCAATCTTAATGGTGCAACTTACATAATTTTCGATGGCAGGCCGGGCGGCTCAGGGACAGTTAAACAATTGTCCTTAATCAATACATCAACAAATGGATATGCCGTACAACTTATAAATGATGCAACCTTCAACACAATTAAGTATTGTACTATCCAGGGAGTTAATACGGGTACTTCCGAAGGGGTGATCCTTTTTTCAACAACTTCCGGGTCCACCGGCAACGACAATAATCTAATAGATAATTGTGATCTTGGTGCTGGAGCGAGCACACCCACAAATCTGGTTTATTCTTCCGGGACTATTACTTCAACCAACTACTTTTAACAGCAACAATACCATTTCCAATAGTACAATACACGATTTCTTCAATGCCTCTTCCGACCATAACGGAATCTGGCTTTCTGACGGCAGCACCGACTGGACAATAAGCGGAAACAGTTTTTATGAAACCGCATCAAGAAGTATCACAACGACAAATGTTGCATGGAGTGCCATACGTATTCAAAATTATACTCCGTCTGGTAATGTTCGTTCTACAAATGTTTCGTCATGTAATAATACCCAGATAACGGGAAACTATATTGGGGGAATGGCACCGTTAGCTGGTGGTACACCTCTTACTATCACTAATAAAGGTGTTATCAGGGCAATTATGGTCTACGGAGGATCAGGCATTGCAAACAGCGTCCAGGGAAATACAATATCTAACGTTGCTTTTACGACCAGTTCGGTTTCTGTAAGCGCATTGATTTATCACGCTGACGGAAGCATTGACATCGGAACTACAACCCCGAACAACATTGGAAGTACCACAGGAACAGGTAACATAATTTTTACTTCCAATGCGGGTACTGCAAACCCCAACGCCACCTTTACCCCTGTATTTTTGGGAGGTGCTATCATTACAATAGCCGGAGTTCCTCATCCCGAAGCCATAATTCCTGGCAACGTGAATTTTCAAAACAATACAATCGGAGCAATAACAGTAAATGCGTCTGACAGTTGTAAGTTAAGAATTATCGATTTCGAACAAAGTCTTTGTACTTTCAACATTAGCAACAACACCATAGGAAATACTACAGCCGATAATATTCTTAACACTACAAAACAAACAACTGTCGCCATTGTGGGTTTTGCGGGTACTCCCGGGGCTACCCATGTCATAAGCAATAATATTATTCGCAATTTGCGAAATACCAATCCTTCTGCAATGGATCAAATGTTGGGAATTCAAACAATAGGAGATGCTTATCAGTCACCAACAGGACTGTACAGTGTAACCGGAAATATTGTTCATGATCTGGTTTCGGATTCAAAAATGTCAACTGCCTATGGCACTGCAATAATTGGCATTGATGCTCGTGGAGGTTCTCCCGGGCAGATTATTTCGGGCAACTCCTTTTATAATTTTACTCACACTGATGCGACCATTACTGCCAGAGTAGAGGTATTTTATATACGCCGGGACCAACCTCTGGCACTAATGTGATATCCAAAAATATCGTATACGGGCTTAAAACCGCTTCTACCACCGGCATTGTTAGGGGTATCGATGTGCAGGCCGGGCCTTTTTCAGTAGAGAATAATATGGTTGTTTTGGGTTATGATGCTACTGGTGCATCCCTTACTAATAATCTGGAGATGGAAGGGATTTATAATGCTGTTGGGGCTAATACGTTTTATTATAACTCCGTTCATGTAACAGGAACCGGTGTTGTAAGTGGCACTTCCAACAGTTATGCATATTATGGTAACAACCCTTCGACTAAAATTATAAAAGACAACCTGTTTATCAACAGCCGTTCAAAAGCCTCGGGTACTGCAAAGAATTATGGAATTGCGGTTGTTAATACCTCCGGGCTTACATCAGATTATAATGATATATATACCTCTGGAACCGGCGGCATATTTGGAAACAATGGAAGTGACCAGGCGACCCTGGCCGCATGGAGATCAGCTACATCACAGGATGCGCATTCTGTTAATGCGGCTGCCGCTTTTGCCAATGCGGCTAATGATCTGCATCTTACTGCATCTCCTTCTACCCTCAATTTTTTAATCAACAACCAGGGAACACCAATTGCCGGCATATCCACGGATATAGACGGGAATGCCAGAAATACTTTTACTCCTGATCCGGGTTATGATGAATTCCAGGGAACCGGCTCATGGATCGGGATTACGTCTACCGCGTGGACAACCAGTTCTAACTGGGACGATAATATAGTTCCCACGTCTTCACTCGATGCCAAGGTATTGAATGCTCCTAATATGCCACTGGTAATTACAAATCCTGCAAGTGTAAAAGATTTGTATATCACTACTCCCGGCACCCTTACTATAAATGGAGGTAATTTGCAGATAGCCGGCAATATTTATAACAACGGAACATTTGATGCAAGTGCCGGATCCGTGGAAATGAATGGAACTGCAGCACAAATCAATACCTGCCAATACTTTTGTGAGCAATGCATTATACGATTTGATAATCAGCAATACCAATGCGGGCGGCGTTAGTTTAGGGGGCGCCTTGGATATTTATCATTCACTGAACTATTCCGGAACTGGTATGGTACTAATCACCAACGACAATTTAACCTTTAAGTCAACTGCCACTAATACGGCATGGCTGGGCGATATGACAGGCAACACGATCACAGGAAAGGCAACAGTTGAGCGGTATCTTCCTTCACGAAAGGCATGGCGGTTTTTATCTGTTCCTACCAATACCACCCAAACTATAAGCAAACCTGGCAGGAAGGTGCCCTCAACAGCTTCTAATCCTGTTCCCGGATATGGCATCCAGTTAACAGGTCCGGGCGGCACGGCAGCTGGCTTTGATCCTATATTCGCACCGCCATCCATGAAGACATATAATTCCCTGACCAATGACTGGGTAGGAGTTTCCACAACCAATGCCACAGGCATAAAAGCTACTACCGGTTATATGGTTTTTGTACGGGGAGACAGAACTATCAGTTCTTCTTTTATGGCCCGCTACCCAAACCACATTACGAACCAAAGGAACTCTATATACCGGCAATCAAACGCCTGTTGCAGTAAATGCGGGGCAATTTACCGCCATAGGCAATCCATATCCGTCCACCATTGATATGCGAAACATAACCAAAACAGGGGTAAAGGATTTCTTTTATGTATGGGATGCGGCACTGGCAGGAGCTTATGGATATGGAGGTTACCAAACCTTTTCCAATAACGGAAGTGGTAATTATGTAATCACTCCCGGCGGAGGAAGCTATGGCGCCAGTGGCAGCATCAGCAATTATATCCAGAGCGGCCAGGCCTTCTTTGTGCAGGGAGATGTAGGGGGTGGCAGTCTTACCTTTAAAGAAGCGGCTAAAACCACGGGCAGTGGTGTAGTTTCGGTTGCACCTCCTGTTCCAACCCCTCAATTACGGGCTAATCTTTATGGTATAAATACAGATAACAGCACTTATATGGCAGATGGATTGCTTATTAATTATGATGATAATTACAGCAATACATGTAGATGATATGGATGGCATAAAAACCAAATACTTCTGAAAACCTTTCCATAAAAACATCAGGTAAATTATTAGTGGTAGAAAGAAGACATACCATAACCGATAAAGATACCATTTTCCTGAATCTTACAGGTGTATCAGCCAGGAAATACCGTTTTGAATTCCTGTCCGATCAGTTATATCATCCGGGCCTTACAGCCTTCCTGCTGGATAATTACCTGCATACCAGCACACCGCTATATGTTGATGGAACCACTGATGTAGACTTTAGTGTTACCAGCACAGCAGCATCCTACGCCGCCAACCGTTTCATGATTGTATTCAGCCAGTTGAGTACCTTACCGGTTACCCTCACTTCGGTTAAAGCCTACAGCAAGGATAAAAATATTAATGTACAATGGACAGTAGATAATGAAATGAACATGAAGCAATATGAAACAGAGAAATCAACGGACGGCAATCAGTTTACCAATCTTTCCATAACTGCGGCAACAGCCAATGGCGGCCACAGTGCCAATTACCTGGTGACAGATACCCATCCGGTGCAGGGATATAATTATTACCGAATAAAAAGTGTAGACATCAATGGAAAAGCAGCCTATAGCAATATAGTAAAAGTAATGATCGGGGCAGGAACAGATAAACAGGAAATCAGCGTGTATCCCAACCCGGTAGTTAATGGCATCATCAACCTGCAATTAAATAACCAGCCACAGGGAACCTATGGTGTTCGGTTATTAAATAAATCCGGACAAGTGATCATACAAAAGCAAATTCAACATGCCGGAGGAAGCATCACAGAATCTATTTCACTGGCCAATTATTTACCTCGCGGTATCTACCAACTGGAGGTAACAAAACCCGGCGGATTGAAATCGATTATTAATGTCATCTACTAATTGCTTTGAATTACCAGCTTAGTGATCTTAGAATTAGAATTTAATAAAAGCGATAATTAGGACATACATTGAATCGCCAAAAGTAGCTGTTATCTAAACAGCACCAAATCAAACGTAAGTTGATTAAATATGTTACGCTGACGAACGGAGTATTGTTAGCGTATTATTCTTTTTACAACTCTTGATTTTTGGGCTACACAAATTACCCTGAATAATTCGCTATATAAACTAGCCGCATAATTCATTGAATTAAATCAATCTTTCTATGGCTGATTTTAAAAGAAGATGAAGAATTATTTTTACGGTAGTCATCCCAACACATTGAGTAGAATCTAAAATTATAAACAACACTTCTTCAAGTAATAACGTTAGTAGTCAAGTGAATTGCCTAATGGATATTAATTGTTATTCTATCGCAGGATAGAAAAAATTCTACAAAAATTATAATAAAGGAGGCAACATGTCGTTTTTAAACCGATACGCGTTGCCCTATGGTAATTTACATTATGCTATAAATCCGGTGGTAATAAAAGTATTTAGGTCTTTTTGATTTTTTATTCCATTCTAAAAACAATCTTATGAAGAATTTGAAGTTACCTCCATTTCTAAATACAACTAAGCTGGCAGATAACTCAGGTCAATCAGGAATAATAAAGTACTTCGTTTTTCTAATTTTTCAGGTTGCCTTTGCTACTCATTCGTTCGCACAGGTAGGTATCAGCAATAGTTCTATTACTCCCGATGCTTCTTCTATTTTGGAACTCAGGTCAACATCAGCCGGATTTCTTCCTCCAAGAATGACAACTGCGCAGCGTAATGCAATTTCCCTGGCCGCAACAGGGTTATTAATTTATAATACCGACTCGGATCAATTGAACTATTATAATGGCAGCATATGGCAAATTGTGAGTGGCGACATCGACACTACCAACATAGCAAATTTTTCGGGAAAAGTAAGAAGCCTTTTCTCATCGACATCTCCCATTACTTATTCAAATGGTTTAATAGAAATCAGTAAGGCTACAACCTTCGCCAATGGATATTTGAGTTCTGCAGATTGGAATACATTTAATAATAAAATGTCAAGTCAGTGGGTTACTTCCGGCAGCAAGATATATTACAATGCTGGTAATGTTGGCATTAACACCACAACTCCCGCCGCAAAATTAGATGTCAGTGGAACTTACAAACTTGGAACTGCGGGAACTGTTTTAACCAATATGATAAAAACAAGTGTAACATTTACCGACAATACAGGATTTTTATACTCCTCACCAACCCGTACAGATGTTCTATCCGTTACTGGTGCGAATGTTGGTGCCTCGGTAATTGTAAATCCAACAAGTGCTTTACCGCAAGGCGTATCTATGGCATGGTCCTATGTAAGCTCTTCAAATCATGTTACCGTTGGATTCGTGAATGCAGATGGTACCAGCCGGAGCTTAGGAACTGTAACGCTGGACATAACCATAATTCAATAATTGTTTCAACTCAATAATTATTGCAAACATTTTTTTGCAATTAGATTTATAAATTAATAGAAAGATGATGTCATTGGATTATAGGTTATTTTTTGGGTTGATTTTTTTGCAATCAGGTTTTTGTTTTGCACAGGGAAATATTGATGTTCATGGAGGTTCAGTAACTATTAATGCTGTCAATAATACTTTTATCATAAGCCATGATCTTAACCTTCAGAGCGGCAATTCACTAATAATTGATAATTCCACTTTGCAGATAGGAGGAACTATTACCAGTTCCGGATACTTCGATGTTTCGAATGGTACAATTGAAGAAAATGGAACCGCAGCTCAAACAATTCCTGCTAACGCCTTTGCAAATAATTCGCTTCTGAATCTTATTATTAATAATACCAGTTCGGGAGGTGTATCGCTGGGCGGAGCCCTTGATATCTATAATTCGCTCAACTTTGCTGGCACGGGAAAGAAATTAACTACTAGCGGCAAATTAACCTTTAAGTCAACAGCAACCAATACTGCATGGCTGGGCGATATGACCGGCAATACCATTAAAGGCAAAGCGACAGTAGAGCGGTATCTTCCTTCCCGCAGGGCGATGGCGGTTTTTATCGGTCCCTACTAATACTACTCAAACGATAAAAAAAGCCTGGCAGGAAGGAGCGCTTCACCAGGTTCTAATCCTGTTCCCGGATATGGCGTCCAGTTAACAGGTGCGGGCGGCACAGCAGCAGGCTTTGATGCCTATAGTGCAACCCCGTCCATGAAAACATACAATTCCGCTGACCAATGACTGGGTGGGAGTTTCCACAACCAATGCCACAGGCATAAAAGCTACTACCGGTTATATGGTTTTTGTACGGGGAGACAGAACTATCAGTTCTTCTTTTATGGCACCTACCCAAACCACATTACGAACCAAAGGAACACTATATACCGGCAATCAAACGCCTGTTGCAGTGGGTGCGGGGCAATTTACCGCCATAGGCAATCCCTATCCATCCACCATTGATATGCGAAACATAACCAAAACAGGGGTGAAGGATTTCTTTTATGTATGGGATGCGGCATTGGCAGGAGCCAACGGATATGGATGCTTACCAGACATTTTCCAATGACGGAAGTGGCAATTATGTAATCACACCCGGTGGAGGCAGCTATGGTGCCAGTGGCAGCATCAGCAATTATATCCAGAGTGGGCAGGCCTTCTTTGTGCAGGGAGATACAGGAGGAGGAAGCCTTACTTTTAAAGAAGGGGCTAAAACAACTGGCAGTGGAGTAGTTTCTGTTGCACCACCTGTTCCAACGCCTCAATTACAGAGTTAACCTTTACGGCGTAAATACAGATAACAGCACTTATATCGCAGATGGTCTGCTTATTAATTATGCTGATAATTACAGCAATATAGTAGATGATATGGATGGCATAAAACAAACCAATAGCTCTGAAAACCTGTCCATAAAAACACCAGGTAAATTATTAGTGGTAGAAAGAAGGCATACCATAACCGATAAAGACACTATTTTTCTGAATCTTACCGGTGTATCAGTAAGGAAGTATCGTTTTGAATTCCTTGCCGATGAGTTATATCATCCGGGCCTTACAGCATTCCTGTTGGATAATTATCTTCATTCCAGCACACCGCTATATGTTGATGGAACCACTGATGTAGACTTTAGTGTTACGAGCACAGCAGCATCTTCTGCCGCCAACCGTTTCATGATTGTATTCAGCCAGTTAAGTACCTTACCGGTTACCTTTACTTCGGTTAAAGCCTACAACAAGGATAAAAATATTAATGTGCAGTGGACGGTAGATAATGAAATGAACATAAAGCAGTATGAAACTGAGAAATCAACAGATGGTAATCAATTTACCAATCTTTCCATAACTGCGGCAACAGCCAATGGCGGGCATAGCGCTAACTACCTGGTGACCGATACACATCCTGTGCAGGGATATAATTATTACAGGATAAAAAGTGTAGACATCAATGGAAAAACAGCTTATAGCGGTATAGTAAAAGTAATTACAGCCACCATTTCATCGGAAATAACCGTCTATCCCAACCCGGTTAAAAATGGTATCATCAATCTTCATTTTACCAACCAGCCAGCTGGTAACTATAATATCAGGCTGCTGAACAAATCAGGTCAGGTAATTATCAACCGGGAAATACATCACGTTGAGGGCACTGGCACCGAAAACATTCAATTAGAAAAGCATGCTCCGCATGGCATTTATCAATTGGAAGTAACTAAGCCGGAGGGCACTCAAATAAATATCAATGTGATTTATTAAATCCTTCCCAATTTATAAGAGGAGAAAATAGTGCACTTCAAACTGTCGCAAGGTTGCCAACCTTTAAGTCTGTTTTAGCTTGAAAATATCCATCTCCAGGGTTGGCAACCTTGAAATCCATAGCGACAATTTGAGATATAACCGGAGAAAATGGCCATTACCTATTCCTGGTATGCTTCATTTATCAAAAATTTACAGGTACTGTTGTAGTTTTTTAGCCAGATAGTTATTAACAATAGGGCAATAAAAAAAATAATTGAAAGTTATAAGTGAAAATTAACCCCTATCGCGATAAGGATATTAATCTAAATCAATCCATGTTTAAGAGATTTTTATTTATTGCAATTTTTCTGACAGGCATTGCGCATAATTGCATAGCACAGAATGTCACCAATTACACTTTTGCTGCCTCAAGTGGAACGTTTACTGCTTTAACATCTGCTGCTAATCCAACACTTTCAGGGAGTGCTGATGATGGTTCCTTTAATGGAATTCCAATTGGATTTGACTTCTGGTATATGGGTGTACGCTATACTACAATATCAGCAAGCACAAACGGATGGATTACGCCCGGTGCTGATATTACAGATGCACAATATACGAACGATATATCTTCCGGCGGAACACCACGACCGGTGATTGCTCCTTTGTGGGATGATCTTAATGCGCAGGCAGCTACAAATGTTTCTTATAAAACAACAGGTACGGCAGGTAACCGGGTATTTACAGTGCAATGGCTCAATATGAAATGGTATTACCTGGCATTTGGTAATTCCATCTCCTTCCAGGTAAACTTATATGAAGGAACGGGAAAAATTGAATTTGTTTACCGGCAGGAATCGGGCTTTTTGTCCTCACCTTCTGCATCGGCTGGTATTACCGCTTCCGCTACCGGCTCGGGTAATTTCAGGTCATTAAGTAATTTTGGCACTTCTCCGACGGTTAGTTCAACCATAGCAACTAACTCTATTGCTACCAAACCAGCAACGGGACAAACTTATTCCTTTTACTTCTCCGGTACCCACCGCTCCAACTCTTTTAACTTTTACAAGTATTTCCTCCAGTGGTATGACATTAAACTGGACAGTATAATTCTTCCAATGAATCAGGTTTTGCGATCTATCGTTCAACTGATGGGATAAATTATAGTTTCGTTACGCAAACCTCTGCAAATACTACTTCTTCTGTTCAAACCGGATTAACTGCGGGCACAACTTACTACTGGAAAGTTTATGCGGTTACAGAAGGTGCATTAAGCACAGCGATAAGTGGTAGCCAGGCTACCATATCCTGTACACCTGTTGTTTCGGGCGCATCAACTGAAACGTGCGTTGGTGGCAGCACCGGAACAATACTGCTTCGGCCAGTGGCGGAGCCACTCCATATACTTATAGTTTAAATGCAGGTTCTTACCAGTCCTCTGCAACATTTACCGGCCTTGCCGCCGGCACTTATTCACTTAATGTAAAAAGCAGTACAGGATGCATCGCTTCCACTTCTGTAACCGTTAGTCCTTATGCTAACTCAACCGATGACCAGAACGCAACAGGGAGTGGTTCGTGGATCGGCCATATATATGATGGAACAAATTTTTCAAGCTATATAGGTCATTTTACAGAAACAGAAACTTTTGATGAGTTGTTTGGCGGAAGTGCAACTTGCTTTAACGTTGTTTCAAATTCGCTTACCCGATCAATATATACTGAAACTTTTTCTGTTGCATTTAAAATGAATTCTACCAGGAAAGGATTGTACATTGCTGATGTTGGTTCAGATGATGGCAGCAGGTTAACGGTTGACGGAATTTTAATTTACAATAATTGGTCTGACCAGGCATACACTACCAGGCCACGTGTGCTGATGAATTTGTCAGGCAGCAGCTCTTTAAATTATGAATTCTATGAAAATGGCGGAAGATAATGAGGCGGTATTTACTAATCTTACCCTGGTATTGGCCAATACCCTTTCCGGCAATACCACACAAAGCCTCTGCCTTGGTAACACAGGTTCATCTATTAGCGGAGATGTATACGGAACATTGCCTTCCGGTATTTCAAAATCCGGATCGGGTTACCAATGGACTTATAGTACCACGCCGGGCGGAGCCAGGACTGATATCTCAGGAGCAACCAGCGCCACTTTTACGCCGAATGCTTCAACAGCGCCTTTTAACGCAGCAGGCACTTATTATGTTTACAGAAATGCCAAATTAACCAGCACCAACAATACCGGTTTTGCTTCTTTTACTGCCACCAATGAATCGAATGCTGCTACCATAACGGTAACGGCTATCCCATCTGCAACCATTTCATATAGTGGCGCTCCATTCTGTAAATCCGCAGCACCAGCGCAATCGGTAACAAGAACCGGTACATCCGGAGGAACTTATTCGGCTTCTCCTGCGGGATTGTCAATCAACTCCGGCACAGGAGCAATCACTCCTTCAGGCAGCACTGCGGGAACTTTTACTGTAACGTACACCATGTCCGCTGCCGGTGGCTGTTCTGTTCAAACAGCGACCACATCTGTAACTATTACCACATCGCCATCCGCAACGATTTCTTATGCAGGCAGTCCTTATTGTTCAACTTCGGGAACAGCAGTAGTTACAAGAACCGGAACAGCAGGCGGAACTTATTCTTCTGCAGCAGGCTTAACAATTAACGCAACCACAGGGGACATCACATTAACATCCAGCACAGCCGGCACTTACATTGTTACGTACACCATCGCGGCTACGGGAGGATGTTCAATTTATACAACTACTACAGGTATTACTATAACAGGAAGTGCAAACATTTCCCGGATTCCCACTTCCAATCTTATTTTGAATTATAGATTTAATGGCAATGCTAATGATGAGAGCGGCAATGATAATGGCGCACTTCAGAACAGTCCATCATCAACTCCCGACCGGTTTGGTATTTCCAATAAGGCTTATAATTTCAATGGAAGTAGCCAATATGTTTCTACGGCAAACTCCTATGTAAATCCTTCTGATTTTACCATTTCAATATGGTTTAAAACAAATACAACTTCGGGAGGTAAACTAATAGGTTTTGGCAGTTCACAAACAGGGCAAAGTTCAAGTTATGACCGTCATCTTTACATGAACAATGCGGGCCAGGTTTATTTTGGCGTTTACCCGGGATCGGTAGTTACCGTTAATTCTGCTTTGTCTTATAATGATAATAACTGGCATCTCGCCACAGCAACTTTATCGTCTGTGGCAGGTATGGCTTTATATATTGATGGGGCGGTCGTTGGTTCTAATTCCAGTACTAAAACAGCGCAGAATTATACCGGTTATTGGAGAATAGGATATGATAATAATAATGGATGGACATCTCAGCCATCAGGCTATTATTTTAATGGAACGCTGGATGATGCGTTGATATACAGCCGGGCGCTCAACTCGTCTGAAATCGCCACGCTTTATTCATCTCCTGACGGCGCCGGAAATAATGGCCCTGTATGTGCCGGTTCTTCCCTAAGTTTTAGTGCCACAACATTAAGCGGTGCAACTTATGCATGGACGGGGCCTGGCTCTTTTACTTCTTCTGATCAAAATCCGACACTTTCGTATACCGCTGCAAATGCAGGGGTATATACGCTGACAGTAACATCTGGGGGTTGCACTGCAACTGCCTATACCAACATTGTTTCAAATACAACTCCCGGGCAATGGACAGGAAACCTGGGTAATAACTGGAATGATGCCAACAATTGGTGCAACGGCATTTTACCTGATATATCCACAAATGTGACAATACCGGCATCTGCAACGTATATGGCTGATGTTATCGGTAACGAGTCATGCAATAATATTATAATTAATACGGGAGCGATTTTGAATATCAATAGCACAGGCACTTTGCAAATCTCCGGCGCAATAACCAATAATGGTACATTTGATGCCAGTAACGGGACTGTAGAAATGAATGGCAATGCCGCTCAAACTATAGCTGCCAATACGTTTCAGAATAATGCGGTAAACAATTTAGTTATCAGTAATACAAGTGCAACGGGTGTAACGCTCGATGGTGCTTTGGATATTTATGGTTCCCTGATTTACTCGGGCACAGGCAAAAAATTAATTACCAACGACAATTTAACCTTTAAGTCAACTGCCGCTAATACAGCATGGCTGGGCGATATGACAGGCAATACGATCACCGGTAAAGCCACTGTTGAGCGTTATCTTCCTTCCCGCAGGGCATGGCGGTTTTTATCTGTTCCTACCAATACCACCCAAACTATTCAGCAGACTGGCAGGAAGGAGCTTCACCAGGTTCTAATCCTGTTCCCGGATATGGCGTCCAGTTAACAGGTCCGGGGGGCACGGCAGCAGGCTTTGATGCCTATAGTGCAGCGCCGTCCATGAAAATATACAATTCCCTGACCAATGACTGGGTGGGAGTTCCCACAACCAATGCCACAGCCATAAAAGCTACTACCGGTTATATGGTTTTTGTGCGTGGAGACAGAACTATCAGTTCTTCTTTTATGGCACCTACTCAAACCACATTACGAACCAAAGGAACACTATATACCGGCAATCAAACACCTGTTGCAGTGGGTGCGGGGCAATTTACCGCCATAGGCAATCCATATCCATCCACCATTGATATGCGAAACATAACCAAAACAGGGGTGAAGGATTTCTTTTATGTATGGGATGCGGCATTGGCAGGAGCTAATGGATATGGAGGTTACCAGACTTTTTCCAATAATGGAAGTGGTAATTATGTAATCACACCCGGCGGAGGCAGCTATGGCGCCAGTGGCAGCATCAGCAACTATATCCAGAGCGGGCAGGCCTTCTTTGTGCAGGGAGATGTAGGGGGTGGAAGTCTTACATTTAAAGAAGCAGCTAAGACCACGGGCAGCGGAGTAGTATCTGTTGCACCGCCTGTTGCAAGCCCTCAGTTACGTGCTAACCTGTATGGCATAAATACAGATAACAGCGCTTATATGGCAGATGGTTTGCTTATTAATTATGATGATAATTACAGCAATACAGTAGATGATATGGATGGCATAAAAACCACCAATTCTTCAGAAAACCTGTCAATAAAAACATCAGGTAAATTATTAGTGGTAGAAAGAAGACATACCATAACCGGTAAAGATACCATCTTCCTGAACCTTACGGGAGTATCAGCCAGGAAGTACCGTTTTGAATTCCTTTCAGATGAGTTGTATCATCCCGGCCTTACAGCATTCCTGCAGGATAATTATCTTCATGCCAGCACACCGCTATATGTTGATGGAACCACCGACATAGACTTTAGTGTTACCAGCACAGCAGCATCTTATGCAGCCAACCGTTTCATGATCGTATTCAGCCAGCTAAGCACCTTACCGGTTACCTTTACTTCGGTTAAAGCCTACAACAAGGATAAAAATATTAACGTGCAGTGGACGGTAGATAATGAAATGAACATGAAGCAATATGAAACTGAGAAATCAACGGACGGCAGCCAGTTTACCAATCTTTCCATAACTGCGGCCACAGCCAATGGCGGCCATAGTGCCAACTACCTGGTGATGGATACACATCCTGTGCAGGGATATAATTATTATAGAATAAAAAGTGTAGACATCAATGGACAGGCAGCCTATAGCAATATAGTAAAAGTAATGATAGGGGCCGGAACAGACAAACAGGAAATCAGCGTATACCCCAACCCGGTAGTTAATGGTATCATCAACCTGCAGTTAAATAACCAGCCGCAAGGCACCTATGCTGTTCGGCTGCTGAATAAATCAGGCCAGGTAATTACACAAAAACAAATTCAGCATACGGGTGGAAGTATAACAGAATCAATTTCACTGGACAATTATTTACCTCGCGGAATCTACCAACTGGAGATAACAAAACCCGACGGATTGAAATCGATTATTAATGTGGTGTATTAGATAATAAGCAACATCCAGAAGCTGAATTTTTTTTGCACTTCTTCTTTAAGAATGATTGTACCGGATTAGAACTCTGCAATATTGTAGGATTTATCCGCTTTGTACCAACGTAGTTTTACGTAATTTTGAGGCGCTGTCCCGCAAAATCCTTCTCACCATTAGGAATTATAAATATTGTAATTATCTTTGTGCTGTTTTTTATTACACATAAAAGCGCTCTCACCCTAACAGATCGCTAAAAAAATCTCCTTCCAATATTTACAATTTTGCCTGTATTTGCCCCTGTCGCAAATATACAATTAGCCACATCCATTTTCCCAAAGAATCTACCTTCTCCATCTGTCCCTGAACCCATCTTCTATAAGTCACTTTATACCAATACTTTCTTATATCCTTTGCAGAAATCATTTACTTTTTTTAACTCACAAGAAAATGGTTTTTATGAAGAAAATTTACTTCGCACGTCTTAAAGCAATCAAAGCGCTGAATTTTGCCTTATTCTTATCCTGTTTTTTTAACTCAACCTTTGCGCAATCAGTCTTACCCGCATATTTAACCCATTCCAGTGGAACATTGCCGAACGGTTGGTCAATATTTTCAGCGGGATCCAATAGTGATGGCTTGGATTGTGGAGGTACTTCTTTTCAATTAAACTCTGCCAGTAGCGGAGGTGATTATGTGATGGTAAATTACAATGCTACAGCTACTGGAGTTCAGTTTTATCTTAATATTAATGGTACCAGTAGCTCTAACAATAAGACTCTTACATTAGAGGAGTCATCAAATGGAACTACATGGACCACGGTTCAAACATATACCCGCAATTCAGGCAACGGATTAAAAAGTGAGACAATACTTTCTTCATCAAGATATGTACGCTGGCGTATGACTCAAAGAAGTGGTGGAAGTTTCGATATTGATGGAATGCAGGTTTATAATACAACTCCCTATGGTTGTTATTGTGCAAGTGCTTCAACTCATACTCCGGCAAGTAATGCTGAATACATATCAAACGTGTCTTCTGGAAGTTTTGCAAATCCGACTTCGGGTAGTAACTATGCCAATTACATTAGTAACGATGTAATTAATTCAGTAGCTCCTGGTACCACTTTTACAGTAAATGTAAGTGTAGGAAATCGTTCTGGGAGTGATGATATTATATATGTTTATGCGGATTGGAATAATGATGGTGATTTTATAGATGCAGGAGAATTAGCAGGGCAATCTAATGCGACTGCAATAACTACTGTAATTACAGTTACTGTGCCTGCTGGAGCAGCACTTGGGAGCACCACCTTGAGAGTTAGAATGGGAGACAAAAACAACGGAACAAAAATTACCAATTCTCCTTGTCAGACTTTTACATATGGCGAAGTTGAAGATTATTTAATAAATGTTTTTAATCCTGCTACTATTACAATAGGCGCTATCACCGGTTCACCGTTTTGCATAACACCATCAGCGGGCGCATCTGTTACAGTGCCATACACAAGCACGGGAACTTTTTCGGGAAATACCTATACCGCACAGTTATCAGATGCTTCAGGTTCCTTTGCCGCTCCGGTAAATATTGGTTCTTTAGCAAGCAATGCTAACTCAGGTAACATAGCTGCTACAATTCCGGCCAACACCGCTACGGGAACGGGTTATAAAATAAGGGTTGTAAGCAGCAATCCTGCAGTTAACGGTAGCTCAAGTAGCGCCATTACTATAAACCTGGCGGCCAATAATGTTACCCCGGCGGCTACGCAGAATATTGTTACCACAACAAATGGTACTACATTAACTGTTGCGGAACAATCAACACCTTCATCCAGAACATGGTTTTACGGAACCACTTCCGGAGGTCCATATACCACAAATACCGGAATAAGTGCGCTAACTTATATGCCCAATTTCGCAACACCGGGAACCTACTATATTGTATGTGTATCCACATTCGCCTGCGGTACCGTAACAAGTAACCAGGTACAGGTTAATGTATCCCCAAGTTATAAGTCACAATTTATTTCTGCAAATACTGGTTCAGCTACCTGGTGTGCAGGTGAAACAAGAACAGTCTCTGTAACTGTAAAAAATGTGGGTACTGCAACATGGACCGATGCCAGCCCGGATATAAACATCGGGGTAAAATGGAATGCAGATCCTGATTATCTTGTTCGGGTGAATGCCGGAGGGCTTGCTCCCGGTGCAACGCAAACATATAATCTTACCGTAACCGCCCCCGCTACAACAGGGACTAATAATCTTACATTTGATGCAGTTGAAGAAGGCATTTCCTGGTTCGGCGATAACAACGGAAATGTTGGTCCTGGAAATGTAAAATTTACTTCTCCGGCGCAAACTATTACAACATCAACAAACAGTATTGCTCCTTCGGGAATCCAGAATATAAATGCAGGAGCTAATGGCGCTACTTTAACTGTTACTTCCCCTCTCCGCTTGGTTCAAGGCCGCGACCACGCTGCTGGAGCATGGCCTGCTCGACGGGTTTCGTCGCGGCTGGCGCAAGCAGTACGTCGAGTTCCTCGACGCCGGGGTGCCGTTCATTATCAGCGCGATCCTGAATGCCGGAGGCGAAGCCCCTGTCGCCGCGATCGAGGAGCTCGTCTGGGAGCAGGTGGCAGCCGCGTACGGCTACCAGCTCGATGATGCTGCCGAGCGCCGGCACGTCGACCGGTTGGTGCAGGGGATCTTTGCCCAGCTCGCGGACCTCGGAGCCGCAGAGCGCGTCGACCAAGGCGTGCGGCTCACCGAGCTGGGAGGCGCCCTGGCCGCCGCCGCGAGCGCGGTCATCGACGACGACGACGAGTTGTTGGAATAGCTCACGGCAGCCACCTCGCCGTCTGAGCCTCTCCCGGCGAAGGGCGTCCGCTGACCCGACGCTTGCGGCATACTCACGACATAGCCTCGCAACCTTCATCCTCGGACCGTTTCTCGGTGGCCCAGTTGACCGTGCGTAGCGCGCAGAGCGACCTGCTCGAGGTCGAGCCGCTCGACTTCGGCCCGGACGCCCCAGCGACGGCGGCACTCGAGGCCGAGCGAGGGCCGCAGCCCGGCGACGTACGTCAGCGTCGCGACTAACTCGCCGCTCGCACACCTGGACTCCTCGGCTCTCGTCAAGCTCATCGCAATAGAAGCGGAGACCGCAGCACTCCGCCAGGAGCTACACCGTTGGCCTGACCGAGCGTCAAGCTTGCCCGCCACGGTCGAGGTCACGCGAACTGCACGCCGCCTCGGCGGTCACGCTCCCACAGTCGCCGCCCGCGTCCCTGCCGGGCTCCGGTCGCTCTCGATCGATCCGATCGTGCCAGCGGCGATGCAGATCGGTGCCACGACGCTGCGCTCACTCGCGGCGATCCATCTCGCCACGGTCCGCAAGCATCTCCGTCAACTCGGCGTGCTGATCGCCTACGACCAGCGCATGATCAGCGAAGCCCAGGCCCTCGGCCTGCCGGTCCTCTCACCGACCTGATGTGACTTGGCCTGTGGGGTCCGCGGCGCGCGTGACGAGATCGGCCGTCCAGGGGGTTCTGTGAGAGAGAGTGATGAATCGGAGCACGACTCCAGGACCGGGCCCTGAGCGGGCGGACAGCCAGGCCGGCGACTACGCTCCAGACGCTGATGCACGACCGCAGCAGGTTTCTCGTCGCCCGCAACCCCGACCCTGACAGCACGCTGCCATACCTCCTTCGGCTGCCGATCGACGGAGGCATCCTGCTCAAAGCCCGCCACCCGTGGCCCACCACGGCCCGCGTCTACTGCCACCCGCTTGAGCAGTGGCCCACGGACGCTGAGATCCTGGAAGAGGTACCTATCCGCAGCTGCCAGCGTCGCGGCGCAGCGATCGACCTGATCCTCGACCGCGCGCGCAACAACCGCTCACAGATCGTCTTCACCAAGCCCAATCCGGGCCGGGCCGCCGGGCGGCCGATGATCTTCTGGCAGACCGCGCGCACTGCCCAGCGCGCACGGCCCGGCCAGCGCGTCCCCACGCGGCGCGCCTCGGAACTCACCCAGCTGACGGTCGAGGTTGATACCCGCGAGCGCTACCCCTACAAATTCGCCGGCCGCCCCGTTGACCGACAGCGGATCGCACTACCCATCGGCGACTACGCCGTCCGACACGGCGAGAGCCTGATCGCCGTCGTCGAGCGAAAGACGCCCGAGGACTTCACCAAGTCGCTGATCGACGGATCGCTGAACTACGCGCTTGCCGAACTCGCCGCGCTACCTGCAGCCGCCGTGGTCGTCGAGCAGCGCTACGGCGCGTTGCTGGACAACCAGCACGCCCAACCAGGCTGGCTGCTCGAGCTCGTCGCACGACTGCAGGTGCGCTACCCCACCGTCCCGATCGTGTTCGCCGACTCGCGCAAGCTCGCCGAGGAGTACACCTACCGCTACCTCGCGGCAGCGCTCGTGCACCACTCTCCCGACGAGCCCCAGCCTCACGCCGTCCCACCCTTACGAACATGAGAACACCCGGCTCCCGCCAGAGGCGCGCAAGCGGCTACGCGCTCCGCTCGTCGCGCCGCTCCTCGCTCCGCGCGCACCCGCTTATCCGGACTCGAGCCACTTCTCAGCCACCCGGCGTGTCGCCCGTTCTCCGATCCGCCTCGAAACCCACCCTCGGCGTGATCACGAGATAATCCGTGCCCGGACGGGTTCAACCCGCGCGGAGAGGTCGATCGACGATCGCGAGCTCGAGCAACTCGCCGAGTCGATCCGGCAGCGACGGCTGCCTGCAGCCGATCCGGGTCCGCGCGACCGACCACGGCGACTACGTGTTGATCGCCGGCGAGCGCAGATACCGCGCCGCAGTCAAGGCTGGGCGTGATGGAGCTTCCGGCGATCGTCCGCCCCGCCGGCACCGGCGATGAAGACGAGCAGTCCGACCTCCTCGTCGAAGCGCTGCTCGAGAACGACCTGCGCCGCGACCTCGATCCCGTCGCCCGCGCCCGCGGGTACCAGCGGCTGCTCGACTCCGGGCTGACCGTCAAGGGCGTCGCTCGAGCGCCTGCAGACGCACGCCAGGCGCGCGTGCGTGAGCACCTGCGGATCCTGAAGCTCCCTGAGCGAGCTCCAAAGCAAAGTCGCCTCCGGCGAGATCCCGGTGCGGGCAGTGAAGCCGCTCGGGCAGCTCGCGGCATCCACCCCGGGCTCGCCAGTCGCGGCCGCCGACAGGTGCTCGACCCCAGCGATGCCTACGAGCCGTACTCGCTGGGCCGACGTGGAGCGCGCACCGCTCGAGGTCGCGCTCGCGGCCAGCGAGCTGCCCGATGGCGTGTACCGCCCGCACACGCCCATACCCGATCAAGGCGTTCGCGCTCAGCGACGGCGCAAGCAGGACCTCGCGGCGATCGAGCAGATGCTCGGTCGGCCGGTCGAGCACGTCCAGTTCGATGGCAGCGACGTCGACAGGCCCGGGCGCTCGGCGCGGCCCACGGCGAGGACTGGCACGCGATCATCGTCGGCGACGACGTCGCCGCCCAGCTCGTCGGCGACTACCTCGCGCGCACCGTGAAGGAGCTGCGCAAGCGCGCCCGCGAGGAGCGACAGCGCGCGCGCAACAGCCAGGCTCGAGCACGCTGTCGCGGCAATGGCGCGGGCGACGGCTCCGCCCGCGGTGCGCCGAGCACCGGGAGGCGACCGCGGTCGACCGGAGGAGGCCCGGCGCGCGGAGCGGGAGGCCGAGCGCCAAGCGCGCGAGGACGCGACACTGTTCAACCTCGAGCTCGGCCGCGCCGTCTTCACGACCCTGTCGCGGGTGCGGGTCGACGAGCGCGTGCTGAAGCTGCTCGCCTCGGTCGAGATCGTCGGCGAGCTCGCCGATGTCGCGATGCGCGGCGCTCGCTACGGGTTCCCCGGCTGGGTCACCGAGACCACCCAGAAGAACGGCAAGACCAAGTACGGCTACCTCGAGAAGCCGAGGCCGAGGCCACGGGCCAGCGACTACCTCGCCGGCGCGGCAAAGCCGGGCGAGATCGCGGGCCGGCAGCTCGCGCTGCTCGCGATGGCGACCTACGCCGACCAGAACGCCGTCGCGGCATCGAGCCGAAGCTGGCACCACGTCAAGGCCAGCGGCCCCTGGGCCGTCGAGGTCGACGAGCTGCTCGACAAGCTCGTCGCCGACAACCTCCCAGACGGCGCGCGTGGCGCTGCTCGCGCCGGTGCTCGAGCACGCAAGGCCGAGCAGCAGGAACGCGCCGCGGCGCGCAAGAGCGCGCGAGGAGGCCGCTCGCTCGGCTGGAGGGCATCGAGGAGCGCATCGGCGAGCTGACCGTCGAGCAGCTCGACCAGGCAGAGCGCGATCTCGACAGCGCGTCTGGGCGCGCTGGACACCCAGAGCACACCAGGCTGCGCGAGCTCCTCGCCGCGCGTCGCGCAGAACTCGCCGCGCCGGCGACGAGCCAGTCGAGACGCCGAGCACGGCCGCGGCCGAGCAGTAGCCGCGGACCCGGCTCGGTGCGGGAGCCGGCGGGCGGGGCCAGTTTCGCACGCCATCCGGGCGTGCGGCCCTCGCTCCGACCGGCCCCGCACCGAGCGGAGCCACCGATCACAAGGAGTGGGTCATGCCCGCAGGAATCACCAGCCAGCGACTCGATGTTCTCCGTCCGCGAGACCCCGTGGCACGGCCTCGGCGCCGTGCTCGACCGGCCGCCGACCACGATCGCCGAGGCGATCGAGCGCTCCGGCCTCGGCTGGCGCGTCGAGCGCGAACCGATCGCGATCGACCGCGGCGACGCCGCCACCGTCGACGACTGGTGGCTGCCGCGCTGCGAAGAGATCTCCGGCTGGTGGGCCAACGTCCGCCAGGACACCCGCCAGGTGCTCGGCATCGTCGGCGAGCGCTACCGGATCGTCCAGAACATCGAGGCCTTCCAGTTCGTCGACCAGCTGATCGGCTCCGCGATGCACTTCGAGACCGCCGGCAGCCTCCACGGCGGCCGCCGCGTCTGGGTCCTCGCCCGGCTCCCCGAGCACATCGAAGTCGGCGGCGACCCGGTCCGCCCGTACGTCCTGCTGATGAACAGCCACGACGGCTCGACCGCCGTCGTCGCCGCGTCGACGCCGATCCGCGTGGTCTGCCAGAACACGCTCAACTGGGGACTCGCAGCGCGCGCGGCAGAAGTACTCGATCCGCCACACCGAGAAGATCCGCGAGCACGTCCACCAGGCCCGCCGCGTGCTCGATCTCTCGATCGACTACTACCAGCAGTTCAAGCACGCCGGCGACCAGCTCGCCAGCGAGCGATTCACCGAGGCCCAGCTCCGCCGCGTGCTCGACGAGCTCTACCCCTCCGGAACCGACGACGTCGCCAGCGACCGCACGCGGCGCTCGCGCGAGCAGACCAAGCAGCGGATCACCGAGCTGTTCGCTGCGCGGCGACACCCAGGGCAACGCGCCGGGCACGAAGTGGGCCGCGGTCAACGCGATCATCGAGCACGCCGACTGGATCCGCCCGCTCAACGCGCGGGTCCGCAGCGCTTCGCTCGGGCGATCGACGACGGCGCGCGGAAGACCCGGGCGCTCGAGCTGATTACCGCGGCCTGAGCATCATCGAGCTGGGGCTTCCGTCGGGAGGCCCCAGCCGCTCGGACGTCATCACGGGCGGGCGCTTTCTCAGGGTTGGGCACGGGCAGCCCCTGAACTGCCTGTGCCACGCCCGCCGTCGCCTGTCAAGCCGATGAGAGCCCCGCCGCCATCCGGGCGGCGGTAAGGCGAGAGTCCGGTTCATCGGCTTGACAGCCGCCGTCGTTGCGTGGCCCGGCAGGGGCATGCCCGCACCCAACCCGCGGAGGCACCGCATGACCCCCACGCCGTCACCGGCCGAGCCACGGCCAACTTCCCGCCAGCTCGCCTACCTCAGAGCGCTTGCGCAGCGGACGGGCCAGACCTTCACCTGGCCAACCACCACCGGCGCGGCAAGCCGTGAGATTCGTCGGCTCGAGGCGCTCCCGCCAGTCAGCCAGGTCGATCGTGAGATGGAGCGCCACGACTGGGCTGCCGAGACTGAGGCGCGCGAAGCGAGTTGCGACGTGCCGATCCGGCCGCATGAGCTCGACGGCTACGGCTCGACCGCGACCTGGAGCCAGCGGTCATGACCACCCCGACCGTCCCCGAGCTAGTGCCAAACGGCAACCCCGTGAGCCATCGAGTCGAGGTCGGAGAGCGCGTCGAACTCGGCCGCTACGCGATCTCGGCCGGCGAGCGTGTCATCTACGGGCAACGAGTCGCCGGCGTGGTCCGGCTTGTTGATGTACCCGGCGGCGGCCACGGTCGCGCCTACCTCATCGAACGGGAGCTCGAGCAAGATGGCCTGTCGGCTCTTCAGGCGCTGGTGACCGATTACCTCGCGCAGGCCGTGCGGCTTGGGGAGGTGCCCATGGCGGTCTGCCCCCTCGATCGCTTCCTGGATCACCTGCCATGATGGTGTCCGTGAAGGAAGCAACCGAGACCGATCGGGTCCAGCTAACCGGCGCCGTAGAGGGTCGGTACGTGATCCGTGACCGCCGGCCGGATGGGGAGCTCGTGATCGCCCCCGACACGTCCTGGGAGGCGATCTCTGAGCGCGCGGGAGAGCCGGAGCTCGCTCAGGAGAGTGGGACGAGTCCTCCGCGAGCACGGTTCGGAAATGCTTCCTCCCGACGGCGAGGGGTAGTTCGTGCCCGGGCCCAGCAGCACCGCGTCGCGGTGCTGTTCGACGATGCGGCATGGGCCGAGGACCTCGCCCGAACCACGGATGCTGGGCGGCGGGCCGCCGCTGAGGCCCGAGCCGAGTACGAGCGTCGCGGGATCTCGTTGCATGACCTTCGACCGTGCGAGAGGCACGCGCGGGACGGGACCGACCTTCCGAGCTGCGTCAAGCTGTACCTCCCGCCGCCCGCCGGCCCATTCGGCGCCGTATTCCGTCTGAAGATGCTTCCCGAAGGTCTACGTCTCGTCGGCCTGGCGTTCGGGACGCGCCATCACCCCGGCGGGTCCCATGCGCCAACGGTCTATGAGTTAGCGCATCAGCGCCTGCACGGCAGGCCGTCGGCGACCTAAGATCGGAGGGCCGATCCGGGGCAGGTGGTTGTTGCTCGGCCGTCTCGGGCGCCGGCACCTCCCCGTCCCAGATGCTTGAGTCAGCCGCCCGGAGCGAGCCGCCGGCGACATCCTCGAGCGCCGGCCGGCTTGCTGGTCGCTTGACCCGCATGCGAACATACGTTCGCATGCGGACGTTCAGCTTCACGATCACCGAGCACGATTCGGCACGCCCGTGGATCGTGATCGGTCGCGATCAGCGGACGGTCGAGCTCGAGGAGCGCACCGACTTCTTCGGCTGGGCGCGCGAGCGGTGGCCCGAGCCACGGTGGACCGTCGAGCTGGATCCGTGGCAGCTCAGCCCAGACCGAACGCTCTGAGCATCCTCGTCCGCCCCTGCCAGCCTCCCCGGCGAGTCGCGTTCGCCTCTCCCCGTGCCGCGCACCGGCGGACCGCCGCCACGAACGTCGGCGCTCCTCCCCAGGCGCCGGCTGAACCAGCCACCACCAACCAGGTCAAGACACTTTGCGGAGCGAGAACCGAAACGGCCACGGACTCTGGCCGCCTGCGTTGTTCGCGCTCGACGAAACGGCCAACATCGCGCCGCTGCAGGATCTTCCCCAGATCCTGGCCACGTCCCTGCCGAGCGCCCGGTTCCTCACCGTTTGGCATTCGGTGGCGCAGATGCACCGCCATTACGGGCCGGCGGCGGCAGCCGAGCTCCTCGCGGCTCTCCCAGGCGAAGATCTTCCTCGGCTCGATCACCGACGGGCACACCGTCACTGAACTGACCCGGCTGCTCGGGCGGCGCGCATCCGAGGAGCACCAGCACCCCGAGATCCTCACCGCCCAGGGCCTCCAACGCACCACGGCGGGCGAGGGGCTCTCGTGCACACCGACCAGCCGCCGACGTTCTATCGCCAGCGCCGCTACTACGACGACCCTGCCCTCAGCGCGTTGGCAGCGTGAATTCCCGCCTCAGAATCTCGAGCCGTTGGCTTCGGCTTCTTGAGGCAGGCGTCGCGATCGCTGTCATCAGCGCGGCGGCGAACCTGAGGTTCGCGGCGGTCGCGAGCGTCGCCGCGGCCGCGAGTACGGGCACACGCCTACGCTACTCGACGTTCGCCGCCCTTCTCTTGCTCGCAGCGATCGGATGCGCCGTCGTCATGTGCCCCGGTCGATGAAGGGTCCTTCGCGTTGGCAAGCAAGTCCGGGCCTCGATCGCACAGCTGCTCATGGCTTACACCGGGCGCGGAAGCGCACCCGCGCGGGCGATTTACTCCCGCGACTACTCAGCGAGTGGTCCGTGAGTTGCGTCGGCACGCGGCTCGCCGGAACGCTCGCTGAGGGCGACGAGCTCGCCATCAAAGGTGGTCTCTGGCGCGGCGTCGTCGAACCCGGCAAGGAGCGGCTGGACCCGATGGGTTAGGTTGGTGCCGTGGCGAGACCAGCCGTGCGCCCGCCCTTCGCTATCGATGTCAACGAGCAGTCGAAAGCCGTCCCATTTAGGCTGAAGCACCCAGGGACCGGCGTTTGGCCAGCGGCGCGCGGGGATGCTCCAGCATGGGTTCGGGCGGTATCACGGTCGCTCAAGCCTAAGCGACGTCGGCGGAGCATCACGGTCAGCCTCGAGGCTGTACCGCCGCTGACCTGGTCGGCGCAGACGCTCGCGAACGCGACGCGACCGATCAAAGCGGCGACGTCAACATTTGCCCGTTCTATCTCTTCGCAGTGGTGGCGCATCGCTTGCCGCAGCGCAGCCGGACGAGCGGCGAACGCTGCACCGGACCGTCGGGCGCGCGGGTAGGACCACGACGCCGTTCCGCACGACCTCTGCCTCGAGCGGGACTCTGGACGCGACGGCCTCGGTCCTGAGCCCGCCGGAGAGGAGCTGCTTGAAGGCGCGGAGCTCGAGCGAGACCTCGGGCGTCGGCAGCAGGCGCACGACGTCGAGGATTGGTGGGACGGCGAGATCAACGCGCGCGTGCTGGAGTAGTTGTTCAGCCGCAGCCGGGCCAGGCCGCTATCTGGGCGGGTGGATCGGCCGGGCCAGATAGCTCTGGCCGGCGTGCAGGATGATCGTCTTGTGGTGGACGAAGTCCCTGACCACGACCGAGTGCGTGATGTCGTGGGTCAGGGTGCCATCGCAGCGGTCGGCGGTTGTCCATTTGGTGCCGCGGACGGTGGCCGCGCTGTACCGACCGCGGGTGCTGAAGCGGCCGTGCGCGGTGGAGTGCAGGAGTTGGAGCACGCGGCGGGAATGCCCCCGGCGCAGGCCGAGGACGCGTGCGGTAGTTGCGTCGCGGAAGATATGCCGCGTGCACGTCGCGTAACTGGGCGCGCCCCGAAGCGTTCTCAACCAGCGAGAGGGTGACGAGGCCCCGGTGCGTCCGCCTCGATCTGGTTGATCTTGAAGATCGCGCCGCCGAACCTGCCGGACTGGGTCTTCGTCGTGGTCTTGTGATGCTTGGTCCTGCCGTTATGCCGCTTCGGCTTGGCGGTGGCGTCGGAAGCGAGATGACCGGCGCCGCTGGGTGCCGCAGTGACCAGCCGCAGGGTTCCGTGCAGCGCGTTGATCGGCGTGTTCTCCGGAACCTGGCGCGACTCGGTGAGTGGCACGAAGACACCGTGGATCTTGATCAGCACGATGCCGTGGACCGGCTTGATGTTGAACGTGCGGCCGAGCGCGGGTGTTGGCGGTGGCGCGAGCATGCGAGTTTTGAACGTCTGGTCGGGGCCAAACGTCTTGCCGGCGCTGTTCGTTGCCACCAGCCTCACGTGGTAAAGCGCGTTTGGAACGAGTCCGCTGACGGACGTCGACACCGCGTGGCTCGAGTAGCCCGAGCCGACGGGCTGCGCCGTCGTGGAATGGTCGTATACCGGTCGCGGCGTGCCCGGCTGGCTGTAGCGGGAGTCCAGTCCGTATTCGAAGTGTGCGCTGGTCGGCAGCCCGCCTGGGTTCACTGAGCCGGTGAACCTGGCGCCGGCCGGACCAACGGACGGCGCCCCGGTGATTGCGGCCGGCGGAGTGGAAGCGGCTGTGGCGGTCGTGGCGGCTGTGGCGGTTGTGACGGGCGGCTGAGGTGAGGCGACCACCTTCACGTCGAACGGCGTCCGCTCCGCGATGTGGTCGCTGTTGACCCAATCGACCGAGGCGTGGTAGACGCCCTCCTTGAGGTATGTGTGTGTTCCGGCGACCTGACCGGTGGTTGAATCGACGTTGTCCGGTGCGGACGTCGTGCCGTCCCCCCAGTCGATCGAAGCGGAGCGGGAGGCCGGATCGATGGCGCCGAGTACCTCGGTAAACTGGCGCCCTGCCTGTGGCTGAAACAGCTCGTATGCGCCTACATCGCAGCCCGCTCCCTGCGGCCTCGAAACGTCGCGCTGGTCGCTGCCGCCGCAGCCCGATACGCTCGAGGGAATCGCGTCCAAGGCCGGGCTGCTGGCGCTGAGCGCCAAGGTGAACGTGTTGCCACCGTTGTCGGCGACCATGCCGGTGAGGAACCGAGGGTCGACGCCCCGCAGGTCGCCCGCGGCCGCGAAGCCGCAGTCGGTCCCGTTGTCGAGATTGTGCCCGAGCGAGGTGATGACACCCGAACCGCTGGCGCCGCAGTTCGACGCCGTCGCGCCGCCGCTGACGGAATTCCCCGCCACGATCGAGCCCTGGACGAAGATCGTGCCCTGTGTGGCCAGCAGACCGCCACCCGCGGCGGAGCGCGTTCCGCCGTCGTTGTTGGCGATGGTGGAGTTGACGATCGCCGTGGTGTTAGCCGTGCCGTCGGAGGAGCAGGCACCGTCTGTGCCATCGCACCAGCTGTAGATGCCGCCGCCCAGGTTCGAGGTGTTATCGGCGATCGTCGAGTCCTCGACGACGAGTCGCCCGGCGGTGCTGTGACCATAGTTCTGGATCCCGCCCGAGTCCGCCCCACCACTCGACGCAGTGTTGTTGTACACCAGGGAATGGGTGACGATCAGCGTGCCCTGGTCGTTCGAGATGCCGCCTCCCGACTGCGCGCTGCCGCCGGTGATCACGTCCTCGCTCAAGGCGAGGTTCGCCTGATTGCGGATGTCGCCGCCGAAGCTGCCGTTGCTGCTATCGGCTGTGCCGCCGTGGATTGCGAGCGCCGAAATGACCACCGTCGGTGTGCGGCCGAAGTTGACGTTCTGCTGGATGTCGAAGACGCGCGAGCTGGCGGATGTGGTGTCCTGATAGATACCCGTACCCGCACCGCCGGCACCGGACCCGGCGATCGTGACGCTCTGGTCGATTACGAGCGGACCGTTCGTGAGGCTATAGACGCCGGCGGGGACGATGATGGCGTCCACCGGGTCGGGCGTGCTCGACAACCCGTCCTCGTACTCGATCAGCTGCCGCAACGAGCAGCCGGATGGGAAATTGGCGCAGCTCGCCCCTATGCCCGTGTCGGATTGATTCTCCACCGTATACGTCGCCGCCACCGCGGTCGCCGTCGTGGCGAAGCCTGCGACACCGGCCAGCACAGCCACAATCGTCACCAGCCGGCGCAAAGCCCGGCCTCTCATCCGTGCCCCCATGCGACGAACAAGCTAGCCACCGCCAACGGGGATATCAAGCAGTTATGTCACCGACCGAACAAACGTGTCGGCGTAACGCCGCGATGTCACTGGTGGAGTGGAGATGTGGGGCTGCGATGCCAGATCATTTGACGCGCGTGCGTTTCGTCAACGCGTGGCTGGTTCGTGAGGAGGACGACTTTACGCTGGTGGCCACGACCACCGGCAGTGAAGCTGATGCGCTGATCGCCGCCGCCGAGCGGGCCGGCGGAAGCAGCCCTCGGATCGCGCTGACTCACGGCCACAGCGCCGTCAACGACAAGAAGCTCCGGCGCGCGACGCCGGCGACCAGCGCCCCCACCATCAGCGGGCCGCCAAGCACCAGCACCGTCATATCGAAGGATGAGACCGCGCCACCATCCGAGCTGGTCGTCGGCTGCAACCGCGTCCGATCCTGGAGGTCCGCTTTGATGCGCTGGTGGCCCGGCCCGCCGCCCCGTTGCCAGGGAGGCGGGCGCCGGCACACCTACCTCTGGAAGAGCGGCACGTCTACGTTCTGGAACCGGTTGACGGTCTTCTGTAACGCAGGTACGTTCTGCGTCCAGAGCCCGTAGTGCACGCCACGAATCACGTTCGCTCTGATGATGGTGCCCTGCAACTTGGTCACCGCGCTGAACACAAGGATTCCGGTGGTGGCCTTGTCCCCCGCGTCGGGATCGCCCCCGAGGTTATCGTTGCGCACGAGGTTTTCGATGATCCGGTTCCCGTTGAGGTAATCACCAGGGGCATGGCTGTGGAGCGTGATGCCCGCCAGGTTGTTTCCGTTCGCGGTGTTCCCGCTGACCAGGTTGGAGTACACCGCGGTACCAGGCCCGGCGGTTGCCAGCAGGATGCCGGCGCCCTCGCCGCGAAGGCCGTTCGCGTCTGAGAAGTTGCGGAGGATCCGGTTCTTGTAGATCCCGGCGACGCTGGGCATGAGCTTGCCGGACTGCACCGCCTTGTTGTTATGGCCCGCGATCGTGATGCCGCAGTCGTACGGGTTGCGATAGACGCGGTTACGCCGCAGCAGGTTATGGGCGGTGGGTCCGAGCTCGTCTGTGAGGAGGATGCCCCCGGCGTTTCTCGTCACGCTGTTGTTAAGCACGCGCGAGCGCGTGACCGACATGAGGTGTAGGCCCTCGCCGCAGTCGCCCGGCACCTGCCCCTGTGGCGCGCACTCGCCCGTGGGGTGGGAGTCGCGGCACCGAGGTCGTTCTGCCGCACGAGGTTGTTCTGGATCGTGATGCGCATGGTCCGCATCGCCAGGATCCCCTCCTCGTTGGCGCGCTCGACGACGAAGCCTTGCACGAGGGAGTGCGCCGCGCCGGGTCCGCTGATGCGGATGCCGTTGGCGTTGCCCGTGGCGTCGATCACCGGACGGTGCACGCCTATGAGCCGCAGTCGCTTATTGACCTTCACCGACTCCTTGTAGGCGCCGCGACGTACGATGACGGTGCTTCGCGGCGGCGCCTTTGCGACCGCATGGTCGATCGTCCGGCAGGGCTGCCTGCGAGTGCAGTTGTGAGTGTCGCTCCCGTGCGGCGACACGTAGAGGACGCGCTGGCGAGCCAGCGCTCCGCCCGGAAGGGCGGCAGCAAGCAGGCATACTGCGGCAGGAACCGCGAGGTGCACCCGCCGCGGGTGATATGCGAAAAGTGGCATCAGCACACTCCTGTGGGTTGAGTCGCGGTGACCCGAAACACGCTCCCCTCAGCTTGGTTGCGCGCCGCGGCGGAGGTTGTCAGCGCCCGAACATTGCCGCGGCGCTCCTGGGGGATGACCTCACCCGGCTCGCGTCCGCGTGTTCGGCGGCGCGGCCGTAGGCGGCGATCACCGGCGGCGCGTTCTGAGCGCCGTCGCAGGCGCCACACACAGGTCGAGGTCGACGACTGGTAAGATTCGGGCGCCGGGCCAGCGAGATCTCAGCCGAGAGCATGCGACAAATCGGGCACGAACAGCCGCGAGGAATCGCGGCTGTTTCATTGAGCCGGCTGCATTCGTTGATCGAGCACCGCAGGCGAGACGCTACCCGCGGAGGAGGCTCACTGCGCACCGTGCGGCCAGGGCCTGCCTCCGCACGCGTCGGACAAATCGCGCCAGCCATCGGCCAGCAGGCGTCTCTTGTCTAAGGGTTCGATAAAGAATCGGATCGAGCGCTGACATTTCCTACGCCGGGTATCGCCGTTCACCCGCCGTCCAGTGCACACTGGTTGCATGCATCGTCGAGAAAGGAGTCGACGCCCATGGTCGGCACAACCGCAGAGCACAGTGGGCGCAAACTTACGAACGAACGGGCAACGGAGGCGCTTGCCGTCGGCATTCAGGAGAGCGCACCGCACCCAAGCGTGGCTGATGCCCTTCGAGTGGCGCGCGCGAACATCACCGAGCCCGGTTATTACCTCATATACGAAGGCATCGATAGTGCGCCCGTTGTTTTTGCTCTCGTGGGAGATCCCGTTCGTGTCGGGCGCAGCGTAACCGCGGACATCCGCTTCGAGGATCCAACCGTCTCCCGACGCCACGCGCTGATCATCCGTGACCGAGAGGAGGTGCGGGTGATCGACGATCGCAGCCTGAACGGCGTGTTTCTCGGCGGCGAGCGGGTGTTCTCGAGCGTGCTTGTAGACGGTGACGAGCTGGCCGTCGGACGCCACCGCATTCTGTTCGCCAACCTGGTGTCGCACTGAACAGCATCGCCCACCGCTCCGTCATACTGGCGAGACAGCCCATGGTGTCGCCTCTTGGTGCACGCGCGCTCACGGTTGGAGCGGGCGGCGTGGTCCCGCGAGCCTCCACGCCGGCCACGGTAGAAGCACCGTGGGGAGTGGTGCGGCCGGCGAAACCCGTTCGCGGTCTACGCTGGGTACGGTCGCTCGCCACCGGACGATCCACGCCAGGCTCGGCGTGCGGAGTCACACGGCGCCGGTTTTGTCAGTCCGCCTACATTGAGAGTGCCAAGGCGATACGGACTCATCTCGACGTGGTAGGTTCAGTTCCTACCACGCAGATGGATGTGTCGTTCGCGCGCACTGATCGCGGGCGAACAGCCTCTGTCCCGAATCAGGGCTCGTCCTTTCGGACGGGCCACTGTACGGGGGATAAACGAATCGATGCTCCTCTGCATCAACTGCACATGAGCTCGCGTGCGCCGACCGTGCGCGAGGCGATCGAGCCGGGCGCCCGTTCCTTCGGCAGGCGGGCGCCCGGCTAGTGCAGCGAGACCCGGTTCAGGTACCGGGTTGGTCGTCAGGATCCGCGTGTCAGGACCGTTGACGCGGGGGCGCGGCGCACATCCGAGGTGAGGGTCCGCGTGGCGTCGGCCTGACCCCGCTGGGGTGTGACGGGTTGCGTCGGGTAGCTAGTCGGGGATGGAGAGTTCCCCTGCGCCCGCCTCAACGCCAGCGGCCCTGCTATGAACCGGGGAGACCTGCTGGCGAGCGTTGCGGCGGTATCCGAGAAGGCGGCGCGCGCGGTGCAAGAGCGTGTGGTCGTCTTGCTCGGGGGGACGGCACGTGCGCGAGTGATTCTCGTGCTGGCCTGCGTGTTGGGCCTGAGCGGCGCCGACGTGGCCACGGTGGGCGCGTCTGCACGCGCGCTTCGGCACGGGCTTCACATCACCAACACCGACGTCGGGCTGCTGGTCACGGTGAGTTCCTTGGTCGCAGTAGTGGCAGCATTGCCTTTCGGGGTGCTCGCCGACCGCGCGCGCCGCACGTGGACGCTTGGTGGTGCGATCGCGCTGTGGGGCCTGGCGATGCTGTGGAGCGCGACCGTCGGCAGCTTCGATGAACTGCTCCTCGCTCGGGTGTTCCTGGGCGCGGTCACGGCGGCGGCCGGGCCGTTCGTCGCTTCGCTCGTCGGCGACTACTTCGCGCCTGGCGAGCGAGGCCGTATCTACGGCTTCATCCTCGCTGGTGAGCTGCTCGGCTCCGGCTTCGGGTTCGCCGTCACGGGCGACATCGCCGCTCTCTCTTGGAGGGCCGCGCTCGTGATCCTGGCTCTTCCCTCGTTCCTCCTGGCCTGGCTGGTGATCCACCTGCCCGAGCCGCCCAGGGGAGGGACCGCCTTCCCACCCCGGGCGCACGGGAACCACGCAGGCCAGACAGCCGCTCTCGAGGGGTCCGGCCCGACCGATGCACAGCACCTGGCCCGCGAGCGCGGGATCGCACCTGATCCACGGCTGATCCTGCACGGCGACATCCGCCGGCTCGGGCTGGTCGCGGCAGCCAGGCACGTCGTTCGCGTCCGAACCAACCTTGTCCTCATCGCGGCGAGCGCATGCGCCCACTACTTCCTCGCCGGGATGCAGACGTTCGGGCTCGAGTTCGCACAGGATCAGTTCCGAATCGGACAGGCACTGGCCAACCTCCTGCTCCTCGTGATCGGAATCGGCGCCGTCGTCGGCGTCGTCGCCGGTGGATTGCTGGGCGATGCGCTAATCCGGGCCCGCAACATGAACGGCCGGATCCTGACCAGCGCGATCGCCGCCACCGCCACCACCCTCCTGTTCATCCCCGCGCTGTTCGCCCACGGCACGCTCACCGCCGTGCCCTATCTGTGCGCGGCCGCCTTCACTCTCTCGGCGCAGACTGCCCCCCTCGACGCGGCCCGACTTGACATCATGCCCCCGCAACTCTGGGGGCGGGCGGAGAGCATCCGCAGCGTCATCCGCTCGTTCGCCCAAGCGCTCGCGCCACTCCTCTTCGGCCTCATCTCCGATGAAGTCTTCGGCGGCGGCCGCAGCGGTCTCCAACTGACCTTCGCGCTGATGCTACTTCCACTCGCCGCCAGCGCGGCACTGCTCTACAGAGCACTCGGCACCTACCCGCGGGACGTCGCCACGGCGGCCGCGACCGCAACCGAACAGCACCGCGCTGCTACGGCAGCCGAATCGGTTTGATCGCGGCGCCGGCTTGAGTATCGGTCGCGTCAAAGTCCGACGCAGCGCTGATTCCCGTATGAAGCGGTCGATGACGCCCACTCCCGCACCAACCCGGGGTAACAGAGTGGTAGTAACGCTGACGGGCCGCGATGCCCAATGTTCGCCCGGTGATGTTGATCAGGTCCCATCACGATCGTCACTAGGGGGCTCAAGCTGCACGATTAGACAGCCTGCGCGGAAACGCTCCGCGCTTGAGCTGAGAAGGTACCTACACGTCGGGTCCGACGGACTGCTCATGACATCTTTCTGACGAGGATGGTCGTGCTGCGGGGTCAGCCGATCAGGCCGAGTTGGTGAGCATCCCGGCGTCGTCGCGGCAGGCCCAGTGCTCGGCGATGCGGCCGTCTTCGACGCGGAATATGTGGATTTGTTGAACCGCGAAGCTGCGTCCGGTTGGCGCCTGGCCGAGGAACTCGCCGGAGTGGGTTCCGCGCGCCCTGCACCGCAGCGCGACGCGGTCACGATCGCCGAAGGAGTCCAAGATCTCGTAGCTGAGATCGGGGAACGCGCTCCGCAGCCACCGGACGACGCCCCTGATTCCGTCGGGTCCTGTGGGCGCCTCGTGCCCGTCCTCGCGGCGGCCCAGGCCGACCTCGTCGCCGTGATCGACGCAGTTCGCGGCGATCAGCTCGTCGGCGAGCTCTAAGCGGCCGGCGCCGAGCAGTTCGAGCTGTGCCCGCGCGCATATATCGACGTTGGACGTAGTGGCGATACTCATGTACGCTCCCTCGCGTAGATGTGCCGCTCATTCATCTGAATGAGCCTCTATCCATTAGGATGCTAGTCCAGCGATATCTTCCTGTCAACGGTGACCACGTATAGGTCAGAACGCCGACGTCAGCAAGCCGAGGCAACCCGTCGGGACATCGTGCTCGCCGCGCGGCGCCTGTTCGCCGAGAAGGGCTATGGGGCAACGTCCATGGCCGACATCGCCGCGGCAGCCGAAGTCGCGGTCCAGACGATCTTACGCCAGCTGCGGCTCCAAGCAGGATCTCGTCATGGCCCTGGTTGACGCGATCGACGAGGAGGCCGATGTCGCCGCGCTCGGAGTCCAGCTCGCCGACAGCGAAGACCCTCCGAGGCGCTCGCGCTCGGGGTTCGCCTCACCCGCCAGCTGAACGAGCGCTGCGGGGACATCATCGCCACGCTCCTCTCAGCGGCCACCATCGCGCCCGAGGCAGGCCAGGCGATCGCCGAGGGCAAGCGACGGCACCGCGAGGGCGCAGCGCGGCTGGGCCGAAAGCTCGGCGCCCTCGGCGCCCTTCGCAAGGACGTCTCCCCCAGGCGAGCCGGAGCGCTGATCGCCGTGCTGACCTGGCATCCGACGTACGCGCAGCTAGTCCAAGAGTACGGCTGGAGCTTCGACGATTGCGAGCGATGGATCACGACCGCCCTCGAGAGAACGCTCCTGCGCTGACGGTGGACGCTGACTTTTTACCGTGGCGGTGAACAAGCACAAGCGTCCGAGTGCCGCCACAGGACCAGCAGTGCGAGTGAGCCCAAGTTACCGGCGGGCGCGCTGATTGACGTCAGCCCTCGGGTTTCTAGCGCGGTCCCGCAACAGTGCTACCAAATCGGCGCTGACATGGAAAGGGTCGGAGATAACCGTCCCGTCGGTGAGCGACAGTGCCGCGCGAAGCTCGTCGTCGGTTTCGGCAAGCAATAGCGGTGCCGGGGGAACCCGCACGCTGTCGAGCTCGGCGAGATCAGCCAGGGCATCAGCGTCAGCCGTCGAAGCAGGACGAACCGTGATCGCGCTCTGATCCAGACGAGACGCGCCTCTGCCACGAATGCGTGGGCGTCGCATCATGATCCTCTTGTAGCCTGAGGATTACTATGCACCCGTTCGTCCCGGTTGACAACCTCGGGGGGTCTGGCCGTTGACCGTTTTCAGGCCGAGGACGCTTCGCTAGCCAGCGCGCGTTTCGACGACGCGGCACCGCCCGCGCTACTGGAGACCGGCTGGCGCCTGGGTCGTGCGCGCCACGATCACCATGGGTGAAGGTCGAGCACACCGATGACTCGCTAGCGCCGGGAGAGCGCTGCCCGATGCTAATGGAGAGTGATCCGGCTTGGCGATTTCTGGTCGTTGGTGCACTCTCGACTGATCGAGCATGAGTCGCGATCCGTCAAATCAAGGAGAAACCAGGGGCCGACTGGCTGGCTCGCCGCCTCATCATGTGCACGATCCGATCGGGAAGGTCGTACAGCAGCCCTCGCCCCGCCAGGTCTCTCGGCCCTCGTGCAGCGCGACGCCGGCGATCCCGAGCGCGACGATCGGATCGACCCACCACCACCCGAGGATCGTGTTGGCCAGCAGGCCCGCGAGAACGCCTGCAGCAAGGTAGGCGCAGAGCATGTTCTGCATGCCCTCGCCCGCTGTCGCCGCCGACCCAAGCCGAGAACCGATGCGCTGCTTGGTGAGCCCGAGAAGCGGCATGACCACGATGCTTGAGATCGACAATCCGATTCCGACCCAGCTTGTGCTGGCATGCGCGCCGTCGAGCAGCGAGCGGATTGCGTCCTGCGCGACGTACGGCGCCAGCAAGAAGAACGAAATCGCCACCGCCTTCTGGGCCCGGCGCTCAGCCTCATCCGACAGACGGCGGTGCGCGGTGAAGCGCCATATCACGATGACCGAGGCCAGGCCTTCGATCGCCGAATCGATCCCGAACCCCAGCAGCGCAACCGAGCCAGCGAACACGGCGGCAACGATCGCCACCGCCCCCTCCACACCCATCCAGGCCAGGCTCAGCCACGACAGGCGCTTGGCATCGCCGATCAGCCGATCGCGCTCGGCGTTGCTCAGCCCACCCTCTGGTTCGGAATGATCGGGAAGGATCCGGCAGCTCAACGGCGGCGTTGCTCACGGTTCACCTCCATCGCACCGCGATCCGCCTCAAGACTCCGCGGCCACGACGGGTCAGCCATGTACACAACTTTCCTTTCGCGCCTCGAGATCGCCGGTCCCGCCCAGAGCACATCAGGTAATTAGACCGGTTTGCGACGGGTGGTCTCTCACCCACGCCAGGTTACCTACGCAGAGCTCGTCCCCGTCGGCCAGGACCACCGCAACCGCCATCCTCGTCGGATCGGAGCCGGGCATTCGCCCTCCCAGCTCGGCTCTGGCGGCGTGCACGTGCTCCTCCGCCGCGCGCATGCGGCGTCGATCAGGTCCGGATCGCAGTTGAAGACTCCGAGTACAGGAGCGCTCGGTCGCCACGTCACGAAAAGAACGCGTATGCCGATCAAAACAAGCGCCCATGCGGTCACCGCATGCTAAAGGTCTGGGTCAGCGCCGAGAGGTGCGCTGGACGTCACGCAACGCCATGCCCAGCAGCACTCCGCCGGCGAAGATGAAGCCGTGCTGGGGTGCAGTGGATGGTGTTGTTGGAGTCGCCCAGGTGATCGACGAACGGCATCAGCAGGGTCACCTCGAGCAGCACCGCCAACACCACCAGGCAGAATGCCCGCCGTCTGGTCCGCTGGCGCTCGCGGACGATTGAGCGAGAGTTAGCGTCCATGATCGTTTGATCTCCTTGAATTCGACTGACTCAGACACGGCTCTCGCCGCCCGTCTAGATGTCGGCCATCGCCTTGAAGCCGGCCAGCAGCGAACTGCGGGCCAGCCGCCGGCGGCAGCCGGGGGTTCCCGGCCCCGGGAACAGTCGGCCCTGGCGAGCGACCGTGTGGAGGGGCGCCAATACATGGTCCGACACGATCGGACCGCCGCCCTCCGGGCGGACGGCGCGAGCACTCGCGGCCGGGCCGTGTACGGCAGCCGCAATCGGGGCGGCGGCGAAAGCTCGGCCACTTCGTCGGGCGGCTCGGGCCGGAAGAACAGGAAGCCCTGCGCGGTATCGCAACCGGCCGCGCGGAGATTGTCGAACTGATCGGTCGTCTCGACCCCCTCGGCGGTCACCGTCAGCTTCAGCGCGTGACCCAGCTCGATCACCGCGTTGACGATCGCCACGTCCTCCTCGTTCTCGGGCACACCGCGCACGAACGACCGGTCGACCTTGACGCAGTCGACGGGCAGCGCCGCAGGTATTCGAGCGACGAGTATCCGGTCCCGAAGTCGTCGATGGCGATCTTGACCCCGAGCTTCTTGAGCTCGGTCAGCGTCCGGATCGACTCCTCGGGATCCTCGATGAGGACGCTCTCGGTGACCTCGAGGCAGAGCGTGGCGGGCTCGATTCCGGTCTCCTGGATGATCTCCGCCACCGTCGGGCGCAGCGAGTCGTGAGCGAGCTGGCGGGCCGAGACGTTGACCCGGAGGGTGAGCGGCTGATCGGCTGGGCGCGAGCGCTGCCAGACGATCGCCCGCTGGCAGGCGTCGCGCAGGATCCAGGCGCCCAGTGGGACGATCAGACCGGTCTCCTCGGCCAGTGAGATGAACTCGCCCGGTCCGAGCGGGCCACGCTCCGCGTGCTGCCAGCGCACGAGCGCCTCCATCCCGATGATGTGCTCGTTGTCGATCGCTATCTCGGGCTGGAAGAAGACCCGGAACTCCTCGCGCTCGATCGCCTTGCGGATCGCGTTCTCGTTGTGCAGCCTCGCCAGTGCCCGCTCGCGGGTGACGAACAGCCCGGCCAGTGTCACCCGCCTCCAGGTAGCACGCGTAGAGGAACTCCCGTCCAAGCCTGTAGAGCCCTGGCTCGTCCGCTCGTGCCGCTGGCGAGGACGGCTGTCACCCACCTGACAAGTTTGGCCGCTCGCCTCTCCCAACACGATTCGGTACCCCGGTGAATCCGTCCGGAACATCGGTTGGATCTCCGTAGCGACCCACCGGGCTGAGCGCCGCTCGTGCACGGTGTTTCGTCATCGCAGAGACAGATCTGTCCTCCGAAGAGGTCACGAACGTGAGCCGCTGCTCCGAGCCGGGCATTCTCAGTAAGTAGAAAAGGAGCGAGACATGGGACTTACTGACCACGACGTGGACGCGCGCCATCTGTATCTCCGCCGCAGCTACTCGCCGGAGGATGATGACGGACATGAAGGGGCGGTGGTGCGCGCGGAGGTCAACCGCCTAGTACGCGCCTTGCGCCCTTATGGAGTCCTGCGACGCGATGTGCTTGCGCGCACGGCAAAAGCCGGAAGCTGGCACGAGGCAGGCTTCGAGCGAGCGCTTCGGAGGGCCGTCGAAGAGCACAGAATCGAGGAGCTTGCGTTCGGCTTCTATCGCCTTCCGCATACCGCGTCGAAGGAGACTCATCCCAGCTCGGGTGAGACCGCCGCTTGAGCGGGTTGGTGTCGCCGGGGGCTGACCCTGGCCAAGGCTGGGGAGCTCAAGCCGACGCGCCGACGAGTAGGAGCCACGGTAGGCGATCTGCGACCTCTCAGGCGTCCGTAGGCGTAGCAGGAGCCTGAATGGCCCCCCTTTGGCTCGAGGTGCTCGGTTGGGTGTCGCTGTCCACGGCGTTCCTGTGCGCCGGCGCGATCGTGTTCGACATCTTGGGCCGAGGCCACCGGCAGGAGATGGAGATCATGAACGTGGTGTGGCCGATCACTGCTCTTTATGCCGGGCCGCTTGCTTGGTGGGGATACCGGCGCTACGGACGGCTCGGTAGCCCCGCGTATAGGGACGCGATTCGTGGCCGAGCGGATTACGGCGAGGCGGTGTCGACCGCGACCGGGGTCAGCCATTGCGGCGCGGGCTGCACCCTGGGCGACATCATCGGCGAGTGGCTCGTATTCGCGGTTGGGCTCACGGTCGCCGGTCATGTGCTGTGGGGCGAGTACATCGCCGACTACGTTCTCGCGTTCGCGCTCGGGATCGCGTTTCAGTACTTCTCGATCGCGCCGATGCGCGGGCTGGGAGTGCGGGAGGGAGTCGTGGCGGCCCTCAAGGCTGACACGCTGTCGCTGACGTTCTTCGAGATCGGCCTGTTCGGGTGGATGGCATTGATGTCCTTCGTGTTCTTCCCGGCGCCGTCGCACCTGCACCCGGACAGCGCCGCATACTGGCTGTTGATGCAGGTCGGCATGCTGCTGGGGTTCGCGACGGCCTACCCGGTCAATTTGTGGCTGATCCGCCGCGGCATCAAAGAGGCGATGTGATACCACCGCCCCACGACCGGCTGGGAACACGCATCGCACACGGCGTGGGGCGAGCTGAAGCGCGGTTGAGTCGAGCCTTGCGCTACCGGTGCCGCGACCAGCATCAGGTCAATCGAGATTGCGCGGGCGGGTTACCTCGCGGACTACTCCGTGACGGCGCCGGAGCGGAGCGAATCGCGGCGAGGGGCTCCGGTGCGCCAAGGAGGCGGCAGGCGGGCACGCCGATCACGATACAGAGCGTGCAGGCCGCCAGCAGGGCCTTGTGAACGTCGTCGGCCGTTGCGCCGCCCGACAACGCGAGGCCGCCGAGTCCCGCTCCCGCCGCCGCGCCGAGAAGGCGCCCGCCGGAGAGCGTTGCGGAGGTCCGTCCGTGAAGCCCGGAGGGCGTCGCGTTGAGCGCGGAGCGCGAAACGGGAACGAACAACATTCCCAAGCCAAGACCCACCGGGACAAGGGGGGCGATCGTGGCCGAACTGTGCAGCGAGACGCCGGGCAGTCCGAGCACCAATAACCCCGCTCCGGTGGCGAGGAACCCCACCGTTGCGGGCAGCCGTTCGCCGCGGCGGTCGGCCAGCCGTCCGGCCAGCGGTGCCGCTGCGCCGACGAGTACCGCGACGAGCACCAGCACACCCGAGGCGCCTAGCGCGGAGTAACCCGCCGCGCGCTGAAGGTATTGCTCGGCGACGTAGAACGATCCGATCATCACGGCAAATGTCAGCGCGGCCAGGAACGCGGCGGTGAGCACGACGGGTGTACGTAGAGATCCCGTGCCCCGCACAACTCGGTCGGGCGTTGTCTGCGGAACGTGAGCAATGATCGCCCAAGCGGCGAGGAAGGCAAGCGGAACAAGCGCCCACCAATCCGCCCGCCACCCGAGGGCCACCGTCAGCAGTCCCCCGAGCAGCGGCCCCACGAGGTTTGAAATCCCGGCGCTTGCGCCCCAACTCCCCAACGCAGCCCCACGCCGCTCCGGTGGAAAGCCGCTCACCGCACCGGCGAGTGCAGCGGGGCTGACGAGCCCCGCGCCGGCGCCCTGCACGACCCTCGTGGCCGCCAGGGCCTCAATGGTCGAACACACGGCTCCAGCCCCTGCGCCCAGCGCAAACAGCGCAAGGCCGAGCAAAGCCACTCGCCTGGGACCCAAACGGTCCACGAGCAACCCGCCGGCCAGAAGCATCAATGCGTAGGCGGCGAAGTACACGCTAAGCCTGGAACCACCGAGTAACGCGCCCGGTTCCGTCCGGGGCTGACTCTTAAATGTCCTCCTGAGCAGGGCTTTGGTAGCAGTCGTATGTGGCGGCTGCGGCCCTGTCAGGAGGTCACCCGTATGGTGCACGCTGCAGCGGACGTTCCGGCCGGGCCCGCGAGTCTGGATTCGGTGAGGGTCGAGTTCAACGATCAGCGGCTGGTAAGCGACGCCGGGGTGCTGATCACGGCGACACTCGCCGAGCGGCTCGGGATCGAGGAGACGGTGAACGAGTCCGTGTGGCTTGACGCTCGCGCGCCGGGCGCGGCGCTGCCCGGCCGCAAGGTCATGACGCTGGTGCACGGCATGATCACCGGGGCGGACAGCATCGATCAGATGAACGTGCTGCGAGCCGGCTCGACTCGGCCTGGTCCTCGGGCACCGGGTGATGGCTCCGTCCACGCTCGGGACGTTCTTGCGTGCGTTCACCTTCGGGCACGTTCGCCAGCTCGACCGCGTCCTGGATGTCACGCTCGGGAGAGCGTGGCAGGCCGGCGCGGGTCCGGGCGATGGGCCGCTGGTGATCGACCTAGACAGCTTCATCGGCGAGGTCTACGGGTATGAGAAGCAGGGCGCCGCGTACGGGTACACGCGCACGTACGGGTATCACCCGATCATCGCCACCCGCTCGGATACCGGCGAGGTCATTCACATCCGCAACCGCAAGGGCAAGGCCAACACGCAGCGCGGCGCCGAGCGGTTCGTCGATGAGCTGCTCGCCCGCGTGCGCCGCGCCGGCCATGGCGGCCTGATCGTGCTGCGGGCGGACTCCGGGTTTGAGAACCACAAGCTCATGCGCACGCTCGACCGCGAAGGCGTCGAGTTCTCGATCGGCATCAAGCAGCGCAAGCAGATCAGGGCACTGATCGAGGAGATCCCCGAGACCGACTGGACCTGGGTGCCGGACTACCCGGAGACCGGGGAGGCGCAGGTCGCCGAGACGAAGCTCGGGAGCTTCAGGCTGATCGTGCGCCGCACCCGCCTGGTCGGCGCGCAGGCCGAGCTGTTCCCCGACTGGCGCTACCACGCCTTCGCGACCAACCGCACCGTCCCGACACTCGTCGCCGATGTCGATCACCGCGACCACGCCACGATCGAGCTGGTGATCCGCGACCTCAAGGACCAGGCACTCTGTCACTTCCCCTCCGGCCGGTTCGCCGCCAACATGGCCTGGACCGTGATCGCCGCCCTGGCGCACAACCTCGCCCGCTGGACAACCCTGATCGGCCTGCCCACCGCGCCAGTCCAAACCGCCCACGCCCGCCGGCGCCGTCTGTTGGCGATCCCGGGCCGAGCTCACCCGCACCAGCCGCCGCTGGACACTCAGGCTCCCAGCCCGCTGGCCATGGAAGACCGACTTCACCACCGTGCTGGACGCGATCCGGGCGCTCCCCGCCCGCGTCTGACCGGGCTCGCCCCGATCCCTCACCACCCAGCGATACGACCGATGTTGACGCACCGCTGATCTGCAGGCTGTGCGCGACCGTCGGCAGCGCGACCGTAATCAGCGTGCCATCGAGTTGGAGCAGCGCGGCGGCGCTGGTGCACGCCGCGAGTCGCTTCCAGGCGGCGCGCGTGGGCACCTGCGGGCTCGACATCACGCTGCGCCGCGCAGGCCTTCGGTCGCGGCCGGGTCCTCGCGCGGACGAAAGCCCACTAGCGGGAGCCGCCGCACCACACTCCGTCGAGCCTCGTCCGAACCGTCATAAGGCACTCCCGTGAGCTCTGCGAGCAGTCGGCGAATCAAAGGTGCGACGAGTCGGTTGCGGCGTTCGTAGTCCGCGAGCACGCTGCCCGCTTCCTCGGCCTCGAGCACGCGTGTTTGCGGCGTGAATCGAATACGTCCGATCGCCACCTCCTGCGCCCCGCCGCCCAAAACGTTCAGGTACCAGTTCGAGCGCCGTCCAAAGCCCGAGATGACGATCGCCTCATTCATATCGGGCCGCCACGTGAGCACTTCAAGGACGCAACGGTGCGCTCGCCCGGTTTTGCGCCCGCGGTGAGTCAGGCACAGGAATCGGTGACCAAGCAGCCGTCCGGCTCCGATCGAATAGAGACTCGCGGGGGCGCGGAACAACCACCTGGTCGGAGAGCTCGTCCGCACCGCGCGAGCATCACTAAAGGACCGGGGTCAGTCCAGGCCGTCGGTCAGTGCGGTGACATACTCGCAAGAGCGTGATCACTTTCGGACGGCGGCTTATGAACGCGCGGCACGCAGTGCCACCGCACTCGCTCCGGCCGCGGCCGCGCCGAGGCCAGCCGCGACGAGACCGCGCCGCTTGACCAGCTCGTACTGCGGACTGATCCGGTGGGCCTTCTCGTCGAATGGTCCGTGCGCGCCGCGGTCCTCGTCAACCGGCTCGAACAGGTTGTCGTGCCCAGCCGGATCCAGTGGTTGATCGGTCATCTGCGAGCCGAAGCCGGTTCGCGCCAGATAGCGGTCAAGGAGCCACGGGGCCAGACGCTCGCCCAGGATGTTCATCACGGTGGGGATCCCGACGTAGATCTGGCGCCGTTTGTGATGGGCCGCGTAGTGGATCGCGTCGGCCGCGACCTCCGGCTGGTAGATCGGCGGTACCGGCATCGTCTGCTTGGGGAGCTTGGTGCGCCCCCAGGTGAACTGGGTCGTGTTCACGCCGGGAAGCTGGACCATCGACATTTGCACTTTGGACTTGTGGTGCAGGAGCTCGGTGATGATGCTCTCGGTGAACCCCTTGCAGGCGTGCTTGGCACCGCAGTATGGGGACTGCAATGGGATCCCGCGGTAGGACATCGCCGAGCAGACCTGGACGATCGATCCCCGGTCGCGCGGGACCATTCGCTTCAGCGCGGCCCGCGTTCCCCAGACCATCCCGAGATAGCTCACGTCGGTGGAACGACGGAACTCGTCTGGCTCGATGTCGAGGAACTCGGCATAGACCGTGACCATCGCGTCGTTGACCCAGATGTCGATCGGCCCGAAGGCATCCTCGACCGAGGCGGCCGCGGCCTCGACCTGGTCGTATTGCGAGACGTCTACCGGGAGGACCATGGCCTGCCCGCCGAGGCTCCTCCACCTCTCGTGCGGCCGCCTCCAGACCGCGGCGGCCCCGGGCGAGCAGCGCGAGCTTTGCTCCATCGTGCGCGAACTTCCGCGCGGCAGCCCGGCCGATGCCGCCTGACGCGCCGGTGATGACAACTACCTCGTGCTCGTTTTGCATCGCGATTCCTTTGGTCGGTTGATGACTCTCAGTTACCACCGTCGGAGCACCAGGCAGCAGGCGGACATGGTGAAACGTCTGTCCTCGAACGTTTCCGTCGACCTCACACGGTGTGGCCGGGTAGCGTCAGATCCGAGATGGCCACGAGCGTGAAATCGGCTTCGCCGCACAGACGAGACGGCTATCTGCACCTCGGTGAGTACGCGGCGATCGGGGACGGCCGCACGCTCGGGTTGGTCGGCACGGACGGGTCGATCGACTGGATGTGCCTGCCTAACCTGGACGGGTCGAGCATCTTCGGCGCACTTCTCAATCCTCAGGCCGGCGGCCGCTTCGTCATCCAGCCCGCGATTCCGTTCGAGGCCAGTCGTCGGTACCTCGAGCGGACGAACGTGCTCGAAACGACTTTCGCGACCGCTGAGGGACAAGTCCGCCTGATCGACGCGCTGACCCTGGACAAGAGCCAGGTGGCGTCATGGCGCGAGCTGGCTCGTCGGGTCGAGGGCCTTGCGGGCGAGGTGCCGATGCGGTGGAGCTTCGAACCCCGGTTCGGCGCGCACGGGGAAGTTCCGGCGACTGAGCGGCGTGACGGGGCCACCGTCCTGCGCCACGGCGGGCTTCAGGTTGGCCTGCAGCGCTGGGATGCTGGGCACGGCGAGATCACTCAGTCCGGGGAGTTCGTCTCCCGGCCCGGCGAGCAGTCGCTCCTCGTCATGACCGCCGTCGAGGATGAGCCGTTACCGCTACCCGAGCGCCACGCCGTCGAGCGGCGCCTCTCGGACACGGTGGAGGTGTGGCAAAGCTGGACAGGCAGGCACACCCACGAGGGCCCGTGGACCGACGCCGTCGAACGGAGCCTCCTGGCGATCCGGCTGCTGACGGATGGGCGCACGGGCGCGATCGCCGCCGCCGGCACGACCTCGCTTCCCGAGGTCATCGGTGGGAATCGCAACTACGACTATCGCTTCGCCTGGGTCCGTGACGCCTCGTTCAGCCTCGACGCTCTCCTCGCGGTCGGGATGGAGGAGCTCACACACACGTCCGTCACTTGGCTCCTCGGGTCGGTGTCACGTACGCACCCGCGCGTCGATCCGGTCTACGCGTTGGACGGCTCGGTCGTCCGTTCGCAAAGCCAGGTCCCGATCCCCGGATACCGGCAAACCACACCCGTCCATCGGGGCAACCAGGCGGGCGGCCAGCTCCAGCTGGGAGGGTTCGGCGACCTGCTTGAGACCGTCTCCCTGTACGTGTCGCATCGTCACGTCCTCTCACCCGCCATCGGGGAGCGACTGGCCGATGTGGTCGATCTGCTCGGTCTGATCTGGCGCTGCGAGGATGCCGGCCTGTGGGAGCTCGGTCAGACCGCCCACTACGGAACCTCAAAGCTCGGATGTTGGGTGGCGTTCGAGCGTCTGCTGGGGTTGGTTGAGCGGGGCCAGGCGCCCGCCCGGCATCTCAATCGCTGGCGTCGCGAGCGTGACGCGGTGCGCGCGTTCATCGACCGGAATCTCTGGTCGGAGCAGAAGCGCAGCTACCTCCAGAAGAGTGGGAGCGACGGGCTCGACTGCGGCATGTTGCTGGCCGCCCGCCGCGGCTTCGGCGATCCCACCGGCTCGCGGATGAACGGGACGATCGACGCGATTCGTGCGGAGCTGGGAGCCGGCGCGCCGCTGCTCTACCGTTACAGCGGGATGCAGGAGGAGGAGAACGCGTTTCTGGCGTGCTCGTTCTGGCTGGTCGAGGCGCTCGCGCTCGCGCAACGCCTCGACGAGGCCGCGGAGCTCATGGACGGCCTGGTCGGGCTCGCGAACGATGTCGGCCTCTACAGCGAGGAGATCGAGCCCGCCAGCAAGGAGCTGCGCGGCAATCTTCCTCAGGCGCTTACGCACCTCTCGCTGATCAACGCCGCGGCGGCGTTCGCCCGTGCCACCGACGGCGGCGGTGGCCGTGGAGACTCGTCCTGATCATTCGCTGGGCGCGGGGCGCCGGCCTACGACCAGATGGGCCGTCGATCGGGCCGTCCCGGGGAGCCGGTCCATCACCGTCTGGCTTCGCGCCGGCTGGGGAATGGCGCTCGTGCTGAGCCCGAGGCGAGTGCTCGCGAGCTGCGGATCCTCCCCGGCTCGCGCGGCGGTCATCGCGACCAGAGCGCTGGGACTACGGAACCTGGCGCAGGCGGCGTGGCTTAGTGGCCGGCCGAGCTCCCGGCGCACGGCGGTGAGCCGGCTCGTCGACGCGTTGCACGCCACATCGATGGCGATTCTCGCCTCGGTGCGGCGGGATCATCGCGGTGCCGCGCTGGCGAGCCTTGGGATGTCGCTGCTGCTGCTGGGAGCTTCGGCGGTCGAGGTCGACGATCGCCGTCGCTAGCCGCGTCGGCCGGCGGGCAAGCGGACCGGCGGCGCCTCCTAGCGCCGAGCGGACAAGCCGAGCCCCAAGACCCCTGCTGCCGCGGCCAACGCCGCCGGCATGGTCACTCGCGCGCCGCGCCGCAGCGCCGTCGGCTGTGGCCGAGCCTCGCAGTAGGGCGACTCGGGCAGGGTGCCGCGGACTCCCTGCGGCCCGTGCTCACGCGCCATCTTCATTGCTTGGGCGACGTGAAGCGCGCGCCGACCCACGCCGGATTGGGCGATCTGCGTCTTGCACGAGAAGCCGTCGGCGATTATCAGCGAGTCGCTGTCGGCGTGGCGCACCGCCGGCAGCAGCGCCTGTTCCCCGCACTGCATGGAGATCTCGTGATGCCCCTGTTCAAAGCCCCACGACCCGGCGAGTCCGCAGCATCCGCCGCTCACCGGCTGAATGTCCACTCCCATGCGTCGCAGCAGCGCGTGCTCGGGATCCATCCCGCCGGTCGCCTTGCGGTGGCAGTGGCCCCACACGACCGCCCGGCGCTCGAGCCGGGGTACGGGGATCTCGTGGCGCTCGAAGAACTCGGCGAAGTGCATCGCGTTGCGGGCCAGCCGCGCGGCGTCATCGTCGTGCGGCAGCATCCCCGTCAGCTCGTCCTTGAACACGGCCAGGCAGCTCGGCTCCATTCCGACCACCGGAGTTCCCTCGCGGATCTCGGCGCGCAGCGCGTCGAGCGTCCGGCGCAGGTACCGCTCTGCCAGGTCGAGGAACCCATAGTCGTAGAGCGACCGGCCGCAGCAGACGTGGCCGCTCGGGATCACCACCTGCCAGCCCGCGGCTTCGATTGCCTCGACGCAGGCCACGCCGACATCGGTGTGGAGGTAGTTGTTGAACGTGTCGGGCCAGAGCACCACGCGGGGGCCGCCCGGATTGCTCGTACCGCCACGCTTGCGCCACCACTGCTGAAGGGTGAGGGGGGCGAACCGCGGGATCTCCCGCGCCGGGGCGATCCCGGCGGCGAGCTTCGCCGCCTGTGCCAGGCCGGGGGCGTGGGTGACAAAGTTGACGAGCTCGGGCATTCGCGAGGCGATCCGTGACGCCTGGTCGATCAGCCCGAAGGAGTAGGCGTACCGCGGTCGCCAGCGGCGGATGCTCTTGAAGTGGTGGTGCAGGAACTCCGCCTTGTAGGTCGGCATGTCGACCTGGACGGGGCAGTCGCTCGTGCATCCCTTGCACGCGAGGCATAGGTCGAGCGCGTCGTAGACCTCCTGCGACTGCCATCCGTCGCGGATCACCTCGCCTTGCAGCATCTCGAACAGCAGCCGCGCCCGGCCACGGGTCGAGTGCTTCTCCTCGCGCGTCACCATATAACTCGGGCACATCACCGTGGACGCGTGCGGGACCCGGCATTTGCCGACCCCGACACACCGAAGCGCCGCATGCGCGAAGTCGCCACGATCGAGCTTGTAGGCAAAGCGCACCGGTGGTCGCGGCGGGTTGTATCCGGTGCCGAGCTTCAGATGCTCGTCCATGCGATACGGGTCGACCACCTTGCCCGGATTCATCCTCCACTCCGGGTCCCAGATGAGCTTGAACTCCCGCATGGCATCGACCAGCTCCTCGCCGTACTGCTTGACGAGCAGCTCGGCGCGCGCCTGGCCGTCGCCGTGCTCGCCCGAGATCGAGCCGCCAAAGGACGCGCACAGATCGGCCGCCTCCTCCATGAATCGCCGGAACTTTGCGATGCCCTGCGCCGTGCGCAGGTCGAAGTTGATCCGCGAATGGATGCAGCCCTGGCCGAAGTGGCCGTACATGGCGCCGCGATAGCCGTACTCCTTGTAGAGCGTGCGCAGGTCCCGGATGTAATCTCCAATGCGCGACGGCAGGACAGCCGAGTCCTCCCATCCCGGCCAATGGTCGTGTCCGTCCGGCGGAAACGCTGTCGCGCCGAGGCCACCCTCGCGTATTTGCCAGATGTCGCCGCTATGCCCGCCCTCCTGCTGGGAGCGATGGATCTCGATCCGGTCGGGGGCGTATCCCTTCTCGTCGATCAGCCAATCGCGGAAGAGCCGCGCCGTCTCCTCGGATTCCTCGGCGGCATCGGAGCCGAACTGCACGAGCAGCCACGCCGAGCGCGGCGCGTCGCGCCGTGGAAGCTCCTCAATGTCGGAGATGTGCTTTCCCTCGCTCGTCTGATCCTCGATTAGCTCGTGGTCGAGCGCCTCGAGTCCGATCGGCTTCCAGCGCTCGATGATCTCCATGCAGTGCTCGGCCGCGTCGGGAAGCTCGTCGTACTCCACGACGACCAGCG